>NZ_OPYN01000001.1 GCF_900277125.1 Pseudomonas inefficax
ACTTCACAGCGAGTTTGATGCGGTGGTGCGTTAGGCTTGATTGAGATCAATCTGGGAGGAGTACAGCCACTACAAACAACTGACCCAACATTACCGGATCAGTGGTGAGGGGGACGCGTTGCCAACTGGGCATAGCCGTTCGGCAGATGATGGGCATCCACGAAGTGCCGGGTTTGCAGTTCTAGCACCATGTTCATCAGACTGGATACGGGCTCAGCCACGCCCCACGTAGCAGCAACCTTGTCGTAACGGTTTACCGCTTGCGCCTTTTCTACCTGTTTTCCATTCAGAGCTTGAGCCAGGTCCTTCCAGCGGGTGACCAGCTTCTTCATCTGCTCGGCTTGTTCCGGCTTCATGCATGGAAAACGGCGAAGCCGGTCAACCAGATACATCAGGCGCCGCTTCCTTACGGGGGCGAGCCTTGGCATGTTCAAGCGATTTTCCAGCGCTTCGCGCATATCCTCATTTCTGTACCAGAAGAGGAGAGCGAAGGTCTCGGCGACGGCCTTGTCGAGCTTGTCCAGGGAGGTTTTTGTAGCTTGAACGACGAGGTGATCGAGTGCCTGACGGGCATGTTGATCAGAGGAGGGCATGTCAGAGGACACAAGCGCCCAGAGTTTTTCTAGCGAGTAATCGAGCGAGGAGGTGTCGCAATGCCGGGCCCCATGCGCCGTATTCGAGGGCACAGTCATCGCCTCACTGGTATTACTGGCCCCACTCTCGCGCTTCATCGAGAATCAACCTCAGGCAGCTGGTTACGGTGCTTCTATCACAGGGGTAATAGTCGATTGCCTCCCTGGCAAGCCTATCAAATTCCTTGAGGTTCAGCTTGCCTGACCTGATAAGCAGATTGATGTCATCCTGGTCGCGTTCGGTGAATCTCCCGAGTTTCGAAATGGCGAGATCGATCGGGTGAGCGATGAAAACCTGTAAAGGAGAGGACTCTTGGCCGGGAAGGAGGATTGCCCGCGCATCGTAGTCTTCATGCAAGGGGCATAGCGAGTTATTGAATTGCTGGTCGAACACCACGGACAGGTCCTGACCATCCTGCTCGTAGTCTTCCGGCGCGGCATAAACTGCCTTTATTTCCTCCCTGAGCAGGTGTTCGCTGGCCTGAATCTCCGCATCGACGTCCGCACTGCCGCGGGCATTCGTCAGCATGTGCAAGGCGCACCCGCCAAATACATAGATCTTGACTGTTCCCGAACGCTGTCCAGCCAGTAGTGGCAAGGCTCTATCGAAGAGTTGGCGCACAGCCTGCGCCAAAGGGGTTTGCAGGTGCAGCATGAGGCAGGCTCCTGAGGTAGGCAGGGCACTTTAACCACGGATGGCGCCAGAGTTGTTTCGTTGAAACATCGCTTTGCAAAAAGCAGAGTTGTGGCTCTTTAGCACGCTGTGCGTAGGGTCTGCGCTACGTCTTTATTGCTCAAACACGAGCAGCAGGAAATGGGGTGTTGGTTCAGCTGCCAGGTGCCTGAGTGATCACGATCTGCGGCGGTGAACCGGCATCGTTCGAGGGCAGGGTGAGGCTGGTACGAAAGCCGAGCTTGTCGAGCATGTCTATCATGGCGTCGAGGGTGAACTTCTCGATCCTGCCATTTGCAAGTTCAGATATTCGTTTTGGGTGTTGATAAGAGAGTGGTGTCTTCTTTGGGATTGCTGGGGCCGCTGCGCAGCCCATCGCAGGCAAGCCAGCTCCTACACCGACCGCATTGACCTCAAGCCTTGCGCTAATTCTGTAGGCTTTAGCCGCGAAAATCGGTGCAGCCGGTGCCCTCCACCGAGTCGCCTGATTCGCGGGTGAACCCGCTCCCACAGGTACTGCGCTGGCTTCGGGTTAACGCTGTACATGTGGAGCCTGGCTTGCCAGCGATGGGGTCGGTACAGGCGATACAAGCCATTTGCCCCTGTCCCAGCCTGGGCCAAGGCTGAGACGTGCTTTGGCGACCCTGAAAACAAAAAAGGCCCACCTTTCGGTGAGCCTTTTTTGATACTTCGTATGGTGCCGGCACCAGGAATCGAACCCGGGACCTACTGATTACAAGTCAGTTGCTCTACCATCTGAGCTATACCGGCAATGGGGCGTCATTATAACGATCGGTTGGCGCCTGTAAACCACTTCCTTGCGAATGTTCGCAAATGACCTAAGTCACCGGCCTGAAAGAAGAATTTTCCTACCAGCCACGGTGGATGGTGGTGACGCTCGGCTCGGTTTTGCCCGGGTTGAAGAACAGCTTGTCGTTGTCGCAGCCGCGCTTGCGGCAGGGGCTTTCCGTGCGCAGTGGCAGGCCGTTGTCGCCGCCCAGCTGCATGGCGGGGTGGTTCCAGCCCAGGCTGCTGGTGGGATGGGGCGCGGTGCCGCTGGCGCAGCCGGTCAGGGCCAGGGCGAGGGTCAGCAGGGCGAGGGGCTTGGTCTGGGTCACGATGGTCGGGTCCGTTAGTCCATTGTCGGTTCTGGCGCAACGCCAGAAGGTCGCGGGGCTGGCGGGCAGCGCGCGACGTCACTTTTTAATCATTTGGGGGGCGGATGATACACCGTAGGGCGGGATCAGCGGTGAGGCTTTAGCTTTTTTGTTGCCTGTTCTGGCCTCTTCGCGGGTGAACCCGCTCCCACAGGGAATATCACTATTCTTACGTCCTGGTGAGTACGTGTGGGAGCGGGTTTGAACTGGCCTAATGATCCCGGACACCTCTTAAGGGCGATATGATTCGCCCAATCAGGAGGTTTCATGCAAGAACGAAAGACCTACACCCGCGAGTTCAAGCAACGTGCCGCCAGCATGGTTCTAGATGACCACTGCTCGATTCCCGACGTCTGCGCTTCAATGGACGTCGGCCCTACAGCCCTGCGCCGCTGGGTTGATCAGGTACGTAAAGAGCGACAGAAGGGCCAGCCAGTAGCCGGTACCAAAGCGATCAGCGACGAACAGCGAGAGCTCCAGCAGCTGCGAGCCAAGATCAAGCGCCTGGAGACCGAGGCTGAAATCTTAAAAAAGGCTACGGCTCTCTTGATGTCGGATCCCGATCGTTTTTCCTGATCGAGGAACTGAGAGAGTCAGGCTCGTATCCGACCAGCCTCCTTTGCAGTGCGCTGAGCGTGTCCCGTAGCGCGTTTTATGACTGGCTTCGCCGCCGTTCAGCACCGAATACCAAGCGTGACGAACTCAGAGAAAAAGTCGTTCAGCTGCACGTCGAAAGCAGGGGAAGCGCGGGTGCGAGAATGATCTCTGAGTACCTGAAGGCCCAGCAGCTCAAGGTGGGACGGTATCTGGCCGGAAAACTCATGGAGGAGGCGAATCTGGACAGCAAGCAACGCCGTCCGCATCGAAATCGCTCCAAAGGCGTTGAAGCGTTTGTGGCCAAGAATCTGCTCGCGCGTAACTTTGAGCCAACAGCAATTAACCAGGTCTGGTGCGGTGATGTGACCAGTTTGATGGTCGGGAAGCGCTGGTATCACCTAGCAGTAGTGATTGATTTGTTCGCGCGTCGGATCGTTGGCTGGGCGTTTTCTCTGATCAACGACGCCAACCTGGTTAGCAAGGCGCTGAGGATGGCAGTAGGGGTCAGGGGCAAGCATGCAGGCTTGATGTTTCACTCGGATCAAGGCTGCCAATACACCAGCCAGCGCTTCCAGTCCGAGCTGCTTGAGCATGGGATAACGCAGAGCATGAGCCGCAGGGGACAATGCTGGGACAACGCACCGACAGAGCGTTTCTTTGGGACGCTAAAGTCAGAATGGGTGCCGCCTAAGGGCTACAAGGAAGTTGAAGAGGCCAAGCAGGACATGACCAGCTTCTTCATGCGATACAACCGAATCAGGCTCCATAGCTACAACAACTACTTGTCGCCAATAGCTATGGAGCAGCAGGCGGCTTGATCACCGTAACTGGTGTCCGGAAATACTTGACCAGAACAAACCCGCTCCCACAAGGATCACCACAGGCGCTGAAACTGTGCAGTACCTGTGGGAGCGGGTTTACCCACGAAAGGGCCAGCGCAGCAAACAAAAAAGGCCAGCTCCCTACAGAGGAAGCCGGCCTTTTTGCATTCAACTAACGGGCTGTTACTTACCCGCAGTCAGCGCGTTGTAGCTGGTAATCAGGTTGCGATAATCCGGAATGTGGTTGGAGCACAGCGCCGCCAGCCCTTCGATGTCGTTGCGCCAGTCGCGGTGCAGCTCACAGGCCACGCCGAACCAGGTCATCATTTGCGCGCCGGCGCGGCTCATGCGGTCATGGGCAGCATCGCGGGTCATTTCGTTGAAGGTGCCGGAAGCATCGGTCACCACGAACACTTCGAACTCCTCTTCCAGGGCCGACAGCGCCGGGAAGGCTACGCACACTTCGGTCACCACGCCGGCGATGATCAGCTGCTTCTTGCCGGTGGCCTTCACCGCCTTGACGAAGTCTTCGTTGTCCCAAGCATTGATCTGGCCTGGGCGGGCGATGTACGGGGCGTCCGGGAACAGGGCCTTCAGCTCTGGTACCAGCGGGCCGTTGGGGCCTTGCTCGAAGCTCGTAGTGAGGATGGTCGGCAGGTTGAAGAACTTGGCCAGGTCGGCCAGGGCCAGTACGTTGTTCTTGAACTTGTCCGGCTCGATGTCACGGACCAGGGACAGCAGGCCAGCCTGGTGGTCAACCAGCAGGACAGCGGCGTCGTCTTTGTTCAGGCGGTTGTAGGTGAATTTGCTCATGGTCTGTGCTCCTAAGGGTTATGAATTTTTCAGCAATCTGGGGTGTTTCGCGTTGATGGGCACAGATTAAAATCATCACCTTTGTGGCGGTAGATAGCAGAATTTGGCTTTAGCGTTCCGTTTTATGAACGATGGATTTGTGGGGGCTGTGCCGGCCTCTTCGCGGGTAAACCCGCTCCCACAGGGATGGCGCCGGGTTTGAGCCCTGTGCAGTACCTGTGGGAGCGGGCGTGTCCGCGAAGAGGCCAGTACAGGCAACCAACAACCGGAGACCGATCATTGGAAGACCTCAACTCCCTCTACTACTTCACCCAGGTAGTCGAGCACGGCGGCTTCGCCCCGGCTGGCCGGGCGCTGGACATGCCCAAGTCGAAGCTCAGCCGGCGCATTGCCGATCTCGAAGACCGACTGGGCGTACGCCTGCTGCACCGCACCAGCCGCCACTGCTCGCTCACCGAGATCGGCCAGGCCTACTACAATCGCTGCCTGGCCATGCGCGTGGAGGCCGAGGGCGCGGCGGAGATCATCGAGCGCAACCGCAGCGAACCGCGCGGTCTGGTGCGTATCAGTTGCCCGACCACCCTGCTCAATTCCTGGGTCGGGCCGATGCTGACCCGCTACATGCTCAAGTACCCGCAAGTGGAACTGTTCATAGAGAGCACCAACCGCCGCGTCGACCTGCTGCACGAGGGTTTCGACGTCGCCCTGCGGGTGCGCTTTCCACCGCTGGAGAACACCGACATGGTGATGAAGGTACTGAGCAACAGTACCCAGTGCCTGGTCGGTCAGCCGCAGTACCTGGAGCAACTGCCCAAGGGGTTTGACCCACAGTTGCTGGGCACGCTGCCCAGCGTGCATTGGGGCAGCGCGCAGCGGGAGTATCAATGGGAGCTGTTCCAGGGCGAGGACAGCAGCCGCAGCATCGTCATCCCGCACACGCCACGCATGGTGACTGACGACCTGTTCGCCTTGCGCCATTTCGTGGTGGCGGGGGTGGGCATTGCGCACCTGCCGCGGGTGGCGGTGCGCGAGGACCTGGCGGCAGGGCGGCTGGTGGAGTTGCTGCCGGACTGGCACCCGCGCTGCGGCATCGTGCATGCGATCTTCCCGTCGCGGCGCGGGTTGCTGCCGTCGGTGCGGGCGCTGATCGACCATCTGGCCGAGGAGTTTGCGATCAGCGACATGGCTTGAGCCGGTTGCCGCCTGTGCCGGCCTCTTCGCGGGTAAACCCGCTCCCACAGGGTCATCACTAGCTCCAAGGCCTGTGCAGTACCTGTGAAAGCAGGTCACCATTAGCTCCAAGTCCTGTGCAGTACCTGTGAAAGCAGGTCACCATTAGCTCCAAGTCCTGTGCAGTACCTGTGGGAGCGGGTTTACCCGCGAAGAGGCCGGCACCGGCAAAACCAGCCAGAGCACACATATACAAGACCCCTGGCCTATCCTTCATTCACAGTCCCGGATCATTCCCCCAGGAGCCTCCATGATCCGCGCCACTCACGGACCAGGCCGCACCCTGCTCGCCACCCTCGCCCTGTGCCCGGCGCTCAGCCAGGCCGAAGAGCCCGGCTGGTCGCTGCTCAGCCGCAACTACTTCCTGCACAGCGACTTCCGCTCGCCCTCCGGTAGTGGCCAGAACTACCGCCAGGAATGGGCCCAGGGCTTCATTGGCGAAATCCGCTCCGGCTTCACCGAGGGCACGCTCGGCGTCGGCATCGATGTCCATGGTTTTCTCGGCCTCAAGCTCGACGGCGGCCGCGGCCATGCCGGCACTGGCCTGCTGCCGCGCGACAGCGATGGCCGGGCCGAGTCCGACTACTCCAGCGCCGGCGCGGCACTCAAGCTACGCCTGGGCAACACCCAGCTGCGCTACGGCGAAATGACCGTGGAAACCCCGGTGTTCGACACCAGCGACAAACGCCTGCACCCGGAATACGCCACCGGCTGGTTCCTGGACAACACCGACCTGCCAGACTGGCGCCTGCAGGCCGGGCGCTTCACCGCCTTCAACAACCAGGACAACAGCTCCAGCCATGATGACTTCAGCGGCTACGGCGCTACCACCGACAACCGCGCCATCAGCCTGGCCGGTGCCGCGTTCGCTCCCGACGGGCCATTCGGCGGCGCGCTGTACGCTGGCCAGCTGGAGGACACCTGGCGCCAGGCTTACCTCAACCTGAACCTGGCCGAAGGCAACTGGCGCCTGGACGGCAACCTGTACAAGACCCGCGACACCGGCAATGCCAGTGCCGGGGCAATCGACACCCTCGCCTACAGCCTGCTGGCCAGATACAGCGTCGGCGCCCAGGCGCTGAGCCTGGCCTACCAGAAGGTCGAGGGCGACACCCCGTTCGACTTCGTCGGCGGCGATTCCATTTACCTGGCCAACTCGATCAAGTACGCCGACTTCAACGGCCCCGGCGAGCGCTCGTGGCAACTGCGCTACGACCTCGACTTCGCCACCCTCGGCGCCCCCGGCCTGAGCCTGATGGGCCGCTACGTCAGCGGCCGTGGCATCGACGGCAGCCATGCTCCGGCCGGCGGCGCCTATGTGGACCAGTACGGCGACGGCGGCAAGCACTGGGAGCGCGACATCGACCTGAAATACGTGGTGCAGTCCGGCGCCGCCAAGGACCTGAGCCTGTCGTTTTCCCACGTCAGCCACCGCGCCAACCAGGCCCAGGCCGGCGATGACATCGACCGGATCTACCTGATCATCGAATACCCACTCAAAGGCAGCTTCTGACATGAGCACGTCCCCTTCAGGCGCCTGGAGCCCATTGCGCAACACCACCTTCCGCATGCTGTGGATCGCCACCATCGCTTCCAACATCGGCACCTGGATGCATGAGGTAGGCGCCGGCTGGCTGATGACCACGCTGTCGGCCAGCCCGTTGCATGTGGCTCTGATCCAGGTAGCCGGCTCGCTACCGATGTTCTTCCTCGCCCTGCCGGCCGGCGCGGCGGCGGATATCGTCGACAAGCGCCGCTACCTGTTGCTGGTGCAGTTGTGGATGTCGTCGGTGGCTGTGGTGCTGGCGGCCCTGACCCTGCTCGGGCTGATGAACGTCACCCTGCTGCTGGCGCTTACCCTGGCGCTGGGCATCGGCACGGCACTGATGATGCCGGCCTGGAGTGCGCTGACACCGGAGCTGGTGGGCAAGGACGACCTGGCCAACGCGGTGGCGCTATCCAGTGTCGGTATCAACGTGTCGCGCGCCATCGGCCCGGCTTTGGCGGGCGTGGTGGTGAGCATGGTCGGCCCGTGGCTGACCTTCGCCCTGAATGCCATCTCGTTCGCCGGGGTGATCCTGGTGCTGTTCCTGTGGAAACGCGAGGTGAAGGAACCGCTGCTGCCGGCCGAGCGCTTCGTCGGCGCCATGCGCACCGGGCTGCGTTTCGCGCGCAGCGCCAAGCCCTTGCAAGCCGTGATATTGCGCGCCTTGGCGTTCTTTTTCTGCGCCAGCGCCGGCACCTCGCTGCTGCCGTTGATCGTGCGTGGCGAGATGCACGGCACCGCCGCCGATTTCGGCCTGCTGCTGGCGGCCATCGGCATTGGCGCGGTGGCCGGCGCCACCTTGCTGCCACGCCTGCGCGAACGCATCAGCCGCGACCGCCTTGTGCTGCTCGCCAGCCTGCTGTATGCCCTGTTCCTGCTGGCACTGGCGCTGGTGCGCAATTTCTATGTGCTGCTGCCGGCGATGCTGCTCAGCGGCGCGGCGTGGATCGCCGTGCTGTCCAACCTGCAGGTGGCGGCGCAGACCTCGGTGCCGGCCTGGGTACGGGCGCGGGCGTTGTCGGTGTACATCCTGATCTTCTTTGGTGCCATGGCCAGTGGCGGGTTGCTGTGGGGCACGCTGGCCAGCCATGCGACGATCACCTTGAGCCTGCTGCTGGCCGCAGGTGGCCTGGCGCTGGGCACGCTGCTGACCTGCAAGGTAGCGCTGCCGGAAACCGCAGCCGAGGAGCTGACGCCGTCACTGCATTGGCCAGTGCCGCTGCTGAGCGACGACATGGACAAGGAAAGCGGGCCGGTGATGGTCACCGTGGAATACCACATCGAGCCAGCCAAGGCGGACGCGTTCCAGCAGGCTGCGCGGGAGCTGGAGGCGATGCGCAAGCGCAATGGCGCGTTGTCGTGGGGGTTGATGCGCGACAGTGCGGACCCGGCGTTGTGGCTGGAGTTCTTCTTCGAGGAATCGTGGCTGGAGCATTTGAGGCATCACCACCGGGTAACCCGGGGTGAGCTGAAGATCGAGGCCCGGGTGCGGATGTTGCAGACCGAGGGTGTGGAAGTGAAGATTCGGCATCTGTTGGCTGGAGCTGAGCACAAGGCTCACCATTGATGTTGGCCTTTCTGGCCTCTTCGCGGGCTCGCCCGCTCCCACAGGTACAACGACAACCTTGAGGTTTGTGTTATCCCTGTGGGAGCGGGCGAGCCCGCGAAGAGGCCAGCACAGAAGGAACAAAAAAGGGGGCCAATAACTGGCCCCCTTCTCCACATCAGCTCAGCTTAGAAAGCAAAGCACGAACAACCCAACGCCCCCCAGAAGCCCTGGAAGTCATTCACCGGCACATTCGAATGCCGTGCCTTCTCATGGCTGTGCGCATGCACCCCGCAAGGCCCCACACACTGGTGCGCCACCGCTGCCAGCGATGGCGTGCCCACGCGCCAGTGGCCCGGCACCTTGGTCACCGGCGACCATTCCGGCAGCACTGGCACCTGGGGCGGGCCGAGCTTGTCGAATTCCGCCGCGCCATACACCACCTTGCCGTCGACCACGGTCAGCACCGACTCGATGCCCTTGATCGCCTCTTCATCGACACTGAAGAAGTCCAGCGACAGCGCCGCCAGGTCGGCCAGCTGGCCCACCTTGATCTGGCCTTTCTTGCCCTGTTCGCTGGAGAACCAGGCGCTGCCTTGGGTGAACAGCTGCAGCGCAGTGTCTCGGCTGAGGCCTTCCGGGTACAGCTCCATGCCACCGACGGTCTTGCCGCTGACCAGCCAGTACAGCGAGGTCCACGGGTTGTAGCTGGACACGCGGGTAGCGTCGGTACCGGCGCCCACCGGCACGCCCATGTCGAGCATGCGCTTGATCGGCGGGGTCTGCTCGGCGGCCTTGGCACCGTAGCGGTCGACGAAATACTCACCCTGGAAGGCCATGCGGTCCTGGATGGCGATACCGCCGCCCAGCGCACGCACTCGCTCGATGTTCTGCGGGGTGATGGTTTCGGCGTGGTCGAAGAACCACGGCAGGCCATTGAACGGGATGTCGCGGTTCACCTTCTCGAACACATCGAGCATGCGCGTGATCGATTCGTTGTAAGTGGCATGCAGGCGGAACGGCCAGCGCTGCTCGACCAGGTGGCGCACCACCGGTTCCAGCTCTTGTTCCATGGTCTGCGGCAGGTCCGGGCGCGGCTCGAGGAAGTCCTCGAAGTCGGCGGCGGAGAACACCAGCATTTCGCCAGCGCCATTGTGGCGCAGGAAGTCGGTGCCGCTGTGCAGCTTCACGCTGGAGGTCCACTTGCGGAAGTCGTCCAGCTCTTCCTTGGGCTTCTGGGTGAACAGGTTATAGGCAATGCGCACGGTCAGCTGGTTGTTGTCGGCCAGCTCCTGGATCACCTGATAGTCGTCCGGGTAGTTCTGGTAGCCACCACCGGCATCGATGGCGCTGGTCAGGCCCAGGCGATTGAGCTCGCGCATGAACTGGCGAGTGGAGTTGACCTGGTATTCCAGTGGCAGTTTCGGCCCCTTGGCCAAGGTGGCGTAGAGAATCATCGCGTTGGGGCGGGCGATGAGCATGCCGGTCGGGTTGCCGAACTTGTCTCGCTGGATCTCCCCACCCGGCGGGTTGGGCGTGTCCTTGGTGTAACCGACGGCCTTGAGCGCGGCGCGGTTGAGCAGCGCACGGTCATACAGGTGCAGCAGGAATACCGGGGTGTCCGGTGCAGCCTGGTTGATTTCTTCCAGGGTGGGCATGCGTTTTTCGGCGAACTGGAACTCGTTCCAGCCACCGACCACGCGCACCCACTGCGGGGTGGGCGTACGCGCGGCCTGGTCCTTGAGCATACGCAGGGCATCGGCCACCGACGGCACACCTTCCCAGCGCAATTCCAGGTTGTAGTTCAGGCCACCACGGATCAGGTGCAGGTGCGAGTCGTTCAGGCCGGGGATTACCGTGCGCTGCTTGAGGTCGATGATCTGCGTGGTAGCGCCCTTGTGGGCCATGGCTTCGGCGTCATTGCCTACCGCGATGAAACGGCCATCCTTGATGGCGACGGCGGTCGCGGTGGGCTTTTCACGATCAACGGTGTGCAGTTTACCGTTGAACAGAATGAGATCGGCGGTCATGGAACCTCCTTGGGTGGATGCGTGAGCGGAACCGGCGGAGCCGGTAAAGGGCAATGCGGACCAGAGCGCGCCGGCGGCACCGAGCACGGTACTGGTGGCGAGGAACTGGCGACGGGTCTTGTCGTTGCGGTCCTGGGACATGGTCTTCTCCGTCCGGGTGCGGTAGCGGCAGGCGCAACTGCGGAGCATGCCGGTTGGTGTAGGGGCAAGGCTTGGATGGATGTGCGGTGGGTGGTTGAAGGTTAGCCCGGTTCAGCATTTGTGCTGCCTGGGCTGGCTTCTTCGCGGGTGAACCCGCTCCCACAGGGGATATCACAGTTTTCAAGGCCGGTGGTGTCCCTGTGGGAGCGGGTTTACCCGCGAATGCCCCAGCACAGTTACTTCTGAAGGAACGCCAGCAAGTCTTGATTGAGTTGCTGTGCATGAGTCACCGCAAACCCGTGCGGCGCCCCTGCATACACCTTCAGCTCAGCCCCGCGAATCAGTTCCGCCGCCTGCTTGCCGGTGGTCTCGAACGGCACGATCTGGTCGTCATCGCCATGGATCACCAGAGTCGGCACATCGATCTTGGCCATATCCGGGCGGAAGTCGGTTTCGGAGAACGCGGTCACGCAATCCAGGGTGCCCTTGATCGATGCCATCAGCGCAATGTTCAGGGTCTGGGTCTGCACACCTTGGGACACCTGCTGCCCATGGTTTATGCCATAGAACGGCGCAGCGAAATCGGCGATGAACTGCGCCCGGTCGGCGCGCAGGCCGGCGCGGATGCCCTCGAACACCGACAGGTCGACACCTTCAGGGTTGTCGTCACGCTTGCCGAACACCGGCGTTACCGCGCCCAGCAGCACCAGCCCTGCCACCCGCTCGCTGCCGTGTCGGGCGATGTAGCGGCTGACGTCACCGCCACCCATCGAGAAGCCCACCAAGGTCACGTCGCGCAGGTCGAGGTGCTCGATCAGCTGGGCGATGTCATCGGCGAAGGTGTCGTAGTCGTAACCGCTCCACGGCTGGCTCGAACGGCCGAAACCACGGCGGTCGAAGGCGATGGCGCGGTAGCCGCGGCTGGCCAGGAATTCCATCTGCGAATCCCACATGTCGGCATCCAGTGGCCAGCCGTGGCTGAACAGCACGGGCTTGCCACTGCCCCAGTCCTTGAAGTAGATCGAAGTGCCATCGCGGGTAACGAACGTGCTCATGTCGGTATCTCCTTGAAAATGTCGAGGTAAAGGCTTGGCTCAGCCACGCAGCCAGTTGGCGCAGCGGCGGGTTACCCAAGGCATGATGTAGAACACCACGGGCAGGATGACGAACAGGTTGACGATCAGGTTGCTGGTGATTGCGCCCCCCAGCTGCGGGAAGCGTGCGAACAGCGGCGCCAGCAGTTGCGGAATGACCATGGTCATCGGGCAGATCACCAGGTAGGTCAGCAGCGCCTGCTTCCAGCGCGGCGGCTGCGCTGCGCTGGTGCTCGGCGGGGTGAACCAGAACTCCGGGTCGTCGTGCACCTGGGTGTGGTCACCGCCCTCGAGCAGCGGCAGTACTTCGTTGACCAGTGTCTGGCGCTCGGCCGAGTTGACCCAGGCCTGCAGCAGGCTGGCATCGGCGAAGCGCACCACGGTGGTGAAATGCAGCCCGCCGTCGTCAGGGCGGATGACGTTGACGTCCAGGTGCCCCGGTTGGCGGCGCGCAGCGCTGACCGTGCGCTTGAGCCATGCTTCGTATGCGACCAGCGAAGTGGCGCGAACCTTGTGCTGGATGACCAGGGTCACCACGTTGCGGTTGTCTTGGGGTGCGGTGTTCATCGGCGTTCCTTGGGATGAGCTTGCCCGCATCCACTGTGCAACGGCGGACGGGCGCTGGATTGGACAGGTGTGCTGCCTTGGTGGGCACCGGCTGGCGGTGCCCGCGCATCTGGCTTACTTGTTGGCGTTGAAAGCGTTGTAGCTGCTGATCAGGTTGCGGTAGTCCGGGATGTGGTTGGAGCACAGCGCGGCCAGCCCTTCAATGTCGTTGCGCCAGTCGCGGTGCAGCTCACAGGCCACGCCGAACCAGGTCATCAGTTGTGCGCCGGCCTGGCTCATGCGGTCGTGGGCGGCGTCGCGGGTCATGGCGTTGAAGGTGCCGGAGGCATCGGTGACCACGAACACTTCGAACTCTTCTTCCAGGGCCGACAGTGCCGGGAAGGCTACGCACACTTCGGTCACCACACCGGCGATGATCAGCTGTTTCTTGCCGGTGGCCTTCACTGCCTTGACGAAATCCTCGTTGTCCCAGGCGTTGATCTGGCCTGGGCGGGCGATGTACGGGGCGTCCGGGAACAAGGCTTTCAGTTCCGGAACCAGCGGGCCGTTCGGGCCTTGTTCGAAGCTGGTGGTGAGTATAGTCGGCAGGTTGAAGAACTTGGCGAGATCGGCCAAGGCCAATACGTTGTTCTTGAACGCGTCCGGCTCGATATCGCGGACCAGGGACAGCAGGCCAGCCTGGTGGTCGACCAGCAGGACAGCGGCGTCGTCTTTGTTCAGGCGGTTGTATTTGAAGTTGGTCATGGTCGTTGCTCCTGAAGATTTTGATCTTTGTTGGGTGTTTCGCGTTGATGGGAGAAGATTAAAACCATGACATTTTTGGCGGTAGATAGCGGTTTTTGGCTCTAGCGTTCTGTTTTATGAACGATGGTTTTGTGTGGACTGTCCCGGCCCTTTCGCGGCTAAAGCCGCTCCCACAGGGATTGCGCTGGATTTGAATCGGGCGCAATACCTGTGGGAGCGGCTTTAGCCGCGAAGAGGCCGGCACAGGCCCCATTGCCTGCCCGGCCAACCTGCTCTATTACTACCCACAGCCCTCCCCTCACCCGAGACCACCATGCTGGCGTTCATCCAGTCATACCCGTTGTTGCTCGGCACCGCCTTGATCCTGCTCGACCTCGTGCTCTGGCAACTGATTCCTCTCCAGCAAAGGGCCTGGCGCATCGGCGCGCGGCTGGTGCTGTTCCTGCTGTTCAGCTCGGTGCTGGTGGCTGCCGGCATGAGCCCGCTGCAACCGCCACCCTGGCCCGATGATGTCTCGCGCAACCTGATCGCCACGGTACTGGCGATCGGCTGGTGGCTGTTCGGCGCACGCACGGTGACGGTGGTGTTCGGCCTGTTGCTGGTTGCCCGCGGCAGCCATGGTGGGCGTTTGCTGCAGGATGTGCTGGGGGCGCTGATCTTCCTGGCAGCCGTGGTCGCTGCCGCGGGCTATGTGTTGCAGTTGCCGGTGAAAGGCCTGCTGGCCACATCGGGGGTAATGGCCATCGTTATCGGCCTGGCGCTGCAGAGCACATTGGCCGATGTGTTCAGTGGCATCATCCTGAACACCACGCGGCCGTATCAGATTGGCGACTCGATCTCCATCGACAACACCGAAGGCAAGGTATTGGAAATCGACTGGCGTGCCACCCGCCTGCTCACCAGCACCGGCAGCCTGGCGGTGATCCCTAACTCGGTAGCGGCCAAGGCCCGGCTGCTCAACCACAGCCGCCCGGCCGATGTGCACGGGGTGTCGATCAGCGTGGTGGTGCCGGCCAAGGTGCGGCCCAAGCGGGTGTTCGATGCGCTGGAAAAGGCCTTGCAAGGGGTCAGTGCCATTCTTGCAACCCCAAAACCAAAGGTAACGGTGAAAGCCTCGACGCTGGAATCAGTGGAGTACGAAGCCAGTGGCTTCGTGGCCGACGCGGGCGCGAAGGGCGACGCGCGCAACCAGCTGTTCGACCTGGCCCACCGGCACCTGGAGGCCAGCGGGGTAATGTGGAACGCCGACCTGGCCATGCCACCACGCAGCCGACAGCGCGAGGTGCTGGACGAGGTGCGGGTGTTCCGCTCGCTGAGCGCTGAAGAGCGCGACGCGCTGAGCCAGCGCATGACGGCGGTGGAATACCTGGCGGATCAGGTAATTCTGGGCGTGGGCGAGCATTCCGATCATTTGCTGGTGATTGGCAGCGGGGTGGTTTCGGCGTCGATTCGCGATGGCGACAGGCTGGTCGAGGCCGGGCGCATGGGGCCGGGCGAGGTGCTAGGTATCGAGGGGATCATCGACGAAGAAGAATCGCTGGCCGAGTTCCGCACGTTGACCGGTTGCGTGCTGTATCGAATCGACAAGGAACAGGTGAAGAGCTGCCTCGTGCAACGCGGCGATGTGCAGACGGCGTTGAGCAAGTTGCAGCGATTTCGGCGGCAGAGCCGGGAGTCGTTGTTGTTGCAGAAGCCGGTTTCGATCAAGAAGGGCGGCTTCCTCAGCTGGTTGCACAAGTAAGCCTGTGCTGGCCTCTTCGCGGGTAAACCCGCTCCCACAGGGACCACACAGGCCTCAAGGACAGTGGAGATCCTGTGGGAGCGGGTTTACCCGCGAAGGGGCCAGTGCTTACAACACAACTCTCAGGCATTGCCCCGCGTGGTACAGCGAGAACCCGGACTCATAGAACGCAGTCCGCAGCGAGGGCGCACTCACGCCCTTCATCGGCGAGAACGGAATCGGCAGGCTGCCCTCCTCACCCTTCAGCAGGAACTCGGCAAACGCCCGGCCAATCACGGTCCCGGTGGTATTGCCCCGCCCATTGTATCCGGTCACCGCCACCAGCCCTGGCGCCGGCTCGAACAGGCGCATCAGGTGATCGGGGGTGAAATCGATACAGCCGGTCCAGTGCATTTCCCACTCGACCTTGCCCAGCTCCGGGTAGTAGTGGCTCTGGATGCGGTCGGCCCAGCTGCGCACGAACCACGCCGGCTTGTTGTCGACCCGGCCCAGGCTGCCTAGCAGCAGACGGCCCTGGTCGTCGCGACGGATGCTGCTGAGCACGGTGCGGGTGTCCCAGGAGCCTTGACCATGTGGCAGCACCTTGTCGGCTGCAGCCCCCTGCAACGGCTTGGACGCCACCTGGTAGTAATAGCCACGGAAGAACTGCTTCTGCAGGTTGCTCCAGTCGCCTTCGGTGTAGGCGCCGGTGGATATCACCACCTTGTCGGCGCGCACCGAACCACGCGCGGTCTTCACCCACCAGGCATCGCCGTCACGCTCCAGGCCTTCGACCGAAGACTGCTGGAACAGCTTGCCACCCAGGCGTGCCACCGCTGCGGCCAGGCCCTGGGTGTAGCCCATGGGGTTGATGGTGCCAGCGCGGCGGTCGAGCAGCGCGGCGGAAATCTTGTCAGTGCCGCAGTATTCCTGGCACTGGGCGCCGGTCAGCAGCTCCACATCGGCACCACGGCGGCGCCATTGTTCGTGGCGGGCTTCGAGGTCGGCGATACCGGTGGCGTTGTGCGCCATGTGCAGCGTGCCTTTGTGCTGGGCCTGGCAGTCGATGCCGAGGCGTTCGATCATGGCGAACACTTCAGCCGGGGCTTCGCCGAGCACCTTGTTCAGACGGCTGCCCTGCTGCAGGCCGAGGGTGGCCTCGACATCGTCGGGGCGGATCCATGTGCCAGCGTTGACCAGGCCGACGTTGCGCCCGGAGCCACCGTGACCGATCTTCCAGGCCTCCAGCAGGATCACCGACTTGCCCTGTTCGAGCAGGTGGATGGCCGCCGACAGGCCGGTAATGCCGCCACCGATCACGCAGACATCGGCCTTGTGCTCACCAGCCAGGGCCTGGGCGGCGACGGTCGGTTTGCTGACGAATTCCCACAAGCATTCTTGACGCAGTTCGGACATGGCCCGGCTCCAGCAACTTGTTCTTGTTAGGGGCCATTGTGCGGCCCATTCGCGGGTAAACCCGCTCCCACAGGTGCATCACAGGTTTCGAAACTGTGTTGTACCTGTGGGAGCGGGTCCACCCGCGAACCGGGGGCCAGGCCCCCGGCCATGCAGCATCAGCCGATCAGTCGAACACGATACCCTGCGCCAGCGGCAGTTCGCGCGAGTAGTTCACGGTGTTGGTCTGACGACGCATATAGCCTTTCCAGGCATCCGAACCGGACTCACGGCCACCGCCGGTCTCCTTCTCGCCACCGAACGCACCGCCGATCTCGGCGCCGCTGGTGCCGATGTTGACGTTGGCGATGCCGCAGTCGCTGCCCGAGGCGCTCTGGAAGCGTTCGGCTTCACGGATGTCGGTAGTGAAGATGCACGACGACAGGCCTTGTGGCACTTCGTTGTTCAGGCGCAGGGCCTCTTCGAAGTCGTCGTAGGCCAGCACGTACAGGATCGGGGCGAAGGTTTCGTGGCGTACCACGTCGCTTTGCGCCGGCATTTCAGCGATTGCAGGCGATACGTAGTAGGCGTTGGGGTACTGGTCGGCCAACTGACGCTCGCCACCGAATACCTGGCCACCTTCGTCGCGGGCCTTGGCCAGCGCGCCCTGCATGGCGTCGAACGACTGCTTGTCGATCAGCGGGCCCACCAGGTTGTCCTTGCGTGGGTCACCGATACGTACCTTGCCGTAGGCGGCTTTGACGCGGGCCACCACTTCGTCCTTGATCGAACGGTGCACGATCAGGCGGCGCAGGGTGGTGCAACGCTGGCCGGCGGTGCCGACTGCGGAGAACAGGATGCCACGCACGGCCAGGTCGAGGTCGGCGCTGGGGGCCAGGATCATGGCGTTGTTGCCACCCAGTTCGAGGATGCTGCGGCCGAAGCGGGCAGCCACACGTGGGCCGACTTCGCGCCCCATGCGGGTGCTGCCGGTGGCGCTGACCAGCGGAACGCGCGGGTCGTCGACCATGGCTTCGCCGGCTTCACGGCCGCCGATCACCAGTTGTGCTAGGCCTGCCGGGGCATCACCGAAGGCTTTCAGGGCTTTTTCGAACAGCGCCTGGCAGGCCAGGGCGGTCAGCGGGGTCTTCTCGGACGGTTTCCATACCACCGAGTTACCGGCGACCAGGGCCAGGGCGGTGTTCCAGGCCCAGACTGCGACCGGGAAGTTGAAGGCGCTGATCACGCCGACCACGCCCAGCGGGTGCCAGGTTTCACGCATGTGGTGGCCAGGGCGCTCGGAAGCGATGGTCAGGCCGTACAGCTGGCGCGACAGGCCAACGGCGAAATCGCAGATGTCGATCATTTCCTGCACTTCACCCAGGCCTTCCTGAGTGATCTTGCCGGCTTCGATCGAAACCAGCTCGCCGAGGTCGGCCTTGTGCTCACGCAGCACTTCGCCAAACAGACGCACCAGCTCGCCACGGCGCGGGGCCGGCACGCTGCGCCAGGCTTCGAAGGCGCTCTGGGCCTGATCGATGCGGGCGATGGTCTCGGCCTTGCCGAGCAGTTTCACCGAGGCGATCTGGCTGCCGTCGATCGGCGTGTGAACAGGGTAGTCGCCCTGGGTGTAAGCCTCGGCAGCAACGCCAAGGCGCTCGAGCAGTCCAGCAACCATTTGTGCATCTCCTACATCGGGTGATGGGGTGGAAAAATGATGTGGATCAGTATTAATCCGATCACACCAGTGCAACAAACGACCTTTATTCCGCATATCATTCCGTCAGGTAATGATTTGAGCCGCAGAGACCGCTATGTCCAAACGCCTGGTGCCCTCCATGACCGCCCTGCAGTGCTTCGAAGCTGCAGCCCGCCATTTGAGCTTTACCCGTGCCGCCGAGGAGCTGCACCTGACCCAGAGCGCGGTCAGCAAGCAGGTGGCGCAGCTTGAAGACATGCTGCGCCATCACCTGTTCCTGCGTATCCGCCGCCGCCTGCAGCTGACGCCAGCGGGCAGCCTGTACCTGGCCGAGGTCAACAAGATCCTCACCCAGGTGGATATGTCCAGCCGCTACGTGCTCACCTACGGCGAGCAGACCGAGATATTGAAGGTAGCTACTCAACCGAGTTTTGGCGTGCGCTGGTTGATCCCGCACCTCAAGGGCTTTGGCAAGCGCCACAACAACATCCACCTGGATATCCGCAACGAGATGGAGCCGTTCGCCCTGCTGCAGGGCTCGGCGGACGTGGTGTTCTTCTATGGCCAGGGCACTTGGCCGGGGGCCACCTGCGTGGAGCTGTTCGGTGAGGAGGTGGTGCCGGTGTGCGCGCCGGAGCTGCTGGCGGGGCTTGAGCTGGGCGATGCCGCGGAGCTGGCCAATTTGGTGCTATTGCAGAGCACCTCGCGGCCGGAAGCCTGGCACGAGTGGTTCCTGGAATTGGGTTTGCAGAGCGTCAGTGCCTACCATGGGCCGCGCTTCGATACGTTCTACATGGCCCTTAGTGCGGCGCAGGCCGGGTGCGGGGTGGCGTTGGTGCCGCGCTACCTGGCAGCGAAGGAGTTGGCCGAGGGGAGTTTGGTGGTGCCGTGGAACCACGCGATGCGCAGTGCCGGGGCGCATTACCTGGCGTATGCCGAGCATGCGGCCGAGGTGCCCAAGGTAAGGGCGTTGGTGGAATGGATTCGTGAGCAGTTATCGGCTTGAGGGCCTCTTCGCGGGCACGCCCGCTCCCACAGGGACCGCGCAAGTTCTGAACTCTGTGCAGTACCTGTGGGAGCGGGCGTGCCCGCGAAAGGGCCCTTGAGGTCGATCATAAAAGGAATGACACTCTCACTTTTTTTCGCTTGTGAGCCAAGTGCATTCCCAGCTTTCATGTAAGCGTCCGAACCCAACCAGGAAGCTAGCGATGCCCGCCCACGATTTCGTCAGCCCCGACAGCATCCGCGCGCAGTTCTCTGCCGCCATGTCGCTCATGTACAAACAGGAAGTGCCCCTGTACGGCACGCTGCTGGAGCTGGTGAGCGAAATCAACCAGCAGGTCATGGCCCAGCAACCTGAGGTTGCCGCGGCCCTGCGCTGGACCGGCGAAATCGAGCGCCTGGACCAGGAGCGCCATGGTGCCATCCGTGTCGGCACCGCCGCAGAGCTGGCCACCATCGCCCGGCTGTTCGCGGTCATGGGCATGCAGCCAGTCGGCTACTACGACCTCAGTTCCGCCGGCGTGCCGGTGCATTCCACCGCCTTCCGCGCTGTGCACGAGCAGTCGCTGCACGTCAGCCCGTTCCGCGTCTTCACTTCGCTGCTGCGCCTGGAGCTGATCGACAACCCGCAACTGCGCGAGCTGGCAGAGAGCATCCTGGCCAAGCGCCAGATCTTCACTGCCCGCGCCCTTGAACTGATCGACCAACGCGAGCGCGATGGTGGCCTGAACGCCGCCGATGCCGAGGCGTTCGTGCAGGAAGCGCTGCACACCTTCCGCTGGCACCATGACGCCACCGTCACTGCCGAGCAGTACCAGCAGTTGCACGACCAGCACCGCCTGATCGCCGATGTGGTGGCCTTCAAGGGCCCGCACATCAACCACCTGACCCCGCGCACCCTGGACATCGATGCAATCCAGCTTGGCATGCCGGCCAAGGGCATCCCGCCGAAGGCCGTGGTCGAAGGCCCGCCCACCCGCCGCCATCCGATCCTGCTGCGCCAGACCAGCTTCAAGGCCCTGCAGGAAAAGGTCGCCTTCAGCGACCAGCAGGGCAGCGAAGGCAGCCATACCGCGCGGTTTGGCGAAATCGAGCAGCGCGGCGCGGCGCTGACGCCTAAAGGCCGCCAGCTGTACGACAAGCTGCTCGACGCCACCCGCGCCGCCCTGGGTGGCGCCCCGGCCGAGGCCAATGCCGAACGCTACATGGCGTTGCTGAAGGACACCTTTGCCGAATTCCCGGATGACCTGGCGCAGATGCGTGAACAGGGGCTGGCCTACTTCCGCTACTTCGCCACCGAAAAAGGCCTGGCCGCGCGAGACCAGGACGGCCGCCCGACCACACTGGAAGGGTTGATCGAGGCTGGTCATGTGCACTTCGAGGCGTTGGTGTACGAGGACTTCCTGCCGGTGAGCGCGGCGGGGATCTTCCAGTCCAACCTGGGTGACGATGCGCAGGCCGAGTATGGCAGCAACGCCAATCGCGATGCGTTCGAAGCGGCGCTGGGGCTGCAGGTGCAGGATGAGCTGGCGCTGTATGCGCAGAGCGAGCGCCGGTCGCTGCAAGCCTGTGCACAGGCGTTGAACCTGGGCTCGATGTAAGGCGTTGCGGCCTCTTCGCGGGTAAACCCGCTCCCACAGGTTCGGTGCAGTCCTTGAGGCCAGCGCTGCACCTGTGGGAGCTGGCTTGCCGGCGATGAGGCCAGTACAGGCGATCAGAGTGGCGGCAGGATTTCCACATCCGGCAAATCCATCGCCGCCACCTCCTCTTCCAGAAAATCGCTCAGCCGCCGCAACCGCTCGCCCCCCGGCCGAGTGCGCGGCCACACCAGGTAATAATCCATCCCACTGGGCACCGCCGTAGGCCATGGCAGGCTCAAGCGCCCCTGCGCCACATCCTCGGCCACCATCAGCAAATCGCCCATGGAAATGCCGTAGCCACGCGCCGCAGCAATCATGCCCAGTTCCAGGGTGTCGAACACCTGCCCGCCCCTGAGCGAAACCTTGTCACTCAACCCCATGCGCTCCAACCATTCCCGCCAGTCGCGCTTGTCCACCGTGGGGTGCAGCAGTTCGATGCAGGCCAGCCGACGCTCGTCCCAGGGCTCCTCGTCGAGCAAGTCTGGCGCACCTACGGGGATCAACAACTCCGGGAACAACTTGCGCACTTCCCATTCCGGCGGGAACACCCCGTCGCTGAGCAACACCGCGCAATCGAAAGGTTCCTGATTGAAGTCCACGTGGTCGACATCCATCCAGGCGCTGGTCAGCTGCACTTCGTTGCCAGGCTGCAAGTGGCGAAAGCGGCTAAGGCGCGCCAGCAACCAGCGCATGGTCAGGGTCGAGGGGGCCTTCATGCGCAGGATGTCATCCTCACCGCGCAAGGTATCGCAAGCCCGTTCCAGCGCGGCAAAGCCTTCGCGCACGCCGGGCAGCAGCACCCGCGCCGCTTCGGTCAGTTGCAGGCTGCGGCCGCTGCGCACGAACAGGCGGCAGGCAAAGTGCTCCTCCAGTGTGCGGATATGCCGGCTGACCGCGCTCTGGGTAATCGACAGCTCTTCGCCGGCGCGGGTGAAGGAGCTTAGCCGCGCAGCGGCTTCGAATGCGCGCAGGGCATACAGCGGGGGAAGCTGACGGGACATGAGGCACCTGCCATACGGGGCTGTGGGGTGAATCACCGGGGAGCATATATGCATGAGTCATACTCATGCCAATGATCGCTTTTATCCTTTTGTGCAAAGTTGACCAAAGCCTCAGAATCGCCCTTCGTTAATCACCCCAGGAAAAGGACTGCCCCATGCATGTCGCGCCCACAACCGAACTCAAGGCTTTGCTGCGCCTGGCCGGGCCGCTGATCGCCTCGCAGTTGGCGCACATGCTGATGGTGCTGACCGATACCCTGATGATGGCCCGCATCAGCCCGCAAGCCCTGGCTGGCGGCGGTCTGGGCGCGGCAAGCTACTCGTTCGTGTCGATCTTCTGCCTGGGCGTGATCGCTGCGGTCGGTACCCTGGTAGCGATTCGCAAGGGCGCCAACGACATCGAGGGCGTCACCCGCCTGGCGCAGGGTGGCCTGTGGCTCGCCTGGGGCCTGGCCCTGTTCGCTGCGCTGGTGCTGTGGAACCTTGAGCCGGTGCTGCTGCTGTTCGGGCAAAAGCCCGAGAACGTTGCCTCGGCCGCCGAATTTCTCACCCTGCTGCCACTGGCCCTGCCCGGCTACCTGACCTTCATGGCCTTGCGCGGCTTCACCAGCGCGCTGGGCCGGTCTACCCCGGTGATGGTCATCAGCCTGATAGGCACGGTGCTCAACTACCTGTTCAACGTCGCGCTGATCGAAGGCATGTTCGGCCTGCCCAAGCTGGGCCTGATGGGCATCGGCCTGGTCACTGCGGTGGTGTCGATGGGCATGGCCATTGCCTTGGCGTTGTATATCCGCTGGCACCCGGCGTATATCGCCTACCCGCTGCGCAAGGGCCTGTCACGCCCGTCGCTGCCGGCCCTGCGCGAGCTGTGGCGGCTGGGCCTGCCGATTGGCGGCACCTACATGGTGGAAGTCGGCCTGTTCGCCTTCGCCGCGCTGTGCATGGGCGTACTGGGCAGTACCGAGCTGGCGGCGCACCAGATCGCCCTGCAGATCGTCTCCACGGCGTTCATGGTGCCGACCGGGTTGTCGTATGCGGTGACCATGCGCGTGGGGCTGTACTACGGCGCCGGCAACCTGCTGGCGGCGCGCAGCGCCGGGCGGGTGGGCATCGGCTTCGGGGCGATGATCATGTTTGCCTTCGCCGCACTGTTCTGGCTGCTGCCCGAATCGCTGGTGGGGTTGTTCATCGACCGTAATGACCCGGCATTTGCGGCGATCTTCCAGCTGGCGGTGCAGTTGCTGATGGTGGCAGCGTGGTTCGAGCTGTTCGATGGCATGCAGACGATTGCGATGGGCTCGATCCGTGGGCTGAAAGATGCCAAGACGACCTTCCTGATCGGGCTGGTGTGCTATTGGCTGGTGGGGGCACCTAGCGCCTGGCTGTTCACCTTTACCCTGGGCGGTGGCGCGGTAGGGGTCTGGTGGGGGCTGGCGTTGGGGCTGGCTTGTGCGGCGGTGGCGCTGACCTTTGGCTTTGAGTGGCGGATGAAGCGGCTTTTGAGAAAGGCTGATTTGCCTGACGGGTCTGCACTGTCTGTGTAATTGCTGGGGCTGCTTTGCAGCCCTTTCGCGACGCAAGGCCGCTCCCACATGGTCCTGCGTTCGCCGATCAATGTGGGAGCGGCCTTGTGTCGCGATGGAGGGCGAAGCCCTCCCCTGCAATGTCACATGCTAACCAGCCTCGGCTTGCTGTAATCCAGCAAGAACTCCATCAACTCCCCCACCGGCAGCGGCTTGCTGACCAGGAAGCCCTGCACCTGGTCACAGCCAAACCCGCGCAGCAAAGCCATCTGCTCTTCACTCTCCACCCCTTCGGCCACCACTTCCAGGTTGAGGTTGTGCGCCAGGTTGATCATGGCGTGCACGAGCTTGCGGTTCTCCTCGCGCATTTCCATTTCCGCGACAAAGCTGCGGTCCACCTTCAGCAAGGTGATCGGCAAGCTGTTGAGGTGCACGAACGAAGAGAACCCGGTACCGAAATCATCGAGCGAGAAGCGCACACCCAGGCGCCCCAGGGCGTCCATGGTCTGGCGCACCAGCTCGTTACGGCGCATGACCGCCGTTTCGGTCAACTCGAACTCCAGCCAGCGGGCATCCACGCCATGTTCGAGGATCAGGCGGCTCAAGGTCGCCAGCAGCTGGCTGTCCTGGAACTGGCGGAAGCTCAGGTTGACCGCCATGTGCAGTGGTTCCAGGCCGCGCTCGCACAGCGCCTGCATGTCGCGAAGGGCACGGGATATCACCCAGTACCCCAGCGGCACGATCAGGCCGCTCTGCTCGGCCAGCGGCACGAACTCGCTGGGCGGCAACAGGCCGCGCTCGGCATGCCGCCAGCGCACCAGCGCCTCGAGGCCGACGATGCGCCCGTCGGCCAGGTTCAGCCGCGGCTGGTAATGCAGCTCCAGCTCGTCCCGGCGCAAGGCGCGGCGCAGTTCGCTTTCCAGGTCGGCAAGGCTGCGGGCATTGCGGTTGATGCGCTCGTTGAACACATGGAAAGTGCAACCCTGGCTGCCCTTGGCCTGGCGCATGGCGATGTGCGCGTGCCACATCAACGGGTCGGCACCACCCTGGGCACGGGCGTGGGCCAGGCCCAGGCTGCAGCCCAGCAACAGGCTTTCGCCGTCGACCCAGTAAGGTTCGGCCAACGCCTCGACAATCCGCTCGGCTATCCATTCGGCACGGTTGGGATCGCGTCGGGTATCGATCAGCAGGGCGAACTCGTCGCTGCCCAGGCGCGCCAGCTGGTCGCCGGCCTCCAGTTGCTGTTTAAGCCGCGCCACCACCAGCAGGATCAGGCGGTCGCCACTCTGGTGGCCGAGGGCGTCGTTGACGTGGCGGAAGTTGTCCAGGTCCAGGTGGCCAAGGGCAAGGCCACCGCCGTCGTTCTCGGCCAGGCGCGCGGTCAGCAAGGCCTGGAAGCCCTGGCGGTTGGCGATGCCGGTCAACGGGTCCTGCTCGGCCAAGCGCTGCAAGGTGGCCACCAGCACACCGCGCTCGCGCACATGGCGCAACGAGCGGCGCAAGGTGTCGGCATTGAGCTGGTCACGCACCAGCCAGTCGCTGACAGCGCTGGGGGCTATCTGGGGCTCGTGGTCAAGTAGCAGGATGCTCGGCAACTCGCAGCGTCCGGGCGCGGGCTGCAGGGCCGGGGTTGCCAGCACAATGGCCTGGCGGTCCTGGTTGAACAGGCTGTCGACCGACTCCCAGTTCGGCGCTGTCAGCAGCACGGCGCTGCCACCCAGGGCAGGCATGCACGCGCGTAGCAGCGCCCCCCATTCCGGCTCATCGGCCAACAGCAGCAAACGCAATGGTTCGACAGGCGTGGACAAGCGGGCTCCTTAGGGTTTCACGGTGCAACGGAAACTGCCAGGTATGCTACTGCATTAATGAAAATGATTTTCACTTTAATGCATGTTTTTACCGCTGTAGCATCCCGACGTATTTTGTCGTGCATCCTGCGCGAAACTGCGCCAGCCGGCAAATCCCGTTTACATATTTGACTCAGACGTCAGACGGTCGCGCCACAAACGCCCCATGCCTGTTAGAATGCGCGGCTATTTTCTGGCGACCCCCGGTTTCTAGCATGTCCCGACTCAATCCCCGGCAGCAGGAAGCCCGTGACTATGTCGGCGGCCCTCTTTTGGTGCTCGCCGGTGCAGGCTCGGGCAAGACCAGCGTGATCACGCGCAAGATTGCCCACCTCATCCAGAACTGCGGCATTCGTGCCCAGTACATCGTGGCGATGACCTTCACCAACAAGGCCGCACGCGAGATGAAGGAGCGGGTCGCCACCCTGCTGCGTCCGGGGGAAGGCCGTGGCCTGACAGTGTGCACCTTCCACAACCTGGGCCTGAACATTATCCGCAAGGAGCACGAGCGCCTGGGCTACAAGCCGGGTTTCTCGATCTTCGACGAGTCCGACATCAAGGCGCTGCTGTCGGACATCATGCAGAAGGAATACTCCGGCGACGACGGCATCGACGAGATCAAGAACATGATCGGTGCCTGGAAGAACGACCTGATTCTGCCCGCAGAGGCTCTGGAGAAAGCGCGCAACCCGCGCGAGCAGACCGCCGCCATCGTCTACACCCACTACCAGCGCACGCTCAAGGCGTTCAACGCGGTAGATTTCGACGATCTGATCCTGCTGCCGGTCAAGCTGTTCCAGGAGCACCCTGATGTGCTGGAGCGCTGGCAGAACCGCGTGCGCTACCTGCTGGTGGACGAATACCAGGACACCAACGCCAGCCAGTACCTGCTGGTGAAGATGCTGATCGGCATGCGCAATCAGTTCACCGTGGTGGGCGACGACGACCAGTCGATCTATGCCTGGCGTGGCGCCCGGCCAGAAAACCTCATGCTGCTCAAGGAGGACTACCCCTCCCTGAAAGTGGTGATGCTGGAACAGAACTACCGCTCGACCAGCCGCATCCTGCGCTGCGCCAACGTGCTGATCGCCAACAACCCGCACGCGTTCGAGAAACAACTGTGGAGCGAGATGGGCGTGGGCGACGAGATCCGCGTCATCCGTTGCAAGAACGAGGAAGCCGAGGCCGAACGCGTGGCCATGGAAATCCTCACCCTGCACCTGCGTACCAACCGCCCGTACAGCGACTTTGCCATCCTCTACCGCGGCAACTACCAGGCCAAGCTGATCGAACTGAAGCTGCAGCACCATCAGGTGCCGTATCGCCTGTCGGGCGGCAACAGCTTCTTCGGCCGCCAGGAGGTCAAGGACCTGATGGCCTACCTGCGCCTGCTGGTGAACCCGGACGATGACAACGCCTACCTGCGGGTGATCAACGTACCGCGCCGCGAAATCGGCTCCACCACGCTGGAAAAACTCGGCAACTACGCCACCGAGCGCGGTATTTCGATGTACGCCGCCAGTGAGGAACTGGGCCTGGGCGAGCATCTGGACGCCCGCTACACCGAGCGTTTGCAGCGCTTCAAGCATTGGCTGGACGGGGTGCGCCACAAGGTCGCCCTGGAAGACCCGATTGCCGCGCTACACGAGATGATCCGCGATATCGACTACGAGAACTGGATCCGCCAGCAGACCGCCAGCGACAAGGCAGCTGAGTTCCGCATCAGCAACGTCTGGTTCCTGGTCGAAGCGCTGAAGAACACCCTCGAGAAGGACGAAGAGGGTGACATGACCATCGAGGACGCCATCGGCAAGCTGGTGCTGCGTGACATGCTCGAGCGTCAGCAGGAAGAGGAAGAGAACGCCGAAGGTGTGCAGATGATGACCCTGCATGCCTCCAAGGGCCTGGAGTTCCCCTACGTGTTCATCATGGGCATGGAAGAGGAAATCCTCCCGCACCGCTCCAGCATCGAGGCCGACACCATCGAAGAAGAACGCCGCCTGGCCTACGTGGGCATCACCCGCGCGCGCCAGACCCTGGCCTTCACCTTCGCCGCCAAGCGCAAGCAGTACGGTGAAATCATCGACTGCACGCCCAGCCGGTTCCTCGACGAACTGCCACCGGACGACCTGGCCTGGGAAGGCCTGGACGATGCGCCGGTCGAGGTGAAGGCCGCACGGGGCAACAACGCCCTGGCCGATATCCGGGCAATGCTCAAACGCTGATCAACCATTACTCTTTAACTTTGCCGCTATTTGCGGCCACCTTTGCTACATCGAGGAAAACAAAGTGGAAGCACTGCATCAGAAGATTCGCGAAGAAGGCATCGTGCTTTCCGATCAGGTTCTCAAAGTCGACGCGTTTCTCAACCACCAGATCGATCCGGCGCTGATGCAGCTGATCGGTGACGAGTTCGCCCGCCTGTTCGCCGACGCGGGCGTGACCAAGATCGTCACCATCGAAGCCTCGGGCATTGCCCCGGCGGTGATGACTGGCCTGAAGCTGGGCGTGCCGGTGATCTTCGCGCGCAAGCACCAGTCGCTGACCCTGACCGAGAACCTGCTGACCGCCTCGGTGTACTCCTTTACCAAGCAGACCGAGAACACCGTTGCCATCTCGCCGCGTCACCTCAACAGCAGCGACCGCGTGCTGGTGATCGATGACTTCCTGGCCAACGGCAAGGCGTCGCAGGCACTGATCTCGATCATCAAGCAGGCCGGCGCCACCGTCGCCGGCCTGGGTATCGTGATCGAGAAGTCGTTCCAGGGCGGCCGTGCCGAGCTGGACAGCCAGGGCTACCGCGTTGAATCGCTGGCCCGGGTGAAGTCGCTGGAAGGTGGTGTGGTTACCTTCATCGATTAAGGCCGCTACGCGATCTCTGTGGGAGCGGGTTTACCCGCGAATGCGATGGCACATTCCCTACCGCATTCGCGGGTAAACCCGCTCCCACAGGGGGCCGATGCACCCAGGGATCTATTGGGTTGCCGCCAACCCCGCCAGCAACAACCGTTGGTAAAGCTCTTCCTTCATCCCCTGCGGCTGATCCAGCCCCATCCGCGCCAGATGCCGCTCATACCCCTCCGACCCCGGCGCATCCAGCGCTGCCTTGCCCAGCTCCAGCACCTCGCTCAGCTTGAACTTGCCCTTCAACCAGTTAAGCGCCCGCAGCAAATCCCGCTCTTCAACCGTAAAGTCCGTGCCCAGCGGATATTCCGGGAACAACCGCGAGTGACGCGCCCTGATCGCTTCCAGCCGCTGCGGCGTGTTGTCGGTAAAGCGCGCCTCCAGTTGAAAATCCCTGGCCAGTTTGCCGGCATCTTTCGCCTGCTCGATCAGCCCCTGCTGGAACCGCGAATCACACACCGCCAGCAACCGCGCAATCACCTCGCTGTCGGTCTGCCCGCGCAAATCAGCAATGCCGTACTCGGTCACCACGATATCGCGCAGGTGCCGGGGGATGGTGCAATGGCCATAGTTCCAGAACAGGTTCGAGGTCACCTCCCCACCCGCCTCACGCCAGCTGCGCAGTAGCAGGATCGAGCGTCCGCCCTCCAGCGCATGGCCCTGTGCGACGAAGTTGTACTGCCCGCCCACGCCACTGAGTACCCGGCCATCCTCCAGCTGGTCGGCCACCCCGGCGCCGAGCAGGGTCATGCCGAACACGGTGTTGATGAAACGCGCATCGCGGCGCTGGCGGCGCTTGAGGTCCTCCTGCCCATACAGCTCGTTGATGAAGCTGATACGCGTCATGGCAAACCTTGCGCGCTGTTCCAGCGGCATGTCGCGCAAGCGCTGGTAGAACGCCTGGGGGCCGAGGAAGAAACCGCCATGCAGCACTGCCATCCCCTGCTCGTCCGCCGGGCGCCGCAACAGGCCCGCTTCGGCCAGCGCCAGCAAGCCGTTGACGAACATCTCGCTGCAGCCGTACAGGCCTTGAGCGAAGGTATCCAGGCCCCCTTCCCGTTCGATCAGCGCTTGCCACGAGCCAGCACCCAGCGCGTCAAGCACGGCACGATAACCGGCGTTGTCACCCTGACGCGCCAGCAATGCGGCAGCCACCGCATCGCCCATGGCACCAATGCCGATCTGTAGCGTGCCGCCGTCGCGAACCAGGCTGCTGGCGTGCAGGCCGATGCAGTGGTCCTGAGTGTTGACCGGCATGTTCGGCGTGGAGAACAGGCGGCGTTGCTCGGCTGCATCGATCAGCAGGTCGAATGTATCGATGGGTAGCTCGGCATCACCCGGCATGTAAGGCAACTCGGCGTGCACCTGGCCGAGCATGAGGATGGTCTCGCCGGCGGCGCGGCGCTTGGCAACCATCGGCAGCAGGTCGAGGGTGATGTCGGGGTTGCAGGCCAGGCTCAGTTGCACCGGCCTCTCGGGCGTGGCGGCCACCAGCTGCGCGATCAGATTCAGGCCCTTGGCGTTGATGTCGCGTGCGGCGTGGCTGTAGTTGCTGCTGATGTAGCTCTGCTGGGCCGACGCGCTGTGCAGCAGGCTGCCGGGCTGCATGAAGAACTGTTCCACCCGGATGTTGGGTGGCAACGTGTCGTTGCGCAGGTCGGTGAGGTAGGCGAGTTCTTCGTAGTCGGCGAAAACGCGTTCGACAAAGGGTTCGAGAAAGCGCCGTTGCAAACCGTCACCCAGTGACGGGCGTCCGAGGGACAGGGCCGTGTAGATGGTCAGCTGCCGTTCGGGCAGCTCGCGGATGCGGGCGTAAAGCGCGTTGACGAAGGCGTTGGGCTTGCCCAGGCCCAGCGGCAGGCCCATGTGGATGTGGGCTGGCAGGCGTGACAGGACTTGCTCGACAGCCTGGTCGATGGAGCAGAGGTGCATCGGGGCCTCCTGAGACATCCATGGGTTCAGGGGTTGGACATGGGCTTTGGTGGGTTGGTTGCCTGTACCGGCCCTTTCGCGGCTAAAGCCGCTCCCACAGTTACAGCACAAGATTCAAGAACTGCGAGATTCCTGTGGGAGCGGCTTCAGCCGCGAAAGGGCCGGTACAGGCACCACAAAAACAAAGCCCGCCATAAACGGCGGGCCTCATGCAATTCAGCTGTTTCTCACAGCCCGGACATCTTCTTGATTGCCCCTTTCAGGTCGTCATCCGAACAGTCCGCGCAGGTGCCTTTCGGTGGCATGGCGTTGATGCCGGTAATGGCCTTGGCCAGGATGCCATCCAGGCCGCCCTGGTGGTCGGCGCGTTCCTTCCACGCCGCAGTATCGCCAATCTTCGGCGCGCCGAGCAGGCCGGAGCCATGGCAGGCATTGCAGTGCTTGGCGATGATCTCGTCCGGCGTCTTGGCACCACCGCCACCTGCGGCGGCGGCCACTTCCATGCCCTTGCACTCCTGGCCCTGGACGCACACCTGGCCGACGGGCTCCAGGCGCTTGGCGATGTCATCATTGGTCGCAGCGGTTGCGCTCATTGCCCAGAGGGCGAATACGGCTGCTGGTACGGCCAGCATCTTCTTGATTTGGTTCACGCGAACACCCTCATGGTGGCTAATCACGCTCGCGGCCACGGATCGGCGAGCGTTGAAAAGTATAGCGGGAACCCAGAGGCCGTGAAACGACCCCACACAGGAAAGGGGTATTGCCGAATCAATGCACTGCGCTGGATCAAAAGTTTGAAGGTGTCGCCGCACTGATCAGGCGCGCCGGCCGGTCGAACGGGTTACGAAAACGGTGCGGGCGGGTGCTCTCGAAGTAGTAACTGTCGCCTTCTTCAAGGATGAAGATTTCGTTGCCGACCACCAGCTCCAGGCGGCCTTCGAGCAGGATGCCGGTTTCCTCGCCGTCATGGGTAAGCATTTCGGCCCCCGTGTCGGCACCCGGTGGATACACCTCGGTGAGGAAGGCGATGGCACGGTTGGGGTGCGACTTGCCGACCAGCTTCATGGTCACGGCACCGTCGGAGATATCGATCAGCTCATGGGCCTTGTAGACGATCTGCGTGGGGCTTTCAGGTTCCAGTTCGACCGAGAAGAACTCGACCATGGACATGGGAATGCCGCTCAACACCTTGCGCAGCGAGCTGATCGACGGGCTCACGCTGTTCTTCTCGATCATCGAGATGGTGCTGTTGGTTACGCCGGCACGCTTGGCGAGTTCGCGCTGGGACAGGCCCTTGAGCTTGCGGATGGCTTGCAGTCGTTCGCCGACGTCCAAAGCTGGAGCCTCCTGAAACGGTGGAAAGGGGGGTGGATGTGAACGATATCATGGCAATGCCGTTCAGTATTTACAACACACCGCCCCTCAACCTGTCCGCTTCAGCGTGTCATTCGCCGATGTAGTCCCGCGGTACCCGCTTCAGGTTGCAAAAAATCTGGTACGGAATGGTACCCGCCTGTGCGGCCACTTCACTGGCAAGAACATGCTTGCCCCACAATTCGACCGGGCTGCCGACGGTGGCTTCCGGCACATCGGTCAGGTCGATGCTGAGCATGTCCATCGATACCCGGCCAATCAGTTGGGTGCGCTTGCCAGCGACCAGCACCGGGGTACCGTTGGGCGCCTGGCGCGGGTAACCATCGGCGTAGCCCATGGCAACGACACCAACGCGGGTTGGCCGTGGGCTGACGAACTTGGCGCCATAGCCCACCGGCTCGCCGGCAGGCAGCTCGCGCACGCTGAGCACCCGCGATTGCAGGGTCATCACCGGCTGCAGGCGCTCGGCCTCGGCCTGGGCCACTTCGAACGGCGTGGCACCGTACAGCATCAGGCCCGGGCGTACCCAGTCGCTGGGGGCCTGCGGCCAGCCCAGCACACCGGGGGAGTTGCGCAGGCTGCATTCGGCGGCCAGGCCCTGGCGGGCGGCTTCGAACACGGCGATCTGCTGGGCGGTGGCGTCGGCATCCAGTTCGTCGGCGCGAGCGAAGTGGCTCATCAGCACGATGCGCGCGACCTTGCCGCTGGCCAGCAGGCGCTGGTAGGCCTCGTGGTAGTCCTTGGGGTGCAGGCCGACGCGGTGCATGCCGCTGTCGAGCTTGAGCCAGATGGTGAGCGGCTTGTGCAGCTGGGTCTTTTCGATCGCTTCCAGCTGCCACAGCGAGTGAACCACGCACCACAGGTCGTGCTCGGCGATCAGGGCCAGTTCGCTGGCTTCGAAGAAGCCCTCCAGCAGCAGCACCGGGGCCTTGATACCGGCAGCGCGCAGCTCCAGCGCTTCTTCGATGCAGGCCACGGCAAAGCCGTCGGCTTCGGCTTCCAGGGCCAGGGCACAGCGCACGGCGCCGTGGCCGTAAGCATCGGCCTTGATCACGGCCAGGGCTTTGGCACCGGTCAGTTCACGGGCCAGACGGTAGTTGTGGCGCAGGGCCTGGAGGTCGATCAGGGCGCGGGCGGGACGCATGGCGGCTGCCTTATGGTGGTTCGGGTTGAAATCGGTGTTGGGTTCTTCGCGGCTGAAGCCGCTCCCACAGGGGACCACAAAATGTCCGGAAACATACGATCCCTGTGGGAGCGGCTTTAGCCGCGAATAGGCCGGTACAGGCTATTACTGCTGGTGAGCCGGCGCAGTCTGCCCGTGCTTGGCCACTTCCGGGCTGTTGCCATAACGGGAAATGTCCAGGCCTTCGGCACTGATCTGCGGCTTTTTGCGCGCAATCAGGTCGGCCAGCAGGCGACCGGAGCCGCACGCCATGGTCCAGCCCAAGGTACCGTGGCCGGTGTTCAGGAACAGGTTGCGGAACGCCGTGGCACCGACGATCGGCGTGCCATCCGGGGTCGCCGGGCGCAGGCCGGTCCAGAAGCTGGCCTGGCTCAGATCACCGCCGCGAGGATAAAGGTCGTTGACGATCATCTCCAGCGTTTCGCGCCGACGCGGGTTCAGCGACAGGTCAAAACCGGCAATTTCAGCCATGCCGCCGACGCGGATACGGTTGTCGAAACGGGTAATGGCAACCTTGTAGGTCTCGTCGAGAATGGTCGAGGTCGGGGCCATGTCGGCGTTGGTGATCGGCACAGTCAGCGAGTAGCCCTTCAGCGGGTACACCGGGGCCTTGATGCCCAGTGGCTTGAGCATTTGCGGCGAATAGCTGCCCAGCGCCAGCACGTAACGGTCGGCAGTTTCCAGCTTGCCGTCGATCCATACACCATTGATGCGGTCACCAGCAAAGTCCAGGCGCTGGATGTCCTGGCCGAAGCGGAACTCCACGCCCAGCTTCACGGCCATTTCGGCAAGCTTGGTAGTGAACAGCTGGCAATCGCCGGTCTGGTCGTTGGGCAGGCGCAGGGCGCCGGCCAGGATGTCCTTGACGCCAGCCAGGGCCGGTTCGACGCGGGCAATGCCGTCGCGGTCGAGCAGCTCGTAAGGCACGCCGGACTGTTCCAGCACGGCAATATCCTTGGCCGCAGCATCTACCTGAGCCTGGGTACGGAACAGCTGGGTAGTGCCCAGGCTGCGGTTTTCGTAGGCGAGACCGGTTTCGGCGCGCAGTTCGTCGAGGCAGTCACGGCTGTACTCGGACAGGCGCACCATGCGCTCCTTGTTCACCGCGTAACGGCTGGCGGTGCAGTTGCGCAGCATCTGTGCCATCCACAAGTACTGGTCGACGTCGCCGGTGAGCTTGATGGCCAGGGGCGCGTGACGCTCCAGCAGCCACTTGATGGCCTTCAGCGGCACGCCTGGGGCGGCCCAGGGCGAGGCATAGCCGGGCGAGATCTGGCCGGCGTTGGCAAAGCTGGTTTCCATGGCCACCGCTGGCTGGCGATCGACCACCGTTACTTCGAAACCTTGCCGGGCCAGATAGTAGGCACTGGCGGTTCCGATCACACCGCTACCAAGTACCAGAACTCGCATCGTTTTATCCCTCGCACGCGGCGCGCCGCAGACTTTTATTGAAATGGCATGAATGCGCGCAGTATAGGAATTTGAAGGCAGTGCAATTCACTATATAAAAGCCTATTATTGGCGAGAATTCTCGGCAAAATCGCCTTTCACGGAGGGGCATCCCCTATGAGAACCCAGCACCAGAGCAAGCGTGAACTGGACAAGATCGACCGTAACATCCTGCGTATCCTGCAGAATGACGGGCGTATTTCCTTCACCGAACTGGGCGAGAAAGTCGGGCTTTCCACCACCCCTTGCACCGAGCGGGTCCGCCGCCTGGAGCGCGAGGGCATCATCATGGGCTACAACGCCCGCCTGAACCCGCAGCACCTCAAGGGCAGCCTGCTGGTATTCGTGGAAATCAGCCTGGACTACAAATCGGGCGACACCTTCGAGGAGTTCCGCCGCGCAGTGCTGAAACTGCCCCACGTGCTGGAATGCCACCTGGTTTCAGGCGACTTCGACTACCTGGTGAAAGCGCGCATTTCCGAGATGGCCTCGTACCGCAAGCTGCTCGGCGACATCCTTCTGAAGCTGCCGCATGTGCGCGAATCGAAGAGCTACATCGTGATGGAAGAGGTGAAGGAGAGCCTTTGCCTGCCGATCCCGGACTGAAGTCAGACCAGCACCTGGCGGGTGGTGGCAATGAACTGGTGGACCAGCTGCTCGGCAGCGGGCTCGATCATCTGTTCAGGGCCACGACCACGCGGGCAGGCCAGACGCGGCGTGGTGCCGAACAGGCGGCAGATCATCGGGCGCTCTTCATACACCGTGCAGCCGTTGGGGCCCAGGTGCACACAGTCCAGGCGCTCCAGAGCGGCGTCCTGCTCGGCCTGGGACTTGCGTGGCAGGCGGGCCATTTCTTCCGCCGAAGTGGTGACCGGGCCGCAGCAGTCGTGGCAGCCGGGCTCGCACTCGAAGGAAGGGATGAGTTCGCGCAGGAAGTGGATCTTGTGGCGGTTGCAGGACATGGCTGGGTACAAAACTAGGAAATTGGCCAGATTATAGGCCCATTCGCGGGCTTGCCCGCTCCCACAGGTAACCCACCCATCTCAAAATTGTGGAGCACCTGTGGGAGCGGGCAAGCCCGCGAACGAGGGCGCCGCCCTCGCCTTGTTGCCCACCACCCTACCCCGGCTTATCCTCCTCCCTCTCAGCCCACCAGCCTCAGGACCTGCCCAATGATCCACAGCGCGCAGCACGCCGCCTCCTATTACGCCGCCAGCAGCGCGCCACACCCCGACCACTCCTTCCTGCAAGGCGAGCACAGCGCCGATGTGTGCATCGTCGGCGGTGGCTACTCAGGCCTGAATACCGCCATCGAACTGGCCGAACGCGGCTTCTCGGTCATCCTGCTGGAAGCGCGCAAGCTCGGTTGGGGCGCCAGCGGGCGCAATGGCGGCCAGCTGATCCGCGGCGTCGGCCACGGCCTGGAGCAATTTCTCCCGGTCATCGGCGAGGAAGGCGTGCGCAGCCTGAAGCTGATGGGCCTGGAAGCCGTGCAGATCGTCCGCGAGCGGGTCGAAAGGCATGCCATCGCCTGCGACCTGACCTGGGGTTACTGTGATCTGGCCAACAAACCCGCCGAACTGCTGGGCTTTGCGGAGGATGCCGAGGAACTGCGCAGCCTCGGCTACGCACATGAATTGCGCCTGGTCGGCAAGGACGATATCCACAGCGTGGTCGGTGCCGACTGCTATGTCGGTGGGCTGGTCGACATGGGCTCCGGTCATCTGCACCCGCTCAACCTGGCCCTGGGTGAGGCTGCCGTGGCCAGCCGCCTGGGCGTGAAGCTGTTCGAGCAGTCCGAGGTAACACGCATCGACTACGGCCCGGAAGTACAGGTGCACACCGCCCAAGGGCGCGTCCGGGCCAAGACCCTGGTGCTGTGCTGCAATGCCTACCATAACGACCTCAACCGCGAGCTGGGCGGCAAGGTGCTGCCAGCCGGCAGCTACATCATCGCCACCGAGCCGCTGGGCGAGGAACGCGCCCGCGCGCTGCTACCGCAGAACATGGCAGTGTGTGACCAGCGTGTCGCGCTGGATTACTACCGCCTCTCTGCCGACAACCGCCTGCTGTTCGGCGGTGCCTGCCATTACTCGGGCCGCGATCCGAAGGACATTGCCGCCTACATGCGGCCGAAGATGCTCAAGGTGTTCCCGCAGCTGGCCGACGTACGCATCGACTACCAGTGGGGCGGCATGATCGGCATCGGCGCCAACCGCCTGCCGCAGGTTGGCCGCCTGGCCAGCCAGCCGAACGTGTATTACGCCCAGGCCTACTCCGGCCATGGGCTCAACGCCACCCACCTGGCGGCGCGCTTGCTGGGCGAGGCTATCAGCGGCCAGGAAAGCGGGCGGTTCGACCTGTTCGCCAAAGTGCCGCACATCACTTTCCCCGGGGGCAAGCACCTGCGCTCGCCGCTGCTGGCGTTGGGGATGCTGTGGCATCGCCTGAAAGAGCTGATCTGAAAGCAAGCACTGCCTCATGTGGGAGCGGCCTTGTGTCGCGAAAGGGGTGCGAAGCAGCCCCAGCAATTCATGCAGTTGTGCAAATATCCTGGGGCCGCTGTGCGGCCCTTTCGCGACACAAGGCCGCTCCCACAACAATCGCATCAGTCCTTCCAGAAAGGCTTTTGTCCTTCAAGGCGGGCCTGCTCCCAGCTCAGTCCGACATCGCGCAACTCATCGTCAGTCAGCTGCAACAACGCCCTGCGGGTGTGCCAGCGATGCAGCATCAGCCCCCAACGCCCCAACCCTTCCGGCGCGTTGAACACCTTGGCCTGCTGCCCGGCTTCCAGTTCCCTGGCCAACAGTTGCAAGCGCACATCGCTCATGCCACCCATCGCTGCGTTCTCCATTCGATTGATACCGTGGAGAAAGCATGCGCGTCGACAGCACCGGCAATACAGATCCAATACAGCCTTATTATTCCCATACAGAATTGGCCGTAGAGAGACTGAATGCTGTATTTTCCAAGCAACTGTACCGGTCGCTACCCTACTGCAGGGCAGGAGTATGCCGTGACCCTTTATCTGAACCTCGCCGAGTTGCTCGGTGCCCGCATCGAGCAGGGCCTCTATCGCCCCGGCCAGCGCCTGCCGTCAGTGCGCGCCCTGAGTGTGGAGCACGGGGTCAGCCTGAGCACCGTGCAACAGGCCTACCGCATGCTGGAAGATAGCGGCATGGTCTCGCCCCGGCCCAAGTCCGGTTACTTCGTCAGCGACCACCGCCAGCTGCCGGCACTGCCCGCTGTCAGCCGCCCGGCCCAACGCCCGGTGGACATCTCGCAGTGGGAACAGGTGCTGGAACTGATACGCAGCACCCCGCGCCAGGATGTGGTGCAACTCGGCCGTGGCATGCCCGACATCGATAGCCCCACGCTCAAGCCACTGCTGCGCAGCCTCGCCCAGCTGAGCCGGCGGCAAGACATGCCTGGCCTGTACTACGACAACATCCACGGCAACCTGGCCCTGCGCGAACAGGTGGCCCGGCTGATGCTTGACTCCGGCTGCCGCCTGAGCCCGGCCGACCTGGTAATTACCACCGGCTGCCATGAGGCACTGTCATGCAGCATCCGCGCGGTGTGCGAGCCGGGCGATATCGTCGCGGTCGATTCCCCAAGCTTCCACGGCGCCATGCAGACCCTGAAGGGCCTGGGCATGAAAGCCCTGGAAATCCCCACCGACCCGGTCACCGGCATCAGCCTGGAGGCGCTTGAGCTGGCCCTGGAGCAGTGGCCGATCAAGCTCATCCAGATCACCCCCAGCTGCAACAACCCGCTCGGCTACATCATGCCCGAGGCCCGCAAGAAGGCGCTGCTGGGCCTGGCCCAGCGCTACGATGTGGCCATCCTGGAAGACGATGTTTATGGCGACCTTGCCTATACCTACCCGCGCCCGCGCACACTCAAGTCGTTCGACGACGATGGTCGTGTGCTGCTTTGCAGCTCGTTCTCCAAGACCCTCGCCCCCGGCCTGCGGATAGGCTGGGTAGCGCCCGGGCGCTACCTGGAGCGGGTGCTGCACATGAAATACATCAGCACCGGCAGCACGGCCAGCCAGCCGCAGCTGGCCATCGCCGACTTCATCGCTGGCGGGCACTACCAGCCCCACGTACGGCGCATGCGCAGCCAGTACCAGCGTGGTCGCGACCTGATGAGCGACTGGGTGACCCGCTACTTCCCGGCGGGCACCCGGGTCAGCCGGCCCCAGGGCGGCTTCATGCTGTGGGTGGAATTGCCTGAACATTTCGATACGCTGCGGCTGAACCGCGCTTTACTGGAAGAAGGCGTGCAGGTTGCCGTGGGCAGCATCTTTTCGGCCTCGGGCAAATTCCGCCACTGCCTGCGCATGAACTTTGCCGCGCGGCCAACGCCACAGATCGAAGCTGCCGTGCGCAAGGTGGGTGAAACCGCCCTTCGTCTACTGGATGAAGAAAACGCCGGCGCGTAACTTTGCGCCGCCTATCACGGTCCAATCCTTCAAGCCTTCGTTGCACAGGACGATCTACCCTTGAGACTCCAGCGAGCCCTGCCTCTGCTGCTGGTGCTGCTGCTCGGCCTTGCCGGCTGTGCCAGCGTCGGCACGCCCCGCGAGACCAGCCAGGCGCTACCCGCCAACGACTCGGCCTTCGGCCGCTCGGTACTGCGCCAGGCCGCGCCCTACGGCGGCCGCTCGGGCTTTCGCCTGTTGCCCAACAGCAACGAGGCGTTCCGCGCCCGCGCCGAACTGATCCGCAATGCTCAAGCGAGCATCGACCTGCAGTACTACATCGTCCACGATGGCCTCAGCACCCGTGCCCTGGTGCATGAGCTGCTGCGCGCCGCCGACCGCGGCGTGCGCGTGCGCATCCTGCTCGACGACACCACCAGCGACGGCTTGGACGTCATCATGGGCACTCTCGATGCCCACCCGAACATCCACATCCGCGTGTTCAACCCGCTGCACCTGGGCCGCAGCACCGGCGTGACACGCGCCGTGGGCCGCCTGTTCAACCTGTCGCGCCAGCATCGGCGCATGCACAACAAGCTGTTCCTGGTGGACAACAGCATGGCCATCGTCGGCGGGCGCAACCTGGGCGATGAGTATTTCGATGCCGAACCCAACCTGAACTTCACCGACATCGACCTGCTAGGGGTAGGCCCGATAGCCGAGCAGTTGGGGCACAGCTTCGACCAGTACTGGAATAGCGCCCTCAGCCGACCTATCACCGACTTCCTCTGGCACGACCCGGATGCCAGCGACCTGCGCGCCAGCCGCCACCGCCTGGAAGTGTCGCTGGCCGAGGCCAGGATCCAGCGCAAAGCCCTGTATGACCGGTTGATGGCCTACCAGTCGCAGCCGCGCCTGGATGTGTGGCGCAACGAGCTGATCTGGGCCCATGCCCAGGCGTTGTGGGATGCGCCGAGCAAAGTGCTGGCTGACGACGAACCGGAACCGCAACTGCTGCTGAGCCACCAACTGGCGCCGGACCTGGCCAGCGTGCAGAGCGAGCTGATCCTGATGTCGGCCTACTTCGTGCCGCGCGAGCCGGGCCTGCTGTACCTGACCGGCCGCGCCGATGCCGGCACTTCGGTGAAGCTGCTGACCAACTCGCTCGAAGCCACCGACGTGCCGGCAGTGCATGGCGGCTATGCGCCCTATCGCCGGGCCTTGCTCGAGCACGGCGTGCAACTGTACGAGCTTCGCCGCCAGCCAGGCGACCCCAGCGCCGGGCGCTTGAGTTATCACGGCAGCTCGGATTCGAGCCTGCATACCAAGGCGATCGTATTCGACCGGCGCAAGACATTCATCGGCTCATTCAACTTCGACCCGCGTTCGGTGCTGTGGAATACCGAGGTTGGCGTACTGGTGGATAGCCCGGAGCTGGCCGAATACACCCGCGAGCTGGCCCAGCAGGGTATGGCGCCTGCATTGAGCTATCAGGTGAAGCTGGTGGGTGACCAGATGGTGTGGGCGACCGAGGACAATGGCCACCGGCACATGCTGACCGCCGAGCCTGGTGGGATATGGCGGCGGTTCAACGCCTGGATCAGCAAGGCGGTTGGTTTGGAGAAGATGTTGTAGCCGCAATTGCTGGGGGCGCTCTGCGCCCCTTTCGCGACGCAAGGCCGCTCCCACAAAGGTGCAGCGTACGCAGTCCAAAATGTGGGAGCTGGCTTGCCGGCGATGGGCCGCAGAGCGGCCCCACAATCCATCAGGCAGAAACCGGCTCGAAGGCCCCACGCCGCCGGGTCAACACCACCAAGCCCGCCGCGCCCACCGCCATCAGCAACGGCAACGCATGCCCGCTGATCCATTGGCTGCCTGCCCCCGCCAGCAATGGCCCGAGCAAGCAGCCAATACCCCACAGCTGCGCCACATGAGCGTTGGCCCGCACCAGCGCGTCATCCCGGTAGCGCTCACCAATAAGCACCAGCGACAAGGTGAACAAGCCCCCCGCACTGGCCCCGAACAGCACCCACAACGGCCAGATCGCTGGTGTATGCAGCAGCAGTGGAATCGCCAGGCTGGACACCAGCAGCGTTACCGCGCAGCCGGTGAACAGAGAACGTCGCGACATGTGGTCGGCCAGCGCGCCGATGGGCAGCTGCAGCACCGCATCGCCCACCACCACGGTACTGACCATGAACAGGGCGACCTCGGTGCTGAAGCCCTGCTGCAGACAATACACCGGCAACAAGGTCAGGATCATCGCCTCGAACGAGGCGAACAGGGCAATGGCCCAGGCGATTACGGGCAAGCGCCGGCAGAAGGCGAACAGGTCGCCGAAGGTGACGCTGCAGGCCTCTGTGCTGGGTGCCCCGCCACGGCCGAGGAGAATCAGCGGTGCCACCAGCAACAAGCCGGTAGCGGCCCAGAAGCCGAAGTCGTCATCCGAACCGAGAAAGCCCAGCACCAGCGGCCCGGCCAGCTGGCTGAGGGCATAGCTGCTGCCGTACAGCGCCACCAGGCGACCACGCCATTGCTCCACCACCAGCTGGTTGATCCAGCTTTCGCCGAGTATGAACACCACAGTCAGCGACATGCCGATCAGCAACCGCAGCAGCAACCACAATGGGTAGCTGGGCAGCAGTGCGACCAGGCCGATCGACAGCGCCCCGCCCCACAGGCACAGGCGCATGGCCGAGGGCACGCCAACCCAGCCGGCCAGGCGGCTGGCCAGGCTGGCACCTACCAGCACGCCCAGCGCCGGCATCGCAGCCATCACACCGATGGCGAAGCTGCCGTAGCCCCAGGCCTCCAGGCGCAGGGATACCAGCGGCATGCTCACGCCGAGTGCCAATCCGACACTGAGCACCGATGCCAGTACGGCGAAGTAGGTACCCCAACGCATTGCAGCCTCCCAGGCCAAGAATTTTCCATGGCCATTCGCGGGTAAACCCGCTCCCACAGGTACTGCACCGCCCTTGAGAGCGGTGCAGTACCTGTGGGAGCGGGTTTACCCGCGAATGGGCCGCAAAGCGGCCCCCCGGGATTACAGCTTGATCCAGGTCGCCTTCAGCTCGGTGTACTTCTCCAGCGCATGCAGCGACTTGTCACGGCCGTTGCCCGACTGCTTGAAGCCACCGAACGGCGCGGTCATGTCGCCGCCGTCGTACTGGTTGACCCAGACGCTGCCAGCGCGCACGGCACGGGCGGTCTTGTGGGCCTTGGAGATGTCCGAGGTCCAGATGCCAGCGGCCAGGCCATACGGCGTGTCGTTGGCAATGGCGACGGCTTCTTCGGCGGTATCGAAGGCGATCACCGACAACACCGGGCCAAAGATTTCTTCCTGGGCAATACGCATGGCATTGGTTACGCCGTCAAAGATGGTCGGCTCGACATAGGTGCCACCGGTTTCTTCCAGGGTGCGCTTGCCGCCGGCCAGCAGCTTGGCGCCGTCCTTGTGGCCAGCCTCGATGTACGACAACACGGTGTTCATCTGCTGAGTGTCCACCAGCGCACCGACAGTGGTCTGCGGGTCCAGCGGGTTGCCTGGTTTCCAACCTTTCAGGGCCTCGACCACCATCGGCAGGAACTTGTCCTTGATCGAACGCTCGACCAGCAGGCGCGAACCGGCAGTGCACACTTCGCCCTGGTTGAAGGCGATGGCGCTGGCGGCAGCTTCGGCGGCGGCTTGCAGGTCCGGAGCGTCGGCGAAGACGATGTTCGGGCTCTTGCCACCGGCTTCCAGCCAGATGCGCTTCATGTTCGATTCGCCCGCGTAAACCATCAGCTGCTTGGCGATCTTGGTCGAACCGGTGAATACCAGGGTGTCGACGTCCATGTGCAGGGCCAGGGCCTTGCCCACGGTGTGGCCGTAGCCTGGCAGCACGTTCAGCACGCCAGCCGGGATACCGGCTTCGATAGCCAGCTGGGCGATGCGAATGGCAGTCAGCGGCGATTTTTCGGACGGTTTGAGCACTACCGAGTTACCGGTGGCCAGGGCTGGGCCGAGCTTCCAGCAGGCCATCAGCAGCGGGAAGTTCCACGGTACGATGGCACCTACCACACCCACTGGTTCGCGGGTAACCAGGCCAAGCTGGTCGTGCGGGGTCGGAGCGACTTCGTCATAGACCTTGTCGATGGCTTCGGCAGTCCAGTGAATGGCTTGCGCCGCACCTGGGATGTCGATGCTGGAGGAGTCGCCGATCGGCTTGCCCATGTCCAGGGTTTCCAGCAGCGCCAGCTGTTCTACGTTCTTGCGCAGCAGGTCGGCGAAGCGGATCAGCTTGGCTTTGCGCTTGGCCGGGGCCAGCTGCGACCAAACGCCGGAGTTGAAGGTGGCACGGGCATTTTCCACAGCGCGGTTGGCATCGGCCAGGTCGCAGCTGGCAACCTTGGCCAGGAAGCGTCCGTCGACCGGGCTCAGGCACTCGAAGGTTTCACCGGATGCGGCATCGGTGTATTCGCCGTTGATGAAGGCACGGCCTTCGATCTTCAGTTGCTGGGCACGTTGTTCCCAGTCCGCACGAGTCAGGGTGGTCATACGAAACTCCTCCTCTTGTTTAGGTGCAACGCCGCACTGAGGACTCACAGGCGTTGTCAGAATTCTGGCCGGGCGACGAGCGCACACTGGCAAGCGATACCCTAAACCAGCCCGGGTAAACTATCAATATATTTGACACAGAAGGCTCAAAAGCCTACTGATGTGCATTTTATTAAACAACAACAGGAGCCGAACCATGAGTATCGCCAGCATCATCGACTTCGCGCAGGTCATCACCGAGGCCGAACGCTACCGCCCGGCGGCGGAAAAAATCCTCAAGGGTGAGCCTGATCAGGCGGTCTACAACCATTATTCCAGCCCGTGCGGGCAGTTTGCTGCAGGCGTGTGGGAAGGTGAGGTGGGGCAGTGGACGGTGAACTACACCGAGCATGAATACTGCGAGATCGTCCAGGGCGTTTCGGTGCTGCGGGACCAGGATGGCGGAGCCAAGACCCTGCGTGCCGGTGATCGGTTTGTCATCCCGGCCGGCTTCAAGGGCACCTGGGAGGTGCTGGAGCCTTGCCGCAAGATTTATGTGATGTTCGAGCAGAAATGATCTGAGGCTGTGCCGGCCTCTTCGCGGGCTTGCCCGCTCCCACAGGTACATCACAGCCCTGAGAGCAGTGAGATCCCTGTGGGAGCGGGCAAGCCCGCGAAGAGGCCCGAGCAGGCATAAAAAAACCCGCGTCCTTTCGGATGCGGGTTTTTTTCAGGTCGCCGATCAATTACTTGATCTTGGCTTCCTTGTACACCACGTGCTTGCGAACAACCGGATCATATTTCTTGATCTCGATTTTGTCCGGAGTGGTGCGCTTGTTCTTGTCGGTGGTGTAGAAGTGGCCGGTACCGGCACTCGAAACCAGACGGATCAATTCACGCATGATGTTCTCCCTTAAACCTTGGCGCCAGCTTTACGGATGTCAACCAGAACGGCGTCGATGCCGCGCTTGTCGATGATACGCATGCCTTTGGCGGAAACGCGCAGACGCACGAAACGCTTCTCGGATTCAACCCAGAAACGGTGGTGCTGCAGGTTCGGCAGGAAACGACGACGGGTTTTGTTGTTTGCGTGGGAAATGTTGTTCCCGGTTACTGGACCCTTACCAGTAACTTGACAGACTCTCGACATGACTCAGCCCTCTAAAACCACATGCCCAACCCGGCATGGGTTGGCCGCTTAATCTCTCAGTCTTTGGCGCCTGGGCGCCGTGATTCTGGAGGTCTTACCGACCGGATACGCTGACGCGACAGGCCGAGCCCCTAGAAAAGAGCGCTGCTTTATACCAGAAAGACTCGGCCACAACAACAGAAGATACGTTTCCGGCACCGGCCAAGCGCGCCGGGCCAGCATAGCGGCAGGCGCCGCCAGGCGTCGACCGCTCGTCGACAGTTTTGTAAAAAAGGGTGTGGTCATTTCCCGACGGGCACACTAGGGTAGGCCTTTTCCAGACTGCACTGGCAGATGGGCCACTGACAGCCAAGGAGCCACCATGCGTGCCGCCGCCCTTTCCTTATTGTTCAACTCCTTGTTCGCCGCAGGCGCCCTGTTCGCCGCCGGCGTTGCCCAGGCAGCCCCGCTGAGCGTCTGCAGCGAGGCCAGCCCCGAAGGCTTCGATGTGGTGCAGTACAACTCGCTGACCACTACCAACGCCACGGCCGATGTGCTGATGAACCGTCTGGTGGAATTCGACGCGGCGCAAGGCAAGGTGGTGCCGAGCCTGGCGGCCAGCTGGACGGTATCGGCTGACGGCCTGATCTACGACTTCACCCTGCGCGATGACGTGAAATTCCACACCACCGCCTACTTCAAGCCAAGCCGCGCGCTGAACGCCGACGATGTGCTGTTCAGCTTCCAGCGCATGCTCTACCCCGCCCACGCCTGGCACAAGACTGCGCCGGGTGGCTACCCGCATGCCCAGTCGCTGCAACTGGGCGGCCTGATCAAGGCGATCGAGGCGCCGGCACCGAACACCGTGCGCTTCACCCTCAACCACCCGGATGCCACGTTCCTGGCTACCTTGAGCATGGGCTTCGCCTCGATCTACTCCGCCGAGTATGCAGACAAACTGCTCAAGGCCGGCACGCCGGAGAAGCTCAACAGCCAGCCGGTCGGCACCGGGCCGTTCGTCTTCCAGCGTTTCCAGAAGGACGCCGTGGTGCGCTACCGCGCCAACCCCGACTACTTCGCCGGCAAGCCGGCGGTCGACCCGCTGATCTTCGCCATCACCACCGATGCCAACGTGCGCCTGCAGAAGCTCAAGCGCGGCGAGTGCCAGGTCGCGTTGTCGCCCAAACCGCTGGACATTGCCGAAGCTGGAAAGGATGGCAACCTCAAGGTGGCCACCACCCCGGCGTTCATGACCGCCTTCGTCGCCATCAACAGCCAGCACCCGCCGCTGGACAAGCCGGAGGTGCGCCAGGCCATCAACCTGGCCTTCGACAAGCAGGCCTACCTCAAGGCCGTGTTCGAAGATTCCGCGGTGGCAGCCAACGGCCCCTACCCGCCCAACACCTGGAGCTACGCCAAGGACTTGCCCGGCTACCCGCTGGACGTGAAAAAAGCCAAGGCCCTGCTGACCAAGGCCGGCCTGGCCGAGGGTTTCAGCACCACGATCTGGACCCGTCCTTCGGGTAGCCTGCTCAACCCCAACCCCAGCCTTGGCGCGCAGATGCTGCAGGCTGACCTGGCGAAGATTGGCGTGAAAGCGGAAATCCGCGTTATCGAGTGGGGCGAACTGATCCGCCGCGCCAAGGCGGGCGAGCATGACCTGCTGTTCATGGGCTGGGCGGGTGACAACGGCGACCCGGACAACTTCCTCAGCCCGCAGTTTTCCTGCGCGGCGGTGCAGTCGGGGACCAACTTCGCACGCTTCTGCGACAACCGCCTGGACCAGTTGATCAGCGCCGGGCGCACCACCAACGACCAGAGCGTGCGCAGCCGGCTGTACCAGCAGGCGCAGACGCTGATCCAGCAGCAGGCGCTGTGGGTGCCGCTGGCGCACCCTACGGCCGCGACACTGTTGCGTCAGGGGGTTGAGGGGTATCAGGTGAGCCCGTTCGGGCGGTTGGACTTCAGCAAGGTGTCGGTGAACAAGTAAGCCTGCACCGGCCTCTTCGCGGGCTTGGCCGCTCCCACAGGGACAGCACAACACTCAAGGTTGGCGCGATACCTGTGGGAGCGGGCGAGCCCGCGAAAGGGCCGGGCCAGGCAGCACAAATGCCTAAGCCACAACCCACCCATGCTCGACCATCGACAGCGGCTCCCCGTCACCAATGATGATGTGATCCAGTACCCGCACATCGATCAACGCCAGCCCCCGCTTCAACGACAGGGTCAGATGCACATCGTCCTGGCTGGGTTCACTGTTGCCCGAGGGGTGGTTGTGGCACAGGATCAAGGCCGCCGCGTTATGCAGCAACGCCCGTCGTACAACTTCACGCGGGTAGACACTGGCCCGATCTATCGTACCTCGGAAGAGGATCTCAAACGCCAACGGCCTGTGCTTGGTATCGAGAAAGAGGCATCCGAACACCTCGCTGACTTCATGTCGCAGCATCGCTTTCAAATAGCGCCTCACCGTTGCCGGACTGTCCATTGCGGATTCACGCTCAATCGAAGTTGCAAGATGCCTGCGCCCGATCTCTAGCAGCGCCTGCAGCTGGCTGTACCTCACCGGGCCCAACCCAAGCTCGCCGACGAAGGCCTCACGGTCGGCCTCCAGCAACTGGCGCAAGCCCCCGAACTTCACGAGCAGACCTCGCGCCAGCTCCACGACATTGCGCCCACGCACACCCGAGCCGAGAAATACAGCCAGCAATTCCGCGTCCGTCAGGCTTCCGGCCCCACGCTGCAGCAACTTCTCCCTCGGCCGCTCTTCAGCCGGCCATTCCCTGATATTCATCCCGTCCCTCTGCCCTTGCTGCGGCCCATTTCGGCCCTGTGTTAATCTATTTCGCCTCGTACATGCGACGTTCTGCCGCAGGCATTTTCAAACGTCGACGCCCGCTCTCACTGGAAAAAGGCAAGCCTATGCAGCGGCTGTATCGCAAGCGCATCGTTCTCGGCGTGGGAGGCGGCATTGCCGCCTACAAAAGCGCCGAACTGATTCGCCGACTCCTGGAGCACGGCGCGCAGGTGCGCGTCGTCATGACCCGTGGTGGTGCAGAGTTCATCACCCCGCTGACCCTGCAGGCGCTGTCGGGCCACCCGGTGCACATGGACCTGCTCGACCCAGCCGCCGAAGCGGCCATGGGCCACATCGAACTGGCCAAGTGGGCCGACCTGGTGCTGATCGCCCCGGCCACCGCCGACCTCATGGCACGCATGGCCCAAGGCATGGCCGACGACTTGCTGACCACCCTGGTGCTGGCTACCGATGCCACCGTCGCCGTGGCCCCGGCCATGAACCAGGCCATGTGGCGCGACCCGGCCACCCAGGCCAACCTCGAACTGCTCAAGAGCCGTGGCATCCAGGTGTTCGGCCCGGCGTCCGGCAGCCAGGCCTGTGGCGATGTGGGCCTTGGCCGCATGCTTGAAGCCACCGACCTGGCCTGGTGCGCCGCGGAAAGCTTCAAGCGCCAGGCCTTGACCGGCAAACACGTATTGATCACCGCCGGCCCGACCCAGGAAAACATCGACCCGGTGCGCTACATCACCAATCATAGCTCCGGCAAGATGGGCTTCGCCCTGGCCGAAGCGGCCGCCGAAGCCGGGGCTCGGGTCACCCTTGTCACCGGCCCGGTACACCTGCCGACCCCCGACCGGGTCAGCCGAATCGACGTGGTCAGCGCGCGGGACATGCTCGCGGCCTGTGAAGCGGCCATGCCGTGCGACCTGTTCATCGCCTCTGCGGCGGTTGCGGACTACCGCCCGGAGGTCGTTGCCACGCAAAAACTGAAGAAAGATCCTACGACCGGCGACGGCATGCTGCTGCAGATGGTGCGCAATCCCGATATCCTTGCCACCATCGCTGGCCGCGCCGACCGCCCGTTCAGCGTCGGTTTCGCCGCCGAGACCGAACACTTGCTCGATTACGCCACGCGCAAGCTCAAGGACAAGAACCTCGACCTGATCGTCGCCAATGATGTGGCCAACCCCAGCATCGGCTTCAACAGCGAGGAAAACGCCTTGACCGTGATCGACCGCCAGCAGCACCAGACCCTCTTCGCGCAGACCAGCAAAGGCAAGATTGCCCGGCAACTGGTCGCCTTCATCGCCGACCGGCTCAATCAGGTTCAATAAGTTACATGCACGCTCTTCAAGCCAAGATCCTCGACCCACGCCTGGGTAGCGAATTCCCGCTGCCGACCTACGCCACCCCCGGTTCCGCCGGCCTCGACCTGCGCGCCCTGCTCAAGGAAGACACCGTCCTCGAGCCAGGCCAGACCCTGCTGATCCCGACCGGCCTGTCGATCTACATCGGCGACCCGAGCCTGGCGGCGGTGATTCTGCCGCGCTCGGGTTTGGGCCATAAGCACGGCATCGTGCTGGGCAACCTGGTCGGGCTGATCGACTCGGACTACCAGGGCGAGTTGATGGTGTCGTGCTGGAACCGTGGCAACACGCCGTTCACCATCGCCGTTGGCGAGCGCATTGCCCAGCTGGTGCTGGTCCCCGTGGTACAAGCCCATTTCGACATCGTCGAAGCGTTCGATGAAAGCCAGCGCGGCGCTGGCGGCTTCGGCCATTCCGGCAGCCACTGAGCCGAGAAATGACCGTTCAGGCCAAGGATGGCGAACTCTCTGGCGAAACCACCGTCCAAGCGTTCAGTTTGCGCCTGCCCAGAAAGCCTTTGACTAATGGAGCTTCCAGAGATGAACGACATGGCCCACCTGGCACCCGCCGCGCTGCCAGACAGCATTTTCCGCGCGTATGACATTCGCGGCGTGGTCGGCAAGACCCTTCACGCCGAAACCGCCTACTGGATCGGCCGCGCCATCGGCGCGCAGAGCCTGGCCCAGGGCGAACCGCAGGTTTCGGTCGGCCGCGATGGCCGCCTGTCCGGCCCGATGCTGGTCGAACAGCTGATCAAGGGCCTGGTCGATGCTGGCTGCCAGGTCAGCGACGTCGGCCTGGTACCCACCCCGGCGCTGTACTACGCAGCCAACGTGCTGGCCGGCAAGTCGGGCGTGATGCTGACCGGCAGCCACAACCCGTCGGACTACAACGGCTTCAAGATCGTCATCGCCGGCGATACCTTGGCCAACGAACAGATCCAGGCACTGCTGACCCGCCTGAAAACCAACAACCTGAGCCGCGCCGAAGGCCGCGTGGAAAAGGTCGAGATCCTTGACCGCTACTTCCAGCAGATCGTCGAAGACGTGAAGCTGGCCAGGAAGCTCAAGGTGGTCGTGGACTGCGGCAACGGTGCCGCCGGCGTGGTCGCGCCGCAACTGATCGAAGCCCTGGGCTGCGAAGTGATCCCGCTGTTCTGCGAAGTCGACGGCAACTTCCCCAACCATCACCCGGACCCGGGCAAGCCGGAAAACCTCGAAGACCTGATCGCCAAGGTCAAGGAAACCGGCGCCGATATCGGCCTGGCCTTCGACGGTGACGGCGACCGCGTCGGCGTGGTGACCAACACCGGCAGCATCGTCTACCCAGACCGTCTGCTGATGCTGTTTGCCCAGGACGTGCTGTCGCGCAACCCGGGCGCCGAGATCATTTTCGACGTCAAATGCACCCGTCGCCTGACCCCGCTGATCGAGCAGCACGGCGGCCGCGCACTGATGTGGAAGACTGGTCACTCGCTGATCAAGAAGAAGATGAAGCAGACCGGCTCGCTGCTGGCCGGCGAGATGAGCGGTCACATCTTCATCAAGGAACGCTGGTACGGTTTCGACGATGGCATCTACAGCGCCGCGCGCCTGCTGGAGATCCTCAGCAAGGCCGGGCAGAGCGCCGAAAACCTGTTCGCCGCGTTCCCGAACGATATTTCCACGCCGGAAATCAATATTGATGTGACCGACGAGGGTAAATTCAGCATCATTGATGCACTGCAACGCGACGCCGACTGGGGCGAAGCCAACCTGACCACCATCGACGGTGTGCGGGTGGATTACGCTCACGGCTGGGGCCTGGTTCGCGCCTCCAACACCACCCCGGTGCTGGTGCTGCGCTTCGAGGCCGACAGCGACGCCGAATTGCAACGTATCAAGGATGTTTTCCGTACCCAGTTGCTGCGGGTTGAGCCTGAGCTGCAACTGCCGTTCTGACCGACTATCTGTTCCTTACAGGAGCCCTGCATGACCCTCGATCGCGATGCCGCTTCCCATGTAGCCGAGGTTTTGTCCGAAGCACTGCCTTACATTCGCCGCTTTGTCGGCAAGACCCTGGTGATCAAGTACGGCGGCAACGCGATGGAGAGCGAGGAGCTCAAGACCGGCTTCGCCCGTGACATCGTGCTGATGAAGGCTGTGGGCATCAACCCGGTGGTGGTCCACGGTGGTGGCCCGCAGATCGGCGACCTGCTCAAGCGCCTGTCGATCGAAAGCCACTTCATCGACGGCATGCGCGTCACCGACTCGGCGACCATGGACGTGGTGGAGATGGTGCTGGGTGGCCAGGTGAACAAGGACATCGTCAACCTGATCAACCGCCACGGCGGCAGCGCCATCGGCCTGACCGGCAAGGACGCGGAGCTGATCCGCGCCCGCAAGCTGACCGTCAGCCGCCAGACGCCCGAGATGACCACCCCGGAAATCATCGACATCGGCCACGTGGGCGAAGTGGTAAGCGTGAACACCGACCTGCTGAACATGCTGGTGAAGGGCGACTTCATCCCGGTGATCGCGCCGATCGGCGTGGGTGCCAACGGTGAGTCGTACAACATCAACGCCGACCTGGTGGCGGGCAAGGTAGCCGAGGCGCTGAAGGCCGAGAAGCTGATGCTGCTGACCAACATCGCCGGCCTGATGGACAAGCAGGGCGAGGTACTGACCGGCCTGACCACCGAGCAGGTCAACGAACTGATCGCCGACGGCACCATCTACGGCGGCATGCTGCCGAAGATCAAGTGCGCGCTGGATGCGGTGCAGGGCGGCGTGAACAGCTCGCACATCATCGATGGCCGCGTGCCGAATGCGGTGCTGCTGGAGATCTTCACCGACAGCGGCGTGGGTACCCTGATTACCAACCGCAAGCCGCGCTGATTGGTTGGTTAACCTGCACTGACCTCTTCGCGGGCACGCCCGCTCCCACAGGGATAGCGCCAACCCTGTGGGAGCGGGTTTACCCGCGAAGAGGCCAGAACAGGCGACACAAAAAAGGCGACCTTCACAAGAAGGTCGCCTTTTTCATTTCCAGGCCCGGATCAGATCCCGTACTGCGCCCGGTAAGCTTCCACAGCCGGCAGGTGCTGCTTCAGCTGCGGGTCATCAGCCAGGAATTCCAGCACCTGCGTCAGCGAAACGATGCTGACCACCGGAATACCGAAGTCGCGCTCCACTTCCTGAATCGCCGACAGCTCGCCATTGCCACGCTCTTCGCGGTTCAGCGCGATCAGCACGCCAGCGGCCTTGGCCTGCTGGGCATTGATGATCTGCATGACCTCACGAATGGCGGTACCAGCAGTGATCACATCGTCGATGATCAGCACGTCACCGGCCAGCGGCGCGCCGACCAGGCTGCCACCTTCACCGTGGTCCTTGGCTTCTTTGCGGTTGAAGCACCATGGCACATCGAGCTGATGCTGATCGGCAAGGGCCACGGCAGTAGTCGCTGCCAGCGGGATACCCTTGTAGGCCGGGCCGAAAAGCACATCGAACGGGATCTTGCTGTCGACGATGGCTGCGGCATAGCAACGGCCCAGTTCGGCCAGGGCGGAACCGGTGTTGAACAGGCCGGCATTGAAGAAATACGGGCTGGTACGCCCCGATTTCAGGGTGAATTCACCGAAACGCAGTACCCCGCGATCGATGGCAAAACGGATGAAGTCGCGCTGATACGGCTGCATGGATAGTCCCGGACACCACGGATTTAGCTAAATGGGTTGAGCTCGGGTATCATACACGCACGAGATTTTTGGGGCCATTTATGCGGATCATCAGTGTGAACGTAAATGGCATTCAGGCTGCGGCCGAGCGTGGTTTGCTCAGCTGGCTGCAAGCCCAGAATGCCGACGTCATCTGCCTTCAGGATACCCGCGCCTCGGCCTTTGAACTCGATGACCCAGCTTTCCAGCTCGATGGCTATTTCCTTTATGCCTGCGACGCGGAGGTGCCAGCCCAAGGTGGTGTGGCCCTGTATTCGCGCATGCAGCCCAAGGCAGTCATCACCGGCCTGGGCTTCGAGACAGCCGACCGCTACGGGCGTTACCTGCAAGCAGATTTCGACAAAGTCAGTATTGCCAGCCTGCTGCTGCCTTCGGGCATGAACGGCGACGAAGACTTGAACCAGAAGTTCAAGTTGATGGACGACTTCGCCAAGTACCTGGACAAACAGCGTCGCAAGCGTCGCGAATACATCTACTGCGGCTCGTTCTACGTGGCGCAGCAGAAGCTCGACATCAAGAACTGGCGTGACAGCCAGCAGTCGCCGGGCTTCCTGGCACCTGAGCGTGCCTGGATGGACGCGATCACTGGCGAGATGGGTTACGTCGATGCCCTGCGCGAAGTCAGCCGTGAAGGCGACCAGTACAGCTGGTGGCCGGACAACGAGCAGGCGGAGATGCTCAACCTGGGCTACCGGTTCGACTACCAGATCCTCACCCCGGGCCTGCGCCGCTTCGTGCGCAACGCCCGCCTGCCGCGTCAGCCGCGCTTCTCCCAGCATGCGCCGCTGATTGTCGACTATGACTGGACGTTGACCATCTAACAGCCGATTGGGGCCGCTTTGCGGCCCATCGCGACACAAGGCCGCTCCTACAGGATTACGCATTCCCCTGTAGGAGCGGCCTTGTGTCGCGATGGGCTGCAAGCAGCCCCAATGGCTATTTGATCGGCCGCCAGATCATCGGGTAGCGATACGGCTTGCCTTCATTGGCCCGCACCGCGGCAATGATGATCAGTACCAGCACCGCCACCATCAGCATGGCGAACAGCATCAGCCCGATGAACACGAACATCAGCAGGAAGCAGATGAACCCGGCAATGGTCACGCTGATCTGAAAGTTCAGCGCCTCTTTGCCCTGGGCGTCGATGAAAGGGTCTTGCTCGCGCTTGAGGTGCCACAGCACCAGCGGGCCCAGCAAGTGCCCGAGCGGCAACACCAGGCCCAGCAGCGCGGAGAGGTGGCAGAACATCGCCCACTGCCGGATTTCGGCATTGGGCGGGGTGATCGACAGGTTGGATTCGCTCATGCCCCGCACCTCCCTGGCTGGGTTCAGTCGGCCAGCGCCGCCTGCTGCAGTTCGAAGATCTCGGTCATGCCCTTCTGTGCCAGAGCGAGCATCGCGTTGAAGTCTTCAGGCTGGAACGGCGCACCTTCGGCAGTACCCTGCACTTCGATGAAACCACCGGCGCTGGTCATGACCACGTTCAGGTCGGTTTCGGCAGCGGAGTCTTCCAGGTAGTCCAGGTCGAGCACCGCTTCGCCCTGGTACATGCCCACCGACACTGCGGCGATCATGTGCTTGAGCGGGTTGCCGGCCTTCAGGCCACCGCGCTTCTTGATCACCGCCAGGGCATCGCACAGGGCGACCATGGCACCAGTGATGGACGCGGTACGGGTACCGCCATCGGCCTGGATCACGTCGCAGTCGACGTACAGGGTAATGTCACCGAGTTTGCTCATGTCCAGCGCAGCGCGCAGCGAGCGGCCGATCAGGCGCTGGATTTCCAGGGTGCGGCCACCCTGCTTGCCACGGCTGGCTTCGCGCTGGTTACGCTCGCCGGTGGAACGCGGCAGCATGCCATACTCGGCAGTCAGCCAGCCTTGGCCCTGGCCTTTGAGGAAGCGCGGCACACCGTTTTCCACGCTGACCGTGCAGATGACCTTTGTGTCACCGAACTCGACCAGTACCGACCCTTCGGCGTGCTTGGTGTAGTTGCGGGTGATGCGGATCGAGCGGAGCTGATCGGCGGCGCGACCACTTGGACGTTTCATCTGGGATACCTGTACTGGGACTTTGAATCTGCCGAGCATTATAGAGCCCACGGCCCGGGGAAGACATGCCTATTGTCGCGCCCGGCACAGCCCGTCGCCTTTTCCTACCGGCCAGGCCACCCGTCGGTAACATGGGTGGATTGGGCGCCAAGGCCCCACTGCGCTACAATCCTGCGCCTTGCAGCCGAGAGGCTCCCACCGTTCATTCATATACGCGAGGTACTCCCCATGGTGCACAGCATGACCGCTTTTGCTCGAGTCGAGCGCGCCGGCAGCCAAGGCACCCTGGTCTGGGAGCTGCGCTCGGTCAACCACCGTTACCTGGAGCCGCACCTGCGCCTGCCCGAGGCCCTGCGCGACCTCGAAGGCGCCGTGCGGGAAGGCCTGCGCCAGGGCCTGTCGCGGGGCAAGGTGGAATGCACCTTGCGCCTCAACGAAGACAGCAACGGCAAACCGCTGAAGGTGGACCGCGAGCGCGCCGCCCAGCTGGTTGCCGCCGCCGAGGAAGTGGCCGGGCTGATCAAGCAGCCGGCACCACTGAACCCGCTGGAGGTGCTGTCGTGGCCAGGCGTGCTGGTGGCCGACGCCAGCGATCCGCAGGCACTGAATACAGAAGCCATGGCGTTGTTCGACGAGGCGCTGGCCGAGCTCAAGGCCGGGCGCCAGCGTGAAGGCCAGGAACTGGCCCGGCTGATCAACGAACGTTTGGACAACATGGCCAGCGAAGTCACCACCCTGCGTGCCCTGGTGCCGCAGATGCTGGCAGCACAACGGCAGAAGATCCTCGACCGCTTCGGCGACATGCAGGCCGAACTCGACCCGCAGCGCCTGGAGCAGGAGATGGTGCTGCTGGCGCAGAAAAGCGACGTGGCCGAGGAACTCGACCGCCTCAGCACTCACGTCACCGAAGTACGTAGGGTACTCAAGGGTGGCGGTGCCGCCGGCCGGCGCCTGGACTTCCTGATGCAGGAACTCAACCGCGAGGCCAATACCCTAGGCTCCAAGGCCTTCGACCCACGCAGCACGCAAGCGGCGGTCAACCTGAAGGTATTGATCGAACAGATGCGTGAACAAGTACAGAACATCGAGTAAGGCCACACCGACCATGAACCACAGCAGCGGCACCCTCTACATCGTTTCGGCCCCTTCGGGCGCCGGCAAGACCAGCCTGGTCACCGCCCTGATCAAGGCCGACAAGCGCGTAAGCGTCTCGGTCTCGCACACCACCCGCGCCATGCGCCCGGGCGAGCAGCACGGCGTTAACTACCACTTCGTCAGCCATGACGACTTCAAGGGGCTGATCGCCAAGGGTGACTTCCTGGAGCACGCCGAAGTGTTCGGCAATTTCTACGGGACTTCGCGCAGCGCGCTGCAAGAGGTGCTCGACCAGGGCAATGACCTGATCCTGGAGATCGACTGGCAAGGCGCCCAGCAGGTACGCAAGCTGATGCCCGAGGCTTTGTCGGTGTTCATCCTGCCGCCAAGCCAGCAGGCCCTGCGCGAGCGCCTGGATGGCCGCGGGCAGGATAGCGAAGAAATCATTGCCGGGCGCATGCAGGAAGCGGTCAGCGAGATGGTGCACTACGACGAGTACGACTACGTGATCATCAACGATGATTTCGATGTGGCGCTGGAAGACTTGAAAGCGGTGTTCCGCTCCAATCGCCTGCGGCTGAAGAAGCAGCAACAGCGCAACAGCGGGCTGCTGAAAGAATTGCTTTCCTGAGAGACCGAGCGGGGCTGCCTTGCAGCCCATTCGCAGCACAAGGCTGCTCCTACATCGACAGCGTACATCGCGCCATTGTAGGAGCAGCCTTGTGCTGCGAATGGGGCGCAAAGCGCCCCCCAGCTTTATTCCTGCAAAGGCAAGGTAGCCTGCTGACGCAGGGTAGCCCCCAGGAAGTACGCCGGCGCGCGCAGGCGCGACAGCATCATCAGCACGATCCCCAGCACCGAGATGATCGCGGCGATCACGAACACCAGCCCCAGCCCGCCCACATGCGAGCCGCTGCCGAAGTCCGGCGAGGCGCTGTCGATGGCGGTACGCAAAAAGATCACCGACAGGATAACCCCACCCACCAGCGGGCACAGGCCGCGCATCAGGAAGTGGCGCAGACTGTCGAACAGGCTGTGGCGGAAGTACCAGACACAGGCGAAGGCCGTCAGCGAATAGTAGAAGCAGATCATCATGCCCAGCGCAGTGATAGTGTCTGCCAACACGTTCTCGCTAAGGGTGCGCATGGTCACGTAGAACAGGCCCGCAGCCACACCAGCGCAGATGGTGGCGTAACGCGGGGTCTGCGAACGCGGGCAGACGCTGGCGAACTTCTGCGGCACCGCACCGTAGTAACCCATGGCCAATAGGGTGCGCGCAGGCGACACGAAGGTCGACTGCAGCGACGCCGCGGTGCTGGCCAGCACCGCGATGGACATCAGAATCGCCAGCGGCCCCATGACCGGGCCGGCCAGGTGAGCAAAGACGTTTTCCTGGATGCGCGGGTTGTTCAGGCCCAGGCCCTGTTCGCTGATACCAGCAAACTGCAGGGTGGCAATGGCGGTGAACAGGTACAGGCCGAGGATCAGCAGCACGGTCCAGGTGGCCGCCTTGCCCGGCACCTCGTCACTGCCGACCGATTCCTCGCTGACGGTCAGGCATACATCCCAACCCCAGAAGATGAAGATCGACAGCGACAGCCCGGCGGCAAAGGCCGAGAACGATTCGACGCCGAACGGGTTGAACCAGGCGAAATCGAATTCCAGCGGTGGCGGCGCCGTGGTTTCGCCGAAAGCGGCAAAGGCAAAGCCGATCAGCACCAGCAACTGCAGGGCCACCAGGCCGTATTGCACGGTCATGGTGGTGGTCATGCCGCGACAGCAGATCCACACCGCCAGGGCGATGAACACGCAACAGGTGGTTATGTTGATGAGCAGGTTGTCGGCCAATGCCGCCAGCTCATGCTTGCCGGTGATCTGGCCAAGGAACAGGTAGAAGAAGTCGACCGCTACCCCTGCCAGGTTCGACAACACGATGGTGGTGGCGACCACCAGGCCCCAGCCACCGATCCAGCCGATCATCGGGCCGAAAGCACGCGCCGACCAGGTAAACGAAGTACCGCTGTCCGGCTCCGCCGAGTTCAGTTCGCGGTAGCCCAGGGCCACCAGCAGCATCGGCAGGAAGCCGACGATGAACACCGCCGGCAGGTGCGCGCCCACTTCACGCACGGTCGGGCCAAGGGCGCCGGTCAGGGTGTAGACCGGGGCGATTGTGGAAATGCCCAGCACCACGCTGGCCAGCAAGCCCAGCCGGCCCGTGGCCAGGCCCTTGCTGCGCTGGGTGTTGCCCGCGTCGGCCGCCACATCGGGTGGGCGGCCGGCTTCTGTGTAATTGCTCATGAGTATTTGCCGTAAATTTTGGAATTGTTTTCACGGGCCTTGCGTACAAGGCCCGCTTTCACTCATTGAAAGCTTGCTGCTGGGAACAAGTCATCCGAGACCTTCGGGTGACGTCAGAATGCCTCCTGCCGTGCGCCCTCCCGTGTAGCGTAAGCAATGCAGGCCTCGCGAAACGCCTGGAACAGGCGCAGCGAGACCGGGTTTTCGGTAAATCGCCACTCCGGGTGCCACTGCACGCCGAGCACAAAGCCCGGCGCCGCAGGCATGGACACCGCTTCGATCAGGCCATCCGGGGCCCGTGCCTCGACGCGCAGGCCCGGGGCCAGGCGGTCGATGCCCTGACTGTGCAGCGAGTTGACCTCGAACTGCGCAGCCAGGCCCAGGCGCTCGAACAACCCGCCAGGCTCGATGCCGACAAGGTGACGAGCGCCGTATTGCACCTCCAGGGGTGCGTCCTCAGGTTCACGGTGGTCAAGGTGGCCGGGTAGTTCCTGCACACGCTGGTGCAGGCTGCCGCCCAGGGCCACATTCAATTCCTGGTAGCCACGGCAAATACAGAACACCGGCACACCGGCGGCAATGGCCGCCTGCAACAGCGGCAGGGTCAGGCGATCGCGTGCCAGATCGTGCCGGGTACCCGCCGCGCTGGGGGCGCCATTGTAATGATGCGGTTCGATATTTGAAGGTGAGCCGGTAAAAACAATGCCGTGCAGACGAGCCAGCAACGCCTGCGTGTCACTGCCCCCGTCGCGGGCCGGCAAGATCAATGGCAAGCCGGCAAATCCGGCCGCCTCGACATACTTGTCGCCTACCGTATGCGACGAGTTCTTCCCCACCTGCTGGCGGCAGGCGCTGACACCGATCAAGGGGACCGCATTTGCGCTCATGGGCTTACACCGTGTGCAGGTACCAGTTGTACTCGAGGTCGGAAATCGACACTTCGAACTCGGCCAGTTCGCTTTCCTTGCAGGCCACGAAGATATCGATGTAGTCCGGGCTGATGTATTGATTGAGGACTTCGCTGTCGTCCAGGGCGCGCAAGGCATCGCGCAGGTTGTTCGGCAGGCTCTGCTCCAGCTGTTCGTAGGAGTTGCCTTCGATCGGTGCCTGCGGCTCGACCTGATTGGTCAGGCCATGGTGAACACCGGCGAGGATCGCCGCGAGCATCAGGTAGGGGTTGGCGTCGGCGCCGGCCACGCGGTGCTCGAGGCGCACGTTGTCGCTGCTGTCAGTGGGCACGCGCACGGCCACGGTGCGGTTGTCCAGGCCCCAGCTTGGCGCATTGGGCACGTAGAACTGCGCGCCGAAGCGGCGGTAAGAGTTGATGTTCGGGCAGAGGAAGGCCATCGAAGCGGGCATGGTCTCCAACACACCACCGATGGCGTGGCGCAACGCGTCGCTTTGCAGCGGATCGTCGCTGGCGAAGATGTTCTTCCCGGTTTTCTTGTCCAGCAACGAAATGTGCACGTGCAGGCCGTTGCCTGCCTGGCCTGGGTAAGGCTTGGCCATGAAGGTGGTGTCCATTTCATGGTCGTAGGCAACGTTCTTGATCAGGCGCTTGAGCAGGATCGCGTAGTCACAGGCCTTCAGCGGGTCAGCCACATGGTGCAGGTTGACTTCGAACTGTGCCGGGGCGCTTTCCTTGACGATGGCATCGGCGGGCAGGCCCTGCTCCTTGGCGGCTTCGAGCATGTCCTGCAGGCAGTCGGCATATTCGTCGAGGTCGTCGATCAGGTATACCTGGGTCGACTGCGGGCGCTTGCCGGAAATCGGCGAGCGCGGCGGCTGCGGGCGACCGTTGAGGTTGTCCTGGTCGATCAGGTAGAACTCAAGCTCGAACGCGGCGCAGATATCCAGGCCCAGGTCATCGAACTTGCTCACCACCTGGCGCAGCACTTCGCGCGGGTCGGCGAAGAACGGCTGGCCATCGAGCTCATGCATGGTCATCAGCAGCTGGGCGGTGGGGCGCTTCTGCCACGGCTCGTCCGACAGCGTGCCGGGGATCGGGAAGCAGATGCGGTCGGCATCGCCGATGTCCAGGCCAAGGCCGGTGCTCTCGACAGTGGACCCGTTGATGTCCAGGGCGAACAGCGATGCCGGCAGGTTGATGCCCTTCTCGTACACCTTGTGCAGGCTGGCCCGCTCGATGCGCTTGCCACGTACCACGCCGTTCATGTCGGAGATCAGCAGGTCGACGTACTGCGTGTCCGGATGGGCCTGGAGGAAGTCATTCATCTCGCTGGAAGAACTGGCGCACGGGGTTACCGACGTCATGGCTGTACATCCTTTGATTTGCTGCGGCGATGTGGGGGATACGGCTGGCGCCTCACGGGCGACGATGGTTGCAGCTGTTGTTCTTTTCACTTTCCCATCGTGGGGATTGGTTACCCGACCGGGCGCATTGATTCCCGGGGGCCGTTCCACTATAAAATGGCCAAAACGCAACAGACATTGGCAATTCGGCAAGCAGAGCGTGCACCAATGCAATATCAGATTACCCATGCCGACCTCTCCCTGGTCCTGGCCCTGGAACGTGGCCGCTCGCTGGCCAAGGCCGCCGAGCTGCTCAAGGTCGATGTGTCGACGGTCTTCCGCTCGATCCGCCGGCTGGAGTCGGCGCTGGGCACCGCCTTGTTCGTCAAGAGCCGCAAGGGCTACCTGCCGACTGACACCGCCCAGGCCTTGGCCGAACAGGCCGAGCGCGCCGAGCAGGCGCTGGAGGCGGCGCGCATCGCCATGACCAGTGGCGAGCAGGTGGTCAGCGGCACGGTGCGGCTGACCTGTACCGAGGCGGTGATGCATAGCCTGCTGCTGCCGGCTCTGGCCGAGTTCATGCCCAACTACCCGGCCTTGTCGCTGGAGATGGGCACCTCCAATACCTTCGCCAATCTCAGCCGGCGCGATGCCGACATTGCCCTGCGCCTGACCAACACGCCACCAGAGCACCTGGTGGGCCGCAACCTGGGGTCCACCTCCTACGTGGTCTGCGGCCAGCCGCAATGGCGCGAACGCCTGGCAGAGTCACCTGCCAGCGTGCCGTGGATCGCCCCCGACGACTCGATGCAGGACCACCCCACGGTGGTCTGGCGCAACCAGCAGCACCCGGGGTTGAGCCCGCGCTACCAGTGCAGCGGCATGTCGACCATCGCCCAGCTGGTCACGGCCGGGCTCGGCGTGGCAGCGTTGCCGGACTACATGGTGCACGCGCTGCCCGGGGTGGATGCGCTGAGCGGGCCGCTGCCGGGTTGTGACACCCAGCTGTGGCTGCTGACCCGGCCGGACTGCCGGGCGTTGCGCTCGGTGCAGACCCTGTTCGAGGAGCTGACCCCGCGGTTGCGTGACGCGATGCTCTGAGGTTATCGTCAGGCTCACGTATCGAGGGTGTCTGTTGCGGCCCTTTCGCGGCTGAAGCCGCTCCCACAGGGTGCGGTGATGGACCTGAGGACAATGCGGTCCCTGTGGGAGCGGCTTTAGCCGCGAAGAAGGCAACACAGGGCTTGAAGGTAACCACCCGACAAAACAGCGCTTCCCTATTGGCTGGTGATTTTTTAAACTATCGAGTCCGCCTGCCCATTATCGGGCTGCACGCCCACCGCAATTGCTACTGAGGAAGACCATGGCCCGCGTAACTGTTGAAGACTGCCTGGAACACGTGGATAACCGCTTTGAGCTGGTCATGCTCTCGACCAAGCGCGCTCGCCAGCTGGCGACCGGCGGCAAAGAGCCACGCGTTGCGTGGGAAAACGACAAGCCGACCGTTGTTGCCCTGCGTGAAATCGCCGAAGGCATCGTCACCAACGAGTTCATCGCCGCTGAAGAGATCGTCACCGAGGATCCGGTGTTCGCCGCGTTCGAGGACGAGAACAACGAGGCTGTCTGATTGATGCCAGGTCGACGTCGCACGGCGCAAGGCCCCCTTCCTCGGCAGGAGGTAAACCCATGCCGGGTATAGAAGCCTTGGCCGAACGGCTGTCGACCTATCTTGGCCCCGAACAGGTCAACCTGGTCCGGCGTGCCTATTTCTACGCCGAACAGGCCCACGATGGGCAGCGCCGCCGCAGTGGCGAGCCCTACGTGACCCACCCGCTGGCCGTGGCCAGCATCCTCGCTGACATGCACATGGACCATCAGAGCCTGATGGCGGCCATGCTGCACGATGTGATCGAAGATACCGGCATCGCCAAGGAAGCACTCAGCCAGCAGTTTGGCGAGACCGTGGCCGAACTGGTCGACGGGGTCAGCAAGCTGACCCAGATGAACTTCGAGACCAAGGCCGAGGCGCAGGCCGAAAACTTCCAGAAGATGGCCATGGCCATGGCCCGCGATATCCGCGTGATCCTGGTCAAGCTGGCCGACCGCCTGCACAACATGCGCACCCTGGAAGTGCTGTCTGGCGAAAAACGCCGGCGCATCGCCAAGGAAACCCTCGAGATCTACGCCCCCATCGCCAATCGCCTGGGCATGCACACCGTGCGCGTGGAGTTCGAGGACCTCGGCTTCAAGGCCATGCATCCGATGCGTTCGTCGCTGATCCACCGTGCGGTGAAAAGCGCTCGCGGCAACCGCAAGGAAATCGTCGCCAAGATCGAGCATTCGCTGGCCAACTGCCTGGCTGCCGACGGCATCGAGGGCGAGGTCAGCGGCCGACAGAAACACCTCTATGGCATCTACAAGAAGATGCGCGGCAAGCGCCGCGCCTTCAACGAAATCATGGACGTGTACGCCTTCCGCATCGTCGTCGACAAGGTAGACACCTGCTACCGCGTACTCGGTGCGGTGCACAACCTGTACAAGCCGCTGCCTGGCCGCTTCAAGGATTACATCGCGATCCCCAAGGCCAACGGCTACCAGTCGTTGCACACCACGCTGTTCGGCATGCACGGCGTGCCCATCGAAATCCAGATCCGCACCCGCGAGATGGAGGAGATGGCCAACAACGGCATCGCCGCGCACTGGCTGTACAAGTCCAATGACGACGAGCAGCCCAAGGGCAGCCACGCCCGCGCCCGCCAGTGGGTCAAGGGCATCCTCGAGCTGCAGCAACGTGCCGGCAACTCGCTGGAATTCATCGAGAGCGTGAAGATCGACCTGTTCCCGGACGAGGTCTACGTGTTCACGCCCAAAGGCCGCATCATGGAGCTGCCCAAAGGCTCCACGGCCGTCGACTTCGCCTACGCGGTGCACACCGACGTCGGCAACAGCTGCATCGCCTGCCGCATCAACCGCCGCTTGGCGCCGCTGTCCGAACCGCTGCAAAGCGGCTCGACGGTGGAAATCGTCAGCGCCCCGGGCGCACGGCCGAACCCGGCCTGGCTCAACTTCGTGGTTACCGGCAAGGCGCGTACGCACATCCGCCACGCGCTCAAGCAGCAGCGTCGCTCCGAGTCCATCAGCCTGGGTGAACGCCTGCTGAACAAGGTGCTCACCGGCTTCGACAGCAGCCTGGAGATGATCCCCCAGGAACGTATCCAGGCGATTCTCGCCGAGTACCGCCTGGAACTGATCGAAGACCTGCTCGAAGACATCGGCCTGGGCAACCGCATGGCCTACGTGGTCGCACGCCGCCTGCTGTCGGCCGAAGGCGAGCAGTTGCCAGCACCGGAAGGCCCGCTGGCGATCCGCGGTACCGAAGGCCTGGTGCTGAGCTACGCCAAGTGCTGCACGCCGATCCCGGGCGACCCGATCGTGGGCCACCTGTCAGCCGGCAAGGGCATGGTCGTGCACCTGGAAAACTGCCGCAACATCAGTGAAATCCGCCACAACCCCGAGAAATGCGTACAGCTCTCCTGGGCCAAGGACATCACCGGTGAATTCAATGTCGAGCTGCGTGTCGAACTGGAGCACCAGCGCGGCCTGATTGCCTTGCTGGCCAGCAGTGTCAACGCTGCCGACGGCAACATCGAGAAAATCAGCATGGACGAACGCGACGGCCGTATCAGCGTGGTCCAACTGGTGGTCAGCGTGCACGACCGCGTGCACCTGGCGCGTGTGATCAAGAAGCTGCGTACCCTGACCGGTGTGGTCCGCATCACCCGCATGCGTACGTAGTCCGCCAACCGCAAGGAGTCATCATGAGCAAGACCGTCATCAACAGCGACAAGGCCCCTGCCGCCATCGGCACCTACTCGCAGGCGATCAAGGCCGGCAACACCGTGTACATGTCGGGCCAGATCCCGCTGGACCCGAAGACCATGGAACTGGTCGAAGGCTTCGAAGCCCAGACCGTACAAGTGTTCGAGAACCTCAAGGCCGTGGCTGAAGCTGCTGGCGGTTCGTTCAAGGACATCGTCAAGCTGAACATCTTCCTCACCGACCTGAGCCACTTCGCCAAGGTCAACGAGGTGATGGGCCGCTACTTCGAGCAGCCTTACCCGGCCCGCGCCGCCATCGGCGTTGCCGCGCTGCCGAAAGGCGCCCAGGTCGAAATGGACGCCATCCTGGTCATCGAATGATGCCCCGGTGACGGGCGCCCTGCCCGTCACCTTCCCTTCTCTGCAAGGTTACCCCGTCATGCGTCAAGCACTGCCCCTAGCGCTGGCAGCCCTGCTTCTGGGCGGCTGCGCCAGCCACAAACCCGAAGATTTCAACGGCACCTGGATCAACCAGGACGCCATCAATGCGGCCGTCAAGGGCGGCAGCCTGCGCCAGGCGCTCAATGAGCACGGGCCGGTGTTCGAGTGGAAGCTCGACGTTGCCAGCCAACAGGCCAGCTACAGCAATGGTTTCGAAGCGGCCGACGGCCAGCTGAGCGCCACCGACAAGCAATGGCAGGCCAGCTTCCAGGGCGGCCAGACCGAACAGCTGTCGCTCGATGGCGACGAACTGCAGGCTGTCGATCAAAACGGCGGCAAGCAGACCTTCGTGCGCGCCAAAGCGCCGACGGCGGCCAATGCGCCACTGGGCAGCAGCTTCGAGAAAGCCCTGTACCAGGCCTATCTGGGCGGCAACTGGAAGATTGTCGAAGGCCAGGGCAAAGGTGCCAGCGTGCGCTTCGGCGACACCGGCAACGTCACCGGCCTGCCGGGGCCGGACCGTTTCGCCCTGTGCCTGGCGGGTGATTGCGCGACCATGGGTGGCAGCAACGACAGCCTGTGGCTGGAGCGCAACCAGCGTGGCGCGCCGTTCATCCTCAAGCGCGATGGCGACAAGCTGGAGATCTTCCAGGCGGTGAACCGTGCGCAGCCGGATGAAATGCCAGTGTTGGCGGCCGGTAAGCGCCAGTGGGTGCTGGAGCTGGATTGATACTTGCTGAATCGCGGCCGAACACACCGGCCTCTTCGCGGGTAAACCCGCTCCCACAGGTACACCGCCAGGCTTGAAACCAGTGGTATATCTGTGGGAGCGGGTTTACCCGCGAAGAGGCCATTAGCCTCAGCACAGGCCTTTCAGGATGGCCGCATAACCTTCCTTGTAGCTCGGATACACCGGCGCCCAGCCCAACGCCCGCGCCCGGGCATTGCTGCAGCGCTTGCTGCCGGTACGGCGCACTCGCTGCTCATCCGACCACTCCGTTACTCCCATGTACGCCCGCAGCCAAGCCACCACATCGGCCAGTGGCGCCGGGTCGTCGTCGACGCCGATGTAGCAGTCGTCCAGCACCTTGCCGTCGGCATCCGCCTGCAACAGGAACGCCAACAGGCCGGCAGCATCCTCGGCATGGATGCGGTTGCCATACAGCGGCGGCTCCTCGGCCACGCGGTAGCCCTGGCGCACCTGGCTGAGCAGCCACTCGCGGCCGGGGCCATAGATGCCGGTCAGGCGCACCACGCTGGCCGGGAGGCCGCTGGCCAGTGCCAGCCGTTCAGCCTCCAGCATCAACCGCCCGGAATAACCTTCAGGCTCGGTGGCCGCGCCTTCTTCGATCCACTCGCCGTCCTTCTGTGCATAAACGCTGCTGCTGGACACGAACAGCAGGCGCCGTGGGCGTTGGCCACGCTCGGTCAGCCAGGCCAGCACATGGCGCAAACCGTCGACATAGGCTGCCTGGTAACCCGCCTCGTCGTGCTGGCTGGCCGCCACGCAGTACACCAGGTAGTCCGGCGCGCGCTGCGGCCAGGCGTCGGGAACCGATGGCACGGACAAGTCCGCTGCCACCGGCACGACACCCGCAGGCAACTGCCCGACCGATCGACGCAGGCCGCTCACCTGCCAACCGCGCGCAAGCATCTGCCGGGCAAGGCGCCCGCCTACATCACCACATCCCACCACCATCACGGAAAGGCCTGACATCTCTAAACTCCCTAGACCAATTGATCAGCCCGACCACGCTACACGATGGATGGCTAGACCATAGGCGAAAAAAGCAACAAGATTACTTTTGTTAACAAGAATTACTTGCAATAATGCTCGCCAAATTGTTCTCGGCCTACCTCGAGGCCTTGGAGAACGCTCACTTCATTCTTCATCAGGTCCGGCCAGCATGACACGTACTCAACCTTCCGCTTCGCCAACCCCGTCGCGCACCTGGCGCGCCATTGCCGCGCTGACACTCAGCCTGGTGCTGGCCCCGGTGGCCATGGCCGATGAGCCAACTGCCAATGCTGCCACGCCTGCAGCCGCTACTGCACCAGCTGCCCCGGCAACTGCTCCAGTCGCAGCACCGGCTGACGGCGCAGTTGCCGCCACCCCGGCTGATGCCCCGGTCGCGGTAGACCCGAGCGTCGAAGCCCTGGTCGAAGACACCTCGCTGGGCATGGCCCACGACCTGTCCCCATGGGGCATGTACAAGAACGCCGACGTGGTGGTGAAGGCGGTCATGATCGGCCTGGCCATCGCCTCCATCATCACCTGGACCATCTGGATCGCCAAAGGCTTCGAGCTGATGGGCGCCAAGCGTCGCCTGCGTGGTGAAATCGCCCTGCTGAAGAAATCCGCCAGCCTCAAGGAAGCCAGCGAGGTTTCCAACAAAGAAGGCACCCTGGCCCACACCCTGGTCCACGATGCCCTCGAAGAGATGCGCCTGTCGGCCAACGCCCGCGAAAAAGAAGGCATCAAGGAGCGCGTCAGCTTCCGCCTGGAGCGCCTGGTACACGCTAGCGGCCGCACCATGAGCAGCGGCACTGGCGTACTCGCCACCATCGGCTCCACTGCGCCATTCGTCGGCCTGTTCGGTACCGTATGGGGCATCATGAACAGCTTCATCGGCATCGCCAAGACCCAGACCACCAACCTGGCCGTGGTTGCCCCGGGTATCGCCGAAGCCCTGCTGGCCACCGCACTGGGCCTGGTCGCAGCAATTCCGGCCGTGGTCATCTACAACGTCTTCGCCCGCTCCATCGCCGGCTACAAGGCCCAGGTGTCCGACGCCTCCGCCCAGGTGCTGCTGCTGGTCAGCCGTGACCTGGACCACCAGGGCAGCGATCGCGTTGCCCCGCACATGGTGAAAGTGGGGTAAGCCATGGGCCTGCATCTCAACGAAGGTGGCGACGACCTCGCCGAAAACCACGAAATCAACGTTACGCCGTTCATCGACGTAATGCTGGTGCTGCTGATCATCTTCATGGTCGCAGCCCCCTTGGCCACGGTCGACATCAAGGTCGACCTGCCGGCCTCGACCGCCAAGCCGGCACCGAGGCCCGAGAAACCTGTGTTCGTCAGCGTCAAGGCCGACCAGAAGTTGTACGTCGGTGACGATCAGGTCCCTGCCCCCGACCAGCTTGGCCCGATGCTCGATGCCAAGACCAAGGGCGACAAGGAAACCACCATCTTCTTCCAGGCTGACAAAGGCGTGGATTACGGTGACCTGATGGACGTGATGAACAACATGCGCACGGCCGGCTACCTGAAAGTCGGTCTGGTAGGTCTCGAGACGGCAGCCAAGAAATGACAAGAACGCGCTCTAACATGGCGCGCTACGGTGGCAGTCTGGCGATCGTGCTGGGCGTGCACGTGGTCGCCGTGCTGCTGACGCTCAACTGGTCGGTGCCCCAGGCCATCGAGCTGCCCCCGGCAGCCATGATGGTCGAACTGGCGCCGTTGCCAGAGCCTGCGCCACCACCGCCCCCTAAAGCGGCGCCGCAGCCACCGGCACCGGTCGAGGAACCGCCGCTGCCGAAGCTGGCCGAGGCCCCCAAACCCAAGATCGCCATTGCCAAGCCGCCCAAGCCGAAGGCCAAGCCGCAGCCGCCGAAGCCCGAGAAAAAGCCTGAGCCGCCGAAGGAAGCTCCACCGACCGAACAAACGGTTGACGCACCGCCCAGCAACACGCCACCGCAGAAGTCCGCGGCACCGGCGCCGAGCATTGCGTCCAACAGCAACGCCCTGCCGACCTGGCAGAGCGACCTGCTGCGTCACCTGGCCAAGTACAAGCGTTACCCGGAAGACGCGCGCCGTCGCGGCCTGCAGGGCATCAACCGCCTGCGCTTCGTGGTCGACGCCGAAGGCAAGGTGGTTTCGTACTCCATGGCCGGTGGCTCGGGTAGTGCCGCCCTGGACCGGGCGACACTGGAAATGATTCGTCGGGCCGGCACGGTACCCAAGCCGCCACCCGAGTTGCTGAACAATGGCACGATCGAAGTCGTGGCACCGTTCGTCTACTCGCTGGACCGCCGCTGAGACTTTTGCTTCTGTCACAAATCGGCAAGTCTGATAACGTGCGTCTATCGATTGCAGCCGCTATGCTGGGCTCGCAACTTCATGGACGCACGTTATGACCCTCACAGAATTACGCTACATCGTCACACTCGCCCAGGAACAGCACTTCGGCCATGCCGCCGAGCGCTGCCATGTGAGCCAGCCGACCCTGTCGGTCGGTGTGAAGAAGCTCGAGGATGAGCTTGGCGTGTTGATCTTCGAGCGCAGCAAGAGCGCGGTCCGCCTGACCCCGGTCGGCGAAAGCATCGTCGCCCAGGCACAAAAGGTGCTGGAGCAGGCCCAGGGCATTCGCGAACTGGCCCAGGCCGGCAAGAATCAGCTCACCGCCCCGCTCAAGGTCGGTGCCATCTACACCGTCGGCCCGTACCTGTTCCCGCACCTGATCCCGCAGCTGCACCGCGTGGCGCCGCAGATGCCGCTGTACATCGAAGAGAACTTCACCCATGTACTGCGCGAAAAGCTGCGCAACGGTGAACTGGACGCGGTGATCATCGCCCTGCCGTTCAACGAAGCCGACGTGCTGACCCTGCCGCTGTACGATGAACCGTTCTGCGCCCTGATGCCGGCCGACCACCCGTGGACGGCGAAAAAGACCATCGACACCGCCATGCTCAACGACAAGAGCCTGTTGCTGCTTGGTGAAGGCCACTGCTTCCGCGACCAGGTACTGGAAGCCTGCCCAACGCTGAACAAGGGCGGTGAAGGATCCAAGCACACCACGGTGGAGTCCAGCTCGCTGGAAACCATCCGCCACATGGTAGCCTCGGGCCTTGGCGTGTCGATTCTGCCGCTATCGGCGGTGCACAGCCACCATTACGCCCCCGGCGTCATCGAGGTTCGCCCACTGACTGCACCGGCTCCATTCCGCACCGTGGCCATCGCCTGGCGCGCCAGCTTCCCGCGGCCAAAGGCCATCGAGATCCTCGCCGACTCGATCCGCCTGTGCTCGGTCGCCAAAACCCCAGCGGAACAGCCGGCCTGAGTCATGAGTGAGCTGTCGAAGGTCCCGGTCACGGTACTCAAGGGGGTTGGCGAGGCCATGGCGGAGAAACTCGCCAAGGTCGGCCTGGAGAACCTGCAGGATGTATTGTTCCACCTGCCCCTGCGCTATCAGGACCGCACCCGCGTGGTGCCGATCGGCCAACTGCGCCCTGGCCAGGACGCGGTGATCGAGGGGGTAGTCAGCGGCGCCGACGTGACCATGGGCAAGCGCCGCAGCCTGGTGGTGCGCCTGGGTGACGGCACCGGTGTACTGAGCCTGCGCTTCTACCACTTCAGCAACGCGCAGAAGGAGGGCCTCAAGCGTGGCACCCACCTGCGCTGCTACGGCGAGGCCCGCCCCGGCGCTTCGGGCCTGGAAATCTACCACCCGGAATACCGCGCGCTGAACGGCGACGAACCACCGCCACCGGTCGAGCAGACCCTGACACCGATCTACCCGTCCACCGAAGGCCTCACCCAGCAACGCCTGCGCCTGCTGTGCCAGCAGAGCCTGGGCCTGCTCGGCCCGCGCAGCCTGCCGGACTGGCTGCCCGACGAACTGGCCCGGGACTACCAGCTGGCGCCGCTGGACGATGCCATCCGCTACCTGCACAACCCGCCGGCCGATGCCGACCTCGACGAGCTTGCCGAAGGCCAGCACTGGGCCCAGCACCGCCTGGCCTTCGAAGAACTGCTGACCCACCAGCTGTCGCAGCAACGCCTGCGCGAAAGCCTGCGCAGCCTGCGCGCGCCGGTGCTGCCCAAGGCCCAGCGCCTGCAGGCGCAATACCTGGCCAACTTGGGCTTCCAACCGACCGGCGCGCAGCAGCGGGTGGCCAACGAAATTGCCTACGACCTCAGCCAGCACGAGCCGATGATGCGCCTGGTGCAAGGCGATGTGGGTGCCGGCAAGACCGTGGTCGCCGCCCTAGCCGCGCTGCAGGCCCTGGAAGCCGGCTACCAGGTGGCCTTGATGGCGCCTACCGAGATCCTCGCCGAACAGCACTACATCACCTTCAAGCGCTGGCTCGAACCGCTGGGCATCGAAGTGGCCTGGCTGGCCGGCAAGCTCAAGGGCAAGGCCCGGGCAGCCGCCCTGGAGCAGATCGCCAACGGTGCGCCAATGGTGGTCGGCACCCACGCGCTGTTCCAGGAAGAAGTGAAGTTCAAGCACCTGGCCCTGGCGATCATCGATGAACAGCACCGTTTTGGCGTGCAGCAACGCCTGGCCCTGCGCAAAAAGGGCGTGGCCGGCGAATTGTGCCCGCACCAGCTGATCATGACCGCCACGCCAATTCCGCGCACCCTGGCCATGAGCGCCTATGCCGACCTGGACACCTCGGTGCTCGACGAGCTGCCGCCCGGGCGCACACCGGTGAACACCGTGCTGGTGGCCGACAGCCGCCGCTTCGAAGTGGTCGAGCGGGTGCGCGCCGCCTGCGCCGAAGGGCGCCAGGCCTATTGGGTGTGCACCCTGATCGAAGAATCCGAAGAACTGACCTGCCAGGCCGCCGAAAGCACCTATGAGGAGCTGGGCAGCGCCTTGGGCGAGTTGCGGGTGGGGCTGATCCACGGGCGCATGAAACCGGCGGAAAAGGCTGAGATCATGGCCGAATTCAAAGCCGGCAACCTGCAGTTGCTGGTCGCCACCACGGTCATCGAGGTGGGTGTGGACGTGCCCAATGCCAGCCTGATGATCATCGAGAACCCCGAGCGCCTGGGCCTTGCCCAGTTGCACCAGCTGCGCGGCCGGGTTGGTCGGGGCAGCGCCGTCAGCCATTGCGTGCTGCTGTACCACCCGCCACTGTCGCAGATCGGCCGCGAGCGGCTAGGGATCATGCGGGAAACCAACGACGGCTTCATCATCGCCGAGAAAGACCTGGAGCTGCGTGGCCCGGGCGAGATGCTAGGTACCCGCCAGACCGGCCTGTTACAGTTCAAAGTCGCCGACCTGATGCGCGACGCCGACCTGCTGCCGGCCGTACGCGACGCCGCCCAGGCCCTGATCGCACGCTGGCCAGAGCACGTCAGCCCATTGCTTGATCGCTGGCTGCGTCATGGCCAGCAATATGGCCAAGTGTGACGCTAGTCCCATAATGGATCCAGTTTTGCCCCTAGGCTGGTTATACTTCGCGTTTAAAAGAATCAGTGGATACGGACCATGACTGAAGTTGCCCTGGACACCGCAACCCCACACGCTCCCTCGGTCATCCGGCTGCTGCTCGACAAACTCGGCGTGGCCTACCGCGAGGTGGTCGAACATCCGCACCTGCCGGCAGCGGCGCGGGTACAGACCGTGCTGCTCGACGACGAGGTCGGCGCCATGATGGTGCTGTTCCCGCAGAGCCAGCTGCTGGACCTCGATCGCCTGGCGGAACTGACTGGGCGCAAGCTCACCGCGGTGTCGGTGCCGCGCCTGAAGCAGATGCTGGACAAGCACCAGCTCAAGGCATTGCCAGGTATCCCGGCGCTGACCAGCTCGCCGTGCCAGTACGAAAAAAGCCTGCTCGACGCCGAAACCGTGTTTATCCAGTCTGGCGAAGCCGGCCTGCTGCTGGAAATCGAACGCGCGCACTTCAAGCGCATGCTGGCCAAGGCAAGCGCCAGCAGCTTCGGTCAGGAAGTCGAGGCGATCAGCCCCAACCTCGATCGCCCCGATGATGACACTCGGGAAATCACCAATGCCGTCCAGGCCTTCACTGCCCGGCGCATCCACAAGCGCCTGGAAGAAACCATCGAAATTCCGCCGCTGGCCGACACCGCGCAAAAGATCATCAAGCTGCGGGTAGACCCCAACGCGAGCATCGACGATATCACCGGCGTGGTCGAGACCGACCCGGCGCTGGCTGCGCAGGTGGTGAGCTGGGCGGCATCACCCTACTACGCCTCACCGGGCAAGATCCGCTCGGTGGAAGATGCCATCGTGCGCGTGCTGGGCTTCGACCTGGTGATCAACCTGGCCCTTGGCCTGGCGCTGGGCAAGACCCTGAGCCTGCCGAAAGACCACCCGCAGCAGGCCACGCCGTACTGGCAGCAGTCGATCTACACCGCCGCGATCATCGAAGGCCTGACCCGCGCCATGCCACGGGCCGAGCGCCCCGAGGCCGGCCTGACCTACCTGGCCGGGCTGCTGCACAACTTCGGCTATTTACTGTTGGCGCACGTGTTCCCGCCGCACTTCTCGCTGATCTGTCGCCACCTGGAGGTCAACCCGCACGTTTGCCACACCTACGTGGAACAACACCTGCTGGGCATCAGCCGCGAGCAGATCGGTGCCTGGTTGATGAAGCTGTGGGACATGCCGGAAGAACTGTCCACCGCGTTGCGCTTCCAGCACGACCCGGCCTATGAAGGCGAGTTTTCGGCGTTCCCCAACCTGGTATGCCTGGCCACCCGCCTGCTGCGCTCGCGGGGGATTGGCTCTGGGCCGCAGCAGGAGATTCCGGACGAGTTGCTGGAGCGGCTGGGTATTACCCGGGACAAGGCCGAGGATGTGGTGAACAAAGTGCTCGAGGCAGAGAGCCTGTTGCGTGAGCTGGCTTCGCAGTTCCACGCACCGCACTGAGCATAAACGCGTAACCTGTGGGAGCGGGCGTGCCCGCGAACACCGGCGAAGCCGGTGCCATACACCGCGTCGTTTGTTTCGCGGGCACGCCCGCTCCCACAGGTAAAGCGCCAACATCCCCGTTGGGTTTCAGCCCTTCTTCTTCGGCTTCAGGTACTTCATCAACCCCTGGAACCACATCACCAGCGCCGGATTGCCCTTGATCTGGATGCTCTTGTCCTGAATCCCCTGCATGAACGCCAACTGCTTGTTACCTGCCTGCATGGTGGCGAAGCCATAGGCGGCGTCCTTGAAGGCAATGGCAAACGCCGGTTGCGGGTGCGCGCCGCCCTTGCTGCTGACGCGTTCGTTGCTGACGATGAAGTGCCGGGCGACCTTGCCGTCCAGGGTCTGCATCTGAAACACCAGGTCCTTGCCCTTGAGCTGCTGCTGGAACGCCGGGTTGTTGCGGCTGGCCCTGGCCATCAACAGCCCCATGGCCCAGAGAAGAAAGCGGAACTTCATCAACGCGCCTCGAATTAAAAGTGACTAAGGCGCGCAGTCTATCCTTTTCCAGAACTATTTATGCAAGTTCGAAACATTTTGCCTGCAGAAAGCACAACGGGCGCTCTAAGGCGCCCGCTTGGCTGACACTGGGGGTTGTCAGGGAGTGATCACTTGCCTTTCTTGGCCGGCTTGACGGGGGCGTTGACGCTGTCACGCAGGTTCTTGCCTGGCTTGAAAGCCACGGTATTGCTGGCCTTGATCTTGACCGGTTCACCGGTTTGCGGGTTCTTGCCGGTACGCGCACCGCGATGACGTTTTTCGAATGTGCCGAAACCGACCAGGGTCACGGTGTCCTTGTCCAGGGCACCCGTGATGCTGTCGAGAATCGCGTTCAAAACCTGATTGGCCTTTTCCTTGGTCAGATCGGCCTTTTCGGCGATGACGGCGGCGAGTTCTGGTTTGCGCATAGTGAAGCCTCTTTGACGGAATTCTTGTTGTTATGCCGTGCTGCCCTTGGAGCAGCGCTCAAGGCACCGCAGGCTCTAATCTGCGGCAGACGGAAGTGAGGATGGCACGTGCACAGGGGCCGCGCCAGTATCTGGGCGGCCATTGTGCAAGCAACAACAGGATAAATCCGACAGAACGCCCGCTATTTACGCCATCACGGCCGGCAGCTGGCGATTCAGGGCCAGCTTTTCCATCACGGCCGCCCCGGTGAGGGCGTAGCCCAGCAGCTTGCCGTCTGCATCAAGGCAAAGCACCTTGAGGTCACTGCCCTGTCCCTCCACCTGCCAGGTGCCTTCGTGGCCCTGGGGCGGCGGCGAGACCACCAGTGGGCAGGCCGGGGTTTTCACGGTGATCGGCATCGGCCCGTAGGCGACCGTTGTCGGCTTGCCGGCCAAGGTTTGCGCCAAGGCCCGGGCACAGCTCATCAGCGGCATCACATAGAGCAGGTTGATGCCATCGACTTCGGCACAGTCGCCAAGGGCAAAGATGTTGGCGTGCGACGTACGCAAGTGGCGGTCCACGCAAACGCCGCGGTTGGTCTGCAGGCCAGCGGCGGCGGCCAGGTCGGTGCGCGGGCGCAGGCCGATGGCCGAAACCACCAGGTCGCAGGCGATCACGCTGCCGTCGGACAGGTGCGCCTCAAGGCCCTTCGCCACCTGCTGCAGGCGGGTCAGTACCGGGCCCAGGTGAAAGCGCACGCCCAGGCCTTCCAGCCCGGCCTGCACGGCAGTGGCAGCGGCCGGGTGCAGCAGGGTCGGCATGATTTGCTCGCACGGCGCCACCACATCGACCTGAAAGCCGCCCAGGCTCATGTCGTTGGCGAATTCGCAGCCGATCAGGCCGGCGCCGAGGATCAGCACACGCTGTTTGCCGGCGGCAGCGGCACGGAAGCGCGCGTAATCTTCCAAGTCGTTGATCGGGAACACCTGTTCGCCGCCGTCGCCTTCGATCGGTACCTGCACGGTCTGCGCACCCCAGGCCAGCACCAGATCGCGGTATTCCACCGCCTCTTCACCAATCCACAAACGCTTGTGGCCCGGGTCGATGCCGCTGATACGGGTATGGGTGCGAATTTCGGCATTCAGTTGCTCGGCCATGGCGCCCGGCTCGGCCATGCACAGGCCGTCGGCGTCCTTCTGCTTGGCAAAGCCGGTAGACAGCATGGGCTTGGAGTAGGAACGACCGTCATCGGCGGTGATCAGCAGCAGCGGCGTCTGCGCATCAAGCTTGCGAAATTCACGGGCCAGGTTGTAGCCCGCAAGGCCGGTACCGATGATTACCACAGGGGACGTCATGTCGTGCTTTCCTCGATTAGCCGATGGAGATCATTTCAAAGTCGCTCTTGCCCACGCCGCAGTCGGGGCACAGCCAGTCTTCAGGCACATCTTCCCAGCGGGTGCCGGGGGCGATGCCGTCGTCGGGCCAGCCTTCGGCTTCGTCGTAGATCAGGCCACAGACAATACATTGCCACTTTTTCATGGGGGTGGGTTTCCTCGGTTCAGGCTGGGGCTTTGTGTTGCTGCTGATGGCCTCTTCGCGAGCACGCCCGCTCCCACAGGAGTCGTGCATAACCTGTGGGAGCGGGCGCGCCCGCGAAACGGCCAGCGCGCAATGCGTGGGGCTTTGTAGCGGCCCTGTCGGCAGTATGCAAGCAGTCAGGGCAATCATGCTAAGCTCGCCGCCTCTCTGGTTGTAACAAGCAGACCGACGTGTCGTACGAATCCCCGCAAGCAGCCGCTGTCGCGTGGCTGCCGTATTCACAGCTGGCGACCGATCTCGACCAGCCCACCCTTGACTGGCTGTTCGACGAGGGCTCGCTGACCCGCCGCCTGACCCGCCTGTCCAACGATCACTTCTCCGTCACCCCGCTGTTCGAGGGCTGGCAACCGCTGCGCGATGACGAATGCCAGGCACTGGGTATCGCCGCCGGCGCCGAAGGCTGGGTACGCGAGGTGTACCTGCGCGGCCATGGCCAACCTTGGGTGTTCGCCCGCAGCGTCGCCAGCCGCAGCGCCCTGGAGCGCGGCGGGCTGGACCTGGAAACCCTGGGCAGCCGTTCGCTGGGCGAGTTGCTGTTCTGTGACCAGGCGTTCATCCGCCACCCCATCGAGGTGTGCAGTTATCCCCAGGCCTGGCTACCGAGCGAAGCGGCCCACGCGGCGCTGTGGGGCCGCCGTTCGCGCTTTGAACGTGGCGGCCTGGACCTGCTGGTGGCAGAGGTGTTTCTGCCAGCATTGTGGCAAGCGGCCAAGGAGGAAAACCGCTGATGTACCTGCAACTGCTCAAGTCGCTCAACCACCTGCACCCGCGGGCCTGGGACTTCGTCCAGCTCAGCCGCATGGATCGACCGATTGGTATCTACCTGCTGCTGTGGCCGACCTTGTCGGCGGTGTGGATTGCCGGCAACGGGTCACCGACCCTGGCCAACGTGCTGATCTTCGGCCTCGGTGTGGTGCTGATGCGCGCCGCAGGTTGCTGCATCAACGACTTTGCTGACCGCAAGGTGGACGGCCATGTCAAACGCACCGCCGACCGCCCCCTGGCCAGCGGCCGGGTCCGCCCGCGCGAAGCACTGGCGCTGTTCGCCATCCTGGTCGGCGTGAGCTTCCTGCTGGTGTTGTGCACCAATAGCCGCACGGTGTGGCTTTCGTTCGGTGCGGTAGCACTGGCGTTCTGCTATCCGTTCATGAAGCGCTACACCTATTACCCGCAGGTGGTGCTTGGGGCAGCGTACTCCTGGGGTATTCCCATGGCCTTCACCGCAGCGGGTGGCGAACTGCCGGCCAGCGCCTGGCTGCTGTACATCGCCAACTTGCTGTGGACGGTGGGCTACGACACCTACTACGCCATGGTCGACCGTGATGACGACCTGAAGATCGGCGTGAAGTCGACCGCTATCCTGTTCGGCGACGCCGACCGCACCATCATCCTGACCTTGCAGCTGCTGTCGCTGGGCTGCCTGTTGCTGGCCGGCAGCCGCTTCGAGCTGGGTGGCTGGTTCCACCTGGGGCTGCTGGGCGCGGCGGCGTGCTTTGCCTGGGAGTACTGGTCGACGCGCAAGCTGGACCGGGAGTCGTGCTTCAAGGCGTTTCTGCACAACCACTGGGCGGGGATGCTGGTGTTCATTGGTGTGGTGCTGGATTACGCATTGCGCTGAGGATTCAGGGGGCTGCTTTGCAGCCCTTTCGCGACACAAGGCCGCTCCTACAGGGGATCGCGCATTCCTGTAGGAGCGGCCTTGTGTCGCGATGGGCCGCAACGCGGCCCCGGGATCTCAAGGCTTGGCAACGTGCCAGACGTCCTTCATGCCGTCACCGGTCATATCGCCGGCCTTCTTGTCCTTGATGAAGGTATACAGCGGCTTGCCGTCATAGGCCCACTGCTTGCTGCCGTCATCACGCATCACCACCGTCCACTTGTCCTTGGCCGGTTCGTCATTGGCCTTGACCATCAGCGGCGGCCAGTTGGTGGCGCATTCGCCATTGCACATGGACTTGCCGCCCGCATCCTTGTCGAAGGTGTACAGGGTCATGCCGGCATGGTCGACCAACATGCCGCCCTTCTCCATCGCATGGTCGGCAGAGGCCACCCCCGGTAGCGCCAGCGCAGTGAAAAGGGCCATCCAGCTCAGCGTTTGTCGTGTCATTGGATTCACCATTGTTTCGGGGGGATTGGGTTGAAATTGCCGCGATTGCGGCCCTTTCAAGCCTAGTTCAGTCATGGAATGTCGCCAGAACAGCCAACACCCTGTCACACAGCTGCAATAATTCCGTTATCTAATGCGGGCCAAGACACCGTATCCAGGAGAGGTTTTGAGCATGGTTGGCAGGAACATTCTGATCGTCGACGACGAAGCACCGATTCGCGAGATGATCGCCGTTGCCCTGGAAATGGCCGGCTATGACTGCCTGGAAGCGGAAAACTCCCAACAGGCCCACGCGATCATCGTCGACCGCAAACCGGACCTGATCCTGCTCGACTGGATGCTGCCGGGCACCTCCGGCATCGAATTGGCCCGCCGCCTCAAGCGCGACGAACTGACCGGCGACATCCCGATCATCATGCTCACTGCCAAGGGTGAAGAGGACAACAAGATCCAGGGCCTGGAAGTAGGCGCCGACGATTACATCACCAAGCCGTTCTCGCCGCGCGAGCTGGTCGCCCGCCTGAAAGCCGTGCTGCGCCGCACCGGCCCGAGCGACAGCGAGGCACCGATCGAAGTCGGCGGCCTGCTGCTCGACCCGATCAGCCACCGCGTGACCATCGACGGCAAGCCAGCCGAGATGGGCCCTACCGAATACCGCCTGCTGCAGTTCTTCATGACCCACCAGGAGCGCGCGTACACTCGTGGCCAGTTGCTGGACCAAGTGTGGGGCGGCAATGTCTATGTCGAAGAACGCACCGTCGACGTGCACATCCGCCGCCTGCGCAAGGCGCTGGGTGAAGCCTACGAAAATCTGGTACAAACCGTCCGGGGCACCGGCTACCGCTTCTCGACCAAGAGCTGATCGAGCCGAAAAGCGCCAAGCTGCACGTCGTTGTACAAGGACCGTCAATTGAACCAGAACCGGCACGCGACCCTGATTCGCCACCTGCTGCTGCTGATTACCGTCTGCCTGATCGGCGGGCTGGTCAGCGGCTACTATGGCTGGAGCCTGGCCATCGGCCTGGCGCTCTATCTGGGCTGGACCCTCAAACAACTGCTGCGCCTGCATGACTGGCTGCGCAACCACCAGCCCGACGAAGCACCGCCCGATGGCTACGGCCTGTGGGGCGAAGTGTTCGACAGCATCTACCACCTGCAACGCCGCGACCAGCGCGTGCGCGGCCGCCTGCAAGCGGTGATCGACAGGGTGCAGGAGTCTACCGCCGCACTGCGTGACGCGGTGATCATGCTCGACAGCGACGGCAACCTGGAATGGTGGAACCGCGCCGCCGAGACCCTTCTGGGCTTCAAGACCCCACAGGACGGCGGCCAGCAAGTGACCAACCTGGTGCGCCACCCGCGCTTCAAGGAATACTTCGAGGCGGAAAACTACCTCGAACCGCTGGAAATCCCCTCGCCGATCAACGACCGCATGCGCGTGCAGTTGCACATCACCCGCTATGGCAACAACGAGCACCTGATGCTGGTGCGCGATGTTACCCGCATCCACCAGCTGGAGCAGATGCGCAAGGACTTTGTCGCCAACGTTTCCCACGAGCTGCGCACACCGCTGACGGTGATCACCGGCTACCTGGAAACCCTGCTGGATAATGTCGAGGACGTGAATCCGCGCTGGAGCCGAGCCCTGCAGCAGATGAGCCAGCAAGGCTCGCGCATGCAGACACTGCTCAACGACCTGTTGCTGTTGGCCAAGCTGGAGGCCACCGACTACCCGTCGGACAACCAGCCGGTAGCGGTCGATGCCCTGCTCGCCGCGATCAAGAACGACGCCCAGGCCCTGTCCGGGCCCCGCAACCAGCGCATCACCCTGGAAGCCGCGCCCGGCGTGCAGTTGAAGGGAAGCGAGTCGGAGCTGCGCAGCGCCTTTTCCAACCTGGTGTTCAACGCGGTCAAGTACACCCAGGACGAAGGCAGCATCCGTATCCGCTGGTGGGCCGATGCCCAGGGCGCGCACCTTTCGGTGCAGGACTCGGGGGTGGGCATCGATGCCAAGCACCTGCCGCGCCTGACCGAGCGCTTCTACCGGGTCGATTCCAGCCGTGCGTCGAATACCGGCGGCACCGGGTTGGGACTGGCGATCGTCAAGCATGTGCTGATGCGCCACCGCGGCAAGCTGGAAATCAGCAGCGTGCCGGGGCATGGCAGTACCTTTACCTGTCACTTCGCGCCGGCACAATTGGCCAACGGCAAGGGTTGAGGGCCTCGGGGGCCGCTTCGCGGCCCCAAAAAATCCATCGCCCTTTGCTTTTACGGCCCCAGCCGCTACATTGGACCCCCTGTGCCAGCAAGAGCTGGCTCTTTTTTTCTCTCTATCTCGAAGACGGACCCCGTAAAAACTCCATCATGGACCCTTCCCCTGGTATCAGCCTCACCTCGTTATTCGCCGATTTCGGCATGATCATCTTTGCCTTGCTCCTGGTGCTGCTCAACGGCTTCTTCGTTGCCGCCGAGTTCGCCATGGTCAAGCTGCGCGCCACCCGCGTCGAGTCCATCGCCGAGCTGCACGGCTGGCGTGGCAGCATCCTGCGCAAGGTACACAACCAGCTCGACGCCTACCTGTCGGCCTGCCAGCTGGGCATCACCCTCGCCTCGCTGGGCCTGGGCTGGGTCGGTGAACCGGCGTTCGCCCACCTGCTCGAGCCGCTGCTGGCATACCTGGGCGTGGATACGCCCGAGCTGATCAAGGCCATCTCGTTCTTCGTCGCCTTCTTCGTCATCTCGTACCTGCACATCGTGGTCGGCGAGCTGGCGCCCAAGTCCTGGGCCATCCGCAAGCCCGAACTGCTGTCGCTGTGGACCGCCGTGCCGCTATACCTGTTCTACTGGGTGATGTACCCGGCCATCTACCTGCTCAATGCCAGTGCCAACGCCATCCTGCGCATCGCTGGCCAGGGCGAGCCCGGCCCGCACCACGAGCACCACTACAGCCGTGAAGAGCTCAAGCTGATCCTGCACTCCAGCCGTGGCCAGGACCCGAGCGACCAAGGCATGCGCGTGCTGGCCTCGGCCGTGGAAATGGGCGAGCTGGAGGTGGTCGACTGGGCCAACTCGCGCGAGGACATGGTCAGCATCGACGCCCATGCGCCGTTGAAGCAGATCCTGGCCCTGGTGCGCCGTCACAAGTTCAGCCGCTACCCGGTGTACGACGCCGAGCGTGAGGAGTTCACCGGCCTGCTGCATATCAAGGACCTGCTGCTGGAACTGGCCGAACTCGAGCACCTGCCTGAAACCATCGACCTCGACGACCTGGCCCGGCCACTGGAGCGCGTGTCGCGGCACATGCCACTGGCGCAGTTGCTGGAGCAGTTCCGCAAGGGCGGCGCGCACTTCGTGCTGGTGGAGGAAGCCGATGGCAAGGTAATTGGCTACCTGACCATGGAAGACGTGCTGGAAGTGCTAGTAGGCGACATCCAGGACGAACACCGCAAGACCGAGCGCGGCATCCTCGCCTACCAGCCGGGCAAGCTGCTGGTGCGTGGCGACACGCCGCTGTTCAAGGTCGAACGCCTGCTGGGCGTCGACCTTGACCATATCGAGGCGGAAACCCTGGCGGGGCTGGTTTACGAGTCACTCAAGCGAGTGCCTGAAGAAGAGGAAGTGCTGGAGGTTGAAGGGCTGCGCATCATCATCAAGAAGATGAAAGGGCCGAAGATCGTGCTGGCCAAGGTGCTCAAGCTGGATTGATGGCAAGGGGGCTGCTTTGCAGCCCATCGCGACACAAGGCCGCTCCTACAGGGGTTCGCGTATCCCTGTAGGAGCGGCCTTGTGTCGCGATAGGGCCGCAAAGCGGCCCCAAAAATCTCAAGGGTTACCCGCAGTGAAGTCAGGCAACCCTCCGATCGGCCTGTCGAACCGATAAGGTATCGACTCCAGCGCCAACCCCACATTGCGCTGCACCACGAAATGCAGGTGCGGCCCGGTGCTGTTGCCGGTATTGCCCGACTTGGCCAGCATCTGCCCCTGGCGCACTCGTTGCCCCTCCGCTACCACCACCGAACCGCGCATCAGGTGCAGGTACACGCCCATGGTGCCGTCCGGGTGCAGGACCCTGACGAAATTGCCTGACGGGTTGGGGCCGCGCCCGCTCTGGCTGTTCTCCGTCTTCACCACCACCCCTTCCCGCGCCGCGATGATGGTGGTGCCTTCGGGCATGGCGATATCCATGGCATAGCGCCCCTTGGGCCCAAAATGACTGACCCGGCCATTGGGGCCCTGGGTCACGCGGAACGGCCCGCCAATCCAGGGGAATGCATAGCGAAAGCCCTGGGGCCGCTTGCCCGGGTCGCCCATGGCCTGCAGCAGAGTCGAGCGGTAGTTCAACAGCAGCCCGGGCCGCCCCCGGAGCACGCTGAGCATTTGCGTGGTGCGCGGCGGCAGCACCCGGCGCACCGTGCGCGGGGCATTGCCACCTTGTGCGTTCACCAGATTGTCGAGGCGCAACTCAACCTCCACTGGCACATGCAGCTGGTTGCGGGCCGAAAAGCTCACGCCGCCGTTGAAGGTTATCGCGTTCAGCAGCACCTGGCCTTCGGGCACTTCCACCATGGGTACGCGCCGCACAAAGGTTTTGGCACCGGGGCCGGGCCGGTCGGAATAGGAGGTCACACGGCCATCATCGGTGATCTCGTAAATGGTCATGCCCAGGCTCGACGCCGAGGCCATGAGCAATGCACAGAACAGCAGCAGGCGGGCGGGCATGATAGTGGCTTTTTGACAGGTATGATCTGTCGAAGACTAGCAGCGGGTTTTGCGGCGGGTATTGCAGTTGGTCGGATGGCCGTGGGCTTTTGTAGGAGCAGCCTTGTGCTGCGAATGGGCTGCGAAGCAGCCCCGACATTTCTTGCGGCGGCATTGATACTTGGGGGCTGCATTGCAGCCCATTCGCAGCACAAGGCTGCTCCTACGAAAAGCGCGGTGTGAGGCTTGAGTCAGGCGCCGGGGGTGAAATGCTTCTGCGCCGTCCCACGAGCAATCAGCCGCGACAGGTAGTCGAGCTTCTGAGCATCCTGGTCGACGAACTTGAAAGTCAGTTGCAACCAGTCACTGTCGGGCTTGGGTTCCAGTGCCGCGACGGCATGCAGGTAGCCGTTTAGGCGCGCAACTTCGGCGTTCTCGCCCTGCTCCAGGTCCAGCACCGCGCCTTCCAGCACCTGGGGCAGCGCTTCGCCTCGGCGCACCACCAGCAGGGCCTCTTTAAGGCTCAGCGCCTTGATCACGCACGGCTGCATGCCACCGGCCAGGCGCAACTGGCCCTGGCCACGGCCGGTCGGCGCGGAAATGGCGGGCCGGGGGGCGTTGGCCACTGGCCGGGCGGGAGCCGGTGCAGGTGCCGGCGCCGCGACCTTTACCGCTTCAGGCTTGCCGGCTGTCAGCGCATTCAGCGAGTCATTGGCGAACGCCGAGTTGACCCGTGCCTGGCCGCTGGCCATGAGGCTGTCGAGCTTGCCGATCCTGGTCAGGGCCTTTTTCACCTTGGTCAGCAGCTGCTCGTTGGTGAACGGCTTGCCGACAAAATCGGAAACACCCGCCTGGATCGCCTGGATGACGTTTTCCTTGTCGCCACGGCTGGTCACCATGATGAACTGCAGGTTCTTCAACTCAGGCTGCTGGCGGCACCAGGTGAGCAATTCCAGCCCGGACATTTCCGGCATCTCCCAGTCGCACAGGACCAGGTCGAACGCTTCCTTGCCCAGCATGGCCATGGCCTTGCGACCGTTGACGGCGTCGTCGATGGTCATGCCCGGGAAGGCATTGCGCAGGCATTTGCGGACCAGATCACGGATAAACGGGGCGTCATCCACGACCAGCACATTCACTTTACTCATCGATACTCCTTCTGAATCCCGACTAGCCTACCGCCGAATAATGGCCACTTGCTACAACTTGGTCACGCCGGGACTTCTTCACATCGTTCGCGGGTGCCTGCCGGCTCCTCGACCGCAAACGAAAACGCCCGGCCAAGGCCGGGCGTCGATGCTCGGGAGCAACCTTATTTATCGTCAGGTTCGGTCGGAACATTAGCGTTTTCGCCATCGGAAACAGCTGTGCCCTGCACTTCTGCCGTCATGCGCTTGAGGCCCATGTGACGCACGTCGGTGCCGCGCACCAGGTAGATCACCAGCTCGGAGATGTTGCGCGCATGGTCACCGATACGCTCCAGCGAACGCAGGACCCAGATCACGCTCAGTACCCGCGAGATCGAGCGCGGGTCTTCCATCATGTAGGTCACCAGCTCACGCAGGGCGGTCTTGTATTCACGGTCGATAGTCTTGTCGTACTGGGCCACCGACAGTGCCAGGTCGGCGTCGAAGCGGGCAAAGGCGTCCAGCGCGTCGCGGACCATGTTGCGCACCTGGTCACCGATGTGGCGCACCTCGACATAGCCGCGCGGCGACTCGCCTTCCTCGCACAACTGGATGGCGCGACGGGCGATCTTGGTCGATTCGTCACCAATGCGCTCCAGGTCGATCACCGACTTGGAGATGCTGATGATCAGGCGCAGGTCGGAGGCCGCCGGCTGACGACGGGCGAGGATGCGCAGGCATTCCTCGTCGATGTTGCGCTCCATCTGGTTGATCTGCTCGTCGACTTCGCGCACTTGCTGGGCCAGGCCCGAGTCGGCTTCGATCAGCGCAGTGACTGCGTCGTTGACCTGCTTTTCGACCAGGCCGCCCATGGCCAGCAGGTGGCTGCGCACCTCTTCGAGCTCGGCGTTGAACTGCTGGGAAATGTGATGGGTAAGGCTTTCTTTGTTGATCATCGTTCGCTCCGCGAAGAAGCTGCAAGCTTCAAGTAATTCGTGTCGTTCCCTGGTCCACCCTGGCAAACACATCCTGTGGGAGCGGGTTCACCCGCGAACACCGGCGAAGCCGGTGCCAGACACCGCGGCGCCTGCTTCGCGGGTAAACCCGCTCCCACAGGGGCCAGGTACTGTCCCGAGCGGCGATCAGCCGTAGCGACCGGTGATGTAGTCTTCGGTCTGCTTCTTCGCCGGGTTGGTGAACAGGGTGTCGGTATCCCCGAATTCGACCAGTTTGCCCATGTACATGAACGCGGTGTAGTCCGAAACACGGGCCGCCTGCTGCATGTTGTGGGTCACGATGACGATGGTGTACTTGGATTTCAATTCGTAGATCAGTTCCTCGACTTTCAAGGTCGAGATCGGGTCCAGTGCCGAGCACGGTTCGTCGAGCAGCAGCACTTCCGGCTCCACGGCGATGGTGCGGGCAATGACCAGACGCTGTTGCTGGCCACCGGAAAGGCCCAGTGCCGACTCGTGCAAGCGGTCCTTGACCTCGTCCCACAGGGCCGCACCCTTCAGCGCCCATTCAACCGCTTCGTCGAGCACGCGCTTCTTGTTGATGCCCTGGATGCGCAGGCCGTAGACCACGTTTTCGTAGATGGTCTTGGGGAACGGGTTGGGCTTCTGGAACACCATGCCCACACGGCGGCGCAGCTCGGCCACGTCTTCGCCCTTGCGGTAGATGTTGTTGCCATACAGATTGATGGCGCCTTCCACGCGGCAGCCATCAACCAGGTCGTTCATGCGGTTGAAGGTACGCAGCAGGGTCGACTTGCCGCAGCCGGACGGGCCGATGAAGGCGGTCACACGCTGCTTGGGGATGTTCATCTGCACATCGAACAGCGCTTGCTTGTCGCCGTAGAACAGGCTCAGGCCTGGCACTTCGATGGCTACGGTTTCTTCGGCCAGGCGCAGGCTCTGCTTGTCGCGGCCCAGGGCAGACATGTCGATGCCGTGGGCATGGGATTCTTGCTGCATGGTCAACTCCATACGCTAACAATTCGTTTCAAAGGGCCGCCCGGCTCGTGGGCGGCACGCTTGCAATCAGGTTCAGCTGTCGAGGGCTTTGTACTTCTCGCGCAGGTGGTTACGGATCCACACGGCCGAGAGGTTGAGGGCCGCGATCACCAGCACCAGCAGCAACGCGGTGGCATAAACCAGCGGCCGCGCGGCCTCGACGTTGGGGCTCTGGAAGCCGACGTCGTAGATGTGGAAGCCCAGGTGCATGATCTTCTGGTCCAGATGCAGGTACGGGTAGTTCCCGTCCACCGGCAGCGACGGAGCCAGCTTCACCACGCCCACCAGCATAAGCGGCGCCACTTCACCGGCGGCGCGGGCGACGGCGAGGATCATGCCGGTCATCATCGCCGGGCTGGCCATCGGCAGGACGATCTTCCACAGGGTTTCGGCCTTGGTCGCGCCCAGGGCCAGCGAGCCTTCGCGCACGGTGCGCGGGATACGCGCCAGGCCTTCCTCGGTGGCAACGATCACCACCGGCACAGCCAGCAGCGCCAGGGTCAGCGATGCCCACAGCAAGCCCGGGGTACCCAGGGTTGGCGCCGGCAGTGCTTCGGGGAAGAACAGGCGGTCGATCGAGCCACCCAGCACGTAGACGAAGAAGCCCAGGCCGAACACGCCGTAGACGATCGCCGGTACACCGGCCAGGTTGTTCACTGCGATACGGATCAGGCGGGTCACCGGGCCCTGCCTGGCGTATTCGCGGAGGTACACGGCAGCCAGCACACCGAACGGGGTGACGATCACGGCCATGATCAGGGTCATCATCACGGTACCGAAGATGGCCGGGAAGATACCGCCCTCGGTGTTGGCTTCACGCGGATCGTCGCTGAGGAACTCCCAGACCTTGGTGAAGTAGGTGCCCAGCTTGGTGAACCCCGACATGGCATTCGGCTGGATGGCGTGCACCACCTTGCTCAGGTTGATTTCCACTTCACGGCCGTTGCCATCGCTGGCCACCAGGCTGTCGCGGGCGAAGGCCTGGTGCAGGCCAGTCAGACGGTCTTCGATGGCCTTGTAGCGGCTGTTCAGCTCGGCGCGATCAGCGTCCATGTCGGCCTGGGCAGCGGCGTCCAGCTTGCCCTCCAGCTCCAGCTTGCGGGCCTGCAGGCGCAGGCGCTCGAGGCCATGGTTGATGGCACCGATGTCTTTCTTCTCGAGGCTTTGCAGTTCGCTGTTGAGCTGGTTGGCGCGCTTCAGGCGGGCCTGCAGTTCGTTCCAGGCAGCAGCGCCTTCGGCGACCACGCGGCCTTCTTCCTTGACGCTGACCAGGTAGCCGTAGAAGTTGCCCCACTCGCGGCGCTCCAGGGCGATCAGGTCAGTCGGGTGCTTTTCGTCGATCAGCCAGTCGCCGACCACCCAGGTGAAGTCGCTGCCGTTGAGATCTCGGTTGCCCACCTTGATCAGCTCACGGGTCATGAACTCCGGGCCTTGGTCAGGCACTGGCAGGCCGGCGCCCTTCAGGCGGGCACGGGGTACTTCCTCCTTTTGCACCACTTCGCCAATGACAACGTGATCGGCCTGGCCCGGCACCTTGTAAGTGGCCTGGACAAGATCGGCCGGCCAGAAGTGGCCCAGCCCGCGCACGGCAATCACCGCCAGCAGGCCAACGGTCATGATCACTGCCATGGCCACCGCGCCGCCGCTCATCCAGACGCCTGGGGCGCCGCTCTTGAACCAGCCTTTGAGGGAATCCTTTTTCACGGATCGCTACCTTTCTATCAAAGCGACGAGTATTTCTTGCGCAGACGCTGGCGAATCAGCTCGGCCAAGGTGTTCATGATGAAGGTGAACATCAGCAGCACCAGCGCGGCCAGGAACAGCACGCGATAGTGGCTGCCGCCGACTTCCGACTCCGGCATTTCGACGGCCACGTTGGCGGCCAGCGTGCGCATGCCCTCGAACAGGTTCAGCTCCATCACTGGGGTGTTGCCGGTGGCCATCAGCACGATCATGGTCTCGCCCACAGCACGGCCCATGCCGATCATCAGCGCCGAGAAAATACCCGGGCTGGCGGTGAGGATTACCACGCGGGTCAGGGTCTGCCAGGGCGTCGCACCCAGGGCCAGAGAACCCAGGGTCAGGCTGCGCGGCACGCTGAACACGGCGTCTTCGGCGATGGAGTAGATGTTCGGGATGACCGCGAAGCCCATGGCGATACCCACCACCAGGGCGTTGCGCTGGTCGTAGGTTATCCCCAGGTCGTTGGTGATCCACAGGCGCATGTCGCCGCCGAAGAACCAGGTTTCCAGGTGCGGGCTCATGGTCAGAGCGAACCAGCCGGTGAACAGGATGACCGGGATCAGGATCGCCGCTTCCCAGCCATCCGGGATGCGCAGGCGAATCGACTCGGGCAGGCGGGTCCAGGCGAAACCGGCCAGCAGGATACCGAGCGGCATCAGCAGGAACAGGCTGAACACGCCTGGAAGGTGGCCTTCCAGGTACGGGGCGAGGAACAGGCCGGCGAAGAAGCCGAGGATCACCGTCGGCATCGCTTCCATCAGTTCGATCACCGGCTTGACCTTGCGGCGCATGCCCGGGGCCATGAAATAAGCGGTGTAGATGGCTGCGGCAATTGCCAGCGGGGCCGCCAGGATCATGGCGTAGAACGCGGCCTTGAGGGTACCGAAGGTCAGCGGCGACAGGCTCAGCTTGGGCTCGAAGTCGGTGTTCGAAGCGGTCGACTGCCAGACGTATTTCGGCTCGTCGTAGTTCTCGTACCACACCTTGCCCCACAGCGCGCTGAAGGAAACCTCCGGGTGCGGGTTGCGCAGGCTCAGCGGCAGCAGCTTGCCGCCCTCTTCGATGATGATGCGGTTGGCACGTGGCGACAGGGCCAGGATGCCGGGGCCTTCGGCGGCCGGCTCGACCAGCAGGGTACGGTGCGCAGTGCTGTGGAACACGCCCAGCTCGCCTGCGGCGTCGAGGGCGACGAAGCCCTTGCGGCGCTCTTCGGCGTCGATCTGCACGACCGCGGCCTTGCCCATCTGGAAGGTGCGAATCAGCTTGAAGCGCGATTCGCCATCCGGGTCACGGGCCATGAACCACTGGGCCAGACCGCCCTTGGAATCGCCGATGATCAGCGAGATGCCACCGACCAGCTGGGCGGTGGCGGTAATTTCGGTGTCGGCGCTTTCAGACAGCTTGTAGCGGCCGTTGAGGCTCTTGTCGCGCAGGTTGAAGACGTCCGCGGTGGCACGGCCGTTGATCACGTACAGCCACTGCTGACGCGGGTCGATGAAAATGTTCTTCACCGTTTCGGTCATCTGCGGCAGTTCGATGCGGTTCTGCTCGGTGGTGACCTCTTCGGTCATCATGTTTTCGGTGCGGGTCAGCTCGACCACCTGTAGGTGCGCGCCGGTGGAACCGGCCATCAGCAGGGTGTCGCCATTGGCGTTGACGCTGACATGCTCCAGCGCACGGCCCTGCTCGTCGAGCACGAACGGCTGTTCGCCATACGGGTAGTCGATGCCGGGAGCGATGGTTTTCTTGTTGTCCGGATAGGTGACCTTGTAGGTGTGATGGAACACCAGCGCCTGGCCGTTGGACAAGCCCAGCACCACCAGCGGGCTGCCCGGCTGGTCGGCACTGATCGAAGTGACCTGGGTGTCTGCCGGCAGCGGCAGGTCGACACGCTTGAGCTCGTTGCCGGTCTTGGTATCGAAGAACAGTGCCTGGCCCTTGTCCGAAACGCGCATGCCCACCAGGTTCTGCTCTTCAAGCGCGATCATCAGCGACTTGCCGGCATCCTGTTGCAGCCAGGTCGGCTCCAGGGCTTTCTTGCTGGTCAGCTCGGCGCCCTGGAACAGCGGCAGCACCACATAGGCCAGATAGAAGAAGATCAGGGTGATCGCCGCCAATACGGCAAGCCCGCCCACCAGTACATACCAGCGGGTCAGGCGATCCTTGAGCGCGCGCATGCGGCGCTTGCGTTGCAACTCCGGCGTATTGAAATCAATCCGCACGGGCGGGGAGTTTTGGGTCATGTTGGAGTTGGCCAGATCATTCATGCGCACACCCTAGCGGTCCCGTGTGACAAAAACATTACAAAGTGGTGACGCACGAAAGCCCGCCGCTCAGTAAACCTGGCTTCGGACTGGAAATTTCGTGGAAGAGGCCGGGCAGCAGCACCGGCCTCCTCCTCAGTTACTTACTTTTTTGCAACGTTACCCGCGTGGGACAGGCCCAGGTCAGCCAAGGTCTTGTCGACGACTTTGGCCGGCAGCGGGATGTAGCCGTCCTTCACCACTACCTGCTGGCCAGCTTGCGACAGCACCAGCTTGACGAACTCGGCTTCCAGCGGCGCCAGAGGCTTGTTCGGGGCCTTGTTGACGTATACGTACAGGAAGCGCGACAGCGGGTAGGTGCCGTTCAGGGCGTTGGTTTCGTTGTCTTCAACGAACTCGCCGCCTTCCTTCTTGGCCAGGGCCACGGTCTTGACGCTGGCGGTCTTGTAGCCGATACCCGAGTAGCCGATGCCGTTCAGCGAGGAGCTGATCGACTGCACGACCGAAGCCGAGCCAGGTTGTTCGTTGACGTTAGGCTTGAAGTCGCCTTTGCACAGGGCTTCTTCCTTGAAGTAGCCGTAGGTGCCCGATACCGAGTTACGGCCGAACAGCTGCACTGGCTTGTTGGCCAGGTCGCCGGTCACGCCCAGGTCACCCCAGGTCTTGACGTCGGCTTTGCCACCGCACAGGCGGGTGGAAGAGAAGATGGCGTCGACCTGGGCCATGGTCAGGCCTTTGATCGGGTTGTCCTTGTGCACGAACACAGCCAGGGCGTCTACGGCGACCGGGATGGCGGTCGGCTTGTAGCCGTACTTCTGCTCGAAGGCCTGCAGCTCGACGTCCTTCATCTTGCGGCTCATCGGGCCGAGGTTGGCGGTGCCTTCGGTCAGCGCGGGTGGCGCGGTGGAGGAGCCGGCAGCCTGGATCTGGATGTTTACGTTCGGATATTCCTTCTTGTAGGCCTCGGCCCACAGGGTCATCAGGTTGGCGAGGGTGTCCGAACCGACGCTGGAGAGGTTGCCCGAAACACCGGTGGTCTTGGTGTAGGTCGGGATCGCAGGATCGACAGCGGCTACCGCGTTGGCGGTTGCAACGCCAGCGGCGGCAAAGGTGAGGGCCGCCATCAAACGCTTCAGTTTCATGCCTTGCTCCTAGCAGGAATATTGGGGTGTTGGATGGAACGGGCCCAAGTATCTGCAGGCCGCATGAATACGATATGACTTGAATATGACAATTGGATGAAAGGCCATCACTGAAGAGCGCACGCTTTCTCGCCACAGACGCCGATCCTTGTGGGAGCGGCCTTGTGTCGCGAAAGGGCTGCAAGGCAGCCCCGGCAATTCATGCTTCTACACTGAGCACTTGGGGCCGCGCTGCGGCCCTTTCGCGACACAAGGCCGCTCCCACAATGACTGTGTCAGCCATGCCGATCAGCGCTTGTTGGCGAGCAGGTACAGACCCACGGCCAGACCAACGGCACACAGCCCCGCCACATAGTAGGCAGGCGCCATCGGGCTCACTTTCAGCAGCGCAGTCACCACCATCGGCGTCAGCCCGCCGAAGATCGCGTACGCCACGTTGTACGAGAACGACAGCCCGCTGAAGCGCACCACCGCCGGGAATGCCTTGACCATCACATAAGGCACCGCACCGATCACGCCCACACACAGGCCAGTCACCGCATACAGCGGGAACAGCAGCTCGGGCCGGGTCGGCAGGCTGTGGAAGAAGGTCCAGGAACTTGCCAGCAGCAGCAGGCTGCCGACCACGAACACCCGCCCCGCACCGAAGCGGTCTGCCAGGCTGCCAGCACCGATGCAGCCAAAGCTGAGCAGCACGATCGCCATGCTGTTGGCCTTGAGCGAGTCGATAGGGCTGATGTGGTAGATGCTCTGCAGCAGTGCCGGGGTCATCAGGATGACTACCACGATGGCGGCCGACAGCATCCAGGTCAGCAGCATCGACAGGATGATTGCACCACGATGGTCGCGCAGCACCGCGCGCAACGGCAGCTCCTCGGCCAGCGCCTTGCGCTGCTGCATCTCGGCGAACACCGGGGTTTCGTGCAGCCAACGGCGCAGGTACACCGAGAACAGGCCGAACACACCGCCAAGCAGGAACGGGATACGCCAGGCGTAATCGGCCACTTCTTCGGCGCTGTACACGCTGTTGATCAAGGTGGCCACCAGCGAGCCCAGCAGAATGCCCGCGGTCAGGCCCGCAGTCAGGGTGCCGCAGGCGTAGCCGGTGTTGCGCGCCGGCACGTGCTCGGACACGAACACCCAGGCGCCCGGTACCTCGCCACCGATTGCAGCGCCCTGGATCACGCGCATCAGCAGTAGCAGGATCGGCGCCAGCATGCCGATCTGTGCATAAGTCGGCAGCAAGCCCATGATCAGCGTTGGCAGGGCCATCATGAAGATGCTCAGGGTGAACATCTTCTTGCGCCCGAGCAGGTCACCGAAGTGAGCCATGATGATGCCGCCCAGCGGCCGCGCCAGGTAGCCGGCGGCAAAAATGCCGAAGGTTTGCATCAGGCGCAGCCATTCGGGCATGTCGGCCGGGAAGAACAGCTTGCCGACCACCGTGGCGAAGAACACGAAGATGATGAAGTCGTAGAACTCCAGCGCGCCGCCCAGGGCGGACAGTGAGAGGGTCTTGTAGTCACTGCGGGTCAGCGGCCGCGAGGGCTGCTCGATACTGCTCGGCACGGAAGTCATCGCTGATTGTTCTCTTTGTAGGCATGCAGGCCGCTTGGCACGCGGCTTCTGGATTGGGGAGACAAGCGAAGATAGCAAATTGCTGAGCTGCGCCGAAAGCGATACAAAATCCCTACACATATTCATGAATGCACGGTCGTCGCTGGCCGTTATGCTCTATATACTGGCAGTTCGTAGGAAAAGGTTGCTGCTAGCGTGGGATGTTGTGCGAAAACGCCGGTCTTTATGTCAGGCGGTTTCGCAGAGTTTCCCTACGGCCGCTCAGTGAAACGAAATCGGCGTAGTATGTTTCAAGCTGAATCGTTTACCCGGCCTTGCGCCACCCCAACGAAAGCGTCACGGGTCAGAGGCCCCATCGCATGATTGAGCTCGAACAAGAAGATCCTATCCCGCAAGGTGACCTGGCCTTGCAGATCACAGCCCTGCCGCGCGAGACCAACGGGTTTGGCGACATCTTCGGCGGCTGGCTGGTCGCCCAGATGGACCTGGCCGGTACCGCCATGGCCAGCCGCGTCGCTGGCGGCCGCGTGGCCACCGTGGCCATCGACCGCATGGCCTTTCTGGTCCCGGTCGCCGTCGGCGCTCAACTGTCGTTCTATACCCAGACCCTGGAAATCGGCCGCAGCTCGATCCAGATGATGGTCGAAGTGTGGAGTGACGACCCGCTGTCCAGCGAATGGCGCAAGGTTACCGAAGCCGTCTTCGTCTTCGTCGCCATCGACGGCAGTGGCCGCACCCGCTCCGTACCTCGTCGCTGAGCCGCGCCGGCGGTAAACTCATTGCATGTGCCCGGGTCCAAGGCCCACTGGCAATCAATGAGATGAATGCAATGGCTACCTTCCAGGTCGTAACCGAGCAACATGGCGAACTCAGCTGCTGGCGTATCAGCAGCGCCCACGCCGAACTACTGGTCGCCCAGCAGGGCGCGCAGATTCTCAGCTACCAGCGCGTTGGCCAGCCACCGCTGCTGTGGCTGAGCGACCAGGCCATCTTCCGTCAGGGCAAGTCGGTACGCGCCGGTGTACCGGTGTGCTGGCCGTGGTTCGGCAACCTGCAGCGCAACCCCCAGGCCGTGCAGGCCATGTACAACGGCGAACAGGCACCCGCGCATGGCCTGGCGCGGGCGCGCGGCTGGCAATTGCTGGGTATCGAGGAAACGGGCACGACCCTGCGGATCGAATTCGAGCTGCCTGAAGCGCAGGGTGAGCTTCCCGGCTGGCCGCATGATGTAGAGCTGAAGCTGGTGGTGGAGCTGGGTGAAGACCTGACCCTGAACCTGACCAGCCGCAATATGGGCAATACCCCCGTCACCATCAGCCAGGCCCTGCACAGCTACTTCGCGGTCAGTGATGTGCGCCAGGCGCGGGTCGAAGGGGTCGAGGGGCTGAGCTATATCGAGACCCTGGCTGACTGGGAGCAGCGCCAGCAGCAGGGGTCGTTGGGGTTTGCAGGGGAGACTGACCGGATCTACCTGGCGACCCCGCAAACCTTGAGCATCGTCGACCCGCATTGGGAGCGACGCATTACCTTGACCAGCAGCGGGTCGCGTTCGGCGGTGATCTGGAACCCTTGGACCGAACGGGCCAGGGAACTACCGGACATGGCCGATAATGGGTGGCAGCGGATGCTGTGCATCGAGACGGCGAATGTGTGGGATGACCTGGTGGAGTTGAAGCCAGGGGGAAGCAGTTCGCTGGGGGTCAGGATTGGCTGTGAAATGATCTGAGTTTTGCAGTGTCTGTTCGGGCCCCTTCGCGGGTAAACCCGCTCCCACAGGGTCTCCACGATATTCAAGGTTTGTGACGACCTGTGGGAGCGGGTTTACCCGCGAAAGGGCGGTACAGGCAATCAGAGGTCTGCGTCCTCCACCACCCTCACCTTCCCCGCATCCAGCGCATAGGCCGCATCGGCCAGGTCGTTGCTGACCTTTTCCACCTTCAGCTTGCCGCTGACCCACAGCGGTGTGTAGATATCATCGATCTTCAGGCCTTTCGGGTAGCGCACCAACACCAACTGGTTCGGCGGTGGTGGTGGCACATGGATGCACGCGCCCGGGTAAGGCACCAGGAAAAACAGCGTGCTGTTGCCCTTGGCGTCGCTCTCCAGGGGCACCGGGTAGCCGCCCAGGCGAATATCCTTGCCGTTCATGGATGCCACAGTCTTGGTCGAGTACATCACCGCCGGCAGGCCCTTGCTCTGCTTCAGGCCGCCCTTGTCGGTAAAGGTGCCCATGGCTTCTGGGGAGTTGTGGTCGATTTCAGGCATTTGCTCGAGCGCCTGCTGGTCCGACTTTGGCATCAGCTCCAGCCAGTCGGTTTCAGGCAGTTCGGCATGAGCCAGGGTACTGGCCAACAGCAGTGAGGCGAGGAAAAAGGCACGCATGAAAATGCTCGGCAACTCGAATGAATTGCCGGGCATTCTAACCAGTATTCAGCGTTTCTTGATGAATCCGTAGATCACCAGGAGGACGACTGCCCCCACCAGCGCGCCAAAGAAGCCCGCGGCCTCTCCGGCTTGATAGATACCCAGCGCCTGGCCGCCGTAGGTGGCCAACAGGGAGCCGGCAATACCCAGCAGGATGGTCATGATCCAGCCCATGCTGTCGTCGCCCGGCTTGATGAAGCGGGCCAGCAGGCCGACGATGAGGCCGATGAAGATGGTTCCAATGATGCCCATGGCGATCCCTCTGCAGTGATGATGGAACAAGCCAAAGCCTAGACAGCGCTCTGGCTTGTTGCCATTTCAGAGGGCAAGCCGCTGGTAGAAGTTCGATCAGTTGCCGATCAGGGCTTCTACTTCGGCAATCTTGCGTTCGAGAGTGGCCATGTCGTGGCAGCGCAGGGTGGCGTGGCCAACCTTGCGACCAACCTTGAAGGCCTTGCCGTAGTGGTGCAGGTGGCAGTCACCGATGGCAACCACCTTGTCCACTGCCGGCACTTCACCGATGAAGTTGAGCATCGCGCTTTCGCCCACCTTGGCGGTCGAGCCCAGCGGCAGGCCGGCGACGGCGCGCAGGTGGTTCTCGAACTGGCTGCATTCAGCGCCTTCGATGGTCCAGTGCCCGGAATTGTGCACACGCGGGGCGATTTCGTTGGCCTTGAGGCCTCCGTCGACTTCGAAGAACTCGAAGGCCATCACGCCCACATAGTCCAGTTGCTTGAGCACGCGGCCCACGTAGTCTTCGGCCAGAGCCTGCAGCGGGTGCGCCTGGCTGGCGACCGACAGGCGCAGGATGCCGCTTTCGTGGGTGTTGTGCACCAGCGGGTAGAAGCGGGTTTCGCCATCACGGGCACGCACGGCCACCAGCGACACTTCGCCGGTGAACGGCACGAAGCCTTCCAGCAGGCACGGCACGCTGCCCAGCTCGGCAAAGGTACCAACCACATCCTCAGGCGTGCGCAGCACCTTCTGGCCCTTGCCGTCGTAACCCAGTGTGCGGGTTTTCAGCACGGCCGGCAGGCCGATACTGGCCACTGCGGCGTCAAGGTCGGCCTGCGAGAGGATGTCGGCGAAGGCCGGGGTGGGGATACCCAGGTCGCGGAACATGCTCTTCTCGAACAGGCGGTCACGGGCGATGCGCAGCGCTTCGGCGCTGGGGTACACCGGCACGAACTGCGAGAGGAAGGCCACGGTCTCGGCCGGGACGCTTTCGAACTCGAAGGTGACCAGGTCGACTTGGTCAGCCAGCTGGCGCAGGTGGTCCTGGTCGCCGTAGTCGGCACGCAGGTGCTCGCCCAGCGGCGCGGCGCAGGCGTCCGGCGCCGGGTCGAGGAAAGCGAAGTTCATGCCCAGCGGGGTACCCGCCAGGGCCAGCATGCGGCCCAGCTGGCCGCCACCGATTACACCGATCTTCATGGGTTGAGCCTCAAGCCTGGCGCGGGTCTGGGTTGTCCAGCACGGTGTCAGTCTGCTCCGTGCGGAACTGCTTGAGCGCCGCGTGGTATTGCGGGTACTTGGCGCCGAGAATGCTGGCCGACAGCAGCGCGGCGTTGACCGCTCCGGCACGACCGATAGCCAAGGTGGCAACCGGCACGCCGGCTGGCATCTGCACGATCGACAGCAGCGAATCGACACCCGACAGCATCGACGATTGCACGGGCACGCCAAGCACCGGCAGGTGGGTCTTGGCAGCGCACATGCCTGGCAGGTGGGCTGCGCCACCGGCACCGGCGATGATCACCTCGATGCCACGGCCCTCAGCCTCCTCGGCATACTGGAACAGCAGATCCGGGGTGCGGTGGGCGGAAACCACCTTCACTTCGTAGGGAATGCCGAGTTTTTCCAGCATATCGGCGGTGTGGCTAAGGGTGGACCAATCGGACTTGGAGCCCATGATCACGCCAACCAGTGCACTCATCGTCGAGCCTCTTCGCTTGTGCGCCCTTGGGCGCGTCAAAAAACAACAAGCCACGCGGGACGACCGGCGTGGCTTGTTTGCTGATCAGACCGGACGCATCCGGTCGAAAGGCCGCGCAGTATACCGTAACCCAAGGCGTTGCTGGCACCCCTGGCGACCAACTGTCGCCCTTATTTTTCGGGGCTTTGGCTGACTCGAAAGTCAGCTGGCCATGAGGTTGCGCGCAGCGGAAGAGGTTCTATCTGCAACTCGACGGGCTCTACCCACATGCTGCTCCAACCCCCCCATGACACGGAGCCTGAAAATGAGCGATAGCAAAGAAACCCTGCACATCTGGCTGTATCTGCACGATGACGTTTCCGACATGAGTCTGATCAGCCTGGGCGATGACTACCTGATACCACTGAAGAATGAACTCCTCAGTTTCCTCGATCTCGATGTGAGGTTCATCATCGAAGACACTCATACGCCTGGCGTGACCGACTTCGACTACAAGATCGGCCCCGAGCAAGCCGTTGCTGACTGGGAAGAACGGTTGAAAGCCCGCGGCCTGATCACCCCGGGCCTGCACAAATATCTGCTGGTCACTCGGGACGACCTGGATTTCACGACCAAGGGTATTGCCAAGATTGAAGAGCAGGTCGGCATCGCCTCGATCAAAACCTACATGGCCATCGGCCATGAAGTCGGCCACATGCTCGGCGCCGTCCATGAGGATGCCGAGACCTTCTTCGAGGGAGGCTGGTGGAAAGACTCTTACACCAAGAGCTACAACCCTCTCAAAGGCAACGCACACCGCTACAGCGACGCCAATCGGAGAAACATCAAGCGCCATTTGGCAACCCTGACCGGGGAAAGCTGACCCGACCCAGGCGCCCTCATTCGGGCGCCATACCCGACTCGAGCTTGCGCCAGAGCAGCCGGACGTTGGCCTTGCGCACCAGGGCGCAGCGGTACAGGCGGATTTCCAGCGGTACGTGCCATTGGCTACCGCCGCATACTGCCAGTTCGCCGCGCTCCAGTTCGCCGCGCATCGACAGGCGCGGCACCCAGGCGATACCCATGCCCTCCAACGCCATGCTCTTGAGGCTGTCGGCCATGGCAGTTTCGTAGACCGTGGTGTAGCGCAGATTGCGCTGGCGCAACAGCAGATTGACCGAGCGGCCAAGGAAGGCGCCGGCGGTGTAGGCCAACAGCGGCACACTTCCCTCGCCTTCCAAGTCGAACAACGGCTTACCGTCAGCATCCACAGCGCACACAGGCAACATTTCGGTGGTACCCATGTGCAGCGACGGGAAGATTTCGGCGTCCATCTGCAGGGCGGCATCCGGATCATAGAAGGCCAACATCAGGTCGCAGCCTCCTTCGCGTAATGCATGCACGGCATCCCCGACGTTGGTCGCAACCAGACGGGTGGCGATGTTCAACCCATCGTTGCGCAACTGGGCCACCCAACGCGGGAAAAAGCCCGACGCCAGGGAGTGTGCCGCAGCCACCTGCACCACTTCGCCCTGCCCGCCTTCCAGATGATGCAAATGGCGCAGAATTTCGCTCAACTGGTCGACAACGGTACGTGCCGTGACAAGAAAAAGCTGGCCGGCCTCAGTCAGTTCGATTGGCGTGCGGGAACGATTCACCAACTGCAGGCCCAAGGCTGCTTCAAGGCTGCGAATACGCCTGCTGAAGGCGGGTTGAGTCACGAAACGCCGTTCTGCCGCCTGGGAAAAACTGCGGGTTGCTGCCAGCGCGCTGAAGTCTTCCAGCCATTTGCTTTCAAGGTTCACGAAGCACATCTCCCGGCGTGCACCAAAATGGAACACGCTCGAATGTCAATTGGCGTCACATGAAACACTATGCCGTTTGTGCATAGGTTAGCGTGCAACAGCATTGGCCGCAAAATCACCTTCAGGCCTAGGATTGGCGCCATTCCGGCATGTGCCGGGTCAAATTCGAGATGATATACATCATGTCCTCCGCTGCATCGTTCCGCGTCGAAAAAGATTTGTTGGGTACCCTTGAAGTTCCTGCAGATGCCTACTATGGCATCCAGACCCTGCGCGCTGCCAACAACTTCCACCTCTCCGGTGTTCCGCTGTCGCACTACCCGAAGCTGGTCGTGGCCCTGGCCATGGTCAAGCAGGCTGCTGCCGACGCCAACCGTGAGCTGGGTCACCTGAGCGATGCCAAGCACGCTGCCATCACTGCAGCCTGTGCCCGCCTGATCAAAGGCGATTACCACGACCAGTTCGTGGTGGACATGATCCAGGGCGGTGCTGGTACTTCTACCAACATGAACGCCAACGAAGTCATCGCTAACGTCGCGCTGGAGGCCATGGGCCACCAGAAGGGTGAGTACCAGTACCTGCACCCGAACAACGACGTGAACATGGCGCAGTCGACCAACGACGCCTATCCGACAGCCATCCGTCTGGGCCTGCTGCTGGGCCACGACGCGCTGCTGGCCAGCCTCGACAGCCTGATCCAGGCCTTCGCTGCCAAGGGCAAAGAGTTCGACCACGTACTGAAGATGGGCCGTACCCAGCTGCAGGACGCCGTACCGATGACCCTGGGCCAGGAATTCCGCGCCTTCGCCACCACCATGACCGAAGACCTGCAGCGCCTGCGCTCGCTGGCCCCGGAACTGCTGACCGAAATCAACCTGGGCGGTACCGCCATCGGCACCGGCATCAACGCCGACCCTGGCTACCAGGCCTTGGCCGTACAGCGTCTGGCTACCATCAGCGGCCAGCCGCTGGTACCGGCTGCCGACCTGATCGAAGCGACCTCCGACATGGGCGCCTTCGTACTGTTCTCGGGCATGCTCAAGCGTACCGCAGTCAAACTGTCGAAGATCTGCAACGACCTGCGCCTGCTGTCCAGCGGCCCGCGCACCGGCATCAACGAGATCAACCTGCCAGCGCGTCAGCCAGGCAGCTCGATCATGCCAGGCAAGGTCAACCCAGTTATCCCTGAAGCCGTCAACCAGGTGGCCTTCGCCATCATGGGCAACGACCTGGCCCTGACCGTCGCCGCCGAAGGTGGGCAGCTGCAGCTGAACGTGATGGAGCCGCTGATCGCCTACAAGATCTTCGACTCGATCCGCCTGCTGCAACGTGCCATGGACATGCTGCGCGAGCATTGCATCGTCGGCATCACCGCCAACGAACAGCGCTGCCGTGAACTGGTCGAGCACTCGATCGGCCTGGTCACCGCCCTGAACCCGTACATCGGCTACGAAAACGCCACCCGTATCGCCCGCGTTGCCCTGGAAACCGGCCGCGGCGTACTGGAACTGGTGCGCGAAGAGAAGCTCCTGGACGACGCGATGCTCGACGACATCCTGCGCCCGGAAAACATGATCGCTCCCCGTCTGGTTCCGCTGAAGGCGTAACCAGGCCGCTGTAAACAGTCTCACCAGGTCGAGGGACTAGACACCTCTCAACCTTTCCAAGGCCCGAGCCTATGCTTCGGGCCTTTTTTTTGCCTGCAGGATTTGGGGGCTGCTTTGCAGCCCATCGCGACGCAAGGCCGCTCCCACAGGGACCGCGGCTTGCCTGGAACCCAGCATTCCGGCACACAACTTGCTCCATAATGCGTCCCAGGCCAACGGGATTACCCAGCATGCTGCACAGCCACCTCACCACCCTCAACGCGGTTTCGCTGATCCTCAACGTATTCCAGGCAGACGGTTGCGAAGCGTCGGCGCTGCTGGCCGGCAGCGGCATCGGCCCGGCGGACCTGGGGCACGCCGATGCGCGCATCACCACCCAGCAGGAACTGCAGGTGTGTGCCAACGCCGTTGCCCGGCGCGAGGATATCGGCCTGGAACTGGGCCGGCGCATGCATGTGTCGTGCTACGGCATGCTCGGTTACGCCCTGCTCTCCAGTGCCACTTTGGGTGACGCCTTGCGCTTGGCGCTGCAGTATCCGGCACTGCTGGGAACAGTCTTCAAGCTGCGTCTGCTCGACGACGGCCAGCGCGTCTGGTTCAGCGCCAGCGACTACCACGACAGCCCGACGCTGACCGCCTTCAATGCCGAGTTCTGCCTGGTATCGCTGAAAGTCATCTGCGACGACCTGCTCGGCCGACCGCTGCCCCTGCTGGGCGCCCGCTTCGAACACCCACGCCCGGGCTACCATGCCCTCTATGCCGGTGCGTTCCAGTGCCCGATCGGGTTCAGTGCCGAGGACAACGCCTTTGCCTTTGAACGGCGCTGGCTGGACACGCCACTGCCGCTGGCCGACCCGATTACCCACAAGGCCATGAGCGAACGCTGCCGGCGCCTGAACCTTGAATTCACAGGCCGCCAGGCCTGGCTGGGGCGGATTCGCCAACTGCTGGCGCAACAACTGGATGCAGCGCCCGGGCTGGAAGGGCTGGCACGGCAGATGAACTGCTCATCGCGCACCCTGCGCCGGCATTTACAGGCGTTGGGCAGCAGTTATCAACAGCTGCTGGATGAATTGAGATTCGAACGGGCCAAGCAGTTGCTGGCTGATGAGCAGATGCCGATCTATCGGATTGCCGAGTCCCTGGGGTTCAGCGAGACCGCCAGTTTCCGGCATGCCTTCCAGCGCTGGAGCGGTGTGGCGCCCAGTCACTTCCGCGGTTGACCTGTACCGGCCTCTTCGCGGGCTTGCCCGCTCCCACAGGTTCAGCACAACTCCCCAGTGTTGTGGAATACCTGTGGGAGCGGGCGCGCCCGCGAAGAGGTCGGTACAGGCAAAGCGGGCCAGAGAGCTTGGCCACATCGATCCCCTTTTGGCCACTTGCGTCGTTCTCCCTCACTGGCCCACCCATGAAAATGGGCCCACGCCAGTACCCACCGGAGAACAATAATGCTGACGATCTATTCCGATGACCACCGCCTGCACCACGGCCGCTGCGAGCTGATCGACGGCAAGCTGATGCCCTGTTTCGAAATGCCGTCACGCGCCGACCATGTGCTCGACCAGGTAAAAAAGCGCAACCTCGGCGACATCCAGGGCCCCACCGACTTCGGGCGCGCACCGTTGCTGCGCATCCACAGCGCCGGCTATCTGGACTTTTTCGAAGGCGCCTGGGCGCGCTGGGCGGCACTGGGCCAGGAAGGCGACCTGCTGCCGTTCACCTGGCCCGCACGCACCCTGCGCAAGGTAAAACCCACCGGCCTGCACGGTGAATTGGGCTACTACAGCTTTGATGCTGGCGCACCGATCACCGCCGGAACCTGGCAGGCTGCCTACAGCGCCGCCCAGGTCGCCCTTACCGCCCAGGCGGCGATCCAGCAAGGCGCCCATTCGGCCTTTGCCCTGTGCCGCCCGCCAGGGCACCACGCCGCTGGCGAAGTCATGGGTGGCTATTGCTACCTGAACAACGCCGCCATCGCCGCCCAGGCCTTCCTCGACCAGGGTCGGCGCAAGGTCGCCATCCTCGACGTCGACTACCACCACGGCAACGGCACCCAGGATATCTTCTACCACCGCAACGATGTGTTCTTCGCCTCGATCCATGGCGACCCGCGCGACGAGTTCCCGTTCTTCCTCGGCCACGCCGATGAAACCGGCGAGGGTGCCGGTGAAGGCTGCAACATCAACTACCCACTGCCGGCCGGCAGCGACTGGGCCGCCTGGAGCGCCGCCCTGGAGGACGCCTGCCAGCGCATCGCCGCTTATGACGCAGATGTACTGGTGATCTCGCTGGGCGTTGATACCTTCAAGGACGACCCGATCTCGCAGTTCAAGCTGGACAGCCCGGACTACCTGGAAATGGGCAAGCGCATCGCCCAACTCGGCAAGCCGACCCTGTTCGTGATGGAAGGCGGCTACGCTGTGGAAGAAATCGGTATCAACGCGGTCAATGTGCTGGAAGGCTTCCAGCACGCCCAGCCAGGAGCCCGGTAATGGTCCGACTCAAGCGTCTGCTCGCCCCGTTCATCGCCGCTGCCCTGTTCACCGGTGCCCTGCAGGCCCAGGCCGAACAGCGCACCCTGCGGGTGTACAACTGGTTCGACTACATCACCCCGCAAACCCTCACCGAGTTCCAGAAAGACAGCGGGGTGAAGCTGGTCTACGACATCTTCGACACCAACGAGGCGCTGGAAGCCAAGCTGCTGACCGGCAACTCCGGGTATGACGTGGTAGTACCGTCGAACGTGTTCCTCGCCAAGCAGATCGAAGCGGGTGTGTTCCAGCCGCTGGACCGCAGCAAGCTGCCGAACTGGCAGCACCTGGACCCGGCGCTGATGAAGCTGATCGAGGCCAACGACCCCGGCAACAAATTTGCCGTGCCCTACATGTACGGCACCGTACTGATCGGCTTCAACCCGGCCAAGGTCAAGGCTGCGCTCGGCGACAACGCCCCGCTGGACAGCTGGGACCTGATCTTCAAGGAAGAGAACATCGCCAAGCTCAAGCAATGCGGCGTGGCCCTGCTCGACTCGCCGTCGGAGATCATGCCGCTGGCCCTGCAATACCTGGGCTTGCCACCGAACAGCGACAAACCGGCTGATTACAAGAAAGCCGAAGCGCTGATGCTGAAGATCCGCCCGCACATCACCTACTTCCATTCCTCGAAGTACATGGCTGACATCGCCAACGGCGATATCTGCGTGGCAGTGGGCTACAGCGGCAGCTTCTCGCAGGCCGCCAACCGGGCCCGCGAGGCGAAGAATGGCGTGGTGGTGGACATGCGCCTGCCCAAGGAAGGTGCACCGATCTGGTTCGACATGCTGGCGATTCCTAAGAACGCGGCCAACCCGGAAGATGCCCACGCGTTCATCAACTACCTGCTGCGGCCCGAGGTGATTGCGCCGATCAGCGACTTTGTCGGGTACCCGAACCCGAACAAGGACGCGACTGACAAGGTGAGCCCGGCGATTCGCAACAACCCCAACCTGTATCCGACGGCGGAGGCGATGGCCAAGCTGTATACCCTCAAGCCCCTGGCGCGGGATGCCGAGCGGGCTCGGACCAGGGCCTGGACGCGGATCAAGTCCGGAACCTGAGTGCCAACGGTCATGCATCAATTTTCTGGCCTGCGCGGACCTCGTAGGAGCGGCCTTGTGTCGCGATGGGCTGCAAAGCAGCCCCAGGGTCTTAGCGTAGATGCATAAAATGCTGGGGCTGCTTTGCAGCCCATCGCGACACAAGGCCGCTCCTACAACTGACCGCGTTAACCGATCAAGTGGGAGCGGGTTTACCCGCGAATAGGTCGCCAAGCCTTGCGTAAGCGCATCAATGCCTCGGCAATCTCCCCCTCTGGCACCGCTGCAAACCCCAGTACCAGCCCCGCGCGCTTATCCACAGGCTGATCACTGTCCGCCAGCCAGAAATTGCTTAACGGCGTCACCTCCACCCCCACCGCTTCGGCCTTGGCCACCAGCTCCTGCTCCCGTGCAAAGTTATCCACATCAACCTTCACATGCAGCCCCGCCGCCACCTCCGGCATGCCACCCAACCCCGGAATATCCGCAGGCCAGCCAGCCTTGAGCACATTACGCCTGCTCAACGCCGCCTTGCGCATGCGCCGGATATGCCGCTGGAAATGCCCCCGGGCCATGAACTCTGCCATCACGCACTGGCTACTGACCTCCGAATGCCGCACCGCCAGCGCCCTGCCCTGGCTGAACGCCTGCGCCAGTTGCGGCGGCAGTACCAGGTAACCCAGGCGCAACGCCGGGAAGGCGATCTTGCCAAAGGTACCGACGTACAGCACCCGCCCGTGGCGGTCGAGCGCCGCAAGCGGGGCCAAGGGCGCACCGCTGTAGCGGTACTCGCCGTCATAGTCGTCTTCGATGATCCAGCCATCGCTACGCTCGGCCCAGGCCAGTAGCTCCAGGCGTCGCGCCAGGCTCATCGTCACCCCGGTCGGGTACTGGTGGGCCGGCGTGACATAGGCCAGCCGGCAATCCGCCAGCTGCCCGAGCCGGCGACAGTCCATGCCGTCCTCGTCCACCGGCACGCCATGCAACCTGCCACCAGCGAGCGCAAAGGCATGCCCGGCTGCGCGGTAACCCGGGTTTTCCACAGCCACACCGTCGCCCGGCTGCAACAACAACTGTGCACAAAGGCTGATGGCTTGCTGCGCACCACTGGTGATCACTATTTGTTCAGCCGCACAACTCAGCCCACGCGAGCGACGCAGGTAGGCTGCAATCAGTTCACGCAGCAGCGGCTCACCTGCCGGGTCACCGTAACCCAGCTGCGCCGGAGCGGGGTTGCGCCAGAAACCCGCCTGCAGCTTGGCCCAGACGTCGAACGGGAACAGGTCGAACGCCGGAATACCGACGCGAAATGCACGCGGGGCACCGCTTCTTGGGGGCGGTAGATGGTTGCTTTTCAGGCGCTGCAAAGGCTCGCTGGACCATCGTTTGCTGGATAAATCCTCAGTATTTTCCAACGCAAATGTGGATAAGTCTGTTGATAAACCCCTGGATAACCCTGTGGATACTTGTGTGGATAGTTTTACATTGGAGAGTTTCGGCAACTGGCTGACATAGGTGCCATCGCCTACCCGGCTCTCGATGTAGCCCTCGGCATAGAGCTGGTCATAGGCCCGCACCACGCTGTTGCGTGACAGCGCCAGCATGGCGGCCAGATCACGGGTGGCAGGCAGCCGCGTGCCACTGCTCAGGCGCCCGTCCAGCACACGCGCACGTAGCGCCTGGTACAGCTGCTGGCTGAGCCCGCGACGGCGATCAAGGGCGATCCCGGCAGGGTCGAAAGGCAACACAAGGGGGCGCTCGCTCATGGCATTGGACCTATCAAAACAGCTTCTAATGGCTCTTACTATGAACCAATAGCCTGCCTAGGATGGAGCCATCGCACAAGGAAACCGAGCATGTACAACAGCAAACCCCATCAGGAACACGACCTCGGGCGCCTGCACCAGCATATGCTCGACACCCGCCTGGCCATCCTGGTAACCCAGGGCGAACAAGGCCTGCTGGCCACGCACCTGCCCGTGCTGGTCGATACCGCCGAAGGCGAATTCGGCACCGTCTATGCCCACCTGGCGCGAGCCAACCGCCAGTGGCACGACCTGGAGCATGGTGGCGAAGCCCTGCTGGTGTTCCCCGGCGCCGATGCTTATGTCAGCCCTGGTTACTACCCGAGCAAGGCCGACAACCCCAAGGTGGTGCCAACCTGGAACTACCTGGCCGTGCACGCCTATGGCCCGGCGGAAGTGATCCACGACGCAGAACCATTGCTGGCCATTGTCAGCCGCCTGACCGAGCGCCACGAACAAGGCCGCGACGAACCGTGGAAAGTCACCGACGCTCCGCGTGATTACATCGATGGCATGCTCCGCGCCATCGTCGGTGTTCGCCTGCCCATCGCCCGCCTGCAAGGCGCGCGCAAGCTCAGCCAGAACCGCTCCGAGCAAGACATCGCCGGCGTGCGTGAAGGCCTGAGCGCCAGCCCCGATTACCTGGATAACCAACTCGCGGCGCACATGCGCCAACTCTGAAGGAATAGCCCATGTCCAGCGTTACCCTGCGTCCCGTCACCAGCCAGGACCATGCTGCCTGGCTCGCCCTGTGGCAGGCCTACCTGCACTTCTATAAATCCGAATTGCCCGAAGAGGTCAGCCTCAGCACCTGGCAACGCCTGCTCGACCCGAACGAACCGACCCATTCGGCCCTGGCTTGGGTCGATGGCAAGGCAGTCGGCATGGTCAATTTCATCTACCATCGCACCAACTGGAGTATCGGTAACGCCTGCTACCTGCAGGACCTGTACGTGGACAGCGCGCAGCGTGGCCTGGGCATCGGCCGCCAGCTGATCGAGCATGTCTACACTGCAGCCAAGGCAGAAAACTGCAGCAAGGTGCACTGGCTGACCCACGAGACCAACGCCACCGCCATCAGCCTGTACCAGCAGGTTGCCGAGCGCTCGGGCTTCATCCAATTCCGCAAAGAGTTCTAAGCCGAACATGACCGACGCATTGAACTGGAAACCCGCCGCAGTCCCCCAGGCCGAGCCCATCGACGGCCGCTTCATCCGCCTGGAAAAGCTCGACCCGGCGCGCCATGGCGACCATCTCTGGGAGGCGCTGCAAGGTCCGACTGCCGACCCGGTGCTGTGGGACTACCTGCCCTATGGCCCGTTCACCGAACGTGCCGCCTTCAACCGTTGGCTGGAGGGCAACGCCGCCGGCCGCGACCCACTGTTCTACACCGTGATCGACCGCCCGAGCGGCCAGGCCCAGGGCATCCTCAGCCTGATGTCGATCGTACCCGAGCACGGCCGCATCGAGATCGGCCACGTCGCCTTTGGCGCCGCCATGCAGCGTACGCCCAAGGGCACCGAGGCGGTGTACCTGCTGGGCAAGCTGGGCTTCGAGCTGGGCAACCGCCGGCTGGAGTGGAAGTGCAACAACGCCAACGCCCGCTCCAAGCGCGCGGCGGAGCGGTTTGGCTTTGTATTCGAAGGGGTGTTCCGCAAGCATCTGGTGGTGAAGGACCACAATCGGGATACGGCGTGGTATTCGATTACCGATGATGAGTGGCCAGCGGTGGCTGCCGGGTTCGAGCGGTGGTTGAGCGATACCAACCAACAACCTGAAGGTCAGGTGGCAACACTTGAGGCATGCCGCAAAGGTTGAAAGCTGTGTTGGATCAGCCGGCCTCTTCGCGGGTAAACCCGCTCCCACAGGTACAACACTGGCCTCAGGCTTGTGGAGTCCTGTAGGAGCAGCCTTGTGCTGCGAAGAGGCCGGTGAATTCAGCCCAAAAAAAAAGGGGAGCATCCGCTCCCCAGAGGTTAACCGTTTGTAGATGAGGGCTTATCTCAGCCTTCGATCTCGATCAGGATCTCGCCCGGTGTCACACGGTCGCCCTTGGCTACATGAATGGCCACGACCTTGCCAGCGATACCCGCCTGCACTTCGGTCTCCATCTTCATGGCTTCGGTGATCAACACGGCCTGGCCGGTTTTGACCATGTCGCCTTCCTTGACCAGCACATCGACGATGTTGCCTGGCATGGTGGTGCTGACATGGCCCGGGGCACTGGCCTGCTTGCGCTTGCTGCCGCCACCGCCGACGAATTCGTTGAGCGGCTCGAACACCACTTCTTCCGGCATGCCGTCGATCGACAGGTAGAAGTGACGCTTGCCTTCGGCCTTCACGCCCACACCCGTGATGTCGACACGGTAGGTTTCGCCGTGAACGTCGATGACGAATTCGGTCGGTACACCTTCACCACTATGGGACGCCACTGCGCCCGCTTCAGGAATTGGCAGCAGGACTTCCGGGGTCAGGGTGCCGGCTTCGCGCTCTTCGAGGAACTTGCGGCCGATGTCCGGGAACATGGCGAAAGTCAGCACGTCTTCTTCGCAACGGGCCAGGGCGCCGATGTCGGCACGCAGCTTGGCCATTTCCGGCTTCAGCAGGTCGGCGGGGCGCACATCGATCACTTCTTCACTGCCGATCGCCTGACGGCGCAGCTGCTCGTTGACCACGCCCGGGGCCTTGCCGTAACCGCCTTGCAGGTACAGCTTCACCTCGTTGGTGATGGTCTTGTAGCGCTCGCCGGCCAACACGTTGAAGAACGCCTGGGTACCGACGATCTGCGAGGTCGGGGTCACCAGCGGCGGGAAGCCGAGGTCTTCACGAACGCGTGGGATCTCAGCCAGCACTTCGTTCATGCGGTTGAGGGCGCCCTGCTCCTTGAGCTGGTTGGCCAGGTTGGAAATCATGCCGCCTGGTACCTGGTTGACCTGCACGCGGGTGTCCACGGCGGTGAACTCGCTTTCGAACTGGTGGTACTTCTTGCGCACGGCATAGAAGTACAGACCGATTTCCTGCAGCAGCTCCAGGTCCAGGCCGGTATCGAATTCGCTGCCCTTGAGCGCGGCAACCATCGACTCGGTACCCGGGTGACTGGTGCCCCAGGCGAAGCTGGAGATGGCGGTGTCGATGTGATCGGCGCCGTTCTCCACAGCCTTCAGCTGGCACATTGCGGCCAGGCCGGCAGTGTCGTGGGAGTGGATGAATACTGGCAGCGACTGCTCAGCCTTCAGCGCCTTGACCAGTTCACCGGTGGCGAACGGGGTCAGCAGGCCGGCCATGTCCTTGATCGCCACCGAGTCGCAACCCATGGCTTCCATCTGCTTGGCCTGCTTCACGAAGGCTTCGATGGTGTGCACCGGGCTGGTGGTGTAGGCGATGGTGCCTTGGGCGTGCTTGCCGGCAGCCTTGACCGCTTCAATGGCCACGCGCAGGTTACGCACATCATTCATGGCATCGAAGATACGGAACACATCGATACCGTTGACCGCTGCCTTGGCGACGAACGCCTTGACCACGTCGTCGCTGTAATGGCGGTAGCCCAGCAGGTTCTGACCGCGCAGCAGCATTTGCAGGCGGGTATTGGGCAGGGCCGCACGCAGCTTGCGCAGGCGCTCCCACGGGTCTTCCTTGAGGAAGCGTACGCAGGCGTCGAAGGTGGCGCCACCCCAGACTTCCAGCGACCAGTAGCCGACCTTGTCGAGCTTGTCGCAGATCGGCAGCATGTCTTCGGTACGCATGCGGGTGGCCAGCAGGGACTGGTGGGCGTCGCGCAGGATCGTGTCGGTTACGTGAATTTTCTTGGACATTATTGGGTTCCTCACAGGCCTGCGTGGGCGGCGATGGCGGCGGCGATGGCCAGGGCCAGCTCTTCGGGTTTGCGCTTGATCGAGTAGTTGGTCAGTTCCGGGTGGCTTTCGACGAAGCTGGTGTTGAACTGGCCGCTACGGAATTCCGGATTGCGCAGGATTTCCTGGTAGTACGCGGCAGTGGTCTTCACCCCTTGCACGCGCATGTCGTCCAGGGCCCGCAGGCCGCGGTCCATGGCTTCTTCCCAGGTCAACGCCCACACCACCAGTTTCAGGCACATGGAGTCGTAGAACGGCGGAATGGTGTAACCGGTGTAGATCGCCGTGTCGGTACGCACACCCGGGCCGCCGGGGGCGTAGTAGCGGGTGATCTTGCCGAAGCTGGGCAGGAAGTTGTTCTTCGGGTCTTCGGCGTTGATACGGAACTGCAGCGCGTAACCGCGGTGCTGGATGTCTTCCTGCTTGACCGACAGCGGCAGGCCCGAGGCAATGCGAATCTGCTCACGGACGATGTCTATACCGGTGATTTCCTCGGTGATGGTGTGTTCCACCTGCACTCGGGTGTTCATTTCCATGAAGTACACTTCGCCATCGGCGAGCAGGAACTCCACGGTACCGGCGTTCTCGTAATTCACCGCCTTGGCCGCACGCACCGCCAGGTCGCCGATGTAGGCGCGCTGCTCGGGGGTGAGCTGAGGGCTCGGGGCGATTTCGATGAGCTTCTGGTTGCGGCGCTGGATCGAGCAATCGCGCTCGAACAGGTGCACGACGTTGCCAAAGCTGTCACCGAGGATCTGCGCCTCGATGTGCTTGGGATTGACGATGCACTTTTCCAGGAATACTTCCGCAGAACCAAAGGCCTTGGTAGCCTCGGAGATGACGCGCGGGAAATTCTGTTCCAGTTCTTCACGGCTGTTGCAACGGCGAATACCACGGCCGCCACCACCAGAGGTGGCCTTGAGCATGACCGGGTAACCGATGCGGTCACCTTCGCTCAGCGCTTCGTGAATATCGGCAACGTTGCCTTCGGTACCCGGGGTTACCGGTACGCCGGCGGCGATCATGGTGCGACGCGCTTCGGTCTTGTCGCCCATGCGGCGAATGACCTCGGCGGCCGGGCCGATGAACTTGATCCCGCGCTCGGCGCAGATCTCTGCCAGTTCAGCGTTTTCCGACAGGAAACCATAACCTGGGTGCAGGGCATCACAACCGGTTTCCACAGCCAGGTTCACCAGCTTGCGCGGGTTCAGGTAACCGGCCAGCGGCTCGGCACCAATGCTATGGGCTTCGTCGGCGCGCTTGACGTGCAACGCGTGGCGGTCGGCGTCGGAATAGATCGCCACCGAGCGAATGCCCATCTCGGCGCAGGCGCGCACGATCCGAACTGCAATTTCACCTCGGTTGGCGATCAGGATTTTTTTTATCACTGGAGTCTTCCCAAAGCCGTAGGAACAGTCGAGCCGGTTCTCCCGGTCGGCGCGTGACCAGACGTTGCTGGCCAGTCGCACATTCACCCTAGCGCTCTATGTTGATAAACAAAAATCAATATTTGTTAGGGGCTGTATTAGCAAAAGCTTATAGTGCGGTAACAAGGTGTTGCCGAAGGGCGGATAAAAATGCGTAAGTCCTTGATGCGTATGACGTTGCGTCAATTGCAGATCTTCAACGAGGTATGCGATTTACGTTCTTACAGCCGGGCGGCGGAAGAGATGGCCCTGACGCAACCCGCCGTTAGTCTACAGATCCGCCAGCTCGAAGAGCTGATCGGCCAGCCGCTGTTCGAGTACGTGGGCAAGAAGCTCTACCTGACCGAAGCTGCCGAGGCCCTGCAACGCGCCAGCCACGATATCTTCGGGCGCCTGGAGAGCCTGGACATGCAGTTGTCGGACATGCAGGGCTCATTGCAGGGGCAGTTGAAGCTGGCGATCGAGTCCAGCGCCAAGTACTTCGTGCCACACCTGTTCGCTGCCTTCAAGCAGCGTCACCCGGAGGTCAACCTGACCCTGACCGTGGTCAATCGCGCCCAAGCCATCCGCCGCCTGTCGGACAACCGCGACGACCTGATCATCATGTCCATGGTGCCGCAGGATATGGGCCTGGAGTTTCTGCCGTTCCTCAACAACCCGATCATCGCGGTGGCGCCGCCCGAGCACCCGCTTTGCAAGCTGGAACAACTGCGCCTGCAGGACCTTGAGCCTCATACCCTGCTGGTTCGCGAACAAGGTTCGGGCACACGCAAGGCTTGTGAGGAATACTTCAAGGACAAGCGCGTGCATTTCACGCAGACCCTGGAGGTGGCCTCGGCCGACGCCCAGCGAGAGTGCGTGATCGCCGGCCTGGGCATTGCCCTGCTGACCCGCCATGCGGTTAACCTGGAGCTGGCCACCGGTGTGTTGAGGGAGCTGCCCGTTGAAGAACTGCCGCTGTACCGCAGCTGGTGCGTGGTGCAGTCCAAGGCCAAACGGCAGTCGCCGGTGGCCTTGGCTTTCCTGGCGTTCATTCGCAGCGAACGTGCGTTGATCAGCGCGCTGGTTGAGCGTTTTTCGGGGAAGCCGCTGCCGACGCCTGCCAGACCGTGAGCTCTTGCAGCTCCGGGTAATCCACTAGCTCGCGGAGCAGTTGACGTTGGTCGCAATAGCTCTCGATCGCGCGGCGGTACTCCATGCGGCGCTGATCCTTTTCCTGCTGCTTGCGAGCCTTGGCGCTGGGTTGGTACGTACCGTCGAAGTCACGAGCCATTGCCTGTCTCCCAGATAGGATGCGGGAGTTTCAGACTGGCTTTGGCGGTTTACGGTTTGGCTGTGGAATGGTGACAAAACAGTGAAATTTATAGCACCTGTGCCGGCCTCTTCGCGGGTAAACCCGCTCCCACAAGTGCTCACCAGCCTCAAGGACGGTGCAGTACCTGTGGGAGCGGGTTTACCCGCGAAAGGGCCGGCACAGGCAATGCAGATCAGTCGTCGGTAGCCTTGATCGACTTGGGCGACAAGCGCAGGCTGCGCAAGCTGCGCTTCACGCTCTTCAGGTGGTTGACCAGGCTCGGCCCGCGCGCCATGGCCACGCCCATGGCCAGCACGTCAATCACCACCAGGTGGGCGATACGCGAGGTCAGCGGGGTGTAGATTTCGGTGTCTTCATGCACGTCGATTGCCAGGTTTACCGTCGAAAGCTCCGCCAGCGGTGTCTGGCTGGGGCACAGGGTAATCAGGTTGGCACCGCTCTCACGGACCAGATTGGCGGTGATCAACAGGTCCTTGGAACGGCCCGACTGGGAAATGCATACCGCCACATCACCCGGCTTCAGGGTCACCGCCGACATCGCCTGCATGTGCGGGTCGGAATAGGCTGCCGCACTGAGCAGCAGGCGGAAGAACTTGTGCTGGGCATCGGCCGCCACCGCACCGGAGGCGCCAAACCCATAGAACTCCACACGCTGCGCCTGGGCCATGGCAGTCACTGCCTGCTGCAGCGCCTGCGGGTCGAGGTGCTCGCGCACCTCCATCAGGGTGTGCAGCGTGGTGTCGAAGATCTTCAGGCTGTAGTCGGCGACCGAGTCGTCTTCATGGATGGCGAACTGGCCGAAACTGGCCCCCGCAGCCAGGCTCTGCGCCAGCTTCAGCTTCAGGTCCTGAAAGCCCGAACACCCGATCGCGCGGCAGAAACGCACGATGGTCGGTTCGCTGATACCCACGCTGTGCGCCAGGTCGGCCATGGAGCTGTGCATGACGGCAGCCGGGTCGAGTAGCACGTGGTCGGCTACTTTGAGTTCCGATTTGCGCAGCAGGTGGCGCGATTGGGCGATATGTTGCAACAGATTCACAGGCTGGACTCGGTTATGATCGGCTGGCCGGGTTGTAGCTATCTTGTAGTTATACTACATGGACGCCAACCCGCCCAGTTAAACGAACGTGGAGAGTGGTGGTTTGACTATTCCTTGCGACATTCTGGTCTTCGGCGGCACCGGCGATCTTGCCCTGCACAAATTGCTTCCGGCGCTCTACCACCTGTTTCGCGAGGCCCGTCTTGACCCTGCCGTGCGGATCATCGCACTGGCGCGACGCAACCTGCCACGCAATGACTATCTCAAGCTCGCCGAACGCCATTGCCGGGCCCAGATCGCCCGCAACGACTTCGACGAAGAGGTCTGGCAGCGATTTTCCGCGCGCGTCGACTATTTCGCCATGGATGCTTCGCAAAGCGCCGACTTTGGCCGCCTGGCACGCTACCTGGGCGAGCCCGGCGGCTTGACGCGCATCTTCTACCTGGCCACCGCCCCCAACCTGTTCGTGCCGATCGCCAAGCACCTGCACAACGCCGGCCTGGCCGACGCCGAAGCGCGCATCGTTCTGGAAAAGCCGATCGGCCACTCGTTGGAGTCGGCGACCGCCATCAACGAAGCGATCGGCGCAGTGCTTGAGGAAAACCAGGTATTTCGTATCGACCATTACCTGGGCAAGGAAACCGTGCAGAACCTCATGGCCCTGCGTTTTGCCAATGCCCTGCTGGAGCCGGTGTGGCGCAACAATCAGGTCGACCACGTGCAGATCAGCGTTTGCGAGACCCTGGGGGTAGAGAACCGCGGCGCCTACTACGACCGCGCCGGGGCGACCCGCGACATGCTGCAGAACCACTTGCTACAGCTGCTGTGCCTGGTGGCCATGGAGCCCCCCGCGCAGTTCGAGGCCGAAGCGGTGCGTGACGAGAAAGTGAAGATCCTGCGGGCCCTCAAGCCCATCACTGGTCAGGACGTTCAGGACAAGACAGTACGGGGCCAGTATGGCGCCGGGCATATCGGCGGCCAGGAAGTGCCGGCCTACTATTTCGAAAAGGACGTCGACAACGACAGCGACACCGAAACCTTCATCGCCATCGAGGCGCACATCGACAACTGGCGCTGGGCGGGCGTGCCCTTCTACCTGCGTACCGGCAAGCGCATGGCACGCCGCTCATCGCAGATCGTCATCCAGTTCAAGCCGGTGCCCCACGAGCTTTTCAATGGTGGCCAAGTCAACCAGCTGCTGATCCAGTTGCAACCGGACGAACGCATCAGCTTGCGCATGATGACCAAGAGCCCGGGCAAGGGCATGCGCCTGGAACCTGTGGACCTGGATCTGAACCTGGCCCAGGTGTTCAGCCAGACTCGCCGCTGGGACGCCTACGAACGCCTGCTTCTGGATGTGCTTGAGGGCGACTCGACGCTGTTCATGCGCCGCGACGAAGTGGAAGCGGCCTGGGCCTGGATCGACCCGATCATCAAGGGCTGTGAAGAGCACTTCCAGGCGCCGCGACCGTACCCGGCAGGCAGTAACGGGCCGGAGCAAGCCAACAGCCTGCTCGCCAGACACGGCAGGCATTGGCATAGCTGAAGCACTGCCCTGCTCCTGTGGCAGACGAATGGGCAGAAAGTAGCCCCAGCGCACTGGCGCTACTTTCAACCCGAGACAGGAACAGACAATGGCTATTATTACCAACCTCGTTGCAGTCAATGACATCGCCCACGGCAAGCAGGTGTTCAGGGTTCATGGCACCGTTACGGTCACCACCCCGGCCATCGAACCGTTGCTGGTCGAACCCAAGCTGCGCCACAGGGGTGGATGGGAAGTGCTGGAGCTTCAACTGCAAGATAGCGGCGCCATCGCGCCACAGGTGGTGACGGAAAAAACCGTGGTTTTCGAACGTGCAGGCGGCACTGGCTGGAAAACCGTGGAGGTCATCCATGCCGGCGATTCGCAGCGCTGCGAAATTCGCACCATCGAAGCGATTGACTGAGCCGCTGCCGGCCAGGTCGCCTGAACGGCGGCCTGGCACCTGCCATCGGCTCGATGAACGGGCATGCGGCAGGTGAATATTCATACAGTAGAAGTTTGCCCCATTTCCTGCTGCGCCCTAGAATGGCCCGATGCGCACAGACGACCTCTCCCTCCTGCTGAATTCCCTCAACGATGCCCAACGCCAGGCCGTAGCGGCCACGCTCGGGCGTCAACTGGTGCTTGCTGGCGCCGGTTCCGGTAAAACCCGCGTGCTGGTGCACCGCATTGCCTGGCTGATCCAGGTGGAGCAGGCATCGCCGCACTCGATCCTGTCGGTGACCTTCACCAACAAGGCCGCGGCAGAAATGCGCCAGCGGATCGAGCAACTGCTGGGCATCAACCCGGCGGGCATGTGGGTCGGCACCTTCCACGGCCTGGCCCATCGCCTGTTGCGGGCGCACTGGCAGGAAGCACGGCTGGTGCAGAACTTCCAGATCCTCGACAGCGACGACCAGCAGCGCCTGATCAAGCGGGTGATGCGCGAGCTGGGCCTGGACGAGCAGAAATGGCCGGCACGCCAAGCCCAGTGGTTCATCAACGGGCAGAAGGACGAAGGCCTGCGTCCACAGCATATCCAGGCCGGGGGCGACCTGTTCCTGTCGACCATGCGCGACGTCTATACCGCCTACGAGCAGGCCTGCGAGCGCGCCGGGGTCATCGACTTTTCCGAGTTGCTGCTGCGCGCCCTGGACCTGTGGCGCGACCATCCCGGCCTGCTGGAACACTATCAGCGGCGTTTCCAGCATGTGCTGGTAGACGAATTCCAGGATACCAACGCCGTGCAGTACGCCTGGCTGCGCCTGTTGGCACGCGGTGGCGCCAGCCTGATGGCAGTGGGCGATGACGACCAGTCGATCTACGGCTGGCGCGGTGCCAAGATCGAGAACATTCACCAGTACACTGCCGACTTCCCAGACGCCGAAATGATCCGCCTGGAGCAGAACTACCGCTCCACCGGCGGCATCCTCAAGGCGGCCAACGCGCTTATCGCCAACAACAGCGGGCGCCTGGGCAAGGAGTTGTGGACCGACTTGGGCGAAGGCGAACCGTTGACCCTGTATGCGGCCTACAACGAGCACGACGAAGCGCGCTACGTGGTGGAAACCATCGAAAGCCTGGTCAAGCAGGGCAACGCGCGTAGCGAGATCGCCATCCTGTACCGTTCCAACGCCCAGTCGCGGGTGCTGGAAGAAGCCCTGCTGCGCGAACGCATCCCCTACCGCATCTACGGTGGCCAGCGCTTCTTCGAGCGCGCCGAAATCAAGAACGCCATGGCTTACCTGCGGCTGATCGAAGGCCGCGGCAACGATGCTGCCCTGGAACGGGTGATCAACGTGCCGCCACGTGGCATTGGCGAAAAAACCGTCGAAGCCATCCGCGAGCATGCCCGTCATAGCCAGCTGTCGATGTGGGAGGCCATGTGCCAGCTGCTCGCTGCCAAAGCCCTGAAAGGCCGCGCCGCCAGTGCCTTGGGTGCGTTCATCGAGCTGATCGAGGGGTTGGCTGCCAAGGTCGTGGACATGCCACTGCATACCATGACCCAGACCACCATCGAGCGGTCCGGGCTGATCATCTATCACCAGGAAGAAAAGGGTGAAAAGGGCCAGGCACGGGTAGAAAACCTTGAGGAACTGGTCAGCGCAGCGCGCAACTTCGAGTCCACCGAAGAAGACGCCGACCTCTCGCCACTCTCGGCGTTCCTCGGCCACGCCTCGCTCGAGGCAGGCGACGCCCAGGCCGACGAGCATGAAGACAGCGTCCAGCTGATGACCTTGCACAGCGCCAAGGGCCTGGAGTTCCCGTATGTGTTCCTGGTAGGCATGGAAGAAGGCCTGTTCCCGCACAAGATGAGCCTGGAAGAGCCTGGCCGCCTGGAAGAGGAACGCCGCCTGGCTTATGTGGGCATCACCCGCGCCATGCGCCAACTGGTCATGACCTACGCTGAAACACGTCGCCTGTATGGGAGCGAGACCTACAACAAGGTGTCACGTTTCGTACGCGAAATTCCGGCGGGCCTGGTTCAGGAAGTGCGCCTGTCCAACAGCGTCAGTCGCCCGTTCGGCGGGACCAAGACGGCGACGAACAGCAACCTGTTCGCCAATGCCAGCATTCCGCAGACCGCGTTCAACCTGGGTCAGCGTGTGCAGCATGCGGTGTTTGGCGAGGGTGTGATCCTCAACTTCGAAGGCTCCGGCGCCCAGGCGCGGGTGCAGGTGAATTTTGCCGAAGGCAGCAAGTGGCTGATGCTGGGGTATGCCAAGCTCGAGGCCATCTAGAAGCCTGCGCAGGTCCTTGTAGGAGCGGCCTTTGTGGGAGCGGCCTTGTGTCGCGAAAGGGCCGCAAAGCGGCCCCACGATAGTGGCTTTGACGCTGATATCTTGGGTCTGCTTCGCAGCCCTATCGCGACACAAGGCCGCTCCCACAGGTATTGCGCCAGCATTCAAAAAGGCCGGTCCAGCCGGGCTTGTAACATTCAGGCAAAAGCTAGAAACATTATGTCGCTGGTCATGTGCCCGGGAACCTGTGCACCATGACGCGCGTGCAATCCACAACAGGGGATATCCCACTTATGCAACGTTTTCTTAGCATCGCTCTGGCGCTCTGCGTCGGCCTGACGCTGAGCCTGGACGCCAACGCCAAGCGTTTTGGCGGCGGCAAGAGCTCGGGCTCCGCGCCTATCCACCAGACCCGCCAGGCCACGCCAACCACGCCTGCCGCCGCGCCGACCGCACCTGGCCGTGCCGCTCCGGCCGCCAGCGGTGCTTCGCGCTGGTTGGGCCCTCTGGCCGGCCTCGCTGCCGGTGGCCTGCTGGCTTCCATGTTCATGGGTGACGGTTTCGAAGGCTTCCAGATCATGGACTTCCTGATCGTGGCGCTCATCGCCTTCCTGGTGTTCCGCTTCATCGCCGCGCGCCGTCGCCAGCAGCAGCCGCAAATGGCCATGCCAGGTCATGCACCGATGCAGCGTGAAGCTCACGGCCAGCCTGCCCAGCCGTCGATCTTCGGTGGTTCGGCCGCACCTGCTGCCGCAGCCGCCCCGGTGATCAACGCCCCGGCCTGGTTCAACGAGCAGAGCTTCCTGGCCGCTGCCCGTAACCACTTCCAGGCGCTGCAGCAGCACTGGGACGCCAACGAGATGGACAAGATCGCCGAGTTCGTCACCCCACAGATGCTCGAGTTCCTCAAGCGCGAGCGCGCCGAACTGGGTGATGGCTTCCAGTCCACCTACATCGACAACCTCGAAGTGCAGCTGGACGGTGTCGACGACCGCGCCGACCGCACCGATGCCACCCTGACCTTCCGTGGCGTGTCGAAGAACTCGCGCTTCGACCAGGGCGAAGTGTTCAGCGAAAGCTGGCACATGGTTCGCGCCCAAGGCGAAAACCAGCCTTGGCTGGTGGCCGGTATCCGTCAAAACGGCTAACCGCTGCGTGCTGCACAAAAAACCCCGGGCCTGTCCCGGGGTTTTTGCTTTTGCCAGAGTGGCCTACTAGGGTATAACGCGCAGCGTTGTCATCTAGGTCAGAGGAAGTGAACCGTGGAAGAAGTGATCGAACAACTCCGTGAAGCCAACGAGCCAGTGCCGGTGCCCCTTGAGCTTCCCGACGAGGACCAGCTGGTCGAGATCGAAGAAGAGCTGTTCATCAACATTCCGTTCGTGTTCAAGGAGTTCCTGCTGACCGTCAGTGACGTGGTGTATGGCTCACTGGAGCCGGTGACCGTTACCGACCCACAGTCGCATACCTACCTGCCGGAAGTCGCCGCCAACGCCTGGGATGCCGGCGTGCCACGTGACCTGATTCCATTGTGCCAGGACGGCGACAACTACTACTGCGTCGAAGAGGATGGCACCGTGGTGCTGTGGGATGCCGAAGAGGAAATTGTCGGCGAAGACAGCTGGGAATCGGTGTGGCACTGGGCGCGGGATGTCTGGCTGGAGAGCTGATCTCGATCGCTGATTGGATGCTGCCTGTGCCGGCCTCTTCGCGGGTAAACCCGCTCCCACATGTGTTGCACAGGTGCTGAGCATTGTGCAGTACCTGTGGGAGCGGGTTTACCCGCGAAGAGGCCGGCACAGGACGACGGTGAAATCTTGCGCAGGGAGCATTGCTCCCTTCAGTGCGTATTCTCGCGGCTGTTCTCCAGCGTCTCCAGCAAGGCAATCTGCATGCGCGTATGCACGCGGATAAACCAGCGCCACAGCAAGGCCACCACTACCGCAGCCACCACGGCAATCACCAGCAGCAACTCGCTGGTCGGCAGAATGCTCGCCGACAGCGCCGACAGCAGCAAAAAAATAACCAGCAGCGACAACAGCGGGATCACCTCGGCAATCACACGACGCACGCGCTGGGTATGCCGCCCGGCCATTTCCGGCTTGACGCCCATCTCTGCCAGTAGCATCGACAGTGCCTTGAGCTTGCGATAGGCAGCAATCAGGAATGGCAACGACAGCAATAACGCTGCGCCCCATATCAGCGCTTTCTGTTGGCTGGCATCGCTGACCCACTCGCTGAGCCAATTGCCGATCCGCCCTGCGAAATAGCCACCACTGAAGAAGATGGCGATCACCAGCGCAAGGTTCACCCCAACCTGCAACAGGATGCGCCGGATCATCGCCGCGAGCATGGCGCTCTCGCCCTGCGGCTGGATGCTGCGCAACCATTCGCCATACAACGACAGCACCCGCGCCAGGCGGCTGGGTACCACCTTGCCCAGCTTGAGCGACAGCGGGTCGGCGGCACGGATCAGGTAGGGTGTCAGCAGCGTGGTGATTGCAGATACCGCCACAGCCACCGGGTAGAGGAAGTCGCTGGTCACCTGCAGGGTCATGCCCAGCGCGGCGATGATGAAGGAAAACTCGCCGATCTGCGAAAGCCCCATGCCCACCCGCAGCGATGTACGCCCGTCATTGCCCGCAATGAACGCGCCCATGCCGCACGACAGCATCTTGCCCAACACCACCGCCAAGGTAATGACCACGATCGGCCAGGCGTAGTCGATCAGCACCTGGGGGTCGATCATCAGCCCGATGGCGACGAAGAAAATGGCGCTGAACAGGTCACGCACCGGTTCGATCAGGCTCTCGATCTTAAGCAACTGGCGCGATTCGGCCATGATCGCGCCAATCAGGAAGGCACCGAGCACCATGCTGTACTCCAGCTTGACCACCAGCAGGCAAAAGCCGAAGCACAGGCCCAATACGGTAATCAGCAACATCTCGTTGCTTTCGAATTTTGCCACGTAGGCCAGCAGGCGTGGCACCAGCAAGATGCCGATGACCAACGCGACGATCATGAACAGCGACAGCTTGCCGACAGTGGAGAACACCTCGCCCGAGCTGACCGTGCCGCTGACGGCGATGCCCGACAGCAGGGCGATGATGCCGATGCCAAGGATGTCCTCGACGATCAGTACGCCAAAGATCAGCTGGGCGAAGCGCTCGTTCTTCATCTTAAGGTCATTGAGCGCCTTGACGATGATGGTGGTCGAAGAAATCGCCAGGATGGCGCCGAGGAACAGCGAATCCATGGTGTTCCAGCCGAACCAGCGGCCAATCTCGAAGCCGATCCAGATCATCAGCACGATTTCCAGGAACGCCGCGATGAACGCCGTGGCGCCTACCTTGAACAGCTTGCGCAGGCTGAATTCGAGCCCCAGGCAGAACATCAGGAAGATCACCCCCAGCTCGGCGAGGATCTTGATGGTGTCTTCGTCGTGGATCAGGCCGAACGGTGGGGTGTGCGGGCCGATGATGAAGCCTGCGACGATGTAGCCCAGCACCACAGGTTGCTTGAGACGGTGAAAGAGAACGGTGACCACGCCAGCGACCAGCATGATGACTGCCAGATCCTGGATAAAGCTGATGGCATGCATGGCGTGATACTCCTTTTCTCGTCCGTTGCTGGATGCCTGGGCAGACCGCTCCTCTGCCAAGGCAACCCTGAGCGAGCAGCAAGTACATACTGTTTTGAATGCATGAAAAGCCCATGTTGCATGGGTGTAGTCAGGTTAACATCGCGCCCCGCCGCAAAAAGGCGGTGCAATATGCAGAAACAGATCGGCTGGAAAAGCGCCGCTGATGGCATGATCGGCGTGACGATGGAGCGTCAGCCAACGTCCCGTACCAGGAAGGCAAAATCAAAAGAGGGGAACACAAGTGTCTGCAGATAATGCCCCCCATTCGCCCGATTCAGCGCAACCTCACCGTGAGCACACTATGGAACCTGGAAACGCCCAGCTGAGCATGACCGTCCTGATGACCCCGGACATGGCCAACTTTTCTGGCAACGTACATGGCGGCACCCTGCTCAAGTACCTCGACGAAGTGGCCTATGCGTGTGCCAGCCGCTATGCCGGCAGCTATGTAGTCACCCTGTCGGTCGATCAGGTTATCTTCCGCGAGCCGGTGCACGTGGGTGAACTTGTGACCTTCCTGGCGTCGGTCAACTACACCGGCAACACCTCGATGGAGGTGGGCATCAAGGTGGTGACCGAAAACATCCGCGAGCGCTCGGTGCGTCATTCCAACAGCTGCTTCTTCACCATGGTTGCGGTCGATGACAACCGTCGCCCGGTGCCGGTGCCGCCACGCCAGCCGCAGAGCAGTGAAGAAAAGCGCCGCTTCCTTCAGGGCCAGCAGCGCCGACAGATCCGCCAGGAGCTGGAAAAGCGCTACCAGGACCTGAAAACCGACGCTATTTAAAGCGCCAGAAGCTGTGCCTCGAAGCGCACCCTCGGGTGCGCGATGCGGTCCTGGGCCCGCACCAACTGCAGTTCGTAGCTGGCGCAGGCCTGAGTTTCCAGCAGCACTTCGTGTACGGCCGCAGCGGTGAATTCGAACGCCTGGACCCAGCTGTCGCCGAGCAGGACGCGAGCCAGGAACAGGCCTGAGGTCAGGTCACCCACCCCCACCGGCTGCCGCGGAAACGCCAATAGCGGGCGGCGCAGGTGCCAGCTGTGCTCGGCGGTCACCAGCAGCATCTCGAACTGGTCCTCGGCGCGCCCGGGGTAGGCCAGGTGCTTGACCAGCACCACCTGCGGCCCGCGCTGCAACAGGCTGCGCGCCATGTTCACGCAGTCCTCCAACGACTGCGCCCGGCGGCCACAGAAACTGTCCAGCTCCAGCTGGTTGGGGCACAGGATGTCAGCCCTGGCGGCCGCCTCGTCGAGCAGGAATTCACTGACTTCCGCTGGCACGATGCAACCCTTCTCAGGGTGCCCCATGACTGGGTCGCACAGGTACAAAGCCTTTGGGTTCACTGCCTTGATCCGCTCGACGCCGGCCAGAATCGCCCGGCCTTGTTCGGCACTCCCCAGGTAACCGGACAACACCGCGTCGCAATGGCCCAGCTCGCCGATGTTGGAAATGCCTTCCACCAACGCAGGAATTTGCGCGGGAGCAAGCACTTCACCTGCCCACTGGCCATACTGTGTGTGATTGGAGAACTGCACGGTATTGAGCGGCCACACATTGACCCCGATACGCTGCATGGGAAATACCGCGGCACTGTTGCCGGCGTGGCCGAACACCACATGGGACTGGATGGCGAGCAAGTGCGGGGTACGTTTCATGCGGGAGGTTTCCAAAGCTGTTTCAGTGATTGTGCGCAAGGCAGTATGAACTCGATTGCCACCTGTACGACAGGCCAGGGACGCAGTTAAGCTGGATTGACCTGTTTGGAGCATATGCAAATGTTGACCCTGGAAAACCTCTTCGTCCTGATGCTGGTCGCCACGGCAGGCGCCTGGTTGTGGCACAACCACGGGTTGCGCGAGAAAGCCCTGGAACGGGTCAAACAGCATTGCACCAAGCTCGACCTCGAACTGCTCGACGATGCGGTCGCACTCAAGCGCATCGCCTTTGTCCGTGACGCCAACGGCCGCAAGCGCCTGGCGCGCGTCTATGCCTTCGAGTTCACCGTCACGGGCGAACAGCGCCACCCCGGTACCGTGACCCAGTTCGGCGCCCACAGTGTGCAGATTGAACTGGCCCCCTATCCGTTCGAGATCAAGACCCCACCGCGCGCCGACAATGTCATCGAGATGCAGCAGTGGCGCCAGGAGCACAACCGCTGGCGCAACTGATCAACTGATACGACATTCGCTCAACCCGGCCTGCAGCGCGGATTGCGATTGCGGCTGGTCGAAAATCAGCTCGATGCGCGTATCCCTGCGCCAGTCGCTGGGCTGCCAGGCGGGCATGTCCCCATTCAGGCCATTGAATGATTGCCAACCCTCCACGCTGTGGATAACCCCCTTGGCGCGTCGCCACGGCCAAGCCCGCAAGAACGCCTGCAGCCGCTGTGGATAAAACTGCTGGCCAGGGTGCCAGCGCCAGCCAATGCTCCAACCTCCTTCTCCCTGCTGGGCAAGACAGATCGGCTGGCCAGGGTCCGTCCATAGCGTCGCCGTTGGATTTCCAGGATTGTCGACAATACTGTTATCCACAAACGGGCTGTCGGCAATGCCATTGGGTACGGCCGGAAGGTCTGACAAGGGCAGCTTACCTTGAACGGTCCAGAACAGTCTTTTCCCAATTAATTTGTTTTTTATCAACAGCTTGTGTTTTTCATCCACAGCCTCTGATTTGTTCAATACGACGCTTTCAGCAGCCTCGAGCGCCTGCTGTTGAGCCTCCGGAAGCTGCTCGTACCGGACCATCGACTGGGCGTCCACAACCATCAGCAATGGCTGTATTGTCAGCACTCCAGCCCATGGGGCTTTTTGCAACTGAGCGAGCAACTGCAAGGGATGACCCAGCCCGGACGGCTCGATAAACAGCCGGTCAGGGCGGGAATTGCGCAGCAGTCGACCAAGGCCCACCTGGAACGGCATGCCATTGACGCAGCAGAGGCATCCACCTGCGACCTCGCCGATGGCAATGCCGTCTTCATCACGGCTGAGCAAGGCAGCATCCAGGCCTACCAGGCCAAATTCGTTTATCAATACAGCCCAGCGCTCATTGGCCGGGCGCTGGGCCAGCAGATGACGGATCAGGGTGGTCTTGCCGGCCCCCAGCGGGCCGGCAATCACGTGGGTAGGAATGTTCTGCAGCATGGGGCGGCTTCGGGCGATGGTGAGGCCTCACTATGCGCCGTCAGGCGAGCCAGTCAAGGCTGAGCAGCAGGCGCCCCTGCGGCCCCGAGGGCGAACGATGCACCAGCCCCGCGCCTTCGTTGCCTTGCCACTTCTCACCTTTGAGTACCGCCACATCGCCGGCTTGCAGGTGCTGGATGTTATCCACATGCAGTACTGCTGTGTGTAAGTCACCACGCGGGCTCGCATCCTCTTTCAGCCACTCGCTTCCTGGCCCAGCGTAAGTGGTGAGCAGGCGCAGCGGAACGTTATCCACATGGAAGCGCGGGCACATGGGGCCTGTCAGTACCCGTAGGCGCAAGCCGACCCGCTGCGCACCCACAAGGCAGGTATAGGCAGCCACCAACCAGGTCACATCCGCCACGAACGACTCGTAGCCGTGCAAGTCCGCCGCTTCGCGCAATACTTCGGTCAAAACCGGCATATGCTGCTCGTCCACGCCGATGACGCGCTGGTCTGCCAAGGGCTGGCCGAGGTTGACCACCAGCGCGGCAAATTCCTCAAGCTGCGCCGGCAAACGCCGGCGCCATACCGCCAGGTTCACGCCATCCTGCAGCACCTCGGTCAACACCTGCGGTGTTTCGCCAAATACCTGGAAAATATCCACAGGGTTGCGTGCGGGGTTCATGCTGCGGCCTCCTCATGCCATGGGCCGAACGGATCCGGCAGGCGCAACCAGCCCATGGGCCCCAAGTCCATTTCCTGATCAGTCAGCAGGCATGCTTCGAGTGCTGTGGATAATTTTTCGAAGTCGATATTCTGCCCTATGAACACCAGTTCCTGGCGGCAGTCACCACTCTCGGCAACCCAGTTCTTCAAGATCGCGGCAGTGTTATCCACATCCTGTGGCCACTGCTCGCGCGGTACGAAGCGCCACCAGCGTCCCGCCAGGCCATGGCGCATCATACCGCCTGCCTGCGACCAGCTGCCGGCCTCCTGGTACTTGCTGGCCAGCCAGAAAAAACCTTTCGAACGCAGCAGCCGCCCATTGCTCCAGGGCGTGTGGATAAAGTCGAAAAAGCGCTGTGGATGAAGGGGGCGCCGGGCCTGCCAGGTGGTGGAGGCAATGCCGTACTCTTCGGTTTCCGGCACGTGCTCGCCGCGCAACTCCTGCAGCCAGCCAGGGGCCTGGGCAGCCTGGTCGAAGTCGAACAGGCCGGTGTCGAGGATGCGTTCCAGCGGTACCTGGCCCATGACCATGGGCACGATCTGCGCCCGGGCATTGAGGCTGCGCAGAATCGCCATTAGTTCTTCGCGCTCGTGCTGGCTGATCAGGTCGATCTTGCTCAGCAACAGCACATCGGCGAACTCGACCTGTTCGATCAGCAAGTCACTGATCGAGCGCTCGTCCTCCTCACCCAGGGTTTCGCCACGGCTGGCCAGGCTGTCTGCTGCCTGGTAATCCCGCAGGAAGTTAAGGCCATCGACCACGGTGACCATGGTGTCCAGACGTGCCATGTCGGACAGGCTGCGGCCCTGTTCGTCACGGAAGGTGAAGGTCTCGGCCACCGGCAGTGGCTCTGAGATCCCCGTGGACTCGATCAGCAAATAATCGAAACGCCCTTCTTCGGCCAAACGCGCCACTTCCTCAAGCAGGTCTTCACGCAGCGTGCAGCAGATGCAGCCATTGCTCATCTCCACCAGCTTCTCCTCGGCACGGTTGAGGCTGACGTTGCGCTGCACCTCGCTGGCATCGATGTTGATTTCGCTCATGTCATTGACGATAACCGCAACCCGCAGGTTTTCGCGGTTACGCAGCACATGGTTGAGCAAGGTGCTTTTGCCGGCGCCAAGGAAGCCGGACAGCACGGTGACAGGGAGACGGTTGAACATGGCAAAACCTCTTCAGGCGAGCGCATTCGAAACGATGCATTGCACAATGTTATAAAGTAACAATACAATTTCGCCAAGACGTTCGTGACGGACGAGGAGCTAACGGGAAGAAAATGACCCTTGTGCATCCTCCCCTGCATTGCAGCTTGATCGGTAGTGGCTGCTGATCTCCCTTTTGTATGGAATGCCAGATGACCCAGCTCAAACTCCCCGACATTGCCGCACAAACCCAGGAATACGCCTTGCCTTTGAACTGGGTGGGTATGTGCGGAGTCGCCCAACCTGTGCGGTTCGAAGGGCGCACGGCAGCTGCTACTGTCGATGCTGGCGTTAGCCTGGTAGACGGCAGTTCACGCGGTATCCATATGTCGCGGCTTTATCTGGCGCTGGAGTCGTTGGAGCATCAGCCCCTGACGCCTCTCACTATCCGGCAACTGCTGGCTGACTTCCTCAGCAGCCATGAAGGCCTTTCTTCCGCAGCCTATCTGCGTCTGCGCTTTGAGCATCTGCTTAAAAGGCCTGCTTTGATCAGCCCGTTGGAGGGCTGGAAAAGCTATGCCGTGGCAGTCGATGCACGGATTGAAAATGAAATGTTCCACGTGGAACTATCCGTTTCAGTTCCTTATTCCTCGACCTGCCCCTGCTCAGCTGCACTTGCACGTCAGCTGATTCAGCAGCAGTTCCAGGCAGATTTCAGGCAGGAGCAGGTCGACACCACTGCAGTGCTGCAGTGGCTTGGCAGCGCCGAAGGCATCTTAGCGACGCCCCATAGCCAACGCAGTAGCGCCCAAATCCAGGTTAGGCTGCACAGCAAGCAGCAGGTTCTGCCAATCACCGAGCTGATCGACCGCATAGAAGCCAGCCTGGGGACAGCGGTGCAGACCGCGGTAAAGCGGGCAGACGAACAAGCCTTTGCCTTGGCCAACGGCCAGAACCTCATGTTCTGCGAAGACGCCGCTCGACGCCTGCATAAGGCGCTACGGCAAATAGAATGGAGCACGGCCTTCAAGCTGCGCGTGGAACATGCAGAAAGCCTGCATGCCCACGACGCTGTCGCTACCAGCCAGTGGCAATGGGATGTCAGCTGCGCGGCTTGACCGAACCGCAGTCATTGCCCAACCACACGGCACGGGTGTTCATGCTGCCTTGCTGCTGTACACCCGAGGCGTTGAACGTTCCATTGACCTGGGTGGTGAATTCCCGATCACTGAGGAAAGTCGCCTGGCCACTGCCCTGCGCTTTAGGGCAGCTGAACTGAAACTTCCACACATTACCGGTGCGGTCGGTGATCTTCTGGGTACACCCTGACTTCGGGTCCTGCAGCGGGATATCGTTGGTGGCCACCTGTTCTGGTGTCAGGCACGAGCGCACCCCCTTACCGCCAACAGTCACCCCCTGCTTGGCCAGCACCCCTTCCATCATCGCGCGCTGCTCCGGCGGCAGGTTCTTCAACTGGCCGAGCATGAACTCCATGTCGGGTAACGGCTTGCCATCGACCTGCATGTTGCTGGTGGTCAGCTCCCACAAACCCGGCTGTAGCATCTGAGCATGCACCAACGGGCTGCTCACACCTAGGGCCAACGCCAACAGTGGCAGACGAATCTTCATGGACGAACGCTCCTGGAAAAAAATCCGGCCAAGCGGGCCGGGCTGAGCCTTAGACGCCGAATCCACCTGCAGGTTGCAACGCGGACCGGGAACGTGTTCTGTTACTCAAGTGTACTCGGCCAGCAGGATGCATATGGACTACCACAGCCCCTACTTCTTCGGTTACCTACTCGGCCTGGTTCATCTGCTGGGTATCGTCGCTGCACTGCACGCGCTGTTCACCGTGCGTACTGCCCAGGGCGCAATCGCCTGGGCCATGCCGTTATTCTTCATCCCCTACCTCACCTTGATCCCTTACCTGGTCTTCGGCGCACGCTCGTTCTATGCCTACATCAAGGCCCGACGCCAGGCCAACCAGGAAATGCATGTGGCCATGGCCAACCTCAACTGGCGGCCCTGGGTAGAAGAAGCCCTCACCGCCCGCGAGTCGGAAAGCTATGCGGCGTTGCGCGCCATGCCCAAGCTCGGGCGCATGCCCTGCCTTGCCAATAACGAGGTGAAGCTGCTGATCGATGGCAAGGCGACATTCGATGCCATCTTCGCCGCTATTGAAAATGCCCGCGACGTGGTGCTGGTGCAGTTCTTCATCATCCATGACGACCGCCTTGGCAAAACACTGCAGCAACTGCTTCTGCGCAAGGCCGCCGAAGGAGTGAAGGTGTTCGTGCTTTATGACCGCGTAGGCAGCCATGCCTTGCCGGCCAGCTACAGCCAGCTGCTGCGCGACGGTGGCGTACAGGTTCATGCCTTCGCAACGCGTCGTGGCTGGTTCAACCGCTTCCAGGTGAACTTCCGCAACCACCGCAAGATCGTGGTGGTGGACGGCCTGCTCGGTTTCATCGGCGGGCACAACGTGGGCGATGAATACCTCGGTGACCACCCGCAGCTCTCACCCTGGCGCGACACCCATGTGCAGATCAGCGGGCCGGTGCTGGCCTGCCTGCAGGAGTCGTTCGCCGAAGACTGGTATTGGGCCACGCGCCAGCTCCCACCGCTGATTCTGCCGGACACCTACCCGGACAACGGCGTGCTGTGCCAAGCCTTGGCTAGCGGCCCGGCAGACCCACAGGAAACCTGCTCACTGTTCTTCCTTGAGGCGATCCATTCAGCCAACCGGCGCGTGTGGATCACCAGCCCGTACTTCATCCCCGACGAGGCGGTGTTCGCCGCTTTGCGTTTGGCGGTGCTGCGTGGGGTGGATGTGCGAGTGCTGATTCCGTCGCGCCCAGACCATCGCATCGTCTATGCCGCCTCCAGCCTCTTCGCCTTTGAAGCGGTACGTGCGGGTGTACGCATGTTCCGCTACCAACCGGGCTTCCTGCATCAGAAGGTGGTGCTGGTGGATGACGATGTCAGCGCGATCGGTAGTGCCAACCTGGATAACCGCTCGTTCCGCCTGAACTTCGAAATCACCCTGCTGACGGTCGACCGTGGCTTCGCTGACCAGGTCGAGAATATGCTGAACAATGACTTTGAACAGGCACGGGAAATTACTGCGGAGGACAGCCGCGATACTCATCGGCTGCAGCAACTGGGGATGCGGATTGCACGGCTGATTTCGCCGATTCTCTGACGTGTCGCGTACATTGTGGGAGCGGGTTTACCCGCGAAGACGTCAGCGGCTGTACCGACGCATTCGCGGGTAAACCCGCTCCCACAGGGTTCGGTGTCGCGCTTGCGTGCTTTGTCGCAATTCAGCGATACAGGTCTTCACGCGTCCAGGGCAGGTCATGATGCCCATCGGCGTAGGGCTTCACGGCCAGAATCTGGTGCAGGTTGATCCAGCCCTTCTGGAAGGCATAAGCACACCCGGCCAAGTACAGGCGCCAGATACGCAAAGTCTTCTCGGGCACCAGTGCTGCCGCTTTGTGCAGCTGGTTCTCCAGGTTCTCGCTCCAGTGGTGCAAGGTCTTGGCGTAGTGCAAACGCAAGCTTTCCACATCTACCACCTCTAGCCCCGCCTCACAGATGCTGGCACTGATCATCGACAGGTGCGGCAGCTCACCGTGAGGAAACACGTAGCGATCGATGAACTCGCCAGCACCACGCCCGACCGGGCGACCGTCGACATGCTTGGCCGTGATACCGTGATTCATCACCAGGCCCCCTTCCCTCACGGCACCGAATAGCTTCTGGCTATACAACGCCAGGTTGGCATGCCCGACATGCTCGAACATGCCAACGCTGACAACCTTGTCGAAGCGGCCATCCTGAGGCAGGTCACGGTAGTCGAGAATCTGCAGGTCGACCTTTTCGGCCAGCCCCTCTGCCTTCACCCGCTCGCGGCCGAGCTTGAGCTGCTCCTTGCTCAAGGTGATACCAAACACCTTGGCGCCATATTCGCGAGCAGCGAAACGCGCCAGCCCGCCCCAGCCGCAGCCAACGTCGAGCAGGTAGTCACCTGCGTCCAGGCGCAGCTTGCGGCACAGATGATCGAATTTGTCCTGCTGTGCCTGATCCAGCGTGTTGTCCGGCTCGCGGAAGTAGGCGCACGAGTAGGCCATGTCCTGATCCAGCCATAGCTGGTAGAACGCGTTGGATACATCGTAATGGTAGGAAATGGCTTCGGCGTCGGTGCTCTTGTCGTGGGCAAGCCGCTGCGGTGGGGTTTCGTCCTCATCGGTCAGCAGTGCTTCGCTCAGCTCATCGCATACCCGGATGGCTTCACCAATATCGCCTTCAAGCTCCAGCTTGCCTTCGACGAACGCCGTGCCCAGCTGGTCCATGCTCGGGTGGCTCAACTGGCTGATCAGCTGTGGTTCCTTGACCAGAATGGTGACCTGCGGGCTAGGCCCCAGATCGAACTGGTTACCGTCCCACAGTTTCAGCCGCAGCGGCAGATGCAAGCTCTGCAGTGCCGGTGGAAGTTGCGCAAGCATGAACGACCCTCCTGTCCGTATTTGGCCACGACGCCTGATAATTCGAACGTCGCCGGATCAGAGTAGTTCATTCGTGGGATGTTTCCTCTAAACGAGACCATGGTCTAGAACCAACTGATCTTATCCACACAGCAGATTGTATACAATTTTTGCATCTCAGCTTAACCTTGTGCCCCTCTTGCCTTCTTCATCCTGGAGTTGAACCCATGAAATCCTATGACGTGGTGATCATTGGCGGTGGCCCTGGCGGCTACAACGCAGCCATCCGTGCCGGCCAGCTGGGCCTGAGCGTAGCTTGCGTTGAAGGCCGTGCCACCTTGGGCGGCACTTGCCTGAACGTGGGCTGCATGCCCTCCAAGGCGTTGTTGCATGCTTCAGAGCTTTACGAAGCCGCCAGCGGTGACGAGTTCGCCCACCTCGGTATCGAAGTCAAACCTAACCTCAACCTCGCCCAGATGATGAAACAGAAGGACGAGAGCGTGACCGGCCTGACCAAGGGCATCGAGTACCTGTTCCGCAAGAACAAGGTCGACTGGATCAAGGGCTGGGGTCGCCTGGATGGCGTCGGCAAGGTCGTGGTCAGGGCCGACGACGGCAGCGAAACTGCACTGCAGGCCAAAGACATCGTCATTGCCACCGGCTCCGAACCTACCCCCCTGCCGGGCGTGACTATCGACAACCAGCGCATCATCGACTCGACCGGCGCGCTGTCGCTGCCACAGGTCCCCAAGCATCTGGTCGTCATCGGTGCCGGCGTGATCGGCCTCGAGCTCGGATCGGTATGGCGCCGTCTGGGCAGCCAGGTGACGGTCATCGAATACCTCGACCGTATCTGCCCGGGCACCGACGAAGAAACCGCCAAGACCCTGCAGAAGGCCTTGGCCAAGCAAGGCATGGTGTTCAAGCTGGGCAGCAAGGTGACCCAGGCCAGCGCCAGCGCCGATGGCGTGGACCTGACTCTGGAGCCGGCCGCCGGCGGCACTGCAGAATCGCTGCAGGCCGATTACGTACTGGTCGCCATCGGCCGCCGCCCATATACCAAAGGGCTGAACCTGGAAAGCGTGGGCCTGGAAACCGACAAGCGCGGCATGCTCGGCAACGACCACCACCGCACTTCCGTGCCGGGTATCTGGGTGATTGGCGACGTCACCTCCGGGCCGATGCTGGCGCATAAAGCCGAAGACGAAGCGGTGGCTTGCATCGAGCGCATCGCCGGCAAGCCCCACGAGGTCAACTACAACCTTATCCCTGGCGTGATCTATACCCGCCCGGAGCTTGCCACCGTGGGCAAGACCGAAGAACAGCTCAAGGCCGAAGGGCGTGCTTATAAAGTCGGCAAGTTCCCGTTCACTGCCAACAGCCGCGCCAAGATCAACCACGAGACCGAAGGCTTCGCCAAGGTCATCGCCGATGCCGAAACCGATGAAGTGCTGGGTGTGCACCTGGTCGGCCCGAGCGTCAGCGAGATGATTGGTGAGTTCTGCGTGGCCATGGAGTTCTCGGCCTCGGCGGAAGACATCGCCCTTACCTGCCACCCCCACCCGACCCGCTCCGAGGCCTTGCGCCAGGCGGCGATGAATGTGGACGGGATGGCAATGCAGATCTGATGCAAGATCGGCGGGGCTGCTTTGCAGCCCATCGCGACACAAGGCCGCTCCTACAGGAGAACGCAATTTCCTGTAGGAGCGGCCTTGTGTCGCGACGGGGCGCAAAGCGCCCCTGGCTTCTGGCTTACTCGACCGTAACCGACTTGGCCAGGTTGCGCGGCTGGTCCACATCGGTGCCCTTGAGCACGGCCACGTAGTACGACAGCAGCTGCAGCGGGATGGTGTACAGGATCGGCGCCAGGGCGTCGGCGATGTGCGGCACTTTGACCACATGGGTGCCTTCACCGTTGCTCATGCCGGCCTGCTCGTCGGCGAACACCACCAGCTCGCCACCACGGGCGCGCACTTCCTGCAGGTTGGACTTGAGCTTCTCCAGCAGTTCGTTGTTCGGCGCCACAGTAACCACTGGCATGTCGTTGTCCACCAACGCCAGTGGGCCGTGTTTCAGCTCACCTGCCGGGTAGGCTTCGGCGTGGATGTAGGAGATTTCCTTGAGCTTGAGCGCACCTTCCATCGCCACCGGGTACTGCGCACCACGGCCGAGGAACAGGGTATGGTGCTTGTCGGCGAACAGTTCGGCGATTTTCTCGACAGTGGCGTCCATGGCCAAGGCTTCGCCCAGGCGGGTCGGCAGGCGGCGCAGCTCTTCTACCAGCTCGGCTTCGACACCGGCTTCCAGGGTTCCACGCACTTGGCCCAGGGCCAGGGTCAGCAGCATCAGGGAAACCAGCTGGGTGGTGAAGGCTTTGGTCGAGGCAACGCCGATTTCCGGACCGGCCAGGGTCAGCAGGGTCAGGTCCGACTCACGCACCAGCGAGCTGATACCGACGTTGCAGATCGCCAGGCTGCCGAGGAAGCCAAGTTCCTTGGCGTTGCGCAGCGCGGCCAAAGTATCGGCGGTTTCGCCAGACTGCGAGATGGAGACGAACAGGGTGTCCGGCTGCACTACTACCTTGCGGTAACGGAATTCGCTGGCCACTTCGACCTGGCACGGGATCCCAGCCAGGCTTTCCAGCCAGTAACGGGCGACCATGCCGGCGTGGTAGCTGGTACCGCAGGCAACGATCTGCACGTTGCGCACCTTGGCGAACAGTTCAGCAGCCTGCGGGCCGAAGGCCTGGACCAGCACGTTGTCCTTGCCCAGGCGGCCTTCCAGCGTGCGCTGCACCACGCTTGGCTGTTCGTGGATTTCCTTGAGCATGAAGTGACGATAGGCACCCTTGTCAGCGGCTTCGGCGCCTTCGTGGTACTGCACGGTTTCACGCTGAACCTTATTGCCTTGCTGGTCCCAAATGGCGACCTGGTCGCGGCGGATTTCGGCGATGTCGCCTTCTTCCAGGTACATGAAGCGGTCGGTGACCTGACGCAGGGCCAGCTGGTCGGACGCCAGGAAGTTCTCGCCCAGGCCAAGGCCGATGACCAGCGGGCTGCCACTGCGTGCGGCTACCAGGCGATCAGGTTGCTTGGTGCTGATCAGAGCCAGGCCGTAAGCGCCATGCAGCCGCTTTACCGCAGCCTTCAGGGCATCGGTCAGGTCCGGAACGCTCTTCAAGGTGTGGTGGATCAGGTGGACGATGACTTCGGTATCGGTTTGCGAAGTGAAGACATAGCCAAGGCCCTTCAGCTCTTCGCGCAGTTCTTCGTGGTTCTCGATGATGCCGTTGTGCACCACGGCCACTTCATTGCCCGAGAAGTGCGGGTGGGCGTTGCCCTCGGTCGGCGCACCGTGGGTGGCCCAGCGGGTGTGTGCGATGCCCAGCTGGCCGGCCAGTGGCTCGGCGGCAACAGCAGCTTCCAGCTCACTGACCTTGCCGATACGGCGGCGGCGCTGCAGTTCACCGTTCTGGGTCAGGACGGCCAGGCCGGCGCTGTCGTACCCGCGGTACTCAAGACGCTTGAGGCCTTCGATCAGGATGGCTGTGATGTTGCGTTCGGCGACGGCACCAACGATTCCACACATGGTTTATTGCTCCTGGCTGATCGCGGCGCAGATCAGGTTGATGCCGCGGGCTTGAATTTGTTCGCGTGCCGCTGCGGGCAGGCGTTCGTCAGTAATAAGGGTGTGCACGCTGCTCCAGGGCAGCTCGAGGTTGGGGATCTTGCGCCCTACCTTGTCAGATTCGACCATCACGATCACTTCACGGGCGACCTCAGCCATTACCCGGCTTAGCCCGAGAAGTTCGTTGAAGGTGGTAGTGCCGCGGCCAAGATCGATGCCGTCGGCGCCGATGAACAGCTGGTCGAAATCGTAGGAGCGCAACACCTGCTCGGCCACCTGGCCCTGGAACGACTCGGAATGCGGGTCCCAGGTGCCACCGGTCATCAGCAGCACCGGCTCGTGTTCAAGGTCGCAAATGGCGCGGGCCACGTTCATCGAATTGGTCATCACCACCAGGCCAGGGTGGCGCCCCAGTTCGGGGATCATGGCCGCCGTGGTGCTGCCGCTGTCGATGATGATGCGCGCATGTTCACGGATACGTGCCACGGCAGCGCGGGCGATGGCCTTTTTATAGGAAGAAACCGGCTGGGCAGGTTCACCTAGCAGTTCTTGCGGCACCGGTACCGCGCCACCGTAGCGCCTTAGCAACAGGCCATTGGTTTCCAGGGCAGCGAGATCCTTGCGGATGGTGACTTCCGAGGTTGCGAAACGCTTGGCCAACGCGTCCACACTCACCTCGCCCTGCTCGCTGAGCAAAGCCAGTATGTTGTGCCGCCGCTGCGGGGTGTTTCGTTTCGACATGAGCGCTTAAGTTTCGATTCGAAAGATAATGATGGCAATCAAAACCTAAGATGAGCGATTCGTCAAGGTGTGGATAAATATCAGGGACAACCAGGCACCTGTGGGAGCGGGTTCACCCGCGAAGAATCCGACGCAGTGTGTGGCACCGGCTTCGCCGGTGTTCGCGGGTAAACCCGCTCCCACAGGGATCGTGTCGGCCCTGGGAAAAAGAGCAAGACAGTTGTTCGCGAAGGAATGATCCGCCCACAAAAAAGCCGACTTATTCACACAAGTCGGCTTTCGATCGAAACAGCTGTGTATAACTCAGCTCTTCTTGACTTTCTCCGGGCGCTTCCAGCCCGAGATGTTGCGTTGACGTGCACGGGCCACTGCCAGGTCACCTGCCTCTACGGTCTGGGTGATGGTCGAGCCAGCTGCAGTGGTCGCGCCCGACTTGATTTCCACAGGCGCCACCAACGAGTTGTTAGAGCCAATGAACACGTCCTCACCCATCACGGTCTTGAACTTGTTGGCGCCATCGTAGTTGCAGGTGATGGTGCCGGCGCCGATGTTGGTGCGTGCACCGATTTCGGCATCGCCCAGGTAGGTCAGGTGACCGGCCTTGGCGCCTTCCCCGAGGTGGGCGTTTTTCAGTTCGACGAAGTTACCCACATGGGCCTTGGCGTCCAGCACACTGCCCGGGCGCAGGCGGGCGAACGGGCCGGCATCGCTGCCCTCGCCCATCACGGCGCCTTCAAGGTGGCTGTTGGCCTTGACCACTGCGCCTTTGCGCAGGGTGGTGTTCTTGATCACGCAGTTAGGGCCGATCTGCACATCGTCCTCGATGACCACCTTTCCTTCGAGAATCACGTTGATGTCGATCAGCACGTCACGGCCAACGGTCACTTCACCGCGGACATCGAAGCGCGCCGGGTCGCGCAAGGTAACGCCCTGAGCCATCAGGCGACGGCCTTCACGCAACTGGTAGTGGCGCTCCAGCTCGGACAGCTGGCGACGGTCGTTGGCGCCTTGCACTTCCATCGGATCGTGCGGCTGTTCGGTAGCCACTACCAGGCCATCGGCCACAGCCATGGCAATGACGTCGGTCAGGTAATACTCGCCCTGTGCGTTGTTGTTGGACAGGCGACCCATCCAATCGGCCAGGCGCGCGGCTGGCAGGGCCAGAATACCGGTATTGCCTTCCTTGATAGCTTTCTGCGCATCGTTGGCATCCTTGTGCTCAACGATGGCAGTCACCTTGCCCTGCTCGTCACGCACGATGCGGCCATAGCCAGTCGGGTCGTCGAGAGTCACCGTGAGCAAGCCCAGCTGCTGCTCATTGGCCTTGGCCAGCAGACGCTGCAAGGTTTCCACTTCGATCAACGGCACATCACCGTACAGCACCAACACGGTTTCGGCAGTCAAAGCCGGCAATGCCTGGGCAACCGCATGGCCGGTACCCAGCTGCTTGTCCTGCATGACAAAGTTCAGGTCGTCGGCGGCCAGGCGCTCGCGAACCAGCTCGGCACCATGGCCAATGACCACATGAATACCTTGCGGCTGCAGCTGACGCGCGCTGTGGATAACATGGCCGAGCATGGAGTTGCCGGCTACCGGGTGCAGCACCTTGGGCAGCGCCGAGCGCATGCGAGTGCCTTGGCCGGCGGCGAGAATAACGATATCGAGTGACATTACTGGCTACCAATCCTGGGTGGTCAGTGAAATGACCGGTTTTATGGATTACAAAAAAGAAAAAGGGTAGCCGATGGCTACCCTTTTTCTCAATCTACATGAAGCCTGCGGAATTAACCGCCGAACTTCTTGCGGATCTGCTGGACGGTACGCAGCTGCGCTGCGGCCTCGGCCAGACGTGCGGATGCGGCACTGTAGTCGAAATCCGCGCCTTTCTCATGCAGGGCCTTCTCAGCTGCCTTGACGGCATCCTGAGCGGAGGCTTCGTCCAGGTCGGCTGCACGTTGCACGGTGTCGGCGAGTACCTTGACCATGTTCGGCTGCACTTCCAGGAAGCCACCGGAGATGTAGAACACCTCGCGCTCGCCGCCCTGCTTGGTCAGCGTGATCGGACCAGGCTTGAGATTGGTGATCAGCGGCGCGTGGCCTGGAGCGATACCGAGATCGCCCAGGTTGCCGTGCGCTACTACCATCTCGACCAGGCCGGAGAAGATCTCTCCTTCCGCGCTGACGATATCGCAATGGACTGTCATAGCCATCTGCTTGCCTCAACCTGATTAGCGCCCCTTTCGGGGCGCCGGGATTACAGTTTCTTGGCTTTCTCGATCGCTTCGTCGATGCTGCCGACCATGTAGAACGCTTGTTCTGGCAGGTGGTCGTAGTCACCTTTGAGGATGCCGCTGAAGCCAGCGATGGTGTCTTTCAGGGAAACGTACTTGCCTGGCGAACCGGTGAAGACTTCGGCCACGAAGAACGGCTGCGACAGGAAGCGCTGGATCTTACGAGCGCGGGCTACCAGTTGCTTGTCGGCTTCGGACAGTTCGTCCATACCCAGGATGGCGATGATGTCCTTCAGCTCTTTGTAGCGCTGCAGAACATACTGAACGCCACGAGCGGTCTCGTAGTGCTCGTTGCCGATCACGTTCGGGTCCAGCTGGCGCGAAGTCGAGTCCAGTGGGTCGACCGCTGGGTAGATACCCAGGGAGGCGATGTCACGGGACAGAACGACGGTGGCGTCCAGGTGGGCGAAGGTGGTCGCTGGCGACGGGTCGGTCAGGTCGTCCGCAGGTACGTATACGGCCTGAACGGAGGTGATCGAACCTTCCTTGGTGGAGGTGATGCGCTCTTGCAGAACGCCCATCTCTTCAGCCAGGGTCGGCTGGTAACCTACTGCCGAAGGCATACGGCCCAGCAGTGCGGATACTTCGGTACCGGCCAGGGTGTAACGATAGATGTTGTCGACGAACAGCAGAACGTCGTTACCTTCGTCACGGAACTTCTCGGCCATGGTCAGGCCGGTCAGCGCTACGCGCAGACGGTTTCCTGGTGGCTCGTTCATCTGACCGTAGACCAGCGCTACCTTGTCGAGAACGTTGGAGTCCTTCATCTCGTGGTAGAAGTCGTTACCCTCACGAGTACGCTCACCCACACCAGCGAACACGGAGTAACCGCTGTGTTCCATGGCGATGTTACGGATCAGTTCCATCATGTTCACGGTCTTGCCGACGCCGGCACCACCGAACAGACCAACCTTACCACCCTTGGCGAACGGGCAGACCAGGTCGATAACCTTGATGCCGGTTTCCAGCAGGTCGTTGCCGCCTGCCTGGTCAGCGAACGAAGGCGCTGGCTGGTGGATACCGCGACGCTCTTCTTCGCCGATCGGGCCGGCTTCGTCGATCGGGTTGCCCAGTACGTCCATGATACGGCCCAGGGTGGCCTTACCAACTGGAACGGAAATGGCAGCACCGGTGTCAACGACATCCAGACCGCGCTTCAGGCCTTCGGTCGAGCCCATCGCAATGGTACGAACCACGCCGTCGCCCAGCTGCTGCTGAACTTCCAGGGTGGTTTCCGCGCCTTGTACTTTCAGCGCGTTGTAAACACTCGGCACGACGTCACGTGGGAATTCCACGTCGATGACGGCGCCGATGATTTGAACGATACGTCCGCTACTCATAGCTGGATCCTCTGAATTTTTGAACCGTTAAACCGCGGCAGCGCCGCCGACGATTTCCGAGATCTCCTGGGTGATCGCAGCCTGACGCGCCTTGTTGTAGATCAATTGCAGCTCTTTGATCAAATCACCGGCGTTGTCTGTGGCGTTCTTCATGGCGATCATCCGGGCCGCTTGTTCAGCAGCGTTGTTCTCGACCACCGCCTGGTACACCTGCGACTCCACGTAACGCACCATCAAGCCGTCCAGCAGCTCTTTTGCGTCGGGTTCGTACAGGTAATCCCAGTGATGCTTGAGATCCTGATCCGGGGTTGCCACCAACGGTACCAATTGCTCGACCGTCGGTTTTTGGGTCATGGTGTTGATGAACTTGTTCGAAACCACCGAGAGGCGATCGATACGGCCGTCCAGGTAGGCGTCCAGCATCACTTTGACGGAGCCGATCAGATCGTTGATCGATGGCTCTTCGCCCAGGTGGCTGATCGCGGCTACGACGTTGCCGCCAAAGATGCGGAAGAAAGTCGCACCCTTGCTGCCGATCACGCACAGGTCGATTTCCACGCCCTGTTCGCGGTTTGCGTTCATGTCCTTGACCAGGGCCTTGAACAGGTTGGTGTTCAAGCCACCGCACAGACCACGGTCACTGCTCACTACGATATAACCGGCGCGCTTTACAGGGCGCTCGATCATGAACGGGTGGCGGTACTCCGGGTTGGCGTTGGCCAGATGACCGATCACCTGGCGGATACGCTCCGCGTAAGGACGGCTAGCAGCCATGCGCATTTGTGCCTTGCGCATCTTGCTGACCGCCACTTTCTCCATGGCGCTGGTAATTTTTTGCGTGCTTTTGATGCTCGCAATCTTACTGCGAATCTCTTTTGCGCCTGCCATGTATCACCTATCAGGTTAGCAAGCGGGGGCCGCAGCCCCCGCTGCGGCTTACCAGGTCTGGGTGGCCTTGAACTTCTCGATACCAGCTTTCATGCCAGCGTCGATTTCGTCGTTGAAGTCACCCTTCACGTTGATCTTCGCCATCAGTTCGGCGTGATCACGGTTGAAGTAGGCGATCAGAGCTTGCTCGAAGCTGCCGACCTTGGAGACTTCCACGTCAGTCAGGAAACCACGCTCAGCGGCGTACAGCGACAGTGCCATGTCCGCGATGGACATTGGCGCGTACTGCTTCTGCTTCATCAGCTCGGTTACGCGCTGACCATGCTCCAGCTGCTTGCGGGTCGCTTCGTCCAGATCGGAAGCGAACTGGGCGAATGCAGCCAGTTCACGGTACTGAGCCAGAGCGGTACGGATACCACCGGACAGCTTCTTGATGATCTTGGTCTGAGCGGCACCACCTACGCGGGATACCGAAACACCGGCGTTCACTGCAGGGCGGATGCCCGAGTTGAACATGGCCGATTCCAGGAAGATCTGACCGTCGGTGATGGAAATCACGTTGGTCGGAACGAACGCGGAAACGTCGCCAGCCTGGGTTTCGATGATCGGCAGGGCGGTCAGGGAACCGGTCTTGCCAGTGACTGCGCCGTTGGTGAACTTCTCGACGTACTCTTCCGAAACGCGCGATGCACGCTCCAGCAGACGGGAGTGGAGATAGAACACGTCGCCTGGGTACGCTTCGCGTCCTGGTGGACGGCGCAGCAGCAGGGAGATCTGACGATAGGCAACGGCCTGCTTGGACAGGTCATCGTAAACGATCAGAGCGTCTTCACCGCGGTCACGGAAGAACTCGCCCATGGTGCAGCCGGCGTATGGCGCCAGGAACTGCAGTGCGGCGGATTCCGAAGCACTGGCAACGACCACGATGGTGTTGGCCAGGGCGCCGGCTTCTTCCAGCTTGCGAACGATGTTGGCAACGGTGGAACGCTTTTGGCCGACAGCAACATAAACACAGAAAATACCGGAGTCTTTCTGGTTGATGATGGCGTCGATGGCCATGGCGGTCTTGCCGATCTGACGGTCACCGATGATCAGCTCGCGCTGGCCACGGCCGACAGGGATCATGGCGTCGACGGACTTGTAGCCAGTCTGTACAGGCTGGTCTACCGACTTACGCCAGATAACGCCCGGAGCGACCTTTTCGACCGCGTCGGTTTCGGTGGTGGTCAGAGGACCCTTGCCATCGATCGGGTTACCCAGAGCGTCGACGACGCGGCCCAGCAGGCCTTTGCCGACCGGAACTTCCAGGATGCGACCGGTGCACTTGGCGCTCATGCCTTCGGCGAGGGTGTCATAGGCACCCAGGATCACTGCACCTACGGAGTCTTGCTCCAGGTTCAGGGCCATGCCGAAAACGCTGCCAGGGAACTCGATCATTTCGCCGTACATGACGTCGGCCAGACCGTGGATCCGCACGATACCGTCGGATACCGAAACAACGGTACCTTCGTTACGGGCTTGGGAGCTCACATCGAGGTTGTCGATGCGGCCCTTGATGATTTCACTAATTTCGGAAGGATTGAGTTGCTGCATTGCTCTGCTGCCCCTTCAAACTCAAGATTTCAATGCTTCGGCCAGTTTCGCGATCTTGCCGCGAACAGAGCCATCGATTACCAGGTCACCAGCGCGGATGACGACGCCGCCAATCAGGCTGGCATCCTCCGACGCGTGCAGGCGCACTTCCTGGCCTAACCGTGCACTGAGAACCTTGGCGAGTTTGTCTTGCTGTTCTTGGTTCAACGCGAAGGCACTGGTGACTTCCACGTCCACGGATTTCTCTTGCTCGGCCTTGTACAGGTCGAACAGGGCGGCAATCTCCGGCAGAAGCAGGAGACGGTCGTTTTCCGCGGCAACATGAATGAAATTCTGTGCCTGTGCATTGAACTTGTCACCGCACACGTCAATGAACGTGGCGGCCTTTTCTGCGCTCGTCAGTCGCGGGGCCTTGAGCAGGCGCTGCATGGTGTCGTCTTGCGACACCGCAGCAGCCAGGCCGAGCATGGCTGACCAATTGGCCAGTTGCTGATGGGCCTGGGCATGCTCAAAGGCAGCCTTAGCGTAAGGTCGGGCCAACGTGGTCAGTTCTGCCATGATCGCCCTCGCTTAAATTTCAGCGGCCAGTTTGTTAACCAGCTCCGCATGCGCGTTTTGATCGATTGTGGCGCCAAGGATCTTTTCAGCACCGCCAACGGCCAGGGCACCCACTTGGGCACGCAGGGCGTCTTTAGCGCTGTTCAGTTCCTGTTCGATCTCGGCCAGAGCCTGAGCCTTCACACGGTCAGCTTCGACGCGGGCCTGATCACGGGCTTCCTCGACAAGCTGAGCAGCGCGCTTCTTGCTTTGCTCAATGATTTCGGCTGCCTGTGCTTTAGCTTCACGCAGTTGCTGACCCACTTTCTCTTGGGCCAGCTCCAGGTCGCGAGCTGCGCGGTTGGCAGCGTCCAAGCCGTCGGCAATCTTCTTTTGACGCTCTTGCAGAGCAGTGATGACCGGAGGCCATACGTACTTCATGCAGAAGAGTACAAAAATCAGAAAAGCAACGGATTGGCCAATCAGGGTTGCATTAATGTTCACGCCAACACCTCGCTCGGTCTTAATTCATCACAGCCATCAACTCGTGGGTACGAGTGATTAGCCGGCGATCTGACCAACGAAGGGGTTCGCGAAGGTGAAGAACAGAGCGATACCAACACCGATCATGGTTACGGCGTCGAGCAGACCGGCAACGATGAACATTTTCACCTGCAGCATTGGAACCATTTCAGGCTGACGAGCAGCGCCTTCCAGGAACTTGCCGCCCAGCAGGCCGAAACCAATGGCGGTACCCAGAGCACCCAGGCCGATCAGCAGAGCAACAGCGATAGCGGTCAGACCAACTACAGTTTCCATCTTTCCTCCCGACTTTTACGTCGTATTGGTTAGGTTTTTAGTTTGAAGCGGTAAAACAAATCGTTTGGTACAGCATGCCCTTGCGGACTTTTTAAGCCCTCCCCCCAAACGAGCGGGGAAGGCTATCAGACACGCCAGGCGGTCTTAATGGTTATCTTCGTGAGCCATCGACAGGTAGACGATGGTAAGCATCATGAAGATGAAGGCTTGCAGGGTGATGATCAGGATGTGGAACACAGCCCACGCCCACTGCAGCACCACACCCAGGCCGCTGAGCCAGAGGATGCCGGCGCCGAACATCACGGCGATCAGGATGAACACCAGCTCGCCGGCGTACATGTTGCCGAACAGACGCAGTGCCAGCGAGATCGGCTTGGCGATCAGGGTGACGAATTCCAGCAGGAAGTTCACCGGAATCAGCAGGATCTGCACGAAGATGTTCTTGCTGCCGAACGGGTGCAGGGTCAGCTCACCGAGGAAGCCGCCCAGGCCTTTGACCTTGATGCTGTAGAAGATGATCAGGGCGAACACGCAGAAGGCCATGGCCAGGGTCGCGTTCGGGTCGGTGGTCGACACGGCGCGGAACGGAATGTGCGGATCACCGGAGATCAGGATGGCCAGCTGAGGAATCCAGTCGACCGGTACCAGGTCGATGGCGTTCATCAGGAACACCCAGACGAAAATGGTCAGCGCCAGCGGAGCGATTACCGGGCTACGGCCGTGGAAGGAGTCCTTCACGCTGCCGTTGACGAAGTCCACCAGCACTTCGACGAAGTTCTGCAGGCCGCCAGGTTGGCCGGAAGTCGCCTTCTTGGCCGCCATGCGGAAGATGAACAGGAAGATCAGACCCAGCGCGACGGACCAACCCAGGGTGTCCAGGTGGAACGCCCAGAAGCCCATTGCCTTGGCTTCTGCAGCCGAATGGGCGAAGCCCCAGCTGCCGTCTGGTAGTTGACCGTAGGTCAGGTTCTGCAAGTGGTGCTGGATATAGCCCGAAGCGGTTTCTGCTGCCATGGTTGCCTCAAACGCCCTAAGGTCTCGAAAGTCTTTTATTCATCAGCAGGGGCGCGAACCAGCTGACCAAAAGGGTCAACACGAAGACGCCGAATACTGCTAACGGCGCCAGTGGCTTCACTCCTGCGAAGGTCAGTGCAAAAAGCACTGCCGTCAAAATCATCTTGCCTGCCTCGCCAGCGTAGAACGACTTGACGATGGCTTGTGCCGCCCGGGCCCCACTGAAGCGAAAAGCCTTCCAGGCGAAATACACGTTGGGTAGCCAGGCAATCAAACCTCCGCAAAGGCCTGAATATCCACTGACCGCCCCTTTCCACTGCCACAACACCAACGTTGCCAGCAGCAGTACGACGAATTGAGCCAGCAGTACCGGGAAAACCGCCCAGCGATGGAAAGGCAGGCGGTTTGGCGTGCGTATTTCCATCACAACTGCTCCTCGGAAGTCGACCACCAAGTCAGCTATGACTTGGCATAATTTGTGCCGACAAAATGCGCGCAGAGTATAGGGGTGGATTAACCCCTATTCAACTATTCGGTAGTGATTTCCGACTGCGCGCTACAACGGGAATTGTTTCAGCGGATGTGAGCAAGCACGCCTTGCAACTCGTCAAGCGAGTTGTAGCGAATAACCAATTGGCCTTTGCCCTTGTTGCCATGGCGGATCTGCACGGCCGAGCCCAGGCGCTCTGCGAGCCGCTGTTCAAGGCGTGCAATATCCGGATCAGGTTTGCTCGGTTCGACCGGATCAGGTTTGTCGCTGAGCCACTGACGAACCAGTGCCTCGGTTTGGCGCACGGTGAGGCCACGTGCGACAACATGACGCGCCCCCTCCTCCTGGCGATGTTCTTCCAGGCCGAGCAATGCACGGGCGTGGCCCATCTCCAGGTCGCCATGGGCGAGCATCGTCTTGATCGCGTCTGGCAGGGTGATCAGGCGCAGCAGGTTGGCCACGGTTACCCGCGACTTGCCCACGGCATCGGCCACCTGTTGCTGGGTGAGCTCGAACTCCTGCTGCAGACGCTGCAGGGCCAGCGCCTCTTCCAGCGGATTGAGGTCTTCACGCTGGATGTTTTCGATCAGCGCCATGGCGATGGCGGCTTCGTCGGGCACTTCGCGGACCATCGCCGGAATCTTGTCCAGGCCAGCCTGCTGGGTGGCGCGCCAGCGGCGCTCACCGGCGATGATCTCGTAGCGGTTGCCATCGATCGGGCGCACCACGATCGGTTGCATCACGCCATGGTTGCGAATCGAGTGCGCGAGCTCTTCCAGCGCCTGCGGGTCCATGTCCCGGCGCGGCTGGTATTTGCCACGCTGGATCAGTTCGACCGGCAGGTGTTGCAGTTCTTTCTGGTCGATCTTCACAGCCTGCTCTTCGAGCGCGCTGACGGAAGGACCACTGAGCAGTGCATCCAACCCACGTCCGAGACCCCGTTTCTTGACGGCCATACGGATTCCTTAAGTTGTTTGTGCAGTGCGTGATTGACGGCGTTGACGGCGTACCAGTTCCCCGGCCAGGGCCAGATAAGCCAGCGCGCCGCGCGATTGCTTGTCGTAAGCCAGGGCCGGCATGCCGAAGCTCGGGGCTTCGGCCAGGCGAATGTTGCGCGGAATGACCGTGTCGTACAGCTGCGGGCCAAAGTGCTCTTTGAGCTGCGCCGAGACATCGTTGTTCAGGCTCAGGCGCGGATCGTACATGGTCCGCAGCAGGCCCTCGATTTTCAGCTCCGGGTTCAACCGGGCGGCAATCCGCTTGATGTTATCCACAAGGTCGCTGAGACCTTCCAGTGCGTAATACTCGCACTGCATCGGGATGATCACGCCATCGGAGGCGACCAGGGCATTGAGCGTGAGCATCGACAACGACGGCGGGCAGTCGATGAGGATGAAATCGTAATTGTCGCGGATCGGTGCCAAGGCATTGCGCAGGCGGCTTTCCTTGACCTGCATTTCCAGCAGCACCACTTCGGCAGCGGTCAGGTCACGGTTGGCCGGCAGCAACTGGAAACCACCGTGTTCGGAGTAATGCATGGCCTGGGCCAGGTCGCATTCCCCGATCAACAGGTCGTAGACCGAATGCTCGAGCTCGTGCTTGTCCACACCGCTGCCCATGGTGGCGTTGCCCTGCGGATCGAGGTCGATCAGCAGCACACGACGCTTGGTCGCAGCCAGCGAGGCGGCGAGATTGATACAGGTGGTGGTCTTGCCCACACCACCTTTCTGGTTCGCGATTGCGAATACCTTAGCCATTGTTGCGTGTGTTCCCAGTCATGCCTTGCGGCGCAGTATCAGCAGATGGCGCTGGCCCTGGCAACCCGGAACGGTCAGGGCCTGCTCGCTTTCCACTGTGAAGTCTGCGGGCAATGCTACCAGTTCATCGGCAGGATGCAGCCCCTTCATTGCAAGCCATTGCGTCCCGGTGTCGCCCAGATGGCGGGTCCAGTTGGTGAAGTTCTCCATGCTGCTGAAGGCGCGGGAGATGATTCCGTCGAACGCTTGTATTGGCTGGAAGGCCTCGACCCGGCTGTGGATAACCGTGAGGTTGTCCAGCTTGAGTTCCATTTTCACCTGGGTCAGGAAGCGGGTCTTCTTGCCATTGGCGTCCAGCACCGTCACGCGTTTGTGCGGATGCAGGATAGCTAACGGGATACCGGGCATGCCACCGCCGCTGCCGACATCCAGCCAATTGTCACGCTCGCTGTGGATAAACGGCATGACACTGAGGCTGTCGAGCAGGTGGCGCGACACCATCTCGTCGGGGTCGCGCACGGCAGTGAGGTTGTAGGCTTTGTTCCACTTGATCAACAGGGCAAGGTAGCCGAGCAGCTTTTCGTGATGCTCTGCGGTCAGCTCGACACCGAGCTGGCGCGCACCTGTGGACAACTCTTCAGCGTGTTGTGGGGTGACCAGGGAACTCAAGCGCTTTGCTCCAATTCGCGGCCAGCGCCGCGTTTTTTCAAGTGAATCAGCAACAGGGAAATCGCCGCCGGGGTGACGCCCGGGATGCGCGAGGCCTGGCCCAGGGTCTCCGGACGGGTCTGGCCCAGCTTGCCCTGGATTTCCTTGGAAAGGCCGGAAATCGTCGAGTAATCGATATCCACAGGCAGGCGAGTGTCTTCGCTGGCGCGCAGACGGGCGATCTCATCCTGTTGGCGGTCGATGTAACCGGCGTACTTGGTGCGGATTTCGACCTGCTCGGCGACCTGTGGATCTATCGCTTCGCCGCCGGTTGCCTCGATCAGGCCGGCGTAGTCGATTTCCGGCCGCGCCAGCAGGTTCAGCAGGCTGTACTCATGGCTGAGCGGGGTGCCGAACTTATCCACAATGGCTCGGCCTTGCTCGGTGTTCGGGCGTACCCAGGTCGACTTCAGGCGCTGCTCCTCGCGTTCGATGCCGTCGCGCTTGGCGCAGAAGGCGGCCCAGCGCTGGTCGTCGATCAGGCCAAGCTCGCGGCCCTTTTCGGTCAGGCGCAGGTCGGCGTTGTCTTCGCGCAGGATCAGACGGTACTCGGCACGCGAAGTGAACATGCGGTACGGCTCCTGGGTACCCAGGGTAATCAGGTCGTCGACCAGTACACCGATGTACGCCTCGTCGCGGCGCGGGCACCAGCTATCACGGCCCTGCGCACGCAGTGCGGCGTTGGTCCCGGCCAGCAAGCCCTGGGCGCCGGCTTCTTCGTAACCGGTGGTGCCGTTGATCTGCCCGGCAAAGAACAGGCCGCCGATGACTTTGGTCTCGAGGCTGTACTTGAGATCACGGGGGTCGAAGTAGTCGTACTCGATGGCATAACCCGGGCGCACGATGTGGGCGTTTTCCATGCCGCGGATCGACCGCACCAGCTCCAGCTGCACGTCGAACGGCAGCGAAGTGGAAATACCGTTGGGGTACAGCTCATGGGTGGTCAGGCCTTCCGGCTCGATGAACACCTGGTGGCTTTCCTTGTCGGCGAAGCGATGGATCTTGTCTTCGATCGAAGGGCAGTAGCGCGGCCCGACACCTTCGATCACACCCGAGTACATCGGCGAACGGTCGAGGTTCGAGGCGATGATCTCGTGGGTGCGTGCATTGGTGTGGGTGATCCAGCAGCTCACCTGGCGCGGATGCATCTGGGCATTGCCCATGAACGACATCACCGGAATCGGCGTATCGCCTGGCTGCTCAGTCATCACCGAGAAGTCCACCGAACGGCCATCGATGCGAGGCGGGGTACCGGTTTTCAGGCGGCCAACGCGCAGCGGCAATTCACGCATGCGGTGGGCCAGGGCGATCGAAGGAGGGTCGCCGGCGCGACCACCGGAATGGTTTTGCAAACCAATGTGGATAAGGCCGCCGAGGAAGGTACCGGTGGTCAATACCACCGATTCGGCAAAGAAACGCAGGCCCATCTGGGTCACCACGCCTTTGACCTGGTCCTGCTCGACGATCAGGTCGTCGCAGGACTGCTGGAATATCCACAGGTTCGGCTGGTTTTCCAGGATTTCACGCACCACTGCCTTGTAGATGGCGCGGTCGGCCTGTGCACGGGTGGCGCGTACCGCCGGCCCCTTGCGGTTGTTCAGAACGCGGAACTGGATGCCGCTCTTGTCGGTTGCCAAAGCCATGGCACCGCCGAGGGCATCGATCTCTTTGACCAGATGGCTTTTGCCAATACCGCCGATGGCGGGGTTGCAGCTCATGTGACCGAGGGTTTCCACGTTATGGGTCAGCAGCAGGGTTTTCACACCCATGCGTGCAGACGCAAGCGCAGCCTCGGTACCGGCATGGCCGCCGCCGATGACGATCACTTCAAAACGGGAAGGGAAATCCACCACGCACCTCGTGCCTGTTTTTGCGAATAGAGAAGGTAAGCGGACAAGTATAGGGACTTCACCCCCTTTAAAGAAACCTTCTGAGCAAAATTTGACCAGCCTGTGGATGAGTGGCAGGTAACAGAAATCAAAGAGGAGAAATTTAAAAAAGCTTTGTTTTTATGTTTATTCTTATGCACAAGCTCTTCTGTGGATAAGGTTACGTAGGCCTTTGTTCATGCTGCCTAGGGAAAAATTAAACCCTGTGGCTGGAGTGCCATGAGGGCTATGGATAACACGATTTAGCCTGTGGATTAAATGGCTGTTTACCCACAGGCGGGTTTGTCCTCAGAAAAAAAGCCTGCTTATCAACGGACCTGAAGGCGAGTTTTCCACAGAGCTCCTGAGCACGGATTCGAGCCTGTGAATGGAAAAAAACATGGAGGTAGGGCTGGATACGGACAAGGTGGGAGCGGGCGAGCCCGCGAAAGCGTCGGTACAGCCACAGAGATTCAGGGCTTGTAAGGGCCTCTTCGCGGGCACGCCCGCTCCCACAGGTACCCGGTTATCCCCTGTAACGAATTACAGGCAAAAAAAAGCCGCTCCCGAAGGAGCGGCTCTTGGGCTTGCCTGGCTGTGGATTACTTGCCGATGCAGAAGCTGGAGAAGATCCTCCCCAACAGGTCGTCTGAGCTGAATGCCCCGGTAATTTCCCCCAGAGCCTGCTGCGCCTGTCGCAAGTCTTCTGCCAGCAGCTCACCCGCGCCTGCCAGGGTCAATTGTTTGCGGCCGTGCTCCAGGTACTCACTGGCCTGGCGCAGGGCATCCAGATGGCGCCGGCGGGCGCTGAAACCACTCTCGGCCGTCTGTTCATAACCCATGCACGCCTTCAGGTGGTCACGCAGCAGCTGCAGGCCTGCGTCGTCCCCTTTGGCACTGAGGGTGATCGTCACATGGCCGTCATCGCACTGTTCCAGCGCGACCCGCTCACCACTCAGGTCGGCCTTGTTGCGGATCAGCGTGACCTTGCCTGGGTCTGGCCGCTGGTCGAGAAATTCCGGCCACAGAGCGAATGGGTCGCTGGCCTCGGGCGCGGTGGAGTCCACCACCAACAGTACCCGGTCTGCCTCGCCAATGGCCTTCAGCGCACGTTCCACGCCGATCTTTTCCACATGGTCATCGGTGTTGCGCAAGCCGGCAGTATCGACCACGTGCAGCGGCATGCCGTCGATGTGGATATGTTCGCGCAGGATGTCCCGGGTGGTGCCGGCGATATCGGTGACTATCGCTGCTTCGCGCCCGGCAAGCTGGTTCAACAGGCTCGACTTGCCGGCATTCGGCCGACCGGCGATGACCACGGTCATGCCGTCACGCAGCAAGGCACCCTGCCCGGCTTCACGCTGCACCTTGGACAGCTCATCGCGCACCACATCGAGCATCGACAGTACGTGACCGTCGGCGAGGAAGTCGATTTCTTCCTCCGGGAAGTCGATCGCCGCCTCGACGTAGATGCGCAGGGCAATCAACGCCTCGGTCAGGAAATGCACGCGCTTGGAGAATTCCCCCTGCAGCGAACGGAGTGCATTGCGCGCGGCCTGGCTGGAACTGGCCTCGATCAGGTCGGCGATGGCTTCGGCCTGGGCCAGGTCGAGCTTGTCGTTGAGGAATGCACGCTCGCTGAACTCGCCTGGGCGAGCCAGCCGGCAACCCACTTGTACACAGCGCTGCAGCAGCATATCCAGCACTACCGGGCCACCGTGGCCTTGCAGTTCCAGCACATCCTCGCCGGTGAACGAATTCGGCCCGGGGAAAAACAGCGCGATACCTTCGTCCAGCACCAGCCCTTCCTCGTCGCGGAACGGGCCGTAATGGGCATGGCGCGGAGTAAGCGTACGGCCGGTAATCAACTGGCCGGCCTTGGCCGCCAGAGGGCCGGACAACCTGACAATACCCACACCGCCGCGGCCCTGGGCGGTGGCGATGGCGGCGATGGTTTCACGCACAGTGTTCATGCTCGAAAGCCTCTACGACAAAAACGACAGATAGCAAAAACGCCCCACTAGGGGGCGTTTTTTATTCACAGGCTAGCGCAGTAGCCTGTCAAGCAGCAGCTTTTTTGCTGGCTGCTTCGATGCTGCGGGTGATGTACCACTGCTGTGCGATCGACAGGCAGTTGTTCACAACCCAGTACAGCACCAGACCAGCCGGGAACCACAGGAAGAAGAAGGTGAAGATGATCGGCATCATTTTCATCACCTTGGCCTGCATCGGATCCGGCGGCGTAGGGTTCAAGCGCTGCTGGATGAACATGGTGGCGCCCATGATGATCGGCAGGATGAAGAACGGATCCTTGATCGACAGGTCGGTAATCCACAGCATCCATGGGGCCTGGCGCATTTCCACGCTTTCCAGCAGTACCCAGTACAGGGCCAGGAACACTGGCATCTGCACCAGGATCGGCAGGCAGCCGCCCAGCGGGTTGATCTTCTCTTTCTTGTACAGCTCCATCATCGCCTGGGACATCTTCTGGCGATCATCACCGAAGCGTTCCTTCAGTGCAGCGAGCTTCGGCGCAACGGCACGCATGCGCGCCATCGAACGGTAGCTGGCAGCCGACAGAGGGAAGAACAGGCCTTTGATCAGCATGGTCAGCACGATGATCGACCAGCCCCAGTTACCCAGCAGGCTGTGGATATGTTGCAGCAACCAGAAGATCGGCTGGGCGATGAACCACAGGAAGCCGTAGTCGACGGTCAGTTCCAGGCCTGGGGACAACTCTTTCAGCTTGGACTGGATTTTCGGGCCGGCATACAGCATGGCGCTGGTTTCGACCTTGCCGCCAGCAGGCACGCTGATGGCCGGGCCGGTGTAGCCGATGATGTAGTTGCCCTGGCTGTCCTTGCGGGTCTGGACAACATTGTTGTCCGACTTGGCCGGAATCCACGCGGTGACGAAGTAGTGCTGCAGCCAGGCAACCCAGCCGCCGGACACATTTTCTTTCAAACTACCTTTGTCGATGTCCTTCATCGAGACCTTTTTGTAGGGCTCGGAAGCTGTCCACAGGGCAGCACCCAGGTAGGTAGCGGTGCCGGTGGCAGTGCTCGACGACGGATCGGAGCTGGCGTCGCGCTTGAGCTGGGCAAACATGTTGCCGCTCCAGGCCTGGCCGCTCTGGTTGTCGATCAGGTAGCTGACGGTCAGGTCGTACTCGCCGCGCTTGAAGCTGAAGCGCTTGATGTAGTTGACGCCGTTGTCGCTGAACTTCAGGTCGACTACCAGTTGTTCCTGGCCATCAGCCAGCTGGTAACCCTTCTTGTCGGCAGCGTACAGAGGACGACCGGCAGGACGGGCATCCGGACCGTTGACACCGGTCAGGCCGCTTTGCGCCAGGTAGACACGCTCGCCACCGTTGTCGAACAGCTGGAACGGAATGTCCGGGTGGTCCTGGCGACGTGGGTACTGCGGCAGGTTCAGCTGGACGATGTCACCACCGACCGGATCGATAGCCAGGTCCAGGACATCGGTCTTGACCCGGATCAGGTCCTTGCTGACCGCAACCGGTGCCAGTTCGGCTGCGCTGGTTTCGGCGTTGGCGTTTGGCACATCGGCGCTGGCGCCGGCATTACCGGCCGGTACGCCATCCGGCAAACCCGGGGCAACGGTGCTGGCAGCAGTATTCTGAGTCGGCAGGGCAGCCTGGCCGTAGTCCTGGTTCCACTTGAGGACCATGACATAGGACACGATTGCCAGGGCGACGATCAGGATCGTGCGTTTAATATCCATGATTACTCGGCTATCGAAGAAGTTCGGGAGGAAGGAGCGGGAGGAACGGGATCGAAACCGCCGTCGTTCCACGGATGACAACGCCCCAGGCGACGAACGGCTAGCCACCCACCACGCCAGAGGCCGTGGTTTTCGATGGCTTCATAAGCGTAACAGGAGCAACTGGGGAAGAAACGACAGTGGCTGGCCATCAGAGGACTAATGGCATAACGGTAAAACTGGATCGGAACGAGCGCCAGTTTACGCATCTTGGCTGTCTACCCCTGCGGAATTGGCGGTAACTGCTGGAGTGGGCCGGCTGCGCGCCAGGCGTTTCCAGAGTTTGCCAAAGTGTTGGTGCAATTCCGGGTTTTCTATCTCACCCAATCCCTTGCGCGCGACGATCACAATGTCCAACCCGGCAAGCAATTGCTGGTTCAGGCGAAAGGAATCGCGCATCAAGCGCTTGAGGCGGTTGCGTTGAACGGCGAGCTTGACGCTCTTCTTGCCGATTACCAGGCCGAGGCGTGGGTGATCGAGGCCGTTCTCGCGAGCAAGGATCAGCAGGTTTTTCCCTGGAACCTTGCCGGTTGGGGAGTCGAAGACCGCTTTGAAATGTCGGGGTGTAAGCAGTCGCTTTTCCCGACTGAAGTCCTGACTCACCACCTGTGCCGAAAAATCAAATGGCCAGACGCTTACGGCCTTTGGCACGACGACGCGACAGAACAGCGCGGCCGTTCTTGGTAGCCATACGGGCACGGAAGCCGTGGGTGCGCGCGCGCTTGATGGTGCTTGGTTGGAAAGTACGTTTCATGGCGTGTTACCTGGTTTGTCGACGACGGGCCGGGATGGCCCCCTTTTTAAGAGACCGGCGATTCTAGAGAAAGCAAGCCCGTAGGTCAATTTCCAACCAGTCTTTCCATATAGAGCACGTGATGGACGGTGCGTGCTTGGCCAATACCTCACGGGTGCTTGATCGGGCACACGAATTGGGGACAACATGAAAAAAAAGAAGAGACATATAAAAAGCTTTTCTGAAGAATCTATAAATCTTAGGTGGATAACCTTCTGTGGATAACCGTCTCTAGCCCATAGAACATGGGCTGTACAGAGTTTTACAAGTGCGTTATCAACCCGTGCTGCGCTTGTTTTCTTCATGGTCGAAAGCTGTGGATTAAAACGCCGCTTATCCACAGGCGAGTTATCAACAGGTCTGAACCCAGGGTTGTGCATAGCGCTCATGTCCGGTTATCCACAGGGCTTATTCACAGCATGACGAAGCCGTTTTGGTCGATAAATGGCTGTTTTGTCATGGTTCCTAACGTGTCCACATGTGGATAACTGGACGCTCGACCGGTACAATGGCGGTTTGTTTTTGCCTCATCCGGCTTTCAAACTCAGGGGATATCCGTGTCAGTGGAACTTTGGCAGCAGTGCGTGGAGCTTCTGCGCGATGAACTGCCTGCCCAGCAATTCAACACCTGGATCCGTCCGCTACAGGTCGAAGCCGAAGGCGACGAGTTGCGCGTCTATGCGCCTAACCGTTTCGTTCTCGATTGGGTCAATGAAAAGTACCTGGGTCGTTTGCTCGAGCTGTTGGGCGAAAACGGCAGCGGCATTGCGCCTGCCCTTTCCTTGTTGATAGGCAGCCGTCGCAGCTCCGCGCCTCGTGCCGCACCCAACGCACCAGTAAGTGCTGCGGTGGCCGCCTCGCTGGCCCAGACCCAGACGCAGAGCCAGACACAGAAGGCCGTGCCGGCCGCGGTTGAGCCCGTCGCCATGGCGGCGGCCGAGCCTGTACTGGTCGATGAACTGGCCGAGCCATCCTCGCGTGATAGCTTCGATGCCATGGCCGAACCGGCTACTGTGTCGGCCGGCAATGCCCGGACCGAACAACGGACCGTGCAGGTCGAAGGTGCGCTCAAGCACACCAGTTATCTGAACCGCACCTTCACGTTCGACACCTTCGTCGAAGGCAAGTCGAACCAGCTGGCGCGCGCAGCTGCCTGGCAGGTGGCAGACAATCCCAAGCACGGCTACAACCCGCTCTTCCTTTATGGGGGCGTGGGCCTGGGTAAAACCCACCTCATGCATGCTGTGGGTAACCACCTGCTGAAGAAGAACCCGAACGCCAAGGTCGTGTACCTGCATTCGGAGCGCTTCGTCGCGGACATGGTCAAGGCGCTGCAGCTGAACGCCATCAATGAATTCAAGCGTTTCTACCGCTCGGTGGATGCGTTGCTGATCGACGATATCCAGTTCTTTGCCCGTAAAGAGCGCTCGCAGGAAGAGTTTTTCCACACCTTCAACGCCCTGCTCGAGGGTGGCCAGCAGGTAATCCTTACCTCTGACCGCTACCCCAAGGAGATCGAAGGCCTGGAAGAGCGCCTGAAGTCGCGCTTTGGTTGGGGCCTGACGGTGGCCGTCGAGCCTCCAGAGCTGGAAACACGCGTCGCGATCCTGATGAAGAAAGCCGACCAGGCCAAGGTCGAACTACCGCATGACGCGGCCTTCTTCATTGCCCAGCGTATCCGTTCCAACGTCCGTGAACTGGAAGGCGCATTGAAGCGGGTGATCGCTCACTCCCACTTCATGGGCCGCGACATCACCATCGAACTGATTCGTGAGTCGCTCAAGGATCTGCTGGCGCTGCAGGACAAGCTGGTCAGTGTGGATAACATTCAGCGTACTGTCGCCGAGTACTACAAGATCAAGATCTCCGATCTGTTGTCCAAGCGTCGTTCGCGTTCCGTAGCGCGTCCACGTCAGGTGGCCATGGCCCTGTCCAAGGAACTGACCAACCACAGTCTGCCGGAAATTGGCGACATGTTCGGTGGTCGCGACCATACGACCGTGCTGCACGCATGCCGCAAAATCAACGAATTGAAGGAATCCGACGCGGACATCCGCGAGGACTACAAGAACCTGCTGCGGACGCTGACGACCTGATGGCCGTCTGCGCAGCTAATTGAAGGCAAGGGACTAGACCATGCATTTCACCATTCAACGCGAAGCCCTGTTGAAACCCCTGCAACTGGTCGCCGGTGTCGTCGAGCGCCGCCAGACCTTGCCGGTCCTGTCCAACGTATTGCTGGTCGTACAAGGCCAGCAACTGTCGTTGACTGGTACCGACCTGGAAGTCGAACTGGTAGGCCGCGTGCAACTCGAAGAGCCGGCCGAGCCTGGCGAAATCACTGTCCCGGCACGCAAGCTGATGGACATTTGCAAAAGCTTGCCGAACGACGCCCTGATCGATATCAAGGTCGATGAGCAGAAACTTTTGGTCAAGGCCGGCCGCAGCCGCTTTACCCTGTCGACCCTGCCTGCCAATGACTTCCCTACCGTGGAAGAAGGCCCGGGCTCGCTAACCTGCAACCTGGAACAGAGCAAGCTGCGTCGCCTGATCGAGCGTACCAGTTTCGCCATGGCCCAGCAGGATGTGCGGTACTACCTCAACGGTATGCTGCTGGAAGTTTCCCGCAACACCCTGCGAGCTGTATCCACTGACGGCCACCGCCTGGCGCTGTGCTCCATGAGCGCACCGATCGAGCAGGATGATCGCCACCAAGTCATCGTGCCGCGCAAAGGTATCCTCGAACTGGCGCGCCTGCTGACCGACCCGGAAGGCATGGTCAGCATCGTCCTGGGCCAGCACCATATCCGCGCTACCACCGGTGAATTCACCTTTACTTCGAAGCTGGTGGACGGCAAGTTCCCGGACTACGAGCGCGTACTGCCCAAGGGCGGTGACAAGCTGGTGGTCGGTGACCGTCAGGCGCTGCGTGAAGCCTTCAGCCGTACTGCAATTCTTTCCAACGAAAAGTACCGCGGAATCCGCCTGCAACTGGCCGCTGGCCAACTGAAGATCCAAGCCAACAACCCCGAGCAGGAAGAAGCTGAAGAAGAAATCAGCGTGGACTACGACGGTAGCTCGCTGGAAATCGGCTTCAACGTCAGCTACCTGCTGGACGTGCTGGGCGTGATGACTACCGAGCAAGTTCGTCTGATCCTGTCCGACTCCAACAGCAGTGCTCTGCTGCAGGAAGCTGGCAACGACGATTCTTCCTACGTTGTCATGCCGATGCGCCTGTAATTCGTAGCAGGCGAAATGTCCCTTCGACGTATCATTGTCACCGCGGTGCGCAATCTGCACCCGGTGACACTCTCACCCTCCCCCCGCATCAACATCCTTTACGGCGCTAACGGTAGCGGCAAAACCAGCGTGCTTGAAGCCGTACATCTGCTCGGGCTGGCGCGTTCGTTCCGCAGCACCCGCCTGAATCCGGTTATCCAATACGAACAGCCTGCCTGTACCGTGTTCGGCGAGGTGCAACTGGCCGAGGGTGGCAGCAGCAACCTGGGTGTATCCCGGGAGCGGCAAGGGGAGTTCACTATTCGTATTGATGGGCAGAATGCGCGGAGTGCGGCGCAGCTGGCTGAGCTGCTTCCGCTTCAGCTCATCAATCCAGACAGTTTCCGCCTGTTGGAAGGCGCTCCAAAAATACGCCGCCAGTTCCTGGATTGGGGAGTGTTCCACGTGGAACCACGTTTCCTGCCAGCCTGGCAAAGGCTGCAGAAGGCACTGCGGCAGCGGAACTCATGGTTGCGGCATGGTACACTTGACCCAGCTTCGCAAGCCGCTTGGGACCGGGAATTATGCCTGGCCAGTGCGGAAATAGATGAATACCGTCGCAACTACATCAAGGCCTTGAAGCCCGTCTTCGAGCGAACCCTGAGCGAACTGGTCGAGCTGGACGGGTTGACCCTTAGCTACTACCGAGGCTGGGACAAGGACCGGGAACTGCAAGAAGTACTCGCGTCCTCTCTCCTTCGCGATCAGCAGATGGGCCACACCCAGGCCGGTCCGCAGCGCGCTGATCTGCGTCTTCGTCTGGCTGCCAACAATGCAGCCGACATCCTGTCGCGTGGTCAGCAAAAGCTGGTGGTGTGCGCATTGCGCATTGCCCAAGGCCACCTCGTTAGTCAGGCTCGCCGCGGTAACTGTATTTATCTCGTAGATGACTTGCCGTCCGAACTGGACGACCAGCATCGCCGCGCGTTGTGCCGCTTGCTTGAAGAATTACGCTGCCAGGTGTTCATCACCTGTGTAGATCACGAATTACTGAGGGAAGGCTGGCAGACGGAAACGCCAGTTGCTTTGTTCCACGTGGAACAAGGCCGTATCACCCAGACCCACGATCATCGGGAGTGAATGCATGAGCGAAAATCAAACGTACGACTCCTCCAGCATCAAGGTGCTGAAAGGTTTGGATGCCGTGCGCAAGCGCCCCGGCATGTACATTGGCGACACCGATGATGGTAGCGGCCTGCACCACATGGTCTTCGAGGTGGTCGACAACTCGATCGACGAAGCCCTCGCCGGTCACTGCGATGACATCACCGTCATCATCCACCCGGACGAATCCATCAGTGTGCGCGACAACGGTCGCGGCATTCCGGTCGACGTGCATAAAGAAGAAGGCGTTTCCGCAGCCGAGGTCATCATGACCGTGCTGCACGCCGGCGGTAAGTTCGACGACAACTCCTACAAGGTATCCGGCGGTCTGCACGGCGTAGGTGTTTCTGTTGTGAACGCCCTGTCCGAAAAGCTGGTATTGACCGTTCGCCGTAGCGGCAAGATCTGGGAACAGACCTACGTTCACGGTGTTCCACAGGCGCCGATGGCGGTTGTCGGTGACAGCGAAACCACCGGTACCCACATCCACTTCAAGCCTTCGGCTGAAACCTTCAAGAACATTCACTTCAGCTGGGACATCCTGGCCAAGCGTATCCGCGAGCTGTCGTTCCTCAACTCGGGCGTTGGCATCCTGCTGAAGGATGAACGTAGCGGTAAAGAAGAGTTCTTCAAGTACGAAGGCGGCCTGCGTGCTTTCGTCGAATACCTGAACACCAACAAGACCCCGGTCAACTCCCAGGTATTCCACTTCAACGTCCAGCGTGACGATGGCGTGGGTGTTGAAGTCGCCCTGCAGTGGAATGACAGCTTCAACGAAAACCTGTTGTGCTTCACCAACAACATTCCGCAGCGTGATGGCGGTACTCACCTGGTGGGTTTCCGTTCCTCGCTGACCCGTAGCCTGAACAGTTACATCGAACAGGAAGGTCTGGCCAAGAAGAACAAGGTGGCGACCACTGGCGACGACGCCCGTGAAGGCCTGACCGCGATCATCTCGGTGAAAGTGCCGGACCCTAAGTTCAGCTCGCAGACCAAGGACAAGCTGGTCTCCTCGGAGGTGAAAACCGCCGTGGAACAGGAGATGAACAAGTACTTCGCCGACTTCCTGCTGGAAAACCCGAACGAGGCCAAGGCCGTCGTTGGCAAGATGATCGATGCTGCCCGTGCCCGTGAAGCGGCACGTAAAGCCCGTGAAATGACTCGCCGTAAAGGCGCGCTGGATATTGCCGGCTTGCCAGGCAAACTGGCGGACTGCCAGGAAAAGGACCCTGCCCTTTCCGAACTGTACCTGGTGGAGGGTGACTCCGCGGGTGGCTCGGCGAAGCAAGGCCGCAACCGTCGTACCCAGGCAATCCTGCCGTTGAAGGGTAAAATCCTCAACGTCGAGAAAGCGCGCTTCGACAAGATGATCTCGTCCCAGGAAGTGGGCACGCTGATCACTGCACTGGGCTGCGGTATTGGCCGCGAAGAGTACAACATCGACAAGCTGCGTTATCACAACATCATCATCATGACCGATGCTGACGTTGACGGTTCGCACATCCGTACCCTGCTGCTGACCTTCTTCTTCCGTCAGCTGCCGGAGCTGGTCGAGCGCGGTTACATCTACATTGCCCAGCCACCGCTGTACAAGGTGAAGAAAGGCAAGCAGGAGCAGTACATCAAGGACGACGAGGCCATGGAAGAGTACATGACCCAGTCGGCCCTGGAAGATGCCAGCCTGCACCTGGACGAGTCGGCACCAGCGGTTTCCGGTGTGCAGCTGGAAGCACTGGTGAATGAGTTCCGCAGTGTCATGAAGACGCTCAAGCGTCTGTCGCGCTTGTACCCGGAAGAGCTGACCGAGCACTTCATCTACCTGCCGGAGGTGACCCTGGAACAGCTGGGTGACCACGCTGTGATGCAGGCCTGGCTGGCCCAGTTCCAGGAACGTCTGAACAACAGCCAGAAGTCCGGCCTGGTTTACAAAGCCAGCCTGCGTGAAGACAAAGAGCGCAACGTATGGTTGCCAGAAGTGGAAATTACCTCCCACGGCCTGGCCAGCTACGTCACCTTCAACCGGGACTTCTTTGGCAGTAATGACTACCGTACCGTAGTCAACATTGGTGCCAAGCTGTCCAGCTTGTTGGGCGAAGGTGCTTACGTGCAGCGCGGTGAGCGCCGCAAGGCAATCGTCGAGTTCAAGGAAGGCCTGGATTGGCTGATGAACGAAACCACCAAGCGCCACACCATCCAGCGATACAAAGGGCTGGGCGAGATGAACCCTGAGCAGCTGTGGGAAACCACCATGGACCCGACCGTCCGCCGTATGCTCAAGGTCACCATCGAGGATGCGATCGCTGCTGACCAGATCTTCAACACCCTGATGGGTGATGCGGTCGAGCCACGTCGTGATTTCATCGAGAGCAACGCGCTGTCGGTATCGAACCTGGACTTCTGATCCGGTGTAGGTTCACAGAAAAGCTGCACGCTTTCACAAATAGATGACCGGCCGGGCTTCAACCATGGCCCCTGTCGGTCACCATCAAGCCCGCCTTCGCGGGCTTTTTTTTGCCTGGAATTCCTGCCGGGGCGCCCTACTCCGCTCATTGGAAAATGATGCAGATGGGGGGATTTGAGGAAGTGATTTGATGGGGCGCTGGAAGTGCTGAGAGGGTCGGCGGGCGGATCTGAGCAGCAGAGAGATTGAGAGGACTTTAAAACTAATATTTGAACACCTTAATAGTTAATTAAGCGTACGTGTTAAGTATTAATTTGAACAATTTAGTATGGAAATGGAATTTGGTGGAAGTTGCCATTTTGGATTTTTTGTAGATTTCGAAGGGATGTTGGAATAAGATCTATGACCAACTTTTCCGCTTTGCACTGAAGATTTTCAGCCAAATCAGCTGTTTGAAGCGAGAGCTTCAGACCTGATCCAAATTGCTCCAGCGATCACGAAGTGGCCGTTTAGAAATAAAGAGAGCAAGCCGATTGCTTTAGATTCTGATCAGTCATGAGAGTCATGACCAATGAGAGAAAAGGAGACCTGAAAATGTAGAAAAACGCGATCAATCCCGAGAGGACTGACCGCGCTTAGCGAAGCAGACTTGCGTCCTCAGAACCCGCAATGTCTGCTTTTTCGAAGCGACTGTCAATCCTCTCCCATTTTTTCGACCTTAGCGAGGTTACTCGACGGCACAGTGTTGCCTGTCGAAAGGCCTCACTTCGCCCGCCCTGCGCCTTGATTTTTTGGCGCAGCGTCGGCGCTCGTTTCGAGATTTTCGGAGGTGTTTCATGACAGTACGAAAGGTGGTCACGCGGCGGTCCAACCATTACCGCGGCTACTTCCCATCGCTCAAAAATAAAAAGCCTGTGCCCTGGGAGTCCCAGCTCGAAGGCGCTCTTTTTCGGCTTCTTGAGCTGTCTCCTGCGGTCATCGGCTACGTCCCGCAGCCCAGTGAGGAACGTGTTCCATCGCTCCAGGGCTACTTCAAATATTACCCAGACGTACAGGTTTTCCTCGCGGATGGGCGCGAGTGGTGGTTTGAAGTGAAGCCTCACGACCGACTGAAGATTGCCAGCGTCAGGCAGCGACTGGATGCCGCTGAGCGCTACTTCAACGCCACTGCCCGTAACTTTTCGGTGATCACTGAAAAGTTAATTGAAGCTGAACCCCTGGCTACCAATCTTAGAAGGCTGATGTATCACCGGCGCGGTCCAGAGCTTTCGCATCAGGCGTTGGAGGAGGTAATGGCGACCTTCAACGAATGGCCGCCTATGACCGTTGCAGATCTGCTCTACGTGGTTGGTGAGGGGAAAGCCTGGCGCTTGTTAGGCCTTGGGGTGGTGGGCATTGACCTTGATAGGTCAATTGACACTGACTCCCCGGTCTTCCTGCAAGGGGGGCACCGTCATGCAAACCTTTTCCCTTAAGGTGAAATTGGTCGTCATCGTTCGTGGCGTACTGATGGTGCTTGAGAAGAGGCTTATTGACCGGAAGCTGCTCTTTTTCGATGAGCTTGGTGAGCCCACGAAGCTATCCGAGAAGGAGTTCTATGAGGCCTACGAGAAGCGCGAGATCGAGATCTCCGCTGATCAGCCATACCTTGGGAGGGTTCCGTATGTGCGGAACGTCCCTCCAGATATTTCATGCTTCCCCAAAAAACATGGAGATGAGGCATTGCGTCGACGCAAGTATCTGGACGACCTAACTAAGCGCGGTAAATACAAGCTACCGGGTGACGAAGACATGATCAAGAAGCTTAGAGATATCGCCAAAAAGATTGGGGATGCGTGCGCACCCTCGGTTTCCACTATTCGACGTTGGGCAGCCAAATACATTGGCCAGAACGTAGTAAAGCTTATCCCTCAGCATGCCAAAAAGGGTCGGGCTGCCGCGATACAGGGAGAGCTCGAAGTTATTCTTGAAGGGGTGATTAATAAAACCTACCTGCAGGATACGATTCCAGCGGTCAGCGTGGTCGTTTCAGAATTCGAGGATCAGATAAAAGAGAGGAACAAAAGTCGTTTGCCTTCGGATCAGCTCAAGATCCCAAGCGGAATGACTGTCCGAAGGTACATCGCCAAGCTGGATCCGTACCTTGTGGATAAGGAGAGGCTCGGAAAACACGCAGCAGACAAGAAGCACCGTGTTGCGGCGGGTGTCCTACGTGTCCATGAGATTTTGGAACGTTGGGAAATTGATCACACCTTGTTGGACGTCCAGCTTGTGGATGAAACCTCGGGGCTGTGCATTGGGCGCCCCTATCTGACGATCGTCCTCGACCGCTTCTCTCGAATGGTGATGGGATATTTGCTCCACCTGTCGGCGCCAAATACGGAAACCGTGCTTCGTGTGATCGAACGCTCAATCCGTCCAAAAGCCGAATTGCTGAAGCGCTTTCCGAAAGTGAGAAATGAATGGTGGGCACGTGGGCTGCCGGCTCGAATAGTCCCAGACAACGCAGCGGAATTTCACGCGGGCGATCTCATCATGGGATTCAACGAGTTGGGTATCGAGATCATGTATCCCGCTTCAAGGGCCCCTCAAAGGAAAGGTGCCGTCGAACGCTTTTTCAGCACACAGAACCTGGGGCTTATCCACAACCTCCCGGGTACCACCTTCTCGAATATCCAGCAGCGTGGCGATTACGACTCGGAGAAGAATGCATGTTTCACGCTCCCTCAATTGGAGGCGGTGGTAGTGAAATGGATCGTCGATGGTTACCACCAGACTCCTCATCGGGGGCTGGACAACAGAACACCGGCTCAAGTCTGGGGGACTAGCGAGGCGAACCATGTCATCAGCCTTCCCGTCGACCTGGACTCGTTGGAGTGCATTCTGGCCAAGCGGGCCTCGGTGAAGGTTCACCATTACGGCATCGAGGTTGCCAAAGTGGGCTACCACTCTACGGAACTTGCTGAGCTCCGTATGCGTTTGGCAGACGGAGAAAAGGTAAACGTCCGCTATCGAGACGAAGCCGGGCACGTTTGGGTTCACGACCGCTTCAGAAACTTGTTCTTCAAAGTGCCCGCCAAAGATGAGCGAATGGCCGGTAAGAGCAGGGAGGTGTGGAAGGCTGCCGAGAAAGCGCTGCGAGAAAAATATAATGAGCAGCCTAGCTTCGAGGCTACGCACAGGTGCTACCAGGAAATTATGGAAGATGCAGACGAGGCCCGCCGTTCGCAGACGCTCAGAAAACGACGCGCAGCTGCCATAGCGAAAATCGACAAGGAGGGTCGAGTGACCGAAAGCACGCCTCCACCCAAGGTACTCGCTGAAGTGGAATGGACCGGTGACTCTATTCCTAACATTCCGCCAGCAGCCTTCAAGGTCTCGGTTCGTCGCCCTGCTGGGAGTTCTAAGCCATGAACGCCATCAATCTGTACGAATGCTACGAGCATGGTGAATACAGCTTTACGCTCCGCGATCGTTTTATTCACAGCCCTCAAGTCGAGCGAGCGTTGACGCGACTAGGCGATATCCACGGCGATAGTCGGCGTACCAGAGCAAGTAAAGGGTTGCTGATCCAAGGTCCAAGCGGAGTGGGCAAGAGCACATTGGTCAAGGAGTACATTCGGTCATTGGAGGAATTGGAGAGCCATGACCCACAGAAGCGGACAGTTCTGTTCGTCGAGATGCCTTCGTCTCCAACCAAAAAGAACCTGGCAGCAGCCATTTTGGCAGAGCTGAAGGATCCCTTCGCAGAGGCACGAGGACATTCGGCAGAGGTTAAATTTGCGCGAGTAGTCCTGCTGCTGAAGAACCTTGGCGTGGAGATGTTGGTCCTCGATGAGGCGCAGCACCTGGTCGATTATCGTCGTAATGGTGCGTATGAGGCAGCAGACTGGATCAAGAGTCTGATGAATGAAACCAGTATCGCGTTTGTTCTGATTGGGCTGAAGCGCACCGAAAATCTCCTGCTAGCAAACGAGCAACTGCGACGCAGGTTTTCGGCCACGGTGGCATACGATCGCTTCACCTTCTCCGCTAATACGTCTCTTCATTTCGTGATGTTGTTGCAGGCAATCGAGGGCGAACTGCCTGTTCAAACCATCAGTTTTGTAGAGCCAGCGATGATTAAACGCTTCTACCTGGCTTCCTATGGATTGATCGACTACCTCATCAAGATTGTGGACAGGGCTGTTTGGCTGGTTCAAGTCCAGGACCTTGTCGGGATTGAACTTCCTGTGCTGGCCCAGGCTTTTGAAGACGAGGTTTGGAGCTACGCCACCGAGGATCGAAACCCCTTCAGTGCGAGCTTCAATTTCCAGCCTCTGTTCGGGAAGCGGGAGCCGTTTGAGACGTTCGAAGAGAGCAGTACCTGACGGCCAAGGGCCGGGCTTATCGGCCCGGCTCTACTCCCCTGATTTTTATGTCTTCGATTTCATGGATGTGTAGGAATGTTTGGTCTTTTAATCAACCCACGACCACACCAAGACGAAAGTCTTTTGGGGTACCTGCAGCGCCTGGCGAAAGCCAACGGATTACCCAGAAAGGAACTGCTCACCGCCTTTGCACGAGCCGACGAGACCGATGTTGCGGACTGGCTGCAGATGATGGAAGGACCACTGAGCTGGCCTGCGGTATCTGCTGAGTTTCGTGATCCAAGGCCCAAGGGGGTCAAGTTATGGACGACTCATCACGCTCGTTACTGTCCGATCTGTTTGGGCGAAGCCGGTTATTGGAGAGAAAGCTGGGGCTTGACCCTGGTTACGACGTGTTCTGTCCACGGCACTGAACTCCACGGGCGGTGCCCCAACTGTCTGAAGGAAACCGATCCAAGCGCAATGAGTGCGAATAGTTGCCAAGCGTGTGGCACCTCATTGAGTGGGACCAATTTTGAGATCGCGCCGGCGAGTGATACGGCCGCCTGGCTCACCTCTGGCTTTGAAGATAGGTTTTACGCCGACTCGTTGCCAGCTGACGCGGGATTGGCGGCCCTCACCTACGAACAGTTTCACGAGTTGTCATCGCGTCTCGCTGTCAGAAGTTTGCCTACGGAAAGAACCCAGCCGCTGAAGGTTGCTGATTCGGGTTCGCTAGAGATATCGCGGCTTATGGCAAACGCGGCGGGCGTGGTTCTCATGAACTGGCCTCTCGCATTCAGAGAACTGCTGAGTGGCCTCAAGGCAGTCCATTCCGATAACGAACATTGGACGCTCAGCAGATCGTTCGGCCCGATATACCACGACATCCACCGTGATCTGGATGACTCTTGTTTTGACTTTCTTCGTCGAGAGTTCGAATCATTTCTGCAGCATGCGTGGGAAGCACCGTTAGCGAAGCGAAATCGCAATTTGAGTGAGGAGACGATTGAGAGACATCGTTGGGTGTCGTTCGATTCTGCTGCTGAAGCTTGTGGTCTCGGGGTATCAGTCATAAAACGCCTTCATCAGGAGGGACAAATCGCCTATCGGGAGAAGGTCCATGAAGATCGAGTCTTTACGGTCGTGGACCTGGATCATTTGAAGGCAATCTCGCAGCATCTCCAGGGCGTGGCTGATATGAAAGAAACCTCGACTTTGCTAAGCCTCTGTCGCAATCGGGTTAGGCAGCTGCTAGCTGGTGGTACCCTCCAGTTCTTTGGTGGAGAACCGCGCCCAGGCGAAAGGTGGCTGATTGACTGCCGCTCGATCAACGAATTGATTGATGAGAAGCTGCCTACCAGCTCTGACCAGAGCCTGGTGTCGATCAACTACTTGGCCAAGCATTCTCTGCCCAAGGGGGGTGGGTTGGTCGAGTTGGTTCAGGCAATACGTGCAGGTGAACTTCGCGCTTACGGCCCAGCTGAGAATGGCTCGGTTGCGGTAGGGGCGTGGTTACTCAAGCCGCAAGATTTTGCAGCGTGGCAACAAGCCCGAGCTGAGAACAAGAGTCCGGTCTTTCCCGGCCTGTCGGTAGTCAAGGCTGCTGCGCTGTTAGGCGTCAAAGAACAATGCGCATACGCGTTCGTTCGACTGGGTCTGCTATGGAGCACTGCTGTCGAACGAGGCCGGCGTACGCAATTGATGGTTAAGCCTCAAGCCATCGACAGATTCAGGCGTGGCTATATCTTGGGACCGGAGATTGCGGTGTATTTGGGGAAGTCGACCAGGGAGGCGTTCAAGCACCTTTGGGAGGCCAGGTTTCGCCCCGTTGCGGGGCCATCCATTCCAAACGCGGCTTGCCGGCAGTACGTTTGGGTAAGAAGCAAAAAGCTGATCGATTACCTCGCAAGTGAAGCCGCCCAGATCGACGATCCTGAAGCCATCACGTTTTTATCCACACCGATCGCTCAGCCTCGTGATTGCCGATTCAGGCATGTGGGATCAAGATAGTTAGCACGCTTTCTTTCTTGATTGCTAAAATCATCGAACCCATTTTGGAGAATCTTATGTCCCGTCTCGCTGAATTCCGCCTGCTCGAACAACAGCTCGCAGCCCAACTGGCGGAGCTGGAAGCGCTGAAAAATGACTCTGCCCTGAAGCAGGAAATGGAATTTGAAACGAAGCTGCGCAGTTTGCTCAACGAGTATGGCTACGGCCTGCGCCAAGTGGTGCTGATCCTCGATCCGCAAGCGGTGGCTTCCACTGATATGGCCCCAAAAACCTCTCGGAAACCACGCGAAGTGAAGGTCTACAAGAATCCACACAGCGGAGAGGTTGTTGAGACCAAGGGTGGTAATCAGCGTACGCTTAAGGCCTGGAAAAACGAGTATGGCGCTGAGGTAGTCGAGTCTTGGCTCGCCAATTGATTGCACTGCAGGCGGCTTCTGGCACGAGATGAATCGTGGTGCGCCCCGAATGCAAATTCCCATTCTGGGGCGTGACGAAATTTTCTGCGGGTGGTGGATTTAGAGAATTAAAACTGTCGCTAGAGGGTCCCGTCTTTCGCGGCCTGCAGCCATTTGGAGAGGAAACGCAAAACTGTCGCAATCACCCAAAACGCCGGTTCAGACTGATTCGCTAGAGAATTAAAACTGTCGCAGCCTGAAACGACGCGGCTTTCACGTGTATTCAGAGCCATCATTATCGATAGCCTGCTTACAAACATGTAATTCCTGGATCACGTGGATGACAGCTCCCAGTCGGTAAGCTTCACTCATGTCTTCATGGAGTAACAGAAATGAACACCGCTAAAAGCATTGCCGCCCTCATGCTCGTAATCGCCTCCTCATCCGCTTTAGCTGAAGGAGGATCTGATCGCTTACACGGAAAGATGATTCAGGCAAATGAGCAAGCAATGCGTGCCTACGCCGCTGCCAATGGAAAAAAACCACCTGAAGTGATCCATTATCGCTACGGAATGAAACTGGATGTGGCGAGAGTTATCAGTATGACTTCGCTCAAAGGTAGCTGCGACGTGATGCCGACACAGATGAATTACGAGGACTCAACAGGTGAGTTGAAAATCCTCGAATATCGCTCTGCTGGAATTAACTGTAGAGGTCAAAACTGACCGAAGGGACAGGGTAAGTCTTGGAGTAAGCTGACCACGACCAGCGCTGCAGCTGGTCGGCTGGCCGGCAGAAGCCCTTCCCCCGGGGCATCTTGCATTACGTGTCAGGATAACTGGCAACTACTTGATCGTCCCCACTCTTGGTGAGGCCGATGACTTGATAGGCGTGTTTCATGCCATCAACCTCCATACCTGGTGAGCCAGCGGGCATGCCAGGTACCGCGACGCCTGCCAGGTCGTTGCGCTTTATGAGCTCCTGCACCTGGGCTGCGGGGACGTGACCTTCCACAAACTTGCCATCGATAACCGCGGTGTGACACGAAGCCAGCCTCGGAGCTACTCCTAGCTCTTGCTTCACCGCCCTCATGTCCGTTTCAACGTGGTCGACGACCTTGAAGCCGTTTGCCTCCAAGTGCGCTATCCATTTCTTACAGCAACCGCAATTAGCGTCCCGGTGCACATCGATAGTCAGGGGCTCCGCAGCAAAGGCGGCTGAGGCGATTAGAAGTGACGCTGCGGTACTTAAACCGAGGAAGCGGCGCTTACTTGTCATGAGTGTGCTCCTTCCCGTCTTTGTGCACATGGGTTTTGGGAGTAGAACCTGTGTGGTGGTCCGAGTGCGCCTCGCCGGACTCGTGTTCACCGTGGTGCTCCGCTACTGATGAAGACTCCGAATGCGAACTGCCATGATCATGACTTTCCTCAGCCACGCCGTTTGCTGCGGAATCATCATGATTTCCATGACCTGATTTCGCACCACCGTGTTGGCCTTCATGGTTATGCATATCGCTTTCGCCACCGCCATGTTGGTGACCACCACTGGAAGCGACCATCATCTGGTACTGCTCAGCATTGAGTTGCGGTAGCTGGTCCAGGAACGCGACGATTCCCCAGATGTACTGGTCGTCCATGCTCTTACCCCAGGCTGGCATGCCTGTCGCTTTGATACCGTGCTTGATGGTCCAAAACGCAGCAGCAGGGTCACCGCTTACACCTATCTCGGTGAGGTTTGGTGGGGATGGGTATAGGGCTTGGCTGAGTTCAGTTTTCTCCACCCCTGGCGCGAGGTGGCAACCGATACACATGGCGTTGTAGTTGCCTGCCCCTGCTTGGATGAGAGCAGGATCTTTAAGGTTTGGCACCTCAATGTCGCTTGCTCGGACTTCAATCGAGCGATCCCGCGCCATGGCCAAAAACGCATGCACAGCGGGGAAGTGTGGGTCGTCCGCACCAACGTTCACGAGACCGAAGTAAGCAGCACCTAGCACTGCTGCGCTAGTAACAGCACCTGCCGCCACCAGCGTTGTAATTGTTTTTTTCATGTTGAGTTCTCAAAACCACATCCGAATACCGGCCACAAAACGAGCTTCGTCCACGTCCCCGCCTTCATCCCGAATGAAATCGGCGGTTTTGCCGTAGGAACGGCTCCAGGTGACACCTATGTATGGCGCGAACTGGCGAACAATCTCGTACCGTAACCGCAGCCCGACTTCGGTGTTTGCCAGGCCAGAGCCGACGCCGCGTTCCGGGTCGTTCTTGCCATAAAAGTTGGCCTCAGCGGTTGGCTGAAGAATTAAACGATTGGTTAGCAAGATGTCGTACTCGCCCTCCAGACGGGCAGCGGTTTGACCGTTCTCGCCGATAAAGGCGGTGGCTTCAGCTTCGAAGTCATACAGGGCCAGGCCCTGAATACCGAACGCAGCCCAGGTCTGCGGATCCTCCGGTTTGAAATCCTGCCGGACGCCGGCGACAACATCCCACCACGGGCTTACCGAGCGGCCATAGAGGAGCTGCAGCTCAGCATCTTCAGTCACACCATTGGTTCGTTCACCTTCCGAGCGAATCCAGAGCCTATTGATATCGCCGCCCACCCAGCCGGATGCATCCCAAGCAAGCGTGCTACCTTCATCGGCATCTTGGTATTCCAGTTGGTCTAGCAAGAAAAAGCTGTTGAACCCGCTGTCATCCATTTTGTGCCCGTCAAGCGGGGGGAAGGCAGCCTGCCGGTCGGCATCAGTCAGCACCGGGATTGGCGTACGGCTGGTCGGGGTCGGCGAATCAGCGTTCCCGTTTCCCATCGTGGAATGACCCATCGCGCCATGATCCATGCCTTCCATGGACCCGTGATCCATGCCTTTCATGCTTCCATGGTCCATCTTGCTGTGGTCCATCGAGGCGGGTTTCGCTTTGGGCTGGCCATGGCCCATTTTGCTGTGATCAACGGGTGCAGGTTGCGTGGGTTGCTTGCTCGCGCCCATCTGGCTGTGGTCCATGCCCGGCATCGCAGCCTGTGATGAGGCGTGGTCCATCTGCATGGCACCGTGGCCCATTGCCGAGTGGTCCATTCCGGAATGATCCATTTCAGCGGCGAAGCTGGGCGAAACGCCCAGCACACCTAAAGAAACGGCGAATGCCAGCAGCGATGGTCGTGCAACGCTATTGGCCATTTTTCCCTGCCTTAGCTTTGTCGCTGCCATGCGATTCCATCATTTTGCTGTGATCCATTCCTTCCATGGAACCATGATCCATGCCCTCCATAGAGCCATGATCCATGCCTTTCATGGAGCCGTGATCCATGCCTTCATGGTTCATGCCCTGGGCTTGCTTGCTCTTCGAGCCGTTCGATTGCGCCGCGTTGGACGACTTTTGAGAGTGCTGATCATGGTTGTCACTGGACCAGGAAGACGGGGCGTACACCGCGAGCAGGCCAACCATCGCGGCAGAGAGGAAAAAGGCGCTTCGTTTCATTGGTTTGCTCATCTCGTATCTCCAGTTCATTCGTCCACGCGGACTTCTCGGAACATGCCCATCTCCATGTGGTACATGAGGTGACAGTGATAGGCCCAGCGCCCGAGTGCATCTGCGGTTACGCGATAGCTTCGTTTCGAGCCAGGCGGCATATCGATCGTGTGTTTTCGCACCATGAAATTGCCGTCCTCATCCTCCAGGTCACTCCACATGCCGTGCAGATGGATGGGGTGAGTCATCATGGTGTCGTTGACCAAGGTAATACGCAGGCGCTCGCCGTACTTGAGCCGCAGCGGCTCTGCGTCAGAAAACTTGATCCCATCGAAGGACCAAGCGAACTTTTCCATATGCCCGGTAAGGTGCAGTTCGATTGTCCGGCCAGGTTCCCGGCCGTCAGGGTCGATGAAGGTGCTACGCAAATCCGAATACGTGAGAACCCGACGCCCGTTATCGCGAAGCCCGATCCCCGGATCGCTCAGCTTTGGCGTAGGGGTCATGGTCTGCATATCGACCAGAGGGTTGTTTGTTTCGGAGGCGGGATGGTTCTGCATGGCACCGCTGGCGGCCATATTGCTTTGGTCCATACCGGTCATGTTGCCGTGGTCCATGCCAGCCATCTTGCTATGGTCCATACCGGCCATGCTGCCGTGGTCCATGCCAGCCATCTTGCTATGGTCCATACCGGCCATGCTGCCGTGGTCCATGCCAGCCATCTTGCTATGGTCCATACCGGCCATGCTGCCGTGGTCCATGCCAGCCATCTTGCTGTGGTCCATACCGGCCATGCTGCCGTGATCCATGCCACCCATGCTGCCGTGGTCCATCCCCATATCACTCATGGAGATGAGAGGCCTTGGATCTACAGCCGGCACCGGTGCCTGCAGGCCCTCACGGACAGCCAAGGTACCCCTTGAATAGCCGGTGCGATCCATGGATTGAGCAAAGATGGTGTAAGCCTGCTCGTTTTCAGGCTCGACAATGACATCGTAGGTTTCAGCAACGGCAATCCGGAATTCATCGATCGACACTGGCTTAACGTACTGACCGTCGGCTGCGACAACCGTCATTTTCAAGCCGGGGATCCGCACGTCGAAATAGGTCATCGCCGAGCCATTGATAAAGCGAAGCCGGATTTTCTCCCCTGGCTTGAAGATTCCCGTCCAGTTCCCATTTGGCGCCTGGCCGTTCATGAGGTAGGTGTAGGTGTGCCCGCTCACGTCAGCGAGATCGGTTGGGCTCATCTTCATCTCGGCCCACATCTTTCGATCGGCCACAGCAGCAGACCAACCTTTCTCGCTCACGTCGTCGACGAAGTCGCCAACGGTGCGCTTGTGGAAGTTGTAATAGTCCGACTGTTTTTTGAGCTTGGACATAACCCGCGCCGGGTCTTCGTCGGTCCAATCACTCAGCATGACGACATAGTCACGATCGTAGGTGAAAGGCTCTGGATCCTTGGCATCAATCACCAGCGCACCGTAAACACCGACCTGCTCCTGGAAGCCCGAATGGCTGTGGTACCAGTAGGTGCCGTTCTGGTGGACCTTGAACTTGTACTCGTACATGCCGTCGGGAGCGATGCCATGGAAGCTTAGACCCGGCACGCCGTCCATATTCGCCGGCAGGATGATGCCGTGCCAGTGGATGGACGTGTCCTGCTTCAAGCGGTTGCGAACCCGTAGCGTGACCGTGTCGCCTTCGCGCCAACGGAGTATTGGTCCTGGCAGCGAACCGTTGATGGCCATCGCCGTTCGAGCTGCCCCGGTAATGTTCACCGGGAGCTCCCCGATGTACAGGTCAAAATCGGTGCCGGTCAGTACGTTAGGCTGGCCAGGGCTGGTTACGGCCCAGACCGGCGCGCGCCACATGCCCAGCCCACCCAGTAGTCCGGTAGCAGCCAGGCCTTTGACGAATGAACGTCTCGTGGTTTTGCTTTGCATGCCGTTGCGTCCAATCAGGTAGATCGCTGATATCCAGACTGCGGGATCCGCAGCCATCTGGTTTCAATTGAGCTCCCCCAAGCCTCGTAGACTTTCGCCAAAGCACAAGGATTGCGGGAGGCAATACCCCGAAAGCTGACATAGTTCAGATTCCGGGGTGATTACATTTCTGTAAGCTAAGCTCAGCAGCTCTCGTGGCCGGGGTGCTTTTGGCTTTGGGCGGTAACAGGAGCCTCTGCTTTTTTCTCCTGAGCAACCTGGTAAGCCTGCATGGAAGATGCACGTGCAGCTTCCATCCTGGCGAAGGTGCGATCCGCGCCGCCTTCAGCCAGGGCGAGGCTCGCCATGCCGAAGGTGACTACCATCACAATCGCTTTGATCATGTTCATTTGCGTTTCCTCTAAGGGTCAGTTTCGCCTGATTGGCGCCGTTCACAGTGCTCAAGCTAGCTACCCGGCACTGTCAGCAAGCTGAGCCCGACATTACTTTTCCGTCAGCTTCTGGTTGGGTGCCTTTTTTGCTGCACACTGAAGGGCATCCAAGGGGGCGCAGCAGATGAAATTACTCGTAGCCGAAGATGAGCCAAAAATCGGGGCCTACCTGCAGCAAGGGCTGACGGAGGCAGGCTTTACCGTCGATCGTGTGGTCACAGGGACCGACGCGCTGCAATACGCTTTGAGCGAGGCGTATGACCTGCTGATTCTTGATGTAATGATGCCGGGGCTAGACGGCTGGGAGGTGCTGCGGATGGTACGTGCGGCAGGGAAAGAGGTCCCAGTCTTGTTTTTGACGGCCCGTGATGGCGTGGACGATCGCGTGAAAGGGTTAGAACTCGGGGCTGACGATTACCTGGTCAAACCCTTTGCATTCTCGGAACTGCTAGCGCGTGTGCGCACTTTGCTGCGAAGAGGCAGCAGTGGCTATGCTCAGACCACTATGAAGATGGCTGACCTGGAGGTAGACCTGCTTAAGCGCCGGGCCACCCGAAATGGCAAGCGGATCGACCTCACAGCCAAGGAGTTCTCCTTACTGGAACTACTCATGCGCCGACGCGGCGAGGTACTGCCGAAGTCCCTGATCGCATCGCAGGTGTGGGATATGAACTTCGACAGCGACACTAACGTGATCGAGGTTGCTGTTCGTAGGTTGCGGGCCAAGATTGATGACGATTTCGCCCCCAAGCTCATACATACAGTTCGTGGCATGGGCTATCTGATGGATGTTCCCGAGTAATGCGCGCCCAATCGTCGCTCGTTAAACGCCTTACCCTCATGTTCATGTTCGCGGTCATCGCCGTATTGGTCGTTGCCGGCGTGAGCTTCTACATGCTCAGTCAGCACCATTTCCAGATGCTGGATGAGCAAGCCCTGGCCGAGAAACTCGAATCCACCCGGCACATCCTTTCACTTTCAGCAGCACGTGATGAACTTGAGGATCAGGAGCCTCAACTGCGTGCTTTGTTGGGGGCTCATCAGGACCTTTCTGCGGAGATTCTTGATGCTGACGGTACTGTCCTGTTCTCGGACTCCAAGGCATCCCGCATCCCTGAGCGCTTTAAGCAGGCCTCTTCTGGCGCCGTTTGGGACTGGCAAATCGACTCGCGGAACTTCCGGGGGATTACCTCTCAACTGGCTATAGCGCAGGCGCAGGCGCCGGTAACAGTCATGTTGATGCTGGATGTCACCAGCCATGCCCACTTTTTCAAGACGCTGCAATGGTGGTTCGGCATTGGCTTGGTCATCAGCGCTCTGGTTAGTGCAGGATTGGGGTGGATCGTGGCCAAGAGCGGTCTTCGGCCGGTTGGGCAGATCACCAAGGTGGCGACATCCATGTCTGCCCGGTCCCTTCGCGAGCGAATTCCATTGGAGCCCGTGCCGCTTGAATTGCAGGAGCTGATCCTCTCCTTCAACGGAATGCTTGCACGCCTGGAAGACGCGTTCGTCCGGCTATCAAACTTCTCAGCCGACATCGCACATGAGCTGCGGACTCCGGTAAGTAATCTTCTGACGCATACCGAAGTCGTTCTGACCAAAAAACGCGACCTCGATGCCTACGAAGACAACCTCTACTCCAATCTTGAAGACCTCAAGCGCATGTCGCGCATGATCGATGACATGCTGTTCCTGGCAAAAGCTGATAACGGCTTGATCATCCCCGAGCAGGTTGATATCGATCTGGTCGGGCTAGTGTCCAGACTGATTGAGTACTACCAGCTTGCAGCCGAAGACCGAAGCATTCGGCTTGCCCTTCAAGGCGAAGGTACGATCCGTGGTGACCGGCTAATGATTGACCGGGCGGTTTCCAACATTCTATCCAACGCTTTGCGCTATACCCCCGAAGGCCACGATATCGCCGTCCGGATTGTCGAGGCGGCTGATCAAGTGAACCTGTCCGTCCAGAACAATGGGGCCACGATTGATCCGGAACATATCAACAAAATCTTCGACCGGTTCTATCGCGCTGACCCTGCAAGGCGGGAAGGAAGCCCAAGCAACGCCGGCTTGGGTCTGGCCATAACGCGTTCGATCATCGAGGCTCATGGTGGGCGAATTTGGTGTACCTCCGCTGACGGCGTGACGAGTTTTCACATCGCTCTGCCGCACGCCAAACAATCCACTTCCAAGCCTCAAACGGCTTAATGCTCATTTCATGCGTGTAACCTATACTCGGCCATCATGAACCGGCTCCTACGACTGTTCACCATCCTGCTTCTAATCGCATCGCTTCCTCTCAACGGCATGGCGGGAGTCGACTCAGCCATTGAACCATGCCCCATGCAAACCATGGGGATGGAGATGATGGCGGGGATGGATCACGATTGTTGCCAGGATACTGATCCAGGATCAGCTGCCGACCACTCCAAAGCCTGCAAAGTGGGCCAGGAGTGTAGAACCGCGAGCACAGTTCAGGTCGAAATAATTAACCCCACGCTCACCTATTCTGCGCCTAGGCCAGTAGATACCTATGCGGTGAGCCTCGTAAACAGGGCGCCTCCTGACCCTTGGCGGCCACCCCGCGCCTGATTACCTCTTAAATTCACCCCATCGTCCTGTTTTGCAGCCGGATGATGGCATGCGCTTGCGCGCTGATTTTTTGAGGAATCATTTCCATGACTCCCCCACGTTACCGATTAGGGATGGCATGTCTGGCCGCTCTGATCAGCCTGTTGTCGACGTTACCGGCTCAGGCTACACCGTTGTCTCTGGAGGAAGCGCTTCAACTTGCCGAACGCAATGCCCCCATCCTCCAGGCCAGGCAAGAGCAAATGACGGCCGCTCGACACGCTGTGATCCCAGCAGGCGAGCTGCCTGATCCACGTCTCAACCTAGGAGTGCAGAACCTTCCTGTTGACGGCAGTGATCGTTGGAGCATGAACCGCGATTTCATGACGATGCAGGTTGTCGGCCTCTCCCAGGAAGTACCAAACCGGGACAAGCGGGAGGCACGAGTTGAGACGGCACGAGCGAGCGTTGAGCGAGCCGATGCAGAGGCGGTGTTCGAGCGCTTAAAAGTGCGTGCTGCCACAGCCCAAGCTTGGGTCGCGGCGTACACCGTTCAACGGAAACTGCAGCAGTTTGAGGACTTCTACAAAGAAAACGGTCTGTTGGCCGCAGCAATCCGCGCACGCCTGGCCGGCGGTACCGGCGCGACGGCCGACGCACTTGCTCCTGACCAGGAAGCTGCGCAACTCGATGAGCAAAAAGATGTTCTGCTCACACAGGCCGCTCAGGCACGGGCTGCACTCAAGCGATGGATTGGAGAGGATGCTGATCCGCAAGCTCAAGCATTTCCGCGCTGGCCAGTGAGCGCGCCGGACTATCTACACGCTATACATGCACATCCAGAATTGGCGACCTACAACGCCCTTACGCGGGAAGCACAAGCTCAAGTGCACCAAGCCTTGGCAGAAAAGAAGTCGGACTGGGGGTGGCAGGTGGATTACCAGCGGCGCGGGCCTGAATTCAGCAATATGGTGAGCCTGCAGGTAAGTTTCCAACTGCCCTTGTTCGCTGGCTCACGGCAGGACCCGATGATCGCGGCACGTCGCGCACAAGTCCGGCAACTGGAGGACGAACAGGAAGCGGCATTGCGTGAGCATAAAGCGCAGCTGGAGACAGATCTTGCGGATTACCAGCGATTGCAGCGAGCAGTGCAGCGCAGCCGTGAAACATTGTTACCGCTAGCGGAGGATCGAGTCCGCCTCGCCCTTGCTGACTATCGAGCCGGTAAATCACCCTTAAGTGAGGTTCTCACCGCTCGACGTCAGCGGGTTGAAACACGACTGCAAGACATCGATCTGCAAGGACAGTTGGCCGCGACAGCTGCACGGCTGCACTTCGCGTATGGAGAGGTGCGCGCATGAGAAATTCAACTATCAGCCTTGTGGTATTGGCCGCGTTGGCTATCGGCGGTGGCGTTGGCTATCAGCTAGCAAAGCGTGGGCAGGTGTCCACTGCCTCCCCTGAAACGCTACAGAAGGTGCTGTATTGGTATGACCCGATGTACCCCCAGCAGCACTTTCCAGCACCGGGCAAGTCGCCCTTCATGGACATGCCACTGGTGCCGAAGTACCAGGAAAGCACCGCTGCTGAGGTGAGCCCCGCAGTTCAAGTTTCACAGGGGCTCCAACAAAACCTGGGGGTCCGTCTGGCTACCGTAGCGAAAGGGCAGCTTGCTCGAACCCTCCAGGTGAGCGGCGTGCTTACCTTCGATGAGCGGGATTTTAGCGTTCTGCAGGCTCGTACCGGTGGCTACGTCGAACGCACCTATGGCCGCGCTACAGGCGACGTGGTTGCCAAGGGCGCCCCATTGGCAGATGTGTTGACGCCTGAATGGGCGGGCTTGCAGGAAGAGTACCTGGCGCTTCAGCGATCTGGGGACAATGAATTGCGCGCTGCAGCTCGGCAACGACTACTGCTGGCGGGTATGCCTGCCGATCTTATCAACCGGATTGACCGTACGGGAAGGGTCCAGAATTCGGTAACGCTCTTGGCCCCAACAGCAGGCGTCCTTCAGGCTCTGGAATTGCGGCCAGGCATGACAATGACACCGGGTGCAACGTTGGCGAAGATCAATGGTATCGCGAACGTCTGGCTTGAGGCCGCAGTACCTGAAGCGCAAGCCCAAGGCCTACAGGAAGGACAGGCAGTGCAGGCGAATCTGGCAGCGTTCCCAGGCGAACCTGTTCCCGGCAAGCTGACCGCATTGCTGGCTGATGCGGATCTGCAAAGCCGCACCTTGCGGCTTCGTATAGAACTGCCCAACCCCGGCGGCCGGTTGCGCCCAGGCATGACCGCGCAGGTTTCCCTCCATCCGTCCGGGCAACAGGATGACAGCCTACTGGTGCCAGCCGAGGCGATCATTCGGACGGGGAAACGCGATCTCGTAATGGTGTCAGAAGACGGAGGTCGATTCCGGCCGGTGGAAGTAGTGCTCGGCCAGGAAAGTGCTGGCCAGGTGGTCGTGCTGCGAGGCCTTCAGGCGGGCCAGCGCGTTGTGGCGTCCGGGCAGTTTCTGCTGGACTCCGAAGCGAGCTTGAAAGGTATCGAGGCCGTTACTGCTGGCGATGCTCCACTTGCGCAACCTGTACAGCCGGCTCTACATCAGGCCAATGGGCGCATCGTTCAAATAGAAGGTAATCAGCTGACCATCGCTCATGGACCGTTCGTGACGCTGGGCATGCCTGGTATGACGATGACTTTCCCTGTGGCAGATCCCCGCTTGATTGCCGGACTCAAGGTTGGCGAACGCATCCGGTTTGGAGTGCGCGAGCGCGATGAAGGCATGGTCATCGAGCAAATAACCCAGCAGGAGAACCAGCCATGATCGCGAACCTGATTCGTTGGTCGGTTGGCAACCGCGTCCTGGTCCTGCTGGCAACACTGTTTGCCGTAGCTTGGGGCGTTTTCTCTCTGCGCAGTTTGCCGATCGACGCGTTGCCTGACCTGTCAGATGTGCAGGTGATTATCCGCACCTCCTACCCAGGGCAGGCACCGCAGATCGTGGAAAATCAGGTGACATATCCCCTGACCACCACAATGCTTTCCGTACCCGGAGCCAAGACAGTGCGGGGCTTTTCAGCATTTGGAGACAGCTTCGTATATGTGTTGTTTGAGGACGGCACAGATCTCTATTGGGCGCGGTCCAGGGTGCTCGAATACCTAAGCCAGGTTCAGTCTCGATTACCGGCGTCCGCTAAGCCAGTGCTCGGACCCGATGCCACTGGTGTAGGCTGGATCTACCAGTATGCGCTGGTGGACCGCAGTGGTACCCATGACCTGGCACAGCTGCGCAGCCTTCAGGACTGGTTCCTGCGCTTCGAGTTGAAAACTCTTCCGGACGTTGCCGAAGTGGCGACGATAGGCGGGATGGTCAAGCAGTACCAGGTAGTGCTCGATCCGCTGCGCATGGCCAGCTTGGGAATCACTCAAGTTGAGGTTTCGGACGCCATCGCCAAGGCCAATCAGGAAACCGGTGGCGGCGTGCTCGAACAAGGCGAAGCTGAGTTCATGGTAAGGGCTTCCGGCTATCTGAAGTCACTCGATGATTTCCGAGCCATTCCCCTGCGCCTGGCTGCGAAGGGTATACCCGTAACACTGGGCGATGTAGCCACTGTACAGCTGGGCCCTGAGGCACGTCGCGGCATCGGCGAGCTTGATGGACAGGGCGAAGCGGTGGGCGGCGTAGTAATTCTGCGCAGTGGCAAGAATGCGAAAGATGCCATCGCTCACGTCAAATCCAAGCTTGAATCGCTGGAAAAAAGCCTGCCTGCCGGGGTCGAGCTGGTCACTACCTACGACCGTAGCCAGTTGATCGATCGTGCTGTGGAAAATCTGAGCCAGAAGCTGATTGAAGAGTTCATCGTGGTCGCACTGGTGTGCGCTGCATTTCTTTGGCATCTGCGCTCATCGTTGGTCGCCATCGTCTCGCTTCCGGTTGGTGTCCTCATTGCCCTGATCGTCATGCGCCACCAGGGCATCAACGCCAACATCATGTCGCTTGGGGGCATAGCCATTGCAATCGGTGCGATGGTGGACGCCGCTGTGGTGATGATTGAGAACGCGCACAAACGGGTTGAGGCTTGGCATACGTGGCACCCTGGAAAGTCGTTGCGTGGCGAAGATCATTGGAAAGTGATGACTGAGGCAGCAGTCGAGGTCGGGCCTGCGCTGTTCTTCAGCCTCATGATCATTACGCTGTCCTTCATACCGGTATTCACCTTGCAGGCTCAGGAGGGAAGGCTGTTTGCGCCCCTCGCATTCACCAAGACTTATGCAATGGCAGCAGCAGCGGGCCTTTCGGTTACCCTGGTACCCGTGCTGATGGGGTACTGGATTCGGGGTCGTTTACCGGCAGAAGAGCGCAACCCACTCAATCGAACCCTGATACGGCTCTATCGCCCAGCATTGGAGATCGTTCTACGCCGGCCAAAGCTCACGTTGGCGGGTGCACTGTTGATTTTGCTCAGCAGTGTCTGGCCCCTGAGCCAGCTCGGCGGCGAATTCTTGCCGCCACTGGATGAAGGCGATTTGCTGTACATGCCGACTGCCCTGCCAGGTCTTTCGGCGCAGAAAGCCTCTGAGCTTTTGCAACGTACGGACCGGCTGATCCGAACGGTACCGGAGGTCGCCAGTGTCTTCGGTAAAGCGGGCCGGGCTGAATCAGCGACCGACCCGGCCCCGCTGGAGATGTTCGAGACGACTGTCCGACTTAAACCGAAGGATCAGTGGCGAGCAGGGATGACCACTGAGAAGCTGATCGAAGAGCTGGACCGTACCGTGCAGGTACCTGGGCTAACCAATATCTGGATCCCACCGATTCGAAACCGTATCGACATGCTCGCAACCGGTATCAAAAGCCCGATCGGCGTAAAGGTTGCCGGCAGCAATTTGAATGAGATCGACCGGGTGACTCTGGCTATCGAGAAGGTGGCCAAAACGGTTCCAGGGGTGACTTCCGCCCTCGCCGAGCGATTAACCGGTGGACGCTACATCGATCTGGATATCGACCGCCAATTCGCAGCGCGTTACGGCCTGAACATTGCTGATGTCCAAGCGATTGTTGCCGGCGCCGTTGGGGGCGAAAACATCGGCGAAACCGTAGAAGGCCTGGCGCGATATCCCATCAGTGTTCGGTACCCACGGGAGTGGCGTGACTCTGTTGATGCCCTGCGGCAGCTACCGATTTACACCAGCCAAGGGGGGCGAATCACACTGGGAACCGTGGCACGGGTGCGTATTGCGGACGGTCCACCCATGCTCAAGAGTGAAAACGCGCGCCCCTCGGGCTGGGTGTATATCGACGTGCGGAGACGGGACCTGTCCTCCGTCGTTGCCGACCTGCGCCGGCTAGTCGATCAGCAGGTGAAGCTCGATCCTGGCATAAGCTTGAGCTATTCCGGGCAGTTCGAATACCTGGAGCGCGCCAATGCGCGCTTAGCATGGGTAGTACCGGCGACGCTGGCCATTATTTTCGTCCTTCTCTACCTCACGTTTGGCCGCCTCGGTGAAGCGCTGCTGATCATGGCTACCTTGCCATTTGCGCTAACCGGCGGCGTATGGCTGCTGTACATGATGGGCTACAACCTGTCGGTGGCCACGGGTGTCGGTTTTATCGCCTTGGCTGGGGTCGCAGCAGAGTTTGGAGTCATCATGCTGATCTACCTCAACAATGCCTGGACTGAACGAAACGGCAACGGTACGCAGGGGCAACCTGCGCTTCTGGATGCTATCCGCGAAGGGGCCGTGCAGCGCATCCGCCCCAAAGCCATGACCGTAGCAGTGATCGTCGCAGGCTTGATGCCAATCCTCTGGAGTAGCGGTACCGGCAGCGAAGTCATGAGCCGGATCGCTGTACCCATGGTCGGCGGCATGCTCACCGCGCCTTTGCTCTCACTATTTGTAATCCCTGCGGCTTACTGGCTCGTCAGGCGCCGCGGACTCGCTGTACACGATAACCCCCAAACAGGAGTAACCCGATGAAGAAGCTACTGATCAGCGCTGGCCTGGTGTTCGCCGTTGCGGCGGCGGTGCAGGCCCAAGACATGTATGGCACGGATATGAAGAATATGCCCATGGAAGGCAACGAGACCCAAGGCAGCCAGGCGGCTCCGACTGCATCGGCTGAGGGAACCATCAAAGCTTTGGAACCAGGTAAAGTTACCTTGGCGCATGGACCAGTATCAGCCCTGAAATGGCCGGCAATGACCATGGGCTTCAGCGCTACCGAGCAGCAACTCAAGGGACTCAAGGTAGGCGACAAGGTCAGCTTCGATTTCCGAATGAATGGGGGCACAGCGACGATCGTAGGCATTCGCAAGCAGTGACGGATTGACTTCTAACCCTGCCTATTAGAGCTGATAGGCAGGGTCATTTAGCCAAACTTTGGAAAAAGTGCTGCCGCAATTCCTGACCGCGCCGCCTTCAGCTCTGTGCCTCGGGACGCTAGTTGGTCTTTGCGCTCTGTAGCCGGGATGCATTCAGATCAGAGTAGTAGCTGACGTTTGAGCAGAGATCTTCGTGCATCACGATCTATATGGGTCGAAAGCGGACAGGGCATCGCAAAGTCATCCAACTGCCTGAGTTATCCGAACGCCAACAAGGATTCCACCGAGCTTGTCGACAAGAAAACCCGCGACAACTCAGAGTGTTATCCGAGCAAACAGACTTTGGATACCCTATTCCCGCTAGAAACACTGCCGCTGAAACCCTCCTGGCATGTAGCTCCTTCGTCCTACGCTTCAGCCTCTATGACCCCCACCCAACCTTTCGCGCAGGTGCGGAACGAACCTAGGCGTAACGCGGGTATAAGCTTCGTAGGCAGCGCCAAACTGCTTGTGCATTTCCCGCTCTTCGGAAACCGCCAAACGCCCGTACATCACCAGCAACACCGGGAACATTGCCAGCGTCAGCAGCGTCGGCCACTGAAGGAGAAAGCCCAGAAGAATCAGCACAAATGCCACGTACTGCGGATGTCTGATCCAGCCATAGGGCCCGACCGTTGCAAGTGAACGGCGGCGTTGCGCGTGATATAGCACGTTCCAGGCGGCAGAAAGCAAATAGAAGCCGAAACCCAGGAATAGGTAACTGGCAATGTGCAAAACACTGAAGTGTGGGTTGCCCTGGTCACCGAGCAACGTCGACCACAGATGGCCGGATTCGTGGGAAAGCAGATCGAGGTTGGGGAACCTGGCCTGCAACCAGCCTGACAACAGATAGATCGTCAGGGGGAAGCCATACATTTCCACAAACAGGGCAACGATGAAGGCCGAGAATGCACCGAAGCTCCTCCAGTCTCTCGCCGTTGCCGGCTTGAAGAAACTGAAGGCAAACATGATGAAGATCGCGGAGTTGATGAAAACCAGCGACCAGAGGCCATACGCGCTTTCACCATGATTCATGATGGATCTCCCGGCTTATGGATATCAGCCTTATCGGAGGGGGCCGGTTTGCTCTGGCCCTGGTGATGGTGTCCCCCATGTCCTCGATGCATGAAGACATGCATCAGCGGACAGGCGAGCAACAACAGATAAGGCAGGGCTCCAACGACATGGGCAAGGTGCTCGGTGAGCAGGAAGTAGACGGCGATCCCACCGATTACCACCAGGCCGATTGCATAGCGTGAACGCCAGAAACTGTGTGGTGAGCCGTTTTCATCGAAGTGAGGGTTCATAGCGACTCCTGGGAAAGGAGATGGGTTACTTCGATGCAGCAGATGGCATGCGGTCCATCATCATCTGCATCATCGACTCCATCATGTCCATGCGCTTTTCCATCATCTGGTGGCGGGCGGCCATATCCCCGCCCATGCCGCCATGCATGCCCCCCATTTCAGGCATGCCACCCTCCATGGACTTCATCATGGCCATGCCATTTTTCATCAGCGCCATATGCTCGGCCATCAACGCCTGACGGGCTTCCGGCGTTTTGGCTGCAGCCATCTTTTCGTGCATGGCTTGCATGGCCTTCATTTGCTGGTCCATCGCCGCCATTTGCCCTTTGTCCATTGGCTGAGAAGGCGTCTTCTCGGTAGCCGCCGCGCTTGGCGCATCGGCCGGGTGATGTGTCGAGTGTTCATCGGTGTTTTGCGCCATGGCGCCCACGGACGCTGCGGCCAAACAAAGTCCGATCAGTAAATTTCGAACGTTGTTCATCATCATCTCCTTAGCACTGTTTTAAAGCCGGATGCCTTGGTCTGGGCGCTAGGCCTCACCTGGCACGACAAGCAAATTACTGCGCCGGCGTGAATGCTCATTTTTCGCGTCGTGCTCGGGTTGTACACCGACGGGCTATTATTGGGCACTCGGCGGCTCGAAGCTGATCCCGTTTGGCCCGGCGCCAACCTTATGGGTAGCAACGACCTTTCGGCTGCTCGTATCGATGACAGATACGGTGCCCGCTTCAATATTGCTGACAAACACATAAGCGCCGTCGCTGCTGATGGCCACACCATGGGCACCCTTGCCGGTGGTCACGGTGCCCAGGCTGCTACGCGTCTGGAGATCTACGATGGAGACTCGGTCGTCCGGATTCTGGCCACTGCCCTGATTCGCGACATAGACCTGGCGACCGTCAACGGTGGCCATCATCTGGATTGGCGTGCGGCCGACATCAACCTTGCTGATCACCTTGCGTCTGGCCGTGTCGATGATGCCAAGCTGATTTGTCGCACTGAGCGAGACGAATGCCAGGCGACCGTCAGGGGCAAAGCCGACCTGGACAGGGCCTTTGCCCACGGGAATCTGCGCGGTTTCTTTGAGTGTGACGACATCGATAAGCGATACGCTGTCGCTCTTCATGTTCGCGATATAGAGTGTCCGGCCATCAGGGCTCAAGCGCAGCCCATGGGGATAACGCCCAGTTGGAATACCGGGCAACTCGATTCGCTGCTCAAGGTCAAATACTCGCACCTGGTTGGCAGCGGAATCGGTCACAAAAGCTCGCAGCCCGGTGACGTCGGTGACCACATGAGCCGGGTGATCGCCTGCCGGGAAGCTGAACGGTGGCCTGTCCAGCGCGCTGGTACTGAACACCAGCAACTGCCCACCGGGCTTTTCACCGCTCGAATGCCCCGCATGTCCAGCCACTCCAACAACCAGAAGCAAGCTGCCGTCGGGCGAAACCTGTAGGTTGTGGGGTGCGATCGGCAAGGCGACCGTGCTCACATCACCTGTCGCAAGATTTACCTGGCTAATGGAAGCGGACCGTTCATTGGCCGTGTAGACGTTACCCGTAGGGTTTGCCATGACCAGCCCCAGAGGGATGAGCAGGGATATCCCCAAGGCCATAGAACTAAACCGCTTGGCAGTCATCATTGTGAATGAGCTCCAACGAGGGGCCGGGGTATGTGAGCCAGGCTGGCCTATACATTTACTCAAGATAAACACCAATCGCGAAGCATTTTCTTGATCAGCGTCAACGTCCACAGCTTGACTCGGCACTGGGTGATCGAAGGCCGTCCATTTCTTGGGGAGTATTGCTGGCTATCCCGACCCGGAGTCAGTCGACATCAGGCTGTATATGAAGAAACCGCGCCATGAAACATGGCACGGCGGCTTGCCATCTGAGCGGTAACGAGACTTAGCGACTGACTTTGGTTGGGTAACCAAGCGCCTGGACCAGTGCACCGACGCGTTCCGCCTCGATGTTGCTTTGGACACTCACTGTACCGGCAGCACGATCAACGATCACCTTCGCGTCGCCATCGGCAGCCTGGATGGCCTTGGTGATCTTGTTGACACAACTGCCACATCCCATACCGGAAACTTCCAAAACGAACATAGCGGGCCTCTCATGCTGGTACGGCTTTTCTCGCCGCATTTACAGCTTCAACCTTGACACGATGACAAGGTCAAGGCCCGGTCAAAGGATTTATCTTCGCCCTGAAATCTTGTCCAACTCCTCTGGCGGCGGCCCCTGCTGCATCACAATTGTCCCTTACGATCTTGGCAGAAGATGGCGGACGTCGCAGTTGCCCGATGTCCTCCATCAGGACCAGATTGGCGCCGAACTCGCGGACATACCCGCTAAGGCCAAAGCCCTAGACAGTCAGTCATATGGATCAGGCGTTGAAACGCTGATGGCGGAACTTCCTCTCATAGGTTGCGGTGTGCCCATTTCAGTCTGTGACTACGCGCTTCAGCCGCAGTGCGTTGAATACCACGGAAGCCGAACTTACGCTCATGGCCAATGCCGCAATCATCGGTGACAATAGATGGCCGGTAAGCGGGTAGAACAAACCTGCCGCCAGCGGTATGCCCATAGCGTTGTAGAAGAATGCGAAGCCCAAGTTTTGACGCATGTTCTTCACCGTGGCCACGGATAGTGTTCTGGCCCGCAGGATGCCCATCAGGTCGCCCTTGACCAGCGTCAACTGGGAGCTGTTCATGGCAACATCGGTGCCAGTTCCCATGGCGATCCCGACATCAGCCCGGGCCAGCGCAGGGGCATCGTTGATCCCATCTCCTGCCATGGCAACCCGGCGCTTATCGCCCTGCAGGAGCGCCACCAGTTGCTCCTTGTCCTCGGGTTTCACTTCTCCGTGGACTTCCTCGATGCCGAGTTGTTTCGCGACCGCACGTGCCGTAGTCAGGCCGTCGCCGGTGGCCATGATGACCTTCACATCTTCTGCCTGTAGCCGGGTTACCGCCTCCTTGGAGGTGGGTTTGACCGGATCGGACACCGCTAGCAGGCCAGCGAGCACGCCATCGACGGCCAAGTACATGATACTCATGCCTTCCAGACGCAGCTGCTCGGCGCGGTCTCGCAACGGACTGGTGTCGAGGCCAGCCTCTTCCATCAAGGTCGTGTTGCCAAGCTGCAGCCGTTTGCCGTTCACCTGGCCACGTACACCGATCCCAGAGCCCGACTCAAACGCCTCTGGCTTGGACAAGCTGTGTCCATGCGCTCGCGCATGATCGACAATCGCATGTGCCAGCGGATGCTCGCTGCCTTGGTCCAGGCTGGCGGCAAGGCGCAAGACTTCGGGTGGCATGAACTGCCCGGTACCGACCACGCTATGAAACACTGGCCGGCCCTCGGTGAGGGTCCCGGTCTTGTCGACGATCAGCGTGTCGATCTTGCAGAGGTTCTCGATAGCACTGGCGTCTCGGAAGAGCACGCCACTGCTGGCAGCCTTCCCGGTAGCGACCATGATCGACATGGGAGTGGCTAGGCCGAGCGCGCAGGGGCAGGCAATGATCAGGACCGCGACCGCATTGATCAGGCCGAAGACCCAGCCAGGCTCCGGTCCGAAAAGCCCCCAGCCGAAGAGCGTGACCAGCGCGACCAGAATCACCCCCATGACGAAATAGCCGGCCACGGTGTCCGCCATCCGCTGCATCGGGGCTTTCGAGCGCTGAGCCCGCGCGACCATCTGCACGATTTGCGAGAGCACTGTCTCGGCGCCGACCTTCTGCGCCGCCATCACAAGGCTGCCGTGGGTATTCAGCGTGGCACCGATGAGTGCATCCCCAGCTTTCTTCATCACTGGCACGGGCTCGCCTGTCAGCATGGATTCATCGATAGCACTTTCGCCTTCCAGGACCACCCCGTCGACCGGCACCTTCTCGCCAGGGCGAACGCGCAGGTGGTCGCCCGTATGCACGTGGGTGAGCGGAATATCTTCCTCCTGACCATCGGCCCCGATGCGACGGGCCGTCTTGGGGGCAAGACCCAGGAGCGACTTGATGGCGGCGGAGGTTTGTGAGCGCGCCTTGAGCTCGAGCATTTGGCCGAGCAACGTTAATGAGATGATGACTGCAGCCGCTTCGAAGTAGACACCGATGCGGCCATCCTGCATGAAAGTCGTCGGGAAAACCTGCGGGAACACTGTGGCCGCAACGCTGTATAGGTACGCCGCAGCCGTTCCCAAACCTATCAGGGTCCACATATTCGGGCTGCGATTACGAATCGATGCGACCCCACGCACGAAAAACGGCCAGCCAGCCCATAGTGTCACGGGAGTGGCCAGAATCAACTCCACCCAATTCTGTGTGGCACCATGCAGCAATTGGAGTTGGTGGGCAGTCATGGCCAACACGGTCACGATGACCGTCAGGGGCAAGGTCCACCAGAAGCGGCGGGAGAAGTCCTTGAGTTCCGGGTTCTCGTCTTCCTCAAGCTCCGGTATTACCGGCTCTAGGGCCATGCCACAGATTGGGCAACTGCCCGGCCCACGCTGGCGGATTTGGGGATGCATCGGGCAAGTGTATTCGGCGTCCGCCGCGTTGCTTGGCTGCGGGGCAGCCGAGTGGAGATGGCCCGCGTGTTCTTGGTCCTGGGGAGGGCTAAGATAATGCACAGGCGCTGCGCGGAATTTCGTCAGGCACTTTTCACTGCAGAAGCGGTATGTCCTTCCCTCGTATAGCTCGAAGTAGCGACTATCCGGTGGCACCGTCATACCGCATACCAAATCGCGCTGACTACCATCCGGTTGCTCATACGGGTGCGAGTGGTCATGGTCATGGTCATGCTGGCACGATTCGGTGTGCATGAAGTAGTTCCCTTTGTTGTCCGGTTTGGACGAGTTTTCACCCTTCTGGTGAGAATACCCGCCATGGTTGTGCCCGAAGAGTTGCGTCAGCGGACAGAGCAACAAAATTAAATAACTGTAGTGCCTGTGACAGGTGGCCATAGTGCACGAGCCACATAAAACAGGCCAAATATGGCCAGCATGATCAGTGCAATACCGCCTTTAGTCCGCCAAAAAGGTATTGCCAGATCTGTACCACGGCGATGGGCTCCATCATGATCAACTCCCAAGCTGGGTGGGAAATATCGGCCGCTGCCGTATTGTCCAGCCTAGACAACATCTCCTTGAACAGCTGTGACGCCAATCAATGCTCCTGTAAGCGTGTCGATTATTGTTGTGGTGTAGCGTCATGGCATAGATCATTTCTGGAGGTTGCTGATCCTGCTGCTGCACCAGTGGTTGCCCTTCGACAATGCGCTGGCTGCCTTGTACCCCGGCGAGGGAGTGCCCAAGCCGCTGGAGGAGTACGACGCCGGCTCCCGGTGGGGAACGCCGTCCATGCTTTCCTGCCTGGACGGCCTATACTTGCTCGACCCCTTCTACCAGGCCTGTCAGGAAGGCCTGCCCAGTGGGCTGTAACGCCTGGAGGAGATCGCTTCTGACCAGTTCCGTCAAAGCGAGTACTTCCTCAGTTACTTCCACGCCAACGCATTGGAAGACGAGGAGCAGTTCGTTCTCCAGTTGCCGGCCAAGGTAGCCTTATGCGATCTAACAGCTCAAGCCCCAGACCTGATACATGCGGTGCGGTACAGCGCTGATCGGGTCACTCTTCGCTGTTCCCCTTCCAGCTTTGCCTTTGCCCACAGCAGACGTCGGAGATGAAACTGCTCGGCGGACTCACAAACCTGCTCCAGTGCTCTCGCACAAGGCTTTGATCTGGCCATCTTTGCTTGAATGGCTGACCCGTGGCAGGGCGTTGGCCGTGTTTTCTTCGTGCGTGTTGAGCCCAAGGCGAGCGCGATCCACCATCCACAGGCCGCTACTGCCGCGCGCCAATTCTATGCCGGCACTACTCGTCAAAAAATAGGTGAGTGCTTACCCGGCAGGCAATGGGCTACTATCGAGCCCTATATCTATCCGAAAGGGTTAGCTCCGTTGCCAGGGAATTGCATGCAGGCCATCGATATTGAAAACGCGATCGTTCTTCCTTGGGGGCTTGGCTCAAGATCGCCCCATGACCTGTTTTCTGTGTGCGCAGAAATCATTAACTGCCCTGGTGACATCGTTTTAGACGCTAGCAACCTCTCGTATATCGATCCGTTAGGGATGGCCACGCTGCGAGCGTTGTTTGAAAACCAGTTGGTCCAGAAGCGAGTTTCGATGCAGTTTTTGAGCAGAGACCTGACCTCCTACCTGGCCAGGATGGATTTTTTCAAGGACATTGATGTAGAGGGTGTAGATCTATCGGGGGTAGGACGTCGAAACGACCGAAGCACCTCGTTGGTGGAAATCACCAAAATCAGCGAACACCATCAAGCAGAGGCTGCAGCCTCTCGCCTCGCTAGAGCTATTACGGGAAGGTTGACTCAATCGGACCCGGATGCCCCAGTCGACGAGCACACGGGACGGAATGAGTTTGACTCCTACCGGGGCCCTCTGGAGTATTCGCTCAAGGAGCTATTGGAAAACTCGCTTACTCACGCCCGCAGAGAGGGACGTGGTGACGCCGCCGTTTGGCTGACCTGTCAGTTTTATCCAAAATTGAACCTTGTACGCATGGCCATCGTCGATAATGGGTGTGGGTTTCTCGCGACACTGAGGAATCACCCTGAGCTTCATGACCGCACGCATTTGCACGCGATCGAGGCGGCACTCAAACCGCGAGTGAGCTGCAACCGGGGTGCGATGGCCCAGATCCTGGGTAGCGAGAACCAAGGTATCGGGTTAACAACTACCGCAAAAATTGCAGACGCGGCGGGCGGTGGTTTGATCATCGTGAGCGGCAATGGCATACATGACACAAAGCGTCGGCAGTCTCAGGAGCTGCATGATGCGCTGTGGAATGGTGTATCGATCGCGTTTAGCTGTACCCGTGAGCTGCTGCCCACCATTTCGATCAGTGACTTGCTGCCGAAGGACGATGCAGGACAGGTTGACGACGATCTCGACCTAGATCTGAATTTCCGCTAGCTCTGGCTTTTTGATAGCTCGAGGGCTAGAGTCGATCATGCAAGGAGCGGTAAATGGGAGATTCAGCGTCAACTGAAACTCTCGGGCTGCAAAAAAGGATTATGCAATACAAGGGGTTACGACATGCAAACTCAAATTCGATTAAGTAGGGATAGTTCTATCCGAACGTACGGAATGCGAGCTTCAGCGATCCCCTACCGTACCGAAATCGAACGCTCGCTCAGCAGTGGTGAGAGCGTTGTCATAGATTTCGCTGGGAACGATGTCACTCAGTCCTTCGTCGACGAGTTGATCGGGGCGCTGATTCTGAAGGAGGGTCGCCAGGTGGTATCGCGCCTTGCCTTTGAAAACTGCACCAACGATGTCAAAGGAATCATTAAATTTGTGGTCCATGATCGAGTTCGACAGCTGCAAAAAATGCCCGCGTGACGGATCCGCATTGAATTTAAGGCCCTCAATATTGAGGGCCTTTTCATTGGTGCCAGGCAAAAGATAGCCGTCTTGAGTGGCCCCCATAGCTCGCCCTGAAAAGCGAATGTCAGGGGACACACCGCAGAAAAGCGTTCTGTAGCGGAGGAATACGTGGAAAACGGAGCTTAGGTTTCCTCATTGAGATGTGTAGAAATCCATCGCGACTCACCTATGCAAAGGCTGCGAAAAGCCTGAATCTACTGGGGTATCGTGGCGTGAGATATGTGCAAAAAAATGTGCACAGCATCTGCGGATTGGAGAGCTGGCTTGGCTCCTTAAGTAAAACCATCAAGCTGCAACGGACCTGCAACTCCTGCGGCTTGAAGCAAAGCGGGTAATACCACCCCTGAGCCCTACGAGGTGGTGTTCCGGTTTTTGACCAAACGAGAGCACGCCAGGCGCGCAAATGAGCTGCACGACCAGCTGAATGAAGTGCTCGGGGTGGCCAGAAATCTCAACGATGGGCTGTACTTCGGTGGAGCAGACGTCACGGTGCTACAAGACTTTACCATGCTCGATGCGGAAGACTTCGTGCGGTACAACCTTCACGACTGGCTCAGTGTTGGGGATACCGATGAAGATGAAGAAGGTGCCGATGATGCTGACTGAGCTGCTATCGGCCTCCCCTTTAGGATCTGGGTTTGACCTTAGCTGACCGGCTGCTCTACAAACCAATTGATTTTCTCCGGAGCCGGTGTCACTGTCGCTCCAAGAATAGCCCCCACGCCTCGGGCAGGTCCCAGACCTGTACTGCGCATCAGGGGGTTAGTTGTTTCTAGGGCCCGCCCAGGTCGATCAGGCATGCTTTGGGCTGGCCTCAAACCAGTGGGTGACCACCAAAAGGGTCAGTTAGGCCTACTGCTGCCTATCCTCGCTCGTTACCATCCAGAAACCCTCTATTGATACGGTTTCAGCAAAGATGGATGTCTATAAGCTCCGCATCGAAGACACAGAAAGCAAGATCATCGACAAGGAAGGTTTCGAGGCCGAGACCTTCCGCAGAGATCCGTGGTACCAGCCTGGAAGTGCGGGCAAGCTAGCTCAGTTTGCTGTATGCCCGGCATGCGACAACCCTGTCCAGCTGGTTGGGCTGTATGAGCTACCGCCTAACGTGAAGAACCCATTCGGGAAACATGCTACTAAGAGCATTCGCGGCATCGCTCCATTTGATAGTGAGGCCCGTAACGATTGCCCGTACTTCAAGCCTCGCCAGCATAAGAAAACAGAACGAAAAACCAGGTTTGACGGCGTCCCGCGGAAGATTCTCAAGCTATTGATCGAACAGTTCGATCGCGTGGTTTACATCCTGGAGAAAGAGACCCAACTGGTCCTTTCCGAGAACGCGTTGAGAGGCATGCTGCAGCGTTACAAGGGAGAGCGTGGCTACCTCTATACCGGCGCGACGCTTCGCAATGTGCCATGGATCTTTGCTTACATGTCGGACGCCACCCGCCTGTTTGGCCAGAAGGTCAGTGGAAATGCTGAGCTGGTGAAAGCTATTGCCGCTGAGGTGCCGGGGGCGGAAATCAGCAGCACTGGTCGGCTGGAATCGAAGAAGGTGCCTGGTTCGAAGGCGGCATATTTTGATCTCAAAATGAGTTTCATCCGCCATCGAATCGTCAAAGACAGTGAAGCGTCTGGCTTGGTTGAAAGCATGGAGTTTGTAGTGTCACAGCCTCGCGGAGGTGAGCTTGAGCACATTCACAAGGAAGTCATCAAATTCGATTCGGCTTGGTTCGAATCTCTTATCCGGATGCCGGTTGATCATCCTTATCGCAGAATGGATAGAGTGAAGATGGCCCGGGAGGAACTGGGCGATCTGCTGGAGCTGACTCAGGCCTGAGGAGGCCTGCTGTAAACCACTTTTTTTCACTGTAAACCACAGTGGTTTACAGTGAAAAAAGTGGTTTACAACGTAGCTATGACACGCGCCCTGGCCACTCCCCAGGCCAGCGCGCTCCTCATTGGTTCGTTCAGCCGGACGTCGAACACCTGTGCTGCTCGGGGCCTTGCCACGCCGCGGTGTCCTATAATTCATCTTCAGCTGAGTGGAGCAAAATGTTGTGAAGCGCACATTCATTGGAATGGTCGAGGCTGGTGAGCCACTGATGAGGCAAGCGCTTGAAGCTATCCGACAGGCCCACGAAGCGGAGGCTGCTGGATTGCCAGACCTTGAGGTACAGCGTCTTCACCTATTGGCAGATTCGCTCTATCAGGCGGTCATTGATTTTCAGCTCCTCAAAGCAGGTAAACCACCGTCGACTATCCAGTGAGGACCTGCCGCTACATGACGAAAAAGATACCAGCTCTTCTCCCCGACCACCCCATGTATACCGACGCAGTGGATGCGATGAAGCAATACCACGAGGCGCAGGCTTCTGGCTCATCTGCCGAAGAGGTTGAGCGCCTGCGTCAAATCGCAGAATCACAATTTCGGGCTGTCAGCGAGTATCAGCTCAACGCTCTGGGATATCAGTCTCGTCGTCCGCACTGAAGGGATAACCGATCCGGAGGTAGCTTCAGAATCCATCAAGCCAAGCGGAAGACTCACGACGCGGTCCGATTGATCAGCGAGACGGTCGGGAGGGTTTGCACACAGCCCCAAAAAAAAAGCAGCTCCCGAGAGCTGCTTTTTTCTTACTCCCCCTTTTTGTGCTTGTGGGGTTTCAGGTCCGGATGGTCCTTCTGCTTTTCAGGGGTGACTCGCTGCCTTTTGTCCGGAGTGCCATCTTCATTGGTGCGCTTTGGGCCTGGCTTGATGCTCATGCAAAACTTCCTTTTCCGCTTGGGTTGTTGAATGCAGCTATGTAATTAGTCCAGCTTCTCTCAGCTGTCAAAGCAGGCTGGTGCAGAACCGCCTGGCCGATGATCCGGTCCACATCGAACATTCAGAGGCCAGAATAAGAGCCTCCGACAAAGGGCTTACAAGGGGCAGTGAAATCCAGCGCTGAGCGATACGAAGACGTCTGGACGTTCATCATGCCGAGCACGGTGTGGAACAGGTTGTCGTGGCTCAGCGGTGACGTGGTTTGAGCTTTCAAACAACCCACGTTGACCTTTTCGCTCTTCGCGAGCGAGTCAGACATCCAAAGTACCAACGGCACCTTTGTTTGCTCGTCAGGAGCCATCGCGTAAGGCAGCCCGTGTAGATAGAGCCCACCCTCCCCCAGCGATTCGCCGTGGTCCGAAACGTACATCAGCGCAGTGTCGAACTTGGTGTTGGCCGCCAGGATATCGATGAGATTTGCAGTCACATAATCGGTGTAGAGGATTGAGTTGTCGTAGGCATTGACCACCTCCTCCTGCTTACATTTGTCGAGCTCGTTGGTCTCGCACACCGGTGCGAATTTCTTGAATTGCGAGGGGTAGCGCTTGTAGTAGGCCGGGCCGTGACTGCCTTTGTAGTGGAGCACCAGGACAGCATCGCCTTCCTGGCGCTTGATGAAGTCTTGCATCTCCGTGAGCAGCACCCCGTCCTTACACTCCTCGCTGGTGCACAGTTGGGAATCCGCGTGAGAGGCAGCCTTGTGGTTGGGAACCCTGTCGCAGACCCCTTTGCACCCCGAGTTGTTGTCAGTCCACATGACACTGATGCCAGCGCGTTGAAGCACGTCGAGCAGCCCTTCTCGGCTCTTGGCCAAGCCATCTTTGTACTGGGCCTTACCCACGTCCAGGAACATGCATGGCAGCGAGACCGCGGTAGCGGTACCGCAGGAGCTCACGTTCGTGAAGCTAATGACATTTCGCTTTTCTAGTTCCGGATTCGTTTCACGGGAGTAGCCGTTGAGGGAGAAGTTGGCGGAGCGAGCGGTCTCTCCTACTGCCAGTACCAGCAGCCTGGGTTTACGAGCCGCACCCTGTCGATTAACTACCGCATCAGTACCAATGGCCGTCAGCGTTTTAGGTGAGGCCAGCTGACGCTTCAGGTACCCATGGCCAGCCGCAAACAAGTTGGTAGGTACCAGAATCAGCCGGATCTCCCGATTGTTGCGCAGCAAGGAGGCATACGACTGGTACTGACTCAACGCGATGCCAGATAAGGTCAACAGAGCGAGCGACAGAGCAATGAACCTGCTGACCAAAGCTTTGGCCCAAGGCTTGCGCCGGAGGGGAACCCGGGCAATCAGGTAGACGGGCAACACCCCAACCATTGCGACCCAAAGACCGAGCTTCCAATTCAGCAGCTCGGTTGCCTCAGCGACGTCGGTCTCCACAACGTTGGTGAACATTGTGTAATCGATCACGATGCCGTAGGCATTCATGAAGTAACTCGCAAAAGACGCGCTGATCAGTACCAGGCACAGTATGGGTTTGGCCAGCCGCCCCCATGACAGCAAGCTCAGAACGGTAAACACCCATGCGAATACTATGACTGGGAGGCTAGCCGCTAGCTGCCAGTTCACTTCATCGGTTTTGAATACCAGCTTCCAGAGCACGTTCCAGAGCTCAGCGTTCGCGAATAGCAGTAACCAAAAAGTCACCAGGCCGATTAGCAAATTAGTACTGATGCCTTTCTGCCGCGCATTGCGAATAGCAAAGATCCATTTGCTTAACAGGGTGTGAACAATGGATTTGGAAGGTGTCATTATCAAACTCTGGAAGCTGCTTATCCATGGCGGTAGCTATGGAGTTAGCGGGAGCTACAAGGCAAACCGTCGACAGATGCTGAGCGATTGCGCAATGTGCGGAGCGTCAGAGGCCTTAGGCCCCTAGGCGTTGGGGACGCTTAGTATGTGTGAGGCATAGGGATAAAAAGAGAAATGAATCTCGCTGAGCGCATTATTTCCGGGACCTGATAACGACACGATGACCTCGGGATTACAATGCTGACAGAAATCCAATTACTGCTGTTTTGATTGTCATTGATCACGCTATGATCAAAATTAGGGGGATACTACCCACCAAAAGCAATGCTCCGCTCAGCTAGATAAATTTAATTTCACAAACAAAACGGTTTCGTTTTGTCGTAGGCTAATTTTGAACTTTCAATTCAACTTACAAGTCTTTCTCGCGAGCAGAATATTATTTTCAACTTTTGCTCGTTAATATGTCACCCATCAATGAGGGGCGAATACCATGAGCTTTTTCAAAAACATCCTGGGCGGGCACCATGGCCGTGGAAACCACGGTGGAGGCAAGCACCACAGCGGGGGACATGGGGCCGAGCAATATGATCGCCATGGCCGGCAGCAGGGCTGCGACGGCGGTAATCAGGTGTATGACGGCGGGCGCCCTCCCACTCCTGCCCCCATCAAAGATCTGCAGGGCTGCAGGCAGTGCCGGACGGCCAACGATCCGTCAGCACGCTTTTGTCTAAACTGCGGAACACCGCTATCGAGTGGTTGCACCGCCTGCGGCTCGCTGCTGAGTGCAGGAGCAAGATTTTGCAGTCACTGTGGCCAAGCGACGCTCTAAGGCTAGGTAGACAGGAAGGCCAACGAGACCACAACCCTGCGCAAGGAGAAATACGTGGGTTCAAATCATGACCATGGCAGCGCTGCAGTACGCGAGGGGCATCAGAAGAAGCTAATCATGGCGCTCGGCTTGACTGGCAGCTTCATGATTGCAGAAGTGATCGGTGCGTGGATTACCGGCAGCCTGGCGCTGCTGTCGGACGCATCTCACATGTTCACAGATACTGCCGCCTTGGCGATCTCACTGATTGCACTTCAGATAGCCAAGCGGCCGGCGGATCAGAAAAGAACCTTCGGCTATGCGCGCCTGGAAATTCTGGCTTCGACGTTCAACGCCGTGCTGCTCTTCCTGGTGGCGATGTACATCTTGTATGAGGCCTACCAGCGCTTCTTCATGCCGGCGGAGATCGCTACCGGAGCGATGATGTGGATCGCAATCGCCGGCCTGATCATCAACCTAATTTCGATGCGCCTTCTGGCATCTGCGAGCAACGAAAGCCTCAACGTCAAAGGAGCCTACCTCGAAGTTTGGAGCGACATGCTCGGCTCGCTTGGCGTAATCATCGCGGCACTTATCATCCGCTTCACCGGCTGGACCTGGGTCGACACGATTGTCGCTGTGGCGATCGGCCTTTGGGTTCTGCCGCGGACGTGGCAGTTGCTTCGCGAAAGCCTGGGGATCCTCATGGAGGGTGTCCCGAGGGGGCTCGACGTTACGGCAATCGAGGCCACCATCCTCGGAGTAGATGGCGTGACGGACGTTCATGACTTGCACGTGTGGGCTGTCAGCAGTGGCAGTAACGTGATGACGTCGCACGTAGTGGTTCGGGATTCTGCAGATGGGGATGCTGTGTTGGCGGCCGTCGTGGATGCTGTCAGCGATGCATTCGAAATCCATCACTGCACCATCCAGATCGAGCGGGCAGCTTTCCACGAGAGCGTTCCCTCACCCTCGCACTGACCGATCGGTAAACACCATGCAAACACATCACCCTCCTGGCTGAGGGTGATGTTGCAAAAAAAATGCGGTGAGGGATGCCGTAAACGGCAGGAGCGCTTCAAGGGGGTTGGTGAATGGCTTCGCCTGCCCTCGTCAACAACCTCCAGAAGGCTCAGCGATGGCCTGGATCATCACGAAGTACCTACTCACTGCCGGTATAGTGATTCTCGTGTCAGAGCTGGCGAAACGCAGCGACAAGCTGGGCGGCTTGGTCGCCGCCCTACCCTTGGTCACGGTCGTGACGTTGGTCTGGCTCTATTTAGAGAACCAGAGCATGGAGAAGATCTCCAACCATGCTTGGTACACGTTCTGGTACGTGCTTCCGACCCTACCGATGTTTATTGCTTTTCCATTGCTGCTACCTAAGCTCGGCTTTTGGCCGACACTGATCAGCAGCATCCTCATCACAATGGCCAGCTTCGGAGGCTTCGCCATACTGCTGCGCCGGTTCGGCATTGAGCTTCTATGATCCGGTGGCCGCAGGGATCATCTTGATGAGTCTTAACGGCTATTAACACACTCGCCCTTCACCAGGTAGCGAACCATGTGCAGTTCGCCTTTCGAGTCTTCGTAGGTCATCATGCTTCTTACATTACCGCAGTACCGCACACTGGGTGATACATACACCAACTTACCAACGTCCAGGTCCATGCCATAGGCGTAGTCTTCTAGTTGAGGCATGGGCTTTTTTACGCGTTGAGCATAATCCGCTGTAGCCTCTCTAGCAGTACGCTCGATGCGTTTATTGATCTCCATACCGCTTTGGGCATTGGCTGTTAGTGATGTAAAGAGCAAAAACACGGCGATCGCTGATACAGTAGTGTTCATAAGAAGTCCCTTAATAAAAAAGCGCCCGTAGGGGGGCGCTAAAATTCACCTACCAAAGGAGCGTATGGTTTACAGGTGAATGCACTGGCGCGAACAACTGCTCGGTGCTCTTGCCAAGCTGCTTTGAAATGAGACAATTTCCAAAGCAGCGATGCCTCTTCCGCTGCCCTTAAACTAGCAAAGGAGGCTAACACCAAGATGATCGGGCAATTACAATTTGGACATGTAATAGATTGTAAGATAATTATTCGAGAGAATATCGAGCCGCCACGTGAACTAATTTGCAGAAAGGCGCTGCGGTTTGCGGCCGTGCATGGGGTCTGCCTGCGTGGCGCCCTCGATCCAAGGCCAGTACCAGTCCTTGCAAGCTAACGACCGAAATGCTGCCTGTCCTGGCCGATTCCACCTGCCAGGCGAATCTGTCATACACCGCCGCAGGCCCCAGAATCCGCTATGCTTAGGGGTGGAGCCTGCATGACTGTCAGAAATCTTGCGGCTACATTACAAATTTGTAGGATTTCGCCGCGGCCAGCTTCTTCGCGTTAAGATTCAAGCGTCCTCAGGTGACCCGGCGTATGGACAGAGGTAGCGACTACCACATGCCATACCCTCAGCCAAACTTTCGAACAGCCTGCAACCATAATCTTGGCGGATTAGGCCAACTCCTTCCTCACACCTTGAGATAAGTTATGCGCGTTCTAGTTGTGGAAGACGAAATTAAAACTGCCGAATATCTTCAGCAGGGCCTATCCGAAAGCGGGTATGTCGTAGATATCGTGCACAACGGTGTAGATGCTCTGCACTTGTTCAACACTAATGTCTATTCGTTGGTCCTCCTGGACGTGAACCTCCCGGGTATCGACGGCTGGGACCTGCTGGAAACCATCCGTAAGACCAGCCGGGTCCGCATCATCATGCTGACCGCCCGCGGACGCATCAATGACAAGCTCAAGGGCTTGGACGGCGGCGCGGATGACTACCTTGTGAAGCCATTCGAATTCCCTGAGCTGCTTGCTCGCATCCGTTCGCTGCAACGCCGTGGTGATGAGTTAGTCGAGAAGAGCTCGCTGAAAATTGCCGATCTGGAACTCGACTCCGTCCGCCATCGCGTCTTCCGCGGTGGCACACGCATCGATCTCACCACCAAGGAATTTGCGCTTCTGCACCTGCTCATGAGCCGAACGGGCGAAGCGCTGACTCGCTCTCAGATCATCTCGTTGGTCTGGGATATGAATTTCGATTGCGACACCAATGTCATCGATGTAGCCATCCGGCGCTTGCGCTCGAAGATCGATGACCCGTTTGAAACCAAGCTCATTCACACGCTTCGTGGCGTTGGGTACGTTTTTGAGGAACGCGCATGAGGCCATTCAGCCTGGCTGCAAAGCTGGGGTTAAAAGTTGGGTTGATGAGCGCAGCGTTGCTGCTTCTGTTCGCCACCTTTGGCTATCTGATGGTAGGCAAGGCTCTGGAAAGAAATGCCAGAGCAGACCTGGAAGTAAAGATGGCGGGGATGGCTCACAACCTGTCCACCATCCCGGACATCTCCGGCGTCAACGCGGATGCGCATCAGCTTGTCGATTTGGTCATGGGCCACAACAACCTGTATGTGAGCATATTCGATACCTCACAGAATCAGACTCCCCTGCTCTCGATTGGCTCGAAACAGGTCAATCTGGAGGTGCACAAGTTTCAGCCGGCGGCCCAGCCCAAAGAGCACGAATGGCGTGATACGCAGGACCGTCCTCTGCTGAGTGCTTCTCGAATCATGCGTTTGGGCGATGGAACAGAGGTCAGCGTCTATATGACCATGGACCAGTCATCCAGTGAGGCGCTGCTCGATGCGTTGCTGACCTGGGCCTTGATGATGTCCCCCGTCATCCTCGCACTGATCTTGGCCATTGGCTGGTGGACTGTGCGCAGAGGCCTGCTACCACTGACCAAGTTCCTCAAGATCGCCTCGAAAATCTCAACCGAGAGCCTCGACCATCGCCTTCCAACTGATGGGATGCCGGCAGAACTCAAAATGCTCGCCGACGGCATCAACATCATGCTGGCTCGCCTGGATGATGGGGTTCAGCAGCTCTCGCAGTTTTCTGACGACCTTGCTCACGAACTTCGAGCACCGCTTTCCAACCTGATGGGCAAGGCCCAGGTTGCCTTGACCAGAGAACGATCGCTTTCCGAGTACCGGGAGGTTCTGGAGTCGTGCACAGAAGAGCTGGACCGCATGAGCCGCATGGTTTCCGACATGCTGTTCTTGGCCCAGGTCAGTCATCCAGCATCAATGGTGGAGTTCGAATCCGTCTCCTTGGTCGACGAGGTTCAGCGAGTGTGCGAGCTCTTCAGCATTTCAGCAGAAGAAGGCGAGATTCAGCTGCAGATCTCCGGCAGTGATGACGTGGTGCGCGGGAATCGCCTGATGGTTCAACGTGCCGTCTCGAATCTGGTCTCGAACGCGATCCGTTACTGCCCTCGCGGCCGCACGGTCTACGTTAAGGTGCAGCATAGTGCGAGCGGTACGACGTTGAGTGTCGGCAACCCCGGCCGTGGTATTGCCAAGGAACACCACGCGCACTTGTTTGAGCGGTTCTACCGTGTGGACAAGAGCCGAGCACGGAGCGAAGGCGGTACCGGTCTTGGCTTGGCCATTGTGCAGTCGATCATGAGTCTGCACCAGGGATCGGCGAGCGTGGAGGTGACCGAAGAAAACTTCACCTGGTTCCACCTTCACTTTCCGGAAGCCCAGCAAATGCAGCCGGCAATGACCGCCGCTTAAATTGCGCAGACACGATTAGGCCCGTCAATCGACGGGCCTTTTGTTTGCCTCAATGCATCAGTGCCGAAGGACCACAGGGTCCATGGGCGACCGCAGAATCACCGACTTAATAATCTTCTGTTCGTCAGGATTGGCGTTTTTCCACAGGTGTGAGAAGTACTGAGCATTCACTTTCTCTTGAGCACTTACGCTGCCGGCGGCATCGATCAGGCGCATGGTCGAGTAGACACAGATCAGCGCCAGAATGAAGAACGCCGTGGCGACCACCATCACATAACGCTTGGCCAGCACCGGTGCCCGCTTGAGCTCCTGGATAGAGGCGTCCGCCGCCTTTGTCGCTGCTGTAAGCTCCGAGATCAGTGGCTGGATGGCGGTGTCGACTCCGCGGCATGCAGCTGAATACGCTGATGCAGCGGCGCGCAAGGCAACCTCCTCCGCGTTCGACCAAGCCTTCTCCGCCTTTCGCACCTCCTCCTGAATCTGCCGGCCGACAGCGTCCACCTGCTCCACCAGTTCGTTCGACCTCTCCAGAACAGCGCTGGAGGTGCGCGTCTGCGAGGTCAGCTCATCGAGCTGGACAGTGAGTTTTTCAGTGCAGCGGCGAAAGTCACCGATAGCAACTGCCCAGGGCTCTATGTCATTCATGGCTATCTCCTAGGGCGGCCAACAACGCCGCGCTGAATTAACGCGCTAGATATCAAAATTGTAATTTAAGAGAAAATTCGAAGTCGCCCTCGACAGTGCCGAGATAGACATGATCCTTCCAGATTTGAAGATTTAACGCATCCTATCTGCAGCCAAAATTACGGAATTGTAATTATTGACTCACCTTGTCGTTAGCTTCGCGTTCCTAAACTACAAACCAACAAAGGCCGCTAATCAGGTTGGCCTAGTATGAACCGAGGTTCACAATGAAATTTGTCAAATCTATCGCTATTGGCAGCCTGCTGCTGGGTCTCATGGGTACCGCTTACGCTGAAGGCGGCTTCGAGCGAACGAAACAGTTCAACGAGAACTTCCGAACCGAACAGGCTCGCCTATGGAGCGATGACTCTTCGGACCAGAACAAACAACAAGTCGCTCAAGAGCAAAAGAAAGAAAGCAAGGATGGTAAGGAACAAGCCGACAATTAATCGGCGGTTAAATAGGACTTCAAATGACGAAAGAAATCGACAAAAAAGCCAGGGTAAAACCTGGCTTTTTTGTGCTTGGAATTTAGCCTTCGTTCTTGCGAGGCGTTTCCGCATTGCTTTCTCCGGCCAGACCCTCGGCACCTTGTGCGGGGCGTTTCCAATGGCACAGCAGGAGCTGGCTGGCGTTCGCTTCGGTGATCGATGTGCAAGCTAGATCAGCGGGCAGACCATCCTTGCTGTCTCGCAAGCGCCTGGACAGATAGAACGAGCCATCCCGCGGCCACTTGGCAGGATCCTTGATGTTCTCGGACTTCCCGCTGCTGTAAAACTCCGACGAGTATGAGCGGCGGCCAGGATAGATCAGGGGAGCGGAATGAGCAGACTGCACATTGAGCCAGGCTTGAACCACATCCCGCTGATTCTGAGGGCGCTCCTCTAGTACCCCGGCGTAGATGATGCCCGCACCGATGATTGGCAACACCAATGCGCTCGCAGCGGCAGCCCAGGTGGTCTTCGGGCCAACTTCGCTGACCCGTGCAGACAGCAGCAATGCCCACGCTGGCAGCGCGGGTAGCAGGTAGGTCCACAGAATGTTGCCTGCAAATGTGAAGAAGACCGGTGTCGCCAAGGCCCACAGCCAGAGGTAGGCTTTGAAGCGCTGCATCGATCCACGCTTGCGGATCAACAGTGGTAGAAACAAGGCCCATGGCAGTAGCGACAATCCGAGCTGGATCCAGATGCTGCCGTACGGCTTGGCATGAGCACTACCATAGAGGTCCCCTGCCCAGTTACTGACGACGTAGCGGCTCCAGTGCTCACCAACGAAGAAGTACTCCATGAAGCCGGGCGTTTTCATCTCGGCCGCGACATACCATGGCACGGATATACCGAACATGAGTACAAGGCCGCTAATCCAGGGAAGCCTCAGTACCCGTCCCCATTCCTTGTAGATAACGAACCAGGCGAATGCCGGCGCCCCCATAAGCACCAGGGTCAGCGGCCCTTTGGCAAGCAAGCCCAGCCCGAGACCTGCGAACATCAGGTAGGCATCCGCCTTGCTGGCGCACTTCATCCAACGCCAGAAACCGTAGCTGGCCAGCAGAATCGAGAACGACAAAACAGGGTCAGTCAGCACAACACCGCTGGAGACCAGGCCAAGTGTGGTGCTGGAAAAAATAATGGCAGCCCAGATGCCGGCGTTACGAGAAATCTGCTGCGTGCCGAGTTTGATGATGATGAAACAGCTTGCCAGGTGGAGTAGCCACGCTGGGAAGCGCGCAGCGAACTCGTTAACGCCGAAGACCGTCATGCTCGCGGCCTGGGTCCAGAAGGACAACGGAGGCTTGCCCCAGAACGGTACCCCGTAGTCGAACATGGGCGTGATCCAGTCATTCAACTCGACCATCTTGCGAGCCATTTCAGCGTAACGGGCCTCAGATGTGTCCATCAGCGGGTAGATGCCCAGCCCCACCAAACGCAATAGCAAAATCGAACCCAGGACCCACCACAGCGTCCTCTCGTTCTTCAGGTTCAGCATTTCTTACCCTCGATCGAAGCCATCGAAGGGTGGAGTGACACGGGATCTGCCTTGTTGCTGTGCTTCAGGAAATAGAGAGGCCGGCGCTTCACTTCCGCGAGTGTCACGCCCAGGTACTCCCCCACCATGGCGACACCGACGCACATGAATGAAGCCATTCCGACGATCAGGTGATGGATGTCGAAACTGCCTGCCACAAGCGACGCAAGCATGTAGCAGATGCTGGAGACGAAAAGACCGAAACTGATGAGGCTGAAAATGCGCAGTGGTTTGCGAGAGAAGCTGACGATGCTCTCGATGGCCAGATTGAACAGGCCAGCTGCATTCCATTTGGTGCTCCCGGCATGGCGAACAGTGCGATTGTAGGGGAGTTCGATGGTACGAAAGCCTACCCAGCCGATCATGCCTTTGAGAATCCTGGAGCGTTCATCCAGGGCCCGCAGGGCTGCCAGCGGCGCAGGCCCAATCAATCGGAAATCGCTGACATCGGCCGGCATGTCCACCTTCTCCACCAGGCGCTGCATGACCCAGTAGTAAGCCCGGGCACTCATGCGCTTGAACCACGAATCACCGATTCTCAGGTTGCGCTGCATGTTCACCACGTCGTAGCCGCGTTGCCAGTAGTCCACCATGGCCGCGATGAGCTCTGGTGGATCCTGCAGGTCGACATCAATGAAGATCAGCGCACTGCCACGGGCATGGTCTATCCCGGCGCTCAGTGCAGCCTCTTTGCCGAAGTTGCGACTCAGGGACAGGCAACGTACAGATGACCCATCCTGATAGTGGCGAAGAATGTCGGCCGTCCGGTCATTACTGCCGTCGTCGACATAGAGGATTTCGCAGGAGACGGGTAAGCGCTTCACCACGCGGGTGATTCGCTGGTGGAACTCGGGGATGGTTTCCTCTTCCTGGAAGCAAGGGACCACGATGGTTAACAAGGGATCAGGGCGCTCGGGAAAGCGATGTAATGTCTGCATGATTGAATGTCCAAAAACGATGTGCAATGAATCCAAGTGCAGTGAGGCTTAAGGTCACTACGACTTGGGAGATGAGCGGTGACAGATTCGACTTGATGAGGAACCACATACCCACGCCATTGCCGAAGTTTGTGGTTAACGCGACCAGTGCAAACCTGACAGGCTGAAACTTACGAGAGCCATCTGCCACAAAACAGAGCGCCCTATTTCCAATGAAGCTCGCGATTGCGCCAACCATGCCGCCACAGATACTGGCCAGTAACGGAGTAACGAATTCTGTCGTAACCAGCAATAGGAACACCGCATAATGGACTCCCGTTGCTATGAAGCCGATCCCCAGATAACGAATCAGTAAGGTAGTAAGAGGTGGGGTTTGATTTTCCATGCCCAAAGCCTATGGAGGCAAAGGTGAAAAAATAGTGAACTAAATGTAAATGCGTAATTAGCCGAATCTATATATGGTAAGTAACAAGTCGGCGCACTAGGCTAGCACGCTACAATATCAGAGGGATTGCCTGAAAATTACGCTTTCGAAATAAAAGCCTTCCGATAACGCATGCATGACCCGTGGATTACAATGTTGACAAGATAAGGAAACACCGGGTGGCATTGAGATAGATTCCCCGAATTAAGGGGGACCTAATGGTTACACAAAATGAAACATATACAAGCAGCGTTGTTCCTTACAGCCCTGACATATTGGATGATTTGCCAATTGATGATCAGCTGGCCGTAGAGTTTTTCGCAACAGCACGTTGTGCCAGTTTCAAACAGGCTGCCCGAGGGCTCAATGTGCCAGTGGTAGGCCTGCGGAAACGCTTGGAGAAACTGGAAGAGCACATTGGTGCTCCCGTGTTTGTCTACAAACACAACAAGCTTGCCCTGACCCGCACAGGCGAGAGGGTCAGCCATTACCTGTGCCAGCTCTTCGGCCCAGACGGCCTTGGCAAGTCCGGTGAAAAGGAAGTCCCCAGGCTTACCATCGCGATCACAGAGCCAGTGCTGAACGACATCGTAAACCGCGATCTAGTCGCCTACGTGCGTGATCATGCCGAAATGCAGCTGGAAATCCATTCAGAATGCACAACGCAGATGCTTTCTGAGTGTGAAGTCGATGTGGGTATCGCTTTGGTGAGCCCAGATGATAAAGGCGCGCTTGATCGCCATCCTACGTATAGGTTTGAAAGGCTTGGCCGGATTGGGCACGCCCTGTTCATTTCCAGCCGCTATTCAAGAAGCGTCACCCTTCCAGTGGAGAGCTTGGATTTGCACAACTTCATGCTCGTTGTCCCTTGGGATGAAGAGATCTTGGCGGGCTCACGAAAGTGGGCATCGATAATGGCTGAGCATCAGGGCGGTACCACTCGGGTCAAGAGCTACAACCTATCACGAGGCCTTGTCGTTGGCGGTGCGTGTATTGGAGTGCTGCCCGACTACAGCCGAAAACTGGAGAGAAATATCCTACCCGTGCCGGGTTTCCTGGACGACCTGGAGGAGAAAGATGTCTATCTTGTTATCAAAACGAAGCTTGTCCGCAATCCGCAGGTTTTGGAAATTCGAAGATTGATCAAGAAGAGCTTTTTTGATAAGAAGGACTGGCTTGTTCGGTAACAGTTTTGTTAGGTTTCAAACTCCTCCGTTAACACTACAGAAACACAACTGTCATATTCGCTTGCAACCTAGTCAGAGTGCTTAGAACAAAGGCATCTTGTTACAGCGGGTGACAACCGTGGCCTGCTCCCATCTGCAAGATAAATTTAGGCCGGCGCAGGGCGAAATATAACGTCGGTAGCTAAGCACTTAACATACGAGAGGCAAGCAATGATCCGTTCTTCGAACATGCGGGAAAAGCTGTTGGCTGCCGCAATAATAGGCACATTTTCCTCGCAAGCATTCTCCGGAACAGTAACCACTGACGGAGCTGACATCGTTCTGAAGACCAAGGGCGGTCTTGAAGTATCGACTTCTGACAAGGAATTCAGTTTCAAACTGGGCGGCCGAGTTCAGGCCGACTACGGCCGTTTCGATGGTGTCTTCACCAAGAATGGCGATACCGCTGACGCAGGCTACTTCCGTCGCGCCTACCTTGAGCTCGGTGGCGTGCTGTACCGCGACTGGAAGTATCAGCTCAACTACGACCTTTCCCGCAACACGGGCAACGACTCCGACGGCTACTTCGACGAAGCCAGCCTGACCTACACGGGTTTCAAGCCGGTGCAACTGCGCTTTGGCCGTTTCTACACCGACTTCGGTCTTGAGAAAGCCACCAGTTCGAAGTGGACCACCGCCATGGAGCGGAACCTCTCGTACGACCTGGCGGACTGGATCAACGACAACGCCGGCATGGGTGTTCAAGCCACCAGCACCATCGCTGACATGGCTTATGTTTCCGGTAGCGTTTTCAGCGAAACCAATAACAACTCGGATGGCGACAGCACCAAGCGCTACAACGTACGTGGCGTGTTCGCACCGCTGCACAGTGATGGCAACGTCCTGCACGTCGGTGCTCAGTACGCTTACCGCGACCTCAAAAACAGTGCGGTCGATACCCGGATTCGTTCGCGTCTGGGCGTCCGCGGTGTAGATACCAATGGCGGCGGCGATGCCGGCACCAACGGCAACCGCATGCTGTTTGGCGGTGCTGCTGCACAAGATGGCCTGTGGAAGGACGACTCGGTCTGGGGTCTCGAAGGTGCCTGGGCCACCGGCCCGTTCTCGGTTCAAGCGGAATACCTTCGCCGCAAGCTGAAAGCTGACCAGGCCAACAACGACATGAAGGCCTCCGGTTACTACGCCCAGATGGCTTACACCCTGACCGGCGAGCCGCGTATCTACAAGCTCGATGGTGCCAAGTTCGACACTATCAAACCAGAGAACAAGGAACTGGGGGCCTGGGAAGTCTTCTACCGCTTTGACGATATCAAGGTCGAAGACGGCAACCTGGTCACCGCGGCGGACCAATCGAACGAGCGCAAGGCCAAGAGCCACACGGTGGGTGTGAACTGGTACGTCAACGAGGCGGTGAAAGTCAGTGCCAACTACATCAACGTGCGCACCGACAACAACGAGAACACCGTGGGCGACGACAGCGGCAATGCCATCGTGACCCGCCTGCAATACGTCTTCTGATCCCTCTCATCAGTCTGACGTGAGAAAGCCGGAAGCGCTCAACGTGCTTCCGGCTTTCCTGTTTCTGGAGGTGATCAAGCATGGAGCGCCCTCCTCCTACCTGCTTTCGCTTACCGATGACCGCTCTTGCCAAAGCTCGGCGAATCTGATGTGATTGCCGCGTCGGGCTTTGCATGGTGGCCGTGCAAGCAAATCAAACCTGACTCCTATTCATGATTGAACCTGATTCGACGTCCAGCTTCGCGTCTAACGGCCCTACAAGCGCAGCTACCCCAACGTCGCTCATTAGGGGATAGTCATGTCTGCAAAAAAGCTGCTTCAACCTCTCGCTGCTCAGCTGCACGCCTCGTTCTCGGCTTCTGGCCGCCCGTACTCTCATCTGCACCTCCACCAGCTGTTCCACGCGGCCATCGGCTCCGTTGCACCGCAAGTTGCCATCCAAGACAAGCTGCCAATTCAGGTCTGTCGTGACAACGAGACACGGCAGTACAACCTCTACGCGGCGGTCGAGCGGGCGAAAACGTGCTTAGGATTGACCGATCTTCAAGCAGTCGGTGTGGCTGAAGAAGTCATTGAGGTGCTACGAACTGCGGGAATCGGCGTGAACCAGGTTCGCCTGCTCCTTGACCCCTCCTTCAGCTCGAAGACTCGCAAAAAGGCCTTCAAGGCTCTCTGCAAGAACCTGGATCTGAACGAGCTAGGCGATCGCTTCGTCCCCAAGACTGCCACGTTGGCCATCGCTGCTGGTATTGCGCCGCCTCCCAAAATGTCGTGGAAGGATCGCTTCGCCCTGGCTGCAAATTCCCCCATGCGGGGGCCAAGCGAGCTCATCAGCATGGTCAACCGGGATGAGTGTTATCTGTGGGTATTCCCACCGACTGACCATCATGCGACGGCTCCAGCGACGCATGACCGTTTCTTTGGTGAAAAGACCCACCCGAGCGCAGAAATGGGCATGGGGTTCAGCATCATCGATTCCGGCTGGACCCGCCCCAAGTACCCGCTATCCAGGCAGTCACAAGAGACCTTCATCCAGTATTCGCTTTCTGCGCCGATGTGGTCCTGGCGCGCACAAAGTGACACCTGGCGCCTGGGAAACATCCTGCGTTCAAGAATCCTTGACGGGGCTCCTTGGCATAACGAGCCTCTGAGTGACGTGCTTCCGAGCGGCCTTAAATCCCTGCCCCGGATCTATGGGTGCGAAACCTGCCGAACGCTGTTCATTGAGAATCACAGCGACTACCCGGATGTACCCACTCAGTGCCAATGCGGTGAGGCGAGCAGCACGGGTGACCAAAACGAGTCATCTGCTCTCAATAGCTGATTTTCCTTACGGTGGCGGGCTGAGCCCCCCGTTAGGGATTGGCTATGGGAGCGGGATTCGCTCACCCCAAACCTGAAGGCGCCGCCACCTAACCGAGCGATATGAGCTGAATGCTCGCGGAGTAGATATGCAAAAGAGTAAAAACAAACAGGACACCCTGGCGGCGATCAATGCGCTTGTCGAGATTGCGTATGATCAGGGATTTGCGGACGGACACGGAGTCGGCAATCAAGTCGGTTTCGTAGCCGGTGTCATGAGCCTCAAAGCTGCATTGGCCTGCGGCTTACGGCATGGCTCACCTGAGTGCGGAAAGGCCCTTGAAAGCCTCAAGCGCATCGGGATCGACGAGTGAGAGAAAAGTACGGGTCGTGCGCTGATCGCGCACGACCCGTACTTCTACTTCAGGTCATTTCCCTGCTTAGCTTCATGATTGAAGCTCAGGGATCAGGTGCTTCTGCGGTAGGCCAACAGGCGCAAGGCGTTGAAGACGACCAACAGTGTGGAGCCCTCATGGATCGCAACAGCGGCACCAATGCTCAAGCCCATGATGGTGGACGGAACCAGGATGGCCACAATCCCCAAGCTGACGAACAGATTCTGGTGGATGATCGATCGCGTGTGACGGCTCAGCCCCACCGCAAATGGGAGTTGCCTGATGTCGTCAGCCATAAGCGCGATATCAGCCGTTTCCAGGGCAACATCAGATCCAGCAGCCCCCATTGCGATACCAACGCTCGAACTGGCCATGGCAGGGGCATCATTGACGCCGTCACCCACCATGGCCACCTTGGCGCTAAGGCGCAGGTTTTTGATGGCCTTGACCTTGTCTTCCGGCATCAGGTCTCCCCACGCTTCATCTAAGCCAACTTGTTTGGCTACAGCCTCTGCAACGCGGTTGTGGTCTCCAGAAATCATGACCATGCGTTCGATGCCCATCTCTCTAAGCTTCTGGAGTGCCTCTTTGGCCCCCTCCCGGGGTGTGTCCAATAGCCCGATAGCGCCCAGATCCTTGTCAGCACGCCGTACCACCATGGTGGTACGGCCTGACTGACGTAGACGCTCCGCAGCCTCCAGGGCTGCCTTGCTGAGTGCGGGAATACCATTGGTACCGAACATCTCGACCTTGCCAATCCAGACGAACTGCCCATCAAGCTCAGCACGCACGCCGCGGCCAATCATGTTGCTCATGTTCTTGGCTTGGAATCGGCGCCGTGTGCCAATCATCTCTTCACCGTCACGCACAATTGCCGCAGCCAGCGGATGGTCGCTCATCGACTCCACAGCGATGGCGACGTTTAGCAGATCCTCGATCTGCGTGCCGCCTATGGGTATTACATCGGTGATACGTGGGCGCCCTTCGGTCAGGGTACCGGTCTTGTCGAATGCCATGGCATTCAATGATCCAAGCTCTTCAAGTGGCGCACCGCCCTTGATCAGCACGCCACCTCGGGCTGCCCTGGCGATGCCAGAGAGAATGGCGCTTGGTGTAGCGATCGCGAGCGCGCAGGGGCTGGCTGCAACCAGTACGGCCATCGCCCGGTAGAACGAGTCACGGAACGGCTCGTCAAGGAAAATGCCGGCAAATAGCAGCCCGACTACCAGCAGTAAAACCAACGGGACGAATATGCGTTGGAAGCGGTCCGTGAATCGCTGGGTCGGTGACTTCCTGACTTCGGCTTCACTGACCATCTTGATGACCCGCGCCAAGGTACTCTCCGTAGAGCGCCGGGTTACCTCAACCTCGATGAGCGTTTCGCCATTGATGGTACCGGCGAAGACTTTCGAGGCTGCATCCACTGCATCTGGCTTGCTGCGTGCGAGTTCGGCATCAGGAACAGGTTGCTTGTCCACGGGGACGCTCTCACCGGTTACTGGCGCCTGGTTGATACTTGAGGAGCCTACGACTACAAAACCATCGGCCGGCAGGCGGTCATTGGGGCGCACGATGACAACGTCACCGGGAACCAGCAGCTCCACGGGCATCTCCACCGTGCCATTTGCTCTGCGTACGATCGCGGTGGCTGGTGCGAGCTTGGACAGTGCCTCAATCGCTTTCTTGGCCCGCCCCATCGCGTAGCTTTCAAGGGAATGCCCCAGACTGAACAGGAACAGCAGCAGAGCCCCCTCCGCCCAGGCGCCGATGCTCGCGGCACCGACTGCGGCGAGAAGCATCAGCGAGTCGATCTCGAAGCGTTTCTGACGGATGTTGGTAACCGCTTCCTTAGTGGTGAACCATCCACCGAACACGTAGGCCGACACGTACAGAATCAGAGGCAGACGATCAATCAGGCCAAGTTTTCCTGCGAGAGCTCCGGCACCCAGGAGAGCACTACAGATCAGCGCGAAAATCAGCTCTGTGTTCATTCCAAAAATGCCGCCATGCTCATGGCTATGACCTTCATGCCCGGCTTGGTCATCAGGGCGTTCAAGCAAACTCTTCATAACTCGTCCCTTCTGGGGTCAAGGCTTCCAATTGCCCTCTGCAGTTGGGGAGCCGTCTCTGTTGGTTGGCTAAGATCTATTGCACGGTTTGCCCGAGCCCAGGCGTTAACATTTCGAAGCTATGGGGTATCGGGCGTAATAAAAAATGCCAGGCACTGCCTGGCATTTATGAATTCTCTAATTGTTCTGTTCAAATCGTTTACTACTTGTTGTTGATGCATTGCGAATACATCGAGTAACGAACAGTCTTGAGCGTGCCCTGGGAGTCCTCGAAGGTCATCAACCGTGGATAGACCTGGCAGGTACGGGGGTCCTGCGACTGACGTACGAATTTCGCAACGTCTATCTTCATGCCATATTTGTAATCCTGAATCTCTGGCATTGGCTTGCCATTTTTCTCCGCGTACTTGGCCACTGCGGTCTGGTGTTCCTTGGTGTATTGAAGCTGCTTGCTCTCGGAGAAAGTGTTGGCCTGCGAAGCCACCGAGAAAACAACAAGTGCAGCAGCGATAATTAGCTTTTTCATAAAACCCTCTCAATTTCAAAACTTCTCGGGCGTAACCTTAGCAATGCATAGGCATCACCGGCATGACGAGAAACTTACAATTTTGAAAGGTAAGTGCATCTACTTCACTTTAAACAAAAAAGCCCACAACACGTGTTGTGGGCTTCTCTTTAGCGGAGGCTGTTAGCTAACCACTTCGGCCTCGTCGCCGTCTTCATCCTTGCGGTGTGCCCAGTGATACAGGGCAGGCAGTACCAGCAAGGTCAGTGCGGTGGAGGACAGGATCCCGCCAATCACCACCGTCGCCAATGGCCGCTGAACTTCGGCACCGGTGCCGGTGGCCAAAGCCATCGGGATGAAGCCCAGGGACGCTACCAAGGCTGTCATCAGAACAGGTCGCAGACGGGTCAATGCACCTTCATCGACTGCCTGTCTGAGCGTTCGTCCCTCCTCCCTTAGCCCGCGGATGAAGGCAATCATCACCAGGCCGTTCAGTACTGCAACGCCGGACAGTGCAATGAAGCCGACACCTGCCGAGATCGACAGTGGGATGTCCCGCAGCCACAACGCCACAACACCACCGGTGAGTGCGAATGGAATACCGGTGAAGACCAGCATGCCGTCCTTCAGGTTGTTGAACATCAGGAACAACAAGGTCATGACCAGCAGCAAGGCGACTGGAACAACGATCTGCAGGCGTTTGGCAGCCGACTGCAGCTGCTCGAACTGGCCCCCCCAAGTCGTCCAGTAGCCCGCAGGGATTTGCACCTTCTTGTCCAGCGATGCGGTCGCCTCCTCAACGAAGGACCCCAGATCGCGGCCTCGAACGTTGGCGCTGACGATAACCAGACGTTTGCCGTTCTCGCGGCTGATTTGGTTCGGGCCCAGTTGCAGGTCCAGATTGGCGACCTGGGACAGCGGGATGAAGCCGATCTGATTGGCACCCTGTGCCGCATTGGCAGGTACCGGGATCAGCAAGCTGGACATACCCGCTACGTCGGTGCGAACGGTCTCTGGTAGGCGTACTACCATGTCGAACCGACGGTCGCCCTCATACAGCGTGCCGGCCTGACGGCCACCCACGGCGATAGCGATCGAGTTCTGAACATCCGCGATGTTCAGGCCGTAGCGTGCTGCTTTTTCGCGGTCAATGTTGATGGTCAGCACCGGCAGGCCGGATGTCTGCTCAACTTTCACTTCCGATGAGCCCGGGACCGCTTTGAGCGCTGCCGCGATCTTGTTGGCGGTGTTGTTGAGCACGTCCATGTCATCGCCGAAGACTTTCACAGCGACGTCACTACGCACGCCCGAAATCAGCTCGTTGAAACGCAGTTGGATTGGCTGCGACAACTCGTAGTTGCTTCCTGGAACACCCGCTGCGGCCTTCTGCACTTCAGCAATCAGCTCATCACGAGGCTTCTTCGGGTTAGGCCACTGATCCTGAGGCTTGAGCATGATGTAGGCGTCAGAGGCGTTCGGCGGCATCGGGTCAGATGCAATTTCTGCGGTACCCGAGCGTGCGAACATCCGCTCAACTTCAGGCACCTGCGCAATCACCGCTTTCTCCAGACGCTGCTGCATCTCGACAGATTGAGTGAGGCTCGTTCCAGGCACACGCATGGCCTGCATCGCAAAGTCACCCTCACTGAGGCTTGGGATGAACTCGCTACCCATACGACTTGCCAGCAAACCACTGAGCACGACCAAGGCTACTGCGGCCGAGAAAGCGATGTTCCGATGTCCCAGCACCCATTGCAGAACCGGTTCATAGCGCAGTCGAGCTGTGCGCATGACCACGCCTTCCTCTTCCTTCACCTTGCCAGTGACGAACATGGCAATAGCTGCAGGAACAAAGGTAACGGACAGGACCATTGCACCCAGCAGCGCCATCACAACGGTGAAGGCCATCGGGTGGAACATTTTGCCTTCGACGCCGGTGAGGGCGAAGATCGGCAGGTACACCACCATGATGATCAGCTGACCGAAGATCAGCGGCCGGCGAGCTTCTCGCGCCGCGGCAAAGACCTCGTGGAAGCGTTCGGTTTTGGTGAGCATGCGGCCATGCTTATGTTGCGCATGAGCCAGTCGACGGATCGCGTTTTCTACAATAACCACGGCACCGTCGACGATGATGCCGAAGTCGAGTGCCCCCAAACTCATTAAGTTGGCACTGACCTTGTTGTTGAACATGCCTGTGAAGGTGAACAGCATGGACAGCGGAATCACCATCGCGGTGATCAGAGCCGCACGGATGTTGCCGAGGAACAGGAACAGAATGGCGATAACCAGGATCGCGCCTTCCACCAGGTTCTTCTTCACCGTCGCGATGGCTTTTTCAACCAGGTTGGTACGGTCGTAAACAGTCACAGCCACCACGCCCTTTGGCAGGGTGCGGTTGATGTCCGCCAATTTGGCGGCGACAGCTTGAGATACGGTGCGGCTGTTTTCACCAATCAGCATGAACACGGTACCGAGCACGACTTCGCGGCCGTTCTCAGTAGCAGCACCTGTACGGAGCTCTTTACCGATGCTGACGTCAGCAACGCTGCTGATGCGAATCGGTGCACCATCCACACTGGTGATCACGATGTTGGCGATGTCTTCGATATTGCCTACCTGACCCGGTGCACGGATGAGCAACTGTTCACCATTACGCTCGATGTAGCCGGCACCGACGTTGGCGTTGTTACTTTCCAACGCTGCGACCAGGTCATTGAGTGTCAGCTTGTAGGTAGCCAGGCGCTTTGGATCCGGCGCAACCAGGAACTGCTTGGCATAACCGCCGATGGTATTGATCTCGGCCACACCCGGGACGTTACGCAGCTGAGGCTTGATGATCCAGTCCTGGATCACGCGCAGGTCGGTCGGGGTGTACGGCGTACCGTCCTCTTTGACCGCGCCATCTTCGGCTTCAACAGTCCACAGGAAGATCTCGCCGAGGCCGGTAGATACCGGACCCATGACGGCCTCTACACCTTCTGGCAGCTGTTCCTTCGCAACCTGCAGCCGCTCGTTGATCAACTGGCGGGCAAAGAAGATGTCAGTGCCATCCTTGAAGATCACGGTGACCTGAGACAGGCCAGAGCGAGACAGGGAACGGGTCTGCTGAAGGCCCGGGAGACCGGCCATGGCCGTTTCAACTGGAAACGTGATCCGTTGTTCGGTTTCCAAGGGCGAGTAACCAGGCGCTGCAGTGTTGATCTGCACCTGGACGTTGGTGATATCGGGTACCGCATCGATGGGCAGCTTTTGATAGCTGTAGATACCGATACCCGCCATGATCAGAACGGCGATCATTACTACGATGCGCTGCTCGATGGCGAATCTGATGATACGTTCAAACATGAGAAATCATCCTGTCAGTTCGCATCAGTGACCGTGTTCGGCAGAAGCTTTGCCGAGCTCGGACTTGAGTGTGAAGCTGCCACTGGTTGCTACCTGGGCGCCGGCTTCAATACCGTCGATGATTTCCACGTACCCATTGTCGCGGCGACCCAGTTTTACCGGGCGGGTGTCAAAGCCATCTGGGGTGCGTACGAATACCGAAGGTTTGTCTTCAACGGTCTGCACAGCGTGCTCAGGGACCGCTACGGCAACTCGATCGGTCTGGAAGGTGACCGCAATGTTTACGAACAGGCCTGGACGCCAGGCGCCGTTGGGGTTGGTCAAGGTGACGCGGACAGTAGCTGCACGGTTTTGCTCGCCCAGCAGGCTGCCGACATAACCCACCTTCCCTTCGACCTCGACGTTCATGTCAGGCGAAGAGACTTTCACTGCACGGCCAGTCGTGACCTTGCCCAGATCTGTCGGCGGAACTGCGAAGGTCGCCCAGACCTGATTCAGGTCGGAAAGGATGAAGGCGTTGGTCGCCTCGCTGACGACTTCGCCGACGGTCAGGTGTTTCTCCACTACCACGGCGTCGAAGGGAGCGCGGAGCTCGTAACGATTACCGCCAACGGAGTTAACCGAGGCACCGATTGCGCCGACCTTCTGCTTGGCGTTGGCCAAGGAGATCTCCGCTTCTTGCAGCGCTTGGCGTGCTTGGAGGTAGTCTTGCTCTGCAGAGATCTTGTCCTGCCACAGTTGCTTCTCACGTTCGAAGGTCACACGCGCCAGTTCGACGCGACGCTGTGCGGCCTGTTGTTCGCTGCGCAGGTCAGAGATCTGCTGGCTGGCGATTACCGCGAGGACTTGCCCTTTCTTGACCGTCTCGCCCAGGTTGGCCTGGACAGCCTCAACAACGCCAGGAACACGAGGAACCACGTGGGCAGTACGATCTTCGTCGAAGCGAATTTCGCCAGGGAAGCTCACGACGGTACCGAGGTCACGAGGCGCTGCAGCTTCCAGGGCAACACCAGCGGCCTTGATCTGTTCAGCGCTGAGCGTCAGCTTGCCCTCTTCTTCACCGCCCTCTTCGCTGTGGCCTTCTTCACCATGGCCCTCATCACCTTCCTCTTTGGCGGCAGATGCGGCTTTCTTTTCGTCGCCATGGCCATCGTTAGCGCCATGCTCGGCAGTACTGGCGGCCTGCTGTCCGGAACTGTTGTTCCAGGCAAGGCTGCCAAATCCGAGGGCTGCCACAGCGGCTACCGCGAGGGCGATCTTGCGTTTGTTATCCATTGCTACTCCTGCTGATCGTAGGCACCGGCTTGTTCAAGGCTGTGTGCCGAAGAAAATGTTTGGCCCGTTCAGCGAGTGCCGGCGGTTGAGCCGACTTCGCCATAAACCCTTTCCACCTGCGCACGCGCATTGGTCGCCGCTGCCAACGATTCGAGGTATTGGCCACGAGCGACGATCAAGGTGCGCTGGGCATCCAGCACTTCGATGAAACCGAATTTGCCCATCTCGAAGCCGCGGGTTGCGGTCTCTACGGCTTGTTGGGCTGAAGGCAGAATGGTCTTGTCGTAGGACTCGACCTCCTGCATGGCGGTGGACCATTGGTTCAACGCGGTTTGGGTTTCGGTGCGCAGGCGCAGCTCAACAGCATTGCGCTGGTCCCGGGCCTGATCTGCACGACGAGAAGCGGAAAGAATGTTGCCCTGGTTACGATCGAACAGCGGCAAAGGCATAGACAGGCCCACAGTGTTGACCCGCTCGCGCACAGAGCGGTCGTACTGGCTACCTACACTGACAGTAAGGTTCGGGATACGCTGAGCTTTCTCTGAGCCGAGCGAGGCATCGCTCTTGTCTATCTGCACCACGGCCTGACGCATTTCTGCTGTTTGGTCGAGCTTAGCCAGCAGATCTTCAGTGCGAGGTGGCAAGCCCGGGGAGAGGGTTGGCGATTCGAGTCGATCAAACACGGTGACTGAGCTCCCGGTAATTTGAGCGAGCTGTTGGTAAGCGGTCGCTTTTTCCGTTTCTGCACGTCGAACTTGCAGCTGGGCTTCGGCCAGTTGCACTTGAGCGCGGGTCGCCTCCACTGGGGACGACTTACCTGCGCGAACACGGCCATCGACGATGCGAAGACCGCGCTCAGTCAGTTCGAGAGATTGCTTGGCCAGGTCGAGACCTGTCTGGGCCCGCAACGCGGCGTAAAAGGCTTGGACGACATCTGCACGCAGGCCGTTAACGCGACGGTCTAACTCAAGCTGTGCGGCGGTCTGCCCGTATGTGGCGACGTCAACACGAGCCCCCCGCTTACCGCCCAGCTCAAGGGTCTGGCTGAGAGAGACAGTCGTCTGGCTGGTGTTACGACGGGTGTCTTCCACGTCATACGAGATTGTGGGGTTGGGGATAAGCCCGGCCTGCTTGCGAGCACCATCAGCGATCCCAATTTCTTGCCTGGCCGCGGCCAGGTCTGGGTTGGCATCCATGGCCGTCGAAAGCGCCTGGGGCAAGCTGATGCTTTGGGCAAGGGCTGCAGGCGCCATCAACCCAGAGATGACTGCACAGAGTGCAGCGATCTTCCAGGGCGAGACGGGGGTCTTGGGTAAGACATTGCGGTTATACCGGGGCACTTTGATGGTCCTCGTGCACAAACTTCGATAAAGCTTGGCGAGAACGCCGAAACAGCTGCCAAGCCCCACTTGATTAGGTGATGGCACTCTAATGAGCGGTAGCTATCAGAGGGGTGGCTAGAAAATTACAATTCCGTAAGAATGTCCTGTAATGCCCGAAAATACTGGGAAACCAAACCCGACACGATGATTTCGTTACAAGCAACGGAGATGGCAAACACGCGGTGCGAAGGCCCGAACAACAGGTAGATGACGAAATTGTAATTTTCCTATCACCCCCCCGTTATCTTCGGCCTGCAAATATGAGCTCGCGCTACGCTAGGCGCGCCGCCTGGTCAGAACAATTAACGACACCCGCGCCGGTAAACATAATAAAAACTGCCGTGAATCAAAGGAGCATCGGATGAAAATCAAAGTACCACTGTATTTGGCGGCAGTTTCTGCGCTGTCTGGAAGCTATGCTATTTCGGCACAAGCTGAAGACAAGCCAGAAGGCTTCATTGAAGGCAGCAGCCTTACAGTGTTGAACCGTAACTTCTACTTCAACCGTGATAACCGCGACAGCACCGCCCCCACTTACAACAGTGGCAAGGGCAATACGAACGGCTACTCCGAAGCCTGGGCGCACGCGATCATCAGCAAATTCAACTCCGGGTTTACCCAAGGTACCGTTGGCTTTGGCGTTGATGCCTTTGCCATGATCGGCCTCAAGCTCGACACCGGTGATGGGCGCAACGGCGGCCGTAGCTCCTTCGACGTGCTGCCCGTTGATAACAAGGGTGAAGCTCGCGACGAATACACCAAGGTCGGCGGCGCAGCCAAAGTCCGCTTGTTCGATACCATCGTGAAAGTGGGTGATGTCTTCCCATCGACCCCGGTCGTCGCATCGGGTGACTCTCGCCTGCTGCCAGAGAGTTTCCGCGGTGTGACCGTTGAGAACACCAGCATCCAGGGCCTTACCCTCCAGGGTGGTCGTCTGCATGCGATGAGCCAGCCGGTCTCAAGCAACCTGAACGACAACTTCGTGACGTTCTACGGCGGCCCGGTCAACTCGCCATGGATCGGTTACGGTGGCGGTGACTACTCGATCAACGACAACTGGACTGTGAGCGTCTACGCCAGCCAGCTGAAAGACGTCTGGAATCAGTACTACGCCGGCACAAGCGTGGTTTACCCGCTGAGCGACGATCTGGCGCTGATCGGTGGCTTCAACTACTACAAAGCCGTAGATGAAGGTAAGAAGCGCCTGGGTGAATTCGACAACAACATCTGGAGTGCCAAGGTCGGTGTGCGTTACGGTGCCCACACCCTGGCCCTGTCGCATCAGCGCAACAACGGCGACGACGATTTCGACTACCTGCGTCAGTCGGACTCGATTTTCGTCGACAACTCCATCCAGTACAGCGACTTCAACTCGCCGAAAGAGCGTTCCTGGATGCTGCGCTATGACCTGAACTTCACCAGCTACGGCATTCCAGGCCTGACGTTCATGACGCGCTACGCCAGAGGCTCGGGTGCGGATTACTCGAACGCTAACCAGTTCTACATGCGCACCGACGACAACGGCAACCCGCTCGACAATCAGAAGCGTTGGGAGCGTGACGTCGAAGTCAAATACGTTGTCCAAACCGGTCCGGCAAAAGATCTGTCCTTCCGGTTGCGCCAGGCAACCACGCGTGCCACTGCTTTCGAATCGGATCTGGATGAAACTCGTGTAATCATCGAGTACCCGCTTTCGATTCTGTAATTCGCTAACTGGGCCAGTTATCCATTGGCGGGTCCTGTTAGTAAAACGAGCATTACGCATTCACCTTGAGTGGCTTAAGTGCTCCTTTGGTAAAAGGTGGATATTTGGCGCCCATTGGGCGCCTTTTTTTTGCCTAAAATTCAAGTAGGCGTTCGATTGTACGCATCGCATGCCGGTGAAGTTCATGACTACACCAATGACCAGTCTCTTCAATGTGAGCGACCTCGCCGTCATCTGAGCGGAACGAAGCCAGCACAAAGAAGAAAATAACCCAATACTTCATAAGGTCAAATCACCTGCTGGAGAGAGGGCCCGCAACTGTCAAACCCAAACCGCGACAAGATATACCGCCAGACTATCAACTGTATTACCTAGAAATTACAAATCCGTCATTTGAGCCCCGGCACGCTCATTTTGATTTACCATCCCTTTCAATAATGCCGGCGCGCGTGCGCGGTTAATTGCTCAGTGATATCGAGACAAAATCCCATGCGAATTCTGGTAATTGAGGATGAAGTAAAAACTGCGGAGTATGTGCGTCAAGGTCTGACGGAATGTGGCTATGTCGTAGATTGCGTCCACACCGGGTCAGATGGATTATTCTTGGCTAAGCAGCACGAATATGAGCTGATTATCCTGGATATAAATCTGCCAGAGATGGACGGTTGGCAGGTCCTTGAGTTGTTGCGTCGTAAAAACTGCCCTTCCCGTATCATGATGCTGACGGCGAGAAGCCGGCTGGCGGATAAGGTCCGGGGGCTGGAGAACGGAGCAGATGACTACCTGATCAAGCCATTTGAGTTCCCTGAGCTGCTGGCCCGGGTTCGCGCCTTGATGCGCAGGTCAGATCACCCTGCATCCGTAGAGGTCATTCGCGTCGCTGACCTGGAGCTTGATCAGAGCCGGCACAGGGCATTCAGGGACGGTCAGCGCATTGACCTGACCACGAAAGAATTCGCGTTACTGCATTACCTGATGCGTAATACCGGTGTGGTGCTGAGCCGCACCCAAATTATTTCGCAGGTTTGGGATATGAATTTTGACTGCGACACAAACGTTGTAGAGGTGTCGATTCGAAGACTCAGAGCCAAGATAGATGACCCTTTCGAGACCAAACTGATACATACGCTTCGGGGCGTAGGGTATGTGCTTGAAAAACGATAGTTGCCAAGCTCTCTAGTACCGAAAATCCGCTACATGCTCCCGTCGCTTGCGAACTTGAGGTTTCTGTTTACGATCCGCGGCGCTGATTCCTCACTCAACAAATGAGGTAGGCTGTACATGAGGTATAGCATTGATTATCAGCAGGTTTCGCAAGGACAATCCGATGCCAGCATTGATGCCTGTCCAGCTGACATTGTCTTCAACAGCGACCATGGCCTAGCTCTTATCCCGTGCGTTGGCGATGTTATCAACCTCCCCTCTACGGCGGTCAAAGAAGGGGTTTGCGGCATCGTTAGATCAAGGATTTTCAATTATCTCAGAGGTCCTGAAGAGCTGTACTGTCACGTCAATATTCTCGTTGAGGAGGCGGACATCAATTTCGAAAGTCTCATCTCGGAATACATGCGCAATCAGTCACGTGCTCGCTCGCCTTCTTCATAAAGTCGAAGGCGGGCCAGTCCATTAATGGTTGTGTATGGGTGAGGGTTCAGCAGAGCGAGCGCCTACTGAGCACCAGAGATGAATAGTCACAGCCTAGTGGTTTAACGCGGTACTGCTGGTGTACGCAGGGCCGGACTCATTGTTTTTTGAATGGCGCATTGCAGCACATAGAAATATAAAACCCCGGAAGCAAATACGATTGCGGACAGATAAGCAAACTCAGAGTCTAAAACCCCGGAAACCATATACAATTTAATCGTGATAGAACCCATAATAATTCCGGTACAGTACATGACGCCTGTGAACTGATTGCCCAAAAAACTCAGTATGCCGCTGAAGGCATTGTTCGCACTCAACAGCATTGCTTTCAGTATCGTCCAGCCGAGAACTGGCAGAAAAGCCTTGATCATGAAGGCGAATAACATCGACGATGCAAACAGTTTTATCGGGGTTTCTGCCCACGGCTTGATGGTGCCGTCTACTTCAACGCCGGTATACAAGATGATATTCAGAATAATCGCCATAAGGGTGCATATGCCGAGGCGTATCATTTCCCGCTTAAGCGGGGCCATCATTATCACTGCGTGAATCTTGTTTCCAAAGTATCGTTTTAGTCCTTGGATCGACATTTTTCTTCCTATGCTCTCGGGTATGACGCTGTTGTAGCGTTGTATGACGGTCATGCTTTTACCCGAAGAGAGGTGACGCTTCAACGGTCCTGAATTGCGCAGGGGATCTCATGTCCTTCCCCTGGCTGGGTAGCTTGCTGAGAAATTCTCATCTACCTGCGTGGCAACGATGCGGCCACCCCGCCGCCGTCAGAGCTCTGGAGGACTGGCTGCTGTCAGCAACTCATCGAGTGACGGAACCTTAGCGTTTGCACTGAGGACGAGTGTTCTGGATCGGAGTATGGATACATCAAAGAAAGATTCGCACTCGACTCTTCCGTTTACTTCTCTCCAGTGGGTGACTTCTGGTATCAACTCATTAGGCACCGGGTATAGTGCCATAGGGTTATGGAATACCTCCACTTCAGCAGACCACGGCTCGTAGCCATATTGCGGCCAGAGCTGACCGTAGTCGCTGGACGCTACATCCAACAGAAATGGGATACCTCGTGATGCTCCCGGAGAACGGTCGAAAAACTCACCAAACCGCAAGTATCGGTACCCGTCTAGATGAGCTCCACCTGAGATCGGCACTCGGCTGAGCTTTGGCACTGTGCAGGCATTGGTGAAAATGACCGCTGAAAGATGGGCATTTTCCATTAGCGTAAATAGGCCGTTGGGGCGCCCTGATAGCAGAGATGTCTCTTCCTCCACAGTTATCAGGTGCGTACCACGATGCGCAGATGAGTGAACTGCAAAGCCATAGAGATAGCTGATGAGCGACTCCCTGCTCCACAGCATTGAACTGGGCGCATGGAAATCGGCTAAGGCCAGAATGAGCGGCTTACCCTCCACGTGCGGTAGGGATTCGTAACGCTTGTCCAATTTGTTTTGGATGGTCCTCGCAAACCTTTCTGCAGCCGCTCCTAAGAAACGCTCATGTCGGTCAGCGGGTGGGGGGACCGGCGAGGCGCCAAAATGCTCATACCGCTCTTCCGGGTTGGCTGTCACTGCTTCAACCCAGGCCTCATCTCCCAGCCTATTCTCGATGTGAAAATCGGGTGATTCTTTAGGCTGGGTGACCAAGAGTCCCTGTTCACGAAAAATCGCTAATAGGTGGGCTTCCCAGAGGCGGGTGTGAAAATTCTCAGTCTGGCAATCGGGAACCCAATTTCTGTCTGGGGATGGCAGTGCGAGATACAGTTGATTCAGCGCCCACGCCCCAATACGGCGGCTTGGATCAAATAGTGATTTGAACACCACGCTTGGTGTGCGCTTACCCATTCTGCTTAGAGGAGCACGTCGTCGTTCACCTGAAGGGAGTGGAAGCGGATGGGCTTGGGTATAGAGAAAATGGCTGATTGAGGCGCGGGCTTCGGACTCGCCAGTGGTGCACTCACCATGGCTGAGGAGCACCCACACGCTATCGACACGACGCCGCAAGGTGACAATTCCGAAGCTGCCGGAATTGATATTTCGGGTTAGAGCGGCACAAGAAATTCCGTCCTCACTAAGCCATGCCCCTACTGGCGGGCTGTCCCCAAACCCCAACCCTCGTGGAAGCGACAAAGCGATTAGATCGAACATCGGCGCAGCAATTTCTTTCATTCGCTGATCTCGGCAGCCGTCAAAATGCATTCCATCAATGCCTCGGAGCGTGCCCGCCGGCGATGGCATCGGTGGAGGTACCTATTGAAGAAGGGGGCCTTGTTCCACCAGGACATCTCGGTTGGTGAAGATGGTCTCAATGGTTGCAGCCTCGGCAGCCACATGAGTCTTTCGCGTGATCTCTTCAAGGGCCAGTTCGAGCCGGTAGTCTTGGAAATACTCGTACAGCTTTTCAGAGCTCTCGGATATCTCCTCCCCACCATTCTTCGCGAACAAGATGTGGATGATCGCTGCGAGTGGGAGAGAGATGTCGAGATCCTTCTCTTCTGCATCTGAATCCGAGTTCAAACCGTCGAAATACCTCTCCAGATGACTCTGGAGCTCCTCAAGCCAGAACTGAGATAGGTTGCTTGGAAGGGAGCTTTCAGGCCCGGTCAGAAGGACTTCATCTCTGAATAGAGCCAGCAGATTGGGGTTTGCCATGGAGGACCTCACGATTAGATTTGAGAGCAACTGGTCAGCATAGTCCACCTCAAGATGACCACCTCCTTGACGCCCATCCTGGTGCTCCTGAGCATCAGACGAGTGAATCGCCCCGAAACCTGTAGATACAAAATGACCGCTTCTCGCCGTTAGCTGCCTTTCTTGAAGGACAGCTTTGGGTCGATAGCGGCCTTCGTGGAGGTTGGTGTCTACGGGGTCGGTTTAGTCAATCTGAATCTCCGGTTTCACCTCCGTGAGGCCGGCCATCGTCATGCATCAGATCTTGATTGACACGCGTGCCGCTTTGGATAGCCTTGCAATTGAGGGCTGCAACTGCGCATTTGTCGGGCCTGGGTACCAGCATGAGCCCCCCGCAATTTTGGCAGCAGAGGAAGCTGGTTCCTCTGAAGTAGTGACGGCGGGCATTGCCAGTCGGATTCTGAACCCAAGGTCGCCAGACTAGGAGCTAAAGGATCGCTGCGACTACTCCTCATCCCTTACCGAAAAGTCACGCGTCGGTCGTAAACGGCCCTTTCCAGGCCAATCAACTTTTGTGATTGGTGAGTAGGGATTTCTCGGCTTTTCTGTGAAAAGCACCCCTTCATTTCACAAAAAAAATGGCGAAGATTCCAATTTCACGGGGTCTGGCCTATCACCTATTTTGTGAACCTACATCCGGCGTAAATCACCAGGCACAAGAAAGCCCGCAGATGCGGGCTTTTTTGTGCCTGTAGAAATCAGTAACCGCTGAGGACGTTGACGATGACACCACTGGCAATGGCCACTAACACATAGTCCCCGTTCACATACAACCAGCGGTGATCACGCGGTGGCGCATACAAGTGGCGTGCTTTCCAGTCGGTCACCCAGTAACGGTCGCCACGGTAATGCGGGTCAACCACATGGCCACGCTGCCACTGCTGATGCGGAACCGGCATGCCCTGTTGTGGATGGAAGTTCGGGTCACGATAAGCGGGACCGCGGCCATTATCATGTCGGCCTTGGTGCTGCGGCTGACCATGCGGTGGGTTGCTTTGGTGCGATGGGCCGCCATCATGCCGGTCGGGTGGGCCTGGCTGCGCGAAACTGGCCAAGGGGGCGCTGAGCATGAGCGCGGCGCAGATCACGGTCAGGGTTTTCTTCATTTTGCGGTCCTCTGCATGTTGATGCCTGGCGGGAGCTGACTGGCTACCAGGTTCGGTTAACTGATCAGACCACAATCATTCCCGCTTAATGTCAGGACAGAGGTAAAGGTCCGGTAAAGGTCCATGAAGCGCCATCATTGTGGGAGCGGGTATTGCGCTGTATTCACGGCCTGTACTGTACCTGTGGGAGCTGGCTTGCCGGCGATACGGCCAGCACAACCAACGCGTCAATTCAGGCCAAGCGCCTTCAACCGGCGATACAGCGTTCGCTCGCTCAGGCCAAGGTGACGGGCCAGTTCACTGCGTGAGCCCTTGAACTGTTCCAGTGCCTGCGCCAGCTCGCCCAGATGATTGCGCCTGCCACCTGCCGTAATCACCCCCGCCGGCGCAATATCCTCCGGCAAATGCTCTGGCCGGATCAGTCCGTCATCGGCAAACAAGCGAGCCCTTTCCAGAATGTTGCGCAGCTCGCGAATGTTGCCCGGAAATGGATGCAGCCCAAGCTGCTGCAAGGCGTCGTCGCTCAGCCTCGGTGTCGGCTTGCCTGCCATGCGCTGTAGCAGGCTCTGTGCGAGCAAGGGCAGATCCTCTACCCGTTCGCGCAAAGCAGGAAGACGGATCGGGAAGCCGCTGATGCGGTAGTACAGATCTTCGCGGAAGGTGCCGTCCGCGACCATTTGCCTGAGCGGTTTATGGGTTGCCGACACCAGGCGGAAATCCGAATGCACCGTGCGCAGGCTACCCACCGGGCGGAAGCTGCCGGACTCGATCAGGCGCAGCAGCTTCACCTGCATCGCCAGCGGTACCTCGCCAATTTCGTCTAGGAACAGGGTGCCGCCGTGCGCCGCTTCAGCCAGGCCGATCTTGCGCTGGTTGGCGCCAGTGAACGCGCCCTTCTCGTAACCGAACAACTCGCTCTCGAGCAACGACTCGGTCAGGCCAGTACAGTCGACCACCACCAACGGGCCGTTTGCCCTGGGGCTGCCCATGTGTACCGCGCGAGCAAACAGTTCCTTGCCGGTACCCGATTCCCCCTGCAGCAACACCGGGATCTGCGCTGGCGCCGCACGCTGCAGGCTGGCCAGAGCCGCCTTGAAAGCGGGTGCTCGGCCGACCAGCCCTTGTCCCTGAGGCTGTGCCGAGGCGAGGGTGATGCTGGTCAGGCGTTCGACAAAGGCCACCACCCTGCCCTGTTTATCCAGGATCGGCCGCAGCTCGACATCCACATGTTCGGGGCCGCGTGGCGTGTGATGAATGTGCAGCACACGCTCCGGCACCTTGCTTTGCCATGCCTTACGCATCGGGCAATGCTCGCCGGCCTGGTCGCAAGGCACGGCGTAGTGGTGCGAGACCTTGTGACATTTTTCACCCAGGGGTGCCTGCTCATGGCGGCCGAACTGGCGGCGATAGGCAGCATTGGCCGCCAGGATGTTGTAGTCGGTATCCAGCACGATGGTTGGCAGGGCATCGTGCTCAAGATAGGAAACCAAAGCTAGGATGAGGGGATGGGCTTCAGGCATGACGGCACCGATTGGATGACCGGGGCAGGGTAACAAGGACTGCCAAACACTGCCATTGGCTGACAGTCGACTGCCATCTGCGCTGCCACTGTCGTCGGCAACTGTCAGCAACCGACCGGTTTCGTTGACCCACGGGCAGGAAGTTGCCTGGCATGTATCTTGATAAACCTCCTGACACTGCCTACGCCTGTACAAGGCTGGGCGGATAAATTGGAGAACGCGATGATCATCGGCAACAACCTGCACGTGGACGCCTTTTACGACAAGGCGACCTCGACCATCAGCTACCTGGTCATGGACCGTGAAACCCGCCAATGCGCATTGATCGACAGTGTGCTGGATTACGACCCCAAGTCCGGGCGCACCTGCACTGCGTCGGCGGACCGCCTGATCCAGCGTGTGACCGAGCTTGAAGCCAGCGTGCAGTGGGTGCTGGAAACCCATGTGCATGCAGACCACCTTTCGGCGGCGGCCTATTTGAAGGAAAAGCTAGGTGGCCATACCGCCATCGGCGCGCACATCACCCAGGTACAGAAAGTGTTCGGTGCCCTGTTCAACGCCGAGCCCGGCTTCGCCCGCGATGGCAGCCAGTTCGATGTGCTGTTCGAGGACGAGGAAGGTTTCCGTATTGGCAACCTGCATGCCCGCGCGTTGCACACCCCGGGGCACACGCCTGCGTGCATGAGCTTCATGATCGAGGACGCCGGCGAGATCGCGGTGTTCGTCGGCGACACCTTGTTCATGCCCGACTACGGTACCGCCCGTTGCGACTTCCCTGGGGCCGATGCCCGCACCCTGTACCGCTCGATCCGTCGCCTGCTGGCCTTCCCCGATCAGACCCGGCTGTTCATGTGCCACGATTACCTGCCAGGTGGCCGTGACATGCAGTACGTCACCACCGTGGCCGAGCAGCGCGCTAACAATATTCATATCCACCAGGGCATCGACGAGGACAGCTTCGTCGCTATGCGTGAAGCCCGCGACAAGACCCTCGACATGCCCGTGCTGATCCTGCCGTCGGTGCAGGTGAACATGCGCAGCGGCCAGTTCCCCGCGCCGGAAGATAACGGTGTGAGCTATCTGAAGATTCCGCTGAACAAGCTGTGACCGCCCTGCCCCATAACCAGATTTACAGGATTTACCGCCATGCCTGCCTTGTTGTCCCCTGCCAATACCGACCACCACAAAGTGGTCATCGTCGGTGCCGGCGCCGCCGGAATCGCCACTGCTTCCAGCCTGATCAGCCGTGACCCGTCGCTGGATGTGACCTTGATCGACCCCGCCGAAGTGCATTACTACCAGCCCGGCTGGACCATGGTCGGTGCCGGTGTTTTCAAGGCGCCAAGCACTGCTCGCACCATGGCCTCGACCATTCCGCGCGGCGTGCGCTGGATAAAGGCACGCGTGCAGGGGTTCGACCCGCTGGGCCAGCTGGTTCTGCTCGAAGGCGGCCGCGCCATCAGTTATGAACAGTTGGTGGTCTGCCCCGGCCTCAAGCTGGATTGGGCGGCCATTGATGGCCTCAGCGAGACCTTGGGCCGCAATGGCGTCACCTCCAACTACCGCTACGACCTGGCGCCCTACACCTGGGAACTGGTGCAGAAGCTCAAGCAAGGCCGAGCCCTGTTCTGCCAGCCGCCTATGCCGATCAAGTGCGCAGGCGCGCCGCAGAAGGCGCTGTACCTGTCTTGCGACCACTGGCTGCGGCACGGTCACCTGGGGGCTGTGAAAGCCAGCTTCTTCAATGCCGGCGCAGTGTTGTTCGGTGTGGCGGACTACGTGCCCGCACTGATGAAGTACATCGACAAGTACGCCGTGGACCTGCATTTTTCCCACCGCCTGGTCGCCGTGGACGGCCCCAACAAGCGCGCCACCTTCGTGCGCAACTTGGCCGATGGCAGCAGCGAAACCCGTGTCGAGGTCTTCGACATGCTGCACGTGGTACCACCGCAGGTGGCACCGGACTTCATTCGTGAAAGCCCGTTGGCCGACAGCGCCGGCTGGGTCGATGTCGATCCGCACACCCTGCGCCATCGCAAATACACCAACGTGCATGCCCTGGGTGACGTAGCCAATACCAGCAATGCCAAGACCGCCGCTGCTGCACGCAAGCAAGCTCCGGTCGTGGCCAACAACGTGCTGGTGGCCCTGGGCAGGCTGCCTACCCTGGCCCAGTACGATGGTTATGGCTCATGCCCGCTCACTGTCGAGCGCGGCAAGATCGTCCTGGCCGAGTTCACCTATGGCGGCAAGCTGGCACCGAGCTTCCCCAACTGGTTGCTGGATGGCCGCAAACCGACACGTCTGGCCTGGTTGCTCAAGGCACAGGTGCTGCCACCCTTGTACTGGAAAGGCATGCTCAAAGGCCGCGAGTGGCTCGCACGGCCACAGCCGTTGGTAGCCGAGGGTCGGCAGTGATCGAACATCAAATACTGGGAGCGGGCCTGGGGGCGATCATCGGTGCCGTGCTGGCGTTGACCGGTGCCGGCGGTGGCATTCTCGCAGTGCCTTTGCTGGTGTTCGGCCTGGGTTTGTCGATGGTTGAGGCTGCACCGGTCGGCCTGCTGGCTGTCGGCATGGCGGCAGCGGTGGGTGCTGCGCTGGGCTTGCGTCAGGGCTTGGTGCGCTACCGGGCGGCGTTGTTCATCGCATTGATCGGTGTGGCAGCGGCCCCGTTCGGGCTGATGCTGGCCCACCGCTTGCCGAACACGCCACTGCAGTTGGTGTTCGCCGGGGTGTTGGTGTACGCCTGCCTGCGCATCTGGCGCAAGGCGGCCAAGGAACTGCGCGGCGAAGCCAATGACGCCCATCGCTACATCGAACCCTGCGTGCTGAACCCGTTGCAGGGCCGTTTGCGCTGGACCCTGCCCTGCGCGCGCGCCCTGGCCTTCACCGGCGCACTGTCCGGGCTGCTGTCCGGCCTGCTCGGCGTGGGCGGTGGCTTTGTCATCATCCCGGCCCTGAACCGCTACACCAACCTGCGGATGGCCAGCATCGTCTCCACTTCGCTGGCGGTGATCGCGCTGGTGTCCACCGGCAGCGTGGTCAGCGCCAGCCTGGCAGGGGTCATGCACTGGCGGGTTGGCGCCCCGTTCGCCGTCGGTGCGGTGCTCGGCCTGCTGCTGGCTCGGCCATTGGCGGCCAGGCTGGCCGGGCCGCGCTTGCAGCAGATGTTTGCCGTGGCCGGTTGGGCTGCGGCTCTGCTGCTGGCCGGCAAGGCGCTACTGGGCTAGCAGCTCGCTCTGTTCTGCCGCGCACAGCGCCAGCAGGTAGTCCCACACTACCCGCAGGCGCACCGACTTGTGCAGTTCGCGGCGGGTACAGATCCAGTAGCTGCGCTGGATGGTTTCGCCAGGCAGCACGCGCACCAGCGTCGGGTCGTGACGGGCCATGTAGTTGGGCAGTACGGCGATGCCCAGCCCGGCGCGGGCGGCGGTTTGCTGGGCGATCACGCTGGTGCTGCGAAACACCACGTTGGGGGCGCGACAGAAGCTATTGAGAAACAGCAGTTCCTGGCTGAACAACAAGTCGTCTACGTAGCCGATCCAGCTGTGCCGGGCCAGGTCCTCGCGGTTGCGCAGCGGGGGGGCACGATCCAGGTAGGCTTGGCTGGCGTACAAGGCCAGGCGATAGTCGGTGAGCTTGCGGGTGATCAGCAGGTCGGCGTTGGGCCGTTCCAGGTGAATGCTGATTTCCGCCTCGCGATTGAGGATGCTGACGAAGCGTGGTACCGCCACCAGCTCCACCTCCAGGCCGGGGTAGCGGTCGAACAGCGCATTCATGCGCGGGGTGAAGAACATGATGCCGATGCCTTCGGTCACCCCCAGGCGAATCTTGCCGAGCGGCGTGATGGCCTGGGTGATTTCTTCCTGCGCCAGCAGGGCGACGTTTTCCATGGCTTCGGCATGCTTGAGCAGGGCTTGGCCCGAGGGGGTCAGTTCATAGCCCTGGGCATGCTGCACGAACAACGCGGTACCCAGGCTTTGTTCGATGCTCTCGATGTGCCGGGCTACGGTGCTGTGGGTGGTGTTGAGGCGCTTGGCGGCGGTAAGCAGACGGCCGCTGCGCTGCAACTCGAGGAAAAACCGCAGATCGTTCCAGTCGAACATGCTGATCCTTTTTGCTGTTCGTCCGGCCTCTTCGCGGGCACGCCCGCTCCCACAGGGATCGCGTTACCTTGTGGGAGCGGGCGTGCCCGCGAAGAGGCCAGTACAGACTTACCACTGTGCTAAAACGCACAGCGGCTGCGCGAAATCTCGTGTTTCCTCCACGAAATTACTCACTAAGATGGACCGGGACAAGAATAATAATCAGGCCCGAGGTTGCACATGCCATCAGCCGATTCTGTCTTCGACTACGTGGTCGTAGGGGCCGGTCCCGCCGGTTGCCTGCTGGCCAATCGTTTGTCCGCCGACCCTTCCTGCCGCGTGCTGCTGCTGGAGGCGGGTGGCCGCGACAACTATCCCTGGATCCACATCCCCGTTGGTTACCTCTATTGCATCGGCAACCCGCGCACCGACTGGTGCTTCAAGACCGAGGCGCAGCCTGGCCTGGTCGGCCGTGCACTGGGCTATCCACGCGGCAAGGTGCTGGGTGGCTGCTCCTCGATCAACGGCATGATCTACATGCGCGGCCAGGCCGCCGACTACGACCGCTGGGCCGAGCAGGGCAACGACGGGTGGGCCTGGAAGGACGTAATGCCGCTGTTCAAGGCCAGCGAAAGCCACTTTGCCGGCGCCAGCGAGCACCACGGTGGTGATGGCGAATGGCGGGTCGAGCGCCAGCGCTACAGCTGGCCGATCCTCGATGCCTTCCGCGATGCTGCCGAGCAGAGCGGCATCGGCAAGGTCGACGACTTCAATACTGGCGACAACCAGGGCTGTGGATACTTTCAGGTGAACCAGCGCAGCGGTGTGCGCTGGAACGCTTCCAAGGCTTTCCTGCGGCCGATCAACAACCGCCCCAACCTCACCGTGCTGACCGGCGTTCAGGTTGAACAGGTACTGCTCAACAACACCCGTGCACGGGCGGTGAAAGCGTTCTGGCAGGGTGCCTGGCATGAGTTTGCGGCACGCCGCGAGATCATCCTCTGTGCGGGCGCGGTGGGCTCTCCTGGCATCCTGCAGCGCTCCGGCATCGGCCCACGACAGCTACTGGAAAGCCTGGGCATAGGCGTGCGTCACGACATGCCCGGTGTTGGCGGCAACCTGCAGGATCACCTGCAACTGCGCCTGATCTATCAGATTCGCAATACCCGCACCCTCAACCAGATGGCCAACAGCCTGTGGGGCAAGATGGGCATGGGCCTGCGCTACCTTTATGACCGAAGTGGCCCGCTGGCCATGGCGCCGAGCCAGCTGGGGGCATTCGTGCGTTCAAGCCCGGAACAGGCCACCGCCAACCTGCAGTACCACGTGCAACCGCTGTCACTTGAGCGCTTCGGCGAGCCACTGCACACGTTCCCGGCCTTTACCGCTTCGGTGTGCAACCTGCGCCCGGCCAGCCGCGGGCGTATCGATATCCGCAGCAGCGACATGAACAGCACGCCGCTGATCGATCCCAACTACCTAAGTGACCCCCAGGACCTGCGCGTTGCCGCCGATTCCATTCGCCTTACCCGGCGTATCGTCCAGGCCCCTGCCCTCGCCGCGTTCGACCCGAAGGAATACCTGCCGGGCCCAGCCCTGCAAACTGAAGAGGAGCTGTTCGAAGCTGCCGGCAAGATCGGCACCACCATCTTCCACCCGGTCGGCACCTGCCGCATGGGCAATGGCGAACTGGACGTTGTGGATAACCAGTTGCGCGTGCACGGCATCCCCGGCCTGCGCGTGGCAGACGCCTCGATCATGCCGCAGATCACCTCCGGCAATACCTGTTCACCCACCCTGATGATCGCCGAGAAGGCGGCGCAACTGATCCTCAAAGGAGCTGCCACCCAGACCTATCTGAACGAAGACGCAATACCGACGCCCTGACCACGGGTGCGTGCAGTACCGGCAGCTGGCGGTCAGAAGCTGCCGACAGTGGAACAACAAGAATAATCACTGTGGCCTGCGGGCCGAGGACAGCAACGATGTCGGATTACATCCAAGAGCAGGGTGCGGCGGCCAGCAGCTCCAGCCGTCGTGAAGAACGCAAGATCATTTTCGCGTCATCCCTCGGGACAGTTTTCGAGTGGTATGACTTTTTTCTCTATGGTGCGCTGGCAGCGGTCATCAGCAAGCAGTTCTTCGCTGGCGTGAACGACACCACCGCCTTCATCTTCGCCCTCATGGCCTTTGCTGCCGGCTTCCTGGTGCGGCCGTTCGGTGCGCTGGTGTTCGGCCGGCTGGGCGACATGATCGGGCGCAAGTACACCTTCCTGGTCACCATCGTGCTGATGGGCCTGTCCACCTTCGCGGTGGGGCTGTTGCCCACCTATGCCAGCATCGGCATCGCGGCACCGATCATCCTGGTAGTCCTGCGCATGCTGCAGGGGCTGGCGCTGGGTGGTGAATACGGCGGTGCGGCCACCTACGTGGCCGAGCATGCGCCGCCCGGCAAGCGCGGTTTCCACACCGGTTTCATCCAGTCCACCGCCACCCTTGGCCTGTTGTTGTCGCTGCTGGTGGTGCTGGGCAGCCGCTATGTCAGTGGCGACCAGTTCGAAACCTGGGGCTGGCGCCTGCCGTTCCTGCTGTCGATCGTGCTGCTGGCGATTTCCACCTGGATCCGCATGAGCATGCACGAGTCGCCGGCGTTCGTGAAAATGAAGGCGCAAGGCAAGGTCAGCAAGTCGCCGATCCGTGAGTCGTTCACCTCCTGGCCGAACCTGAAGGTGGTGCTTACCGCCCTGTTCAGCATCAACGCCGGGCAGGCCGTAACCTTCTACACGGCGCAATTCTACGTGCTGTTCTTCATGACCCAGATGCTGAAGATGGACCCGGCCCAAGCCAACACCCTGCTGATCATCAGCGTGGTCATTGGTGCGCCGTTCTTCGTGTTCTTCGGCTGGTTGTCCGACCGTATTGGCCGCAAGCCGATCCTGATGCTCGGCCTGCTGCTGGCCACCGTGCTGTACTTCCCGTTGTTCAAGGCGCTGAGCCACTACGCCAACCCTCAGATCGACGCGGCCAGCCGCCAGGCGCCGATCGTGGTCACCGCCGACCCACAAGGTTGTACCTTCCAGTTCGACCCGGTGGGCAAGGCGCGTTTCGACAGCCCGTGCGACAAGGTCAAGACATTCCTGGTCAAGCAGGGCCTGCCGTACAGCTCGGTGGATGTGGCGGGCAGCGATGTGGTGGTCAACATCGGTGACAAGACCATCAACGGCTTCGACGAAGCGGCCATGCGTGCGGCGGTGGAACAGGCTGGCTACCCCGCCAAGGCGGACCCTGGTCAGGTCAACCAGGTGATGGTGGTGGTGCTGATCGTGGCGATGATCCTGATCGCGACCATGACCTATGGCCCGCTGGCGGCGGTGATGGTCGAGTTGTTCCCGACTCGTATCCGCTACACCTCGATGTCGCTGCCCTACCACATTGGCAACGGCTGGTTTGGTGGCTTCCTGCCAACGGTGTCGTTCGCCCTGGTGGTGTATACCGGGGATATCTTCTATGGGCTGTGGTACCCGGTGCTGGTGACCGGGGTCAGCCTGGTGGTGGGGATCTTCTGCCTGAAAGAAACCAAGGATGTGGATATCGACAAGATCTAAGGGCTGGCGCGGCCCTTTGTAGGAGCGGCCTTGTGTCGCGAAAGGGCCGCAAAGCGGCCCCAGGGTTTGAGCAGTGATGCACAAATTGCCGGGGGCTGCTTCGCAGCCCTATCGCGACACAAGGCCGCTCCTACACAGATCAGCACACCTACATGAACCCATAAAAAAACCGGCTGTAAAAGCCGGTTTTCTTATGCCCCAAAAAAACTTATGCACGATTTTCAGAAAAATGTCATACACAGAAATAAACAGCTAATTCAAAGACTTAGCGTCGATTCGTAGCATTTCATCCAGAAATTGCACACAACTTATCCACAGATGGTCAGGCCGTCTGCTCCTGGGATTTTTCCTCTGCTGGCGGCAGCGAACCCATGGCCCGCTGGGTCGCTTCGTTCCACGCTGCGGCGCGGTCATTGAGCTCGGCGATGGCCCGTGGCCCAGTACCGTTGGCATACATCGGCTCGCCAATCACCACCTCGATTGTGCCAGCGCGTTTGCCCCAGCCGTTCTTTGGCCAGAACTTGCCGGCGTTGTGGGCAATTGGCAGCACCGGCAGCCCGGCATTCACCGCCAGCGCGGTACCGCCGCGGGAGAACTTGCCCATTGTGCCGAATGGCACACGGGTGCCTTCCGGGAAGATCAGCACCCAGGTTTTCTGCTTGAGCAACTCGTCGCCCTTGCTGGCTACCTGGCGCAGGGCTTCCTTGGGGTTATCGCGGTTGATCGCGATCGGCCGCAGCATGGCCATGGCCCAACCGAAGAACGGCACGTACAGCAACTCGCGCTTGAGCACCTGGCTCAGCGGCGAGAAATACTGGGAAAGGAAGAAGGTTTCCCAGGTGCTCTGGTGGTTGGACAGAATCACGCAAGGCTCATCAGGCACGTTCTGGGCACCAGTGACCTTGTAGTCGATACCCAGGATGGTGCGCACCAGGAACAACGCGCAACGGCACCAGTACACGTTGATGAACTTGTAGCGCTTGGGGAACGACAGGAACGGCGCGACGAAGAAGCTCAGCGAGCACCACAGCAGAGAACTGGTGCCCAGCAGCAGGTAAAAAAGAAAGATTCTGATCGCCTGCAGGATCGACATAGTGGCTTGTACCATTGCGGGGCATGCCCGCCTGAGAAAAATGCGCCCGAAGGCGCACTGTTTAAATTAGTTCTCTGGCGATAGCTGCCAGATCGTCGAAAATCAGTGTAGTTTTCGGGACGCCTTTTTCCAGGGTCCGCTCGCCCTTGCCGGTTTTCACCAGCACGGGTTGTGCACCGACGGCCAGGGCGGCCTCCAGGTCACCTTTGCTGTCGCCAACGAACCAGACGCCTTCCAGGCCGACCTGGTAATGCTCGGCGATCGCCCGCAGCATGCCAGGCTTGGGCTTGCGGCAATCGCAGCCTTCGTCCGGCCCGTGCGGGCAATACACGATGTAACCCACCTCGCCACCCTGTTCGGCCACCAGCGCGCGCAGGCGCGCGTGCATGGCCTCGAGGGTTGCCAGCGCATAGTAGCCACGGGCAATGCCGGACTGGTTGGTGGCTACCGCCACCGTCCAGCCCGCTTTGCTCAACTGCGCGATCGCTTCGACCGAGCCAGGGATCGGCACCCACTCGTCCAGCGTCTTGATGTAGGCGTCGGAGTCATGGTTGATGACTCCGTCACGGTCGAGAATCAGCAGTTTCAAGGCTTACCCCAGCAGCGAAATGTCGGCCACGCCCAGGAACAGGCCGCGCAGGCGGCTGAGCAGGGCATAACGGTTGGCGCGTACCTTGGCATCTTCGGCGTTGACCATCACCGCCTCGAAGAAGGCATCGACCGGGTCGCGCAGGGCCGCCAGGCGGGCCAGCGATTCGCTGTACTGGCGTGCAGCCGCCATCGGTTGCACCGCCTGGTCGGCCTGCTGGATGGCCGAATACAGGGAGAACTCGTTGGCGTTGTCGAAGTATTTCGGCTCGACGTGATCGGCGATGGCGCCTTCGGCCTTGCTCAGCAGGTTCGACACACGCTTGTTCACCGCGGCCAGGGCCTCGGCTTCCGGCAGCTTGCGGAAGGCTTGTACAGCCTGCACGCGCTGGTCGAAGTCCAGTGCAGAACCTGGCTGCAGGGCACGTACCGACAGATAGGTGGCCACGTCGATGCCTTCATCTTCGTAACGCGCACGCAGGCGGTCGAAGATGAACTCCAGCACCTGTTCGGCCAGGCCGACGGCCTTGACCTTGGTACCGAACTGCTTGACCGCGAACTCGACCGCGCCGGTCAGGTCCAGGTCCAGTTGCTTTTCGATCAGGATGCGTAGCACGCCCAGGGCGGCACGGCGCAGGGCGTACGGGTCCTTGCTGCCGGTAGGCAGCATGCCGATGCCGAAGATACCGACCAGGGTGTCGAGCTTGTCGGCGATGGCCACGGCAGCACCGGTGAGGGTCTGCGGCAGCTCGGCACCAGCACCGCGCGGCATGTACTGCTCGTTCAGGGCCAGGGCCACGTCTTCCGGCTCACCGTCGTTGAGCGCGTAGTAGTAACCGGCAACACCCTGCATTTCAGGGAATTCGCCGACCATCTCGGTGGCCAGGTCGCACTTCGACAGCAGGCCAGCACGGCCGGCGCGCTGGGCGTCGCCGCCGATCAGCGGGGCGATGAAGGCGGCCAGCCTGGAAACGCGCTCGGCCTTGTCGTACACAGTACCCAGCTGAGCCTGGAACACCACGTTCTTCAGGCGCTCGTTGAAGGTTTCCAGCGGCTGCTTCTTGTCCTGCTTGAAGAAGAACTCGGCGTCGGTCAGGCGTGGGCGCACGACCTTCTCGTTGCCTTGCACGATCTGCTTGGGGTCGCGGCTCTCGACGTTGGCCACGGTGATGAAGCGCGGCAGCAGCTTGCCTTCGCTGTCCAGCAAGCAGAAGTACTTCTGGTTGTCCTGCATGGTGGTGATCAGGGCTTCTTGCGGCACTTCGAGGAAACGCTCCTCGAACGAGCACACCAGCGGCACCGGCCACTCGACCAGAGCGGTCACTTCATCCAGCAGTGCCGGCGGCACGATGGCACTGCCTTCCTGCTGCATGGCCAGTTCGGCAGTACGCTTGCTGATCAGCTCGCGGCGCTCGGCGAAGTCGGCCAGCACGTAGGCTTTGCGCAGGTCTTCGACGTAGTTGGCCGGGGTGGTGATGACCACGTTTTCCGGGTGATGGAAGCGGTGGCCGCGGGATTCACGGCCGGCCTTCTGCGACAGGATGGTGCAGTCGACCACCTGGTCGCCCAGCAGCATCACCAGCCATTGGGTCGGGCGCACGAACTCTTCACGGCTGGCCGCCCAGCGCATGCGCTTGGGAATCGGCAGGTCGTTGAGCGAGTCCTCGACGATGGTTGGCAGCAGGCCGATAGTGGCCTTGCCCGGAATGTGCTGGGAGAAGCGCAGCTTGGCGCCGGTCTGGTCGATTTCCGACAGATCCACACCGCATTTCTTGGCAAAGCCCAAGGCAGCCTGGGTCGGCTCGCCGTCTTTGAAAGCAGCCTGCAGGGGCGGGCCGTCGATATTGATGCTGCGGTCAGGCTGCTGCACATCCAGCTGGCGGATCAGCACGGCCAGGCGACGCGGCGCGGCGTAAACCTGCTTGCCGGTGTAGTTCAGGCCAGCGGCCTGCAGGCCTTTCTCGATACCGGCCAGGAAGGCTTCGCCGAGGCTGGCGAGGGCCTTCGGTGGCAGCTCTTCGGTGCCCAGTTCTACCAGGAAATCTTGAGCACTCATTGTGCAGCCTCCAGCTTAGCCAACACTTCGTCACGCAGTTCTGGGGTGGCCATCGGGAAGCCCAGGCGTGCGCGGGCTTGCAGATAGCTTTGCGCCACGTCCCGGGCCAGGGTACGTACACGCAGGATGTAGCGCTGGCGCTCGGTTACCGAGATGGCGCGGCGGGCGTCCAGCAGGTTGAAGGTGTGCGAGGCCTTCAGGACCATTTCATAGGTCGGCAGCGGCAGCTCAAGCTTGATCAGGCGGTTGGCTTCGCTTTCGTAGAAGTCGAACAGCTCGAACAGTTTCTCGACGTTGGCGTGCTCGAAGTTGTAGGTCGACTGCTCCACCTCGTTCTGGTGGAACACGTCACCGTAGGTGACCTTGCCGAACGGGCCGTCGGCCCACACCAGGTCGTACACCGAGTCGACGCCCTGGATATACATGGCCAGGCGCTCAAGGCCGTAGGTGATTTCACCGGTGACCGGGTAGCACTCGATGCCGCCTACCTGCTGGAAGTAGGTGAACTGGGTGACTTCCATGCCGTTGAGCCAGATTTCCCAGCCCAGGCCCCAGGCGCCGAGGGTCGGCGATTCCCAGTTGTCTTCGACGAAGCGAATGTCGTGGACCAGCGGGTCCAGGCCGATGGCTTTCAGCGAGCCGAGGTACAGCTCCTGGAAGTTGGCCGGGTTGGGCTTCAGTACCACCTGGAACTGATAGTAGTGCTGCAGACGGTTGGGGTTTTCGCCATACCGCCCGTCGGCAGGGCGACGGCTAGGCTGCACATAGGCGGCGTTCCAGGTTTCTGGACCCACGGCGCGCAGGAATGTAGCGGTGTGGAAAGTGCCGGCGCCTACTTCCATATCGTAGGGCTGAAGCACCACACAACCTTGAGCTGCCCAGTAGTTCTGCAGGGCGAGGATCAGGTCTTGGAAGGTACGCACGGCTGGCGTAGGCTGGCTCACGAAATTCACCTGTATCTGGGGATGCGGATGTAAAGAGCGGGAGTATAACCTGATTCGCCTCGCCCTCTACTCATTGGAGCCTTATGCCACGCTGCTTTTGGTGTACCGACGATCCGTTGTACCAGGCCTACCATGACCAGGAATGGGGAACGCCCCAGCGTGACCCGGCGTTGCTGTTCGAGATGCTTTTGCTCGAAGGGTTCCAGGCGGGGCTTTCGTGGATCACCGTTTTGCGCAAACGCGAGCGTTATCGCGAGGTGCTGCACGGCTTCGATCCGGTGAAACTCGCCGGCATGAGCGACGAACGCATTGAGGAGCTGATGCAGGATGCCGGCATCATCCGCAACCGCCTCAAGCTCAAGGCTGCCAGGCGCAATGCACAGGCCTGGCTGGCTGTGGATAACCCTGCCGACTGGCTGTGGTCGTTCGTTGGTGGTGCGCCGAAGATCAACCACTTCAAGGGCCGCAGCGAGGTACCTGCGGTTACCGATGAAGCCAAGGCCATGAGCAAAGCCCTGCAGAAAGCCGGCTTCACGTTCGTTGGCCCGACCATCTGCTACGCCTTCATGCAGGCTACCGGCATGGTCATGGACCACACCACCGATTGCGATCGCTACGCCGCCTTGTTGCGCTGAGGGGTTACAATGCGCGCCTTGCTGAAATAAGGAATTCGCCTGTGGAAAAGTTCAAGGGCGCCCTGATGGTCGGGGTGCTGCGTCTGTTTGCCAAGCTGCCCTGGAGTGCTGTGCAGCGCGTCGGCGCCGGTATCGGCTGGCTGATGTGGAAGGTGCCCAACGGTTCGCGCAATGTCGTGCGCATCAACCTGGCAAAGTGCTTCCCGGAAATGGACCCGGCCGAGCGCGAGCAGCTGGTTGGCCGCGCGTTGAAGGATATCGGTAAATCCTTCGTCGAAAGTGCCTGTGCCTGGATCTGGCCGCCGCAGCGCTCGCTGGAGCTGGTGAAGGAAGTGCACGGCCTGGAAGTGCTGGAGCAAGCGCTGGCCTCGGGCAAGGGCGTGGTTGGCATCACCAGTCACCTGGGCAACTGGGAAGTGCTGAACCACTTCTACTGCAACCAGTGCAAACCGATCATCTTCTACCGCCCGCCGAAGCTGAAGGCGGTGGATGACCTGCTGCGCGAGCAGCGGGTTCAGATGGGTAACCGCGTGGCGCCTTCGACCAAGGAAGGCATCCTCAGCGTGATCAAGGAAGTGCGCCGTGGTGGCCAGGTGGGTATTCCTGCCGACCCGGAGCCGGCGGAGTCGGCGGGGGTATTCGTGCCGTTCCTGGGGACCCAGGCGCTGACCAGCAAGTTCGTGCCGAACATGCTGGCCGGGGGCAAGGCGGTGGGAGTGTTCCTGCATGCCCTGCGGTTGCCGGATGGCTCGGGCTTCAAGGTGTTCCTGGAGGCGGCGCCGGAAGAAATGTACAGCACCGACGTGACCGTTTCCGCGGCGGCGATGAGCAAGGTGGTCGAGCGCTATGTGCGCGAGTACCCGAGCCAGTACATGTGGAGCATGAAGCGCTTCAAGAAGCGCCCGGCTGGCGAGCCGCGCTGGTACTAAGATTTTCACTGTCCCCTGTGGGAGCGGGTTTACCCGCGAATGCGTCGGTGAATCCAACATCGCATTCGCGGGTGAACCCGCTCCCACAGGGACCGCGTTAACCTGATGTCTTGTTGAGCTTTTTCAGGAAAACGGCCATCTCTTTCTCGGCCTGCTTGTCGCCATGTGCCTGCGCCGCCACGATCCCCTCCTCCCAGGCCTTGCGCGCCGCCGCCAGGTCACCCTGCAGCTGATGCGCCTTGCCCAGCAGCTTCCAAGCCGCCGAGTACTTCGGGTCCTGCTCCACGCACCGTGCCAGATGCACCGCCGCTTCAGCGCCATTGCCTTCGTCCAGCCAGGCCTTGCCCAGGCCGAACCTCAGCAACGAGTTATCCACACCCTTGGCCAGCATCTTCTCCAGCGATTCGCGCATGCCCTGTGCTCCTAGAAGAAACTCAAGCCGACGTGGAACAGCTTCTCCACATCCCGAATATGCTTTTTATCCACAACGAACAGAATCACATGGTCGCCCGACTCGATCATGGTGTCGTCGTGGGCGATCATCACTTCTTCATCACGGATAATCGCACCGATGGTAGTGCCCGGCGGCAAGGCGATGTCTTCGATCGCCTTGCCAACCACCTTGCTGGACTTCGAATCGCCGTGCGCCACCGCTTCGATAGCTTCGGCAGCGCCGCGGCGCAGCGAGTGCACGCTGACGATGTCGCCCCGGCGCACGTGCGCCAGCAGGGTGCCGATGGTGGCCAGCTGCGGGCTGATGGCGATGTCGATGTCGCCACCCTGCACCAGGTCGACATAGGCCGGGTTGTTGATAATGGTCATCACCTTGCGCGCACCCAGGCGCTTGGCCAGCAACGACGACATGATGTTGGCCTCGTCGTCGTTGGTCAGAGCCAGGAAAATATCGGCGTCGGCGATGTTCTCTTCCAGCATCAGGTCCTTGTCCGAGGCGCTGCCCTGTAGCACCACGGTGCTATCCAGGGTGTCGGAGAGGTATCGGCAACGGGCCGGGCTCATCTCGATGATCTTCACCTGGTAGCGGCTTTCGATGGCCTCGGCCAAGCGCTCGCCGATCTGCCCACCACCGGCGATGACCACGCGCTTGTTGGTTTCGTCGATACGGCGCAGCTCGCCCATCACCGCACGGATATCCTTCTTCGCGGCGATGAAGAACACTTCGTCGTCTGCTTCGATCACCGTGTCGCCCCGCGGGGTGATCGGGCGGTCGCGGCGGAAGATGGCTGCCACGCGGGTGTCGACGTTGGGCATGTGCGCGCGGATTTGGCGCAGTTGCTGGCCGACCAGCGGCCCGCCGTAGTACGCCTTTACTGCCACCAGCTGGGCCTTGCCTTCGGCGAAATCGATCACCTGCAGCGAGCCCGGGTGCTCGATCAGGCGTTTGATGTAGTTGGTCACCACCTGCTCTGGGCTGATCAGCACATCGACCGGGATATGGTCGTTGTCGAACAGCTCTTCGCGGGTCAGGTAGGCCGACTCGCGCACCCGGGCGATCTTGGTCGGGGTGTGGAACAGTGAATAGGCCACCTGGCAGGCGACCATGTTGGTCTCGTCACTGTTGGTTACCGCAACCAGCATGTCGGCGTCGTCGGCACCGGCCTGGCGCAGCACCGTAGGCAGCGAGCCGCGGCCTTGCACGGTGCGGATGTCCAGGCGGTCGCCAAGGTCGCGCAGGCGGTCGCCGTCAGTGTCGACCACGGTGATGTCGTTGGCTTCGCTGGCCAGATGTTCCGCCAGCGTACCGCCTACCTGCCCTGCGCCGAGGATGATGATCTTCATCCGCTACTCCCTACCTTTTGTTCTTATCCGCGCGAGGCGGCGATCTTGATCAGCTTGGCATAGTAGAAACCGTCGTGGCCGCCCTCCTGCGCCAGCAACTGGCGGCCGTGGGGCTGGCGCAGGCCGGCTTCGGTGGCCAGGTCCAGCTCACGGGCGCCCGGAGTGCGTGCGAGGAAGGCATCGATCACTTCGGTGTTTTCGGTCGGCAGGCTGGAGCAGGTGGCGTACAGCAGCATGCCGCCCACTTCCAGGGTCGGCCACAGGGCATCGAGCAACTCGCCTTGCAGGTTGGCCAGGGCCGGGATGTCGTCGGCCTGGCGGGTCAGCTTGATGTCCGGATGGCGGCGGATCACGCCGGTGGCCGAGCATGGTGCGTCGAGCAGGATGCGCTGGAACGGCTTGCCGTCCCACCAGCTGGCGGTGTCGCGGGCATCGCAGGCGATCAGCTCGGCGTCCAGTTGCAGGCGGTCGAGGTTTTCGCGCACGCGGGTCAGGCGCTTGGCTTCGAGGTCGATCGCCACCACGTGAGCCAGGCCGGCTTCGGCTTCTAACAGGTGGCAGGTCTTGCCGCCCGGTGCGCAGCAGGCGTCGAGCACGCGCTGGCCGGGGGCCAGTTCCAGCAGGTCGGCGGACAGCTGCGCGGCTTCGTCCTGAACGCTCACCCAGCCTTCGGCAAAGCCTGGCAGGCCGCGCACATCGCAGGCTTCTGCCAGCACGATGCCGTCACGGCTGTACTGGCAGGCGCTGGCGCCAACGCCTGCCTCGGCCAGCAGCGCCAGGTAGGCATCGCGGCTGTGGTGGCGGCGGTTGACCCGCAGGATCATCGGCGGGTGATCGTTGTTGGCGGCGCAGATGGCCTCCCACTGCTCCGGCCAGAAAGCCTTGAGCGACTTCTGCAGCCAGCGCGGGTGGGCAGTGCGTACCACCGGGTCGCGCTCCATGCTGGCCAGCAGTTCCTCGCCCTCGCGTTGGGCGCGGCGCAGTACGGCATTGAGCAGGCCCTTGGCCCACGGCTTCTTCAGCTTGTCGGCACAGCCGACGGTCTCGCCGATGGCGGCGTGGGCCGGGATACGGCTGTAGAACAGCTGGTACAGGCCGACCAGCAGCAGCGCCTGCACATCGGCATCGGCGGCCTTGAACGGCTTCTGCAGCAGCTGCGCGGCCAGCAGGTCGAGGCGTGGCTGCCAGCGCGCGGTGCCGAACGCCAGGTCCTGGGTCAGGCCACGGTCGCGTTCATCGACCTTGTCGAGCTGGGCTGGCAGCGAGCTGTTCAGCGAGGCCTTGCCGCTGAGCACAGCGGCAAGGGCACGGGCGGCGGCGAGGCGTGGGTTCATTGGCCCAGCACCTTGCCGCTGGCGAATTTCTCGCGACGGCTGTTGAACAGGTCGCTGAAGTTCAGTGCCTTGCCGCCAGGCAGTTGCAGGCGGGTCAGGCTCAGCGCCTGGTCACCGCAGGCGACCACCAGGCCGTCCTTGCTGGCGGAAAGGATCTCGCCGGGGGTGCCTGTCGCTGTGGACAAGTTGGCGGCCAGCACTTTCACGCTTTCGCCATCGAGCGTGCTGTGGCACACCGGCCACGGGTTGAAGGCACGGATCAAACGCTCCAGTTCGACGGCCGGACGGCTCCAGTCGATACGCGCTTCGTCCTTGTTCAGCTTGTGTGCATAAGTGGCCAGGGCATCGTCCTGTACCTCGCCTTGCAGCGAACCGTCGGCCAGGCCGGCGATGGCTTGCACTACTGCGGGCGGGCCCATCTCGGCCAAGCGGTCGTGCAGGCTGCCGCCAGTGTCTTCGGCGCTGATCGGGGTTACCACCTTCAGCAGCATCGGGCCGGTGTCCAGGCCTGCCTCCATACGCATCACGGTCACACCGCTCTCGGCGTCTCCGGCTTCCACGGCGCGCTGGATCGGTGCGGCGCCGCGCCAGCGTGGCAGCAGGGAAGCATGGCTGTTGATGCAGCCCAGGCGCGGGATATCGAGCACAACCTGCGGCAGGATCAGGCCGTAGGCGACCACCACCATCAGGTCCGGCTTCAGCGCGGCCAGTTCGGCCTGGGCTTCTGCGTTGCGCAGGGTTGGCGGCTGGAACACTGGGATGTCATTGGCCACAGCCAGTTGCTTGACCGGGCTTGGCATCAGCTTCTGGCCACGGCCGGCGGGGCGGTCGGGCTGGGTGTAGACGGCCACGATCTCGTACGGGCTGTCGAGCAGGGCCTTGAGGTGTTCGGCGGCAAACTCTGGAGTGCCTGCAAAGACGATGCGCATGGAGTTCTCGCTTCAAAAAGAAAAGGCTTGCCGGAGCAAGCCTTCTGGAAGGTGGGGGTCAGGCTTGCTGGCGGTGCTGCTTTTCCAGCTTCTTCTTGATCCGGTCGCGCTTGAGCTGCGACAGGTAGTCGACGAACAGCTTGCCGTTGAGGTGATCGAATTCGTGCTGCACGCACACCGCCAGCAGCCCTTCGCACTCCAGCTCGTATGGCTTGCCGTCGCGGTCCTGGGCCTTGACCCGCACACGCAGCGGGCGGTCGACGTTCTCGTAGAAGCCAGGTACCGACAGGCAACCTTCCTGGTACTGGCCCATGTCGTGGGTCAGCTCTTCGACCGTGGGGTTGATGAAGACGCGCGGCTCGCTGCGGTCTTCACTGAGGTCCATGACCACGACCTGCAGGTGCACGTTGACCTGGGTGGCGGCCAGGCCGATGCCAGGGGCTTCGTACATGGTTTCAAACATGTCGTCGATCAGCTGACGCAGGGCGTCGTCGAACACCGTCACCGGCTTGGCGATGGTGCGCAGGCGCGGGTCCGGGAATTCGAGAATGTTCAAGATGGCCATAAGGTCAGGCAGTCACTGTGCGTTCGGTTGAAAACTGAGCACACATAATAAAGGGAAACGGGGATTTCAGCACCTGCGAAAGCTCGTCTAGGGTTTTCAGGGCCAGCTTATAGCCCATTCGATGGACAGGTTGTCAAAGCGTTATCAACAAAGTTATCCACAGTTTGTGCCACGTTGCTGGCCCCGTTTCGATCAAGGATGATCCCCATGCAAACCTACCATTCGTCGCCTCTTCCACCTGCCGAACTGGAGGCGAGATTACGTCTGCACCGGCTGCCGGAGACAGGATTGCGTCGCTTTAACACCTTGCTGGAGGCCTTTGGCAGTGCCTCGTCGGCGCTGTGTGCTCCGGCCGGCGCCTGGCGCGCATTGGGCATACCACAGGCCACCATAGATGCCCGGCGCAGTGCCGAAGTACGTGAGGGTGCATTGGCCGCAATGGCCTGGCTAGAGCGCCCAGGCCAGCATTTACTGATGTGGGACAGCCCTGGCTACCCGCCACTATTGGCGGAAATCGACGATGCCCCTCCGCTGCTTTTCGTAGCAGGCGACCCCGCCTTGCTCGAGCGCCCACAACTGGCAATTGTGGGCAGCAGGCGTGCTTCACCCCCGGCGCTCGATACCGCTGCGGCATTTTCCCGCTACCTGGCGCAGGCCGGTTTCACCATTACCAGCGGCTTGGCCGTGGGCATCGACGGTGCCGCTCATCGGGCCGCATTGCAGGCTGGTGGGGGCACGATTGGCGTGCTCGGTACGGGGTTGCAAAAACTTTATCCACAGCGCCACAAGTCGCTTGCGCAAGCGATGATCGACAATGGAAGCGCGCTGGTTTCCGAGTACCCGCTGGATGCCGGGCCGCTGCCTGGCAACTTCCCGCGGCGTAATCGCATCATCAGTGGCCTGTCGCTCGGCGTGCTGGTGGTCGAGGCCAGCCTGGCCAGTGGTTCGCTGATCACTGCCCGTCTGGCGGCCGAGCAAGGCCGCGAGGTGTATGCCATACCGGGCTCTATTCACCACCCTGGAGCCAAGGGCTGCCACCAGTTGATACGTGACGGCGCGCTGCTGGTGGAGAGCGTGGAGCAGATATTGGAAAGCCTGCAGGGCTGGCAGAACCTGCCACCTGCGGTTGTGGACAAATTCGACCATCCTCTGCTCGCCTTGCTGCATGCTGCGCCACAAACCAGCGAAAGCCTGGCCTACTGCAGCGAGCTGCCCTTGGCCGAGGTGCTGGCGCAACTGACCGAATTGGAGCTGGAAGGCCGGGTCAGCAACGAAGCCGGGCGTTGGTTTGCCCGCGCGGGCTAAGTACACTGCTCACAAGCAAGGGTTATAGGCGGAGTGACAGAAATGGTGAGCAGTTTTCGTGTGCAACAAGCCGCACGTGAGATCCGGGCGGGCGCGGTGATCGCCTACCCGACGGAAGCGGTCTGGGGCCTGGGCTGTGACCCGTGGAACGAGGACGCGGTGTATCGCCTGCTGGCGCTTAAGTCGCGGCCTGTGGATAAAGGGCTGATTCTGGTTGCCGACAACATCCGCCAGTTCGACTTTTTGTTCGAGGATTTTCCCGAAGACTGGATCGACCGCATGGGTAGCACCTGGCCGGGGCCGAACACCTGGCTGGTGCCACACCAGGACCTGTTGCCCGAGTGGGTGACCGGGGAGCATGACACCGTGGCGCTGCGGGTCAGTGACCACCCGGTGGTGCGTGAGCTGTGCGCGTTGGTCGGGCCGTTGATTTCCACCTCGTGCAACCCGGGCGGGCGCCCGGCGGCGAAGACCCGGTTGCGGGTGGAGCAGTACTTCCATGGGCAGCTGGATCTGGTGTTGGGTGGAGCGTTGGGCGGGCGGAAGAACCCGAGTGTGATTCGCAACCTGGCCACAGGCGAAGTCGTTCGCCCGGGCTGATACATATCCACAGGCCTGGCCGCGACCTCCTGTGGGAGCGGGCGAGCCCGCGAAGAATCCAACGCGGTGCCTGGCACGGGCTTCGCCCGTGTTCGCGGGCATGCCCGCTCCCACAGGGATAGCGCCGTATTCAAAGCCGATGCAGTACCTGTGGGAGCGGGCGCGCCCGCGAACACCGGCGGAGCCGGTGCCAAACACCGCAGTGCCTACTTTGCGGGTAAACCCGCTCCCACAGGGATAGCGCTGTATTCAAGGTTGGTGCAGTACCTGTGGGAGCGGGCGCGCCCGCGAACACCGGCGTAGCCGGTGCCATGCACCGCGGTGCTTGCTTCGCGGGCATGCCCGCTCCCACAGGGATGGCACTGCACTTAAGATCGGTGTAGTACCTGGGGTGTGAACTCAAGGAAGAAGAATTGTGGAGCCCACAGTCCGCCGAGCCGACAGCTCCGCCTGTGCCTTGGCCGCCTCACTCAGTGGATACCGCTGTTGGATATCCACAACCAGCTTGCCGCTACCAATCATCGCAAACAGGTCATCGGCCATGGCCTGGGTATTCTCGGCATTGTTGGCATAGGTCGCCAACGTCGGCCGGGTCACATAGAGCGAGCCCTTCTGCGCCAGAATCCCCAGGTTCACCCCGCTCACTGCCCCCGAGGCATTACCAAAGCTCACCATCAACCCACGCGGCTGCAGGCAGTCCAGCGAGGTCAGCCAGGTATCGGCACCCACACCGTCATATACCACCGGGCATTTCTTGCCGTCGGTCAGCTCCAGCACCCGCTTGGCCACGTCTTCACGGCTGTAATCGATGGTCGCCCACGCCCCCAGCGCCTTGGCCCGCTCGGCCTTTTCGGCAGAGCTCACAGTACCGATCAGCTTGGCGCCCAGCGCCTTCGCCCACTGGCACGCCAACGAACCCACGCCTCCAGCCGCTGCATGGAACAGAATCACATCACCCGACTTCACCTGGTAGGTCTGCTTCAGCAGGTACTGCACGGTCAAACCCTTGAGCATCACCGCCGCCGCCTGTTCGAAGCTGATGTTGTCGGGCAGCTTCACCAGGTTGGCTTCCGGCAGCGTATGCACCTCGCTATACGCGCCCAGCGGGCCGCCGGCATGAGCTACGCGGTCTCCAACCTTCAGCCGCGTCACGCCTTCGCCGACCGCCTCGACCACGCCCGCCGCTTCGGTACCCAGGCCCGAAGGCAGGGATGGCGGCGCATACAGCCCGCTGCGGAAGTAGGTATCGATGAAGTTCAGGCCGATCGCATGGTTACGCACACGCACCTGCTGTGGCCCTGGCGGAGCGGGTTCGAATTCCACCAATTGCAACACTTCCGGGCCGCCATGCTGGCTGAACTGGATACGCTTGGCCATCTCGCACTCCTGTAGTCGGGATCGGGAAAGGCCTTCTATCGGACGCCTTTGCCGCAATGCCGTCAACTCCTGCAGCAGGACAGAGCGTGATTAACTCAAACAAAACTGTTCTGCGAGCAACAGCGGGTGCATGAATCACGGCTCACAAGCCTGAAGCAACGCGTTCGTTCTGAAGTCAACTAGTAACTCTGCAAGTGGCGTGGTGAGTGGGTTTTTTCCATCATGAATCGGTAAATAACCCAAGAGGTGCATTATGGAATATACAATTATTTTCATCCATGCAGATAATACGGGCGAGTGGATGAAGTTCTCTTTAGAAGATAGCAGAGCGGTATTCTCGGCTATGCGGGAAGGAGACAGTTTTAACCTCAGCCCCGCCAAGTACGGTCGTGTTGTAGCGAAAGCTTGCTTTTACAAGAATCCAGAGGGCGTCGCCGAAGCTATTATGGCCGTTAGAGAGGTAGAAACAGACAAGGGTTTGATAGATTATGCTTCATACAAGTCAGGATTAAATTGATGCTTGCTTAGCTGCTGGCCTTTTGAAATACATCCACTTAATTGTTCATTCAATGGCGTTGTGGGTTCAGTCCGCTGGCTGATCAAATAAATGTACGCTTATTTGGTTGGCCGGCCCTCGTCATGTTGCTTGATCGCCGTCAACTGCGGCGCGCGGGCTGGGGGTGGTATGCTACGCGGCGAATTCTTCCCTGCCCGTTCCTGGTGACCCGATGACTAGCCGCACCGAGGCCGTGAAAGCCTACCTGCTCGACCTGCAAGACCGCATCTGCTCTGCCCTCGAAACAGAAGACGGCGGCGCCCGCTTCGTCGAGGACGCCTGGGTGCGCGATGCTGGTGGCGGGGGCCGCACGCGGGTGATCGGCGACGGCAAGGTGATCGAGAAAGGCGGGGTCAACTTTTCTCACGTGTTCGGCGCCGGCCTGCCGCCGTCGGCCAGTGCCCACCGCCCCGAACTGGCGGGCCGTGGCTTCGAGGCCCTGGGTGTGTCGCTGGTGATCCACCCGCACAACCCGCATGTACCCACTTCCCATGCCAACGTGCGCTTCTTCATCGCCGAAAAGGAAGGTGAAGAGGCTGTCTGGTGGTTCGGCGGCGGCTTCGACCTGACCCCGTACTACGGCAATGAAGAAGACTGCATCCACTGGCACCGTGTGGCCGAGCAGGCCTGCGCGCCGTTCGGCGCCGACGTGTACCCGCGCTACAAGGCCTGGTGCGACCGCTATTTCCACCTCAAGCACCGCGGCGAGCCACGCGGTATCGGTGGCCTGTTCTTCGATGACCTGAACGAATGGGACTTCGACACTTGCTTCGCCTTCATCCGGGCCATCGGCGACGCCTACGTCAACGCCTACCTGCCAATCATCCAGCGTCGCAAGGACACCCCTTACACCCCACAGCAGCGCGAGTTCCAGGAGTACCGCCGTGGCCGCTACGTGGAGTTCAACCTGGTCTACGACCGTGGCACCCTTTTCGGCCTGCAGTCCGGTGGGCGCACCGAGTCCATTCTCATGTCGCTGCCGCCGCAGGTTCGCTGGGGTTACGACTGGAAACCCACGCCTGGCAGCGAAGAAGCGCGCCTGACCGAGTACTTCCTGCAGGACCGCGACTGGCTCGGCCAGTAATTCTGTGGATAACCAAGGAGCCGTCATGGACCAGTACGTTGTTTTTGGTAACCCCATCGGCCACAGCAAATCGCCGTTGATTCATCGCCTGTTTGCCGAGCAGACCGGCCAGGACCTGGAGTACAGGACGCTGCTGGCGCCACTGGACGAATTCAGCGACTGCGCGCGCGGTTTCTTCAAGCAAGGTAGCGGCGGCAACGTTACCGTGCCGTTCAAGGAAGAGGCCTACCGCCTGTGCGACAGCCTGACCCCGCGTGCCCAGCGCGCTGGCGCAGTGAACACGCTGAGCAAGCTGGCCGATGGCAGCCTGCAGGGCGACAACACCGATGGCACTGGCCTGGTGCGCGACCTGACGGTGAATGCCGGGGTGGAGCTTGCGGGCAAGCGCATTCTGATCCTGGGGGCCGGTGGTGCGGTGCGTGGTGTGCTGGAACCGATCCTGGCGCACAAGCCGCAGTCGCTGGTGATTGCCAACCGTACCGTGGAAAAGGCCGAGCAGTTGGCGCGTGAGTTCGATGAACTGGGGCCGGTGGTAGCCAGCGGGTTTGCCTGGTTGCAGGAGCCGGTGGATGTGATCATCAATGCCACCTCGGCGAGCCTGGCCGGAGAGTTGCCGCCGATTGCCGACAGCCTGGTCGAAGCGGGGCGCACGGTTTGCTATGACATGATGTATGGCAAGGAGCCTACGCCGTTTTGCCAGTGGGCTGAGAAGCTGGGTGCGGTGAAGGTGCTGGATGGCTTGGGGATGCTGGCTGAGCAGGCGGCTGAGGCGTTCTTTATCTGGCGTGGGGTGCGGCCGGATACGGCGCCGGTGTTGGCTGAGTTGCGCCGGCAGCTGGCTCGGGGCTGAGATTGTCGGGGCCGCTTTGCGGCCCATCGCGACACAAGGCCGCTCCTACAGGGGACCGCGTCAGCAGGCATTGTGCGGTCGGTGTAGGAGCGGCCTTGCGTCGCGATGGGCTGCGCAGCAGCCCCAAAAATCTCAGCCCAATATCACTCTTCAAACCGGATCGGGCACAACTCCACCCCTTCCAGCTTCTGCAATTCCTCGATCACCTGCGGCCTGGCCCGGTGCAGGGTCAGGCTCCCTCCCGCCCGCCGCAACCGACGCGCCTCGCGGTGCAACATATCCACCCCCGAGTAATCGATAAAATTCACCTGCCGCGCATCGATCACCACATGCGGCCCTTGGCAGCGCTGCAAGCGCACCTGCAGGTAATGCGCCGCGCCAAAGAAGATCGACCCGCCCACCCGCAGCACATCCGCCTCCCCTTCACGGCTCTGCTGCACCCGAGGCCGCGAGGTGCGCTTCAGATAGAAGAACAGCGATGCCAGCACTCCGGCATAGATCGCCGTCTGCAGCTCCAGCAACAAGGTTGCTGCCGCTGTCAGCGCCATCACCAGGAACTCCGAGCGACTGACTCGAAACAGCGCGCGAATGCCCTGGTGGTCCACCAACCCCCAGCAGATCAGCAAGATGCTGCCAGCCATGGCCGGGATCGGCAGGTGCGCGATCAGGCCGGCCCCGGCGACGGCGAACACCGCCACCCACAGCGCCGAGAATACCCCGGCCATGGGCGAGCGGGCGCCGGCGTCGTAGCTCAGCCCGGAGCGGGTGAAAGAGCCGGAAGACAGGTAACCGGAGAAAAACGCACCAACAATGTTCGACAAGCCCTGTGCGCGTATCTCCTGGTCAGCGTCGATCAACTGCTCCGAACGTGCGGACAACGAGCGGGCAATCGACAGGCTGGTGACCAGCCCGAGCATGCCCACCGCCACGGCGCTGGGTAACAGGCGCAGGATCAGTTCCACATCCAGCAAGGGCAGCGGACTGAAGGGTGGCAGCTGGCCGGTGAATGCCGGCACTCGCGGCACATGGCCAAAGAACCCGGGCAGCAGCCAGGCCAGAAGGCTAACCAGAATCAGGCTTATCAACAGGCTGGGCCAGCGTGGGCGCCAGAGCTTGAAGCACACGCCGATCACCACTGTGGCCAGGCCCAGAATCAAGGAAGGCAGGTCGACCTCGCCGGCATGGCTGGCCAGGTCCTGCACCGTCTTCATCGCCGTGGCCTGGCTTGGCAGGTCCATGCCCAGCAGGTTGGGTAGCTGGCCCAGGGCAATGACGACAGCGGCGCCCAAGGTAAAGCCAAGCACCACAGAATGGGAGACGAAGTTGACCAGTGCGCCGAACCGCAAAAGCCCCAGCAGCAACTGGAAGATGCCGCCGAGGAAGGTCAGCAGCAGCACCAGGGTGACATAGTCGGCGCTTCCGGCCACGGCCAGCGGGCTGATGCTGGCGTAGAGGACGATGGAGATGGCGGCGGTGGGGCCGCAGATCAGGTGCCATGACGAACCCCACAGGCAGGCTATCAGCACTGGCACGATGGCGGCGTACAAGCCGTATTCGGCGGGCAGACCGGCGATCAGGGCGTAGGCGATGGATTGCGGCAGGGCGAGGATTGCACCGCTCAGGCCTACCAACAGGTCCTGGCGCAGGCTGCGGCCCGATTGGCGGGGGAGCCAGGAAAGGAAGGGCAGCAGGTGAGTGAGGCGATGCATGAGATATCCAGATTTCCGAAGGTGCACTGTCCCCCTGTGGGAGCGGGTTCACCCGCGAATGCGGCAGTGAGGCTACCGACGCTTTCGCGGGTGAACCCGCTCCCACAGGATCGATTTACAGCTTGGTTTTTACTGCTTCGCTCGCATCCCCACCACCTTTGGTGGTCACTCCGGCCAGCCACCCTTCCAGCACCTCGGGGTGCGCCTTCAGCCAAGCCTTGGCCGCATCATCGAAGCCGATCTTCTTGTCCACAACCTCGGCCATGATGGCGTTTTCCATATTCAGCGTGAACTTCAGGTTGCCCAGCAGCCTGGCCGCATTCGGGCAGGCTTGTGGATAACCCTTGCGGGTCAGGGTATACACCTCGCCCTTGCTGCCAAACCACTTCTCCCCGCCGGTCAGGTAATGCATCTTCAGCTTCACGTTCATCGGGTGCGGGGTCCAGCCCAGGAAGGTGATGAACTGTTGTTTCTTCACCGCCCGGTCGACCTGCGCCAGCATCGCCTGCTCGCTGGACTCAACCAGCTTCCACTGGCCGAGGTTGAATTCATTCTTGTCGATGATTTCCTTCAACGACAGGTTGGCCGGTGCCCCGGAACCGATCCCGTACAGCTTCTTGTCGAACTGGTCGGCGTGCTTCTGCAAGTCGGCGAAATCCTTCACCCCGGCATTCCACACATAGTCGGGCACTGCCAGGGTGAACTCGGTTCCTTCCAGATTGCGCGAGAGCTGCTGCACATCGCCATTGGCGATGAACTTGTCATGAAAGCCCTGCTGTGCCGGCATCCAGTTGCCGAGGAAGGCATCGACGCGGCCATCCTTGAGGCCGCCGTAGATGATCGGCACGGCCAGGCTGTCGATCTTCACCCGGTAACCCAGGCTTTCCAGCAGCAGGCGGGCCAAGGCGTTGGTGGTGGCGATGTCGCTCCAGCCGGGGTCGGCCATCTTCACGGTGGTGCATTGCGCGTCGCTGTCGGCGGCGTGAGCCGTGGCGGTACCCAGGCTCAGGGCCAGGGCGAACACGGCGGCGGAGAACTTGTGCATGGCGGCCTCTTTTCTCAATCCAGGGGGGCGGGCTGTGGATAACGTGCCTTGCGCTCGAGGTCGTCGAGATCGATGTGGTTGCGCATGTACTGTTGGCTGGCATCCACCAGCGGTTGGTGGTCCCAGCTTTTCAGCTTGCCGATGGCCAGCGCCTCGGCCACCAGGCGGCGGCGCCGCTGGCTGGCCAGAACCTGCTGGCGCAGGCTGGGGATATCCCAGCGCTGCTGTGCTTCATCGATAAATGCCTGCAGCAGCGCCTGGTGCTCCGGGCTGCCGGTGAGGTTCTCCCGCTCGTGCGGGTCGCGGCTCAGGTCATAGAGTAGGCATGGGTCGTCTTCGCTGTACACGAACTTGTAGGGCCCGCGGCGGATCATCATCAGCGGGCCAACGGTACCTTCGGCCATGTACTCGCCGATCACCTCGTCATGGCCGCCCTGCCCTTGCAGGTGGCCGACCAGCGAGCGGCCATCCAGATGCAGGTGGTTATCCACAGAGCCGCCAGCCAGTTCGACCAGGGTCGGTAGCAGGTCGCAGGTAGACACCGAGGCGCTGACCCGGGCTGGCGCGTAGCGTTTCGGCGCGTGCACCAGCAGCGGCACCCGCGCCGACATCTCGAACCAGTGCATCTTGTACCAGAGGCCTCGTTCGCCAAGCATGTCGCCGTGGTCGCCGGAGAACACGATCAGAGTGTCGTCGGCCAGGTTGCATTCCTCCAAGGTCTGCAGCAGCAGGCCGATGTTGTCGTCGATGTAGCTGCAGGCGCCGAAGTAGGCACGGCGGGCATCGCGGATCTTGTCCACAGGCAGCGGCTTGTTCCACAAGTCGTAGACTTTCAACAGGCGCTGTGAGTGCGGGTCGAGTTCTGCCTGGCTGAATTCGGCGCGGGGCATGGGGATATCCATACCCTCGTAGCGATCCCAGTAGCGCTTGGGGATGGTGTACGGGTCGTGCGGGTGGGTCATCGACACGGTGAGGCAGAACGGCCGGCCATCATTTTCGCGCACATGGTCGTACAGGTACTGGCGCGCCTTGAAGACCACTTCTTCGTCGAAATCCAGCTGGTTGGTACGCACGCACGGGCCCGCCTGCAGCACCGAGGACATGTTGTGGTACCAGCTCGGGCGCACGTTGGGCTCATCCCAATTCACCGCCCAGCCATAGTCGGCTGGGTAGATATCGCTGGTCAGTCGTTCTTCGTAGCCGTGCAGCTGGTCAGGGCCACAGAAGTGCATCTTGCCCGACAGCGCGGTGCGGTAACCCAGGCGGCGCAGGTAATGGGCGTACGTCGGTACGTCGGCAGGGAAGTCGGCGGCGTTGTCGTAGGCACCGATGCGACTGGGCAACTGACCGCTGACCAGGGTGAAGCGCGAGGGGGCGCACAACGGGCTGTTGCAGTAGGCCGAGTCGAACACCACCGCCTGTTCGGCAAGGCGGCTCAGGTGCGGCATCTGGATCGGTGAAGAGGCGTAGATCGGCAGCAAGGGTGCGGCCATCTGGTCGGCCATGATGAACAGGATATTCGGGCGCGTCATGGTGTCTTCCATCTTTGAGGGTTATGCGGACCGCTTGCCTATCAAGATGCGACTGTGGATAACATGGGTAAAGCCCATGACGGGCAATGACTGGGATTAGCCCTGCTTATGTTTGACCACCTTGCCAAGTTGTCGCTGGATACATTGCGCGTGTTCGAGGCCGCCGCACGGTTGCGTGGCTTTACCGCTGCGGCGCTGGAACTGGGTACTACGCAGCCGGCGGTGAGCCAGCAAGTCAAACGGCTGGAGGCACAGTTGGGCACACGCCTTTTCGACCGCATTTACCGCGGGATCGAGCTGACCGAGGCTGGCCAGGTGCTGTTCGAACAGGTTCATCAAGGCCTGCAGGCCATGGAGGAGGGTATTGCCCAGGCCAGTGGGCGGGGCCAGCGTGAAGTGCTGCAGGTGGCTACCGACTTCGCTTTTGCGGCGTTCTGGCTGATGCCACGGCTGCATCGTTTTCACGAGGCTTATCCACAGGTGGACGTGAGCCTGGTGACCGGTGAGCGTAGCCAGGGCATGTTGCGGCCGGACATTGATGTTGCGGTGCTGTTTGGCGACGGGCGCTTTCACCAGGGCGAGAGCCGTTGGCTATTCGATGAGGAGGTTTTCCCGGTGTGCAGCCCCCGGCTGACTCATGGCAAACCCTTGTCAGCCGTGGCTTTGCAACGGTTGCCCTTGCTGCACTTGAAGGGCGAGCAGGCTAGCCGCTGGTTTGACTGGGCGGGCGTGTTTCGCGGGTTTGGCGTGGCCAGCCCGCCGCCGACGGGGCAGTTGCGGTTCGATAACTATACGTTGCTGATCCAGGCGGCGATCGCTGGGCAGGGGGTGGCTATTGGTTGGGGTCACTTGGTGGATGGGTTGGTGGAGCAAGGGTTGCTATGCCGGCCGTTGGAGGGGAGTTTGCGCTCGGCGCGCGGGTATTACGCGGTGTTGCCGCCACGCAAGCGGCGTGGGGCGTTGATCGAGCGGTTTGTGGATTGGTTGGAGCAAGAGCGCAGCCTTTGAGATTTTAGGGCCGCTTTGCGGCCCATCGCGACACAAGGCCGCTCCTACAAAGGTACTGCGCACGCCGGCCCGTGTAGGAGCGGCCTTGCGTCGCGATGGGCTGCACAGCAGCCCCGGCAATCTAGACCACGAAGTTCAGATGCTCGCCCCGGTGCAAATCCAGCTCCAGCATATCCACCATCCCCGCCGCTACCCTGGCCAGGTGCCGCAACGGCTCAGCCAACCCCGGCTCCAGCGTTCCCTCGGTGCTGCGAAAGTGCTCCATCCCCAACCCGGGCAGCTCCTGCGGCGCATTGATCAACGTCCAGTGCAAGGCACTGCGCTGTAACCCGTCCACCACCTGGTCCACACACTCCCGCTCTGCCTCGCTGTACTTGCCCGGCTCATCCAGCACATCGAAATCGCCCACCAACAACAGCCGGCGTATAGTCGTACGCTTCAGCCCCGCCACCAGCGCCTCGCTCATGCGGGCTTGCCCGGGCAGATCGCCCGACGCCAGCGTCGACAACAAGGCAATTACTGCTGACCCGCCTGCCGCGCCCTGCTCCGCCTGGTCGGCATCGCCCAGCCCGCCTATCTTGAAATGCAGGCCGGGGCGCGGCGCATGGCGGTTGAGGTCGTCGACCACGGCGGTGACTTCGTGCTGGCGCGACAGCAGCTCTACCATCAGGGCATTGCCCAGGCTGCTTTCAGGCCCGAACAGGACCAGTTTGAACACTGGGGTTTCGGCGTTTTTCACTGCATCACTCCCTTTGCAGGTGGTGATGGTTGGACCGCAATCAGGAGTTATCGTGCAAAGGATCAAGGGCTATCACGCCCACGTTTACTACGACGCAGCGACCATGGACCAGGCCCGTGAACTGTGTGAGGAGGCGGCGCGGCTGTTTCCCGTGACCATGGGGCGCATGCACCAGAAACCGGTGGGGCCGCATCCGGACTGGAGCTGTCAGTTGGCGTTCGGGCCGGAGGTGGTGGGGGTGGTGTTGCCGTGGTTGGCGTTGTATCGGAAGGGGTTGGTGGTGTTCATGCATCCGCTGACCGGGGATGAACTGGCGGACCACCGGGATCATGCGATCTGGATGGGGGCTGTAAGGCCGCTGGATCTGTCGATTTTTGGGGGCTGAGGCTCTGTTGCTTGTGCGGGCCTCTTCGCGGGCTCGCCCGCTCCCACAGGGATATCACAGGGCCTGAGGGCGGCGCTGTACCTGTGGGAGCTGGCTTGCCGGCGATGAAGGCGACGCGGTTCAGCGACGAGCGCCGCGCACCCCTTCAGCCAGTGCCGAGCACAAGCTCAATACATCGTTCACTGCCTGCTCGGCATTCTTGGCCTGGGCAATCTTGTCGACCAGCGCCGAGCCCACCACCACGCCGTCCGACAGGCGGGCAATGGCCGCAGCCTGCTCCGGCGTACGAATGCCAAAACCAACGCTGATCGGCAGATCGGTATGCCGACGCAGGCGGGCAATGGCTTCGGTCACGTGCTCGGTGGTCGCCGAGCCAGCGCCGGTTACACCGGCCACCGACACGTAGTAGACGAACCCGGAGCTGCGCTCCAGCACGCGCGGCAGGCGCGCGTCGTCGGTGGTCGGGGTGGTCAGGCGGATGAAGTCGATACCCGCGGCCTGGGCCGGGGTCGCCAGTTCGGCGTCGTGCTCTGGCGGCAGGTCGACGATGATCAGGCCATCGACACCCGCTTGCTTGGCTTCGGCCACGAACTTTTCCACGCCAAAGCGGTGGATCGGGTTGTAGTAACCCATCAGCACGATCGGCGTGGTCTGGTTATCCACACGGAATTCGCGAACCATCTGCAGGGTCTTGGCCAAGGTCTGGCCAGCCTCCAGGGCGCGCAGGGTGGCCAGCTGGATCGCCACACCATCGGCCATCGGGTCGGTGAACGGCATGCCCAGTTCGATCACGTCGGCACCGGCAGCCGGCAGGCCCTTGAGGATCTGCAGCGAGGCGTCATAGCCCGGGTCGCCCGCGGTGACGAAGGTGACCAGTGCCGAGCGGCCTTCGGCTTTCAGCTCGGCGAAACGTTGTTCAAGACGGCTCATGCCTGTTTCTCCTGGGCGGCCATGTGGCTCATGACGGTTTGCATGTCTTTGTCACCGCGGCCCGACAGGCAGATCACCATCAGGTGGTCCTTGGGCAGCTTCGGTGCGCGCTTGATCGCTTCGGCCAGGGCGTGGGAGCTTTCCAGTGCCGGGATGATGCCTTCCAGTCGGCAGCAGGCATGGAACGCGTCCAACGCCTCGTCGTCAGTGATGCTGACGTATTCCACACGCTTCACTTCGTGCAGGTAGGCGTGTTCCGGGCCGATGCCCGGGTAGTCCAGGCCGGCGGAAATCGAGTGGGCGTCGGTGATCTGGCCGTCTTCGTCCTGCAGCAGGTAGGTGCGGTTGCCGTGCAGCACGCCCGGTACGCCGCCGTTCAGGCTGGCGGCGTGCTTGTCGGTGTGCACGCCATGGCCACCGGCTTCGACGCCGATGATCTGCACGCTTGGCTCTTCGAGGAATTCATGGAACAGGCCCATGGCGTTGGAGCCACCACCGACGCAGGCTACCAGGCTGTCTGGCAGGCGGCCTTCCTTCTCTTGCAACTGGGCGCGGGTTTCCTTGCCGATGATCGACTGGAAGTCGCGGACCATGGCCGGGTACGGGTGCGGGCCGGCCACGGTGCCGATCAGGTAGAAGGTGTCTTCGACGTTGGTGACCCAGTCGCGCAGGGCTTCGTTCATGGCATCTTTCAGGGTGCCGGTACCGGCGGTGACCGGCACGATCTCGGCGCCCAGCAGCTTCATGCGGAACACGTTGGCCTGCTGGCGCTCGATGTCGGTGGCACCCATGTAGATCACACAAGGCAGGCCGAAGCGGGCCGCGACGGTGGCGGTGGCCACGCCGTGCATGCCGGCGCCGGTTTCGGCAATCAGACGCTTCTTGCCCATGCGCTTGGCCAGCAGCACCTGGCCGATGCAGTTGTTTACCTTGTGCGCGCCGGTGTGGTTGAGTTCTTCACGCTTGAAGAAAATCTTCGCGCCGCCGCAGTGCTCGGTCAGGCGTTCGGCGAAGTACAGCGGGTTGGGGCGGCCGATGTAGTCGCGCTGGAAGTAGGCCAGCTCTTCGAGGAACTTGGGGTCTGCCTTGGCCGCTTCGTATTCGCGGGCCAGGTCCAGCACCAGTGGCATCAGGGTTTCGGCCACGTAGCGGCCGCCGAACGAGCCGAACAGGCCATTGGCGTCAGGGCCGGGACGGTATTGGGACTGGGTCATCGGGGCGCTCCAGGGCGTAATGAACAAGTGATGGGCTTTACTCTAACCACGGCAAGCCCTGCTGAAAACCGATAAGATTGCGCAAACTTGTCAGAAAAACTCACAGGTAAAATGGCCCACGACCTTCCTCCCCTCAATGCCCTGCGGGCCTTCGAGGCTACCGCACGGCTCAATAGCGTCAGCCAGGCGGCCGAAGCGCTGCACGTCACCCATGGCGCCGTCAGCCGGCAGATCAAGGTACTTGAAGAGCACTTGGGCGTAGCGCTGTTCGTGAAGGACGGGCGTGGCATCAAACTCACAGATGCCGGCGTACGCCTGCGCGATGCCAGTGGCGAAGCCTTTGACCGCCTGCGTAGCGTGTGCGCCGAGCTCAGCCACGATGTCAGCGATGCACCATTCGTGCTGGGTTGTTCGGGCAGCTTGCTGGCGCGCTGGTTTATCCCACGACTGGGGCGGCTGCAGGCTGACTTGCCTGAACTGCGCTTGCACCTGTCGGCCGGTGAAGGCGACCTGGACCCGCGGCGGCCAGGGCTGGATGCGTTGTTGGTGTATGCCGAGCCGCCGTGGCCGGGGGACATGCAAGTGCATGTACTGGCCGAGGAACGCATCGGGCCGGTGCTCAGCCCGCATTTCGCCGGTTTCGAGCGCTTGCAGGGCGCGCCAGCCAAGGCGTTGCTGGGCGAAGCCTTGCTGCACACCACCTCGCGCCCGCAGGCTTGGCCGACCTGGGCGCTGGAACAGGGGTTGGAGCCGGCGGCCCTTCACTATGGCCAGGCTTTCGAGCACCTGTATTACCTGCTGGAGGCTGCCGTGGCCGGGTTGGGTGTGGCGATTGCGCCGCAGCCGCTGGTCGCCGATGACCTGCGGGCGGGCCGTTTGAGTGCGCCGTGGGGTTTTTCACCTACCCCTGCGGCTTTGGCACTTTGGGTGCCCAGGCGCGCCGCGGACGGGCGCGCCGAGCAGTTGGCGCAGTGGTTACGGGCGGAGCTGGCGCGCCAGAGCGCTTAGTTGCGCTTGCACAGCAAGTAGGCCGCCAGCAGGCCCAGTGCGCCGATGGCAACACCCGCCGTGGTGTATGGGTGTTCCTGGGCGTAATCACGGGTGGCGAGGCCGGTCTGGCGGGTCCGCTGCTTCACTTCCTCGTAGGCATCGCTCAGCAGGCTACGGGAATGCCGAAGGGCGCTTTCGGCGTTGCTGCGAATGGCCTTCACCGACTTCTGGGATTCTTCCGACGCGTCATGCTTGAGGTTCTCCAGGCTCTTCAGAAGGCTCTCGATTTCGGCTTCCATACTTTCCAGGGACGTTTTACGCAGCGAATTGCGGTGCATGTTGACTCTCCTTCGCGTTGTGGACTGTAGAGGTTGCGACTGCCAAGCGAAGCGAAAGTGCGATCGAACTTTTACCAACGGTGACGGTTCGCAGGTAAACCCTGCCTGCGCTGCTAGGCTGAATCTCACCGTTATCCAAGGAGAGCGCTCATGACCGATCATCACACCTACAAGAAGATCGAACTGGTGGGGTCGTCGACCACCAGCATCGAGGAGGCCATCAACAATGCCCTGGCCGAAGCCGGCAAGAGCATCAAGCACCTGGAGTGGTTCGAAGTGATAGATACCCGGGGCCATATCCGCGACAACAAGGCGGCGCACTTCCAAGTCACGCTAAAGGTCGGCTTCCGCATCGCCAATAGCTGAAACACTGCCGGGCTGGATGAGCCCGGCATGATGGGGTATTCAGGAAGGGCGCGCCTTGGCGGGCGCCCCTTCTGATTTCATCTGCACAAGGAAAGCGAGTGATGAACAAACTGATTCTGGCGCTGGGCCTGATGGCCCTGGCCGGTGGTGCGCTGGCGGCGGGCAAGCCGTGCGAGGAGCTCAAGGCAGAGATTGCGGCCAAGCTGGATGCCAAAGGGGTCACCGGCTACAAGCTGGAGATCGTCGACAAGGGCGACCCGGCCGGCAAGGTGATCGGCAGTTGCGAGGCTGGTACCAAGGAGATTGTGTACCGCCGCGGTTAACGCGTTGGCTTCTTCGCGGGTAAACCCGCTCCCACAGGTACAGCGTCGCTCTCAGGCCTGTGATATCCCTGTGGGAGCGGGTTTACCCGCGAAGAGGATCATGCGGTCTTGAGTGCCTGCGCCATCAGTTCATATGACCGAATCCGGTCCGCATGCTCATACAAATCACAGGTAAAGATCAGCTCATCTGCCCCGGTCTGCTCCAGCAGCACTTCCACCTTGGCCCGCACCTTCTGCGGGCTGCCGATCATCGCCAGGCCGAGGAAGCTGCCTACCGCGTCCCGCTCATGGGGCAGCCACAGCCCATCCATGCTTTCCACCGGCGGCTTTTGCATCAGGCTCTGCCCGCGAATCAGCGCGAGGATGCGCTGGTACACCGAAGTGGCCAGGTACTCGGCCTTTTCATCGGTTTCTGCCACCACCATGGGGATGCCCAGCATCACATACGGCTTGTCCAGTGTGGTCGAAGGCTTGAAGTGGTTGCGGTACACGCGGATCGCCTCATGCATCAAGCGCGGCGCAAAGTGCGAGGCGAACGCGTAGGGCATGCCGCGCATCCCGGCCAGCTGGGCGCTGAACAGGCTGGAGCCAAGCAGCCACATCGGTACCTCGGTATCGTGCCCAGGCACGGCGATCACTTTTTGATCATCGGTACGCGGGCCGAGGTAGCGTGACAGTTCCTCGACATCGTCCGGGAAGTCATCCGGGCCGCCAGCGCGGTCGCGACGCAGGGCGTAGGCAGTCATCTGGTCGGAGCCTGGCGCGCGGCCCAGACCCAGGTCGATGCGCCCCGGATACAGGCTGGCCAGGGTGCCGAACTGCTCGGCGATCACCAGCGGCGCATGGTTGGGCAGCATGACCCCACCAGAGCCCACGCGAATGCTCGAGGTCCCCCCAGCCAGATAGCCGATCAGCACGGAAGTCGCCGAACTGGCGATGCCGTCCATGTTGTGGTGCTCGGCCACCCAGAAGCGGTTGTAGCCAAAGCGCTCGACGTGCTGCGCCAGGTCCAGCGAGTTGTGCAGTGACTGCGCCGGGCCGGCGTCGGCACGTACCGGCACCAGGTCGAGGGTGGAAATCTTCAGGTCACGCAACTGCGTCATGGAGCCTCCGCGAAGGTGTTTGGCCACAGGCCTTTTCAACTCTGTATGGGCATATTCGAAGGATTCAATGCTTGCCGTGCGATTGCTCTGAACTTGCCGTAGGCGGCTGACCTCTGAAGCCATAAGCATGTAACCCGAGACCAGGAGGCATCATGAAAAAGACAGCATCGGCGATCTGGCAAGGTGGCCTGAAAGACGGCAAAGGGCTGCTTTCTACCGAAAGTGGCGCGCTCAAGCAGAACCCCTACGGCTTCAACACCCGTTTCGAGGGCTCGTCCGGGACCAACCCGGAGGAGCTGATCGGCGCGGCGCACGCCGGCTGTTTCTCGATGGCGCTGTCGATGATGCTGGGCGAAGCGGGGCTCACCCCGGACAGGATCGACACCGCTGCCGAAGTGACCCTCGACAAGCAAGCTGATGGCTTTGCCATTACGGCGGTGCATTTGGTGCTCAGGGCCAAGGTACCCGGGGCAAGTGAAGCGCAGTTCTTGCAGATCGCCGACAAGGCCAAGGCCGGGTGCCCGGTGTCCAAGGTGCTGAACGCGAAGATCAGCCTGGATGCGGCGCTGGTGGGTTGAAGCGGTGCAATGAGGGCGGTTTGTTGTAGTCTAAACAGCGTCGGCAGCACGCTGCCCTTTCAGGAGCCGTTTCATGATTCGCGTAGCAATCACCGTGTTGGCTTCCCTGGTCGCCACATCTGCGTTGGCGGCGGTCAAGCCGTGCGAGGAGCTCAAAGCCGAGATCGAGGCCAAGATCCAGGCCCAGGGTGTTGCGTCCTATACCCTCGAGATCGTGCCCAACAGCGAGGTCAAGGACCAGAACATGGTCGTCGGGACCTGCGACGGTGGGACCAAGAAGATCATTTATCAGAAGAATGATCGGTAGGTTCAGGATTTTGGGGGCCGCTTTGCGGGCCATTCGCAGCACAAGGCTGCTCCTACAGGATATACGCGGAACCCTGTAGGAGCAGCCTTGTGCTGCGAATGGGCTGCGAAGCAGCCCCGGATCAAGGAATGCAGAACACCTCGCTAGGCTCGTTCACCACCACCTTGCGGCTGCCGTCATACAGCAGCACCTGCGGCTCCATCACCGGCGCCCGCGCCTCCAGGCGATAGCGTTCACCGGCCTTGAAGTTGTCAAAGCGCACGGTCAGGTAGCAGGTACGGTCCCGGGGCTGGGTCATGAGGCCGCCGCCGTAGATCTCATAATCGAAGCGCACTACCAGTTCGTGCTTGCCTGGCGTCACCTGGAAGTAACGGCCATCCTCCAGGCGCTTGCCGTCGAGGCGGTCGGCCATGATCACCCTGCCGGGTGTCATGGTGTAAAGGTCGACCCAGGCCTGCTTGGGATCGACGGGCGGCAAGGGGCTGGCGCAAGCCCCCAGTGCACTGAGGGCGATCAGCATCATGGGCTGGCGCATGGCAAGACTCCCGCTTGCGACTTATACGCTACAAGCATAGCGCCGTTTGTGCATTTCAGGTGCGCTGGCAGCCTGCAGGCAAGCCCTGGCCAACCAGTTTCTGCTGATGGTCGTAGAGCTTGATCCAGGGGCGGAAGCCGATGCTGCCAGCCTGCAGCTGGTAGCGCTGGCCGGCACTGAAATCCTTGAAGGTCAGCTTGACCTGGCAATCCCGCCATAAAGGCTCCTCGACCGGGCCGATATTGCTGGGGGTAACAGGAAACTGGTAGCGCACGGTCAGCTCGTGGCTGCCGGGCTGTACTTCGAAGTAACGGCTGTCGGCCCAGTCGCGTTCATCTACCTGCACGGCATGGAGCGAAGTGTTGTCGTAGGGCGTGAGGTCGATCCAGGCCTGGTTCGGGTCCGGGTCTGGCAAGGTCGAACAGGCGGAAATCAGCAACAGTGAACCGGTGACCAACAGTGCACGCATGGCGAAACGCCCCCTTGGCGAGATAGTCTTGGAGTGAATCGGCCTTGAGCGAGTCAGACAGTTGCAGATGCTTCGACTTATTCTTATGCAGCGCTCAGGCCCTGGGCCACTCGACCGTGTTTTTATCCGTTTGGTTCCCCTGCTGGCGGTACTCCTGCTGAACGGTTGCAGCAGCGCCGCCTACTATGGGCAGCTGGTCGAAGGCCAGTGGCAGCTGCTACGTGCACGGCAGCCGGTAGAGCAGGTAGTGGCCAACCCGGCCACTTCAACGCAATTGCGCGCACGTCTGGAACACGCCAGGCAGGCGCGGTTGTTTGCCAGCCAGCAACTTAAGCTGCCGGACAACCGCAGCTATCGGGTGTATGCCGACATTGGCAGGCCCTACGTGGTATGGAATGTGTTCGCCACCCCCGAGCTGTCGTTGCAGCCAGTGACGCACTGCTTCCCGATCGCGGGGTGTGTGGCCTACCGCGGCTATTACCAGCAAGGCGCGGCGCGTGGGGCGGCGGCGTTGATGCGCCAGGACGGCATGGATGTGTACGTGGGCGGCGTGGAGGCCTATTCGACGCTGGGCTGGTTCGACGACCCGATCCTGTCATCAATGGTGGGCTGGAGCGACGAGCGCCTGGCCACATTGATCTTCCATGAGCTGGCCCACCAGCGCTTCTATGTGCAGGACGATACCGAGTTCAACGAGTCGTTTGCTTCCTTCGTCGAGCAGGAAGGCACGCGACAATGGCGTGTGGCGCTTGGCCTGGCTGCCTCTGGCGGGGAGCAGGGGCAGCAACGTGAGCAATTGATCCGGTTGGTGCTGGCCTGCCGCGAGCGGTTGCAGGCGATTTATGCCGGGCCTCTGGATGATGTGCAGAAGCGGGCGGCCAAGCAGGCGGAGTTCGAGCGCTTGAGGCGCGAGTACCGGCAGCTAAGGGATGGCCAGTGGGGTGGCGACAAGCGCTATGACGCCTGGATGTATGGGCCGATGAACAATGCCAAGTTGCTGCCGTTCGGGCTGTATGACCAGTGGGTGCCGGCGTTTGCCGCGGTGTTCCGCGAGGTGGGTGGGGATTGGGCGCGGTTTTACCAGCGCGTCGAACAGTTGGGGCAGTTGCCGATTGAAGGGCGGAAGGCGGCGTTGCAGCGGTTGATGGTGAACCTGTGAGAATTTGGGGCCGCTTTGCGGCCCATCGCGACGCAAGGCCGCTCCCACAAAGGTCCTGCTTACGCCGATCGATGTGGGAGCGGCCTTGCGTCGCGATGGGCTGCAAAGCAGCCCCCAGGGCCATCAAGCCTTGAGGAACGCCTGATGCATCTCGGCCAAGGTAGCAAAGTGGTAGGCCGGTTCTTCCGCCATCAACTCTTCCTGGCTACCAAACCCGTACCCCACCGCCACCGCTTGCAAGCCATTGCTGCGCGCACCGATCAGGTCATGCTTGCGGTCGCCGATCATCAGCGTCTGCGCCGGGTCCAGCCCTTCTTCATCCAGCAGGTGGCGAATCAGCTCCACCTTGTTGGTGCGCGTGCCGTCCAGCTCACTGCCGTAGATCACCTTGAAGTGGTGGTCGAAGGCGAAGTGCCGGGCGATTTCACGGGCGAACTCCCACGGTTTTGAGGTGGCGATATACAGCGTGCGGCCCTGACCGGTCAGGGCCTCGAGCAGCTCCGGTACACCTTCGAACACCAGGTTTTCGTACAGGCCGGTGACCTTGAAGCGTTCCCGATAGAAGTTCACCGCCTCCCAGGCCTTGGCTTCGTCGAAACTGTAGAAATGCATGAAGGCCTGCAACAGGGGTGGGCCGATGAAGTGCTCGAGGCGGGTGAGGTCTGGCTCGTCGATACCCAGTTTGGCCAGGGCGTACTGGATCGAGCGGGTGATGCCCTGGCGCGGGTCGGTCAGGGTGCCGTCGAGGTCGAAGAGGATGTTTTGCTGGTGCATTTTGCGGGGGTCCACTTTGAGTGCTGCGTGATCTTCTTCGCGGGTAAACCCGCTCCCACAGGGATATCACAGGGCCTGGGGCTGGCGCCGTACCTGTGGGAGCGGGTTTACCCGCGAATTCGGTCATTCCGGTTGATCGTAGCCTTCGGCCAAATGCTGGTCTTTGAGCTTCACGTAGTTACTGGCGCTGTAGGCAAAAAATGCATGTTCCTGCTCGTTCAGCAGCCGGGCCTGTTTCACCGGGCTACCCATGTACAGGTAGCCACTGACCAGGCGCTTGCCCGGCGGCACCAGGCTGCCGGCGCCGATGATCACTTCGTCCTCGACAATGGCGCCGTCCATGATGGTACTGCCCATGCCGACCAGGATGCGATTGCCCAGGGTGCAGCCATGCAGCATGACCTTATGACCGATGGTCACCTCGTCACCGATGATCAACGGGAAGCCGTCCGGGTTGAACGGACCGGCATGGGTGATGTGCAGCACGCTGCCGTCCTGCACGCTGGTGCGCGCGCCGATGCGGATGCGGTGCATGTCGCCGCGTATCACGGTCAACGGCCAGACGGAGCTGTCTTCACCGATTTCCACGTCGCCCAGCACTACCGCCGATCGGTCGACGAAGGCCCTGGGCCCAACTTTCGGAGTGTGTTGCTGGAAGCTTCGGATGGCCATGATAGCGTCTCTCATCTGTGCCGATAGGCAGGCTGCCTGCTGCGGTCGGCGTCGATTGTAATTAAGATGGGGCAGTGTTTCTTCTGCCAAGGTATCCAAACCGTGAGTGCGAACAACCCGCTTCTGCAGTCCTACGATCTGCCGCCCTTCTCGCAAATCCGTGCCGAACACGTGTTGCCGGCGATCGAAGCGATCCTGGCCGACAACCGTAAAGCCATTGCCGAGATCCTCGAAAAGCAGGGCAAGAACCCTACCTGGGCTGGCCTGGTGCTGGCCATGGACGAATTGAACGACCGCCTGGGCGCCGCATGGAGCCCGGTCAGCCACCTCAATGCGGTGTGCAACAGCGCAGAGCTGCGCGAAGCCTACGAGTCGTGCCTGCCGGCGCTGAGCGCCTACTCTACCGAACTGGGCCAGAACCGCGCGCTGTTCGAAGCCTACCAGGCGCTGATCGACAGCCCCGAAGCCGCCGGCTTCGATGTGGCGCAAAAGACTATCCTCGAGCACGCCCTGCGTGACTTCCGCCTGTCGGGTATCGACCTGCCGGCGGATAAACAGCAGCGCTACGCCGAAGTGCAGAGCAAGCTCAGCGAGCTGGGCAGCCGTTTCTCCAATCAGCTGCTCGATGCTACCCAGGCCTGGACCAAGCACGTTACCGACGAAGCCGCGCTGGCTGGCCTGACCGATTCGGCCAAAGCCCAGATGGCCGCCGCCGCCCAGGCCAAGGGCCTCGACGGCTGGCTGATCACCCTGGAATTCCCCAGCTACTACGCGGTGATGACCTACGCCAGCGACCGCGCCCTGCGCGAAGAGCTGTACGCCGCCTACTGCACCCGCGCCTCGGACCAGGGCCCGAATGCCGGCCAGTTCGACAACGGCCCGGTGATGCAGGAAATCCTCGGCCTGCGCCAGGAGCTGGCAGAACTGCTGGGCTACAAGAACTACGCCGAGCTGAGCCTTGCCACCAAGATGGCCGAGTCCAGCGACCAGGTGCTGAGCTTCCTGCGTGACCTGGCCAAGCGTTCCAAGCCGTTCGCCGCTCAGGACCTGATGCAACTCAAGGCCTATGCCGCCGAGCAGGGCTGCCCTGAGCTGGCCAGCTGGGACGCCGGCTACTTCGGCGAGAAGCTGCGCGAGCAGCGTTACAGCGTGTCGCAGGAAGCCCTGCGCGCCTACTTCCCGATCGACAAGGTGCTGGGCGGCTTGTTCAGCATCGTGCAGCGCCTGTACGGTATCGAAATCGCCGAGCTCAAGGGCTTCGACAGCTGGCACCCGGATGTGCGCCTGTTCGAGATCAAGGAAAACGGCCAGCACGTCGGCCGCTTCTTCTTCGACCTCTATGCCCGCGCCAACAAGCGTGGCGGCGCCTGGATGGATGGCGCGCGTGACCGTCGCCGCACAGCTGCTGGCCAGTTGCAGAGCCCGGTGGCCAACCTGGTGTGCAACTTTACCCCGGCCGCGCCCGGCAAGCCGGCGCTGTTGACCCACGATGAAGTCACCACGTTGTTCCACGAGTTCGGCCATGGCCTGCACCACATGCTGACCCGCATCGAGCATGCCGGTGTATCCGGCATCAATGGCGTGGCCTGGGACGCGGTCGAACTGCCGAGCCAGTTCATGGAAAACTGGTGCTGGGAGCCGGAAGGCCTGGCACTGATCTCCGCCCACTACGAAACCGGTGCCCCCCTGCCCCAGGACCTGCTGGACAAGATGCTGGCGGCGAAGAACTTCCAGTCGGGCATGATGATGGTGCGCCAGCTTGAATTCTCGCTGTTCGACTTCGAGCTGCATGCCACCCATGGCGACGGCCGCAGCGTGCTGCAGGTGCTCGAAGGCGTGCGCGACGAGGTGTCGGTCATGCGCCCGCCGGCTTACAACCGCTTCCCCAACAGCTTTGCGCACATCTTCGCTGGTGGGTACGCGGCGGGCTACTACAGCTACAAATGGGCCGAAGTGTTGTCGGCTGACGCCTTCTCGCGCTTCGAGGAAGAAGGTGTGCTGAACGCCGATACCGGCCGTGCCTTCCGCGAGGCGATCCTGGCACGCGGTGGTTCGCGCGAGCCGATGGAGCTGTTCGTCGACTTCCGTGGCCGTGAACCTTCCATTGATGCATTGCTGCGCCACAGCGGCCTGAGCGAGGACGCTGCGGCATGAGTGAGGGAGCCGTGAACAAGACCAAGAAACGCTTCATTGCCGGGGCGGTATGCCCGGCATGCAGCGAGACCGACAAGCTGATGATGTGGAACGAAGACGGCGTACCGCACCGCGAGTGCGTGGCCTGCGGCTTTACCGACACCCTCAACGAGCAGGGCTTGTCGGTGCCGAAGGAGCTCGGCACCCGGGTCAACCATCTGGAGCCGAAAGCCGCGCCGGCCAAGGTACAGACGGTGCAGTTCTTCCCCAACCCGAAGCTGAAGAAACCGGCTGAATAAAGCCGTCGTGCCGCCCGGGCTCATGCCCGGGCCGGCATGTCCCGGGTGGTAGATAGTCAGGCCACCTGTTGCACGCTGGCCATGCAAGCTCGCCTGCTCTTCCCTACGAGCAAGGTGTTGCACCATGGACAACCCCCTTCTGCAAAATAGCCGCACCCCCGTCGACTATCCGTCGATCACGCTTCAGAACATGCAAGTTGCCTTCGACTATGTGCTGTTGGCGCACGAGCAAGGTATCGAGCGCATCATCCGCGACCAGCAGGCATTGCCAACCTGGGATGACATGGTGCTGGCAGTGGACGGGCTGGATAGTCAGCTACTGGCGGTATTGTATGCCGCCTCGCCATTGGTTGGTCGGGATGAAGCCTGGGCTAGTGCCATTTTCGACTTCTTCGCCAAGGCCACGGAGCGGTTCGAACAGAAATTCACCAACTCCGCACTGCACGCCCTGTATGAGCGCTTGGCCAACAGCGACATCGGCAAGCAGCTGGACGCACAGAAACGCGCCACTTTGCGCTGGCATCTGCAAAAGTTCATCTCCAGTGGTGCATCGCTCGACCCAGCCGGCAAGATGCGCCTGGCCGAACTGCTGAAACAGATTGGAGCCGCGCGTGAGGCGTTTCGCAGCAATATCAACCGGCCAGGGCTGAGCATAACGGATGAGTCCGAACTGAGCGGTATACCGCAACGCATCCGTGACGAGCTGGCTACAAGAGCACAGGAGGCGGGTGAGCCGGGATGGTTGATTGCTTGTGAAAGCGTGACCACCGACGCCGTGCTCAAACATGCCGACAACCGGCAACTGCGTGAGCGCGTGTACCGGGCTTACAACACCAGAGGCGTCGGACTTGGCCAGCAGCAGGATAATCGCTCGCACCTGGAGCAACTGGCGAAGTTGCTGGAAGAAAAGGCCCACCTGCTCGGCTTTGCCAGCCACCTGGAGCAGAGCCTGCATACGAAGAGCGCGGGTTCGGTTGCCCAGGTGCGCGGCTTTCTTCATGACCTGGCTGGCCATGTGCGTCCGGCCGTGCTGCAGTGGCGTGCAGATATGCAACGCCAGGCCGCCGCCAAAGGGCTGGGGAGTGTCCAACCCTGGGACATTGCCTACCTGCAGGCCTCGTCGCGCGAGGTGCTTTCCACCGAAGCCTTGCGCGAGCACTTCCCGCTGAACGCCGTTGTCAGCGCCTTGAAGCAATTGGCGGATAAGCTGTTTGGCGTGACGCTGCAGGCCAGACCGCTGGCAACCTGGGATAACAGCGTGCAACCGTTCGAGGTGTGGCAGGACAACGCCTTGATCGGTTTCCTGTACCTGGACGCCGTACAGCATGCCGGCAAGCAGCCTGACTCGGTGTTTACCACTTACATTCGCAACCGCCGGGTCGATGCCGAGGGAATCTTCCAGGCGGCCTCGGTTGTGGTCTACAGCGATGTGCCAGCAGCGCTACCGGGTAGCCAGCCGTTGCTGGACCATCTGTCACTGCGCAAGCTGTTCCATGAGTTTGGCCATGCCTTGCACCATTTGCTCGTGCGCACGACCAACCACGTGATGTCCAACGTCACCGAACTCGGTACAGATGGCGTGGAGCTGTTCGGCAAGCTGTTCGAGCGCTGGGTCTGGGACGCGGACTACCTGGTGGCGATTTCTTCGCCCCGCCAGGATGGCAGCAAGCTTTCACGGACCCGGGTCGACGAGTGCCTGCGCCGCTTGCGACAACAAGGCGTGGAAGAAACCGCGCGCGATCTGAGCATGGCGCTGTTCGACCTGGACCTGCATGGCACGCCGAATGATGGCCGGTCCCTTGAGCAGCGCCTGGGCGATGCCCGTGAACAGTGTGGCTACTGGCCCCTGGCCGATTTCGAGCACCCGGCGCATGCCTTCGACCATCTGGTGAACGGCTACGATGCCGGCTATTACGCCTATCTGTGGTCGGATGTGCACGCCTTCGACCTGTTCACCCGTTTCGAGGCCCAAGGCTTGCTGAACCGGGCCACAGGACGGGCGTTGCAGGAGGCATTGCTTGCCCCAGGGGCATCGCGCCCGTTACGTGAAGGCATTGAGGAGTTCCTTGGCCGGCAGGCCAGCCAGTTGCCTTACCTGCGTTGGCATGGCTTGAAATGAGGATGTGCTGACCGGAGGTGCTGGAAAGCATCATGCGCACACGATACTGTATATGAATACAGTATTCGGGGTAAGCCATGATTCCTCCAGCACCGCAAAAGGGCCGTGGCACGGCGCACAATCCGCACAACCGCTTTGCTTCCAGCCATTCGGTGGTGGAGGATGACGGCTGGTATCAGGAGGTGCCGCAAACCCAGGGCACCGAGGTGCGGGCAGAGACGGCCAAGTCGATGATCAGCCGCAACACCTCGCCCGACCTGCCCTTCGACCGCTCCATCAACCCTTACCGTGGCTGCGAGCACGGTTGCATCTACTGCTATGCCCGTCCTTCCCACGCCTACTGGGACCTTTCCCCCGGTCTGGACTTCGAGACCAAGCTGATTGCCAAGACCAACGCTGCCGAAGTGCTGGTTGAGCAACTGAGCAAACCGGGTTACGTATGCGCACCGATCAACCTGGGTAGCAATACCGACCCGTATCAGCCGATCGAGCGTGAACAACTGCTGACTCGGCGCCTGCTCGAAGTGCTGCTGCGTTTCCGCCACCCGGTGACCATCGTTACCAAGGGTTCACTGGTGCTTCGCGACCTCGACTTGCTGGCCGAGATGGCGCGCCAGCGCCTGGCACGGGTGATGATCAGCTTGACCACGCTGGAGGATGACCTGAAACGGGTGCTGGAGCCGCGTGCGGCGTCGCCCAAGGCGCGTTTGCGGGCGATCCGCGTACTGCGTGAGGCGGGAGTGCCGGTGGGGGTGTTGTGTGCGCCGATGATCCCGATGATCAACGACAGTGAACTGGAGCACCTGCTGGAGGCGGCCAGGGAGGCTGGCGCACAGAGCGCGGCCTACATGATGCTGCGCCTGCCGCTGGAGGTGGCGCCGTTGTTCGAGCAATGGCTTCAGGACCATTACCCGCAGCGGGCGGCGCATGTGTTGAGCCTGATTCGCCAGAGCCGCGGTGGTGAACTGTATGACAGCCGGTTTGGTGCGCGCATGCGCGGTGAAGGCGTGTTTGCCGAGTTGCTGGCGCAGCGCTTTGCCAAGGCGATGAAACGGTTGGAGTTCGAAGGGCGAGAAGCGCAGGCGCTGGATTGTTCGGCGTTCTGCCCGCCGGGTGGGCAGATGGCATTGTTCTGATGCTTGAGCAGAGCACGGCCTTTGTGGGAGCGGGCGCGCCCGCGAACACCGGCGCAGCCGGTGCCATGTACCGAGTTGCCTCCTTCGCGGGCACGCCCGCTCCCACAGGTTCTACGCAGGTTCCGGGTTCCCGCATGGGGCGCATGGCCAGCCCTCAATGCAACTAATCCAAGTTGATAATTGCAGTAATGGCTCTTGGCAGTTGATGTTTTTTTGCTATTATCCAACTCCCGCCTTTCCTATCTGGAACACCCGTTCTAGAGCCTTCGAATTAAGTTTCAGTTAAGTTTTCCCCGCTAGCGTAGGCAACCAGTCCACGAAGACTGTGATTTATGGCCCGTGCGCGTCATCTAAATCTCCGCATAGCCAGAATCTTTCACCGGTAAAATGGATTTACCTACACACCGTCAAGAGGATGAATCATGCCCATCAAGGACCCATCCAAGGTCGTACCGCAGGTCCCCGCGGAGAGCGCCGATGCCGCCCTGAAGCACATCGTCGACGGCTTCCTGCGTTTTCACCATGACGTTTTCCCCGAGCAGCAAGAGCTGTTCAAGAAGCTCGCCACCGCGCAAACCCCGCGCGCCATGTTCATCACCTGCGCCGACTCGCGCATCGTTCCCGAGCTGATCACCCAGAGTTCGCCTGGCGACCTGTTCGTGACTCGTAACGTCGGTAACGTGGTACCGCCTTATGGCCAGATGAACGGCGGCGTTTCCAGCGCCATCGAATACGCCGTGCTGGCGTTGAAAGTGCATCACATCATCGTCTGTGGCCACTCCGACTGCGGCGCAATGCGTGCGGTGCTCAACCCGCAGTCGCTGACCAAGATGCCGACCGTGTCCGCCTGGTTGCGCCACGCCGAAGTGGCCCGCACCGTGGTCGAGAACAACTGCTCGTGCGGCAGCGAGCACGAAACGATGCAGGTGCTGACCAAGGAAAACGTCATCGCCCAGCTGCATCACTTGCGCACACACCCTTCGGTGGCTTCGCGCCTGGCAGCCGGTGAGCTGTTCATTCATGGTTGGGTCTACGATATCGAGACCAGCAAGATCGAAGCCTACGACGCCGCCAGCGACAGCTTCCTGCCCCTGGCTGCTGGCGAGCCGGTCCCCTGCGCTACTCCGAGAGGCCGCTACTAAGCGACCCGTCCACCCGCTGAAACCTTGATAGCCGGCTGCACCCTGTAGGGGTGTGGCGCGGCCTTCGGCTGCCCTGAATTCCCTGACTGCCTGCCGGCACGCCCGCTGGCGGCCCGCGCCTGCGCGCTCGTCGGGGACAAACGTGCCCACGGCCAGAGGAATGGCTGTGTGACAAAGAAAGGAGAAACACGGTGAACATTACACAGTTGAAAGCGGCCCTGCCGCGTGAGTTGCTGGCGTCGGTGGTGGTCTTCCTGGTGGCCCTGCCGTTGTGCATGGGCATTGCGATCGCCTCGGGCATGCCGCCGGCCAAAGGCCTGGTTACCGGCATAATCGGCGGTATTGTCGTAGGTTTCCTTGCCGGTTCGCCGCTGCAGGTCAGTGGCCCGGCCGCCGGCCTGGCAGTATTGGTGTTCGAGCTGGTACGCCAGCATGGTATAGCCATGCTCGGGCCGATCCTGCTGCTGGCCGGCTTGCTGCAGTTGCTGGCCGGGCGCTTGCGCCTGGGCTGCTGGTTCCGGGTTACCGCTCCGGCGGTGGTGTACGGCATGCTGGCGGGGATTGGCGTGCTGATCGTGCTGTCGCAGGTGCATGTGATGTTCGACACCGCGCCGCAGCCATCCGGCATGCAGAATCTGCTGGAGTTCCCGGCGACCGTGGCGGCGGCCCTGCCGCAGGAAAGCGCTGGCTCCGGTTGGATGGCCGGTGCGCTGGGCCTGGGCACCATCGCCATCATGTGGGGCTGGGAACGCCTGCGGCCGCAGCGGCTGCGCTTCGTCCCGGGTGCCCTGCTGGGCGTGTCGGCCATGACGGCCATCAGCATGTGGCTGGTCTTGCCGGTGAACCGCGTACAGGTGCCGGCCGACCTGTCCGAGGCCATCGACTGGATCCGCCCTGGTGACCTGATGCAACTGGCCGACCCTACCCTGTTGGTCGCCGCTTTTGCCCTGGCCTTCATCGCCAGCGCCGAAACCTTGTTGTCGGCTGCAGCGGTTGACCGCATGCACAGCGGCCAGCGCTCGGACTTCGACCGTGAGCTGTCAGCCCAGGGCATCGGCAACATGCTGTGTGGGGTGCTCGGCGCGTTGCCGATGACCGGGGTAATCGTGCGTAGCTCGGCCAACGTGCAGGCGGGTGCGCAGACCCGGGCTTCGGCGATCTTCCATGGCCTGTGGCTGCTGGCGTTCGTGGTGGCGCTGAGCAGCGTGCTGCAGCAGATCCCGGTGGCGAGCCTGGCGGGTGTGCTGGTATTCACCGGGGTCAAGCTGGTGGATTTCAAGGCGTTTCGTGGGCTGGGCCGCTATGGCCGCATGCCGATGTTCACCTACGCGGCGACGGCGCTGGCGATCATCTTTACCGACCTGCTTACTGGCGTGCTGCTGGGTTTTGCCCTGACCTTGCTGAAGCTGGCACTGAAGGCGGCGCGGTTGAAGATCAACCTGGTCAGCCTGGAGAAGGCTGGGCACATGGAGCTGCGGTTGAGTGGCGCGGCCACTTTCCTCAAAGTGCCGGCGCTGACCCAGGTGCTGGATAGCGTGCCGGCGGGGACCACGCTGCATGTGCCGCTGGGTAACCTGAGCTATATCGACCACTCGTGCCTCGAGCTGCTTGAGGACTGGGGGCGCAGCAATTCGGCCAATGGCTCGCGGTTGCTGATAGAGCAGCGGCGTTTGAAGCGGCGGATCGAAGGGCGGATGCGGACTACGGCGGGGGTTGGGGCCTGAAGCTGAAAACCTGTAGCGCCTGAACTGGCCTCTTCGCGGGTAAACCCGCTCCCACAGGTACTGCGCAGGCTTTGAACCCTGTGCAGTACCTGTGGGAGCGGGTTTACCCGCGAAGAGGCCGGAACAGTTTATACAAATGAATCAGGCCGGCTGGCCCAGCTCCACGCCCAGCTGCCGCGACAAACAAGGCCAACGCTTCCAGGCCGCGCCCGTTTCCGGGCTGCTCAATTTCTCGCGGTAAGCCTCTACCGACTCCACCGCGAAGCTTTCGTCATTCAACATTTCATCCACCGAGTGGTGCACCACTTCATCCAGCTGGTTGGCAAACTCCTCGCCGATCAACTGGTGGGCAATCAGGTTGGCGACGGTGGTGTCGACCGGGATCAACGGCTGCTGGAAGTGACGGATGTACAGGTCGTTCACCTCTTCCACCAGGCGGTGCGCCAGGTAGGCCTCATCCAGCAGGCAGTCCAGGCCCACATGCCCTTGCATCACGCTGGGCGGCTGCAGGAAGTAGGCTTCGGCGATTTTCAGTACAGGTTTGATCTGCGATTCGATCCCGGCCTCGCGGGCGACCTCGTGGGCGGCCTCCAGCAGTTCCGGAACCTGGTCGATGTAGGCGCTGACGAAGCGCGCCAAAGTACCCTGGGCGTCCTGCTCAGGCAGTTGGATCGAGGGGTGCAGGTGGGGCAGTTGCAGCTCGAGACGCTCTTTCAATTGGCCGGTCTGGCCTTCGTGTTGATGGGCTTGGCTTACCTGCTCGCGTACAGCAGCGATGTTCATGACAACTCCAGGGACATTACGTTTCAAACGGAAGACACTAAATTAGCTCGGTATACAGAATACCTAAGACGTATTTGTTATAAGTCGCCCGAACGTGTGCATGCTCAGGCATATCGAAATGCCATTATCGCGCCATGCAGTGTCAAACGCGCGGTTTTCAGGCCGTTCAGCCATTTCAATGAAGTTCATTTCACGGCCTTCGTTGCGTGCCGTTGGTCGCTGTCTATACTCCCGGTGAACGTGATTCGTTGATGAGGCCCGACTGCTTTTAGCAGGGGCTCGGTCGTCGAAGCCAGGCAGTCTTGACCACCGTTCCCTCTTGCCGCAGGCCACGCCTCCGGGACTACAAGAACGAGAAGGGGAACCCGCAATGATGCGACATCCACATGTCTGGATGGGACTCCTGTTGTGGTCGGTTTTTGGTCAGGCCAACGCCGCCTGGACCGTGAACATGCACCCAGGGGCGACGGAAGTCTCCAACGCCGTCTTCGACCTGCACATGACCATCTTCTGGATCTGCGTGATCATCGGCGTGGTTGTCTTTGGCGCGATGTTCTGGTCCATGGTCATCCACCGCCGTTCCACCGGCCAGCAGGCTGCGCATTTCCACGAGCACACCTGGGTGGAAATCCTCTGGACCGTGGTCCCCTTCCTGATCCTGGTGGCCATGGCCATTCCGGCCACCAAGACCCTGATCGACATCTATGATGCCAGCGAGTCGGACATCGACATCCAGGTTACCGGCTACCAGTGGAAGTGGCACTACAAATACCTTGGCCAGGATGTCGAGTTCTTCAGCAACCTGGCCACCCCCACAGAGCAGATCCACAACAAGGCACCCAAGGACGAGCACTACCTGCTCGAAGTCGACCAACCGCTGGTGCTGCCGGTGGGCGCCAAGGTGCGCTTCCTGGTGACCGCTGCCGATGTCATCCACTCCTGGTGGGTGCCGGCCTTCGCGGTCAAGCGTGATGCCATCCCCGGCTTCGTCAACGAAGCCTGGACCCGTATCGAGAAACCAGGCATCTACCGCGGCCAGTGCACCGAGCTGTGCGGCAAGGATCACGGCTTCATGCCGGTGGTGGTCGAGGTCAAGTCCAAGGCCGACTACGACACCTGGCTGGGCGAGCGCAAGGCCGAAGCTGCCAAGCTCAAGGAGCTGACCAGCAAGGAATGGACCCTGGAGGAACTGGTGGAACGTGGTGACAAGGTCTACCACACCACTTGCGTGGCCTGTCACCAGGCCGAGGGCCAGGGCCTGCCGCCGATGTTCCCGGCGCTCAAGGGTTCGAAGATCGCCACAGGGCCGAAGGAAGCCCACCTGGGCATCGTCTTCCACGGCAAGCCCGGTACTGCCATGGCCGCGTTCGGCAAGCAGCTCTCGGAAGTCGACATCGCCGCCGTGGTCACCTACGAGCGCAACGCCTGGGGCAACAACAAGGGTGACATGGTCACGCCGAAGGACGTGCTGGCGCTGAAGCAGGCAGAAGCGCAATGAACCGGGTTACTCGCGGCAATCAATGGATTGCAGGAGGCAGGACATGAGTGCAGTGATCGACGACCACGCCCACGGGCATGACCACGCGCACGGCCCGGCCAAGGGCCTGATGCGCTGGGTCCTGACCACCAACCACAAGGACATCGGCACGATGTACCTGTGGTTCAGCTTCATCATGTTCCTGCTTGGCGGCTCGTTCGCCATGGTGATCCGCGCGGAGCTATTCCAGCCAGGCCTGCAGATCGTCCAGCCAGAGTTCTTCAACCAGATGACCACCATGCACGGCCTGATCATGGTGTTCGGTGCGGTGATGCCAGCCTTCGTCGGCCTCGCCAACTGGATGATCCCGCTGATGATTGGCGCGCCCGACATGGCCCTGCCGCGGATGAACAACTTCAGCTTCTGGCTGCTGCCGGCGGCTTTCCTGTTGCTGGTCTCGACCCTGTTCAGCCCGGGCGGCGGGCCCAACTTTGGCTGGACCTTCTACGCTCCGCTGTCCACCACCTACGCACCGGCCAGTGTCACCTTCTTCATCTTCGCCATCCACCTGATGGGTATCAGCTCGATCATGGGCGCGATCAACGTGATCGCCACCATCCTCAACCTGCGCGCCCCGGGCATGACCCTGATGAAGATGCCACTGTTCGTCTGGACCTGGCTGATTACCGCGTTCCTGCTGATTGCGGTGATGCCGGTGCTGGCCGGCGTGGTGACCATGATGCTGATGGACATCCATTTCGGCACCAGCTTCTTCAGTGCTGCCGGCGGCGGTGACCCGGTGCTGTTCCAGCACGTGTTCTGGTTCTTCGGCCACCCCGAGGTATACATCATGATCCTGCCGGCCTTTGGCGCGGTCAGCTCGATCATCCCGGCGTTCTCGCGCAAGCCGCTGTTCGGCTACACCTCCATGGTTTACGCCACCGGCGCCATCGCCTTCCTGTCGTTCATCGTCTGGGCCCACCACATGTTCGTGGTCGGTATCCCGGTGGTCGGCGAACTGTTCTTCATGTACGCCACCATGCTGATCGCCGTGCCTACCGGGGTGAAGGTGTTCAACTGGGTCAGCACCATGTGGGAAGGCTCGCTGACCTTCGAGACGCCGATGCTGTTCGCCATCGCCTTCGTCATCCTGTTCACCATCGGCGGTTTCAGCGGGCTGATGCTTGCCATCGCACCGGCAGACTTCCAGTACCACGACACCTATTTCGTGGTGGCGCACTTCCACTATGTGCTGGTGCCTGGGGCTATCTTCGGCATCTTCGCCTCGGCCTACTACTGGCTGCCGAAATGGACCGGCCACATGTACGACGAAACCCTTGGCAAGCTGCACTTCTGGCTATCGTTCATCGGCATGAACATGGCCTTCTTCCCCATGCACTTCGTGGGGTTGGCCGGCATGCCACGGCGAATTCCCGACTACAACCTGCAATTCGCCGACTTCAACATGGTGTCGTCGATCGGCGCGTTCATGTTCGGCGCCACGCAGATCTTCTTCCTGTTCATTGTCATCAAGTGCATCCGCGGCGGTGCGCCGGCACCGGCCAAGCCATGGGATGGCGCCGAGGGCCTGGAGTGGTCGATCCCTTCGCCTGCGCCGTATCACACCTTCCAGACGCCACCGGAAGTGAAATAGGAACCGTGCCATGAATGGCCTTTCGCTGAAACGCCTGGTGTTGCGCCTGTTGATGCTGACGGTGGTGATGTTCGCCTTCGGCTTCGCCCTGGTGCCTATCTATGACGTGATGTGCAAGGCCTTCGGCATCAACGGCAAGACCGGTGGGCAGTATGAAGGCAGCCAGGTCAGCGACACGACGCGTTCGGTGCGGGTGCAGTTCATGTCGACCAATGCCAGCGACATGGTCTGGGACTTCTACTCCACCGCAGACCAGCTGGAGGTCAACCCGGGAGCGGTGAACCAGATGATCTTCATTGCCCACAACCCGACCGATCGGCCGATGAGTGCGCAAGCCATTCCCAGCATCACCCCGGCCGAGGCCGCGGCGTACTTCCACAAGACCGAGTGCTTCTGCTTCACCCAGCAGGTGCTGCAGCCCGGTGAACGCATCGAGATGCCGGTGCGCTTCATCGTCGACCGCGACCTGCCGGCCAGCGTGAAGCACCTGACACTGGCCTACACCTTGTTCGACATCACCGCTCGCCACCCGCCGGTCGCGCATGTCGCGGCCCAGGACGTTCAGGGCGCCCGTTAAGGGAAGGAGAACAGCAATGGCAAGTCATGAGCACTACTACGTTCCGGCGCAGAGCAAGTGGCCGATCATCGCCACCATCGGCATGTTCATCACGGTGTTCGGCCTGGGCACCTGGTTCAACGACATGAAGGCTGGCCACCCCGACTCGCACGGGCCGCTGATTTTCTTCATTGGCGCGTTGTTCCTGGCCTACATGCTGTTCGGCTGGTTCGGTTCGGTGGTGCGGGAAAGCCGCGCGGGGCTGTACAGCCCGCAGCTGGACCGCTCGTTCCGCTGGGGCATGAGCTGGTTCATCTTTTCCGAGGTGATGTTCTTCCTGGCGTTTTTCGGTGCGCTGTTCTACGTGCGCGTGCTGGCCGGGCCGTGGCTGGGCGGTGATGGGGCCAAGGGTGTTGCGCACATGTTGTGGCCGACCTTCGAATTCACCTGGCCGCTGCTGCACACGCCCGACCCGAAACTGTTCCCGCCACCCAAGGAAGTGATCGACCCGTGGCACCTGCCGCTGATCAACACCATCTTGCTGGTCAGCTCCAGCGTGACCATCACCATCGCCCACCATGCCCTGCGCCGTGACCACCGTGGCCCGCTGAAATTCTGGATGGCGCTGACCATCGTCCTGGGCGCCAGCTTCATCGCGTTGCAGGCCTACGAGTACCACGAGGCCTATACCAAGCTGGGGCTGACGCTGGGGTCGGGGATCTATGGCGCGACGTTCTTCATGCTCACCGGCTTCCACGGCGCCCACGTGACCTTGGGCACGATCATCCTGATCGTGATGTTCGTGCGCATCTTGCGCGGGCATTTCAACCCGGAGAAACACTTTGGTTTCGAGGCGGCCAGTTGGTACTGGCACTTCGTCGATGTGGTGTGGGTGGGGTTGTTCATCTTTGTCTATGTGCTTTAGGGCCAATCGCCGGCAAGCCAGCTCCCACAGGATCACACAGGGCCTGAGACATATGGTGATCCCTGTGGGAGCTGGCTTGCCGGCGATGAGGCCATCAAAACAAGTGCAGTTTTAGAAGGGGGCATGCGACACCAGCTGACCGCTTATGAAGCCCCAGGCCACCAAACCGATGGTAAGCGCCGCCAGGGTCACCCGCACGGTCAGTGCTTTCAGCAAACGGGTCGAGTTTTCATCGTCCTTGACCAGAAACACCAGGCCACTGAACAGGCTGGCAATCGTGGCCAACAGCATCAGGACAATCGCGGCCTTGAGCATGGCGATACTCCGGGGGGATGCGGTGATGTGGATAAGTATAGCGATCGGCCCGGCGAGGCTCCGATGAGGCCGTTTCGTCCGGGCTGGGTACCAACCCTGGTGGTGCTTGCGCTGCTGCCGGGGCTGATCGCGCTCGGCTGCTGGCAACTCGGCCGTGCCGAGGAAAAACGCGTGCTGCTGGCCGCGTATGCCGAACGACGGGTCGAAGCGCCAGTGGCCACGGCCCAACTGACGGCGAACCAGGACAATGCCTTCCGCCGCGTGCATCTCTATGGCCGCTTCGACGCCGAGCACAGCCTGCTGCTGGACAACCGCATGCGCGATGGCCAGGCCGGCGTCGAGCTGCTGCAACCCTTCCATGATCAGGCCAGCGGCGTGTGGCTGCTGGTCAACCGCGGCTGGCTGCCCTGGCCGGACCGCCGCATGCCGGTGCAATTCGATACCCCTGCCCAGGCGTTGGCGCTGGACGCTTCGGTGTATGTCGCGCCTGGCAGCACCTTTCAGCTGCATCCCGACCCTGCAGGCGGCCAGTGGCCGCACCTGCTGACCGCCGTGGATGCCACGCAGCTGTGGCAGCAGCTCGATCGCGAAGGCTTCGCCCACGAATTGCGCCTGGAACCCGGCCCGGCGACCTATCGCCTGGACTGGCCGGTCGTTGCGATGGGCCCGGAAAAACACCTGGGTTACGCCGTGCAATGGTTTGCCCTGGCAACCACTTTGGTACTGCTCTACCTCTACTTCGGCTGGCACCACAACAAGGAGAAACGCCATGGCCACCGCCACTCCACTGGAAGTGCCTGAACGTAGCAAACCCAGAGCCCGCGGGCGTTTGCAGCTGCTGCTGATTCTACTGGTGGTGCTCGGGCCGATGGTTCTGGCCACCAGCATGTACAAGCTCAAGTTCTGGGTGCCGGATGGCCGCAGCTACCACGGCGTGATGATCGGCAACGGCGAGAGCCTTTCCGATCTCGGCGTGGCGGGCCAGAACGAGCGCTGGCAGCTTCTGGTGAGCACACCCACAGCCTGTGCCGAGGATTGCCAGCGGCTGGTGTACCTGGCCCGGCAGATCCAGGTCGGCCTGGGCCGTGATGCCAGCCGTGCCAGCCATGCCCTGGCGGCCGCCCAGCCGGCAAGTGCCGACTACCAGGCGTTGCTCAGTCGCGAATACCCACAGTTGCAGCACTACCCGCTGGATGCGCAACGCTACCTGCAAAAGGTCGGCGAGGCCGGCCCGCAGCTGTGGATCGTCGACCCACACGGCAACCTGGTGCTGCGCTACGACGCCAAGGTCGACGGCAAGCATGTGCTGGACGACCTGCGCCACCTGCTCAAGCTGTCCAACATCGGCTAGGAGCCTGTCATGGCCAGACCCGGATTCCGCCTTGCTGTGTTTGCCACCCTGCTGGCACTGCTGGTCGTCCTGCTCGGTGCCTATACCCGCCTGACCCACGCCGGCCTCGGCTGCCCGGACTGGCCGGGTTGCTACGGCTTCATCAGCGTGCCCAAGAGCGAAGCGCAGCTGGCTCATGCCGAGCTGCATTTTCCCGAACACCCGGTGGAAGCCGCCAAAGGTTGGGCCGAGATGGTCCACCGCTACTTCGCCGGTACCCTGGCAATGGTGATCGCCCTGCTCGCCTTGCAGGCGCTGCGCCGGCATGCCCGTGATGGCCAGCCTTATCGCCTGCCCCTGCTGTTGCTGGGCGTGGTGCTGGCCCAGGCAGCCTTCGGCATGTGGACGGTCACCCTCAAGCTGTGGCCGCAGGTGGTCACCGCGCATCTACTCGGTGGCTTCACTACCCTGAGCTTGTTGTTCCTGTTGTCCCTGCGTCTGTCCCGGGCCTTTGCGCCCTTGCCAAAGCTACCATTGAGCCTGCGCCGGATCGCCGCGCTGGCCTTGCTGGTGGTGATCGGCCAGATCGCCCTGGGCGGCTGGGTCAGTGCCAACTACGCGGCCGTCGCCTGCATCGACCTGCCCACCTGCCACGGCCAGTGGTGGCCGGCGGCGGACTTCAGCAATGGCTTCCACCTGACCCAGCACGTCGGACCCAACTATCTGGGCGGGCAGCTGGACAGTGATGCGCGCACGGCCATCCACATCAGCCACCGCCTGGGCGCATTGCTGGTGACCTGTGTGCTGCTGATGCTCAGCTGGAAGCTGCACCGTTGTGGCCTCCCTGGCCTGGCGCGGCTGGTGCTGCTGGCGCTGGTGGTGCAAGTTGGCCTGGGCATCAGCAATGTGCTGCTGCACCTGCCGCTGGCCGTGGCCGTGGCGCACAACGCCGGTGGTGCGCTGTTGCTGCTGAGCATGGTGCTTGTGAACTACCGCATCCGCGTGGTCGACAAGGTTCGCGTGGGCGTTGGCCATGGCTGGCGCCTGCGGCCCGTGGCAGGCGTGGGCATCTCCCACCACATGAGGAATGATTCGTGGCGACGCTTCTGAGCGCACAGAGGGCATGTTGGCGTGATTACCTGGAGCTGACCAAACCCAAGGTGGTGGTGCTCATGCTGATCACCTCGCTGGCGGGCATGTTCCTTGCCACCCGTGCGGGTGTCAGCTGGAGCGTGCTGCTGTTCGGCAACCTGGGCATCGGTTTGTGTGCAGGCGGCGCGGCGGTGGTCAACCATGTGGTGGACCGACGCATCGACGCGTTGATGGCGCGTACCCACAAGCGCCCGCTGGCCCAGGGCCGGGTCGGGCCGCTGCCTGCGTTGCTGTTCGCCCTGGTGCTGGCGCTGCTGGGCATGGCCCTGCTGCTGGTGTTCACAAACCCCCTCACCGCCTGGCTGACGCTGGCTTCCCTGCTCGGCTATGCGGTGCTCTACACCGGCTTTCTCAAGCGTGCCACACCGCAGAACATCGTCATCGGTGGCTTGGCTGGTGCCGCCCCGCCATTGCTGGGCTGGGTGGCGGTCAGTGGGCATGTCAGCGCCGAGCCCCTGCTGCTGGTGCTGATCATCTTCGCCTGGACCCCACCCCACTTCTGGGCCCTGGCCATCCACCGCAAGGAGGAATACGCCAAGGCCGATATCCCGATGCTGCCGGTGACCCACGGCGAGCGCTACACCAAGCTGCATATCCTGCTGTACACCTTGGTATTGCTGGCGGTAAGCCTGCTGCCCTATGCCATCCACATGAGCGGCCTGCTGTACCTGGCCTGCGCCCTGGTGCTGGGCCTGCGCTTCCTGCAATGGGCCTGGGTGTTGTACCGTGGCAGCCGGCCGCACGCGGCGATCGGTACCTTCAAGTACTCTATCGGCTACCTGTTCGCGCTGTTCATCGCGCTACTTCTCGACCATTACCTGTTGCTGAACCTATGACCCGAACTCAGAAAACCGTCTTCATCCTCGTTGCCCTGGTCGCGTTGATCCTGGGCCTGACCGTCAACAAGGTGCTCAATGGCCGCGACCAGCCGAACCCCGCCGAGCTGATTGATGCCGGCATCATCCTGCTGCCGCAGAGCCGTACCGTGGCCGATGTGACCATGACCAACCAGGAAGGCCAGCCGGTGCAACTGGATGACCTGAAGGGCAAATGGTCGCTACTGTTCTTCGGCTACACCTACTGCCCGGACATCTGCCCGACCACCCTGGCCCAGCTGCGCCAGGTGAAGAGCGAGCTGCCCAAGGAAGCCGTCGACCGGCTGCAGGTGGTGCTGGTGAGCGTGGATCCGAACCGCGACACGCCGAACCAGCTGAAGCAGTACCTGGGTTATTTCGACAAAGATTTCGTCGGGTTGGCGGGGTCGATCGAGGATACCCAGAAACTGGCCAATGCCTTGAGCATTCCGTTCATTCCGGCCGATACCAGCAAGCCGGGGTATACCGTGGATCACAGCGGCAACCTGGCGGTTGTGGGACCGGATGGGCGTCAGCGCGGGTTCATTCGGGCGCCGTTCAATAACCAGAAGCTGGTGGCGCAGTTGCCGGGGCTTGTGAAGCGGGATTGAGTTAGCCCCAAAAGCTTCGCGGGTAAACCCGCTCCCACAGGGATAGCGCCAGGCTCACGGCCTACGCTGTACCTGTGGGAGCGGGTTTACCCGCGAAGAACCCAGCGCGATTATTCGGCTTAGAACGCCGGAACCACAGCGCCTTTGTACTTCTCGTTGATGAACTGCTTCACCTCAGGCGAGTGCAGCGCAGCAGCCAGCTTTTTCATGGCATCCGAGTCCTTGTTGTCCGGGCGGGCAACCAGGATGTTCACGTAAGGCGAGTCGCTGCCTTCGATGGCCAGGGCGTCTTTCTCTGGGTTCAGCTTGGCTTCCAGCGCGTAGTTGGTGTTGATCAGGGCAGCATCGACCTGAGTCAGCACGCGCGGGATAGTGGCTGCTTCCAGCTCACGGAACTTCAGGCTTTTCGGGTTCTCGGCAACATCCTTCACGGTGGACAGGATGTTCTTGTTGTCCTTCAGCTTGATCACCCCGGCCTTGTCCAGCAGCAGCAGCGCGCGGCCGCCGTTGGTGGCGTCGTTGGGAATGACCACGGTGGCACCGGAGGACAGCTCGTCCAGCTTCTTAACCTTGGCCGAGTAAACGCCCAGCGGTTCGATGTGCACGCCGGCAACACTCACCAGGTTGGTGCCCTTGGCCTTGTTGAACTCATCCAGGTAAGGCTGGTGCTGGAAGAAGTTGGCGTCCAGGCGCTTTTCGGCAACCTGCACGTTCGGCTGGATGTAGTCGGTGAATTCCTTGACCTTCAGCTCTACGCCCTCTTTCGCCAGTGCAGGTTTGACGAAGTTGAGGATTTCGGCGTGCGGCACCGGGGTAGCGGCGACGGTCAGGGACTCGGCGTGGGCCGAGAAGGCCGCGACAGCGGCGACAACAGCAAGCAGCTTCTTCATTGATCACTCCTTGTGAGGGCCGCGACGGCCCCCGAACGGGTCGGACGGGCCGACCCCATTGGGGTTACTTACGGGAAAAATGCACGACCAGTTTGTCGCCCACGCTTTGCAGGACTTGAACCAGTACCAGCAACAGCACCACTGTGACGACCATCACATCGGTCTGGAAACGCTGGTAGCCGAAGCGAATGGCCAGGTCGCCCAGGCCGCCAGCACCGACCACACCGGCCATGGCGGTGTACGACACCAGGGTGATGGCGGTCACGGTAATGGCGGCGAAGATGCCCGGGCGGGCCTCTGGCAGCAGTGCGCTGGTGATGATCTGGCGCGTGGTGGCGCCCATCGACTGGGTGGCCTCGATGATGCCGCGGTCCACTTCACGCAAGGCGGTTTCCACCAGGCGCGCGAAGAACGGCGTGGCACCCACCACCAGCGGCGGAATGGCGCCGGCTACGCCCAGCGAAGTGCCGGTGATCAGCACGGTGATCGGAATCATCACGATCAGCAGGATGATGAACGGCAGCGAGCGCAGAATGTTGACGATCAGCGACAGCAGCGCATACACACCCTTCTGCTCGAACATCTGCTTCGGCCCGCAGAGGAACAGCAGCACGCCCAGCGGCAAACCGAGCAGCACGGTGAAGAACAGCGAGCCGAACAGCATGATCATGGTATCGACGCTGGCCAGCCAGATTTCGGCCCAGTCGACGTTGGCAAAGAAACTCAGGGCGTCCATCAACGCAGTACCTCCATATGTACGTCAGCTGCCTTGAAGCGGGCGAACGCCGCTTCCATGTCACCGCCGATCAGGGCGAGGGTGAGCTGGCCATAGGGGACATCCTTGATGCGGTCGATACGCCCGGCAAGGATGCTGTAGTCCACGCCGGTTTCGCGGGCAACGGTGCCCAGCAGTGGCGCGTAGGTGGCGTCGCCCTGGAAGGTCAGGCGCACGATACGGCCTGGCACATGGGCGAAGTCGTCACGCTGCTCGCCTTCGTCGACCTGCTCGTCTTCCTGGACGAAGCGCTTGGTGGTGGGGTGCTGCGGGTGCAGGAACACCTCGGCCACCGAGCCCTGCTCGACGATCTGGCCGGCGTCCATCACTGCCACGCGGTCGCAGACCCGGCGGATCACATCCATTTCGTGGGTGATCAGGACGATGGTCAGCTTCAGCTCACGGTTGATTTCGGCCAGCAACTGCAAGACCGAGGCGGTGGTTTGCGGGTCGAGGGCGCTGGTGGCCTCGTCGCACAGCAGGATCTTCGGGTTGGTGGACAGTGCTCGGGCGATGCCGACGCGCTGCTTCTGGCCACCGGACAGCTGCGCCGGGTACTTTTTGGCATGGTCGGAAAGGCCGACGCGGGCCAGGAGCTCGGTCACACGCTTGTCGATTTCGCTGCGCGACAACTCGCCGGCCAGGGTCAGTGGCAGGGCGACGTTGTCGGCGACGGTCTTGGAGGCCAGCAGGTTGAAGTGCTGGAAAATCATCCCGACCTGCTGGCGGAAACCGCGCAGCTGGCTGGCATTGAACGCGGTTACGTCTTCGCCATCGACGATGATCTTGCCGCCGGAAGGCTCTTCCAGGCGGTTGATCAGGCGCAGCATGGTGCTCTTGCCGGCGCCGGAATGGCCTATCAGGCCGAACACCTGGCCATCTTCGATGATCAGGCTGGTCGGATTCAGTGCGGGGATTTCCCTACCGGCGACGCGGTAGGTCTTGTGTACCTGTTGGAACTCGATCACGTAGCGAACCTTGTGGGGCGCATGGAATTTGGGGTCAGCGGTTGGCTGGGGTCGCGTATTTTAGCCTTTTCCCTTAGCTGTTCTTAGCATTTATTTCGTATTCCACCAATCCATCGGGCATATCGCGACAACCGGTAAAGTGAATTGAACGCAACGAAGCCGCCTCCGGTCACTACTTGAACATGCCCCCAAGGGCAGCCTGAAGACTGATGAGGAGAGCCCAGATGCCCAGCAAGAAGCCGGATTCGCCGAAACAGAGCCAGCTCGCCGGTACCGACACCCCTGATCGGGCGAATACCAACGCCAAGATTCAAAGCCTGGAAAGCGTACGCAGCGATGCCACCGGCCAGGCACTACGCACCAATCAGGGCGTGCGCATCGCCGATAATCAGAACACCTTGAAGGCGGGCGATCGGGGGCCCTCGCTGCTCGAAGACTTCATCATGCGCGAGAAGATCACGCACTTCGACCACGAGCGTATTCCCGAGCGCATCGTGCATGCCCGCGGGACGGGCGCGCATGGCTACTTCCAGAGCTACGGCAACCACGCCGAGCTGACCAAGGCAGGCTTCCTGCAGGACCCGGAAAAAGTCACGCCCGTTTTCGTGCGGTTTTCCACGGTACAGGGCCCGCGCGGCTCTGCCGACACCGTGCGTGACGTGAGGGGTTTTGCGGTCAAGTTCTACACCGACGAAGGCAACTTCGACCTGGTGGGCAACAACATGCCGGTGTTCTTCATTCAGGATGCGATCAAGTTCCCGGATTTCGTCCACGCCGTAAAGCCGGAGCCGCACAACGAGATCCCGACCGGCGCCTCGGCCCATGACACCTTCTGGGATTTCGTCTCGCTGGTACCGGAGTCGGCTCATATGGTGATGTGGGCGATGTCGGACCGTGCGATCCCGCGCAGCTTGCGGATGATGGAAGGGTTCGGGGTGCATACCTTCCGCCTGATCAACGCCCAGGGCGTAGCCAGTTTCGTCAAATTCCACTGGAAACCACGCCAGGGTGTGCACTCCCTGCTATGGGACGAAGCGCAGAAACTGGCAGGCAAGGACCCTGACTTCCAACGTCGCGACTTGTGGGAGGCTATCGAGACCGGCGATTACCCGGAGTGGGAACTGGGCGTGCAGATCGTGCCGGAAGCCGACGAGCACAAATTCGATTTCGACCTGCTGGACCCGACCAAGATAATCCCGGAAGAGCTGGTGCCGGTTACACCTTTGGGCAAGATGGTCCTGAATCGCAACCCGGACAACTTCTTTGCCGAAGTGGAACAGGTGGCGTTCTGCCCGGGCCATATCGTGCCTGGTATCGATTTTACCAACGACCCTTTGCTGCAGGGCCGGCTGTTCTCCTACACCGACACGCAGCTTAGCCGCCTGGGCGGGCCAAACTTCCACCAGATCCCGGTCAACCGCCCCGTCGCGCCCAACCACAACAACCAGCGCGACGCCCTGCATCAGCATGTGGTGCACAGGGGCCGTGCATCCTACGAGCCCAATTCCATCGACGGCGGCTGGCCGAAGGAAACGCCACCTGCCGCGCAGGACGGCGGCTTCGAGAGTTACCAGGAGCGAATCGATGCAAACAAGATTCGCCAGCGCAGCGAGTCGTTCGGCGACCACTTCTCGCAAGCGCGGTTGTTCTTCCAGAGCATGAGCCCGACCGAGCAGCAGCACATTATCAAGGCTTACAGCTTTGAATTGGGCAAGGTGGAGCGGGAGACGATCCGCGCTCGGGAAGTGAATGAAATTCTCGCCAACATCGACCTGAAGCTGGCGGCTGCGGTGGCTGCCAACCTGGGCTTGCCAGCGCCGAGCGCGGGCACGGTGCAAGTGAAGGGTAGCCAGCTTGCGCAGTCGCCTGCCCTGAGCCAGATGAACCACCCTGGTTCGGTGGGCATCAAGGGGCGCAAGATTGCCGTGCTGGTGGCCGATGGCGTGGACGCTGCCAGCGCGGACAAGCTGGTCAAAGCCTTGGAGGCGCATAGTGCTCGGCCGATGCTGCTGGGGCCGACTTCGGCGCCGGTAAAGACGGCGGATGGCAAGCAACTGCCGGTAGATGCGTCCATGGAGGGGATGCCATCGATCATGTTCGACGGGGTTGTCGTGCCGGGGGGCAAGGCTTCGATCGATGCTCTGGCGGCCAGCGGGTTGGCCAAGCATTTCCTGCTGGAGGGCTACAAGCACCTGAAAGCGATGGTGTTGACCAAAGAGCTTTTGGGCAGCTTGGGGCTGAAAGAAGACAAGGGGTTGCTGCTGGGAGATGAGCAGAAGACCGTGGATGCCTTCGTCAAAGCGGTAGAGGGGCATCGGGTGTGGGAGCGGGAGGCGGCTGCGGAGGCTGTGCCGGCCTGAGGGGCTGCTTTGCAGCCCATCGCGACACAAGGCCGCTCCTACAGGAGATCGCATTTCCCTTGTAGGAGCGGCCTTGTGTCGCGAAAGGGGCGCGCAGCGCCCCCAGATTCTTAACGCTGATGCGGAACCAGAACCACCTGCGCCGGCAGCGACCGCTGGATTTCATGCTTCTGCTTCAGCTCGAACCCGCTGTCGATCTTGCGCACGCGCTTCTCCAGCAAGGTCTTCAGCCAAGGCGCATCCTCGGTGCGCGGCACCTGGAACACAACATCGCATTGATAGCTCACCACATCGGCGGCAATGTCATCCAGCTGGCGCCGCATGGCGCGGCTGTCGGTGGTCTTCAAGGCCACGACGGTGCTCGGTGCAGCCGGGTCGATGATGCGCGCCTTGGGCTTGGCCTCGGCCGCTTTCAACGCCGCTTCAGTTTTTTCCAGCTCGGCCTTGCGCGCCTGGGTCACGGCGTCGCCACCAGTCACCGCCGGGGCCTGTGGCATCAGCGCGCGGGCACGGGCCAGGGCGGTTGCAGCAGCGTTCACATCACCCTTTTGCAGGAAGATCTGGCTGCGTTGCAGGTAGGCTTCGGCAAGCTGGCGCTGGTATTGCTCCAGGCGCGCGTCATCCGGCGCCTGGGCCTGCAGGGCTGCCAGCTGGTCTTCAGCGGTGGCCAGCTCGTTGCTGGCGATGTTTTGTTGCAACTGCTGCCAGGCATCGGCTTGGGCAGGTGCGGTGGCCTGTTCGACCGGCGCGTTGGAACACGCAGCCAGGAACAGGGAAAACGCGGCAACAAGCAGATAACGGGAGGCGAACGGCTTCATTCCTGCGACTCTCTATTTGCGCAAAAAGCGAGCAAGTCTACACCCAGGTGCGCACGCTCGAAAACAAGTCTTACAGACCCTTTACGTGCGAAAAGGTTGCAGGGCGCGCCTTCACGCGCCCTGTTTTTCAGCGTTTCGGCAGGGCCAGGCTCAGCAAGAATAGCACCGCCGCGCAGACCACGATCGACGGGCCGGCGGGGGTGTCTTTGAACCAGGACATGGCCAGGCCGCCGCATACCGCGGTCACGCCGAGCAGGCTGGCGCCTAGGGCCATCTGCTCGGGAGAGCGGGCGTGACGTTGCGCCGCAGCGGCAGGAATGATCAGCAGGGAGGTGATCAGCAGCACGCCGACGATCTTCATGGCAACGGCAATTACCACCGCGATCAGCAGCATCAGCGCCATGCGCAGCCCGGCCACCGGCAGGCCTTCGACCATTGCCAGCTCTTCGTGCACGGTGACTGCCAGCAACGGCCGCCACAACGCAGCGAGCAGTAGCAACACCAGCACGCTGCCGCCAATTATCCAGGCCAGGTCGGTGGTGCTGATGGCCAGCAGGTCGCCGAACAGATAGGCCATCAGGTCTATGCGCACATCGTGCATGAAGCTCAACACCACCAGGCCCAGCGACAAGGTACTGGGTGCGAGGATGCCGAGCAGGGTGTCAGAGGCCAGCGGTTGGCGTTGCTGCAGGGTCACCAGCAAGATAGCCAGTAACAGGCAGCCTACGGTTACCGCCAGCGCCGGGCTGACGTCCAGGGCAAAGCCCAGCGCAACGCCGAGCAGGGCAGCGTGGGACAGGGTGTCGCCAAAATAGGCCATGCGCCGCCACACCACGAAGGAACCCAGTGGGCCGGCCACCAGCGCCAGGGACAAGCCGGCAAGCAAGGCGTAGAGAAGAAAATCAGCCATGCTTGCAGTGCGCTCCGTGAACATGGGTGCCAGGGGCGACCACCGAACCGTGCAGGTCGTGACTGTGGTCGTGATGGTGGTGGTAGATGGCCAGGCTGGGGGCGGCGGTCTGGCCGAACAGCTCAACGAATGCCGGGTCACCGCTGACCTGCTCGGGGTGGCCCGAACAGCACACGTGGCGGTTCAGGCACACCACCTGGTCGGTTGCACTCATCACCAGGTGCAGGTCGTGGGAAACCATCAGCACGCCGCAACCGTGGCGGTCGCGCAGGCGGGTAATGAGGTTGTACAGCTCGGTCTGGCCGACCACGTCTACGCCCTGCACCGGCTCGTCGAGCACCAGCAACTGGGGTTCGCGCAGCAGGGCCCGGGCCAGCAGCACGCGCTGCATCTCGCCGCCGGAAATGGTCTGGATCGGGCTGTCGATGACCTGCTCGGCGCCCACCTCCTGCAACGCCGACAAGGCTGCCGCGCGGTCTACACCGGGCACCAGGCGCAAGAAGCGCAGCACCGACAGCGGCAGCGTGGCATCTACCTGGATTTTTTGCGGCATGTAGCCAATGCGCAGTTTCGGCTTGCGCCATACCCTGCCGCGGTGCGGCTTGAGCAGGCCGAGCACGGCGCGCACCAGGGTAGTCTTGCCCGCGCCGTTCGGGCCGATCAGGGTAACGATCTGGCCGGGTGCGACCGATAGGTCGATGCTGTCGAGCACCGCCTCGCCACCGAAGGTGACGCCGACCTGCTCCAGGCGGATCAGTGCGTCGCTCATGCCGCGCTCCGGCAGTTGCTGCACAGGCCGACCACTTCCACGGTCTGGGTCTCGACCGTGAAGCCCACGCCCTTGGCGCTGCTGATGATGGCCTCGCTGATACTGTCCTGTTCCAGCTCGATGGCCACATGGCAGGCCCGGCAGATCAGGAACTGCCCTTGATGCACGTGCTCGGGGTGGCTACAGCCGATGAAGGCGTTGAGCGAGGCGATGCGGTGCACCAGGCCGTTTTCCAGCAGGAAGTCCAGTGCCCGATACACCGTCGGTGGTGCAGCGCGGCGGCCGTCCTGCTCGCTGAGTACGGCGAGGATGTCGTAGGCACCCAGCGGCTTGTGGCTTTGCCACACCAGTTCCAGCACACGGCGGCGCAGTGCGGTCAGGCGCAGGCCCTGGCGGGTGCACAAGGCATCGGCTTCAGCCAGGGCGCTGTGTACGCAATGGGAATGGTCGTGAGGACGGTTTGCCAGCGGCGTGATGGACATGGGCAGCGACGGTTCTGGATGGAGACGTTATTATGTTACCTGTTTCTGACGACTCGAGTATTCACCGTGTCCCGATTCCTAGTCCTTTTTGTCGCTTTCATCGCATTTTCCGCCCAGGCTGACGTGCGTGTGCTGACCAGTATCAAACCCCTGCAGCAGATTGCCGCCGCCGTCCAGGATGGTGTCGGCAATCCAGAGGTATTGCTGCCGCCGGGTGCTTCGCCGCACCACTACGCGCTGCGCCCGTCCGACGTGCGGCGGGTGGCGGACGCCGACCTGCTGTACTGGATCGGCCCGGACATGGAGAACTTTCTGCCACGGTTGCTGAGCAATCGCAGCAAGCCCACGGTGGCCGTGCAGTCGCTGCCGGGCATGAAGCTGCGCCATTTTGGCGAGGACAGCCAGTCCCATGAAGAGGAAGACCACGACGACCATGACCACGACCACCGCCCAGGCAGCCTGGATGCTCATTTGTGGCTATCGTCGGTCAACGCGCGGGTGATTGCAGCGAAAATGGCCGCTGACCTGGCGCAGGTCGACCCAACGAATGCGGCACGCTACCAAAGCAATCTCAAGGCCTTCGACGAACGCCTGGACGCACTGGATGGACGGATCAAGGCGCGGGTGGCTGGGATTGCCGGCAAGCCGTACTTCGTGTTCCACGAAGCGTTCGATTATTTCGAGGCCGAGTATGGCCTGAAGCACACCGGGGTGTTCACCGTGGCAGCCGAAGTGCAGCCCGGCGCGCAGCATGTGGCGGCCATGCGCAAGCGCCTGCAGGAAGTGGGCAAGACCTGTGTGTTCAGCGAGCCGCCATTGCGGCCGCGCCTGGCCGAGACCTTGACTGCCGGCTTGCCGGTGCGTCTGGCCGAGCTGGATGCGCTGGGCGGCAATGACCCGGTGGATGGCAAGGGCTATGAGCGCCTGCTGGAGAAACTGGGTGGCGATCTGGTTGGGTGCCTGGAACAGTTGTAAGCCTGTGCCGGCCTCTTCGCGGGTGAACCCGCTCCCACAAGGACAGCACAAATCTCAAGCCTGTCACCATACCTGTGGGAGCGGGTTTACCCGCGAAGAAGCAAACGCGGTCTAGAGAGCAAACGGCAGGTGCAAGGCCACCTGCTGACGCTGCGCCAAACGCACTTCGAACTCGCTCGGGTCGTGGATCATCACATCCATCCCGGCAAACGACTCCGCTGCAATCAGGCGCGACAGCCAGAAGCGCACGCAGCCTACCCGCAACATCTCCGGCCACAGCTCGGCTTCGGCTGCGGTGAACGGCCTCAGCGCCGCATAGGCCGCCAGCAGCGCCTGGGCGCGTGGCACATCGATCGCGCCGTGTTCATCCAGGCACCAGTCGTTCACGGTGATTGCGATGTCATACAGCATCGGCCCGGAACAGGCGTTGTAGAAGTCGATCACACCGGTCAGGTGTGTGCCTTCGAACATCACGTTGTCGCGGAACAGGTCGGCGTGCAGGTTGGCCCGTGGCAGTGCCAGGATCTGAGCCTTGTGCGCGCTGATTTCGTCCAGCGCCGGCTGCAGCAGCGCGGCTTGCTCGGCGCTGAGGCGCGGCAGCAACTCGGCACCCGAGGCCAGCATCCAGTCCAGGCCGCGGTCGGTGCGGCGCTCGATGATGTGCTCGCGGGTGGCCAGGTGAATATGCGCCAGCAGCTCGCCGACCTGGGCGCAGTGCTGGGCGTTCGGTGCCTTGATGTGCTTGCCCGACAGCCGTGGCTGCAGCAGCGCCGGCTTGCCGCACAGCTCGCGCAGGCCGTTGCCGTCGCGGTCACGAATCGCATAGGGCACCGGCATGTCGGCCGCGTGCAGGGTGTCCAGCAGCTCGATGAAGAACGGCATGTCCTCGCTGGGCCCGCGCTCGATAAGCGTCAGGACGAACTCCCCCTGTTCGAGGCTGACGAAGAAATTGCTGTTTTCGGTGCCGGCGGCGATGCCCTGGAAGTCGAGCAGACGGCCCAGCGCGTACGGTGCCAGAAAGGTTTCCAGCTCAGGCCGGGTCACGGGGGTGAAGACTGACATGATGAAGAATTGCCCATACGGGCACTTCCGCCGGGAAGTGCCGGGTTGATGTGAACGGTGCGCGTCAGATTACCACTCGAAGATCTTCCAGGACGGAATCAGCATGTCCGGCTGGTCGGATCGAATGAAATTGCCATCAGAGCCATCGGCGCGTACCAGGAAATAAGGCTTGCCGTTTTTCGGCGTGATCTTGATCGCATACAGGAACCCGTTCTGCCGGTACTCCTGGATGGTTTTGTCGCCTTCCGTGCGAATGGTCACCTCGGGATCGGCCGAGGGGGCGTCGTCCGCCGCCAGGGTGACGACAGGCATGGTTGCCAACAGACCGAGCAGTAACAGGCGATTGAGTGTACGCATGATAACCTTGTCCCTTTGTCGTCAATGATTCTGGCTATTCTAGCGCCGGACCCGTCGAAAAGGTTGATTCTGCTCATGAGCCAAGCGCCCCTCGTCCTGGTGGACGGTTCCTCCTACCTGTACCGCGCCTTTCACGCGCTGCCGCCGCTGACCACCTCCAAGGGCATGCCGACCGGCGCGGTGAAGGGGGTGCTGAACATGCTCAAGAGCCTGCGCAAGCAATACCCCGACAGCTTGTTTGCGGTGGTGTTCGACGCCAAGGGCGGTACCTTCCGCGATGCCATGTTCGCCGAATACAAGGCCAACCGCCCCAGCATGCCGGACGACCTGCGGGTACAGATCGAGCCGCTGCATGCCAGCGTCAAGGCGCTGGGCTACCCGCTGCTGTGCGTGGAAGGGGTCGAGGCCGACGATGTGATCGGCACCCTGGCGCGCAGCAGCGCCGCGCTGGGCCGCCCGGTGATCATCTCGACCGGTGACAAGGACATGGCGCAGCTGGTGGACGGGCACATTACCTTGGTCAACACCATGACCGGAAGCGTGCTGGACGTGGCTGGCGTGCACGAGAAATTTGGCGTCGGCCCGGAACATATCATCGACTTCCTGGCGCTGATGGGCGACAAGGTCGACAACATCCCCGGTGTGCCGGGCGTGGGCGAAAAAACCGCGGTGGGCCTGCTGACCGGCATCGGCGGCGGCCTCAGCGATTTGTACGCCAACCTGGACAAGGTCCCGGCGCTGGCCATTCGCGGCGCCAAGACCCTGCCGGCCAAGCTGGAAGAGCACCGCGACGCCGCGTTCCTGTCTTATGAGCTGGCTACCATCAAGGTCGATGTGCCCCTGGATATCGAAGTAGATGCCCTGGTGTGCGGCGAGCCGGACCGTGAAGCGTTGCTGGCGCTGTACACCGAGATGGAGTTCAAGAGCTGGGTCGCCGAGGTGCAGCGTGAGGCGGCCAAGGCCGGTGACGACATCGCGCCGATCGTGGAGCAAGCGGCCAAGGCCGAGCCCAGGTACGAAACCATCCTCGACCAAGCCCGTCTCGACTTCTGGCTGGAGAAGCTGCGTCAGGCGCCACTGTTCGCCTTCGACACCGAAACCACCAGCCTGGACGCCCAGCAGGCGCAGCTGGTTGGCGTGTCGTTCGCTGTCGAGCCGCATGAAGCGGCCTATGTGCCGCTGGCCCATGACTATGAGGGGGCGCCGGTTCAGCTGGACCGCGCCGCCGTGCTGCTTGCGCTGAAGCCGCTGCTGGAAGACCCGGCCAAGGCCAAGGTCGGGCAGAACGCCAAGTACGATATCAACATCCTCGCCAACGGCTCACCCGCCATCGAAATGCGCGGCGTGGCCTACGACACCATGCTCGAGTCGTACGTGCTGAACTCTACCGCCACCCGTCACGACATGGACAGCCTGGCGCAGAAGTACCTCGACCACACCACCATCGCCTTCGAGGACATCGCCGGCAAGGGCGCCAAGCAGCTGACCTTCAACCAGATCCACCTGGACAAGGCCGGCCCCTACGCCGCCGAAGACGCCGACATCACCCTGCGCCTGCATCACGCGCTGCAGGCACGGCTGGCGCAGACGCCGAGCGTGCAGCCGGTACTGATGGACATCGAGATGCCGCTGGTGCCGGTGCTGGCCAGGATCGAGCGCCAGGGTGCGCTGGTCGATGCCGCGCTGCTGCAGGTGCAGAGCGGTGAGCTGGGCGTGAAGATGGCCGAACTGGAGCAGCGCGCCTATGAGCTGGCCGGTGAGGAATTCAACCTCGGTTCGCCCAAGCAGCTGGGTGCGATTCTCTACGACAAGCTGGGCATGCCGGTGCTGAGCAAGACCACCAAGGGCCAGCCATCCACGGCGGAAGCAGTGCTCGATGAACTGGCCGAGCAAGGCTACCCGCTGCCTGAGGTACTGATGCAGTACCGCAGCCTGAGCAAGCTCAAGAGCACCTACACCGACAAGCTGCCGGGGCAGATCAACCCGCGCACCGGGCGTATCCACACCTCCTACCAGCAGGCGGTGGCGGCCACCGGCCGGCTTTCTTCCAGCGACCCTAACCTGCAGAACATCCCGATCCGTACCGCCGAAGGCCGGCGCATCCGCCAGGCCTTCGTCGCCAGCCCGGGCTACAAGCTGTTGGCGGCGGACTACTCGCAGATCGAGTTGCGCATCATGGCCCACCTGGCCAAGGACGAAGGCTTGCTGCATGCCTTCCGCAACGACCTGGACGTGCACCGCGCCACGGCGGCGGAGGTATTCGGGGTAGCTCTGGAAGACGTCACCACCGACCAGCGTCGCAGTGCCAAGGCCATCAACTTCGGCCTGATCTACGGCATGAGCGCCTTCGGCCTGGCCAAGCAGATCGGCGTCGACCGCAAGCAGTCGCAGGATTACATCGACCGCTACTTCGCCCGTTACCCGGGCGTGCTGGCCTACATGGAGCGCACCCGTGCCCAGGCTGCGGAGCAAGGCTTTGTCGAAACCTTGTTCGGCCGCCGCTTGTACCTGCCTGACATCAATGCCAAGAACCCGGCTCTGCGCAAAGGCGCCGAACGCACGGCGATCAACGCCCCCATGCAGGGCACTGCGGCCGACATCATCAAGCGGGCCATGGTCAATGTGGATAACTGGCTGCGCGAGAGCGGGCTGGATGCCCGGGTGATCCTGCAGGTACACGACGAACTGGTACTTGAAGTGCGCGAGGACCTGGTCGAGCAGGTAAAGGATGAAATTCGTCAGCACATGAGCAAGGCCGCGCAACTGGATGTGCCGCTGCTGGTCGAGGCAGGAATTGGTGCGAATTGGGACGAAGCTCACTGATCGGGCGGGGAAAGCTGTGTAGGATCCGTGACGTAGGGATGCGGATCCTGGCACGGCTCAGTGCCAGTGGTGCTGAGGTTTCATGAAACTATCGCAAATAGTTTTCAGGGCTTTGGAACTAAACCGGTGAAGCGGAACTCAGAGTAACTGAATGGCTGGTGAAGCCTTTCGATGCTCCTATGTTGTGTTAAGTGTTGGCAGATATCTGGACCCCGCCCTAGCGGTCCGGACTTGGACCCCGAACTTCCCCCTCCCCATACGAAGTCCGGGGTTTTTTTTGCCCGGAATTTGACCTGAGTCTGGTGAAGAACACTGTGGGAGCGGGCGTGCCCGCGAACCTGGGCGAAGCCCAGGCCATGCTCCGCGCTGGATTCTTCGCGGGCACGCCCGCTCCCACAGTAATGTCCCCCAGAGGGGACGGTGCAGGCCTCAGGCTACAGGCTTGTCTTCCAGCTCCATCCAGTCCGCCAGCACCCGGTAGGCGTCTTCCACGCCCAGGCGCTTGGGCGCCGAGAACAGTTGGATGGTCACGCCGTCGCCCCAGCCCTTGCGGATTTCCGACTGCACCTTGAGCAGGGTGTTCTTGCCCGCGCCGTGGGTCAGCTTGTCGGCCTTGGTCAGCAGGATGTGCATCGGCATGCTGCTGGCCTTGGCCCAATCGAGCATCATCTTGTCGAAGTCGGTCATCGGGTGGCGAACGTCCATCATCAGGATCACGCCACGCAGGCACTCCCGGCTGCCCAGGTAGGCTTCCAGGTGTTTCTGCCAGTGCTGCTTGAGCGGAATCGGGACTTTTGCATAACCGTAGCCCGGCAGGTCGACCAAACGCCGTTCATCGTCCAGACTGAAGAAATTCAACAGCTGGGTGCGCCCGGGGGTTTTCGAGGTGCGCGCCAGGCTGGCATGAGTCAGGGTGTTGAGGGCGCTGGATTTGCCGGCGTTGGAGCGGCCGGCGAAAGCCACCTCGTAACCCTGGTCGTCCGGGCATTGTTCGACCTTGGCAGCGCTGAGGGCGAATTTGGCTTTCTGGCAGAGGCCGAGGATGGGGTTCTTGACTTGCATGGGATATCCGATGTGGGTGTTGCCTGACTCTTCAGGTCCGAGCCTGGCAAGCGGTGTCGTTTCCGTTTGGATGGCGGAAGTATATAATGCCCCAGTTTTTGTGTGCTCATTCTCCCAGCGAAGGAGAACGGGCATGGGGTGTCGAACAATAGCTCGCGCAACAGAACGCAGCGCGGCCCCCAACCCTGAAGGTCGTTCCGCATGGCGAAATGGCTGCTTGCTGTCGGTATGTTCCTGCCGTTTTTCAGCGCACAGGCTACACAGGATCCCGAGGTGTTGTACAACCGCACGTGTGCGGCCTGTCACACCGGGCAATTGCCACAGGCACCCAGGCAGGGTGACCGGGCAGCATGGGAGCCAAGGCTGGCGCAAGGCATGGATGTACTGGTGAAGCACGTTACCCAGGGTTTCAAGGCTATGCCGCCGCGTGGATTGTGCATGGACTGCAGTGCCGAGGACTACCGTTTGGTCATCCTTTGGATGAGTGGCAGTCCCGATACATAACATTTCACCCTTAGCCGTGTTGGATTAGCTGATGAACAAACTAGTCGTGAGTCTGCTGTTGACCCTGGGTGTCGCAGGTGCGGCCACTGCTGCGCAACCCGTCAAAGGCGATGCCGCCGCCGGCCAGGCCAAGACGGCCGTCTGTGGCGCCTGCCACAACCCCGACGGCAACAGCCTGGCACCGAACTTCCCGAAACTGGCCGGCCAAGGCCAGCGCTACCTCGAAAAACAATTGCATGACATTAAGTCGGGCAAGCGTACCGTGCTGGAGATGACCGGCATGCTGGCCGCGTTCAGCGACCAGGACCTGGCCGATATCGCCGCCTACTTCTCCAGCCAGAAAGGCAGCGTGGGCGCCGCCGATCCCAAGCTGGTCGAACGTGGCCGGGCGCTGTTCAACGGCGGCGACCTGGAAAAAGGCATGCCTGCCTGCACCGGCTGCCATTCGCCTAACGGCGCGGGTATCGCCCTGGCCGGCTTCCCGCACCTGGGCGGGCAGCACGCGCAGTACGTGACCAAGCAGCTTACCGACTTCCGCGAAGGCAACCGCACCAACGATGGCGATGCCATGACAATGCGCACTATCGCCGGCAAGTTGAGCAACCACGATATCGAGGCGTTGGCCAGCTACATCCAGGGTCTGCACTGAGGCCACGGATAGCCTGTGATGGCCCTATCGCCGGCAAGCCAGCTCCCACCTCGACCGCGTCGACTTTGAGTCATGCGCAGTACCTGTGGGAGCCACTGTCTTGCCCCGTCATGTTGCCTCATTGCCTGTAGGAGCAGCCTGTGCATGCCTGGAAGTCGGTGCTGGCAATGTGGGAGCTGGCTTGCCGGCGATAGGGCCATTACAGGCGGCGTATTAACTTTCAGTTAATGTTGTAGGCCAATGATTAAAGGGCGGCCGGACCGCCCTTTTTTCCGTCCGCAGCCGTTACACTACAGAACTCGACCCCTTCCCGGCTTGTCTCAGTGCAGGTCGCGTCGTGGCGACCAATGACTGCCCAGGAGTAAAGCATGCGTAAACTGATTCTCAGCGCCGCGCTGGTCGCTGCCAGCGTATTCGGTATGACTGCCGTCCAGGCCGCCGAGCCTGTCGCCGGCAAGGAATACCTCGAGCTGAGCAACCCTGTTCCGGTTTCCGTGCCTGGCAAGATCGAAGTGGTCGAGCTGTTCTGGTACGGCTGCCCACACTGCTACCACTTCGAGCCGACCATCAACCCATGGGTCGACAAACTGCCGAAGGACGTCAACTTCAAGCGCGTTCCGGCCATGTTCGGTGGCCCATGGGACGCCCACGGCCAGATGTTCCTGACCCTCGAAGCCATGGGCGTCGAGCAGAAGGTACACGCCGCGGTGTTCGATGCCATCCAGAACCAGAAAAAGCGCCTGACCGACCCGCAGGACATGGCCGACTTCCTCGCCACCCAAGGCGTGGACAAGGATAAGTTCCTCGCCACCTTCAACTCGTTCGCCATCAAGGGCCAGGTCAACCAGGCCAAGGAACTGGCGAAGAAGTACGAGATCACCGGCGTGCCGAGCATGGTGGTCAACGGCAAGTACCGCTTCGACCTGGGTACTGCCGGCGGGCCGGAAGGTGTACTCAACGTTGCCGACCAGCTGATCGCCAAGGAGCGCGCCGCTAAGTAAGCGGCGTAACCCATGCGCCGCTTCAGAACCGCGCGTGGCATTGGCTTGCACCAGCCGCAGGTCAATGAGCATCACCTGCAGGCCCCTGGCCTGCCCGAGGATGGTCGCTTGCGGCTGCTCAGTTTCAACATCCAGGTGGGCATCAGCACCGAGCGCTACCGGCATTACGTGACCCGCAGCTGGCAGCACCTGCTGCCGCATAACGGGCGTGCCGGCAACCTGCAGAAGATTGGCCAACTGCTGGGCGACTTCGACCTGGTGGCCTTGCAGGAGGCCGATGGCGGTAGCATGCGCTCGGGCTACGTCAACCAGGTCGAGCACCTTGCCCACTTGGGGGCCTTCCCCTACTGGTACCAGCAACTCAACCGCAACCTTGGGCGTTTTGCCCAGCACAGCAATGGCGTGCTCAGCCGCCTGAAGCCGCAGCTGCTGGAGGATCACCCGTTGCCCGGCCCGTCTGGGCGTGGTGCGATCCTGGTGCGCTTTGGCGAGGGCGAAGATGCGCTGATCGTGGTAATGATGCACCTGGCCCTGGGAGCCAAGACCCGCGCCTTGCAGCTGGGCTACATCCGCGAGCTGATTGGCGGCTACCGCCACCAGGTGCTGATGGGTGACATGAATACCCATGCAACCGACCTGCTGGAGCACTCGCCGTTGCGCGACTTGGGCCTGGTTGCCCCACAAGTGGAAGCCACCTTCCCCAGTTGGCGCCCACAGCGGTGCCTGGACCACATCCTGCTCAGCCCAAGCCTCACGCTGGAGCGTGTCGAGGTGCTGGCGCAGCCAATTTCCGACCACCTTCCCGTTGCTGTCGAGATTCGATTGCCTGATGCATTGACTGTGGATACGCTGCCGGTCCTGAGCTAATTGCCATCACCGTTTGCGGACCCGGGCATGACTGAAGACGCTGAGCGCTGGAAAGAGAAATACCTGAAAAGCATCGAGCAGCAGGAAAAGCTTGAGCGCCGTTGGGACGCCCGTCTCGACCTGCTGCGTCGCGGCCTGGTACGCAGCACCCTGGCTGCCGAAGGCAGCGACAAGGTGGTGGACCAGTGCATGAAGGAAATGCGCGAGGTCATCCGCAGCGACAACATGGACGCCGGCCTTGCCGGGTTGATTCCACGTCTTGAAAAGGCGGTGCTGGACTCCGAGCAGCGCCGGGAAGCCCGCATGAACCAGGTCAGCGATGCGCTGGCCGCACTGGTGGGCCAACTACAAGGCCTGCCATTGCCAAACGATGTGTCGCGGCCGTTGAAAAAGCTGGCGAAGAAGCTAGATGGCGGTGTGGCCCAGTCACGCGACTTGCCACCGTTGCTTGGCGAGTTGAGCGGCTTGCAGGGCCGCGCGCTGTCAGCCTTGGGCAAGTCGGCTGAGGACGCCCGGCCCGGCTTCTTGCAGCGCTTGTTCGGCAGCCGCGAGGATGACGTGCAAGGCGAGCCAGAGCTTGTGCCGCTCGCGCTTCCGGTTGTCGAGGCGCAGCCCTTGGTGGCACCGGCCGGCGTCGATGCCCCGCAGCCCGACGATGTGGACGCGCTCCTGCCGCTGCCAGCCTCTTCAGCTTCTGTTGTCGAAGCAGCCGTAGCGTCGAAGCCTGTGCTGGAGGCTACTGGCCCGGCGCTGATCGAAACGGCCGAACTGGCACCGGCCCCGCTACCGCAGCCGCTACCGGACGACATGCCGGCATCGGAAGCTGTCGCCAGCGAGTGTCCGGCTGAAGCAGAACCGGCACAAACACTCGAAGAACCCTTCGGTGAAGATGGCACCTACGCCCTGCCTTACGCTGTGGAACCGCCCTACAGCCAGGTTGCCGAGCACATCGAGCATACCCTGATCGGCCTGCTCGATGACCTCAGCCTGCCGGAGCGACACAAAGCCCAGGCGCTCGAGATGCGTGAACGGGTCGCCCGCGGCCTGAACTGGTATGAGCTGATCCCGGTGCTGGATGACCTGGCCGTGCTCATGCTGGCAATAACCGACAGCGGCCAGCACGAATTCGAAACCTATCTGCAGCAGCTCAACGAACGCCTGGAAGGTTTCCAGAGCCACCTGCACGAGGCCAGCGCCGGCCATGCCGATAACAGCTCGGCCGCCCGCGAGCTGGATACCCAGCTGCGTGAGCACGTCGACGGGCTGCAGAGCAGTGTGCAAGGCGCCGCCGACGTCGACAGCCTCAAGCACATCCTGGAAAACCGTCTGGAAGGCCTGTTGGTGACCATGGACGAGCACAAGCATGAGCGTGATCGCCGCGAGCAGGAGCTGGCTGGGCGCCTGCAAGGGCTTTCGGAGCGGGTGGCGAACATGGAGCACGAGGCACTCGGCTACCGCGAGCACCTCGAAGAGCAGCGCCAGAAGGCCTTGCTCGATCCCCTCACCGGTTTGCCCAACCGAGCGGCCTGGAGCGAGCGGGTCGAGCGCGAAATGCTCGAATGGCAGGCTCATGGCGGCCATCTGGCGATGGCGATCCTCGACCTGGACCATTTCAAGCGTATCAACGACAGCTATGGTCACCTGGCTGGGGACAAGGTACTGAAGATCGTCGCCGACCAGTTGCGCAAGCGCCTGCGCAGCGGTGACTTCATCGCCCGGTTTGGCGGCGAGGAGTTTGTTCTGTTACTGCCGCAGACCTCGCCGGCCGCCGCTGCCCAGATAGCCGAGGTGCTGCGAGCCACGGTCGAGGCATGCCCGTTCCACTTCAAGGGCGAACGGGTGGTAATAACCACCTCCATCGGCCTGGGTGCATTCCGGCCCGGCGAGCGCGGCGACCAGGTGCTCAAGCGCGCTGATGCGGCGCTGTACCGGGCCAAGGAATCGGGACGCAACCGCGTCGAGCAGGCATAGCTGGCAGCCGCTGACTCGCGGCAAGCACGGCCCTTGGGGAGCACGTTATACTGTAGCGCTCATACGCTGAGGCCACTGACGTGCTTTCCACGCTTAAAAAAACCCTGATTCCCTTCCTGCTGTTGGCTGTCGCCGGTTGCTCGACCGGCCTGCGCATCGACCGTAGCCACCCTTCGGTCAATCAGGACAACCGCATCCAGTTCGTTGTCCTGCATTACACCAATGCTTCGCTGGAGCGTTCCCTGGCGTTGCTCACCCATGGCGAAGTGAGCAGCCACTATTTGATTGGTGACGGCCCGGCGACGGTGTACCAGCTGGTGGATGAAAGCCGCCGCGCCTGGCATGCCGGTGATAGCCAGTGGCAGGGCCGGACCTGGCTGAACTCCTCCTCCATCGGCATCGAAATCGTCAACCCGGGTTTCACCGACACGCCGAATGGCCGGGTCTGGCATCCTTACAGCGAAGCGCAGGTCCAGTCGCTGATCGCGCTGCTCAAGGACATCGTCAAACGTAACAATATCGAACCACGGCACATCATTGGCCACAGCGATATCGCGCCGCTGCGCAAGCTTGACCCGGGGCCGCTATTCCCGTGGAAGCGCCTGGCCGACGCCGGATTAGGTGTCTGGCCGGATGCCAATGCCGTGGCACGGCAGCAAGCCTATTTCAGCGTCAACCCACCGAGCGTTGGCTGGTATCAGCAGGAGCTGGCCCGGTTTGGCTATGCGATCGAGCAAACCGGGGTACTGGATGTTGCCACCCGCCATGTGATCGCCGCGTTCCAGATGCGTTTCCGCCCGCAGCGCTTCGATGGCATGCCGGATGCGCAGACGGCCGCGATGCTCCAGGTGCTCAACCGCATGCGTTGAGCCGCCAGCGAGGCTCTGTGGGAGATTGCCCAGCCCTTTGGTCTGCGCTGTCGCACAGATAACTGAATTCGCAAGCGATCCTCGTGCCCTGTGGGAGCGGCTTTAGCCGCGAAGAACCCAACGCGGTGCATGGCACCGGCTGCGCCGGTGTTCGCGGCTAAAGCCGCTCCCACAGAGTCCGTGTAGCGCCTGCAAATCGAGTTCTCTGCGCGACAGCGCAGCCTTGGGAGATGGCGATCTCCCAACAAGCGAACGAAACGCCAAACGGCGAGGTGATTCCTGATCCAGTTGCTATACCTTAGTTATCAACTGGATGCCTTCGATGTCAGCCTTGATCGCCTTGCTGCGCCAAATTTTCTACCGTCCCTGGATGCTGGCCACATTGGCAGCACTGGCCAGCGCGGCTCTGTTGCTTTCTGCCAGTATCGGCATTGCCCTGCAACAGATGAAGCAAAGCGAGAGTGCACAGATGAACGCCCAGGGCGAACGCTTTCTCGAGCGCCTCGAGCAGGTGTTCGGCCAGTTGCGCGAAGGGGTCGACCTGTTGCAGGCGCAGCCCTTGCGCGGCTGCAGCCCGGCGATGCTGACGGCATTGCAGCAGGTAGGCCTGAGCTCACGCTTCATATATGAAGCGGCATACGTGGATGGTGATATCGCCTGTTCGAACCGCGGTGATGAGCGGGCGTTCGAACCCTTGCGCATCCCCGACATCCAGGGGCCGACCTACAGCTACTGGCTGAATACCACGACCGAGCCGAACGAGAACCTGGCCGCATTGATGCTGGGGAGGGGCAAGTTCGTGGTATCCACCTCTCGTGGGCACCTGACCGATGTGGTCGACCTGCCCCCGGGCGGCAGCCTGGTCGTGGTGCTGGACAACGGCACCCGGGCTATCCCCGTGCTGGGCCCCCCGCAGGTATGGCCGCCACCCTCGGCCTGGTCGACCAGCCACAAGGCGCTGCTCGAACTCAGCGATCGCCTGATCTACCGAATGCCGACAAAGTCACCGGACTACCAACTGGTGCTGATTGCCCCGAGGGCGAGCCTGCCGTTGAGGATGAACGGCATGCTCTGGCTCCTGTTCCCCGGCAGTGTGCTGGCGGCCTGCTGCATCGGCTGGCTGGTGTTGCAACTGATCCTGCAGCGGCGGTCGATGAGCTCGGAATTGCAGAATGCCTTGCGTCGCGGCGAACTGCAGGTGCTCTACCAGCCGATCTTCGAGCTCGACAGCCGGCGCTGTGTCGGGGCGGAGGCCCTGGTGCGCTGGCGTCGCCCGGACGGCACCCTGACCAGCCCGGACCTGTTCATCCCGTTGGCGGAAAACACCGGGCAGATCCGCCAGATCACCGACTTTGTCCTGCAGCGTGTGCTGGAACAGTTAGGGCAACTGCTGCGCTCGCACCCCAACTTGTACATATCGGTGAACCTGGCGGCTTGCGATGTGATGGTGCCGCGCATTGGACGGGTGGCGGCACGCTTGCTGGCCATGCACCGGGTGGCGGCCAGCCAGATTGCCTTCGAGGTGACCGAGCGCGGCCTGATCGATGTGGTGGTGGCGCGCGACAACCTGCAGGCGCTGCGCGCGGTGGGGCATCAGGTGCTGATCGACGATTTTGGTACGGGTTATTGCAGCCTGGCCTACCTGCAAACCCTGCCGGTGGACTGTTTGAAGATCGACAAGGCCTTTATCGATGCCCTGGGGCACGACGCCGCCAGCAGCGGTGTTGCGCCGCATATCATCCGCATGGCCCACGACCTGCACCTGCGGGTGATTGCCGAAGGCATCGAGTGTGAAGACCAAGCGGTACTGCTGAACAGCGAAGGGGTCAATTATGGCCAGGGCTGGCTTTTTGCCCGGCCACTGAATGCCCGGCAGTTTGCCGAACTGGTGACCCGAGGACGGTTGCCGCGGCGGGTTGAGCATTGAGTGATTGTTGCTGGCCTGCGAGTTCCCTGTAGGAGCGGCCTTGTGTCGCGATGGGCTGCAAAGCAGCCCCAGGATCTTGGCAACAGTGCAGATATCGCAGGGGGCTGCTGTGCAGCCCATCGCGACACAAGGCCGCTCCTACAGGGGGCGAGTCACGAGCCGTCAGACCGGCAGGGCCATGTAGAACTGGGTCCCCTGCCCCGGTCGGGAAAACACGCCCATGCGCCCGCCATGCAGCTGCACGATCTCTTTGCACAACGCCAGCCCCAGCCCCGCGCCGCCTTTCTTGCGCCCTACCTGTACGAAGGGCTCGAAGATGCGCCCTTGTTGCCCATAGGCAATGCCTTCGCCGTTATCTTCGACACTGATGATCACCCGCTCCGCATGCCGTCGTGCGTGCAGGCGGATACGCCCACCGCTGGCGGTATGGCGGATGGCGTTGTGCAACAGGTTGTCCAGCACCCGGTCAAGTTGGGTGACGTCGGCCTGGATACGCGGTAGCGGCGGCTCCAGCTCCGTGATCAGCTCGATCTGCTTGTGCGCCGCCGGTTCGGCAAAGCGCTGTTGTGCACGCCCCAGCAGTTCGTCGATGGCGCAGGGAGCCAGATCGAGCTTCTGCATCCCACTCTGGTAGCGGCTGAAGTTGAGCAGGTCGTTGATCAACTGGGTCAGGCGCTGCATTTCCTCGCCGATGGTCTCCAGCAGGTCATGCTCGCGCGACTCGGGCGGGAACTTGAGCCTCTCGCGCAACAGGCCGAAGGCCATGTGCATGCCGGTCACCGGAGTGCGCAGCTCATGGGAAGCGCGCAGCACGAATTCGCTGCGCACGCGTTCGAAGGCTCGCTGCTCGGTTACATCGTGCAATACCATCACCGCGCCAAGTATCGGCCCTTGCGGGTGGCTGACTGGAGTCAGGCTGTAGGCGAGCAGGCGCGTTTCGTCATCGACGTCCATGTTCAGGTCGTCAGGCTGGCGGTCGAGGTTGCCGCCGCGCAGTACCTGGCGTAGCTGCTGTTCCAGCTCTGGGCGCTGCAGGGCTTCGGCCAGGCTGCTGCCTGCGCGGCTATCGGTCCAGCCCAGCTGGCGCTGCGCCACCGGGTTGAGGTGCTCCAGGCGGCCTTGGCGATCGATGATCAGCAGGCCATCGTCAATGCTATCCAGTACGGCCTGCAAGCGTTGCTGGCCGGCCAGCAGTTCATCGACGTTGGTGGCCTGGTGCTTGCGCAAGGCATCGGCCATCAGGCCAAAGCGTCGGGTCAGTTGGTTCAGTTCCGTGGCTTGTGTGACCGGCAGGGTAACGTCGAAATCGCCCTTGCCGAGTTGGTCGGCTGCTTTGGCCAAGGCTTCGATCGGCTGGCCGAAGCGCCGGGCAATGTTGTGGGCGGTGATGAAGCCCAGTACCAGTACCACCAGGCCCATCAGGCCAAGTACACCGCTGACCAGCAGGGCGTGATCGCGGGTGTGCTCCTCGCTGCGGGTGATGTGCTCCAGGGCCTGCTTGTGGGAATCGATCAGGTCGGTGCGGACCTGGTTGAACGCGGCCCCCAGTGGTTGCTCAACCCCCATGCTGCGCGAGGGCGCCGGGCTGTCGCGATAGGCCTGGAGGAAGGCCTGGTAATTGCTGCTGGCCTTGCTGAAGCCGGTGCGCTCGCCGCCTTGGTCCAGCCCTTGCTCGAGCAGTTTCTGGAAGTTTTCCTGCAGCAGCCGCAGGTTCTCCGGGGCGGTGTCTTCATCAAGGATCAGGGTCAACTGTTCGCCAAGGTTCTGGCGCAACTTCAGTCCTGTTTCCAGGGTGTGGGTGGTATCGCGCACCAGTCGCTGCTGCACCGTGGCCATTTGCAGCACGCTGACCAGGCCCAGCAGCAGCCCGAGCAGGGCCACGGTGACCAGCGCCGAGATGCTGAGGAAAAGCCGCGTGCGCAGCTTCATGGGACGCCACCTCACAGGTTGTACTGCTTGCGCTTGCGGTACAGGGTGGAGGCATCGATCCCCAAGGTCTTGGCTGCCTGGTCAAGGGTATCGCTGGCGGCCAGCACCGCGCCGATATGGGCGCGTTCCAGCTCATCCAGGCTCAGCGCGGCGCCGACGCGCGGAGCATTGCCTGCAGGCTGCTCGCCCATGCCCAGGTGGCTGATTTCCACACGTTCCTGCGGGCAGATGATGCTGGCCCGCTCTACCACGTTGCGCAGTTCGCGAATGTTGCCGGGCCAGCGGTAGTTGAGCAGGGCTGTGCGGGCTTCGTCACTGAAACCGCGGGCAGGCCGGGAGTATTCCTTGACGAAGCGGGCGAGAAAGCGGTCGGCCAAGGTCAGGATGTCTTCACTGCGCTCGCGCAGCGGCGGCAGGTGCAGGGTGATGACATTCAGGCGATACAGCAGGTCTTCGCGGAAGCGGCTCTCTCGCACCATCTCTTCGAGGTTGAGGTTGGTGGCGGCGAGGATACGCACATCGGCGCGACGGGTGACCGGGTCGCCGACGCGCTCGTATTCCTTGTCCTGGATGAAACGCAGCAGTTTGGGCTGCAAGGTCAGTGGGAAATCGCCGATCTCGTCGAGAAACAGCGTGCCCCCATCAGCCTGGCTGACACGCCCCAGGGTGCTTTCGCTGGCGCCGGTGAAGGCGCCGCGGGTGTGGCCGAACAACTCGCTTTCCATCAGCTCGGCGTTCAGTGACGGGCAGTTGATGGTCACGCAGGATTTGCGCGCGCGCTTGCTCCAGCCATGTATGGCCCGGGCCAGCTCACCTTTACCTGTGCCTGACTCGCCAAGGATGAGGATGTTGGCATCGGTGGTAGCGACCTGGCGGGCGGTTTCCAGCACTGCCATCATCGCCGGACTGTGCGAGTCGAGGCCGTCCTTGGGTTTGCGCACTTCACCTTCCAGGGCCTCCAGGCGCGCGGAAAGCTGACGCACTTCCAACTGCTTGGAAGTAGCCAGGCGCAGCTGGTCGGGGCTGCACGGTTTGACCAGGTAATCGGCGGCACCGGCCTGGATCGCGTCTACCGCCGTATCGATCGCCGAGTGTGCGGTGACGATCACCACCCGCATCCAGGGGGCCTGGATACGCATCTGCGCCAGCACATCGAGGCCGTTGTCCTCGCCCAGGCGCAAATCGAGGAAGCAAAGGTCGAAGACCTGGCGTTGCAACAAGGCTTCGGCCTGGGCGGCGCTGTTGGCGGTGGCCACATTGTAGCCCTCGTCCTCCAGGCAGTAGCGGAAGGTGCGCAGGATCGCGGACTCGTCATCCACCAGCAGAATGCGGCCTTGGTTGTCCTGGGCTGACTCCATGTGCTGCGCTCCTTTAGGAAAGATCTTCATTTAGTGTGGGAAAAATCGGGCAAGTTGCATGGTCCATTGTGAAGGAACCTGTCCTTTGCATGCTAGCCACTGGCCAATCGGCGCTTGGAGGCCGCGCTTTTCAGATGATTTTCTTAGAGGGTCACGGTGGCACATTGGTTGCGAGGATTTTCAGTTTTTGCCTACAAGAGGAGGCACTGTCATGCGCTTTTCCATCCGCGCCGCCATGTTGGCAGCCACCCTGCTACCAGGGTTCACGCCGGTAGTCGCCGATCCGGTACAGGACGCCCGCCTGGAGGGGGCGCTGCAAACCGCCCTGTCGCTGAACCGCATGCTCGACCCGTTCCGTATCCAGGTCGAGGTGGACGGCAAGCAGGCGCGGCTTTCCGGGGAGGTGGAGAACGACGTCGAGCGCCAGCTGGCAGAGCATGTGGCCCTGGCTACCCGTGGCATCGAGCAAGTGGACAACCAGCTGCAGGTCAATGCCCAGCTGGTGGAACGCCCGCTGGAGTTGCGTGCCTATGCCCAGCGCCTGGAGGATGCCACCCTGGCTGCAGTGATCCGTGCGCGGCTGTTGTGGAGCCGTACCACCGAGAAGGCGCCTATAGATGTACAGAGCAGCGAAGGCGTGGTGACCCTGCGCGGCAAGGTCGACAGTGCCGAGGCCAAGGAGCTGGCTGGCGTGGTGGCGCGTACCACCGAGGGCGTGCACCTGGTCAACAACCTGGTCAGCCTCGATAGTGCCGCCATGGCCAAGGCCCGGGAAGCTCCGGTGGGGGTGCCGACCGGCCCGCAGCCGAGCGACAGCTGGATCATCGACAAGATCCAGAACAGCTACCGGTTCAGCCGCAACCTTGATGGCCTGAACCTTAAGGTGGCCAGCGAAGAGGGGCTGGTTCGGCTTTCGGGCGAAGTGGTCAGCAGCGAGCAGAAAACCATCGCCGTGGAGATCGCCCGGCAGATCATCGGCGTGCGCGGGGTGGATGCCGACCTGCTCAAGGTGGCGACCAAGGTCGAGGGCTGATCGTGCAATTCGCACGGCTGCACGGACCGCATCGTGCAGGATACGTCCTTGCCGATTTCGGGCGATTCGGATAACTATTTGATTTTATTGAATTTTATCTGGATCAAAAGGCTGGCATGCAGGCTGCAATTACCTGTTCAGGTTTGAACAAGAATTACAGCAGGAGGAGCCGGCATGAACCGCCAATCCGTCAACCGTTTGCAGAGCGCCGCACTGCCCCTGCGCCAGATGCTGTCACTCGGCTTGGCGTTGTTGCTGACCTTGGCCGCTGGCCTCTTCTATTACAGCTGGCAGACCGCGCGCCTGGCCGAGCAAGTGGCGGCGCAGACCGCCCTGTTGACGCAGATTCAGGCAACCCGTGCCAACACCCTGGTCAAGGCCGTCGACCCGCTGCCAACCGGCCAGGCCACTACCTCACCGGCCACGCTGGAAAATGTCGTACCCCAGGACCGCTGGGTGTTCTGACCGCCGACCAGACCGATTCTGAAAAAGAAAGGAGAACCACCATGCTGAGTTGGGCTATCACTTTCCTCATCATCGCCATTGTCGCCGCCGTACTGGGCTTCGGTGGTATCGCGGGCGCTGCCACCGGTATCGCGAAGATTCTGTTCATTGTCTTCCTGGTGCTGTTCGTAGCCTCCTTCTTCTTTGGACGTGGACGAGGTTGAAGATGGGCAGGAAGCGTTGGACATCCCTGGCTGCCGCCCTGTTACTGGGCGGCAGTGCGGCGGCGATGGCGGCCAATGACGGCCAGGTCCGGGTCGACCAGTTGCTCGGCTCGGACCCTGAGTACCGGGAAACCTGGCAGGACACGATCAAAGGCGAGGAACGCCTGCCTGATTGGGTGGTCAATCTGACCGGCAGTGCCCAGCAGCAGATGTCTGCCGTTACCGAAGACGGCGACAAGTATCTGGTCGGCCCATTATGCGAAGGCCCGGACAACTGCACCTACAAGCGCCTGATCGTGGCGTTCAGCTGGGACAAGGACGATGCCTACGGGATGCTCGTGGAGGTACCCGAAGGTTTGCCCAACGACAAGTCGCCCACCCGCCATGCGCAGTACCGCTGGCTGGGTGAACCGGACGACGGCATGAAGGCGATGCTGCAGGAGCAGCTCAAGCGTGACCCGAACTGGTACTGAGCGTTTGTACCCGGTACGGATGAAAGGTCATGCACTGTCACACAATAGAAGCTGAACCTTTCTATATTTCAGCCTTCTATGATGCGCCGCCCCGAGGAGGGGCTGCACATGACCAAGGGGCCGGGCCGTTCTGATTGTTGCAGGATCGGAGTGGCCTAGGGGTACAGGGAGTACCTCCAGCAATGGGCCGGGTCAGGAAAGGCGGAATCGGAAGTTTCAGGTCGGCGGTGTCATAGGGGCACTTGACCAGACCTGGCTTCCGAGGAGCCATGTAGGAAACGTCTCTTCCCTGCACGATTTTCTCTTCGAGACACATTTTGTCTCGACCGCACATCAATTTTTTTCGATCATACCGGCGCTTGTTCAAGCGGCATTTCAGCCATTCGGATTGTCGAACAGGCCATCTTCCCCATCCTTTTCATCCTGCCAAATCTGCCTAAATATGGCGGTTTGGTCTTGTTCGGGATTCCGAACGTTGTAAATCAAGCACTTGCGAACCTCCCGTTTTGGTCAGAAACGTTATGCATAAACGGCATGGGTCATGCGCTTCCGGCATTAGATTTCCCCCTTTGCCATCGCAATAGTTGCCGCCTTTTTCGCCGGTCGAGCGCCCTGTCGCTTGCCTGCGGTGTCCTTACATGAAGTCGCCGGACGGAAGCAGCTGCTGCTCGTGACCTAGCCAACGGCTCTGTTACGGGCTTTTCCGTTGGGTAGCCATGACCACTAGAACAAAGGGTAAAGACATGAAGAAGGCAAAACTGAGCCTCGCCTGGCAGATCGTCATCGGTCTGGTCCTGGGTGTTGCAATCGGCGCGCTACTGAATCATTTCAGTGCAGAAAAGGCATGGTGGATCAGCAATGTCCTCCAGCCTGCTGGTGACATCTTCATTCGCCTGATCAAGATGATCGTCGTCCCGATCGTGATTTCGTCGCTGATCGTGGGTATCGCCGGGGTTGGCGACGCGAAGAAACTGGGCAGCATCGGCCTGAAGACCATCATCTACTTCGAAGTGGTGACCACCATCGCCATCGTCGTCGGGCTGGTGTTGGCCAACCTGTTCCACCCGGGCGCCGGCATTGACATGAGCACCCTGGGGACCGTGGACATCTCCAAGTACCAGGCCACCGCGGCCGAAGTGCAGCATGAGCACGCGTTCATCGAAACCCTGCTGAACCTGATCCCGTCGAACATCTTCGCAGCGCTGATGCGTGGCGAAATGCTGCCGATCATCTTCTTCTCGGTAATGTTCGGCCTGGGCCTGTCGAGCCTGCAGGCAGAGCTGCGCGACCCGCTGGTACGTACCTTCCAGGCGGTTTCCGAGACCATGTTCAAGGTCACCCACATGATCATGAACTACGCCCCTATCGGCGTGTTCGCCCTGATCGCCGTGACCGTCGCCAACTTCGGTTTCAGCTCGCTGCTGCCGCTGGCCAAGCTGGTGCTGCTGGTGTACTTCGCCATCGCCTTCTTCGCCTTCATGGTGCTGGGCCTGGTCGCCCGCCTGTTCGGCTTCTCGGTGATCAAGATCATGCGCATCATGAAAGATGAGCTGATCCTCGCCTACTCCACCTCCAGCTCCGAAACCGTGCTGCCGCGCGTGATCGAGAAGATGGAGAAGTACGGTGCACCGAAGTCGATCTGTTCGTTCGTGGTACCGACCGGCTACTCGTTCAACCTCGACGGTTCGACCCTGTACCAGAGCATCGCGGCAATCTTCATTGCCCAGCTGTACGGTATCGACCTGTCGTGGAGCCAGCAGCTGCTGCTGGTGCTGACCCTGATGGTCACTTCCAAGGGTATCGCTGGCGTACCGGGTGTTTCCTTCGTGGTGCTGCTGGCCACTCTGGGCAGCGTTGGCATCCCGCTGGAAGGCCTGGCCTTCATCGCCGGTGTCGACCGGATCATGGACATGGCCCGTACAGCGCTGAACGTTGTCGGCAACGCTCTGGCAGCCCTGGTCATCGCCCGTTGGGAAGGCATGTACGACGCAGCCAAAGGCGAGAAGTACTACGCCTCGCTGATGGCCGGTAAGCAGGAAGCGGCCATGGTTGGCGAAGCTGCCAAGCGCTGAGCCTGACTGCTTTTTTGACCAAGAGCCCCGACTTGTCGGGGCTTTTTGTTGCCTGTGAGATTTGGGGCCGCTTTGCGGCCCTTTCGCGACGCAAGGCCGCTCCCACAATGGCCGGTGTTCGCCGATCTCTGTGGGAGCGGCCTTGTGTCGCGATACGAGGGCGCAGCCCTCGCCTGCGGTCTCCAGCCTTGAGCCCCGATACGCTATCATTCGGGCATTTTTCAGGGGGAACACTCGGATGCTCAACGGCCTTTGGCTTGGCTTTTTCCTGGTGGCGGCAGTGTCCGCCCTGGCCCAATGGCTGGTAGGCGGCAACGCCGGCATCTTCGCGGCGATGGTCGAGAGCATATTCGCCATGGCCAAGCTGTCGGTCGAGGTGATGGTGCTGCTGTTCGGCACGCTGACCCTGTGGCTGGGCTTTCTCAAGATCGCCGAGAAGGCTGGCATCGTCGAGTGGCTGGCCAAGGTGCTCGGCCCGCTGTTCGCCCGGCTGATGCCGGAAGTTCCACCCGGTCACCCGGCGCTGGGCCTTATCACCATGAACTTTGCCGCCAACGGGCTGGGCCTGGACAACGCCGCCACGCCGATCGGCCTGAAGGCCATGCGCGCGCTGCAGGAGCTGAACCCCAGCAGCACCACGGCGAGCAACGCGCAGATCCTGTTCCTGGTGCTCAACGCCTCGTCGCTGACGCTGCTGCCTGTAACCATCTTCATGTACCGGGCCCAGCAAGGCGCGGCGGACCCGACCATGGTGTTTCTACCCATCCTGCTGGCCACCAGTGTCTCGACCCTGGTCGGCCTGCTGTCGGTGGCGGTGATGCAGCGCCTGCGCCTGTGGGACCCGGTTGTGCTCGCCTACTTCATCCCCGGCGCTTTGCTGCTGGGTGGTTTCATGGCTTTTCTTGGCACCTTGTCGGCAGCGGCGCTGGCCAGCTTGTCGTCGATTCTGGGTAACCTCACGCTGTTTGGCGTGATCATCCTTTTCCTGGTGATTGGTGCCTTGAAGCGGGTGAAGGTTTATGAAGCCTTTGTCGAAGGCGCCAAGGAAGGCTTCGACGTGGCCAAGAACCTGTTGCCCTATCTGGTGGCGATGCTGGTGGCAGTGGGAGTGCTGCGTGCTTCAGGCGCGCTGGAGCTGGCCCTGGACGGTATTCGCCATGCGGTGAACTGGATGGGCCTGGACACCCGCTTCGTGGAGGGCCTGCCCACTGCTCTGGTCAAGCCGTTCTCCGGCAGCGCGGCGCGGGCGATGCTGATCGAGACCATGCAGAGCCAAGGCGTGGACAGCTTCCCGGCGCTGGTTGCTGCGACGATTCAGGGGAGTACCGAAACTACCTTCTACGTGCTGGCGGTTTACTTCGGTGCGGTGGGGATCCAGCGCGTGCGGCATGCGGTGGGGTGTGCGCTGCTGGCCGAATTCTCCGGTGTGGTCGCAGCGATCTTCGTCTGCTACTGGTTCTTCGCCTGACGCGGACCGTTGTGGGAGCGGCCTTGTGTCGCGAAAGGGCCGCACAGCGGCCCCAGGATTTCGGCGCTCATGCAAGAATCGCCGGGGCCGCTTCGCGGCCCTTTCGCGACACAAGGCCGCACCCACAAAAAGCAGGCAGGGGTTCAGTGAGCAGGAGCGCTGGCTGCTTGCGCAATGGTCCAACTGACCACCTGCCCGGTCAGTTGGTCACAGGCCTTGCCAAAGCCGGCAACCACCGCTGACACCTGCTTATCGGCCAATGGCTGGCGGATTTCGAAGCGCTTGCTGGCCAGGATCCGTTGGGTGCGGCCCTGCACCAGGCGTGCGTCATAGCGGATCACCACCTCCACCGCCCCGTCCGTGCGGTACTCGGTCTGGAATGCCTGCAGCTCACCCGCCAGCTCGTAGTCGGCCTGCAGGTTGCTGTCGTCGGCGCTCAGGCGTTGCACCTGGCCGTCACGCTGGAAACCATCGAGCAGGCGGTTGCGGACCAACACCGGCACTGCATCGCTCCAGCGCGCGCCCTTGTAGCTGCTGACCACATCGCCCTGGGGAATCACGGCAATCCGTGGCCCGGCCAGCACTTCGCTGGCCAGCGGCTTGTTCAGGCGCAATGACCAGTCCAGCGCCGGCGCCGTCCGGCCGGGCTGGTTCACGGGCAGGCGGTACAGGTCGACGGGCTCGCTCTGCGGCAGGATCGAGCAGGCACTGGCCAGGCTCAATGCGGCCGCCAGAGCCAGCAGGCGCAGCGACGGTTTCATGGTTGGAACTCCTTGTTGTTGTCGCGGCCGAGCAGGTAGCCGCTAGGGTCGGCCTCCAGTTGCCGGGAAATGCCTTTGAGTGCGTTGAGGGTTTCGCGCAGCTCGCGAATCGCCGGGGTCAGCTGGTTCAGGCCCTGTGCACCGTCGCCAATGGCTTCGCGGTTGTCCTCGAGCAGGCGGTTGATGGTGGCGGTGCTCTCGGCAAGTGACTGCATGGCTTGCTCGGCGCTGCCGATTGCCTGCTTGCCTTCGCTGCCGAGCAGGCCGTTGGCATTGCGCATCAGTGCCTGGGTTTCGGCCAAGGTGGCGCTGGCCTGCTTGCCCACCTGCACCAGTTGCTCGATGGCCTGGGTGATGCTGCCGTGCTGGCCAGCGAAGGCGCCAGTGGTCTTGTCGAGGTTGGACAGGGTGTTGCTGAGGTGGCCGATGTTGTCTTCGGAAAACATCTGGTTGGCGTTGTGCAGCAGCAGGTTGATGTTGGTCACCAGGTCGCTGCTGTCATTGAGCAGGCGCGAGATTGGCGAGGGCGAGGCGATGATCACCGGCAGCTTGCCGTCCTTGCCTTTCAGCTCAGGACTTTGCGGGGTGCCGCCGCTGAGCTGAATGAACGAGTTGCCGGTCACACCGGCCAGGGTCAACTTGGCCTGGGTGTCTTCCTTCACCGGGGTGTCGGCGCTCAGGCGCACCCGTGCCAGTACCCGGCGCGGGTCTTTCGGGTCCAGGCGCAGGGTGGACACATCACCCACCTTGATGCCGTTGTACTGCACCGGGCTGCCGCGGGACAGGCCGGAGACGGCTTCGTTGAACACCACTTCGTAGTCCTTGAAGGCGTCGTCGACACTCGACTTGGCCAGCCACAGGCCGAAAAACATGGCGCCGGCCACCACCAGGACAGTGACCAGGCCGATAAGAACGTGATGGGCTCGGGTTTCCATTGCTCAGCGCTCCTGCCCGGCACGGGTGGCGGCCTGCTCGGCTGCGCGCCCGCGTGGGCCATGAAAGTATTCTTGAATCCAGGCGTCGTCGGTCTGCTCGACCTCTGCCAGCGGGCCGGCCACCAGGACCTTCTTCTGCGACAGCACGGCGATGCGGTCGGTAATGGTGTACAGCGTGTCGAGGTCGTGGGTGATGAGGAACACCGACAGGCCCAAGGCGTCACGCAGGGTCAGAATCAACTGGTCGAAGGCGGCGGCGCCGATCGGGTCCAGGCCGGCGGTGGGCTCGTCGAGGAACAGGATGTCCGGGTCCAGTGCCAGGGCACGGGCCAGCGCTGCGCGCTTGATCATGCCCCCCGACAGCGAAGCCGGGTACTTGTCGGCGGCCGAGATCGGCAGCCCGGCCAGGGCCAGCTTCACTCCGGCCAGGTGCTCGGCATCGGCGCGGGACAGCCCGGCGTGCTCGATCAGCGGCAATGCCACGTTTTCGGTGACGGTCAGCGAAGAGAACAGCGCGCCCTTCTGGAACAGTACGCCGAAGCGCCGTTCGACCAGTGAACGCTGCTCTTCGCGCAGGCCGGCCAAGTCCTGGCCGAAGACCTTGATCTGCCCTTCGTCCGGCCGCCGCAGGCCAATGATGCTGCGCAGCAGTACCGACTTGCCGCTGCCCGAGCCGCCGACCACGGCGAGAATCTCGCCGCGATATAGGTCGAGGTCGAGGTTTTCGTGCACGCTCTGGCGGCCGAAGCGGTTGCAGATGCCGCGGGCCTCGATCACGCGTTCCTGGCCATTCACCAGCCCATCTCCATGAAGAACAGTGCAGCCACCGCATCCAGCACGATGACCACGAATATCGACTGCACCACTGCCGAGGTGGTGTGCGCGCCCACCGATTCGGCGCTGCCGCTGACTTTGAAGCCTTCCAGGCAGCCAATGGCGGCGATCAGGAAGGCGAAGAACGGAGCCTTGGCCAGGCCGACCAGGAAGTGCTGCACGCCGATGTCGCTTTGCAGCAGCGACAGGAACATGGCTGGCGAGATGTCCAGTGTCAGCGCGCATACCACCGCGCCGCCAACGATGCCGCAGATCATCGCGATGAAGGTCAGCAAGGGTAGCGAAATCAACAGCGCCAGTACCCGCGGCACCACCAGCAGCTCCATGGGGTTCAGGCCGAGGGTGCGGATGGCGTCGATTTCCTCGTTGGCTTTCATCGAGCCGATCTGTGCGGTGAACGCGCTGGCAGTGCGGCCGGCCATGAGGATGGCGGTCAGCAGCACGGCGAACTCGCGCAGGAACGAGAATGCCACCAGGTCGACGGTGAAGATGGTCGCGCCAAAATCGGCCAGCACCGTGGCGCCGAGGAAGGCCACCACTGCGCCCACCAGAAAGGTCAGCAGGGCGACGATTGGCGCGGCGTCCAGGCCGGTCTGTTCGATGTGCGCCACGACCGGGGTGAAGCGCCAGCGATGGGGTTGCAGGGCCCGGCGCAGCAGGGTTTCAAGGATCAGGCCAACGAAGCCGAGTACCTGCATGGTGTCTTGCCACAGGGTACCGACGGCGCAGCCGATGCGTTCCAGCAGCAACAGCAGCACGTTGCGCTCGGGTTCCTTGACCGGGATGCAGTAATCCTGCACAGAGCAGTAGACGTTCTTTAGTAGCGCGCGGCTGGCTTCGGGCAGGTCGTGGGTGCAGCGAGACAGGCGCTCGGAGCCGAGCAGTTCGGCCAGCAGCGAGGCACCGGCGGTATCCAGGCGGCCCAGTTGGCTGAGGTCGGCGACGGTATCGGCAGCGTATTGCGCGCGCAGGCGCTCGCTCTCACGCTTGAGGCTGGCGTAGTGCGCCAAGGTCCAGTCACCGGTAATGCGCAGGCAGGCCGGTTGGCTACTGGTGTCCAGGGTGGCGCTGGGGGTGGTCATCGGCTCCATGCTACTGACTCGGCGCTAAGGCTTAGGGGCTGATCATAGCGCAGCGGGCATGGGCTGTTTGGTCATTATGTGCTGTGTGCGTATCTGCAGCAGGGACCTGTAGGAGCAGCCTTGTGCTGCGAAAGGGCCGCAAGCGCCGACGGGAATGGTCTGGCTGTACCGGCCCTTTCGCAGCACAAGGCTGCTCCTACACAGGGATTGCGCAAGGCAGGGGCAAAACTACCCAGCCTGCGCGTCGTCGACCACCTTGAAGCGCAGCACGCCAATCACCTGGCCATCTTCGGTCAGCACCCTCACCTGCCACTTGCCCACCGGGTTCGGCGGGAAGTTCTGTTTGTGGGTCCAGGCCCGGTAGCCTTCCTTGCGCCCACCGTGGATGTCCAGGGCAATACGGTCGACTTCTTGGCCGTCCTTTTGCCACACGTGATAGATCCGCTCATTCAGGCCGCGTGGTGCGTTGATCGCAGTGTAGGCGTACAGGCCGCTGCTACGGATGCGGCTGGCGGCAATCTCGTCCAGCGAATCGCTCGGCTGGCGGTTCAGTACTTCGGTGCTGACCGCCACTTCGGTCATCCACAGGGTCGCTGGTGGCACCCAGGAGCGCAGCAGCCAGCCCCCGCCGCCGACCGACAGGGTGACCACCACCAGGGCCACGGCGCGGCGCCAGTTGTTGATCGGGAAGCTGCTGACAAGGCTGGGGAACGACAGGGCCATGGCTGCGATAAGGGCCAGCTTGAAGCTTTGCGCAGTGGTCAGGTGCAGGATGATTGGCAGCGCAGTCAGCAGGGCGGCGAACAGGGTCAGGGTATGCAGCGCCAGGAACAGCCAGCGCCTCGGTGCCAGCCATTTGTAGTACAGCGGGTCGATGATCGAGATCAGCCCGGCGGCCCCGAGCAGGCCGGTGAACACCAGCTGGCCGCTGTTCCAGGTGGTGGTGATGAAGAAGAACGGCAGTACGAAGAACAATGATTCCTGGTGGATCATCTGCGTCGCGTAGCGCAGCAATGGCTGTGGAATTTCGCGGTTGAAGGTGCGCGCGAACAGGCCGGTGAGGGTGTTTTCCAGCATCAGCCAGAGCCAGCTGACCAGCATGAGCACGGCTATCCAGCTGGCCAGGCCAGCCTGGCGGTCGACCAGGATGAAGCTGCCGATGCCGGAGAGGAAACCGCCGAGCGCGATGATGCCGGGGTAGCGTTTGAGCAGTTCGATGATGCGCTGGACGATGTGGGGGATTTGGGGCATTGGGGGCTACAACAGAAAGGATATAGTGGCTGTGCCGGCCTCTTCGCGGGCATGCCCGCTCCCACAGTGTTCAGCGATAACGCGGACCTTGTGGGAGCGGGCGTGCCCGCGAAGGGGCCGGTACTGGCAAAAGGATACCGCCGATTCACCGCTAGCGTGTAGCACCGCCCGGCTTTTCCGGACCATGCCGCCGCCAGCGCAACAGCCCCGCCGCTAGGATCAGCCCCAACAGCAAGGCAACCAGCCCGTAGAGCTCATCATAGCCAAGGAACGGCTTCTCGATACGCACATAGCCATCTTCCTTGAGCAGTTCCTTGAGCGCCTCGTTGGCCTGCGCCAGGCTTACCTGGCGCAACTTGCGCACCGGGTTGGCGAAGCGCCCGTCGCTATAGTCGTTCAACGCGCCCCAGTAGTAGTCGGCCAAGGCACTGTTGCCCTGGGTGCTCCAGCTTTCCTTGGCGACGCTGGCGTACTTGATGCGCTCGAAGATGTCCGGGTCGAGGCCTTCCTTGCGCAGGTGGTCGAACAACTTCTGCATCACCTCGACCGCCTGGTCGATGTCCTCGCGCTCCAGGTCGGCATTGAGGCTCAGCAGGCCGGTGTCGCCAAAGCTCTCGCGTTTTGCCGAGGGGCCGTAGGACAACCCGTTGCGCAGGCGCAGTTGATCGTATAGCGCCCAATCCAGGTAGTGCGACAGCAGGTCGAGGGTGGCCTGGTGGTCGTTGTCCAGCACTGGCTCGACGAACAACCAGTGCAGCTTGACGCTGTCCCCCAACCAGCCGCGGGTCAGGTCGCGGCGCTGTTCAGCTTGCTGGCCGATGCTTTCCAGGGTGCGGCGTTCCTCCGGCTCGGTGGCGGGCAGTTCGCCAAAGGTGCGCTCCAGATAGGCCGGCAGCAGGCGGTCGAGTCCGCCGACCACGATCAGGGTCATGTTGTTGGCCGCGTACCAGCGGTCACGCAAGGTGTTCACCTGCTCCAGTGTCATGTCGTCGAGGTTGGAGCGCTCCGGGCATTTCAGGCCCAGCTCGGTGGCCAGCTGGTCACTGGCGGGGTGGCCGATGTCCTGGCGGTCGAGCCAGCGCTGCAGGTGGCCATAGTGGCCGCCATCCTCACGCTCGATGATGCGCTTGGCAGTGGCCAGGGCTTTGGCATCGATGCGGGTGTCGTGAATCACTGCCAGCAGCAGGTCGAGAACCTTGCGCTGGTTGCGCGCCGGGGCTTCGATGACGAAGGTAGTGTCGGCGCTGCTGGTATAGGCGTTCCACTCGCCGCCCAACGATTGCAGGCGCTCTTCCAGGCCCCCCTCGCCGGTTGCGTCGATGCCGCTGAACAGCAGGTGTTCGAGCAGGTGCGGCAGCTCTTTCTGCTCGCAATTGAAGTCATCCAGGCCGACGCCGACCACCAGGCGAATCGCCACATGGTCACGTTCATAGCCGTTTTTCAGGATGACCTGAAGGCCATTGGGTAAAAGGTAACCTTCAACCCGCGAGCGGTCGAGGGCGAACGAGGGCAGGCTGCAGATCAGCAGGCAAACGAACATCAGGCAACGCATGGGCGAGCTTGGGTCCTCAGGTAGGCGAAATCACGGCAAACGGGCTTCGTCCGGCACGCTGTCGAGCATCAGCCCGCCCGTGTCCGAGCCGCCCAGTACCACATAGGCACTGCTACAGAACAAAGAGTTCAACCGTTTCATGTCGGCGATCAGCTCCAAGTGTAGCGAACTGGTCTCGATACTTTGCACTACCTTGCGCTGCAGGCGGCTGACATGGGCGTGGGCAAGGCGCCGTTCCTGGGCGCGAAAACGGCGTTTTTCCCGCAGCAGCAGGCGGGCGCTTTCCGGGTCGGCACTGAGGAACACCGACAAGCCCAGGCGCAGGTTGGCCAGCAGCTGTTCCTGCAAGCCGGTCAGCTCTTCCAGGCCCACCTGGGAAAACTCCCGGCGCTGGCTGGTTTTCTGCTGCTGCACCTTGCGCAGCATGCGCTCGATCAGGTCACAGGCCAGCTTGAGGTTGATCGCCAGTTCGATGATTTCTGCCCAGCGGCGGTTGTCCTGCTCGCTGAGGTCTTCACGCGTCATCTGCGCCAGGTACAGCTTGATCGCGCTATACAGGGCTTCGGCATCCTCGCCCAAGGCGCGCACCTGCTGCGGCAGGGCGGCCTGGGTGCCGCGCAGGGCCGCGAGCATGGCTTCGAGCAGGCTGTCGACGATATCTCCCAGGCGCAAGGTTTCGCGGGAGGCGTTGGCCAAGGCCAGGCTGGGGGTTTCCAGCGCCGAGGTGTCGAGATGGCGCGGGCGAATCTGGCCGTTGCCGTTTTCCCGTTCGGGCAGCAGGCTGTTGCACAGCCGGCCCATGGGTTTGACCGTGGGCAGCATGATCAGGCAACGCAGCGTGTTGTAGAGCAGATGGAAGCCGATGACCAGCTCCTGTGCGCTGAAGCTCAGTGAGTCCATCCAGCCCACCAGCGGGTGCAGCACGGGGATGATCAGCAACAGGCCGATCAGCTTGTACAGCAAACTGCCCAGTGCCACGCGGCGCCCGGCGGCGTTTTGCATGCTGGTGCTGATGAAGGCCAGCAGCCCGCTGCCGATGTTGGCGCCAACCACCAGGCCGATGGCCACCGGCAGGCTGATCACTTCGGCACCGGCCAACGTTGCGGTGAGCAGCACGGCGGCCAGGCTGGAATAGGAAATCATGGCGAACAGTGCGCCGACCAGGGCGTCGAGCATGATGTCGCCGGTCAGCGAAGCGAACAGCACCTTCACGCCCTGGGCGTGGGTGATGGGTGTCGCTGCCTGCACGATCAGCTCCAATGCCAGGATGATCAGACCAAGCCCGATGCCTACCCTGCCCAGCTGGCCGGCCCGCGTCTGTTTGCGCGAGAGGAAGAAGATCACACCCAGGAAGATCAGCAGCGGCGACAGCCAGGACAGGTCCAGGGTCAGCACCCGGGCCATCAGGGCGGTACCCACGTCGGCGCCGAGCATGATCGCCAAGGCCGGAGTCATGGCCATCAGCCCCTGGCCGACGAACGAGGTGACCAACATGGCTGTGGCATTGCTGCTTTGCACCATGGCCGTGACCAGAATGCCGGCGACGAACGCCAGCGGGCGTTTGCTCATGTTCTGGCTGATGATGCGCCGCAGACTCGAGCCGAATACCCGAAGGATGCCGGTGCGCACGATGTGGGTGCCCCAGACCAGAAGCGTAACGGCCGAGAGCAGGTTGAGCAGGGTCAGCATGGCGACGGCCCCCTGTTGCATTGGCCCAGAGGGCCAAGAGACGAAGCGTGAGCGTTTGAAGAATTTTCAGTGCTCACTCAAAGCTTTAGTTGTTTTGCGCAGCTGTCGCCAGCTTCGCATGGCTGCCATTTATTTGAAACACACTGCAAATGAATGATTGCCTGTGCTGGCCTCTTCGCGGGCGCGCCCGCTCCCACAAATACCACACCACCTTAAGGGCCTGTGCTATCCCTGTGGGAGCGGGCGTGCCCGCGAAGAGGCCAGTACAGCAATCGGCATAATTCAGTAATCCGGGCATGAAAAAGGGCCCTGCGAAGGGCCCTTTGTGTCCTGCACTTCCTGATCTTATTGACCCGGAATGTCCTTGCGCAGTTTCACTGGGTCATGCTCTTTTCCGTTCTTGCGGGCCAAGGCAGTGCGCATGCGAATGTTGATGGCTTCCACTGCCAGCGAGAACGCCATGGCGAAGTAGACGTAGCCTTTCGGCACATGCACGTCGAAGGCTTCGGCAATCAGCACGGTACCGACCACGATCAGGAAAGAAAGTGCGAGCATCTTCAGCGACGGGTGCTTGTCGATGAAGTCACTGATGGCGCCTGCGCACAGCATCATTACCAGCACGGCGACGATGATCGCGGCGATCATTACCGGTACGTGGGACACCATGCCCACTGCAGTGATCACCGAGTCCAGCGAGAACACGATGTCGATGATGGCGATCTGGATGATGGTATAGAAGAACTTGCCACCTGCACCTTTCGGCTCTTCCGCGTTCTCGTCCTCGCCTTCCAGGCCGTGGTAGATCTCTTGCGAGCTTTTCCACAGCAGGAAAAGGCCACCAAAGAACAGGATCAGGTCACGCCCGGAGATGCCCTGGCCAAGGACCACGAACAGGTCGGCGGTAAGGCGCATTACCCAGGTGATCGAGAGCAGCAGCATGATACGGGTGACCATGGCCAGGGCCAGGCCGAAGATCCGGGTGCGCGGCTGCATGTGCTTGGGCATGCGGCTGACCAGAATCGAGATCATGATGATGTTGTCGATACCGAGGACGATCTCAAGCGCGGTAAGGGTAAAAAAGGCAACCCAGATTTCCGGGCTGGTCAGCCATTCCATTTGTTTTCCTTCGAACGGTAAAGGCGACGCGCCCGTATCAGGGCGCGTTGCGTTAGGGAAATACGCGTTTATTAAAGACTACTGAACAGCGGGAAAATGCCCATCAGCAGCGCGGCGAGCATTATGCACAGGCACACCAGCACTGCCCACTTCAAGGTGAAGCGCTGATGATCGCCGAACTCGATGCCGGCCAGGGCCACCAGCAGGTAGGTGGAGGGTACCAGGGGGCTGAGCAGGTGTACCGGCTGCCCGACGATCGACGCACGGGCCATTTCCACCGGGCTGATGCCGTAGTGGCTGGCAGCTTCGGCCAGCACCGGCAGCACGCCGTAGTAGAACGCGTCGTTGGACATGAAGAAGGTGAACGGCATGCTCACGATCGCGGTGATCACCGCCAGGTATGGGCCCAGCGCCTCGGGGATGACCGACAGCAGGCTCTTGGACATGGCGTCGACCATGCCGGTGCCCGACAGTATGCCGGTGAAGATGCCGGCGGCAAAGATCAGCCCGGTGACCGCCAGCACGCTGCCGGCGTGGGCGGCGATGCGGTCTTTCTGCTGCTGCAGGCACGGGTAGTTGACGATCATGGCGATACTGAAGGCGATCATGAACAGCACGGGCAACGGCAGCACGCCGGCGATCAGCGCGACCATCAGGGCTGCGGTCAGGGCACCGTTGAAGTACAGCAGTTTTGGCCGGCGCGCGTCCGGGTACTGCGAAACGGTGATTTCGCTGTGGTCGATGTCGTCGGTGGGCAGGTGCAATTCGCCCAAGCGGGCACGTTCGCGCTTTCCGTACATGTAGGCGATGGCCAGGATCGCCAGCACGCCGAACAGCATGGCCGGGATCATCGGTACGAAGATGTCCGACGGGTCCACGTGCAGTGCGCTGGCGGCGCGAGCGGTCGGGCCACCCCAGGGGGTCATGTTCATCACCCCGCCGGCGAGAATGATCAGGCCGGCCATGATCCGCGGGCTCATGCCCAGGCGGCTGTACATCGGCAGCATGGCGGCGCAGCAAATCATGTAGGTGGTGGCGCCGTCACCGTCGAGCGAGACCACCAGGGCCAGTACTGCGGTACCGACGGAGACTTTCAGCGGGTCACCCTTGACCAGCTTGAGGATCTTGCGCACGGCCGGGTCGAACAGGCCGGAGTCGATCATCAGGGCGAAATAGAGGATGGCGAACATCAGCATCACGCCGGTAGGTGCGAGCTTGCTGATGCCCTCGAGCATCATCGGGCCGATCTTGGCGGAAAAACCGCCGAACAGGGCGAACAGGATCGGTACCAGGATCAGCGCGATCAAGGCCGACAGGCGCTTGGTCATGATCAGGTACATGAAGGTGATGACCATGGCAAAGCCGAGGAAGGTCAGCATGGCAATACTCCAGGCGTGGCGCGGCGAAAGGAAAGTCGATTCGGGCGGATCAGCGCGTTTGGCGCTGTGCGTGGAGCATGCGGAGGGAGGCTACGGAAAATCGGGCACAGGAATACATCAGAATCACCATTGTTGTTGTTGATTGGGCCGGGCGCGGTGGTTACCGGGTGCCCTGGCTGACCGGTCTTGTGCCGGTAGTGGGGGCTATCCTATGAGGGCAAGCTTTCAGCCAGCTTTCGCCGAAGCAAAGGCGACGAGAGGTAGGTGATGCAGGATGTGACCGAGGGTGGCTGCCATTGTGGCGCCTTGCGTTATCGGTTGGAGGGCGACCTGACGGACATTGCCCATTGCCATTGTTCGATCTGTCGGCGGGTCAGCGGCGGGCTTGTGGTGACCTGGCTCACCCTGCCCCGCTCGGGGTTCCAGTGGCTGGCAGGCGAGCCGAACTGCTATGTGGCACCGGCCAGCTGCAGCCGGTACTTCTGTGGGCATTGCGGGGCGCATGTGGCATTGGTGACTACACATAGCCCGGAGACGGTGGATGTGACGGTAGCGACGCTGGACCACCCGGAACGGGTGCGGGCCAATCGGCATATCTGGGTGGCTAGCCGGTTGCCTTGGCTTCACCTGGATGAGGATTTGCCTTCGGAGGCGGAGGAAAACCTGTAAGAGATTGTGTTGGTGCTGCCGGCGATAGGGCCGGTGCAGCCATCATCACAACTGCAGGCCACCGGCAGCCTTGTGCAGCGCCCGCAGATGCTCGCCCACCTGCTTCACATTGGCTTCCACTGCCGCAATCTCCCTGGCCCGCGACGGCTCCAGCAGCGCCCTCACCTCTTTGTCCAGGCTGGTGCTCAAGCGCAGCAACTGCGCTTGCCGCTCGCTGCTGACCTGCTCCAGGTGCTTGCGCTCCTGCGGCTGCGGCAGCCCGTAGCCCTTGCTGTCGAGCAGCTCTGCCGGGCGGCTGAGGAAACCACTGTTGGCAAGCATCTGCCTGAGGGTCGCATCGGCCTTGCTGACGCTGCCATCGTTCAGCGCAGCGGCGTTCAGGTAGCGCTGCTTGACCTCATCCTGAGCCAGCAGCAGTTGCCGGCGCAAGCTGGCCTGTTCAAGCAGCAGCAAGGCGGCGCTGGTGCGCAGGTCAGCCTGGGCGAACCAGCCCCGCCGTTGTTCGGCATCCAGGGCCAGCCAGTCTTCGACCTTGGCCTGCTTGATTGGCAGCTGTTTCTTCAATACCTCGAACATGGCCTGGTAACGGTCGCGGTAAGAATCGAAGCGATAACCCAGGCGCAGCGCCTCGCGGGGGTCGTCGAGCACGCTGGTGTCGGCCAGCCCCCTGCCCTTGAGCACGGCCAGCAGGCCATTGGGCATGATGCTGTCGAGGTCGTTCAGGCGTGGGTTGGCGGTGCCGCTGCGCAGCAGCTTCAACGACTCTACTGCGCAGTTGTTGGACAGGAACCAGTAGTTGCCGTCGTAGCTCCAGTGCATCTCGGCGGCCTGGCGCACCAGGTTCTCGATCTCCTCGCGATTGAGCCGCAAGGGCACCGACGCCAGGCTGCGCAGTTCGGTCTTGGTGTATTCGTCGATCACCTGGCCCAGCGGCAGCACGAACAGGCGCGAGGGATAGGCGCCGACCAGGCCGTCCCAGCTGGAAAGCTGCACATCGTTGACGAAGGCTCGGTACGACAGCACCAGGCTCTGGTCGAGGTCCAGACGGCAGTCCGGCCCGCGTGGGCGGCCCGGCTTGCAGATCACCAGGCGCAGCATGCTGTGGCCCCAGCGGCTGACCAGGTTCTGGTTGGCTTCGGCCAGCAGGTAGTCCACCTCATAGACCCGCTCGGGGTCGATTTCGCCCAGTGGCTGGCGGGCGAAGTCGCTGCCGGCATTGATGAACGGCAGTCCCTTGGCGCAAGTGTCCTGTTGTGGTGCCCAGCCGAAGTGTTCGCGCAGGTACTGGTTCAGCGCCGGACGGCGGCAGCCGTAGCTCGGGTCGAGGAGGAAGTACTCCATGTTGACCGCGATGTACTCCTTTGGGCTGCTCAGTTCATAGCTGTCGGGGCTGCGCACGAACTGGCCGTTGTGCTGCTCGCGCTCGCCGCGTCGGCCCACGTACTGCTGCCAGCCGGCCAGGTCGAGCAGGCGCGGGTCGTCGCTGAGGGTGAAGCGGCGTTCGGCCTGGCCACGGCATGCTTCTGGCAGGCCGACCTTGCCCAACGTACCTTGCTGGCGCTTGCAGCGGGCGATCAGCGCGTTCTCGGCGCTGGGCCACAGCCGGGCACGGTCGTAGATATGGGTGAGTTCGTGCAGCACGGTGGCCAGCAGTTCTTCTCGCACCGTGCCATGTGGGCGGTTGGTGCGCTCGGTGGCAGCACTGCCATCGGTGAGGCTGGGCAGCAGCCGGCGATTGAGTTCGAGGGTAGATACCAGCGATGCCTGGCCATAAGCGTCGGCCGGCATGTTGTCGCTCCAGCTGACCCGCACGCGGCGGTTCAACTGTTGCTTGAAGCCAGGGGGCAGCTTGCCCATGGCTTCGTCGAGCAGAGCCTGAGTGGCTTTGGCCTGCTGCGAGTCAAGGCCGGACGCCTGCAGCTCAAGCTGCAGGTCGGCCAAGGCGGGCGTGCCGAGCAGCGTCAGGGCGCAGCCGAGCAGCCAGGCGCGCACGCGGTTCACAGCGCGAGGATGGCTTCAGCCAGTACCTGGTCGCTGGCATCGCGCGCTTGCGGCACGCGCTCGCGCAGGGTGTTGAAGGCGGCCTCGAGTTGGGCGCCGCGAATGTCGCCGTTGCTGGCGACGAAGCTGGCGGCATCGTCATGGGCTTCGCGCACCACTTTGGAGTCGCGAATCGAAGTGGTGGTGTCAGAGGTGAAATCGATCGAACGGCCAAAGGCCCGCACGATGATGTTGCTGGTGGCCACCAGGGTCTGTGCCTGGGCCAGGTCGGCCAGCAGCAACATGCCGAGGGTAGCGGCAATCAGCGGTTTACGCATGGAGCATCTCCGAAAAAATACAGGGAGTCAGATGTAGTTATTGGACGAGAATTGCCTGCGCCAGTTCCAGATCGCCGACGGTATGCCGAGCGCAATTGTGGCGTAATGATTCCAGCGCCGCCTCCAGCCGTGCACCGCGGATCTGGCCGTCGCTGGCGACAAAGGCAGCGGCATCGTCCTGGGCCTGGCGGACCAGTTTGCGGTCGAACGGTGCGGTGGTGACCTGGCTGGTGACATAGCCGGTGATGACCAGGCTTTGCGTAGTGGTATCCATGGCATGGGCGCTGGCCATGCCAACAACGGAGAACAGCAACGGCAACAGATAACGCATGGGCTCTACAACAGCTGGAAACGTGGGTGGCAAAGGTGGATAAGGCTGTGCTGGTGATAAGCAGCACAGCCGAACGGCTCAGCCGATGTCAGAGCGCCAGGATGGCCTGGGCCAGTTGTGCGTCGCTGGCCTGCAGGGCTGGCATCTGCGAGCGGATGTGCAGGAAAGCACTTTCCAGTTTGGCGCCACGGATGTCGCCCTGGCTGCCAACGAAGCTGGCGGCGTCGTCACGGGCGGCCTGGACGATCTTGTCGTCACGGAACGAGGAGGAAATATCGGAAGTTGCATCGGTGGACGCGGCTACCGCGCCAACGACGGCGTCGGTGGTGACAACGAAGCTGGTGGCGTTTACGGTGCCGGCCAGGCTCAGCAACAGGGCGGCGCCAATCAGGTATTTACGGGACATGATCGTGGACTCCTGGACTAGGGTCGGGGGGTTCTGCTTTATCGGACGCTCGCACAGCTCGTCGCGGTACTTTTCAACAGTGCTTCTACCAGACTGTTACGCCAAGCGTATCACGCGCCGGTGTTTCTGGATGTTAATGAACAGCGCGCCAATAAACTGTTCTGGTTTGTTTTTAGATTTTTCAAACTGTACATGTTTGCCCGTAAAAGGCTCTGGAATGCCACCTGCAAACAAAAAACCCGTCGCAGTCACCTGCAACGGGTTTTGGGAATTCGCGGTGCCGGCCGAAGCCGGCAAGCCGGAGCTTAGCGCCAGAAAGGCTTGCTCAGCTCTTCGTAACGCTGCGACTCGCTGATACCAGCGTCAGCCAGCAGGCGGGCATCCAGGCGAGCCAGTTGACGGCGGCTGGCCATACGGCGCTGCCACAGCAGCAGGGTAGACAGGGCGCGCAGCGGCAGCGAAGTGTTGGACTGCTGGGCGTTGCTTTCGAAAACCAGACCGGAACTGAGGGTACGTTCCATGATGCTTCATCCTTCCGCTTATGGCGGGATTAGGTAGTGATTTAACTGATGCCAATGATCCTCCTCTGTCGTCCATAACAGTAGATACAGTTCGGTTGAAAGACGATGGTCCAGTTAACTGTGTAACCCTACTGTTGCACTCGAAATAGGCGCAACTGTACTGGTCCGCACTTGTTTGGTGCGTTATGGCTTCGGTGAAGAGATTTTTCGGGCGGAAGAGCTAAAAACAACCAGTACAGTAGTACAGTTTTTTCCAGAAAACTATGGGTGCTGTAATGCTGGCCCCTGTAGGAGCGGCCTTGTGTCGCGAAAGGGCCGCAAAGCGGCCCCAGGATCACAAGGATAAAGACCGGAACAGCGGAAGCAGGGCCGCCGTTCCGTACCACAACTGGATCAGCTAGCCAGCATGCGCCCGGTTTCTTCCAGGTTCTCGTGCCAGCTCAGGGCTTCACGCAGGATGTGCGGGGTATGGCCGCCACGCTGGCAGGCGCGATCGAAGTAGTCGTTCAGCGCTGCGCGATAGTCCGGGTGCACACAGTTGTCGATGATCGCCCGGGCGCGCTCACGTGGCGCCAGGCCACGCAGGTCGGCCAGGCCTTGCTCGGTGACCAGGATGTCAACGTCGTGCTCGGTATGGTCGACATGGCTGACCATCGGCACCACGCTGGAAATCGCGCCACCCTTGGCAATCGACTTGGTGACGAACACAGCCAGGTGTGCGTTACGAGCGAAGTCACCCGAGCCGCCGATGCCGTTCATCATCCTGGTGCCGCAGACATGGGTGGAGTTGACGTTGCCGTAGATGTCGAACTCCAGCGCGGTATTGATACCGATGATGCCCAGGCGACGAACCACTTCCGGGTGGTTGGAAATTTCCTGCGGGCGCAGAACCAGCTTGTCCTTGTAACGCTCCAGGTTGCCGAACACGTCGGCGTTGCGGCGGGTCGACAAGGTGATCGAGCTGCCCGAGGCGAAACTCAGCTTGCCGGCGTCGATCAGGTCGAAGGTGGAATCCTGCAGTACTTCGGAGTACATGGTCAGGTCTTCGAACGGCGACTCGATCAGGCCGCACATCACTGCGTTGGCGATGCTGCCGATACCGGCCTGCAGCGGGCCAAGCTTGTTGGTCATGCGGCCAGCTTCGACTTCTTTCTTGAGGAAGTTGATCAGGTGGTCGGCGATACCCTGGGTTTCGTCATCCGGCGGCAATACGGTGGACGGCGAGTCCGGCTGGTCGCTGATGACGATGCCGACGATCTTGGCCGGGTCGATCGGGATGGCGGTGCTGCCGATACGGTCGTCGACCTTGACCAGCGGGATTGGCGTGCGGGTCGGGCGGTAGGTCGGGATATAGATGTCGTGCAGGCCTTCGAGGTTGGTGTTGTGCGAGAGGTTGATCTCGACAATTACCTGCTTGGCGAAGATCGCGAAGCTGGCCGAGTTGCCCACCGAGGTGGTTGGCACGATGTGGCCCTGCTCGGTGATGGCCACGGCTTCGATGACCGCGATGTCCGGCAGCTTCAGTTGCTGGTTGCGCAACTGCTCGACGGTTTCCGACAGGTGCTGGTCGATGAACATCACCTGGCCGTCGTTGATGGCCTTGCGCAGGGTGCTGTCGACCTGGAACGGCATGCGGCGAGCCAGTACGCCAGCCTCGGTCAGTTGCTTGTCCAGGTCGTTGCCCAGGCTGGCGCCGGTCATCAGGCTGATTTTCAGTGGCGACTGCTTGGCACGTTCGGCCAGTGCATGTGGTACGGCCTTGGCTTCGCCGGCGCGGGTGAAACCGCTCATGCCGACGGTCATGCCATCCTCGATCAGACCAGCGGCATCAGCCGCACTCATTACCTTGCTGTGCAGGGAGGACAAGCGGATACGATCACGGTACATGGATTGTTATCTCGGGCTACTGAAACTACTGCAGCGCAGTCTAGAGACTTCGCCCCCTGCCGTCCCACGACCATGGTCGTATGAGGAGCCTTGGAATAGAGCCGTTGATCCGGATCAATAAAAGAAAAGCCCCGGCAGATTCTGACCGGGGCTTCCTTTATATCAGCTGGTTTGCAGCGGCCGTTGTCACTCCACCGCCTTCACCATGTCTTCGATGACCTTCTTGGCGTCGCCGAACACCATCATGGTCTTGTCGAGGTAGAACAGTTCGTTGTCCAGGCCGGCATAGCCGCTGGCCATCGAGCGTTTGTTGACGATGATGGTCTTGGCCTTGAACGCTTCGAGGATAGGCATGCCTGCGATCGGCGACTTGGGATCGTTCTTCGCCGCCGGGTTGACCACATCGTTGGCGCCCAGCACCAGCACTACATCGGCCTGGCCGAACTCGGCGTTGATGTCTTCCATCTCGAACACCTGGTCGTATGGCACCTCTGCCTCCGCCAGCAGCACGTTCATGTGCCCGGGCATACGGCCCGCCACCGGGTGGATCGCGTACTTCACGGTCACGCCGTTGTGGCTCAGCTTCTCGGTCAGTTCCTTGAGCGCGTGCTGTGCGCGTGCCACCGCCAGGCCATAGCCTGGGACGATGATCACGCTGTCGGCGTTGCTGAGCAGGAAGGTGGCATCGTCGGCCGAGCCGGACTTCACCGGGCGCTGCTCTTTGGAGCCCTGCGCCGCGCCAGCATCGGTATCACCACCGAAGCCACCGAGGATGACGTTGAAGAACGAACGATTCATCGCCTTGCACATGATGTACGAGAGGATGGCACCGGACGAACCGACCAGGGAGCCTGCGATGATCAGCATCGAGTTGTTCAGCGAGAAGCCGATACCGGCTGCTGCCCAGCCCGAATAGCTGTTGAGCATCGACACCACCACCGGCATGTCGGCGCCCCCGATCGGAATAATGATCAGCACGCCCATGATGAAGGCCAAAACCAGCATCAGGGTGAAGGCGCTGTAGTGGCCAGTAAAGGTGAACAGCAGGCCCAGGGCGATAGTGGTAAGGCCGAGGATCAGGTTCAGCTTGTGCTGGCCGGCGAACTGTACCGGTGCGCCCTGGAACAGGCGGAACTTGTACTTGCCCGACAGCTTGCCGAAGGCGATGACCGAGCCGGAGAAGGTAATGGCACCGATGGCAGCGCCGAGGAACAGTTCCAGGCGGTTGCCGGTGGGGATCGGGTCGCTCATGGCGGCAACGATGCCCATCGATTGCGGTTCCAGCACCGCGGCGATGGCGATGAACACCGCAGCCAGGCCGATCATGCTGTGCATGAAGGCGACCAGCTCCGGCATCTTGGTCATCTCGACCCGCTTGGCCATGATCGAACCGGCGGTGCCGCCGACCAGCAGGCCCACGAGAACGTAGCCGATGCCAGCGGTAGCAAGCTCGGCCCCGAGCTTGTAAATGAGGCCGACCGTAGTGACGATGGCAATCCCCATGCCGATCATGCCGAACAGGTTGCCGCGCCGCGAGGTAGTCGGGTGCGACAGGCCCTTGAGCGCCTGGATGAAGCACACCGAGGCGACGAGGTAGAGGAGCGTTACCAGATTCATGCTCATGCTTACTTCTGCGCCTCGTTCTTGGTTTTCTTCTTGAACATCTCGAGCATGCGACGGGTGACCAGGAAACCACCGAACACGTTGACCGCGGCCAACGCCACTGCAAGGGTGCCCATGAGCTTGCCGGCAGGGGTCACCGTCAGGGCGGCGGCCAGCATGGCGCCGACGATGACGATCGCGGAGATGGCGTTGGTCACGGCCATGAGCGGCGTGTGCAACGCCGGGGTGACGTTCCACACCACGTGGTAGCCCACATAAATGGCCAGCACGAAGATGATCAGGTTGTAGATGCCATGGGATATCAGCATGTCTTCCATTGTCGTGCTCCTTAGCCGTTCTTGCGGACGACCTGACCATCACGGCACATCAGGCAGGCCGCGACGATGTCGTCTTCGAGGTTGATGACCAGCGCGCCGTCCTTGTCGAACAGCAGCTTCATGAAGTCCAGCAGGTTGCGTGCATACAGCGCCGAGGCATCGGCGCCCACCTGGGCCGGCAGGTTGGTCGGGCCGACGATGATCACGCCGTTCTCCTGTACTACCTGGTCGGCGACAGTCAGTGGGCAGTTGCCGCCTTGGGCTGCTGCGAGGTCGATGACCACCGAGCCAGGCTTCATCTGCGCTACGGTTTCGGCGCTGAGCAAGGTCGGTGCCTTGCGCCCCGGGATCAGAGCAGTGGTAATGACGATATCCGCCTGCTTGGCGCGCTCGTGCACGGCCTGGGCTTGGCGCTGCATCCAGCTTGCCGGCATCGGCCGGGCGTAACCGCCGACACCTTCGGCGCACTCGCGCTCTTCATCGGTTTCGTAGGGTACGTCGATGAACTTGGCGCCCAGCGACTCGATCTGCTCCTTCACGGCCGGGCGTACGTCGGACGCCTCGATCACCGCGCCCAGGCGCTTGGCCGTGGCAATGGCCTGCAGGCCGGCAACGCCCGCGCCCAGGATCAGCACGCGCGCGGCCTTTACGGTGCCGGCGGCGGTCATCAGCATGGGCATGAAGCGTGGGTAGTGATGGGCAGCCAGCAACACCGCCTTGTAACCGGCGATATTGGCCTGCGACGACAGCACGTCCAGGCTCTGCGCCCGCGAGGTGCGCGGCGCGGCTTCCAGGGCGAATGCGGTAATGCCGCGCTCGGCCATCTTGCCGATCAGCTCGCTGTTAAAGGGGTTGAGCATGCCCACCAGGAGGCTGCCACTGTTGATCAGGGCCAGTTCCTGGTCGTTGGGGGCGACCACTTTGAGCACCAATTTGGCACCGTAGGCATCGGCTGCACTCCCCAGGGAAGCGCCCACGGCCTCATAGGCACTGTCCGGAATGCTGGCGTTGAGCCCTGCCCCCCGTTGGACGGTGACCTGATGGCCCTGGCCAATCAGTTTCTTGATGGTTTCCGGGGTCGCAGCGACCCTTGTCTCACCGGTCTGCGTCTCGAGAGGAACACCAATGTGCACGACTATTTCTCCTGCGGTGACCTTTTGTCTTTGTAAAAGCCAGCACACTTCGGATGGTGCACTGGGGCGGCTGTGGAGCGCCGACCCGCCGAATCCCGGGCGGGCGAAGCATTTTGCAGACGAAGCCAGGGGCCTTCAACCAGTTCTGAAGCGAAACGAAGTTAAAACTACAAGTCACCCTGTGACCGTATGTCGCAACAGTCAGGCTGCGGCCCGTCAAACATGGGCTATTGGCAGATTAGGAGAAAAAAACAAAAAATTTGCGGTCAATTCGCTTATGGCTTCGTGAATGTCGCAAAATAACCGGCAAAGCCGCGCCGTAAGCAGGGTAAAAGGGGATTTTTGCATCTGCATAACAGTTTATGTAGATGCGACAAATACATATATCTGTAGGTGTTAAAAATAATTGACTACGAGGTCAGCTTTGTCGTGCTCTGTCATGTCTTCGCCGTATATGCCTGGGCCTGACTTACCAGCCAGTCGCGGAAGGCGCGCAGCGAAGCCGACTCAACCTTGCGTTCCGGAATCATCAGATAGTAGGCCTTGTCACTACTCAGGGCATGCCTGTTAGCGACCACCAACCTACCCTCCTCCAACTCGCGCTGTATCAGGAACGGCGGAATCAGGGCGATGCCCATCTCATGCATGGCCGCCTGGGCGAGCATCGAGAATAGTTCATAGCGCGGGCCTGTCATGTCGCGTTCCACATTCATGCCGACGCTGCCGAACCATTGCCGCCAGGCATAGGGACGCGTGCTCTGCTGCAGCAGTGGCAGTTGGGCAATGCGCAGCGCGTCGAGTGCGCCCTGCCCGTCCAGCAGCGCCGGGCTGCACACCGGTACCGGGTTTTCCCCCATCAGCCGGTGCGACTGCGTGCCGGACCAGTCGGCATCGCCGAAATAGATAGCGGCATCGAAGGTGGTGTCGGCAAACAGGAATGGCCGGGTGCGGTTGGTGAGGTTGACGGTGACCTCCGGGTGACGCTGCTGGAAGTCCTTGAGCCGCGGAAGCAGCCATTGGGTACCGAAGGTGGGCACCACGGCCAGCTCGATCACGTTGGCGCCCTGCTGGCGCATTACCGACAAGGTATCGCGCTCTACCGCGTCCAGTTGGGCGGCCACCTGCCGACTATAGGACAGGCCGGCTTCGGTCAGCTTCACGCCGCGGCGCGAGCGGCGGAATAGCTCCACATTAAGGAAGGCTTCCAGGCCACCTATCTGCCGACAGACGGCGCCTTGGGTCAGGGCAAGTTCCTGGGCGGCCTTGGTAAAGCTCTCGTTGCGCGCCGCTGCCTCGAAGCATATCAGGGCGGTGGTGCTGGGGATCTTGCGACGCATGTACGTCAACCTCACTCGTCAGGCTGTCAATATGGCGTTTTGCCGATTTACGAAGTGACAAATTATCACTAATTGGTGCGCAATCCTCGTTTGTCCCGGCGGACGATCAGGCCTAGGCTCAAAGGCACAAGAAACTGCCCACTATTTCGAGGATTTCGCTCATGGCCGGTAAAGCAAGCTTCAACTGGATCGACCCGCTGTTGCTCGATCAGCAGCTCACTGAAGAAGAGCGCATGGTGCGTGACAGCGCTTATCAGTTCGCCCAGGACAAGCTGGCCCCGCGCGTGCTCGAGGCCTTCCGTCATGAGCAGACCGACCCGGCGATCTTCCGTGAAATGGGCGAGGTCGGGTTGCTGGGCGCCACCATTCCCGAGCAATACGGTGGCAGTGGCCTGAACTACGTGTGCTATGGCCTGATTGCTCGCGAGGTAGAGCGTATCGACTCGGGTTATCGTTCGATGATGAGCGTGCAGTCGTCGCTGGTGATGGTGCCAATCAACGAGTTCGGTACCGAGGCACAAAAGCAGAAGTACCTGCCCAAACTGGCTAGCGGCGAATGGATCGGTTGCTTCGGCCTGACCGAGCCTAACCACGGCTCCGACCCGGGTTCGATGATCACTCGTGCCCGGAAGGTCGACGGCGGCTACCGTCTGAGCGGCAGCAAGATGTGGATCACCAACAGCCCGATCGCCGATGTATTCGTGGTATGGGCCAAGGACGATGCAGGTGATATCCGCGGATTTGTCCTGGAAAAGGGTTGGGAGGGCCTCAGTGCGCCGGCGATTCACGGCAAGGTCGGCCTGCGCGCCTCGATCACTGGCGAAATCGTCATGGACAATGTGTTCGTGCCAGAGGAAAACATCTTCCCGGATGTACGCGGCCTCAAAGGCCCGTTCACCTGCCTGAACTCCGCCCGTTATGGCATCTCGTGGGGTGCGCTGGGCGCCGCGGAAGCCTGCTGGCACACCGCGCGTCAGTACACCCTTGACCGTCACCAGTTCGGTCGTCCGTTGGCTGCCAACCAGCTGATCCAGAAGAAACTGGCCGACATGCAGACCGAGATTACCCTGGCCCTGCAGGGCTGTCTGCGTCTGGGGCGGATGAAGGACGAAGGCACGGCTGCAGTGGAGATAACGTCGATCATGAAGCGCAACTCCTGCGGCAAGGCGCTCGATATTGCCCGTATGGCGCGTGACATGCTGGGTGGCAATGGTATTTCCGATGAGTTCGGCGTGGCCCGCCACCTGGTTAACCTGGAAGTGGTCAACACCTACGAAGGTACCCACGATGTGCATGCGCTGATCCTGGGGCGTGCGCAGACTGGTATCCAGGCCTTCTATTGATAAGGAGCCAGCCCATGGGCGCGCTATCACATCTGCGGGTGCTGGACCTTTCTCGCGTGTTGGCCGGCCCATGGTCTGGCCAGATTCTCGCTGATCTTGGCGCTGATGTGATCAAGGTCGAGCGCCCTGGCAGTGGTGACGATACCCGTTCGTGGGGGCCGCCCTTCCTCAAGGATGCCGGGGGTGAGAACACCAGTGAGGCGGCCTATTACTTGTCGGCCAACCGCAACAAGCGCTCGGTGACCATCGACTTCACCCAGGCCGAGGGGCAGCGCCTGGTGCGTGAACTGGCGGCGAAGTCCGATATCGTCATCGAGAACTTCAAGGTAGGCGGATTGGCTGCCTATGGCCTGGACTACCAGAGCCTGAAGGCGATAAACCCGCAGCTTATCTATTGTTCCATTACGGGGTTTGGCCAGACGGGGCCTTATGCCAAACGCGCGGGTTATGACTTCATGATCCAGGGGCTGGGCGGGCTGATGAGCCTGACCGGCCGCCCGGAGGGTGAAGAAGGTGCGGGGCCGGTCAAGGTCGGGGTGGCGTTGACTGATATCCTTACCGGGTTGTATTCAACTGTGGCAATCCTCGCTGCCCTCGCCCATCGCGAGCAGACCGGGGTGGGCCAGCATGTCGACATGGCGCTGCTGGATGTGCAGGTGGCCTGCCTTGCGAACCAGGCGATGAATTATCTGACCACGGGCAACCCTCCTCGTCGTCTGGGTAATGCGCACCCCAATATCGTGCCTTATCAGGATTTTCCGACGGCGGATGGCGACTTCATCCTTACCGTGGGCAACGATAGCCAGTTCCGCAAGTTCGCCGAGGTGGCCGGGCAGCCGCAATGGGCGGACGACCCGCGTTTCGTTACCAACAAGCTGCGGGTGGCCAACCGGGCCGAGCTGATTCCTTTGATTCGCCAGGCCACCGTCTTCAAGAGCACGGCGGAGTGGGTGAGCCAACTGGAGGCAGCAGGGGTGCCGTGCGGGCCTATCAATGACCTGGCGCAGATGTTCCAGGACCCGCAGGTGCTGGCGCGCGGATTGGCGGTAAGTATTCCGCATCCGCTGGCGGGGAGTGTGCCGCAGGTGGCGAGCCCGATACGGCTGTCGGAGACGCCGGTTGAGTACCGTCGCGCGCCGCCGCTGCTGGGTGAGCATACCGAGGCGGTGCTGGAGGATGTATTGGGGCTGGATACCGGTGAGGTGCAGCGGCTGCGCAGTACTGGTGTGCTTTAAGGGCGTTTGGCCTTGGTGAAAAGCGGGGAGGCCGTCAGGCCTCCCCGCTTTGCTTTTCAGCGATATCGAGGTTTCTTGTAATTAAGGGTTGACGCGGTTTTGAATCCCCTTATAATGCGCCCCACTTCCGACGTAGTCGAAGCGCAAAACTTCTTGAAAATCAATTAGTTAGGCGATTCAGGTAGTATCGGGAGTGCTTCGGTCGCTAGATCGCAGTGGTTGAGATGATGGTTGACAGCGCTTCTAAACGCTGTATGATTCGCCTCCCGCTACGAGAGATCGCAGCGAGTCAAGTGTTTGAAGCTAAACGAGTTTCTCGCAAAAAACTTCAAAATTAACGCTTGACAGCAAATGAGGAAAGCGTAGAATGCGCGCCTCGGTTGAGACGAAAAGCTCTTAACCAAACGCTCTTTAACAAATCGAGTCAAGCAATTCGTGTGGGTGCTTGTGAGTACGGACTGATAGTCACAAAGATTATCAGCATCACAAGTGGCCATGCGAGAAATCACATAGTCATTTGAGATTGCTGAGCCAAGTTTAGGGTTTCTTAAAAACCCAAGCAGTATTGAACTGAAGAGTTTGATCATGGCTCAGATTGAACGCTGGCGGCAGGCCTAACACATGCAAGTCGAGCGGATGACGGGAGCTTGCTCCTTGATTCAGCGGCGGACGGGTGAGTAATGCCTAGGAATCTGCCTGGTAGTGGGGGACAACGTTTCGAAAGGAACGCTAATACCGCATACGTCCTACGGGAGAAAGCAGGGGACCTTCGGGCCTTGCGCTATCAGATGAGCCTAGGTCGGATTAGCTAGTTGGTGGGGTAATGGCTCACCAAGGCGACGATCCGTAACTGGTCTGAGAGGATGATCAGTCACACTGGAACTGAGACACGGTCCAGACTCCTACGGGAGGCAGCAGTGGGGAATATTGGACAATGGGCGAAAGCCTGATCCAGCCATGCCGCGTGTGTGAAGAAGGTCTTCGGATTGTAAAGCACTTTAAGTTGGGAGGAAGGGCAGTAAGTTAATACCTTGCTGTTTTGACGTTACCGACAGAATAAGC
>NZ_OPYN01000002.1 GCF_900277125.1 Pseudomonas inefficax
TGCCGGCGCCGCCGGAATCGCCACTGCTTCCAGCCTGATCAGCCGTGACCCGTCGCTGGATGTGACCTTGATCGACCCCGCCGAAGTGCATTACTACCAGCCCGGCTGGACCATGGTCGGTGCCGGAGTGTTCAAGGCGCCAAGCACTGCTCGCACCATGGCCTCGACCATTCCGCGCAGCGTGCGCTGGATAAAGGCACGCGTGCAGGGGTTCGACCCGTTGGGCCAACTGGTCCTCCTCGAAGGCGGCCGCGCCATCAGTTATGAACAGTTGGTGGTCTGCCCCGGCCTCAAACTGGATTGGGCGGCCATTGATGGCCTCAGTGAGACCTTGGGCCGCAATGGCGTCACCTCCAACTACCGCTACGACCTGGCGCCCTACACCTGGGAACTGGTGCAGAAGCTCAAGCAAGGCCGAGCCCTATTTTGCCAGCCGCCCATGCCGATCAAGTGCGCAGGCGCGCCGCAGAAGGCGCTGTATCTGTCTTGCGACCACTGGCTGCGGCACGGTCACCTGGGGGCTGTTAAAGCCAGCTTCTTCAATGCCGGCGCAGTGTTGTTCGGAGTGGCGGACTACGTGCCCGCACTGATGAAGTACATCGACAAGTACTCCGTGGACCTGAATTTTTCCCACCGCCTGGTTGCCGTGGACGGCCCGAACAAGCGCGCCACCTTCGTGCGTACCTTGGCCGATGGCAGCAGCGAAACCCGTATCGAAGCCTTCGACATGCTGCACGTGGTACCGCCGCAGGTGGCACCGGACTTCATTCGTGAAAGCCCATTGGCCGACAGCGCCGGCTGGGTCGATGTCGACCCGCACACCCTGCGCCATCGCCACTTCACCAATGTCCATGCGCTGGGGGACGTGACCAACACCAGCAATGCCAAGACCGCTGCCGCCGCACGCAAGCAAGCTCCGGTCGTGGCCAACAACGTGCTGGTGGCCCTGGGCAGATTGCCTACCCTGGCCCAGTACGATGGTTATGGCTCGTGCCCGCTCACCGTCGAGCGCGGCAAGATCGTCCTGGCCGAGTTCACCTATGGCGGCAAGCTGGCACCGAGCTTCCCCAACTGGTTACTGGATGGCCGCAAACCGACACGTCTGGCCTGGTTGCTCAAGGCACAGGTGCTGCCACCCTTGTACTGGAAAGGCATGCTCAAGGGCCGCGAGTGGCTGGCACGGCCACAGCCGTTGGTAGCCGAGGGTAGGCAGTGATCGAACATCAAATACTGGGAG
>NZ_OPYN01000003.1 GCF_900277125.1 Pseudomonas inefficax
ACCGCGTCAGCAGGCATTGCGCGGTCGGTGTAGGAGCGGCCTTGCGTCGCGATGGGCTGCGCAGCAGCCCCAAAAATCTCAGCCCAATATCACTCTTCAAACCGGATCGGGCACAACTCCACCCCTTCCAGCTTCTGCAATTCCTCGATCACCTGCGGCCTGGCCCGGTGCAGCGTCAGGCTTCCCCCCGCCCGCAGCCGCCGCCGCGCCTCGCGATGCAACATATCCACACCCGAATAATCGATGAAGTTAACTTGCCGCGCGTCGATCACCACATTCGGCCCCTGGCAGCGCTGCAAGCGCACCTGCAGGTAATGCGCCGCGCCAAAGAAGATCGACCCGCCCACCCGCAGCACATCCGCCTCCCCTTCACGGCTCTGCTGAACCCGAGGCCGCGAGGTGCGCTTCAGATAGAAGAACAGCGATGCCAGCACTCCGGCATAGATCGCCGTCTGCAACTCCAGCAACAAGGTTGCTGCCGCTGTCAGGGCCATCACCAGGAACTCCGAGCGACTGACTCGAAACAGCGCACGAATGCCCCGGTGGTCCACCAACCCCCAGCAGATCAGCAAGATGCTGCCAGCCATGGCCGGGATCGGCAGGTGCGCGATCAGGCCGGCCCCGGCCACGGCGAACACCGCCACCCACAGCGCCGAGAATACCCCGGCCATGGGCGAGCGGGCGCCAGCGTCGTAGCTTAGCCCTGAGCGGGTGAAGGAGCCTGAAGACAGGTAACCGGAGAAAAACGCACCGACAATGTTCGACAAACCCTGTGCGCGTATCTCCTGGTCAGCGTCGATCAACTGCTCCGAACGTGCGGACAACGAGCGGGCAATAGACAGGCTGGTGACCAGCCCGAGCATGCCCACCGCCACGGCGCTGGGTAACAGGCGCAGGATCAGTTCCACATCCAGCAAGGGCAGCGGACTGAAGGGTGGCAGCTGGCCGGTGAATGCCGGCACTGGCGGCACATAGGCAAAGAACCCTGGCAGCAGCCAGGCCAGAAGGCTAACCAGAATCAGGCTTATCAACAGGCTGGGCCAGCGTGGGCGCCAGAGCTTGAAGCACACGCCGATCACCACTGTGGCCAGGCCCAGAATCAAGGAAGGCGGGTCGACCTCGCCGGCATGGCTGGCCAGGTCCTGCACCGTCTTCAACGCCGTGGCCTGGCTTGGCAGCTCCATGCCCAGCAGGTTGGGTAGCTGGCCCAGGGCAATGACGACAGCGGCGCCCAAGGTAAAGCCAAGCACCACCGAATGGGAGACGAAGTTGACCAGTGCGCCGAACCGCAAAAGCCCGAGCAGCAACTGGAAGATGCCGCCGAGGAAGGTCAGCAGCAGCACCAGGGTGACATAGTCGGCGCTGCCGGCCACGGCCAGCGGACTGATGCTGGCGTAGAGGACGATGGAGATGGCAGCCGTCGGGCCACAGATCAGGTGCCAGGACGAGCCCCACAAGCAGGCTATCAGCACTGGCACGATGGCGGCGTACAAGCCGTATTCGGCGGGCAGACCGGCGATCAGGGCGTAGGCGATGGATTGCGGCAGGGCGAGGATTGCACCGCTCAGGCCTACCAGCAGGTCCTGGCGCAGGCTGCGGCCCGATTGGCGGGGGAGCCAGGAAAGGAAGGGCAGCAGGTGAGTGAGGCGATGCATGGGTTATCCACATTCCTTACTGTTTCGCCAATCCCCTGTGGGAGCGGGCGCGCCCGCGAAGAAGCCGCCGCGGTGGATGGCACCGGCTTCGCCGGTGTTCGCGGGCATGCCCGCTCCCACAGGGATAGATGTTTTGCTTTCGAGGTTACAGTTTGGCTTTGACGGCCTCCAGGGCATTGCCATCGGCCTTGGTCGTCACCCCGGCCAACCACCCTTCCAGCACCTCGGGGTGCGCCTTCAGCCAAGCCTTGGCCGCATCATCGAAGCTGATCTTCTTGTCCACAACCTCGGCCATGATGGCGTTTTCCATATCCAGCGTGAATTTCAGGTTGCCCAGCAGCCTGGCCGCATTCGGGCAGGCTTGTGGATAACCCTTGCGGGTCAGGGTATACACCTCGCCCTTGCTGCCAAACCATTTTTCCCCGCCGGTCAGGTAATGCATCTTCAGCTTCACGTTCATCGGGTGCGGGGTCCAGCCGAGG
>NZ_OPYN01000004.1 GCF_900277125.1 Pseudomonas inefficax
TGATCTGTACGCTCGGCTCTTCGAGGAATTCATGGAACAGGCCCATGGCGTTGGAGCCACCACCGACGCAGGCTACCAGGCTGTCTGGCAGGCGGCCTTCCTTCTCTTGCAACTGGGCGCGGGTTTCCTTGCCGATGATCGACTGGAAGTCGCGGACCATGGCCGGGTACGGGTGCGGGCCGGCCACGGTGCCGATCAGGTAGAAGGTGTCTTCGACGTTGGTGACCCAGTCGCGCAGGGCCTCGTTCATGGCGTCCTTCAGGGTGCCGGTGCCGGCGGTGACCGGGACGATCTCGGCGCCCAGCAGCTTCATGCGGAAAACGTTGGCCTGCTGGCGCTCGATGTCGGTGGCGCCCATGTAGATCACGCAAGGCAGGCCGAAGCGGGCCGCGACGGTGGCGGTGGCCACACCGTGCATGCCGGCGCCGGTTTCGGCAATCAGGCGCTTCTTGCCCATGCGCTTGGCCAGCAGCACCTGGCCGATGCAGTTGTTCACCTTGTGCGCGCCGGTGTGGTTGAGTTCTTCACGCTTGAAGAAAAACTTCGCGCCGCCGCAGTGCTCGGTCAGGCGCTCGGCGAAGTACAGCGGGTTGGGGCGGCCGATGTAGTCGCGCTGGAAGTAGGCCAGCTCTTCGAGGAACTTGGGGTCTGCCTTGGCCGCTTCGTATTCGCGGGCCAGGTCCAGCACCAGTGGCATCAGGGTTTCGGCCACGTAGCGGCCGCCGAACGAGCCGAACAGGCCGTTGGCGTCGGGGCCGGGGCGGTATTGGGACTGGGTCATGGGTCGCTCCAGGGCGTAATGAATGAGTGATGGGCTTTACTCTAACCACGGCACGCCCGGCTGAAAACCGATAAGATTGCGCAAACTTGTCAGAAAAACTCACAGGTAAAATGGCCCACGACCTCCCTCCCCTCAATGCCCTGCGGGCCTTCGAGGCAACCGCACGGCTCAATAGCGTCAGCCAGGCGGCCGAAGCGCTGCACGTCACCCATGGCGCCGTCAGCCGGCAGATCAAGGTACTTGAAGAGCACCTGGGCGTAGCGTTGTTCGTGAAGGATGGGCGTGGCATCAAACTCACAGATGCCGGCGTACGCCTGCGCGATGCCAGTGGCGAAGCCTTCGACCGCCTGCGTAGCGTGTGCGCCGAGCTCAGCCACGATGTCAGCGATGCACCATTCGTGCTGGGCTGTTCGGGCAGCTTGCTGGCGCGCTGGTTTATCCCACGATTGGGGCGGCTGCAGGCTGACTTGCCTGAACTGCGCTTGCACCTGTCGGCCGGTGAAGGCGACCTGGACCCGCGGCGGCCAGGGCTGGATGCGTTGTTGGTGTATGCCGAGCCGCCGTGGCCGGGGGACATGCAAGTGCATGTACTGGCCGAGGAACGCATCGGGCCGGTGCTCAGCCCGCATTTTTCCGGCTTCGAGCGCTTGCAGGGCGCGCCGGCCAAGGCGTTGCTGGGCGAAGCCTTGCTGCACACCACATCGCGCCCGCAGGCTTGGCCGACCTGGGCGCTGGAACAGGGGTTGGAGCCGGCGGCCCTTCACTATGGCCAGGCTTTCGAGCACCTGTATTACCTGCTGGAGGCTGCCGTGGCCGGGTTGGGTGTGGCGATTGCGCCGCAGCCGCTGGTCGCCGATGACCTGCGGGCGGGCCGTTTGAGTGCGCCGTGGGGTTTTTCACCTACCCCTGCGGTATTGGCACTTTGGGTGCCCAGGCGCGCCGCGGACGGGCGCGCCGAGCAGTTGGCGCAGTGGCTAAAGGCAGAACTGGCGCGCCAGAGCGCTTAGTTGCGCTTGCACAGCAGGTAGGCCGCCAGCAGGCCCAGTGCGCCGATGGCAACACCCGCCGTGGTGTACGGGTGTTCCTGGGCGTAATCACGGGTGGCGAGGCCGGTCTGACGGGTCCGCTGCTTCACTTCCTCGTAGGCATCGCTCAGCAGGCTACGGGAGTGCCGAAGGGCGCTTTCGGCGTTGCTGCGGATGGCC
>NZ_OPYN01000005.1 GCF_900277125.1 Pseudomonas inefficax
CGGCTGGCACCACAACAAGGAGAAACGCCATGGCCACCGCCACTCCACTGGAAGTGCCTGAACATAGCAAACCCAGAGCCCGCGGGCGTTTGCAGCTGCTGCTGATTCTGCTGGTGGTGCTCGGGCCGATGGTTCTGGCCACCAGCATGTACAAGCTCAAGTTCTGGGTGCCGGATGGCCGCAGCTACCACGGCGTGATGATCGGCAACGGCGAGAGCCTTTCCGATCTCGGCGTTGCGGGCCAGGACGAGCGTTGGCAGCTGCTGGTGAGTACACCCACAGCCTGTGCCGAGGATTGCCAGCGGCTGGTGTACCTGGCCCGGCAGATCCAGGTCGGCCTGGGCCGTGATGCCAGCCGTGCCAGCCATGCCCTGGCAGCCGCTCAGCCGGCAAGTGCCGACTACCAGGCGTTGCTCGGTCGCGAATACCCACAGTTGCAGCGCTACCCGCTGGATGCGCAACGCTACCTGCAAAAGGTCGGCGAGGCCGGCCCGCAGCTGTGGATCGTCGACCCGCACGGCAACCTGGTGCTGCGCTACGACGCCAAGGTCGACGGCAAGCATGTGCTGGACGACCTGCGCCACCTGCTCAAGCTGTCCAACATCGGCTAGGAGCCTGCCATGGCCAGACCCGGATTCCGCCTTGCTGTGTTCGCTACCCTGCTGGCACTGCTGGTCGTCCTGCTCGGTGCCTACACCCGCCTGACCCATGCCGGCCTCGGCTGCCCGGACTGGCCGGGTTGCTACGGCTTCATAAGCGTGCCCAAGAGCGAAGCGCAGTTGGCCCACGCCGAGCTGCATTTCCCCGAACACCCGGTGGAAGCCGCCAAGGGCTGGGCCGAGATGGTCCACCGCTACTTCGCCGGTACCCTGGCAATGGTGATCGCCCTGCTCGCCTTGCAGGCGCTGCGCCGGCATGCCCGCGATGGCCAGCCTTATCGCCTGCCCCTGCTGTTGCTGGGCGTGGTGCTGGCCCAGGCAGCCTTCGGCATGTGGACGGTCACCCTCAAGCTGTGGCCGCAGGTGGTCACCGCGCATCTACTCGGTGGCTTCACTACCCTGAGCTTGTTGTTCCTGTTATCCCTGCGTCTGTCCCGGGCCTTTGCGCCCATGCCAAAACTGCCATTGAGCCTGCGCCGGATCGCCGCGCTGGCCTTGCTGGTGGTGATCGGCCAGATCGCCCTGGGCGGCTGGGTCAGTGCCAACTACGCGGCCGTCGCCTGCATCGACCTGCCCACCTGCCACGGCCAGTGGTGGCCGGCGGCGGACTTCAGCAACGGCTTCCACCTGACCCAGCACGTCGGGCCCAACTATCTGGGCGGGCAGCTGGACAGTGATGCGCGCACGGCCATCCACA
>NZ_OPYN01000006.1 GCF_900277125.1 Pseudomonas inefficax
CGCGAATGTCGCCGTTGCTGGCGACGAAGCTGGCGGCATCGTCATGGGCTTCTCGCAGCACTTTGGAGTCGGCAATCAAAGTGGTGCGCTCAGAGCTGAAATCGATCGAACGGCCAAAGGCCCGCACGATGATNTTGCTGGTGGCCACCAGGGTCTGTGCCTGGGCCAGGTCGGCCAGCAGCAACATGCCGAGGGTAGCGGCAATCAGCGGTTTACGCATGGAGCATCTCCGAAAGAATACAGGGAGTCAGATGTAATTATTGGACGAGAATTGCCTGCGCCAGTTCCAGATCGCCGACGGTATGCCGAGCGCAATTGTGGCGTAATGATTCCAGCGCCGCCTCCAGTCGGGCACCGCGGATCTCGCCGTCGCTGGCGACGAAGGCAGCGGCATCGTCCTGGGCTTGGCGGACCAGTTTGCGGTCGAACGGTGCGGTGGTGACCTGGCTGGTGACATAGCCGGTGATGACCAGGCTTTGCGTAGTGGTATCCATGGCATGGGCGCTGGCCATGCCAACAACGGAGAACAGCAACGGCAACAGATAACGCATGGGCTCTACAACAGCTGGAAACGTGGGTGGCAAAGCTGGATAAGGCTGTGCCGGTGATGACCAGCACAGCCGAACGGCTCAGCCGGTGTCAGAGCGCCAGGATGGCCTGGGCCAGTTGTGCGTCGCTGGCCTGCAGGGCTGGCATCTGCGAGCGGATGTGCAGGAACGCACTTTCCAGCTTGGCGCCACGGATGTCGCCCTGGCTGCCAACGAAGCTGGCGGCGTCGTCACGGGCGGCCTGGACGATCTTGTCGTCACGGAACGAGGAGGAAATATCGGAAGTTGCATCGGTGGACGCGGCTACCGCGCCAACGACGGCGTCGGTGGTGACAACGAAGCTGGTGGCGTTTGCGGTGCCGGCCAGGCTCAGCAACAGGGCGGCGCCAATCAGGTATTTACGGGACATGATCGTGGACTCCTGGACTAGGGTCGGGGGTTCTGCTTTATCGGACGCTCGCACAGCTCGTCGCGGTACTTTTCAACAGTGCGTTCTACCAGACTGTTACGCCAAGCGTATCACGCGCCGGTGTTTCTGGATGTTAATGAACAGCGCGCCAATAAACTGTTATGGTCAATTTTTATATTTTACAAACTGTACATGTTTGCCCGAAAAAGGCTCTGGAATGCCGCCTGCAAACAAAAAACCCGCCGCAGTCACCTGCAACGGGTTTTGGGAATTCGCGGTGCCGGCCGAAGCCGGCAAGCCGGAGCTTAGCGCCAGAAAGGCTTGCTCAGCTCTTCGTAACGCTGCGACTCGCTGATACCAGCGTCAGCCAGCAGGCGGGCATCCAGGCGAGCCAGTTGACGACGGCTGGCCATACGGCGCTGCCACAGC
>NZ_OPYN01000007.1 GCF_900277125.1 Pseudomonas inefficax
TACAAGTCACCCTGTGACCGTATGTCGCAACAGTCAGGCTGCGGCCCGTCAAACATGGGCTATTGGCAGATTAGGAGAAAAAAACAAAAAATTTGCGGTCAATTCGCTTATGGCTTCGTGAATGTCGCAAAATAACCGGCAAAGCCGCGCCGTAAGCAGGGTAAAAGGGGATTTTTGCATCTGCATAACAGTTTATGTGGATGCGACAAATACATATATCTGTAGGTGTTAAAAATAATTGACTACGAAGTCAGCTTTGTCATGTCTTTGCCGTATATGCCTGGGCCTGGCTTACCAGCCAGTCGCGGAAGGCGCGCAGCGAAGCCGACTCAACCTTGCGCTCCGGAATCATCAGATAGTAGGCCTTGTCACTACTCAGGGCATGCCTGTTAGCGACCACCAACCTACCCTCCTCCAACTCGCGCTGTATCAGGAACGGCGGAATCAGGGCGATGCCCATCTCATGCATGGCCGCCTGGGCGAGCATCGAGAATAGTTCATAGCGCGGGCCTGTCATGTCGCGTTCCACATTCATTCCTAGCCTGCGGAACCATTGCCGCCAGGCATAGGGACGCGTGCTCTGCTGCAGCAGTGGCAGTTGGGCAATGCGCTGGGCATCGAGTGCGCCCTGCCCGTCCAGCAGCGCCGGGCTGCACACCGGTACCGGGTTTTCCCCCATCAGCCGGTGCGACTGCGTGCCGGACCAGTCGGCATCGCCGAAATAAATAGCGGCATCGAAGGTGGTGTCGGCAAACAGGAATGGCCGGGTGCGGTTGGTGAGGTTGACGGTGACCTCCGGGTGGCGCTGCTGGAAGTCCTTGAGCCGCGGTAGGAGCCATTGGGTACCGAATGTGGGCACCACGGCCAGCTCGATCACGTTCGCGCCCTGCTGGCGCATTACCGACAAGGTATCGCGCTCTACCGCGTCCAGTTGGGCGGCTACCTGCCGGCTATAGGACAGTCCGGCCTCGGTCAGCTTCACGCCGCGGCGCGAGCGGCGGAACAGTTCCACATTAAGGAAGGCCTCCAGGCCGCCTATCTGCCGACAGACGGCGCCTTGGGTCAGGGCAAGTTCCTGGGCGGCCTTGGTAAAGCTCTCGTTGCGCGCCGCTGCCTCGAAGCATACCAGGGCGGTGGTGCTGGGGATCTTGCGACGCATGTACGTCAACCTCACTCGTCAGGCCGTCAATATGGCGTTTTGCCGATTTACGAAGTGACAAATTATCACTAAATGGTGCGCAATCCTCGTTTGTCCCGGCGGACGA
>NZ_OPYN01000008.1:0-7500 GCF_900277125.1 Pseudomonas inefficax
CCTGACTGGGTGCGGTCATGCTGATCTGAATACGCACGTCGGGTGCGCGGTCTTTGAGTTCGGCCAGCGCATGGGTAATGCGCATGTGCGGCAAGGTCACCAGGTTGTCGGTCCAGCCAATGTTCAGCTCGCCACGCAAATGCTGGTGCAGGCCATTGACCTCTGTGCGGAAGCTTTCCAGGGCGCTGAGCAGTTGCAGTGCCGAATGATAGACCTCGCGACCCTCCTCGGTCAGCGAGAACCCGGCGCGGCCGCGTTGGCACAGGCGCAGGCCGAGACGTTGCTCGAGGTCGTTCATCTGCTGGCTGATGGCCGAACGGCCAATGCCCAGCACGTTTTCCGCGGCCGAGAAGCCGCCGCACTCGACGACACTGCGGTAGATCTTCAGCAGGCGGATGTCGAAATCGCTGACTTGGGCGAGTGGATCGGGGCGTCGGCTCATTGTTCTATTGGGACTATATTTGAAAACGGTATCCGTACTGTAATACCTATAACAGTCTCTCCGCAATGCGGGGGCATTTTCGGCTTGTATTTACCTCTTTGGTCTTGTTCTATAATCTCTTGATTGAGCCAATATTGCGGGGGTGAAGTGGAGTACAATCATCCGTACCAAGTGATGGAGTAGAATAAACGCTACATTCAATCCGTTGCTGTAACCAATCAGGGCGACCAACTCTATTGCCCCTGGAAGATGAGCCAGCCATAGCTGCAAAGGTGGCACTCCTACTACGTTCGCGAAAATTAACGCTACCGCGGCGGCAAAAAGCAACATGAGTGAAACGCTGACCAAGCCTGCCCCAGCATGCTTACTTATCTCACTGATCTTCATGCCTTTTACTTTTGAGCCTATAATTACGCCTAAAATTATTGTTGTAACATCAAGGCACCAATCCGGTACGGTGAATGCGTTCAGCTCCAAAGGCGACGCTAGAAAACTGGTGAGGAGTATCGCGCTAATCATGAACGGTGCTGGAACCGCTAGGCGACGCATGATGAGCCCGGTCAGAATGCATAAAGTCAAAAGGATTGCTAAACCTTTGGCGTGCGACTGGAGTGTAAAGGGTTGGGTTATGTCAGGCTGATTTGTAATAGATGGAATCATGAGGCTCAGCGTGCATGTTATAAGAACCAAGCGTGTCAGATGCACCACCACAACCCTGTTTCCCGTATTTTCGGATCTGACCAGGTCAAGCACAGCTGCCAAAGCACCGGGATAAGTGGCGAGTACAGCATCTTTCTGATCCCATTTGCAAATTTTGCAAAGCCAAACCCACGAAACCAGATATTGACCAAGCAAGCAAATAAGCATTAGGACGATGCTTGGCACGATGTGAGGTGTCATGAAACCGTTCCAGTTGCTCATCAGTAGGCCGGTCGCTGTGCCTAATACAACTTGAACATATTCGATTCCAAATTTGAGGTTTATTGCATGGTCTAGACTGATCGCAATCGCCGCGGAACCTACCATAGAGCCAAGTAGCAAGCCGTGAGGTATGCTGAGTGTATGGAACGCGAACCCTGTCAGGGCAGCGAACACAAGGCAGAGTAATTTTTTCTTCATGGTATTACCTTGGCATTATTTTTTTTGTAATGATTTCGGCCTGCATCTGCAAAACGTCTATGTTACTCGTGGCGAAAAAATCACCTATAGTCGGTGTGCCTATGGCAAACAGGTCATGACAGCTGTCGGTGCCGATGATTCGGCAGTCGTCGATACAAACTTTGATTCCACCATGCTCGTTAGGTCGGCATAAACCGTGTTTAACCATGTTGCGATAAAGTGGTGTATCTATTGAGTCTCCAATTCCTGTAGCATTAATGATATGTGTAAATATCTCTTCGTACCCGTCACCTTGCACCCTGAATTTCTGGGAGCCATACGGTTGTATATTCACGATCCCAGACTGTGCTCGGAGTCTGCCCTTTCGCATGAAGATGTCGATCTTGTGGCGGCTTTCCTTGGGTATGGGTACGCGAAATTGCCGCCAGTGCGGAGCGTATCGTTTTGAAAGGATGCGTTTTTCTCGATCTGGTATTCGACTCCACAGATGGGGCACGACAGTGTTTGTGGCTGATAAAATGGAATAAATCTTCTTTCGATCAATATCTACTTTGGTGTGATCTGTCATGAGCTCCATTAAAGATATATCAACGCCTTGACTGATGAGCTCTGCATCGAAAAGCTGACGTATCGCTGATAGTGATATTTTCGTTGAGTCAAAATGGTTTGCGAGATGGTCTTTGTTCAGAACGTTGAGTTCACAGGGTTCGTAGTTGTCACTGTAGTTAGGTAATTTGCTACGTCGAGATAGAACTGTGACTCGGTTGTCTGGATACTCATCAAGCAGGGCGATTGTAGTATCGATAGCGGATAACTGGTTGCCAATCACACCGATGTGCCTGGAACGAATATCCAGTAATCGCAAGGTGGGATAGGCTGAGTTGTAGTAGTTGGTTTTTCCGGATAATTTGTACACGTCGCGTGGCTCAGGGTTTCCAGTAGCAAGAACCACTGCGCGATAAGGGCCATGTATTTTTTTTGATGTGGTAACCAAGTAATGTTTTGGTGAGAGTTTATTGATATTTGTCACTGTTTCGGCGTGGAATTGGATGTTTGTGCTTTGGGCAACAAAACGCTCCAACGTCAGCTTAATAAACTCTCCAAATAAGGCTCTCGGTGGATTTGTGTTTCCTTCGGTGTGGTTTTCGCATAGCCAGCGGGAAAAGTCCCCTGGCTCGTTTAACCACATAAGGCTGCTGGGTCTGTTTATTAAGTTGCTGGAAATGTCGGGTTGGTAAGCAAGCCCATGACCGGACATTCCCGCCGGATCAAAGAGATCGATCGATATGTTGGGGTTACGATTTTTCAGGCGATGAAGTACGATGCTGCCGCTGTATCCGCAGCCAATAATGGCAACCTTTTCCATGGTGGCTAAACCTTTTGTTATTTTCGCGCCGACTATGAATTCGTCGTGCACTTGGCTTGGTGGCTATTTTCTACTCACTTGTCCCAAATGAATGCGCGTGCGACAAAATTATCCACTGCGTCAAGGTTTTTTGTTACATCGTCTTCACTTTCTCCTGAAACTATTGCTGTCACTATTTCGCCATTTGTAAGTTGCATTCTTGAATAGGTTTTTCCTATTTTTGCGGTGATTGTCTGGCGCCTAATGCATGGAAGATCCATAGTTATGGGGTGCTCAATCAGCGTTGCGCTTCTGGGGGGAATATTGATCTGTCCAACAAGCCGTACAGGCTCAAGCAGCCGGACTCCCAGTGTGCTCTTGCCAAGGCGTTCTGATTTTATAAATGACAGGCGAGCATCGACGTTGAATGCTTCTCGCAACTCGTCATTGACACTGCAGCCCCCGAGGCGGCAGGCAATTTCGCAAACTACAAGCTCATTGTTGTGATGGAAGACTTCAAGATGAAATAACATGTTCTTGAATCTGGGTAGTGCTTGTTCAATAATTCGCCTGGTCAGTTTCATGCATTCGGTGTGCAACGGGTTTGCATTTGCTAGCATCTGAAAGCCTAAACTTTTCCCCTCAAGAAACTGAAGGCAGGTGACGGTGGAGCGTACCGGAGAAATTATTATAGGCTGGTGATCCAAGTATAAACCGTTGATATTCAAAAGAGGTGCATCAAGAAATTTTTCTATCATCAGGTTATGAAATGAATTGTACGGTTGTTCATGTAACCAGCTGAAAAGAGTGTCTGGGTCCTTGATTACGCTGACGCCGCCAGATCCGCGGCCGTCGCGAGGTTTTACGACTACGGGGTAACCATAGCGCTCTATGAACTCTATTATTTCGCATGGTGATGTTACGACGGCCATCGGCGCAATTTTGATGCCGTTTTCGGCAAGCCGTCGTTTCATCAGGTACTTGTCGCGATACAGCAATGTCGATGATTCCAGGGCTGAGCCGCGATCTTGAAGACGGTCATTGACGCGAGCTGCTCTGAGCAGATCGGCTTCGGCGAGTGCGATAACTAGCGGTTCTCGTAGTTGTTTAGCAAGGCGTAAGGTGTCTAGTTCGACGGCAGCGTTTTCATTGAAATTTTTATAAAAATGAAGTGAGGAAGCCATGCTAGGAAGATGGTCGATGAGTTCGCTCATGTGGGCTGCATCTGTGAATATCAGTGAACTGTCTCCAAGCGTGCTCATCCACTCATCTTCTTCGTGTTGCAAAAGGATTTTCGCGGGGGATAGGAGAATGATTGACCTCATGGTATGGCTCCTTAGGTGCGCTGTGACTAGGGGCAAAGTTGCATGACCTTGCGAAGCCCTAGCCTGCGCATGCGGGCCAGCATCCTTCAATAAACGCTATGTTTGAGGCGGATTAAACGTGTAAGCGAATGTTTGGACGGGTGGCGCGGACGGTAATCCTTTGTTTAGTGACCTTTGATGTAAAGGTTAGAAAAGTCTGCTTTTCATCAACAGAGGGCCGTGCCAATTTAGCTGCAACAACATCCATCGTTGCCTAATCGTCTTCCGAGGAACCGCCGATGAACATGCCCGAAACCGCTACCGCCGGTATCGCCAGCCAGCTCAAGCTGGATGCCCACTGGATGCCCTACACCGCCAACCGCAACTTCCAGCGCGACCCACGCCTGATCGTGGCGGCCGAAGGCAGCTACCTGTTCGACGACCAGGGGCGCAAGATCTTCGATGCCCTGTCCGGCTTGTGGACCTGTGGCGCCGGGCATACCCGCAAGGAAATCACCGAGGCGGTGGCGCGCCAGATCGGCACTCTGGACTACTCCCCGGCCTTCCAGTTCGGCCACCCGCTGTCGTTCCAGCTGGCCGAGAAGATCACCGAGCTGACCCCGGGCGACCTGAACCATGTGTTCTATACCAACTCCGGTTCCGAGTGTGCCGACACCGCGCTGAAGATGGTGCGTGCCTACTGGCGCCTGAAAGGCCAGGCGACCAAGACCAAGATCATCGGCCGTGCCCGTGGCTACCACGGCGTGAACATCGCCGGCACCAGCCTCGGTGGGGTCAACGGTAACCGCAAGCTGTTCGGTCAGCTGCTGGATGTCGACCACTTGCCTCACACCGTGCTGCCGGTGAACGCCTTCTCCAAAGGCATGCCGGAAGAGGGCGGTATCGCCCTGGCTGACGAGATGCTCAAGCTGATCGAGCTGCACGACGCCTCCAACATCGCTGCCGTGATCGTCGAGCCGCTGGCGGGTTCCGCTGGTGTGCTGCCGCCGCCGAAGGGTTACCTGAAGCGTCTGCGTGAAATCTGCACCCAGCACAACATCCTGCTGATCTTCGACGAAGTGATCACCGGCTTCGGCCGCATGGGCGCGATGACTGGCGCCGAAGCCTTCGGCGTGACCCCGGACCTGATGTGCATCGCCAAGCAGGTGACCAACGGCGCCATCCCGATGGGCGCGGTGATCGCCAGCAGCGAGATCTACCAGACCTTCATGAACCAGCCGACCCCGGAGTACGCCGTGGAATTCCCGCACGGGTACACCTACTCGGCCCACCCGGTAGCCTGTGCCGCCGGTATCGCCGCGCTGGACCTGCTGCAGAAGGAAAACCTGGTACAGGCCTCCGCCGAGCTGGCGCCGCACTTCGAGAAGTTGCTGCATGGCGTGAAAGGCACCAAGAACATCGTCGATATCCGCAACTACGGCCTGGCCGGTGCGATCCAGATCGCGGCGCGCGACGGTGATGCCATCGTGCGTCCGTACGAAGCGGCGATGAAACTGTGGAAGGCAGGCTTCTATGTACGCTTCGGTGGCGACACCCTGCAGTTCGGCCCAACCTTCAACACCACGCCGCAGGAACTGGACCGCCTGTTCGACGCAGTGGGCGAAACCCTGAACCTGATCGACTGATCTTTCCGATTCTGATGCCAGGCGCGTGAACACATCGCGCCTGCCTCAACCTTCTTTATCTGGAGTTTTGCATGAGCATTGTTCAGCACCTGATCCACGGCGAACTGGTTACCAAGGGTGAGCGCACCGCCGATGTCTTCAACCCGTCCACCGGCCAGGCCGTGCGCAAGGTCGAGCTGGCCAGCCGCGCGACCGTGCAGGAAGCGATCGACTCGGCCAAGGCGGCCTTCCCGGCCTGGCGTAACACCCCGCCGGCCAAGCGCGCCCAGGTGATGTTCCGCTTCAAGCAACTGCTGGAGCAGAACGAAGCGCGTATCTCGCAGATGATCAGCGAAGAGCACGGCAAGACCCTGGAAGATGCTGCCGGCGAACTGAAGCGTGGCATCGAGAACGTCGAGTTCGCCTGCGCCGCACCGGAAGTGCTGAAAGGCGAGTACAGCCGCAACGTCGGCCCGAACATCGATGCATGGTCCGACTTCCAGCCGCTGGGCGTGGTTGCCGGTATCACCCCGTTCAACTTCCCGGCAATGGTGCCACTGTGGATGTACCCACTGGCCATCGCCTGCGGTAACGCCTTCATCCTCAAGCCGTCCGAGCGTGACCCGAGCTCGACTCTGTTCATCGCCCAGTTGCTGCTGGAAGCCGGTCTGCCGAAGGGCATCCTCAACGTGGTGCACGGCGACAAGGAAGCGGTGGATGCGCTGATCGAAGCGCCGGAAGTGAAAGCCTTGAGCTTCGTCGGTTCGACTCCGATTGCCGAGTACATCTACGCCGAAGGCACCAAGCGCGGCAAGCGTGTACAGGCCCTGGGTGGTGCGAAGAACCATGCGGTGCTGATGCCGGATGCCGACCTGGATAATGCCGTTAGCGCATTGATGGGTGCTGCCTACGGTTCGTGCGGCGAGCGTTGCATGGCCATTTCGGTGGCGGTGTGCGTGGGTGATCAGGTGGCCGACGCCCTGATTGCCAAACTGGAGCCGCAGATCAAGGCATTGAAGATTGGTGCCGGCACCTCGTGCGGCCTGGACATGGGCCCGCTGGTGACGGCTGCTGCCCGTGACAAGGTGGTGGGCTACATTGATGACGGTGTTGCTGCTGGTGCGAAGCTGGTGGTGGATGGCCGTGGCTTCCGTGTGGCCGGTAATGAGGATGGCTACTTCGTTGGTGGCACCCTGTTCGACAAGGTGACCCCGGAGATGCGCATCTATAAGGAAGAGATCTTCGGCCCGGTGTTGTGCGTAGTGCGCGTGAACAGCCTGGAGCAGGCCATGCAGCTGATCAACGATCACGAGTATGGCAACGGCACTTGCATCTTCACCCGTGACGGTGAAGCGGCGCGCCTGTTCTGCGACGAGATCGAAGTGGGCATGGTTGGTGTGAACGTGCCGCTGCCGGTGCCGGTGGCTTACCACAGCTTTGGTGGCTGGAAGCGCTCGCTGTTCGGTGACCTGCATGCCTATGGCCCGGACGGTGTGCGCTTCTATACCCGTCGCAAGGCGATCACCCAGCGTTGGCCGCAGCGGGCCAGCCATGAGGCTTCGCAGTTTGCCTTCCCTAGTTTGTAAGGGATGAAGAAGGAGCGGGGAGGCCGGTAGGCCTCCCCGCTTTGTTTTTGGGGGTGGTTTTTGCTGTTGCAGTGGTGGA
>NZ_OPYN01000009.1 GCF_900277125.1 Pseudomonas inefficax
GAAAGTGGACGTATAGGGTGTGACGCCTGCCCGGTGCCGGAAGGTTAATTGATGGGGTTAGCGCAAGCGAAGCTCTTGATCGAAGCCCCGGTAAACGGCGGCCGTAACTATAACGGTCCTAAGGTAGCGAAATTCCTTGTCGGGTAAGTTCCGACCTGCACGAATGGCGTAACGATGGCGGCGCTGTCTCCACCCGAGACTCAGTGAAATTGAAATCGCTGTGAAGATGCAGTGTATCCGCGGCTAGACGGAAAGACCCCGTGAACCTTTACTATAGCTTTGCACTGGACTTTGAATTTGCTTGTGTAGGATAGGTGGGAGGCTTTGAAGTGGGGACGCCAGTTCTCATGGAGCCATCCTTGAAATACCACCCTGGCAACTTTGAGGTTCTAACTCAGGTCCGTTATCCGGATCGAGGACAGTGTATGGTGGGTAGTTTGACTGGGGCGGTCTCCTCCCAAAGAGTAACGGAGGAGTACGAAGGTGCGCTCAGACCGGTCGGAAATCGGTCGTAGAGTATAAAGGCAAAAGCGCGCTTGACTGCGAGACAAACACGTCGAGCAGGTACGAAAGTAGGTCTTAGTGATCCGGTGGTTCTGTATGGAAGGGCCATCGCTCAACGGATAAAAGGTACTCCGGGGATAACAGGCTGATACCGCCCAAGAGTTCATATCGACGGCGGTGTTTGGCACCTCGATGTCGGCTCATCACATCCTGGGGCTGAAGCCGGTCCCAAGGGTATGGCTGTTCGCCATTTAAAGTGGTACGCGAGCTGGGTTTAGAACGTCGTGAGACAGTTCGGTCCCTATCTGCCGTGGACGTTTGAGATTTGAGAGGGGCTGCTCCTAGTACGAGAGGACCGGAGTGGACGAACCTCTGGTGTTCCGGTTGTCACGCCAGTGGCATTGCCGGGTAGCTATGTTCGGAAGAGATAACCGCTGAAAGCATCTAAGCGGGAAACTTGCCTCAAGATGAGATCTCACTGGGATCTTGAATCCCCTAAAGGGCCGTCGAAGACTACGACGTTGATAGGTTGGGTGTGTAAGCGCTGTGAGGCGTTGAGCTAACCAATACTAATTGCCCGTGAGGCTTGACCATATAACACCCAAGCAATTTGCTGACGCAGATTGCGGTGGTGAAGACGAAAGAACCGAAAGTTCGCAACATCACAAATATCGCATATCCGAATTCGCTGGGCTGTCCATCCGGACATTCTGGCAACAGAATTTCTTGACGACCATAGAGCATTGGAACCACCTGATCCCATCCCGAACTCAGCAGTGAAACGATGCATCGCCGATGGTAGTGTGGGGTTTCCCCATGTGAGAGTAGGTCATCGTCAAGATTCATTTCGCAAAACCCCTATCTGCACATGCAGGTAGGGGTTTTGTCTTTAAGTAGAAGCTATCGCTTCTCCTGGTAGGCTGAAGGCCAGCCGGTGGTAGTAAAAAGGTGGTTGACAGCGTTTCTGAATGCTGTATTATTCACCTCCCGCGACGAGAGATCGGAGCGAGTTAAGTGTTTGAAGTTAAACGAGTTTCTCGGAAAAACCTCAAAATAAACGCTTGACAGACCATGAGGAAAGCGTAGAATGCGCGCCTCGGTTGAGACGAAAAGCTCTTAGCCAAACGCTCTTTAACAAATCGAATCAAGCAATTCGTGTGGGTGCTTGTGAGTACGGACTGATAGTCAAAAAGATTATCAGCATCACAAGTGGCCATGCGAGAAATCACATAGTCATTTGAGATTGCTGAGCCAAGTTTAGGGTTTCTTAAAAACCCAAGCAGTATTGAACTGAAGAGTTTGATCATGGCTCAGATTGAACGCTGGCGGCAGGCCTAACACATGCAAGTCGAGCGGATGACGGGAGCTTGCTCCTTGATTCAGCGGCGGACGGGTGAGTAATGCCTAGGAATCTGCCTGGTAGTGGGGGACAACGTTTCGAAAGGAACGCTAATACCGCATACGTCCTACGGGAGAAAGCAGGGGACCTTCGGGCCTTGCGCTATCAGATGAGCCTAGGTCGGATTAGCTAGTTGGTGGGGTAATGGCTCACCAAGGCGACGATCCGTAACTGGTCTGAGAGGATGATCAGTCACACTGGAACTGAGACACGGTCCAGACTCCTACGGGAGGCAGCAGTGGGGAATATTGGACAATGGGCGAAAGCCTGATCCAGCCATGCCGCGTGTGTGAAGAAGGTCTTCGGATTGTAAAGCACTTTAAGTTGGGAGGAAGGGCAGTAAGTTAATACCTTGCTGTTTTGACGTTACCGACAGAATAAGCACCGGCTAACTCTGTGCCAGCAGCCGCGGTAATACAGAGGGTGCAAGCGTTAATCGGAATTACTGGGCGTAAAGCGCGCGTAGGTGGTTCGTTAAGTTGGATGTGAAAGCCCCGGGCTCAACCTGGGAACTGCATCCAAAACTGGCGAGCTAGAGTACGGTAGAGGGTGGTGGAATTTCCTGTGTAGCGGTGAAATGCGTAGATATAGGAAGGAACACCAGTGGCGAAGGCGACCACCTGGACTGATACTGACACTGAGGTGCGAAAGCGTGGGGAGCAAACAGGATTAGATACCCTGGTAGTCCACGCCGTAAACGATGTCAACTAGCCGTTGGAATCCTTGAGATTTTAGTGGCGCAGCTAACGCATTAAGTTGACCGCCTGGGGAGTACGGCCGCAAGGTTAAAACTCAAATGAATTGACGGGGGCCCGCACAAGCGGTGGAGCATGTGGTTTAATTCGAAGCAACGCGAAGAACCTTACCAGGCCTTGACATGCAGAGAACTTTCCAGAGATGGATTGGTGCCTTCGGGAACTCTGACACAGGTGCTGCATGGCTGTCGTCAGCTCGTGTCGTGAGATGTTGGGTTAAGTCCCGTAACGAGCGCAACCCTTGTCCTTAGTTACCAGCACGTTATGGTGGGCACTCTAAGGAGACTGCCGGTGACAAACCGGAGGAAGGTGGGGATGACGTCAAGTCATCATGGCCCTTACGGCCTGGGCTACACACGTGCTACAATGGTCGGTAC
>NZ_OPYN01000010.1 GCF_900277125.1 Pseudomonas inefficax
CGCGTGCTGGGTACCTGCTGTTGTTGCGGGTCCAGGGGCTGGCAGGATTGAACGCCCGCCTTGGCGGCCAGCGCACCGACCAGTTATTGCAGGCCGTGGGTGAGCAGTTGCGTCGCACCTGTGCCAGCTACCCGGAGACCAACGACCTGATTTCCCGCAGCCGCGGGGGCGAGTTCGCCGTGCTGGCGCCGGGCATGGTGCATGAAGAGGCGGTACAGCTTGCCCAGGCCTTGGAAGCAACGCTGCACAGCCTGCACGAAACGGGTGCCAGTGATATCGACCCGGTGGCCTGTATCGGCCTGGCGCCGTTCAGTCCCGGTGATTCACCACAGGCATTGCTGAAGCTTGCTGACGAGGCGCTGGCCCGCGCCGAAAACCAGCCAACGCCGGGTTGGGTGTGCCTTGAACAAGGTGTGGCAGCAGTTGCTGCGGATAGCCAGCATGTCTGGCACGAGCGGCTGGATCAGGCGTTCAACAACGGGCATTTCGAACTGTTCTTCCAGCCAGTGGTGGATTGCGCCTCTGCGCAAAGGGTACTGCATCACAAAGTGATTTCGCGTTTGCAGGATGGCCAGGGCGAGGCGCTGCCGGCAGGCCGCTTCCTGCCCTGGCTGGAGCGCTTCGGGTGGATGCCGCGGCTTGATGTGCTGGTGTTGGAGAAGGTGCTGGCGCACCTTCGAGGGCATGATCAGGTACTGGCACTGAACCTGTCCGCCGCCACTCTGGCCGACCCCAAGGCCCTTCAGCGTGTCTTCGAGCTTCTGGGCCAGAACACGGCCCTCGGCCCTCGGCTGGTTTTCGAAATTGGCGAGGAACAGTTGCCTGAACAGGCGGCCCTCGAGCAACTTACCCGGCGCCTGCACGCGCTTGGCTTCGGCCTGGCGCTGCAACGCTTTGGTGGGCGTTTCAGCATGATCGGCAACCTGGCGCACCTGGGCTTGGCTTACCTGAAAATCGATGGTAGCTACATCCGCAACATTGACCAGGAGCAGCACAAGCGGCTGTTCATCGAAGCGGTCCAGCGCGCCGCACACAGCATCGACCTGCCGCTGATTGCCGAGCGGGTCGAGACGGAAGGTGAGCGGTTGGTGTTGAGCGAGATGGGTGTGGGCGGGATTCAGGGGCAGTTGGTTGGTGAGCCTGCTCCCTGGCGCTGAGTTTCGTGATTGCGGTTCTGGCCCTATCGCCGGCAAGCCAGCTCCCACAGGTCCAGCACAACGTTCAAGGCATGCACTTGACCTGTGGGAGCTGGCTTGCCGGCGATAGGGCCAGGGAGGCCACTGAATACAGTGGCCAATATTACTAACGCTCGCGCAACGCTTCCGAACGCGCCTTCATGATCGGCTTGAGCAGGTAGCTCATGATGGTCTTCTTGCCGGTCATGATATCGACCGTAGCCACCATCCCCGGAATGATCAGCAGTGGCTTCTCGTCAGTGCCCAGATGGCTGCGGTCGGTGCGCAGCTTGATCAGGTAGTAGGTGGTCTTCTTGTCTTCATCGGTGATGGTATCGGCACCGATCTGCTCCAGCTTGGCCTTCAGCCCACCGTAGATGGTGTAGTC
>NZ_OPYN01000011.1 GCF_900277125.1 Pseudomonas inefficax
TAGTTTGACTGGGGCGGTCTCCTCCCAAAGAGTAACGGAGGAGTACGAAGGTGCGCTCAGACCGGTCGGAAATCGGTCGTAGAGTATAAAGGCAAAAGCGCGCTTGACTGCGAGACAAACACGTCGAGCAGGTACGAAAGTAGGTCTTAGTGATCCGGTGGTTCTGTATGGAAGGGCCATCGCTCAACGGATAAAAGGTACTCCGGGGATAACAGGCTGATACCGCCCAAGAGTTCATATCGACGGCGGTGTTTGGCACCTCGATGTCGGCTCATCACATCCTGGGGCTGAAGCCGGTCCCAAGGGTATGGCTGTTCGCCATTTAAAGTGGTACGCGAGCTGGGTTTAGAACGTCGTGAGACAGTTCGGTCCCTATCTGCCGTGGACGTTTGAGATTTGAGAGGGGCTGCTCCTAGTACGAGAGGACCGGAGTGGACGAACCTCTGGTGTTCCGGTTGTCACGCCAGTGGCATTGCCGGGTAGCTATGTTCGGAAGAGATAACCGCTGAAAGCATCTAAGCGGGAAACTTGCCTCAAGATGAGATCTCACTGGGATCTTGAATCCCCTAAAGGGCCGTCGAAGACTACGACGTTGATAGGTTGGGTGTGTAAGCGCTGTGAGGCGTTGAGCTAACCAATACTAATTGCCCGTGAGGCTTGACCATATAACACCCAAGCAATTTGCTGACGCAGATTGCGGTGGTGAAGACGAAAGAACCGAAAGTTCGCAACATCACAAATATCGCATATCCGAATTCGCTGGGCTGTCCATCCGGACATTCTGGCAACAGAATTTCTTGACGACCATAGAGCATTGGAACCACCTGATCCCATCCCGAACTCAGCAGTGAAACGATGCATCGCCGATGGTAGTGTGGGGTTTCCCCATGTGAGAGTAGGTCATCGTCAAGATTCATTTCGCAAAACCCCTATCTGCACATGCAGGTAGGGGTTTTGTCTTTAAGTAGGAACTACAGAGATTTGCAGGCACGTCCGAGGGACGGGCCAGCACACAGAATTTCTTGACGACCATAGAGCATTGGAACCACCTGATCCCATCCCGAACTCAGCAGTGAAACGATGCATCGCCGATGGTAGTGTGGGGTTTCCCCATGTGAGAGTAGGTCATCGTCAAGATTCAAATCCAAAGCCCCTGTCTGCGATGCAGACAGGGGCTTTGTCTTTTCCGGTGGGGCATTCAGGCGAGCGCGCTTTCCGTGTAGTAGCGGCCTTGTGTCGCGATCGGAAGCGCAGCGGCCGCCATAGACTCAGAACTGATAGCTGACCGTAGCGCTGACATTGCGCTCTTCACCCATGTAGCAATAGTTCAGGCTGGCACACGAGGTGATGTAGCTTTCATTGGTAAGGTTGTTAGCGTTCAGGCGAACATCCATCCCCCGGAGACCGACCTTGCCCAGGTCATAGCCGATCGAGGCGTCGAACAAGGTATAGGAAGGCACCTTCATGCTGTTTTCCGCATCCACCCAGCTGTACCCCACGTACCGCACCCCACCGCCCAAGCGCAGGCCATCCAGTGCCCCCTGGTGGAAGTTGTAGTCAGCCCAAAGCGAGAACATCTGTTTCGGTGCCTGGGTTGGTGAATTGCCCTTGTTATCAAGACTGGCCGACACCAGGCTGGGCATCGACTTTGCGTATTCGATATCGGTAAAGGTATAGCCGCCAAGCAGTTTCAGGCTATCGGTCAGCTGCACATGGGCCTCCAGCTCCAGCCCTTGTGAGCGCACTTGCCCTACAGGGCGATAGAAGTCCTCGTCAGGCTGCTTCGAGGCCAGGTTCTCTTGCTCGATGCGGAACACCGATGCGGTGAACAGGTTGTCGCTACCCGGCGGCTGATACTTGATACCAGCCTCCCATTGAGTGCCCTCGGTCGGTGCCAGAGGGCGGCCTTGCTGGTCGGATACGGTATTGGGGTTGAACGACTCCGAGTAGCTGGCATAGGGCGCAATACCGTTCTCGAACAGGTAGAGCACACCTGCGCGGGTAGTGAACCTGGAGCGCTGGTCACTGACCTTGGTGTTGCTGTCGCGATTCTCCTCGGACACCTTCACCCAGTCCTGGCGCAGCCCCAACGAGAAGCGCCATTGGTCCAGCTCCACCAGGTCCTGCAGGTAAACGCCCGTTTGCTGCAGGCGCCGCTGGTAGCGGTTCTCGCCCAGTACCTGAAGGTTGCCATTGCCGTACTGCGGATTGCCGGCATCCAGCGGGTCGACTGTGCCATAACGCCAGGCCACGTCGGCCTTGCGTCGCTGGTAGTCGGCGCCCAGCAGCAGGGTATGTTTGGCGGCCCCGGTGAAGAATTCCGCCTGCAGCATGTTGTCGATGATGTACGAATGCAGGCGTTCGTCGCCGCCGGTATAGGCGCGGTTGAGGATATTGCTGTTGGCGTCCGCCCAACCGGCGGAATACACCTGGTCCATCGACACATCAGAATCCTGGTAGCGGAAGTTCTGTCGCGCAGTGAACACATCGTTGAAGCGATGCTCGAACTGGTAGCTGAAGGATTGTTGGGTGCGCTCGTAGTTGTCGATACCTGGCTCGCCTTCGAAGAAGTGGTCCGACAGACGCAAGCCGTTGCGCTTGTGCAGCATGCCATCTGCAGGGTTACCGCCGTGGTACCCGCCGTTTGGGTCGTGTTGCAGGTAGGCCTGCAGGGTCAGCGAGGTGTCTTCGTTGAAGTCGATACTGACGGCCGGCGCGATGGCGTAGCGTTCTTCCTTGTTGTGGTCGAACTGCGTGTCGGAAGCATCCGCCAGGCCTGTCAGGCGATAAGCGATACGCTTGTCGTCATCCAAAGGGCCGCTGAAGTCGAAACCCGTGCCACGTTGGCCCTGTGTACCGAGGGTGGCCTGGACTTGATGGTAGGGGGTAAACAGCGGCTTCTTGGTGGTCAGTGCCACCAGGCCTCCTGGGGAGCTACGGCCGTACAGTACCGAAGACGGTCCCTTGAGAATATCGATGCGCTCAAGGAAGTACGGGTCCACCTGCATGGTGCTGTAGGTTCCGTTATCGCCCATCGACTTGAGCCCGTCGACGTAGATGTTGTCTACCGAGCCGTCGTTGAAACCTCGCATGGCCACATAGTCATAACGATGAGTCGCACCGTAGGGGTTGGTCAGCACCCCCGGTGTGTAGCGCATGGCTTGGGCGACGGTTTGTGAGCCCTGGTCGTCCATCTGCTGACGGGTGACCACCGAGACCGATTGCGATGTCTCTACCAGTGGCATGCTGGTCTTGGTTGCAACCTGGCTGTGGGTCGCGTTGTAACCATCCATGCTGCCCAACGCATTGCCAAGGGTGAAGCTACGAACATCGGTGTCTGGCAATGACAATGCAGCGCCCTGGGGTTGTGCCTGCAACACGTAGCTGCGGCCATCCTGACTGACGGCTTCCAGGCCGCTGCCATTGAGCAACTGGCGCAGTGCCTGATCGGTTGGGTACTGTCCCTGCAGGCCGTTCGACTGCAAGCCTTGGGTGAGCTGAGGTGTACTGGACAAGGTGATGCCAGCCTGTCGGGCGAACTGGTTGAGCACGTCATCCAGCTGGCCGGCGGGGATCGCATAGTGGTGGCTCACCTGGGCCGTTTCAGCTGCCATGGACAGTTGCGGTGCGGCTGTCAGGCCCAACGCGGTGCCGAACAGGGCAGCACGGACTGCTTTGCGTAGTAGCGCTGATTGCAAGACAGGTCGAAAATCATTCGCGTTAAATGTGTGCACGGAGTCGGTTGGCATGAGGGGTCCGTTGAGGTGTGAGGGCAGGAGGTGTCGCTTACTGTCCTAGCCGGACCGGCATTCAAAACCCGTCAAAAAAGTTATTGGGCCGCTACGCGCCCCATCGCCGGCAAGCCAGCTCCCACGGGTATTGCATAGCCCTGAGACCTTGTGCGATCCCTGTGGGAGCTGGCTTGCCGGCGATGGGGCGCGAAGCGGCCCTGAACGCGATAGCCGCCGTCAGTTCAGGCCAGCCCCTCGACGCGAACCCACCAGCGTGTACGTTGGCGAAGCCGAACGGGCAGCGTCCGTGGCAGCAGTTGCAGCAGTTGCTCCGGGTCTTCGAGGCGGAATACACCGGACAGGCGCAAGTCTGCAATGTCATCGCTGCAGCCCAGGTAACCGTGGCGATAACGGCTGACCTGCGCGAGGAAGTCGAACAAGCGCATGTCCCGGGTGACGATCAGGCCCTCGGTCCAGGCCATCGCATCCATCGCCACCTGCTCGAGCCGGTGTTTACCTAGTGCATCCAGGCGCCAGTTCTGGCCGCTTTCGATCCATTGCAACTGGCCAGGCCGGTGTATCGCCACTCTGCCATGGCTGACACTGACCTGCGTGCAGTCGCTATCCTGGCGCACCACAAAGCGCCCTTCGAACCCTTCCAGTAACGCGTCTCGAGTTTCTACAAGCAAGGAACGCTGCGGGTTGCAGGCAATCATCAATTCCCCTTGCTTCAGACGGACCATACGCTGCTGGTCATTGAAGGCCAGGTCGACGGCACTGCGGGTATTGAGTTGCATCAGCGAGCCATCGGGAAGCGTAAAGCTGCGTCGTTCGCCCGTGCCGGTGGCGTAGTCCGATGTCCAGACGTTGACCGTATCAAGGTCTTTTCCCACCCATGCCGCCGTCCCCACCATGGCAGCGCCGCCAAGCAGCTTCAGCGCCTGTCGACGGTGCAGGCGGCGCTGGCTGGTCTCCAGGGTCTGCAATGCCAGCCCGGCGCCAGGGATGGCACGCAGGTCGAGATCCTGATGCAGGTGAATCACCCGTTGCCAGGCCTGTTCGTGTTCGTAGTGGGCTGTGCGCCATTGCCTGCACTCTTGCTGCAGGGCAGGGTCATGCCCGCTCTCGCGCAGCCTCAGCATCCACTGAATGGCCTGCTTTACCGCTGTTGCGCCAGGCTGTGCGGCGGTCATCGCGTCAGCACTCGTCGGCGTAACGCAGCAGGTAGCAATGGTAGAGTGCGTCGGCTATGTAGCGCTCCACGGTACGTATCGAAATCCCCATCTGGTCGGCGATGGCCTGGTGCTTCAGCCCTTCGCATTGGGCCAGCAGGAATGCGCGGCGTACTTTGGGCTTGAGGCCGTCGAGCATGCGCGCGATGCGCTCCAGCAACTCCAGCAGCAGCTCACGGGTTTCGGCCGAGGGGGCCTGTGCTTCCGGCACCTGTGCAAGTGCCTCGAGGTAGGCCTTGTGCAGTTCCTCGCGCCGCCAGTGATCGATCACCAGCCCACGCGCAACCGTTCGCAGGAAAGCCCGGGGCGTGTTCAGCTGCAAGTGTTCGCGACGCTGCAGCAGGCGCACGAAGGTATCCTGGGCCAGGTCTGCGGCATCGGCGGCGTTGCCCAGCTTGCTGCGTAGCCAGGCATGCAACCAGCCGTGGTGGTCACTGTAGAGCGTTTGCACGGAATCGTTGCTGGGCATGGGGAGGGCGCTGCCACCAATGGATATGAATGATAATTAGTCTCATTGTTGACAAGCGCCGATCAATTTGCAAGCCATCCGACCGCCCATGATGCAGTCACTACTTGCTAGCGGCGCAGTTGTGTATCCAGGTACTTGCGGATTACCCGCGATGCGTTATTCAAGTGCCGTTCCAGCACCGTTACTGCTTCGTCCACCAGCTTGTCGCCAGCGGCATCCGCCAGTGCGTTGTGATCGTCCTGGGTGAGCTTGCCCAAGCCCATGGACGAAAGATGAAACCGCAGGAAGCGCTCTTCCTCGTTCAGTTCGTCCTCGATCAGGCGCAGGAGCTTCTTGTTCGGCGCCTTGTTGTACAGCGACATGTGAAACAGGCGATTGAGGCGGCCGATTTCAGCGTGACGGGTTTCGTTTTCCAGTTGCTGGATATACCCGCGCGCGCTGGCGATGTCGTTGGCATCGAGCAACGGAATGGACTGGCGCAGCGCCTCGGTCTCGAGCAATACGCGCAAGGCATAGGTGTCCACCGCGTCCTCGCCGATCAACGGCGCAACAACCGCGCCCTTGTGCATCTCCACCTTCAGCAGCGATTGCGCTTCGAGCTGGCGCAGGGCCTCACGAACGGGCATGCGGCTGACACCGAACAAGGTAGCGAGCTCTTGCTGGCGTATGGCAGTACCTGGGGGCAAGCGGCCATCAAGAATGGCACTGCGCAGGCGTTCTTCGATCACGCCACGGGCCTGGTGCGGCAACAGCTGCTCGCTGGCCAGCACATTGCTCAATTTGATTTTCTCGGCCACGCGACGCCTGCCTCAACGATGACTAAAGTTGGATCCAATGACACTAGTAACAGCTCTTGGGGGTGTCAAACCTGTGCTTGTGATGGAACAGGCGCCCCAAAGCGCGGCTATGGTGGATGAAGTCGCCGGGCAAAGGAAGCGACCTATAGAAGGTTATAACCAGAAAGTGTAGGTCGACTGACCGGCGGGTGCATGATTGCAGGGTGCCATTGTTTTTTGCCTTGGCAAGCCGCACCATCGCTGCTTTCGACTGGCCTGAACAGGGCTACGCAGTGGCGATATCCTGGATGCTCAAAACCGTTGTGCAACGTCTCGGCCTTGCTGCGCTGTTGGGCAGCCTCCTGCTGGGCGGCTTGCACGCGGATTGGGACTTTTCCCAGATCAGCCGCAAGTCGCAGGCCCTGTATGGCCCCTTGGGTGCCGGGCAGGGCCGTATCGATGCCTGGCAGAACCTGATGGCAACACAGAAGCAGGGTACGGAGCTTGAGCGGCTGCAGGTGGTCAACCGCTTCTTCAACCAGCAATTGCGTTATGTCGAGGATATCGACCTGTGGCACGAGGTCGATTATTGGGCCACGCCGGTGCAGGCGCTGATCAAGGGCGCAGGGGACTGCGAAGACTACGCCATCGCCAAATATTTCAGCCTGCGGCGCATGGGCATCCCCAGCGAAAAGTTGCGCATCACCTACGTCAAGGCGCTGCGGCAGAACCGGGCGCACATGGTCCTGACCTATTATTCAAGCCCACAGGCACAGCCATTGGTGCTCGACAGCCTGATGGATGCCATCAAGCCGGCCAGCCAGCGTACCGACCTGCTGCCGGTATACGCCTTCAATGGTGAGGGTTTGTGGCTGACGGGCGCCGCAGGCAACAAGAAGGTCGGCGATACCAAGCGGCTCTCTCGCTGGCAGGATTTGCTGAAGAAAATGCAGGCCGAAGGGTTCCCGGCCGAGCCGGTTTACTGAAGGAGCACAGATGTCACTGTTCAAACAATTGCTGTTGGCCATTTGCCTGTTCCTGGTAGTCGCCTTCAGTGGCAGTTTCATGGTCAGCCTGGAAAGCTCGCGCAGCCAGTACGTCAACCAGTTGCGCTCGCACGCCCAGGATGCGGCGACAGCGCTGGCGCTGTCGCTGACACCGAATATCGATGACCCGGCGATGGTCGAGCTGATGGTCAGTTCGATCTTCGACAGTGGTTACTACTCGAGCATCAAGGTTGTCGACCTGGGCTCCAATGCTGTGCTGGTGGAGCGCCACGCCGAGCCGGACCCCGGCGGTGTGCCGCGCTGGTTCGTGCACCTGATCGGCCTGGAAGCCGCCGGTGGCGATGCCATCGTCAGCCGCGGCTGGCAGCAGGCCGCACGCGTTGAAGTGATCAGCCACCCGATGTTCGCTGTTGCCAAACTCTGGCAAAGCGCCTTGGGCAGCCTGGGTTGGCTGCTGTTGTGTGGCGCGGCCAGTGCGGTACTCGGCGCCTTGCTCCTGCGTCGCCAGTTGCGGCCGCTGGATTACATGGTCGAGCAGTCCCACGCCATTGCCCGCCGCGAGTTTCTCAGCCTGCCCGAGTTGCCCCGCACGCCGGAGCTGCGTCGGGTAGTGCAGGCGATGAACCAGATGGTAGAGAAGCTCAAGGCATTGTTCACCGAGCAGGCCGAGCGCAGTGAGCGGCTGCGTACCGAGTCCTACCAGGACAGCCTGACCGGGCTGTCCAACCGCCGTTATTTCGAGATGCAGTTGAACACCCGGGTGAGCAACCTGGAAGAAGCGCGTGCTGGGTACCTGCTGTTGTTGCGGGTCCAGGGGCTGGCAGGATTGAACGCCCGCCTTGGCGGCCAGCGCACCGACCAGTTATTGCAGGCCGTGGGTGAGCAGTTGCGTCGCACCTGTGCCAGCTACCCGGAGACCAACGACCTGATTTCCCGCAGCCGCGGGGGCGAGTTCGCCGTGCTGGCGCCGGGCATGGTGCATGAAGAGGCGGTACAGCTTGCCCAGGCCTTGGAAGCGACACTGCATAGCCTGCACGAAACAGGTGCCAGTGATATCGACCCGGTGGCTTGTATCGGCCTGGCGCCTTTCAGTCCCGGTGATTCACCACAGGCATTGCTGAAGCTTGCTGACGAGGCGCTGGCCCGCGCCGAAAACCAGCCAACGCCGGGTTGGGTGTGCCTTGAACAAGGTGTGGCTGCAGTTGCCGCGGATAGCCAGCATGTCTGGCACGAGCGGCTGGACCAGGCGTTCAACAATGGGCATTTCGAACTGTTCTTCCAGCCAGTGGTGGATTGCGCCTCTGCGCAACGGGTACTGCATCACAAAGTGATTTCGCGTTTGCAGGATGGCCAGGGCGAGGCGCTGCCGGCAGGCCGCTTCCTGCCCTGGCTGGAGCGCTTCGGGTGGATGCCGCGGCTTGATGTGCTGGTGTTGGAGAAGGTGCTCGCACACCTTCGAGGGCATGATCAGGTGTTGGCACTGAACCTGTCCGCCGCCACCCTGGCCGACCCCAAGGCCCTTCAACGTGTCTTCGAGCTTCTGGGCCAGAACACGGCGCTCGGCCCTCGGCTGGTTTTCGAAATTGGCGAGGAGCAGTTGCCTGAGCAAGCGGCCCTGGAGCAACTCACCCGACGCCTGCATGCTCTTGGCTTCGGCCTGGCGCTACAACGATTTGGTGGGCGTTTCAGCATGATCGGCAACCTGGCGCACCTGGGCCTGGCGTACCTGAAAATCGATGGTAGCTACATCCGCAACATTGACCAGGAGCAGCACAAGCGGCTGTTCATCGAAGCGATCCAGCGCGCCGCACACAGCATCGACCTGCCGCTGATCGCCGAGCGGGTCGAGACGGAAGGTGAGCGGTTGGTGTTGAGCGAGATGGGTGTGGGCGGGATTCAGGGGCAGTTGGTTGGTGAGCCTGCTCCCTGGCGCTGACAACTCGCAAGTATCGCCGAGGGTATGCAGTCCCTTGTAGGAGCGGCCTTGTGTCGCGAAAGGGCTGCACAAGGCCGCTCCTACCACGATCACGGTAGGGATGGCGATCAACGCTCGCGCAACGCTTCCGAACGCGCCTTCATGATCGGCTTGAGCAAGTAGCTCATGATGGTCTTCTTGCCGGTCATGATATCGACCGTCGCCACCATCCCCGGAATGATCAGCAGTGGCTTCTCGTCAGTGCCCAGGTGGCTGCGGTCGGTGCGCAGCTTGATCAGGTAGTAGGTGGTCTTCTTGTCTTCATCGGTGATGGTATCGGCACCGATCTGCTCCAGCTTGGCCTTCAGCCCACCGTAGATGGTGTAGTCATAGGCCGTGAACTTGACCGTCGCCTCTTGCCCCGGGTGCAGGAAGGCGATGTCCTTGGGCAGGATCTTCGCCTCGATGACCAGTGAGTCGTCCAGCGGCACGATTTCTATGATGTCGCTGCCGGGCTGGATCACCCCGCCAATGGTGTTCACCAACAGCTGCTTGACGATACCGCGTACCGGCGAAGTGACCATGGTCCGGTGCACGCGATCATCCAGCGCCTTGCTGGTCGCTGTGGCCTTGTTCAGCTCGGTGCGCGCTTCGTTCAGCTGGGTCAGTGCTTCGCTGCGGAATTTGCCACGGGTCTCTTCGATCTTGCTTTGCACCTCGCGAATGGCCGCTTCGGCACGCGGGATGGCCAGCGCCGTGGAATCCAGCTGACCGCGGTTCTCCACTTCGGCACGGCGCAGGCGCAGCACCTCAACCTGGGAGATCGCGCCGGTGGCCACCAGGGGCTCGGACATGCTGATCTCCTTGCGCAACAATTGCAGGCTGTTGGCGTACTGGGCGCGCTTCGAGCTGAACTCGCGCAGTTCCTGCTGGCGCTGGACCAGTTGTTGTTGCAAGCCACCAATCTCGTCCTGCAATTGCTGGCGCCGGCTCTGATACAGCGATTCTTCGTTTGCTGCCTGGCTCGGCGCGGCTTTGCGCAATTCCTCATCAATCTTCAAAGGGGTATCACCCACTTCGGCACTCAGGCGCTCGACGCGCAAGGCCATGGCCAGTCGGTCGGCCTCGGTTTCACCCACGTTGGAGGCGAAGCGGGTTTCATCCAGGCGCAGCAATGGCTGGCCCACTTCGACGATCTGCCCTTCCTTGGCGAAGATCTCGGCGACGATACCGCCCTCCAGGTTCTGGATCTTCTGCACCTTGGACGACGGAATGGCCTTGCCTTCACCCCGCGTAACTTCGTCGATGGGCGCGACGCTGGCCCACACGATCAGGAACACGAAGAACAGAATCACGCCCCAGATGGTCAGCCGCACGACTCGTGGCGCATCCTCGATCAGGGCCTTGTTGACCTCTGGCAGCGGCTGGCCGCCCAGTGAATCGGAACCTTTGAAATAACGCCGCAGGCCGTCCTTGAATTGCCCTACATCCAGCTTATGCAACACTGATCTGCCCCTTCTTCAGCGCATCCATGACCGCGGCTTTCGGGCCGTCGGCGACAATCTGCCCACGATCGATCACGATCAGTCGGTCTACCAGTGACAGCAGCGAGGCGCGGTGCGTGACCAGCAGCATCGTCTTGCTTTCCACTACCGCCTGCAGCCGTTGCTTGAGGCGTTCTTCGCCGGTGTTGTCCATGGCGCTGGTCGGTTCGTCCAGCAGCAGAATCTGCGGGTTGAGCAACAGCGCACGGCCCAGGGCGACGTTCTGTCGCTGGCCGCCGGACAGGTTCTGCCCACGCTCACCCACCTGCAGCTCATAGCCGTCCGGGTGCAACCGGGCGAACTCGTGCACGCCTGCCAGTTCGGCAGCCTGCAGAATCAGCTCATCCTCGATGTAGCGGGCCCCGCTCACCAAGTTATCGCGCAGGGTACCGGCCAGCAGCTGGATGTCCTGAGGCACGTAGCCGATGTTGTGGCGCAGTTCGCTGACATCGATCTGGCGAATGTCCACGCCATCGACCAGCAGCGAGCCGCCATCGGCCTCGTACAGGCCGACGATGAGCTTGGCCAGCGAGCTCTTGCCCGAGCCACTGCGGCCAATAATCCCCACCTTCTCGCCAGGGCGGATGGTGAGGTTGATGTTCTTAAGGGCCTGATTCTGTTGGTTCGGGTAGGTGAAATCGACCCCGCGGAACTCTACGCTGCCCTGCAGCACCTTGCGGCTCAGCGGGCGTTCTTCGAAGTTGCGCTCTTGCGGCAGTTCCATCATGTGATCGGTGGAAACCATGGTCACCTTGGCTTGCTGATAGCGAGCGAGCAGCCCGTTGAGCTGGCCCAGCGGGCCGAGGGCGCGGCCGCTGAGCATGTAGCACGCCACCAGGCCGCCCATGCTCAGATTGCCGTCGATGATCAGGTACACGCCAACGCAGATCATTGCCACGCCTGCCAGTTGCTGGATCAGCAGGGTGATGTTCATCGCCAGGCTCGACAGCACCTTCACCCGCAGTTCCAGGCGGCTGAGGGTGCCGAGTGTCTGCTCCCACATGTACTGGCGTTCGCTTTCGGCGTTGTTGACCTTTACCGCATCCAGGCCGGCAAGGGTCTCGATCAGGCTGGACTGGCGCTCCGAGGCCAGGGCCATGGTCCGCTCCATGGTCGCCATCAGTGGCCTTTGCAGTGCGTAACCGATGCCCAGGGCCAGCGGGAAGGCGATGATCGGGATCCACACCAGGTGCCCGCCAATGACAGCAATGACGATCAGGATCAGGACCGTGAACGGCAAGTCGATCAGGCTGGTCAGGGTCAGCGAGGCGAGGAAGTCACGCAGGCCCTGGAACTCGTGAATGTTCTGGGCAAAGCTGCCGACTCTGGCTGGGCGGTACTTCATCGACATGCCGACGATACGTTCGAACAGCGTTGCCGAAATGATCAGGTCGGTCTTCTTGCCAGCCAGGTCCAGGCACAAGCCGCGCAGGCCCTTGAGGATCAGGTCGAAGATGTAGGCGCCGGCGATGCCGATGGCCAGTACCCAGAGGGTCGAGGTGGCCTGGTTTGGTACTACCCGGTCATATACGTTCATCACGAACAGTGGCGCGGCCAGGGCGATAAGGTTGATCACCAGGCTGGCGGCGATGGCGTCGATATACAGCCATTTGCTGCGCAGCAAGGTATCGCGGAACCACGACTTGGCCCGGGGGATGAGGTTGCCGTGGTTGACGTCGAACTTGTGCTGCGGCTGGGCAAAGAATACCCGGCCACTGTAATCGCTCTGCAGGGCTTCGCGGCTGACATGCACCTCGCCGCCATCGCTCTCGCTGAGCAGCAGGCGTGCGGTGTCTTCGTTCTCCCAGCCCAGCAGGACGGCGCTGCGGCCTTCCTTGAGCAGCAACATGGCTGGCATGGCGATGCTCGGGATCTGCTCCAGCTTACGCTGCAGCAGGCGCCCCTGCAGGCCGGCCCTGGCGGCGGCGCGGGGCAGCAGCTCGGGGCTCAGGCGCTGGGCCGGCAGCGGCAGGCCGGTAGTCAGCATGACCCGGCTGGCGGGCTTCTGATGCAGGACACACAGGCTCAACAGACTATCCAGCAGGGGATCGTCATGCTGACTGCGTGGATCGTGGCTGAGTTGGACTCGACTGACTTCGGATTCCACGCGGCGCTCTCTTCATCCTTGGGTAGGTGGGGTGGGTGTGCCGCCGTTCAGGCTGGCTCACCCTGGCTTTCAACGGTGCTGCCAGGCAATGATCATGAGGCTACGGCACCTTGGCGTACGGGCCAATGGTCGCCTTGAATCGGTATTGAGTAAACAATTCTACGGTCTTCATTCCTGGCAGACGATGCTGTTAGGTGGATGTTTCATTTTTGATCCAGTCAGCTCCAAGCCGAATCAGTTTCAGCATAGCCTGCCATCCGGCTGGCGCAGGTGTAGTCGGTATCGACTCATGCCATGTCAATAAGCAGGCGCTTATTTATTGACGGTGCTCAGTAAGTAAGTGCGCAAGATATATTTGTTGGCAAGCAGGTCGCCAACAGACTGGGCTCGACAATCGGCAACGCTTTCTCATTTTCGGGCCTGCAGTATTTGCACAGTGTCGCTATCTCCTTGATCTACAGCAAGTTACGCAGCGGTACCGCCTTCAGGCAAGGTTTGTGCTTGTGTCCAAGCAATGGCCCGAGCTAGCGAAAGTAACTTGACGCTTGAATCGTTGTTAGCTGCCGATGAGCGGTTGTCCTGGCGCGGTCTTTACGGTACGCAGGTCGGGAGAAGATGCTGAAAAGTACCCACTGAACGCGCTTTCGATGATGTACGGCACTTATTTACAAAGACGCGTGGCTAGGATCCAAATATCAATGTGACATTACATTGTTGATTGTTTAGGATTGCATTATATAAGGTCAATTGTTTGGCATTTGGTCAATTCCAAAAAGTTATAGACAGGATATTGACGCCAATAAGCGGAAAGAGATCATCGACATAGTTCCGCCTGAAGTGGTCTGCGAGTGCCGCTCTGGCAGGGAAGTACCCATCGGGTCACACGGAGAGTCCAATGAGCAGCGTTGTAGCCATCGTCAAAAGTATTGTCGGCCAGGTTATTGCGGTATCCCCAGAGGGCATTCGACGTGTTCTGATCGAAGGGGACCGCCTGCTGGCTGGTGAGGAAGTGCTCACCGGTCCGGGCGGTGCAGTCACTTTGGAACTGGCCGATGGCCGTGTGCTCGACCTGGGGCGAGACAGTCAGTGGAGCGCTGATGCGCCGGAAAGCAGCACCGACCTGAGCCAGGCTACCGCGCAGGCCGCACCGTCGGTGGAGGAACTGCAACAGGCGATCGCTGCCGGTGTCGACCCGACTACCGAGCTTGAAGCGCCCGCGGCTGGCCCATCGTCAGCGGGCGGTGGTGGCGCACTTGGCGGTGGCCACAGCTTTGTCATGCTCGAAGAAACCGCGGGCCGGGTCGACGCTACCGTCGGCTTCCCGACCGACGGGCTTGGCTTTGCTGCCGTGCTCGATGGAGAAGAGGTTGGCGTGCTGGATACCACCAGCAACAACCAGCTGACTACACCGACAGCGGACACCAGCGTTGCTACCGACCTGGTTCTTGGCGCTACCCCTTCCATCAGCGAAGCGGGTGGCGTAATCGTGTATACCGCTACGGTTGGCCAAGCGCCGAGTACCAACCTGGTGATCACCCTTTCCAACGGGGCCGTAATAGTCATTCCGGCCGGGCAGACCTCGGGTAGCGTCAACGTCGTGGTCCCGGCAAACGATACCCCGTATATCGACGGCGGCCAGATTTCGGCGACCGTAACGGGCACCACCGGGGGCGGCGGGCTGACGGTGACTGTGCCGCAAACCCCAGCGGTTACCCAGGTTACCGATACCGTCGACACCACGACTGCGACGCTGACCGCTTCGCCAAGCGTTACTGAAGGCGGTGTAATCACTTACACCGTGACCCTGAGCAACCCGGCGCAGAGCCCGGTCACTGTGACCTTGTCCAACGGCCAGACCATCACCGTTGAAGCCGGCAAGACCCAGGGCAGCGTCGATTTCCAGACCCCGGGCAACGACGTCTACAACAATGGCTCGACCGTCAGCACGACGATTACCGGTGCGACCGGCGGGAACTTCGAGCAGTTGGTGCCGAATCCGACTCCAGCTCAAACCACGATCAACGATTCGACCGACAACACCACCGCAACGCTGACCGCTTCGCCAAGCGTGACTGAAGGCGGTGTTATCACTTACACCGTGACCCTGAGCAATCCGGCCCAGAGCCCGGTCACTGTGACCTTGTCCAACGGCCAGACCATCACTGTCGAAGCCGGCAAGACCCAGGGCAGCGTCGATTTCCAGACCCCGGGCAACGACGTCTACAACAACGGCTCGACCGTCAGCACGACGATTACCGGTGCGACCGGTGGCAACTTCGAGCAGCTGACGCCGAACCCGACCCCGGCTCAGACCACGATCAACGACTCGGTCGACAACACCACCGCGACCCTGACGGCGACTCCGTCGGTGACCGAAGGCGGTGTGATCACTTACACCGTGACCCTGAGCAATCCGGCCCAGAGCCCGGTCACTGTGACCTTGTCCAACGGCCAGACCATCACCGTTGAAGCCGGCAAGACCCAGGGAAGCGTCGATTTCCAGACTCCGGCCAACGACGTCTACAACAACGGCTCGACTGTCAGCACGACGATTACCGGTGCGACCGGCGGGAACTTCGAGCAGTTGGTGCCGAATCCGACCCCGGCTCAAACCACGATTAACGACTCGACCGACACCACCACCGCGACCCTGACCGCTTCGCCAAGCGTGACCGAAGGCGGTGTTATCACTTACACCGTGACCCTGAGCAATCCGGCGCAGACGCCGGTGACCGTGACCTTGTCCAACGGCCAGACCATTACCGTCGAAGCCGGCAAGACTCAGGGCAGTGTCGACTTCCAGACCCCGGCCAACGACGTCTACAACAACGGTTCGACCGTCAGCACCATCATTACTGGTGCTACCGGCGGCAACTTCGAGCAGCTGACCCCGAACCCGACTCCGGCTCAAACCACGATCAACGACTCGGTCGACACCACCACCGCAACGCTGACCGCTTCGCCAAGCGTGACCGAAGGCGGTGTCATCACTTACACCGTAACCCTGAGCAATCCGGCCCAGGCCCCGGTAACCGTGACCCTGTCCAATGGCCAGACCATCACCGTCGAAGCCGGCAAGACGCAGGGCAGTGTCGACTTCCAGACCCCAGGCAACGACGTCTACAACAACGGCTCGACCGTCAGCACGACGATTACCGGTGCGACCGGTGGCAACTTCGAGCAGCTGACGCCGAACCCGACCCCGGCTCAGACCACGATCAACGACTCGGTCGACAACACTACCGCGACCCTGACGGCGACCCCGTCGGTGACCGAAGGCGGTGTGATCACTTACACCGTGACCCTGAGCAACCCAGCCCAGACGCCGGTGACCGTGACCCTGTCCAACGGCCAGACCATCACCGTTGAAGCCGGCAAGACTCAGGGCAGTGTCGACTTCCAGACCCCGGGCAACGATGTCTACAACAATGGCTCGACCGTCAGCACCACGATTACCGGTGCGACCGGTGGCAACTTCGAGCAGCTGACCCCGAATCCGACTCCAGCTCAGACCGCGATCAACGACTCGGTCGACAACACTACCGCGACCCTGACGGCGACCCCGTCGGTGACCGAAGGCGGTGTGATCACTTACACCGTGACCCTGAGCAACCCAGCCCAGACCCCGGTGACCGTGACCCTGTCCAATGGCCAGACCATCACCGTCGAAGCCGGCAAGACGCAGGGCAGTGTCGACTTCCAGACCCCGGGCAACGACGTTTACAACAACGGTTCGACCGTCAGCACCATCATTACTGGTGCTACCGGCGGCAACTTCGAGCAACTGACCCCGAACCCGACTCCGGCTCAAACCACGATCAACGACTCGGTCGACACCACCACCGCAACGCTGACCGCTTCGCCAAGCGTGACCGAAGGCGGTGTCATCACTTACACCGTGACCCTGAGCAACCCGGCGCAGACGCCGGTCACCGTGACCCTGTCCAACGGCCAGACCATTACCGTCGAAGCCGGCAAGACCCAGGGCAGTGTCGACTTCCAGACCCCGGGCAACGACGTCTACAACAACGGCTCGACCGTCAGCACCACGATTACCGGTGCGGCCGGTGGCAACTTCGAGCAACTGACGCCGAATCCGACTCCGGCTCAAACCACGATCAACGATTCGGTCGACACCACCACCGCGACCCTGACCGCTTCGCCAAGCGTGACTGAAGGCGGTGTCATCACTTACACCGTGACCCTGAGCAATCCGGCCCAGACCCCGGTCACCGTAACCTTGTCCAACGGCCAGACCATTACCGTCGAAGCGGGCAAGACCCAGGGCAGTGTCGACTTCCCGACCCCGGCCAACGACGTCTACAACAACGGCTCGACCGTCAGCACCACGATTACCGGTGCTACCGGTGGCAACTTCGAGCAGTTGGTGCCGAACCCGACCCCGGCTCAGACCACGATCAACGATTCGGTCGACAACACCACCGCGACCCTGACGGCGACTCCGTCGGTGACCGAAGGCGGTGTCATCACCTACACCGTGACCCTGAGCAACCCGGCGCAGACGCCGGTCACCGTGACCCTGTCCAATGGCCAGACCATCACCGTCGAAGCCGGCAAGACCCAGGGCAGTGTCGACTTCCAGACCCCGGGCAACGACGTCTACAACAACGGCTCGACCGTCAGCACCACGATTACCGGTGCTACCGGTGGCAACTTCGAGCAGTTGGTGCCGAACCCGACCCCGGCTCAGACCACGATCAACGATTCGGTCGACAACACCACCGCGACTCTGACCGCTTCGCCAAGCGTGACCGAAGGCGGTGTCATCACCTACACCGTGACCCTGAGCAATCCGGCCCAGACCCCGGTCACCGTAACCTTGTCCAACGGCCAGACCATTACCGTAGAAGCGGGCAAGACCCAGGGCAGTATCGACTTCCAGACTCCGGGCAACGACGTCTATAACAACGGCTCGACCGTCCATGTCACCATCAACAGTGCCACCGGCGGCAATTTCGAGCAGCTGACGCCAGACCCGACGCCCGCATCGACTGTCATCAATGACAGTATCGATACCGTCACCGTTAGCATCGTCAGTAATGGCAACGTGACCGAGGACCAGCAGCCGTCCTTCACGGTGAAAGTGAGCCAGGCACTGGACCGTCCGTTGACGGTTACCTTGTCGAACGGCGATACCGTGACCATCGAGGCCGGCAAGACCGAAGTGGAATACAAGACCGCCGCCCAGGGTGATGACGTCATCCAGGATGCCGGCTCCGTCACGCTCAGCGTCACGGATGCCACCGTCTCGGGTGCCACCTTCGAGAAGCTGACCTTCGGAGACCCGGCTACCGTTGAAATCTCGGACACCATCAGTGAAGTCGTCGCCAAGCTGACCGCCACCGAGTCCGTCACCGAAGGTGGCGAAATTACCTATACCGTTACGCTGACCAGCAAGGATGGCCTGCCGCTCAACAACCAAGCGCCGCTGTATTTCACCCTCAGCGATGGCAAGACCGTTATTGAGGTACCAGCCAACAGCACAACCGGTTCGATCACCGTTACCGCGCCAGACAACGTCTACATAGGCGCCAATCCGTCGGTGGTCAACGCGATCGACTCGGTCAGCGGTGCGGATGTTTGGAAGTTCGAAAAGCTGACCCTGGACAAGACCGAGGTCAGTACCACAGTGACTGACGAGCCCGGCACCCCCGGCACTGGGGGCGATCTCGTTCTGGTCAGCATCGAGGCCGACCAGGTGTCGGTCCCCGAGAACCAGAACCCGACCTTTACCGTGAGGGTCAACACCGTTCTGGCGCACGATCTTGTCGTGACGTTGAGCAACAATGCCCAGGTCACGATCAAGGCGGGGCAAACCAGCGCGCAGTACACCCATACCGAACAGGGTGACGACGTCTACCAGGATGCCGGCACCATCGGTGTTGGCATCAAAGGGGCGACCGATAGCGCAGGCAGCACTTTCGAGAACCTGCAGTTTGGCGGCGACGCGTCGGTGAAAGTGACTGACACCATCAACGAAGTGGTGGCCAGGCTGACGGCTACCGATTCCGTCACCGAAGGCGGCCAGATCACCTACACCGTCACGCTGACCAGCCAGGACGGCCTGCCGATCAACAACCATCAGCCGCTGTACTTCACCCTCAGCGACGGCAAGACCGTTATTGAGGTGCCGGCCAACAGCAACACCGGCTCGATCACCGTGACCGCGCCGAATGATGTCTATGTAGGCGCTCAGCCTGTAGTGAACGCGATCGACGCGGTCAGCGGTGCAGACGCCTGGAAGTTTGAAAAGCTGACCTTGGACAAGGCGCCAGTCAGCACAACGGTCACTGATGGGCCAGGCTCCGAGGACACTACCAGCCTGACGCTGTCTGCGACACCGACAGTGGCCGAAGGCGGCAAGATCACCTATACCGCCACCTTGACCAACAAGGCAGGCACCGACCTGGTGATCAAACTGAGCAACGGTGAGAGCATCACCATTGCCGCGGGCCAAAAGGAAGCTTCGATCACCATCGACGCGCCTAGCGACGACGTATACGTCGATGCCGCCAACCTGAGCGTGACCGTCACCGGCACCACTGGGGGTGACTTCGAGAAGCTGGACGTTAGCAGCACTGCGGCTGTGACGAAGGTGACCGATACCATCGACACCACCACCGTCACCCTGACGGCGACTTCTACTGTCGCTGAAGGCGGCGTTGTCACCTACGCCGCGTCGGTCAACCACAAGGTCACTGGTTCCGATCTGGTAGTGAAATTGGCCAACGGCCAGACCATCACCATCCCGGTTGGCGAATCGTCGGCATCGGTGCCATTCACCGCACCGAACAACGTCCACAACACCAACCTGGACCTCACCAACAAGATCACCAATATCTCGGGCGGCAACTACGAGAAGACTGTGGCGGTTGGCGAGCCAGTGACCACTGTCACTGACAACCCTGCGACCCCGGACATCACCACGCTCTCGCTGACCGCGACCGACACCGTGGCCGAAGGCGGCAAAATCACTTACACCGCTACCTTGGGCAACAAGGCCGGCACCGATCTGGTGATCAAGCTGAGCAACGGCGAGAGCATCACCATTGCCGCCGGCTCGAAGGAAGCATCGATCACCATCGATGCACCGAGCGACGACGTGTACGTCGATGCTGCCAACCTGAGCGTGACCGTCACCGGCACCACCGGTGGTGATTTCGAGAAGCTGGATGTCAGCAGCACTGCGGCTGTGACCAAGGTGACCGACACCATCGACACCACCACCGTCACCCTGACGGCGACTTCGACTGTCGCTGAAGGTGGGGTGGTGACCTACACCGCGTCGGTCAACCACAAAGTCACCGGTTCCGACCTGGTGGTGAAATTGGCCAACGGCCAATCCATCACCATCCCGGTTGGCGAATCGTCGGCATCGGTGCCGTTCACCGCACCGAACAACGTCCACAACACCAACCTGGACCTGAGCAACAAGATCACCAGCATCTCGGGCGGCAACTACGAGAAGACCGTAGCCGTAGGCGAGCCAGTGACTACCGTCACCGACAACCCTGCAACCCCGGACATCACCACGCTTTCGCTGACCGCGACCGACACCGTGGCCGAAGGTGGCAAGATCACCTACACCGCTACGCTGTCCAACCCGGCGGGTACTGCTCTGACCGTCAAGCTGAGCAACGGCGAGAGCATCACCATCGCGGCGGGTCAGAAAGAAGCCTCGATCACCATCGATGCACCGAGCGACGATGTGTATGTCGATGCCGCCAACCTGAGCGTGACCGTCACCGGCACCACCGGTGGTGACTTCGAGAAACTCGACGTCAGCAGCATTGCAGCTGTGACCAAGGTGACCGATACCATCGACACCACCACCGTGACCTTGACCGCGACTTCGACTGTCGCCGAAGGCGGCGTGGTCACCTACACCGCGTCGGTCAACCACAAGGTCACCGGTTCGGATCTGGTAGTGAAATTGGCCAACGGCCAGACCATCACCATCCCGGTGGGCGAGTCGTCGGCATCGGTGCCATTCACCGCACCGAACAACGTCCACAACACCAACCTGGACCTGACCAACAAGATCACCAGCATCTCGGGCGGCAACTACGAGAAGACCGTGGCGGTTGGGGAGCCAGTGACCACTGTCACCGACAACCCGGCGACCCCGGACATCACCACGCTCTCGCTGACTGCAACGGATACCGTGGCCGAAGGCGGCAAGATCACCTACACCGCCACCCTGAGCAACAAGGCCGGCACCGATCTGGTGATCAAACTGAGCAACGGCGAGAGCGTCACCATTGCCGCGGGCCAGAAGGAAGCTTCGATCACCATCGACGCACCGAGCGACGACGTGTACGTCGATGCGGAAGACCTGAGCGTGACCGTCACCGGCACCACCGGTGGCGACTTCGAGAAACTTGAAGTCAGCAGCACGGCAGCTGTGACCAAGGTGACCGATACCATCGACACCACCACCGTGACCCTGACCGCCACGCAAAGCGTGGTCGAAGGCGGCGTTGTCACCTACACCGCGTCGGTCAATCACAAAGTCACCGGTTCCGACCTGGTGGTGAAACTGGCCAACGGCCAGACCATCACCATCCCGGTGGGGGAGTCGTCTGCGTCGGTACCGTTCACCGCGCCAGACAATGCCTACAACACCAACCTGGACCTGACCAACAAGATCACCGACATCTCGGGCGGCAACTACGAGAAGACCGTAGCTGTGGGCGAGCCGGTGACGACCGTGACCGACGGTCCAGGCACCAAGGACATGACCCACCTGACCCTGAGCGCGACACCGACGGTTGCCGAGGGTGGAAAAATCACTTACACCGCGACCTTGACCAACAAGGCCGGCACCGATCTGGTCATCAAACTGAGCAATGGCGAGACCATCACCATCGCTGCCGGCTCGAAGGAGGCCTCGATCACTGTCGACGCCCCGAGCGACGACGTCTACATCGATGCTGAAGTGCTTCAGGTCAAAGTGACCGAAACCTCGGGTGGTGATTTCGAGAAACTGAATGTAAACAGCGGCGCAGCCGTGACCAAGGTCACTGACACCATCGACACCACTACCGTGACCCTGACCGCGACTTCGACCGTGGCAGAAGGCGGCGTTGTCACCTACACCGCGTCGGTCAACCACAAGGTCACCGGTTCCGATCTGGTAGTGAAATTGGCCAACGGCCAGACCATCACCATCCCGGTTGGCGAATCGTCGGCATCGGTGCCATTCACCGCACCGAACAACGTCCACAACACCAACCTGGACCTGAGCAACAAGATCACCAGCATCTCGGGTGGCAATTACGAGAAGACCGTAGCCGTTGGCGAGCCAGTGACCACTGTCACCGACAACCCGGCGACCCCGGACATCACCACGCTCTCGCTCACCGCGACCGACACCGTGGCCGAAGGTGGCAAGATCACCTACACCGCCACCTTGAGCAACAAGGCGGGCACCGATCTGGTGATCAAGCTGAGCAACGGCGAGAGCATCACCATTGCCGCGGGCCAGAAGGAAGCTTCGATCACCATCGACGCACCGAGCGACGATGTGTATGTCGATGCCGCCAATCTGAGCGTGACCGTCACCGGTACCACCGGTGGTGATTTCGAGAAGCTGGATGTCAGCAGCACTGCGGCTGTGACGAAGGTGACTGATACCATCGACACCACTACCGTGACCCTGACCGCGACGTCGACTGTCGCCGAAGGCGGCGTTGTCACCTACACCGCGTCGGTCAACCACAAGGTCACCGGTTCCGATCTGGTAGTGAAATTGGCCAACGGCAAGACAATCACCATCCCCCTTGGCCTCGCGTCGGCATAGGTGCGATTAACCGCACCGAACAACGTCCACAACACCAACCTGGACCTGAGCAACAAGATCACCAGCATCTCGGGTGGCAATTACGAGAAGACCGTAGCCGTTGGCGAGCCAGTGACCACTGTCACCGACAACCCGGCGACCCCGGACATCACCACGCTCTCGCTCACCGCGACCGACACCGTGGCCGAAGGTGGCAAGATCACCTACACCGCCACCTTGAGCAACAAGGCGGGCACCGATCTGGTGATCAAGCTGAGCAACGGCGAGAGCATCACCATTGCCGCGGGCCAGAAGGAAGCTTCGATCACCATCGACGC
>NZ_OPYN01000012.1 GCF_900277125.1 Pseudomonas inefficax
GGCCGAAGGTGGCAAGATCACCTACACCGCCACCTTGAGCAACAAGGCGGGCACCGACCTGGTGATCAAACTGAGCAACGGCCAGAGAAACATCATTGCCCCGAGCCAGAAGGGACCTACGATGAACATCGACGCATGCAGGGACGATGTGTATGTCGATGCCGCCAATCTGAGCGTGACCGTCACCGGTACCACCGGTGGTGATTTCGAGAAGCTGGATGTCAGCAACACGGCAGCTGTGACCAAGGTCACTGACACCATCGACACCACTACCGTGACCCTGACCGCGACGTCGACTGTCGCCGAAGGCGGAGTGGTGACTTACACCGCATCGGTCAATCACAAAGTCACCGGTTCGGACCTGGTAGTGAAACTGGCCAACGGCCAGACCATCACCATCCCGGTGGGCGAGTCGTCTGCTTCGGTACCGTTCACCGCGCCGAACAACGTCCACAACACCAACCTGGACCTGAGCAACAAGATCACCAGCATCTCGGGTGGCAATTACGAGAAGACCGTAGCCGTAGGCGAGCCAGTGACTACCGTCACCGACAACCAAGCAACCCCGGACATCACCACGCTTTCGCTGACCGCGACCGACACCGTGGCCGAAGGTGGCAAGATCACCTACACCGCCACCTTGAGCAACAAGGCGGGCACCGACCTGGTGATCAAACTGAGCAACGGCGAGAGCATCACCATTGCCGCGGGCCAGAAGGAAGCTTCGATCACCATCGACGCACCGAGCGACGATGTGTATGTCGATGCCGCCAATCTGAGCGTGACCGTCACCGGTACCACCGGTGGTGATTTCGAGAAGCTGGATGTCAGCAACACGGCAGCTGTGACCAAGGTCACTGACACCATCGACACCACTACCGTGACCCTGACCGCGACGTCGACTGTCGCCGAAGGCGGAGTGGTGACTTACACCGCATCGGTCAATCACAAAGTCACCGGTTCGGACCTGGTAGTGAAACTGGCCAACGGCCAGACCATCACCATCCCGGTGGGCGAGTCGTCTGCTTCGGTACCGTTCACCGCGCCGAACAACGTCCACAACACCAACCTGGACCTGAGCAACAAGATCACCAGCATCTCGGGCGGCAACTACGAGAAGACCGTAGCCGTTGGCGAGCCAGTGACCACTGTCACCGACAACCCGGCGACCCCGGACATCACCACGCTCTCGCTCACCGCGACCGACACCGTGGCCGAAGGTGGCAAGATCACCTACACCGCCACCCTGAGCAACCAGGCCGGTACCGATCTGGTGGTCAGGCTGAGCAACGGCGAGAGCATCACCATCGCGGCGGGTCAGAAGCAGGGTACGATCACCATCGACGCCCCGGGCGACGATGTGTACGTTGATGCAGGGAACGTTCAGGCCAAGATCGACGGTACCACTGGCGGCGACTTCGAGCTGCTGGCTACCAACGGTGCCTACGCGGTTACCAAGGTCACCGACACCATCGACCAGACCGGCCTGAGCCTGAGCGCCACGCCGACCGTCGCAGAAGGTGGCCAGATCACCTACGTCGCCACCCTGACCAACAAGGCTGGCACCGACATGACGATCAAGCTCAGCAACGGTGCTGTGATCAGCATCGAGGCGGGCAAGCTCTCCGGCTCCGTTACCGTTCCGGCGCCCGCCGATGACGTCTATATCGATGCAGGCAATGTTTCGGCGAAGATCACCGAAACCACCGGTGGCAACTTCGAGAAGCTGAACGTCAGCGATACGGCGGCGGTCACCGCGGTCTCGGACACCATCCAGACCACCACCCTGAGCCTCAGCGGTACCACTGCCGTCGCTGAAGGTGGCAACGCCACATACGTTCTTAACTTGACCAACAAGGCCGAGACCGACGTCACTGTCAAACTGAGCTACACCGGCACTGCAGGCGATGGCACGGACTACACCGGCGTCGCCACCGTGGTGATCAAGGCCAACAGCACGCAGGCAACGTTCACCATCCCGACCCTCAAGGACACCATCACCGAGGGTACCGAGCACTTCACCGTCAAGATCGATTCGGCCACTGGCGGCAACTTCGAGAAGCTCGATATAAGCTCCAGCGCCGGCAGCGTGACCACCCAGATCTTCGAGCCGGCCCCGGTTCTGGACCTGGATGGCAACGATTCCAGCGGCAAGACCGGTGCCGACTACCAGACCACCTTCACCGAGAACCAGCCAGGCAGTGGTGTGTCGATCGGCGATGTGGACGTCACCATCACCGACTTCGACAGCTCGAAGCTGACGGGCGCGACGGTCACCCTGACCAACCGCCAGCCGGGTGATGCGCTGAACCTGGGCAACAGCGTCAACGGCATCACGATCAACGCCAACAGCACAGACGGCAAGGTAGTCCTGACCCTGAGCGGCTCTGCATCGCTGGCTGACTATATTCAGGCGATCAAGAACATCACCTTCATCAACAGCAGCGAGAACCCGAGCACCACGCCTCGTGTCATCACTGTGACGGTGACTGACGGCGTGAATACCTCGAACACTGCCACGACCACGGTGAACGTGATCGCAGTCAACGACGCACCGGTCGCCACCGGCGGCGCTGTCACTGGTGTCGAAGATACGCCGCTGGTGCTGACCTGGAGTGACCTCAATATTTCCGACGTCGACAGCGCCCTGTCGAGCCTGGGTGTGACCTTCACCCAGCTGCCAGCGGGCTCGCTGCAGCTCTTCAACGGCAGCGCCTGGGTCAACGTCGCCCAGAACCAGACCGTCAGCCAGGCCGACATCGCTGCCGGCAACCTGCGGTTCGTGCCAAAACCCAACGAGTCGGGTATCGACGGATATGGCGGAACGGGCGTTGGCAACAAGCAGGCCGACTATGCCCAGATCAAGTACAAGCCTACCGACGGTACCGCTGCTGGCAGCGAGGCCACACTGAAGGTCGATATCACGCCTGTAGCCGACAAACCTGGCCTGAACATCGGCAGCAACACCCCCGATTCGCTCGGCCTGACCAAGGAAACCTGGAACAGCCTCACGGGCCTGGGCACCAACGGCAACGGTATCACCGGTACAGCGCTGAAGAGCGTGTTTGCCAACTCTGGCAGTGCCAGCAAGAGCGAGCAGGTTACCAGTGCCGACTCGGGCGGCAGCGTTGCCGCCGGCACTGGCTCCAAGACCTCCGGCCTGATCTACCTGGAAGCCGGCCAGACCTACACCTTCAGCGGCACCGCCGATGACAGCCTGCAGGTCTACATCGGCAAAACCAGCGTGGTCGGCGCCACCTGGGGTGGGGGCGGTACGATCTCCGGCAGCTTCTCGCCGCCTGTCAGCGGCTACTACACCCTCGAGATCTACCACGCCAACCAGTCCGGCCCGGGCAGCCTGGATATCAACATCAAGGTCGGTAACGGCCCGGTGACCGACCTGAGCAGCTCGGCCATCCCGATGTACCCGAACGTTGCGGCGATGGGTAACGCCGGGCTTTCCGTGTCCGACCTTCATGGCAGTGATGGCCAGGGCTACTACGACGGTTACAAGCTCAATGAAGGGCCGGAGAACGGCACCGTCAAGCTGGTTGGCATTTCCGCCAACCTGACCGACACCGACGGCTCCGAGACCCTGAGCGTCAAGCTGGACGGCATTCCGGCAGGTTCGGTGCTCAGCGATGGCGCCGGTCATACCGTAACCATCGGCGCCACTTCGGTTGACGTCACCGGCTGGAACCTCAACGGCCTGAGCATCAAGCCGCCGGCGTACTACCAGGGCAGTTTCGATGTGAAGGTCACCTCGACCGCCACCGAGAACGTGGGCGGCAGCAAAGCCTCCACCGAAGGCACGATCAAGGTAACCGTCTATCCGGACACCTACACCGCCAGCAACCTGACTACCGACAGCGACAGTTTCACCGGCACCGCAACCAGCGACGTTATCGTTGCCGACATCAGTGGCCTGCACGTGACGCCGGGTCAGGACTACAACATTGCGTTCATCGTCGATACCTCAGGCAGCATGGGTAGCGCGGTCGATGCCGCGCGCAACTCGCTGAAGTCGGTGTTCGATACCTTGGCTAACAGCGTCAAGGGTGCGCAGTCCGGCACAGTGAATATCCTGCTGGTGGACTTCTCCACCCAGGTGAACAGTACGGTTTCGGTCAACCTGGGCGACAAGAACGCGTTGAGCTCGCTCTACACTGCGCTCAATACGCTCTATTCCAGCGGCTCGACCAACTACGAGGATGCGTTCAAGACCACCGCCAACTGGTTCAAGCAATTGATGGAGGCGGGCAACACCGGCAGCCGCCAGACCTTCTTCATCACCGACGGTCAGCCGAACGTGTACCAGGCTGGTGAACGTGAGGGCACCTTCAAGAACATCGGCACCTCGGTGGATGCCGTGCTCAAGTCGATCGGCTACAAGTTGGGCGACGTGGTCACCGACAAGATGGTAGGCAGCGACAACCGCTTCAGTATCGATGCCAAAGGCAACATGACTGCCGAGTATTGGGGCAAGAAGGGCTGGACCAACGACAGTGGTGCGTCTGGACAGCTGCATGCCCAAGGTGATGGCACCTTTGAGTTCTCCTACGCTGAAAGCGGTTACTACTATGTGGACTACAACTCGCAACAAAGCTTCCTGTTGCTGTCCAACCTTTCTGGCGTGGAAGCCATCGGTCTCAACAGCGCGGTCAACGTCAACGACCTGAAGCCTTACGACACCGATAGCAAGCCGCAGACCAATATCGACCCGAGCAAACTGGCGGAAGCGATCCTGGGCCACACCGAAGCCACCGTGCCGGGCAATGACACCGTCAACGGTGGTGATGGCAACGACATCATCTTCGGTGACCTGGTGAGCTTCGGCTCGGTCGCCGGCAACGGTGTCGAAGCCATTCAGGGCTATGTCGCGGGGCAACTGGGTGTTGCCCTGGGTGATGTCGACGGTCGCGTGCTGCACAAGTACATCGTCGAGCACGTCAGCGAGTTCGACGTCTCGCGCAGCAACGATGGCAATGACATCCTCAACGGTGGCACGGGCAACGACCTCCTGTTCGGCCAGGGCGGCGACGATACCCTCGACGGTGGCAAGGGCAATGACATCCTGATCGGTGGCGTGGGCAAGGACACCCTGCTAGGTGGTGAGGGCAATGACATCCTGCTTGGCGGCAAGGGCGATGACACCATGACCGGTGGCAGCGGTGCCGACACCTTCGTATGGAAGGCTGGCGATATCGGCAAAGACGTTATCAAGGACTTCAAGGTGGCCGAAGGCGACCGCATCGACCTGAAGGACCTGCTCCAGGGCGAGAAGGGCAGCACCATCGACAATTACCTGAAGCTCACTACGGTGGAAGGCACGACCACGCTGCAGGTCAGCAGCGAAGGCAAGCTCAATGCCACCGGTGGGATCGCCAACGCCGACGTGACCATCAAGCTGGAAGGGGTGAACTGGTCCAACACCACGATCAACTCGTTGATCAGCGGTGCTGACCCGACCATCATCATCCACAACAAAGACAGCTGATTGCTGATGCGCTAGCGGGCTGCTTTGCAGCCCGATCGCCGGCAAGCCAGCTCCTGCAGGGGCCGCGCAACTCTCGAGAGCTGCACAATACCTGTGGGAGCTGGCTTGCCGGCGATTGGCCGCTCAGCGGCCACGGCTCTATCCTGGCATCCTGCAACAGCGCATACTCTGGCGCCGGGCCTGCGTGCCCGGCGATCTTTGCCTATGCTGCTGTCTACCACCAAGGAACCAACGTGACGAGGGACACCGCCATGTTCTACGTGCAACGCGATGCCGCCGGCCAGTTGCGGCGGGTAGAAGCGGCCGCTTTCGACGAGTTCACCGAAATCCTTCCCGCCGACCATGCCGAAATCCAGGAGTGGTTTGCCGATGACGAGGTGGAAAACAGCCTCAACCAGCTCAAGCAAAGCGACCTCGACATGATCCGCGTGCTCGAGGACCTGATCGATGTACTGACCGCCAAGGGTGTGTTCAACATCACCGACCTGCCCGCTGGCGCGCAGGCCAAGCTGCTCAACCGCTCCAAGGCGCGCAAGGCGCTCAGCAGCCTGACCAACCTCATTGAAGAAGAAGAGCAGGGCGGGTTGATCTGATCACCGGCGAGCAAATCCCGGTGCTATGGTTATTCTCTAAAGGTATTTAAATTATTGCTCTTATGACTTTATAGTCACTGCCACTGCGTACCCGTCGACCAATCGACGCGCCGCACGACTTGAACCCACACGGGAAATCCCCGTGCGTTTCTGATCGTTGCGCGCCATTGAAGTCGCGCACTGCGTGGGAGTGAAAAATGTCAGCCGCCTCGAACGCCTTGTCGATCATCGACAGCGCCCAGCCGCAACGCTTCGAAATCCGCCCGTTCTCCGGCGCCGTAGGCGCCGAGATCATCGGCCTGGACCTGGCCATACCAGTCAACGCCGAGGATTTCGCCCGTATCCATCGCGCCCACCTCGACCACCACGTGCTGGTGTTCCGCGACCAGCGCATCAGCCCCGACCAGCAGATCGCCTTCAGCCGCCGTTTTGGTCCGTTGCAGATCCACGTGCTCAAGCAGTTCCTGCTCGCCGGCCACCCCGAGATCCTGATTGTTTCCAACATCATCGAAAACGGCCAGAACATCGGCCTGGGTGATGCCGGCAAGTTCTGGCACTCGGACCTGTCGTACAAGGAACTGCCAAGCCTCGGTTCGATGCTGCATGCCCAGGAGCTGCCCGACGAGGGCGGCGATACGCTGTTCGCTGACATGCACAAAGCCTGGGATGCCGTACCTGCGGCCCTGCGCAAGGTAGTCGAAGGCCGCAGTGCTGCGCACTCTTACACCGCCCGCTACGCCGAGACCAAGTTCGAAGGCAACTGGCGTCCGTCCCTGACCGCCGAGCAGCTGGCGCAGGTACAGGAAGTCATCCACCCGGTGGTTCGTACCCACCCGGAAAACGGCCGCAAGGCGCTGTTCGTCAGCGAGGGCTTCACCACCCGCATCGTCGGCCTGCCAGACGATGAAAGCCGCGACGTGCTGCAACAGCTGTACGCCCTGAGCGTGCTGGAGCAGAACATCTACCGCCACCAGTGGCAGCCCCACGACCTGGTGTTCTGGGACAACCGCTCGCTGATCCACCTGGCCACCGGCTGCCCCGCACACCTGCGGCGCAAGCTTTACCGCACCACCATCCAGGGCGATGCCCCGTTCTGACGACTGAGGAAACCCATCATGCGTAAATCCATCAGCCGCCTGGCGGCAAGCATCGGCCTGGGCGCAAGCCTGGTTGTCGGCAGCCTGGCGGCCCCCGCCGCGGCCCAAGCAGAAGGCAAGATTCGCATTGCCGAGCAGTTCGGCATTGTCTACCTGCTGCTGAACGTAGTACGTGACCAGCATCTGATCGAAAAGCATGGCAAGGAGCAGGGCATCGACATCGAAGTCGATTGGGCCCAGCTGTCGGGTGGTTCGGCTATCAACGACGCACTGCTGTCCGGTTCGGTGGACATCGCCGGGGCTGGCGTCGGCCCACTGTTGACCGTGTGGGACCGCACCAAGGGCCGGCAGAACGTCAAGGCCGTGGCTTCGCTGGGCAACTTCCCGTACTACCTGGTCAGCAGCAACCCCAACGTGAAGACCATTGCCGACCTCTCCGACAAAGACCGGATCGCCGTGCCGGCGGTAGGCGTTTCGGTGCAGTCGCGCTTCCTGCAATACGCCGCCGCCCAGCAATGGGGCGACAAGGAATACAACCGCCTCGACAAGTACACCCTGGCCGTGCCGCACCCCGATGCCACTGCCGCGCTGCTGGCCGGCGGCACCGAACTCAACGGGCACTTCTCCAACCCGCCGTTCCAGGACCAGGTGCTGGCCAACAAGAACGTGCACGTGGTGCTCAACAGCTACGACCTGCTCGGCGCCAACTCGCCAACCTTGCTGTTCGCCACCGAGAAATTCCGCAAGGACAACCCCAAGACCTACAAGGCCTTCGTCGATGCGCTGGCTGAAGCCGCAGACTTTGCCCAGAAGGACAAGGCAGCCGCCGCCGACACCTACATCCGCGTGACCAAGGCCAAGATCGACCGCGACACGTTGATCAAGCTGATCGACAACCCGCAGTACGAGTTCACCATCACGCCAAAGAACACCTACAAGCTGGCCGACTTCCTCTATCGGGTAGGCGCCATCAAGCACAAGCCGGAATCGTGGAAGGACTACTTCTTCCAGGATGAACGCCCGCTGCAGGGGAGCTGACCGATCATGACCGCCCCATTGCCAGGCCACACGGCCAGCAACCTGAGCCGTGTCGCAACGCCACCTTTGCTCAAGGTGGATAACCTCAGCCTCGAATACCGCACCGCGCAACGCGTGGTGCGGGCCACTCACCAGGTCAGCTTCGAAGTCGACCGTGCCGACCGCTTCGTGCTGCTCGGCCCCTCCGGGTGCGGCAAGTCCACCTTGCTCAAAGCCGTGGCCGGGTTCATCTCGCCCCAGGAAGGGCAGATTCTGCTGCAGGGTCAGCCAGTCAGCGGCCCAGGCCCCGACCGCATCGTGGTGTTCCAGGAATTCGACCAGTTGCCGCCGTGGAAGACGGTAAAGCAGAACGTCATGTTCCCTCTGCTGGTGTCGGGCCAGCTGAAACGCGCCGAAGCCGAAGAGCGAGCGCTGCATTACCTGGAAAAAGTCGGCCTGGCAGCCTTCGCCGATGCCTACCCGCATACCCTGTCGGGCGGGATGAAGGCGCGCGTGGCGATCGCCCGTGCCCTGGCCACTCAGCCGAAGATCCTGCTGATGGACGAACCGTTCGCGGCACTTGATGCGCTGACCCGGCGCAAGATGCAGGAAGAGTTGCTGCTGCTGTGGGAAGAGGTGCGTTTTACCCTGCTGTTCGTTACCCACTCCATCGAAGAAGCACTGGTGGTCGGCAACCGCATCCTGCTGCTGTCGCCACACCCAGGGCGGGTGCGGGCCGAAGTGCACAGCCACCAGTACGACCTGGGCAGCCTGGGTGGCAGCGACTTCCAGGCCAGTGCCCGGCGCATCCATCGCTTGCTGTTTGATGAGGCGGACAGCCCCGAACAGCCCGACGATCTTGGTTTCAACGATATCCGTATCGCCTACTGACAGGAGCTTCAGCCATGACCACTACACCTGTACGCCAGGAATACGAGGTGCAGCTGGAGCCTTTGCTCAGTGTGCCTGTGGAACGCAACCTGCCGTTGGCTCAGCGCCTGTGGCAGCACGGCTGGCTGCGCAAGGCGGTCATCCTGCTGGTGATCGCAGCGCTATGGGAGGCCATCGCCCGCTATCAGGGCAACGACCTGCTGCTGCCGACCTTTCTGCAGACTGCCACGGCGCTGTGGGACGGCCTGCTCAGTGGTGAGTTGCCGGCCAAGGTTGGCGTGTCGCTGGTGATTCTGCTCAAGGGGTATCTGCTGGGGATCATCCTGGCCTTCGGCCTCACCAGTCTGGCAGTGTCGACCCAGCTTGGGCGCGATCTGCTGGGCACCCTGACCTCGATGTTCAACCCGTTGCCAGCGATCGCCCTGTTGCCGTTGGCCTTGCTGTGGTTCGGGCTGGGCGACAACAGCCTGATCTTCGTATTGGTGCACTCGGTGCTCTGGGCGCTGGCGCTGAACACTTATGCGGGCTTTCTTGGCGTGTCGGAAACCTTGCGCATGGCCGGGCGCAACTACGGCCTGAAAGGGCTGCGGCTGGTGCTGCATATCCTTGTCCCGGCAGCGCTGCCGTCGATCCTTTCGGGGCTGAAGATCGGCTGGGCGTTTGCCTGGCGCACACTGATCGCTGCCGAGCTGGTGTTCGGGGCCAGCAGCGGCAAAGGCGGGTTGGGTTGGTACATCTTCCAGAACCGCAACGAGCTGTACACCGACAAGGTGTTTGCCGGGTTGGCAGTGGTGATCCTGATCGGCTTGCTGGTGGAAGGGCTGGTGTTCAATACCCTGGAGCGGCTGACGGTGCGGCGCTGGGGTATGCAGCGCTAACTGGTATGCCTGTGCCGGCCTCTTCGCGGGCTTGCCCGCTCCCACAGGAAAACCACACACTTCAGAATCTGTAGAGTACCTGTGGGAGCGGGCAAGCCCGCGAAGAGGCCAGCACAGGCTAAAAATTCTGGTACTGCGCCGCCGCATTGCTCAGGATCCTGCCAATTTCCTCCCGCAAGCCGGCTGGCTGTTCCACCACCACCCCATCCCCATGGCTCAACAGCCACCAGCGCAAAGGCCAGCCGTCGCTCACCGTGGCCTGCAACCGATGCCCGTGCTCCAACGCCGTCAGCTGCATGTCGCTACTCAACGGCGCAACCCGCAACTGCCGTGCCAGCGTATCGCTGATCCGCGCCACCAACTCCACCCCCTCACCCCGAGCCGGTTGAAGCGCATCACCGCGCAGGTGCGTCAACAAGTCGAAATTGCCGCGCAAGTCGCCCACTGCGCTTGCCGACCAGTGCCAGCCAAACGGGATGCTCTTGTCATTGCGCTCCAGCGGAAATATCAACGACAGTTCATTGAGATCACGTTCGACAGTGCGTTTGCTGACAGTGAAGCCCACGTCACGCAGGCGCCAGACCAGTTCGGCGCTGGTAATGCCTGGGGAACGGCTGGGCAGCTGACGCAACAGCGCCCACTGTCGGCTGAGGGTGGCGCGAGTGGTGGCGAACGGCAAAAGGTAACGTCCTTGTCTAGGCTTGCCGCAATAGGATGGCGGCAGGCGTGGGGCATGGCAATTGGCCACAGCCTGCTCAGATCAAGGAAGTCGCATTTGGTTGCCTGCTGCCGAATCGTTCGCGACAGGTTTTGACGTTACGTCACGCAGAATCACGCCTCATCACAGCCGAAGGTTGGGGTTGTGTGTCGTTCAATGAGGATGAACATGTCTGCTGCCAGCAATATCCATTCGCTGCTTGCCCGCCTTCTGCCCGAGCGGGTGATCGCCCCACCGGCCGCTGTCGGAAGGCGACAGCGGCTGTTTGCCGGGATAGGCTTGCCCAGCCAGCGCTCGCTGCTGGTCAGCCGCCTGGACGAAGCCAGCGACTTGCAGGCGGTGTACATCGACCTGCGCCGCCAGGCCTTGCAAGGCAACGTGGCGGCACTCAACGACCTTGGCTGGATCTGGCTCAATGGCAAATACTGGCGCGCCGACACCGTGTTGGCTGGCCATCTGTTGCGCATGGCGGCCCTGCAAGGCCATGCCGCGGCATGGTTCAACCTTGGGCAGCAACATTACTTCGGCAAAGGTATCGAACCCTCTTACCTGCAGGCGGCGGAGTGCTATCGGCAGGCTTTCGAGCGGGGCATGCTGCATGCCGCTGCCGCGCTGGGTGACCTGTACGAGGAAGAGGTGTGTGATGGCGGCCTGCAGTGGCAGGTCGACCTGGTGGAGGCTTACCAGTGGTTCTTGCGCGGGGCCGAGCGGGGCGAGGCACGCTGCCGTTTCGAGGTAGGTTACCGGTTGATGCACGGGCTGTACGTGGAGGCTGATCTCAAGGCCGCGTTGTACTGGCTGGAGCTGGCGGCGGCGGCGGGGGTAGTGCAGGCGGCCGAGGAGCTGGCGGTGCACTTCAGCAGCCGTGACGAGGGCCGCTATCAGGAGTGGCGTGACCGGGCGGTGCAGATGGGCAGCACGCTGGCCTTGACCATGAAGCTGGAGGACCAGATACAGCCTTGAATTCTTTGTTGTCTGTCCGTGCCTCTTCGCGGGTAAACCCGCTCCCACAGGTACTGTGCATGGCTTGAATCCTGTTCAGCATCTGTGGGAGCGGGTTCACCCGCGAAGAGGCCGGCACAGTCAGGCCATAACCCCAGCATGAACAACAATTCATCCATGCCCCCGGTTGACGACAGGGGGAGGCACAGGCGTATATTGATAGTTAGCAAACTATGAATATCCTTGGTTCCTGTCATGTCCCTTGATCTCCTGCGCCTGCAAGTCAGCAGTGGCATGGTGGTTGCCGCCCGCCATTGGCGGCGCATCTGCCATGCTGCTTTGACCGGTTACGGCATTTCCGAGGCCTGTGCCGCGCCGCTGCTGATGATCGTGCGCCTGGGTGACGGTGTGCATCAGGTGGCCGTGGCCCAGGCCGCCGGCCTGGAAAGCCCGTCGCTGGTACGCCTGCTCGACCAGTTGTGCAAGGCTGGCCTGGTATGCCGCAGCGAGGACCCGCTGGACCGCCGCGCCAAGGCCCTGAGCCTGACCGCCGAAGGCCGCACCCTGGCCGAGTCCATCGAAGCCGAACTGGTGCGCCTGCGCCGCGAAGTGCTGCATGGCATCGACCAGGCCGACCTGGAAGCCGCCTTGCGCGTGCTGCGTGCCTTCGAAGCCGCCGGCCTGGGCAACACAGGCGCGGTAGCATGAGCGGTTTCTTCAGCTCCGTACCACCCGCCCGCGATTGGTTCTATGGCGTGCGTACCTTTGCCGCTTCCATGATCGCCCTGTACATCGCCCTGCTCATGCAGTTGCCGCGCCCCTATTGGGCCATGGCCACGGTGTACATCGTCTCCAGCCCGTTCCTTGGCCCCACCAGCTCCAAGGCCCTGTACCGTGCCGTGGGCACGCTGCTCGGCGCCGGCGGGGCGATTTTCCTCGTACCACCGCTTGTGCAATCGCCGTTGCTGCTGAGCATCGCCATCGCCCTGTGGACTGGCACCTTGCTGTTCCTTTCGCTGAACCTGCGCACCGCCAACAACTACGTGCTGATGCTGGCTGGCTACACCTTGCCGATGATTGCCTTGGTGGTGGTCGACAACCCGCTTGCGGTGTTCGATGTGGCGTCTTCCCGCGCCCAGGAAATCTGCCTGGGAATCGTCTGCGCGGCGGTGGTCGGGGCGATCTTCTGGCCACGCCGGCTGGCGCCGGTTGTGGTCGGTGCTACTGGCAGCTGGTTCACCGAAGCGATCCGCTACAGCGACACCTACCTGGCCCGCCAGGCTGGCGCAGACCAGGTTGGCGGCATGCGTGGGGCGATGGTCACCACCTTCAACTCGCTGGAGCTGATGATCGGCCAGCTCGGCCATGAAGGCGCAGGTCCGCATACCCTGAAGAACGCCCGCGAGTTGCGTGGGCGCATGATCCACCTGCTGCCGGTGATCGACGCCCTCGACGACGCCCTGGTTGCCCTCGAAGGCCGCGCCCCGGCACAGTTCGCCCAGTTGCAACCGTTGCTCGATGCCGCCCGCGAATGGCTCAAGGGCACCGCCGACAGCGCCTCGGTCGCCCGCTGGACCGCCCTGCACGAACAGATCGAGCGCCTGCAGCCGGGCGCCGCGGCCCTCGACCAGCGCGCCGAACTGCTATTGTCCAACGCCCTGTATCGCCTGACCGAATGGGTCGATCTGTGGCAGGACTGCTGCAGCCTGCAACACGCCCTGCGCAGCGACGATTCCAAACCCTGGCGCGCGGTGTATCGCCACTGGCGCCTGGGCCGCCTGACGGCGTTCTTCGACCGTGGCCTGATGCTGTATTCGGTGGCCTCCACCGTGCTGGCGATCGTTGTCGCCTGTGGCCTTTGGATCGGCCTGGGCTGGAACGACGGCGCCAGCGCAGTGATCCTCGCCGCCGTGTCGTGCAGCTTCTTCGCCGCCATGGACGACCCGGCGCCGCAGATCTACAGGTTTTTCTTCTGGACGCTGATGTCGGTCATCTTCTCCAGCCTGTACCTGTTCCTGGTGCTGCCCAACCTGCACGATTTCCCGATGCTGGTGCTGGCCTTCGCCGTGCCGTTCATCTGCGTTGGCACCCTGACCGTACAGCCGCGCTTCTACCTGGGTACCTTGCTGACCATCGTCAACACTTCGACCTTCATCAGCATCCAGGGCGCCTACGATGCTGACTTCTTCACCTTCCTCAATTCCAACCTGGCCGGCCCCGTGGGGCTACTGTTCGCCTTCATCTGGACTTTGGTAATGCGCCCGTTCGGCGTGGAGTTGGCAGCCAAGCGCATGACCCGCTTCGCCTGGCGCGACATCGTTGAAATGACCGAGCCGGCCACCCTGGCCGAGCACCGCCAGGTCGGTGTACAGATGCTTGACCGCCTGATGCAGCACCTGCCGCGCTTGTCGCAAACCGGCCAGGACAGCGGCGTGGCACTACGCGACGTGCGGGTGGGGTTGAACCTGCTGGACCTGCTGGCCTATATGCCGCGTGCCAGCCAGCAGGCTCGTGAGCGGCTGAACACGGTGGTCGAGGAAGTCGGCGCGCATTACGCCGCCTGCCTGCGCGCCGGCGAGCGCCTGCACGCCCCGGCCGCGCTGCTGCGCAACATGGAGCGCGCGCGCCTGGCGCTGAACCTGGATGAGCTGTACGAGCGCGGCGATGCCCGTACTCACTTGCTGCACGCGCTGAGCGGCCTGCGCCTGGCGCTGCTGCCGGGCGTGGAAGTGATGCTCGAGCCAGCCGAACAACCGCAACTGCCCCCCGGCCTCGACGGAGCACCCCTGTGATCGGTGAACTGGATATCAGCGGGGTGTTCCTGCCCACGCTGCTGGTGATGATGTTTGGCACCTACCTGCTGTTCCTCGGGGTGCACGCGGTGCTGGTGCGCCTGCATTTCTACCGCCTGGTCTGGCACCGGGCGTTGTTCAACGTTGCCCTGTATGCCGTGCTGCTTGGTGCGGTGGACCACTTTTGCCGAAACCTGATGCTGCCATGAAAAAACCTTTGCTGACCCTGGGCCGTGTGGTCCTGACCTTGCTGGTAGTGACCTTCGCCGCCGTGCTCGTGTGGCAGATGGTGGTCTACTACATGTTCGCCCCCTGGACCCGCGACGGCCACATCCGCGCCGACGTGATCCAGATCGCCCCGGATGTGTCCGGGCTGATCCAGAAGGTCGAGGTGCGTGACAACCAGACCGTCAAGCGCGGCGATGTGCTGTTCACCATCGATCAGGACCGCTTCACCCTGGCCTTGCGCCAGGCCAAGGCGACCCTGGGTGAGCGCCAGGAGACCCTGGCCCAGGCCTCCCGCGAAGCGCAGCGCAACCGCAAGCTGGGCAACCTGGTGGCCGCCGAGCAACTGGAAGAAAGCCAGTCCCGCGAGGCCCGCGCCCGTTCCGCCGTCAGCGAAGCGCAGGTGGCCGTCGATACTGCCCAGCTCAACCTCGACCGCTCGGTGGTGCGCAGCCCGGTGGACGGTTACCTGAACGACCGTGCACCGCGTAATCACGAATTTGTCACCGCCGGCCGCCCGGTGCTGTCGGTGGTCGACAGCGCTTCATACCACGTTGATGGCTACTTCGAGGAAACCAAGCTGGGCGGCATCCACATCGGCGATGCCGTGGACATCCGCGTGATGGGCGACAACACTCGCCTGCGTGGCCATGTGCAAAGCTTCGCAGCCGGCATCGAAGACCGCGACCGCAGCAGTGGTGCCAACCTGTTGCCCAACGTCAACCCGGCGTTCAGTTGGGTGCGCCTGGCCCAGCGTATTCCGGTGCGCATTGCCTTTGATGAAGTGCCGCAAGACTTCCGCATGATCGCCGGGCGAACCGCCACGGTATCGATCATCGAGGGCCAGCGCCCATGAAACAGCTGATCCTGGCAGGGCTGTGCCTGTCGCTGGGCGCCTGCATGATGGTCGGCCCAGACTATGAAGTGCCGAAGGAGGCGGCGGTGCAACGCAGCGACCTCAACGGCCCGTTGCGCCAGGATGCCGACAGTGTGGTTTCGGCGCCGGTGCCTGAGGACTGGTGGCAGTTGTATCAGGATCAACGGCTGAACGAGCTGGTGCGCCAGGCCCTGAGTGCCAACACCGAGCTGCGCGTGGCTGCTGCCAACATTGCCAAGGCCCGTGCCCAGGTCGAAGTGGCCGAGTCGCAGGGTGGCTTCAATGGCGGCGTCAAACTCGGCGCCCAGCGCTTGCAGGAGTCGGGTGAAGCCTTCCTGTTGCCCGAGAAGGTGCCGGTGGCCAACATCGGCGAGGCCATTATCAGTGCCTCGTACCAGTTCGACCTGTGGGGCACCTTCAAGCGTGGCACCGAGGCCGCCAAGGCCAATGCCGATGCGGTGCAGGCCGCTGCCGACACCGCCCGCATCACCCTGGTGGCGGATGTGGTCAAGGCCTATACCCAAGTGTGCTCGGCCAACGAGGAATACCATATCGCCCGTGAGTCGCTCGACCTGCAGGAGCAGAGCGTGAAGCTCAACCAGCGGCTGCGTGATGCCGGCCGTGGCGACGAAACCCAGGTTACCCGCTCGCAGACCCAGTTCAAATCGTTGCGTGCCGAACTGCCACGCTTCAAGGCGGAGCGCGAGACTGGCATGTATACCCTGGCTGCCTTGTTGGCAAAACCGGTCGATCAGCTGCCTGCCGGCACTGCCGATTGTGCCGAGCTGCCGCACCTGAACCAGCTGGTGCCGGTGGGCGATGGCGCCGCGCTGCTCAAGCGCCGCCCAGATGTGCGCCAGGCCGAACGCCAGCTGGCCGCCGCCACGGCCTATATTGGCGTGGCGACTGGCGCGCTGTATCCGGACATCAGCATCGGCGCCCAGGTGGGCACCATCGGTATCCTCGAGAACCTTGGTGAGCCATCTACCAACCGCTGGGGCTTCGGCCCGCAGGTCAGCTGGAGCATCCCCACCAACGGCACCCGCGCCCGCATTCGCATGGCCGAAGCCTCGACCCAGGCCGCCCTGGCGAATTTCGATGGAGTGGTGCTGAACGCCATTCGCGAGACCCAGACCCGCCTGGCGCAGTACAGCGCCCTGTTGGACCGGCGTGATGCGCTGGCCGAGGCGGAGAAGTCGGCCAAGGAAGCGGCCGATCAGACGCACCGCTATTACCAGGCGGGGCGAGAGTCGTTCCTGGCGGACTTGCAGGCGACACGGACGTATACCGACATGCGTGCGCAGCTGGCGGCGGCCAATAGCCAGGTGGCGTTGGGGCAGATTGGCGTGTTCCTGGCGTTGGGTGGGGGGTGGAAAGACACCGCCAAGCCTTGAGGCCAAATCGCCGGCAAGCCAGCTCCCATAGAACTGCACATGACTTACTGATTTAGCAGGGACCCTGTGGGAGCGGGCGTGCCCGCGAACACCGGCGCAGCCGGTGCCATGCACCGCGTTGGATTCTTCGCGGGCACGCCCGCTCCCACATGTACTGCGCTGTTTTCGAGCCCTGTAATTCACCTGTGGGAGCTGGCTTGCTGGCGATCGAGGGCAGAGCCCTCGCCTAGGTTCTAGAGCTGTAAGACATTTCCGAACCTGAAACCAAATGCTTCAGTTCGAACGCCCTGTCGAATTATCCTACAGCACCTGTCGGAAGGTGCTGTCTTGGCTGGGAAGCACACCAGGTTTAATGTCCTTGGCTCGCCTTTTCAGGTGAGTTGCCTCACTTCTGTTGCCCATTCCTTTTCTGTTTTAGTCGGTGTCGATAATGGACATTTACAGGCTTGATGTTATATCGGTATCGATATAATTTGTGTGCAAGCTCCTGGAATCTGTGCATTGCCATGTACGCCAGAAAGGTGCAGCGGCATGACCAAACACATGGGTGAGGCATGAGGCGCAAGCGCAGCTGGCGATTGGAGCAATGGCGAAGGGGCATGCGGCATGTGGGACGGTCAGAAGCCTATCGAATGGGTAGGCGGCAGCAAGGATGATGTGCGCAGGTTTCCACCAGTGGCTAGGCAGCGGGCTGGGTATCAGCTGGATTTGATCCAGTCCGGTGAAGAACCTACCGACTGGAAGTCGATGGAGAATGTGGGGCAGGGTGTGCGGGAGATCCGCATCAAGTGTAAAGACGGTGCTTTTCGCGTGTTCTATGTTGTGAACCGCCCGGAGGCTGTCTATGTCCTGCATGCATTCCGCAAGACAACTGAAAAGACGGATAAGCGTGATATTGATGTGGCGAAAGCCCGATTCAAGTCGCTGGACTGAGAGGTGATCAACAATGGCGAACGAACGCTCGGCATCTGTATGGGACGCGTTGGCTGATACGCCAGAAGAGGCCGACAACCTTCGGCTGCGCTCGCAGTTGATGCGGATTTTGGTCAAGACGGTGCGTGCCTGGGATCTACCTCAGAAGGATGCGGCGCGTCGGCTACATGTCACTCAACCACGCTTGAGTGAACTGTTGAACGGGAAGATAGACAAATTCTCCCTGGATGCACTGGTTAACCTGCTGGCCAACGCCGATCTGGAAGTGGATTTTACGGTGAAGGAAAAGCTCGCCTGAGTCGATGATTGTCTTCAATAACTTTCAGGCACCCAGGCAACGGGGTACGTGCGGTCCATGTGGGAGCGGGTTTACCCGCGAAGAATGCAACACGGTGTATGGCACCGGCTGTGCCAGTGTTCGCGGGTGAGCCCGCTCCCACAGGGACAGTGCCCGGTGCTCGCACGGCAGATCCCACTTCATCAGATTTGTACCAAGATTTTTCATGAAATCCGCCCGGCACCCTTGAGCGAAGCAAAGTGGAAGTGAACAATGTTCTCTTTCGCATTCCCTTCGAGACTGGCCATGAAAACCCGTTCCCGTCTGCTTGCCTGGCTGCCGGCTATATTGCTCGGCCCGGTGCTGGCGCTGTGCAGCACCCTGGCGTTGGCCGAAGCCCCCGCCGAGGCCACCAAGGCCCTGCACCTGCTGGACTACATTGGCGCCGACTACCCGCCCACCGTGCAAGACGGCAAGGTGATCGACGATGGTGAATACCGCGAGCAGCAGGAGTTCAGCGCGGTATTGGCCGATCGTCGATCACCTT
>NZ_OPYN01000013.1 GCF_900277125.1 Pseudomonas inefficax
CTCGACGCAAGATGCAGGAAGAGTTGCTGCTGCTGTGGGAAGAGGTGCGTTTTACCCTGCTGTTCGTTACCCACTCCATCGAAGAAGCACTGGTGGTCGGCAACCGCATCCTGCTGCTGTCGCCCCACCCGGGGCGGGTGCGGGCCGAAGTGCACAGCCACCAGTACGACCTGGGCAGCCTGGGTGGCAGCGACTTCCAGGCCAGTGCCCGGCGCATCCATCGCTTGCTGTTCGATGAGGCGGATACCCCCGAGCAGCCCGACGATCTTGGTTTCAACGATATCCGTATCGCCTACTGACAGGAGCTTCAGCCATGACCACTACACCTGTACGCCAGGAATACGAGGTGCAGCTGGAGCCTTTGCTCAGTGTGCCTGTGGAACGCAACCTGCCGTTGGCTCAGCGCCTGTGGCAGCACGGCTGGCTGCGCAAGGCGGTCATCCTGCTGGTGATCGCAGCACTATGGGAGGCCATCGCCCGCTACCAGGGCAACGATCTGCTGCTGCCGACCTTTCTGCAGACGGCCACGGCGCTGTGGGACGGCCTGCTCAGCGGTGAGTTGCCGGCCAAGGTTGGCGTGTCGCTGGTGATTCTGCTCAAGGGGTATCTGCTGGGGATCGTCCTGGCCTTCGGCCTCACCAGCCTGGCAGTGTCGACCCAGCTTGGGCGCGATCTGCTGGGTACCCTGACCTCGATGTTCAACCCGTTGCCAGCGATCGCCCTGTTGCCGCTGGCCTTGCTGTGGTTCGGGTTGGGCGACAACAGCCTGATCTTCGTATTGGTGCACTCGGTGCTCTGGGCGCTGGCGCTGAACACTTATGCGGGCTTTCTCGGCGTGTCGGAAACCCTGCGCATGGCCGGGCGCAATTACGGCCTGAAAGGACTGCGATTGGTGCTGCATATCCTAGTCCCGGCTGCGCTGCCGTCGATCCTTTCGGGGCTGAAGATCGGCTGGGCGTTTGCCTGGCGCACACTGATCGCTGCCGAGCTGGTGTTCGGGGCCAGCAGCGGCAAAGGCGGGTTGGGTTGGTACATCTTCCAGAACCGCAACGAGCTGTACACCGACAAGGTGTTTGCCGGGTTGGCAGTGGTGATCCTGATCGGCTTGCTGGTGGAAGGGCTGGTGTTCAATACCCTGGAGCGGCTGACGGTGCGGCGCTGGGGGATGCAGCGCTAACGGTAAGCCTGTACCGGCCTCTTCGCGGGTAAACCCGCTCCCACAAGGTACTGCACCGCTCTCAAGGCCGATGGAAATCCTGTGGGAGCGGGTTTACCCGCGAAGAGGCCGGTACAGGCTAAAAATTCTGGTACTGCGCCGCCGCATTGCTCAGGATCCTGCCAATCTCCTCCCGCAAGCCGCCCGGCTGCTCCACCACCACCCCATCCCCATGGCTCAACAGCCACCAGCGCAAAGGCCAGCCGTCGCTCACCGTGGCCTGCAACCGATGCCCGTGCTCCAACGCCGTCAGCTGCATGTCGCTACTCAACGGCGCAACCCGCAACTGCCGTGCCAGCGTATCGCTGATCCGCGCCACCAACTCCACTCCCTCACCCCGAGCCGGTTGCAGCGCATCACCGCGCAGGTGCGTCAACAAGTCGAAATT
>NZ_OPYN01000014.1 GCF_900277125.1 Pseudomonas inefficax
CTGGTATGCCGCAGCGAGGACCCGCTGGACCGCCGCGCCAAGGCCCTGAGCCTGACCGCCGAAGGCCGCACCCTGGCCGAATCCATCGAAGCCGAACTGGTGCGCCTGCGCCGCGAAGTGCTGCATGGCATCGACCAGGCCGATCTGGAAGCCGCCTTGCGCGTGCTGCGTGCCTTCGAAGCCGCCGGCCTGGGCAACACGGGCGCGGTAGCATGAGCGGTTTCTTCAGCTCGGTGCCACCCGCCCGCGACTGGTTTTATGGCGTGCGTACCTTTGCCGCCTCCATGATCGCCCTGTACATCGCCCTGCTCATGCAGTTGCCGCGCCCCTATTGGGCCATGGCCACGGTGTACATCGTCTCCAGCCCGTTCCTTGGCCCCACCAGCTCCAAGGCCCTGTACCGTGCCGTGGGCACGCTTCTCGGCGCCGGCGGGGCGATTTTCCTGGTACCACCGCTGGTGCAGTCGCCGTTGCTGCTGAGCATCGCCATTGCCCTGTGGACTGGCACCTTGCTGTTCCTTTCGCTGAACCTGCGCACCGCCAACAACTACGTGCTGATGCTGGCTGGCTACACCTTGCCGATGATTGCCCTGGCGGTGGTCGACAACCCGCTTGCGGTGTTCGATGTGGCGTCTTCCCGCGCCCAGGAAATCTGCCTGGGAATCGTCTGTGCGGCGGTGGTCGGGGCGATCTTCTGGCCACGCCGGCTGGCGCCGGTTGTAGTCGGTGCCACTGGTAGCTGGTTCGCCGAGGCGATCCGCTACAGCGACACCTACCTGGCCCGTCAGGCTGGCGCAGACCAGGTCGGCGGCATGCGCGGGGCGATGGTCACCACCTTCAACTCGCTGGAGCTGATGATCGGCCAGCTCGGCCATGAAGGCGCAGGTCCGCACACCCTGAAGAACGCCCGCGAGTTGCGTGGGCGCATGATCCACTTGCTGCCGGTGATCGACGCCCTCGACGACGCCCTGGTCGCCTTAGAAGGCCGCGCCCCGGCCCAGTTCGCTCAGTTGCAACCGTTGCTCGATGCCGCCCGCGAATGGCTCAAGGGCACCGTCGACAGCGCCTCGGTCGCCCGTTGGACCGCCCTGCACGAACAGATCGAGCGCCTGCAGCCGGGCGCCGCGGCCCTCGATCAGCGCGCCGAACTGCTATTGTCCAACGCCCTGTATCGCCTGACCGAATGGGTCGATCTGTGGCAGGACTGCTGCAGCCTGCAACATGCCCTGCGCAGCGACGATTCCAAACCCTGGCGCGCGGTGT
>NZ_OPYN01000015.1 GCF_900277125.1 Pseudomonas inefficax
CGGTTCACTGAACGACCGTGTGCCGCGTAATCACGAATTTGTCACCGCCTGCCTCCTGGTGCTGTCGGTGGTCGACAGCGCTTCAGACCACGTTGCTGTCTACTTCGAGGAAACCAAGCTGGGCGGCATCCACATCGGCGATGCCGTGGACATCCGCGTGATGGGCGACAACACTCGCCTGCGTGGCCATGTGCAAAGCTTCGCAGCTGGCATCGAAGACCGCGACCGCAGCAGTGGTGCCAACCTGTTGCCCAACGTCAACCCGGCGTTCAGCTGGGTGCGCCTGGCCCAGCGTATTCCGGTGCGCATTGCCTTTGATGAAGTGCCGCAAGACTTCCGCATGATCGCCGGGCGTACTGCCACGGTGTCGATCATCGAGGGGCAGCGCCAATGAAACAGTTGATCCTGGCAGGGCTATGCCTGTCGCTGGGCGCCTGCATGATGGTCGGCCCCGACTATGACGTGCCGAAGGAGGCGGCGGTGCAACGCAGCGACCTCAACGGCCCGTTGCGCCAGGATGCCGACAGTGTGGTTTCGGCGCCGGTGCCTGAGGACTGGTGGCAGTTGTATCAGGATCAACGGCTGAACGAGCTGGTGCGCCAGGCCCTGAGTGCCAACACCGAGCTGCGCGTGGCTGCCGCCAACATTGTCAAGGCCCGTGCCCAGGTCGAAGTGGCCGAGTCGCAGGGTGGCTTCAATGGCGGCGTCAAACTGGGTGCCCAGCGCCTGCAGGAATCGGGCGAAGCCTTCCTGTTGCCCGAGAAGGTGCCGGTGGCCAACATCGGCGAGGCCATTATCAGTGCCTCGTACCAGTTCGACCTGTGGGGCACCTTCAAGCGTGGCACCGAGGCCGCCAAGGCCAATGCCGATGCGGTGCAGGCCGCTGCCGACACCGCCCGCATCACCCTGGTGGCCGATGTGGTCAAGGCCTATACCCAAGTGTGCTCGGCCAACGAGGAATACCACATTGCCCGCGAGTCGCTCGATCTGCAGGAGCAGAGCGTCAAGCTGAACCAGCGGCTGCGCGATGCTGGCCGTGGCGACGAAACCCAGGTAACCCGCTCGCAGACCCAGTTCAAATCGTTGCGTGCCGAACTGCCACGCTTCAAGGCGGAGCGCGAGACCGGCATGTATACCCTGGCTGCCTTGTTGGCAAAGCCGGTCGATCAGCTGCCTGCCGGCACTGCCGATTGTGCCGAGCTGCCGCACCTGAACCAGCTGGTGCCGGTGGGCGATGGCGCCGCGCTGCTCAAGCGCCGCCCAGATGTGCGCCAGGCCGAACGCCAGCTGGCCGCCGCCACGGCCTACATTGGCGTGGCGACTGGCGCGCTGTATCCGGACATCAGCATCGGCGCCCAGGTGGGCACCATCGGTATCCTGGAAAACCTCGGCGAGCCGTCGACCAACCGCTGGGGCTTCGGCCCGCAGGTCAGCTGGAGCATCCCCACCAACGGCACCCGCGCCCGCATTCGCATGGCCGAAGCCTCGACCCAGGCAGCCCTGGCGAATTTCGATGGAGTGGTGCTGAACGCCATTCGCGAGACCCAGACCCGACTGGCGCAGTACAGCGCCCTGTTGGACCGGCGTGACGCGCTGGCCGAGGCGGAGAAGTCGGCCAAGGAAGCGGCCGATCAGACGCACCGCTATTACCAGGCGGGGCGAGAGTCGTTCCTGGCGGACTTGCAGGCGACACGGACATATACCGACATGCGTGCGCAGCTGGCGGCGGCCAATAGCCAGGTGGCGTTGGGGCAGATTGGCGTGTTCCTGGCGTTGGGTGGGGGGTGGAAGGATACCGCCAAGCCATGAGGCCCAATCGCCGGCAAGCCAGCTCCCATAGAACTGCACCTGACTTACTGATTTAGCAGGGACCCTGTGGGAGCGGGCGTGCCCGCGAACACCGGCGCAGCCGGTGCCATGCACCGCGTTGGATTCTTCGCGGGCACGCCCGCTCCCACAGGTACTGCGCTGTTTTCGAGCCCTGTAATTCACCTGTGGAAGCTGGCTTGCCGGCGATCGAGGGCAGAGCCCTCGCCTAGGTTCTAGAGCTGTAAGACATTTCCGAACCTGAAACCAAATGCTTCAGTTCG
>NZ_OPYN01000016.1 GCF_900277125.1 Pseudomonas inefficax
GTTCTCTTTCGCATTCCCTTCGAGACTGGCCATGAAAACCCGTTCCCGTCTGCTTGCCTGGCTGCCGGCTATATTGCTCGGCCCGGTGCTGGCGCTGTGCAGCACCCTGGCGTTGGCCGAAGCCCCCGCCGAGGCCACCAAGGCCCTGCACCTGCTGGACTACATTGGCGCCGACTACCCGCCCACCGTGCAAGACGGCAAGGTGATCGACGATGGTGAATACCGCGAGCAGCAGGAGTTCAGCGCGGTATTGGCCGATCTGGTCAAAGGCCTGCCTGCGCATGCCGAACAAGCAGCCCTGGAGCAGGGCGTCCAGGCGCTGCGCGAGGCCATCGACCAGCGCCAGGAAGGGGCTGCCGTTGCCAAGCAGGCCCGCCAGTTGGGCGCGCGCCTGGCAGTGGCCTACGAGGTTAGCCAGGCCCCGGTGATCACCCCTGACCCGGCCCGCGGCGCTTCGCTGTATGCGCAAAACTGCTCGATCTGCCACGGCGACACCGGCGCTGGCGATGGCCCAGCCGGTGTGGGGCTGGAGCCTGCACCCGCCAACCTGCGCGATGTCTCGCGCCTTGACCAGTTGAGCCTGTTCGATCTCTACAACACCCTGGCCCTTGGCATCGACGGTACCGAGATGCCGTCTTTTGCCGACCAGTTGGATGACCGCCAGCGTTGGGACGTGGCTGCATACATTGCCGGCTTCACCGCCAATCCGCAGGCCGGCAAGGGTGACAAGACCTGGAACATTGCCGACCTGGCCCGCCAGACCCCGGCCGAAGTCGCCGCCAGCGAAGGTGCCACGGCCGTGGAGGCCTTCCGCGCCCAGCGTGCGCAGCCGCCACAGGTCAAACGTGGTCCGGCGCAATTGCTCGAATACACCGCCAGTACCCTGGACAAGAGCCTGGCAGCTTACCGCGCAGGTGACCACGATCAGGCCTACGACCTGTCGGTGGCGGCCTACCTGGAAGGCTTCGAGCTGGTGGAAAGCTCGCTGGACAACATAGACACCCAGGCGCGCAAGGACACCGAGAAATCACTGATGGCCTACCGTCAGTCGCTGCAGGACGGCTTGCCCGTGGCCCAGGCCGAACAACGCCTGAGCGAAGCCAAGGCCAAGCTGGAGCAGGCTTCCAAGCTGCTGGGCAGCGATGGCCTGAGCTGGTCGCTGAGCTTTGTTTCCGGGTTGCTGATCCTGTTACGCGAAGGCCTGGAGGCGATTCTGGTGCTCGCGGCGATCCTGGCCTTCCTGCGCAATACCGGCCAGCAGTCGGCGGTGCGCAGTGTCAACATCGGCTGGGGTTTGGCGCTGGTGGCCGGTTTCGCAACCTGGGCACTGGCAGCCTACGTGATCGACGTCGGTGGCGCCCAGCGCGAACTGCTGGAAGGCTGCACGGCGCTCTTCGCCGCGGTGATGGTGCTGTGGCTTGGCGTGTGGATGCACGACCGCCGCCATGCCGCCGCCTGGCAGGACTACATCAAGAGCAGCCTGGTCAGTGGTGGCGGACGCTTCGGCTTTGCCGTGCTGGCGTTCTTCTCGGTTTACCGCGAACTGTTCGAAGTGATCCTGTTCTACGAAACCCTGTGGCTGCAGGCTGGCCAAGCGGGGCACCAGGCGGTGCTGGCGGGTGGTGCCACGGCGTTGGTGCTGCTGGTGGGATTGGCCTGGGTGATTCTGCGTGGCTCGGCCAAGCTGCCGCTGTCGCTGTTCTTCAGCATCAACGCCGCGCTGCTATGTGCCTTGTCGGTGGTGTTCGCAGGGCATGGCGTGAAGGCGCTGCAAGAGGCCGGGGTACTTGGAACGCGGCCGGTGGCGTTCTTCGAATTCGACTGGCTGGGGATTCACGCTGACGCCTACTCGCTTTCGGCGCAGGCACTGGCCTTGCTGGCGATCGTGTTCCTATACGGGCGTTCGCGCCTGGCAGAAAAGCGCAGGGCGACAGCTCACTGACCGGCGGCCTGCTCGGTCCCTGTGGGAGCGGGTTTACCCGCGAATCAGGCGACGCGGTGTATGGCACCGGCTGCGCCGGTGTTCGCGGCTGAAGCCGCTCCCACAGGGACCGCGCAAGTTTCAAAGTTTGACCAAGTCCGCCATTCAGGCCGGCTGTGGCGCCTTGAGAATGTTCTGCAGAAGCTGGACACTTTCGACAGCGTCATGACCCAGGCTGGTCAGGTAGCCGCCATCAGGTTGATCGGTCAGCCCCTTTTCATGCAGGCGCTGCGCGGCGGCTACCAGGGCAGGGGAGGCGTTCTTGTGAATCTTGATGCCTTCCTGGCTGCTGTCGTGCTTGAACAGCGAAAGTACTTCCAGTTCAGCAATCAGATCGGGGGTAAAAGGCATGGCGACTCCTGACTTCCAGACAAGGATTACGGCACTTTCTACGGTGCCTGATCTTCGAGTGTAGCCGGGTTATTCGTCCTCGCCTTGATCCATCTCAGGCGGCAGCTCCGGCAGCGCACGCAGGGCATTCTCGTACCACTCGCCGTTGAACGCGCGGTCTTCCACCAGCATGTTGTCGATCTCGAAGGCCAGCACATGGGCCATCAGGTTGAGAATGTCTTCACGCTCATAGCCAACCAGGGTCAGCTTGTTGAAGGTGGCCTTGGCCGCAGGCGGCTCGCCGCTTTCTATCTGGTTCTCGATGGCCTGGGTCAGCGTTGCCTCGGCGAAGGCTTCGTCGTCGTTGTCGATGTCGGTGGGCTCGCTCATGGCGGTACTCCTGTGATGGGATGCACAGTGTGCCACGCCCGTGGCGGCAATGCCCGGGCATTGACGGGGCGCATGACGCTGGTCAGGTGTGGCCGAACGGTCTATAAAAGCCGAGCCAACCCCTTACGGCCTGGAGGCTGTTACCTCATGCTCAAGCTTCATGGATTCTCGGTCAGCAACTACTACAACATGGTCAAGCTGGCCTTGCTGGAAAAAGGCTTGCCCTTCGAGGAAGTCACTTTCTATGGCGGCCAGGCGCCACAGGCGCTGGAAGTGAGCCCGCGAGGCAAGGTTCCGGTGCTGGAGACCGAACATGGCTTCCTCAGCGAAACCAGTGTGATCCTCGACTATATCGAGCAGACCCAGGGCGGCAAGGCGCTGCTGCCGGCCGACCCGTTCGGGCAGGCCAAGGTGCGCGAACTGCTCAAGGAAATCGAGCTGTACATCGAGCTGCCGGCGCGTACCTGCTATGCCGAGTCTTTCTTTGGTATGCAGGTCGAGCCGCTGATAAAAGAAAAAGCCCGTACCGACCTGCTGGCAGGTTTTGCCACGCTCAAGCGCAACGGCCGCTTCGCACCCTATGTAGCGGGTGGGCAACTGACCCTGGCAGACCTGATGTTCTGCTTCTCGGTCGACCTGGCCTGTGCCGTGGGCAAGAAAGTGCTGAACGTCGACTTCCTGGCGGACTTCCCGCAGGCCAAGGCGTTGTTGCAGCTGATGGGAGACAATCCGCACATGGCGCGGATCGTGGCGGACAAGGAGGCGGCGATGCCGGCCTTCATGGAGATGATTCGCAGCGGTAAACGCTAATCCAGATCCAGTGCAAGTCTCTGTAGGAGCAGCCTTGTGCTGCGAAGAGGTCAGTGCAGACACCCTAAATCCATGGTGTTTGCACCGGCCTCTTCGCAGCACAAGGCTGCTCCTACAGGGAGCAGGGCAGCGAGGGGTTAACGCGAAGCCAGCAGCGCCTTGCCGCGGGCAACCGCCGCACGCACCTGCGCCGGTGCGGTACCACCAATGTGGTTACGGGCATTCACCGAGCCTTCCAGGGTCAGCACGGCAAACACGTCCTGCTCGATCTGGTCGCTGAACTGGCGCAGTTCGTCCAGGCTCATCTCGGCCAGGTCTTTGCCGGTGTCCACGCCATACTTCACCGCGTGGCCCACGATCTCGTGGCAATCACGGAACGGCAGGCCACGGCGTACCAGGTAGTCGGCCAGGTCGGTGGCGGTGGAGAAACCGCGCAGGGCCGCTTCACGCATGATGGCGTGCTTGGGCTTGATTGCCGGGATCATGTCGGCAAAGGCACGCAGCGAGTCGCGCAGGGTGTCGGCGGCGTCGAACAGCGGCTCCTTGTCTTCCTGGTTGTCCTTGTTGTAGGCCAGCGGCTGGCCTTTCATCAGGGTCAGCAGGCCGGTCAGGGCGCCGAACACGCGGCCGCTCTTGCCACGTACCAGCTCCGGCACGTCCGGGTTCTTTTTCTGCGGCATGATCGAGCTGCCGGTGCAGAAGCGGTCTGGCAGGTCGATGAACTGGAACTGCGCGCTGGTCCACAGCACCAGCTCTTCGGAGAAGCGCGACAGGTGCATCATCGCCACGCTGGCGGCGGCGCAGAATTCGATGGCGAAGTCACGGTCCGACACGCCGTCCAACGAGTTGCCGGCCACGGCTTCGAAGCCCAGCAGCTTGCAGGTGAGTTCGCGGTCGATCGGGTAGGTGGTGCCTGCCAGCGCGGCGCTGCCCAGTGGCATGCGGTTGGCACGTTTGCGGCAGTCGACCAGGCGCTCGTAGTCGCGGCTGAGCATTTCGAACCAGGCCAGCAGGTGATGACCGAAGGTGACCGGCTGGGCCGTCTGCAGGTGGGTGAAGCCAGGCATGATGGTTTCGGCTTCACGCTCGGCCTGCTCCAGCAGGCCCTGCTGCAGGCGGGTAATCTCAGCCAGGATCAGGTCGATTTCGTCGCGCAGCCACAGGCGAATATCGGTGGCCACCTGGTCGTTGCGGCTACGGCCGGTGTGCAGCTTCTTGCCGGTGATGCCGATACGGTCGGTCAGGCGTGCCTCGATGTTCATGTGCACGTCTTCCAGATCGACACGCCAGTCGAAGGTGCCGGCCTCGATCTCGCCCTGGATGGTCTTCAGGCCATCGATGATGGTGTCGCGCTCGGCATCGCTGAGCACGCCGACCTGCGCCAGCATGGTGGCATGGGCGATCGAACCCATGATGTCGTGGCGGTACAGGCGCTTGTCGAAATCGACCGAGGCGGTGAAACGGGCGACGAAGGCGTCGACGGGCTCACTGAAGCGGCCGCCCCAGGACTGATTGGTCTTGTCGGTGCTCATGGATTCACTCATTGCAGGCGTGAACGAAAAAGTGGCGCCGATAATAGCAGGGTTGGACTGGCTGCCGCAGGGCGCCGGTCGAGAGAAATGCCCGGAAAATGGCTGACAAGGATTTCAAGGAATGAACGGCAGTGTTCCACGGACCGTCTACAGTTGGACAGAGGACTGGCAGTGAATCTGCCGGCCGAGTGAATCTTTGGCCATCGCACCGGTCTAGAGCGTGACCTTGTGTCGCTCGAACCATACCTGTCTACGCTATACCTGTGCGAGACTCATTCAGGAATCCAGCGCAATTATGAATGTCCTGATCGTTGATGACGAACCCCAAGGCCGTGAGCGCCTTAGCCGGCTGCTCGGCGAACTGGAGGGTTACACCGTGCTGGAGCCTAGCGCCACCAACGGCGAGGAGGCCTTGGCGCTGATCGAAAGCCTCAAGCCCGATGTGGTCCTGCTGGACATCGGCATGCCAGGCCTGGACGGCCTGCAGGTTGCTGCTCGCCTGTGCGAGCGCGAGGCGCCGCCGGCGGTGGTGTTTTGCACCGGGGACGATGAATACGGTGCCGAGGCTTTCAAGGACAGTACCCTCAGCCATGTGACCAAACCTTTCCAGGCCCAGGCCTTGCGCGATGCCTTGCGCAAGGCCGAAAAACCCAACCGCGCCCAGTTGGCGGCGCTCACCAGGCCGGCCAACGAAGGCGGCGGCCCGCGCAGCCACATCAGTGCCCGCACGCGCAAAGGCATTGAGCTGATTCCTTTGCCCCAGGTGATCTATTTCATTGCCGACCACAAGTACGTGACCTTGCGCCACGAGGCCGGGGAAGTGCTGCTCGACGAGCCGCTCAAGGCCCTGGAAGACGAGTTTGGCGAACGCTTCGTGCGTATCCACCGCAATGCGCTGGTCGCCCGTGAGCGTATCGAGCGCCTGCAGCGCACGCCGCTGGGGCATTTCCAGCTGTACCTGAAAGGCCTTGACGGCGATGCCCTGACCGTAAGCCGCCGGCATGTGGCCGGTGTGCGCAAGATGATGCAGACCCTCTGAGCCCTTTGCGCAACTCTGTGGATTTGCTTGGGCATTGTGGGAGCGGCCTTGTGTCGCGAAAGGGCCGCAAAGCGGCCCCAGCAAATTATGCATCGCTGCCGAAACCCTGGGGCCGCTGTGCGGCCCTTTCGCGACACAAGGCCGCTCCCACAGCAAAACCACGCATGGCCTGTTGATCCGTATCTGCTAGCGATACCGGCGATGCTGTTATCATCGGCAGCATTTCTCTGGATCGGGGCGTTCCATGTCCACTCGCGAAATCCGCATTGCCACCCGTAAAAGTGCCTTGGCCCTGTGGCAGGCCGAATACGTCAAAGCCCGCCTCGAGCAGGCCCACCCCGGTCTGCTGGTGACCCTGGTGCCCATGGTCAGCCGTGGCGACAAGCTGCTCGACGCGCCGCTGGCGAAGATCGGTGGCAAGGGCCTGTTCGTCAAGGAACTGGAAACCGCCCTGCTGGACAATGAAGCCGACATCGCCGTGCACTCGATGAAGGATGTGCCCATGGACTTCCCCGAAGGCCTGGGCCTGTACTGCATCTGCGAGCGCGAAGACCCGCGAGACGCCTTCGTTTCCAACACCTTCGACAGCCTCAAAGCGCTGCCTGCCGGCAGCATTGTCGGCACCTCCAGCCTGCGTCGCCAGGCCCAGCTGCTTGCGCGTCGCCCGGACCTGCAAATCCGCTTCCTGCGTGGCAATGTCAACACTCGCCTGGCCAAGTTGGATGCCGGTGAGTACGACGCCATCATCCTCGCCGCCGCCGGCCTGATCCGCCTGGGCTTCGAAGACCGAATCACCTCCACCATCAGCGTCGATGACAGCCTGCCGGCTGGTGGCCAGGGCGCGGTGGGCATCGAGTGCCGTAGCGCCGACCAGGAAATCCATGCGCTGCTGGCGCCGCTGCATCATGCCGATACCGCCGACCGGGTGGTGGCCGAACGTGCCTTGAACAAACGCCTGAATGGCGGCTGCCAGGTACCGATCGCCTGCTATGCGGTGCTGGAAGGTGACCAGCTGTGGCTGCGTGGCCTGGTAGGCCAGCCCAGCGGCGGCACCCTGCTGGTGGCCGATGCCCGCGCCCCCCGTACTGCCGCCGAAACCTTGGGCGTGCAGGTGGCCGAGGACCTGCTGGGGCAGGGCGCCGAGGCCATCCTCAAGGAAGTCTACGGCGAGGCCGGCCACCCGTGAGCTCCTGGCGCCTGTTGCTGACCCGGCCTGCCGAGGATTGTGCGGCACTGGCGCAAAGCCTGGCAGCGGCGGGGGTGGCCAGCAGTTGCCTGCCGCTGCTGGCAATCGAGCCCGTCGCTGTGGATAACCAGCAACGCCAGTTGCTGGAAGGCCTGCGGAGTTTCCAGGCGATTATCGTGGTCAGCAAGCCGGCAGCCCGGTTGTTGCTTGAGCAACTGGCCGATGCCGGCCTGCAGCCTCCCCTGCAGAGCTGGTTCACTGTGGGCGAGGCGACCGCCGCCGTGCTGCAGCGGGCGGGCCTGACGGTGAGCTTCCCGCCACGTGGCGATGACAGCGAAGCGTTGCTGGCGCTGCCGGCCCTGCGCCAGGCAGTTGCCACGCCGGCACCGCGGATGTTGATCGTTCGTGGTGTCGGAGGTCGCGAACTGCTGGCAGAGCGTCTTGCGGAGCAAGGTGCTAGTGTCGATTATCTGGAACTGTATCGTCGCTGCCTGCCGGCTTACCCGGCGGGCACCCTGATGCGCCGCATCGAAGCGGAACGCCTCAATGGCCTGGTGGTCAGCAGTGGGCAGGGTTTTGAACACTTGCAGCAGATGGCCGGCGCTGATTGGCCGCAGCTGGCGCGTCTGCCGCTGTTCGTGCCCAGCCCTCGGGTTGCAGACCAGGCCAGGGCCGCCGGGGCCCAACAGGTTGTGGATTGCCGTGGCGCCAGTGCCACGGCCTTGCTGGCAGCCGTGCAGCGCAGCGCTGCACCTGCCTCTTAAGGCGCTAAGCTGAACGCGATGCGCCCCCATGCAAAGGATGGATACGTGAGCGAGACTGTCTTGTCCAATAACGATCAGCCGTCGGCACAGGCGCCGGCGGAACCCGTCACCGCCCCACCTGCCAAGCGCTCCGGCAGTGGCCTGGCAACGCTGGCCCTGCTGTTGGGCGCGGCCGGAGTGGCGGTAGGTGGCTGGGGTGTCTGGCAGGTGCGTCAGCTGCAAGGCAGCGAATTCAACCAGGGCCAGCACATCGAGGCGCTGAACCAGCGCGCTGAGGCCCTGCAGCAGCGTGAACAGCAGATCAGCGCGCAGCTGGCCAGCCTGCCGGCGGCCAGCGAGCTGGAAGACCGCCGCCGCCTGGTGGCACAGCTGCAAGGCGACCAGCAACGCCTCAGCCAGCGTCTGGAAACCGTACTGGGCGAAAGCCGCAAGGAATGGCGCCTGGCCGAGGCCGAGCACCTGCTGCGCCTGGCCACCCTGCGGCTGTCTGCGCTGCAGGACATTACCAGTGCCAAGGCCTTGGTAGAGGGTGCCGACGAGATCCTGCGCGAGCAGAGCGATCCGGGTGCCTTCGCTGCCCGTGAGCAACTGGCGCGCAGCCTGGCCACGCTCAACAGCACCCAGCAACCGGACCGCACCGGCCTGTTCCTGAAACTGGCCGCTCAGCGCGAGCTGGTGCAGCAACTCAGCGCCCAGTCGCCGGAGTTCGACACCAATGCCGATGCCCTGGGCGCGCTCACCGCCGATGGTGACGGCGCCAGTCGCCTGTCCCAGTGGTGGGCCGAGATCTCCAAGTACTTCCAGATCGACTTCAACGCCGATGACAACGTGCGTCCGCTGCTGGCCGGGCAGCAGCTGAACCAGCTGCGCCTGGCCCTGAGCCTGACCATCGAGCAGGCTCAGTGGGCAGCGCTCAATGGCGACAGCAAGGTTTACACCCAGGCGCTGGACGACGCCCGCAGCGTACTGCTGGCCAACTTCAACGCAGACAACCCGCAAAGCAAGGCCATGCTTGACAGCCTCAATGCCCTGGCCGAACAGCCGGTGTCGGTGGTTACCCCTGACCTCAGCGAAAGCCTGGCCGCAGTGCAGGCCTATATCCAGCGTCGCCACCTGCCGGCCGAGGCTGAAGGGGGCAAACCATGAAGCGTGTCTACCTGCTGGCCGTGCTGGCGATCGTGGTCGCTGCGGCGCTGGGTATCGCGGTCGCCAAGCACAGCGGCTATGTGCTGATCTCCTATGGCAGCTTCCGTTACCAGTCGGGGCTGTGGGCGGCCCTGGCCGGTTTGCTGGCTGTCGTGCTGCTGCTGTGGCTGGTGCGCTACCTGGTCGGCCTGGTGCTGACCTCCAGCGGTGTGGTCAACCCGTGGTCGCGGCGTAATCGCAGCCGGCGTATTCGCCTGGCCATCGAGCAGGGCCAGCTGGACCTCGCCGAGGGCCGCTGGGCCAGTGCCCAGCGCCACCTGCACCGGGCTGCCGAGGCCGAGCGCCAGCCGCTGCTGTTCTACCTCGGTGCCGCGCGTGCGGCCAACGAGCAAGGCCGTACCGAAGACAGCGACAACCTGCTGGAGCGTGCCCTGGAGCGCCAGCCGCAAGCGGAACTGGCCATCGCCCTCACCCATGCACAGTTGCAGATGGACCGTGGCGAAAGCGATGGTGCGCTGGAAACCCTGCTGGCCATGCAGGAGCGCCACCCGCACAACAGCCAGGTGCTGCGCCTGCTGCAGCGCCTGTATCTGGAGCGCGGCGACTGGTCGGCACTGATCCGCCTGCTGCCCGACCTGCGCAAGCACAAGGTGCTGCCAGCTACCGAACTGGCGGCTCTCGAGCAACGTGCCTGGGGCCAGAACCTGAGCCTGGCCAGCACCCGTGGCGAGGATGCGCAAAGCGCCCGCCAGGCGCTGGAGCGCGCCTGGCAGCAACTGACCGCGGCCCAGCGCCAGGAGCCACAGCTGGTGCTGGCCTATGCCGAGCAACTGCGCCAGGTGGGTGCTCAGAGCGAAGCCGAACAGGTGCTGCGCACTGCCCTCAAGCGTGACTACGAAAGCCACCTGGCCCGCCTGTACGGCCTGGTGCGTGGCGATGACCCGGCGCGCCAGCTGCAAACGGCCGAAGGTTGGCTCAAGGCCCACCCGCAAGATGCCAGCCTGCTGCTTACCCTGGGCCGCCTGAGCCTGCAGAACCGCCTGTGGGGCAAGGCACGCGACTACCTCGAAAGCAGCCTGCGCATGGAGCGCAACCCCGAGGCCTGTGCCGAGCTGGCGCGCCTGCTCGCCGGCCTTGGCGAGACCGAGCGCAGCAACCAGCTGTTCCAGGAGGGCCTCGGCCTGCTGGACGAGCGCTTGCTAGCCCTGCCATTGCCCGAAGGCGTACGCGCCTGACCTACCCCAGGGCCCGCGCAAAAGTGCGGGCTCCGGGGGCAGGTAACTTTCCTTTCGATGTAAGTTAGATCTGCAGTCCATTTCTTCAGACGTTTCCTACCGCATGGTTGGAAATTTCCTTCGCGATTCAGCGACTTGTCATTGCTGTCGCGCCTTGAAACAAAGCGCGTCTTTCCTCTACCGTTTCAAGCCACTTCATTATCCCGGGACCTTCACCGCCCATGCTGCCGGCCCGTTTGCGCACCTTTTTCCTACCTGCCTGCCTTGCTGCACTGGCGGTACTGGCCGCGTCTGTCCACCTGGAAAGCGTCCTCGGGCTGGTGCCCTGCCCGTTGTGTTTCAGTCAGCGGCTGCTGCTTGGCGTGTACGCGCTACTGTGCCTGGCGGCAGTGCTGCAGGCTCCGGGTACGGCGGGCATTCGCTGTTACGCGCGGGCAACGCTGGGCTGTTCGCTGGCCGGGGCGTTGCTGGCAGCGCGACATGTCTGGTTGCAAGGGGATGACGGGGCCATCCCTGTCTGCCCGGTGCCGCTCGGTCGGCTGTTCGAACAATCCTGGGGCGAGGCGGCCCGGCAGCTGTTGTTCGGCGGCCCGGATTGCAGCTCTCTGGCCTGGAGCTTTCTTGACCTGACCCTGCCCGAGTGGAGCCTCCTGGCTTTCCTGCTGCTAGCGATGCTGCCCTTGAGTTGCCTGCTGGCGTATCGTTTCCGCAGCCTGGCGAGAACATGACCTGGCGCAAGGTTGCGCCATTGGTACGACCAATGGCCGTGTAACAGGGTATTAAACACTTGTATGAACTTTGTCCGCTGCGTACCTTGAAGGCCAGCCCGTGCGGGAATAATCTCCCAGCACGCATACCGAAAACACAACTGCTCGATGCCGCCTGCTGATGTCACCTTTGTGCTGCATGGTCGTGGTGCGAGGTGCAGCGGCATCTACCCAGAAGGGAAGAGATAGCCATGCTCGATAGTTGCCAGAACGCTCAGGAACGCTGGGGTGGGGTTCACAAGCTGATCGATCGCTGGCTGGAGGAGCGCCAGGAACTGGTGCAGGCTTTCCGCGCATTGCGCGATGTGAAGCCGACCTTCGCCGACAAGGACACGAACGGGGAATTTTGCACGCTCCTTGTCGATTACGTTTCGGCTTGGCATTTCGAGGTCAGCGAACAATTGGTCAGCGAAGCCAAGGCATTTGGTGACACGCGAGGCCTGGAACTGGCCACGCAGATCAATCCGCGCATCGATGAAAGCACTCAGTTTGCACTGGCCTTCAATGACCATTGCGACAAAGGCGAATGCAAGGACAGCGAACGCTTCGCCGAGAAGCTGGCCAAGCTGGGCGCTCTGCTGCACGAGCGCTTCGAACTGGAAGACTGCCTCATCGAGGTGCTGCACAACGCACACAAGGAAGTAGACGCAGTCCAGGCCTGAGGGTTGGCGTCAGTCGCCAACCGCCAGCAGTTCGATCTCGAACACCAGGGGTGTGTAGGGTGCTATCAGGTCCCCTGCGCCCTCGGCGCCATAAGCTTGCGCTGACGGAATCACCAAGCGCCATTTGGCGCCAGCGTGCATCTTTGGCAAGGCTACCTGCCACCCTTCGATCACCGAATCCAGGCTGAACCACTGGGGCGTCTGGTTCTGGTCGAACACCGAGCCGTCTGGCAGCCTGCCCACATAACGCACCTGCACCTTGCCACCGGCTTTGGGCTGCGCGCCCGTACCTGCTTGCAGTTCGCTGTAGAGCACGCCCTCCGGTAGTTCATGTACGCCATAACGACCACGCTCGTTGGCCATGAAGCGTGTTTCAGCAGCTTGCAGCTTTTGCATGGCGGCATCGCCTTCCTGCGCTTCCTGCTGTTGGAGCAAGGCCTGCATGCGTGCCTTGTCGAGTTTCAGCGGTTGTCCCTCGTAGGAATGGCGCAGGCCTTCTATCAGCGCATCCAGCTGCAGGTCCGGTACATCCTGGCGCAGTCGCTCACCCAGGCTGGCGCCGATGCTGTAGGCAAGGTCATGTTCTTTGCTGTCGGCCAGGGCGATGGGTGCCAGCAGGCATAAACCTAAAACAAGATATCGAGACATGGTCAGTTCCTGCGCCAATGAGCGGGGAAGTATGCCAGTGTTCCGTTTTGTATTGTGTGCTCGCAGTCCTTGTAGGAGCGGCCTTGTGTCGCGACAGGGCTGCAAAGCAGCCCCGGCAATATCTGCGGTGGTGCTGAAACCCAGGGGCTGCTCCGCAGCCCATCGCGACACAAGGCCGCTCCTACAGCGGCTGTGCAATACAGATAACTGCCAAATATCAGCAATGATTTATTCAGCAACTACACTTGCTCGGAGCTGCAAGATAACAACTTTGCCCAGGCATGCAACGCGGCGTAAATAATACTGTCAACATGCCCTAGCGGCGGTAGCAGCAGAAGCATAGTATGAGCCGCAAACTCGTCAGCCAGGAGGTAAACCATGTCGGCTAAAAAGAAGCCAGTAAGCACGCCGTTACACCTGCTCCAGCAACTTTCGGGCAGCTTGCTCGAACACTTGGAAGATGCCTGCTCGCAAGCGCTGGCTGATGCGGAAAAACTGCTGGCCAAGTTGGAGAAGCAGCGTGGCAAGGCCCAGGAGAAACTGCACAACGGTCGCCTGAAACTGCAAGACGCGGCCAAGGCAGGTAAAGCCAAGGCGCAGACCAAGGCGCAAAAAGCCATTGGCGAACTTGAAGAGCTGCTCGACTCCCTCAAGGAACGTCAAACCCAGACCCGTTCTTATATCCAGCAACTCAAGCGCGATGCCCAGGACAGCCTCAAGCTGGCCCAAGGTGTAGGCAAGGTTCGCGAAGCTGCAGCCAAAGCGCTTGACCAGCGTGCTGCCAAGACTTCCAAACCGGCAGCCGCCAAACTCGTCACCAAGGCTGCTGCAGCCAAGCCAGTTGCCAAGACCACTGCTGCAGCCAAACCTGCGGCCAAACCAACTGCCAAAGCCACTGCTGCTGCCAAGCCTGCGGCCAAACCAGCTGCCAAAGCCACTGCTGCTGCTAAACCTGCGGCCAAACCAGCTGCCAAAGCCACCGCTGCTGCCAAGCCTGCGGCCAAACCAGCTGCCAAAGCCACTGCTGCTAAACCTGCAGCCAAGCCAGCCGCCAAGGCCACTGCTGCTGCCAAGCCTGCAGCCAAGCCAGCTGCCAAAGCCACTGCTGCAGCCAAGCCAGCTGCCAAGGCCACTGCTGCTGCCAAACCTGCAGCCAAGCCAGCCGCCAAGGCTACTGCTGCTGCCAAACCTGCAGCCAAGCCAGCCGCCAAGGCCACTGCCGCTGCCAAACCTGCAGCCAAGCCAGCCGCCAAGGCCACTACCGCTGCCAAGCCTGCAGCCAAACCAGCTGCCGCCAAGGCTCCAGCACGCGCGGCCGCCAAACCCGCCGCCAAGCCAGCAGCTGCCAAGCCTGTTGCCAGCAAGCCAGCCGAAGCCAAACCGGCTACGCCAGCCGCCAGCACTCCGGCCGCCGCG
>NZ_OPYN01000017.1 GCF_900277125.1 Pseudomonas inefficax
TGCTGCCGGCCCGTTTGCGCACCTTTTTCCTACCTGCCTGCCTTGCTCCACTGGCGGTACTGGCCGCGTCCGTCCACCTGGAAAGCGTCCTCGGGCTGGTGCCCTGCCCGTTGTGTTTCAGTCAGCGGCTGCTGCTTGGCGTGTACGCGCTGCTGTGCCTGGCAGCAGTGTTGCAGGCGCCGGGTACGGCGGGCATTCGCTGTTACGCGCGGTCAACGCTGGGCTGTTCGCTGGCCGGGGCGTTGCTGGCAGCGCGACATGTCTGGTTGCAAGGGGATGACGGGGCCATCCCTGTCTGCCCGGTGCCGCTCGGTCGGCTGTTCGAACAATCCTGGGGCGAGGCGGCCCGGCAGTTGTTGTTCGGCGGCCCGGATTGCAGCTCTCTGACCTGGAGTTTTCTCGACCTGACCCTGCCCGAGTGGAGCCTGCTGGCTTTCCTGCTGCTAGCGATGCTGCCCTTGAGTTGCCTGCTGGCGTATCGTTTCCGCAGCCTGGCGAGAACATGACCTGGCGCAAGGTTGCGCCATTGGTACGACCAATGGCCGTGTAACAGGGTATTAAACACTTGTATGAACTTTGTCCGCTGCGTACCTTGAAGGCCAGCCCGTGCGGGAATAATCTCCCAGCACGCATACCGAAAACACAACTGCTCGATGCCGCCTGCTGATGTCACCTTTGTGCTGCATGGTCGTGGTGCGAGGTGCAGCGGCATCTACCCAGAAGGGAAGAGATAGCCATGCTCGATAGTTGCCAGAACGCTCAGGAACGCTGGGGTGGGGTTCATAAACTGATCGACCGCTGGCTGGAGGAGCGCCAGGAACTGGTGCAGGCTTTCCGCGCACTGCGCGATGCGAAGCCGGCCTTCGCCGACAAGGACACGAACGGGGAGTTTTGTGCGCTCCTTGTCGACTACGTTTCGGCGTGGCATTTCGAAGTCTGCGAGCAACTGGTCAGTGAGGCCAAGGCCTTCGGAGACGAGAAGGCGCTGAAACTGGCCGAAGAGATCAACCCACGGATCAACGACAGTACTCAGATCGCACTGGCCTTCAATGACCATTGTGCCAAGGGCGAGTGCAAGGACACCGAACGCTTTGCCGAAAAGCTGGGCAAGCTGGGTGGCCTGCTGCACGAGCGCTTCGAGCTGGAAGACTGCCTGATCGAAGTGTTGCACAACGCGCACAAGGAAGAAGGCGCGGTCCAGGCCTAAGGGCTGGCGTCAGTCGCCAACCGCCAGCAGCTCGATCTCGAACACCAGGGGTGTGTAGGGTGCGATCAGGTCCCCTGCGCCCTCGGCGCCATAAGCTTGCGCTGAGGGAATCACCAGGCGCCATTTGGCGCCAGCGTGCATCTTTGGCAAGGCTACCTGCCACCCTTCGATCACCGAATCCAGGCTGAACCACTGGGGCGTCTGGTTCTGGTCGAACACCGAGCCGTCTGGCAGCCTGCCCACATAGCGCACCTGCACCTTGCCACCGGCTTTGGGCTGCGCAACCGTACCTGCTTGCAGTTCGCTGTAGAGCACGCCCTCCGCTAGTTCATGTACGCCATAACGACCACGCTCGTTGGCCATGAAGCGTGTTTCAGCAGCTTGCAGCTTTTGCATGGCGGCATCGCCTTCCTGCGCTTCCTGCTGTTGGAGCAA
>NZ_OPYN01000018.1 GCF_900277125.1 Pseudomonas inefficax
TGGCGCCGAAGGCCAGCGGGCCAACTCCTGGCACACCGATGTGACCTTCGTCGACGCCTACCCAAAGGCCTCGATCCTGCGCAGCGTGGTGGCGCCGGCATCCGGTGGTGATACCGTTTGGGCCAACACTGCGGCGGCTTATCAGGAACTGCCTGAGCCGTTGCGCGAGCTGGCCGACAAGTTGTGGGCGGTGCACAGCAACGAATATGACTACGCGAGCCTCAAGCCCGATGTCGACCCGGCGAAGCTTGAGCGCTACCGCAAGGTGTTCACCTCCACCGTGTACGAGACCGAGCATCCGGTGGTGCGCGTGCACCCTATCAGTGGCGAGCGGGTGCTGCAGTTGGGGCATTTCGTGAAGCGCATCAAAGGTTATTCGCTGGCGGATTCGCAACACCTGTTCGCAGTGCTGCAAGGGCATGTGACACGCCTGGAGAACACCGTTCGCTGGCGCTGGCAGGCAGGGGACGTGGCGATCTGGGATAACCGCGCGACGCAGCATTATGCAGTGGACGATTACGGGACCCAGCCGCGGGTGGTGCGGCGGGTGACCCTGGCGGGTGAGGTGCCGGTCGGGGTGGATGGACAGCTCAGCCGTACTACGCGTAAAGGCTGATATTGCCGGGGCCGCTATGCGGCCCTATCGCCGGCAAGCCAGCTCCCACAGGTACTGCACATGGCTTGAAGTCGGCGCGGTCGGTGTGGGAGCTGGCTTGCCGGCGATTCGGGGGCACAGCCCCCGCCAGCTACAACTCGGTATCACAGGCAATCAGTTGCCTGACCAGCCCCTGAGCCAGCGGCGATAGCCCATACCCCACCCGGCTCACCACCCCATAACGGGTATAGAACGCTTCCTCCTGCTCCACCGTCAGGTCGGCCAGCTGCAATGCCACCAACCCCCCGTCCCGCTGATACGGCCGCAAGTTGGCATTGCAGGCAATGCCGATGGTGTCCGAATGCATCACCACATTCAGCAGTGCGTAGCCATGCTCGCACTCCACTGTCGGCAGAAAATCCTGCCGCCCGCTGAGGTCGCTGAGGATCTTGCGGATATTCGGCGGGCGGAAGGTGGTGGCCAGGGGGTAGTCGAACAGGTCACGCGCCCGCACGCTCTCGCGCTCGGTCAACGGGTGCCCGACGCGGCAGCAGAAATGCCAGCGCTG
>NZ_OPYN01000019.1 GCF_900277125.1 Pseudomonas inefficax
AACTCAAGCGCGATGCCCAGGACAGCCTCAAGCTGGCCCAAGGTGTAGGCAAGGTTCGCGAAGCTGCAGCCAAGGCGCTTGACCAGCGTGCTGCCAAGACCTCCAAACCGGCAGCCGCCAAACTCGTCACCAAGGCTGCTGCAGCCAAGCCAGTTGCCAAGGCCACTGCCGCTGCCAAACCTGCGGCCAAACCAGCTGCCAAAGCCACTGCTGCTGCCAAGCCTGCGGCCAAACCAGCTGCCAGAGCCACTGCTGCTGCCAAACCTGCGGCCAAGCCAGCTGCCAAGGCCACTGCTGCTGCCAAGCCTGCGGCCAAACCAGCTGCCAAAGCCACCGCTGCTGCCAAGCCTGCGGCCAAACCAGCTGCCAAAGCCACTGCTGCTAAACCTGCAGCCAAGCCAGCCGCCAAGGCCACTGCTGCTGCCAAGCCTGCAGCCAAGCCAGCTGCCAAAGCCACTGCTGCGGCTAAACCTGCAGCCAAGCCAGCTGCCAAGGCCAATGCTGCAGCCAAACCAGCCGCCGAGGCCACTGCCGCTGCCAAACCTGCAGCCAAGCCAGCCGCCAAGGCCACTACCGCTGCCAAGCCTGCAGCCAAACCAGCTGCCGCCAAGGCTCCAGCACGCGCGGCCGCCAAACCCGCCGCCAAGCCAGCAGCTGCCAAGCCTGTTGCCAGCAAGCCAGCCGAAGCCAAACCGGCTACGCCAGCCGCCAGCACTCCGGCCGCCGCGACCAACTCGGCCACCCCGGCAGCTTCGGTAGCATCATCGGCACCTGCCAGCACCCCGGCTCAGGCACCGTCTTCGGCGTCCTGAAGCGCTGCCGCCGCGACGCGCAACTCAACCAGCGCGTCGTGGTGGCGGGCCTGGTCCGGCGCCAGCCGGTCCAGCCAATCGTCCATGGGCTCATGGGCGCCCGCCGGCCACTGCCGCGAACGCTCCTGCAAGCGCTCCAGCAAGGCCTTCTCGGCCTGCAACTCCAATCCCTTCACTTGCTCACGCAACGCCGCCAGCTGCGCATCACCTTGCGCTGCTGATCGCCACTGTTGGCGCAAGCTGCGCAACGGGTTGACCACGTCGCGCTGCCAGGGCTCGGCAATCTCGCGCAATGCTGTTACGCGTCCGTCTCGTACGGCCACGCCACGCGCCTGCAGCCAGGTTGCGCACAGCAGCAGACAGACATCGCCACCCAGTGTCTGCAGGTCAAGGCAGGCAGCTTCCACGCCGGGCCTGGCGTACAGGGCCAGGGCGTGATTCCACAGGTCGGTGTGCATGGTTCCACTCGCGCTATGGGCCGAGGAAGCTGGTAGACTCCGCGACCATCATGATCAGACTATCCAACCTCACTTTACAGCGTGGTCCGCAGCGCTTGCTAGAAGGCGCCGAGATGACCCTGCACACCGGTCACAAGGCCGGCCTGATCGGCGCCAACGGCGCCGGAAAATCCAGCCTGTTCGCCTTGCTGCGCGGTGAGCTGTCGCCCGATGCCGGCGATTGTCAGTTGCCCGGTGACTGGCGCATCGCCCACATGCGCCAGGAGGTCGACACCCTTGACCGCCTGGCCGTGGACTATGTGCTCGACGGTGACGTGCGCCTGCGCAAGGTCCAGGCCGAACTGGCCGCGGCCGAGCAGGCTCACGACGGTACCGCCCTGGCGCGCCTGCACATTGAGCTGGATAGCGCCGACGGCTATACCGCCGACGCCCGCGCACGCAAGTTGCTGGCCGGCCTTGGCTTCACCAACGAACAGATGGGCCGTCGCGTCGGCGACTTCTCCGGTGGCTGGCGGATGCGCCTGAACCTGGCGCAGGCCCTGATGTGCCCGTCCGACCTGTTGCTGCTCGACGAGCCCACCAACCACCTGGACCTGGACGCTATCCTGTGGCTGGAGGACTGGCTCAAGGGCTACCCCGGCACGCTGTTGCTGATCTCCCACGACCGCGACTTCCTCGATGCCGTGGTCGACCATGTGCTGCATGTCGAGCAACGCAAGCTGAACCTGTACAAGGGCGGTTACACCGCCTTCGAGCGCACCCGTGCCGAGCGCCTGGCGCAACAGCAGCAGGCCTACGAGAAACAGCAGGCCCAGCGTGCGCACATGGAAAAGTACATCGCCCGCTTCAAGGCCCAGGCCACCAAGGCCCGCCAGGCACAGAGCCGGATCAAGGCCCTGGAGCGCATGGAAGAACTGTCGGCGGCGCATGTCGATTCGCCGTTCGACTTCGTCTTCCGAGAGTCGCAGAAAATCTCCAGCCCGCTTCTGAGCCTGTCCGAAGGCCGCCTGGGCTATGGTGACAAGGCGATCCTCGACAAGGTCAAGCTGCAGCTCACCCCCGGTGCGCGCATTGGCCTGCTCGGCCCCAACGGTGCCGGCAAGTCGACCCTGATCAAGAACCTCGCAGGCGAGCTTGAGCCACTGTCGGGCCGTCTGGTACGGGGTGAGAACCTGGCCGTGGGCTACTTTGCCCAGCACCAGTTGGACTCGCTGGACGACAAGGCCAGCCCGCTGCTGCATCTGCAGCGCATTGCCCCCACCGAGCGTGAGCAGACCCTGCGCGACTTCCTGGGTGGTTTCGACTTCCATGGCGACCGCGTCGACGAGCCGGTGGTGAACTTCTCTGGTGGTGAAAAGGCTCGCCTGGCGCTGGCCCTGATTGCCTGGGAGCGACCGAACCTGCTGCTGCTCGACGAACCGACCAACCACCTCGACCTGGAAATGCGCCTGGCGCTGACCATGGCCCTGCAGGAGTTTGCCGGTGCCGTGGTGGTGGTGTCGCACGACCGCCACCTGCTCAAGAGCACGACCGACGACTTCTTGTTGGTGGCCGACGGCAAGGTCGACATCTTCGATGGTGACCTGGACGACTACAGCCGCTGGCTGGTCGAGTACCGCCAGCGCAGCGCGCCGGCCAGTACCGCCCCGGTCAACCCGGACAAGACCGACAAGAAGGCCCAGCGCCAGGCCGCCGCAGCCTTGCGCCAGCAATTGGCCCCGCACAAGAAGGCTGCCGACAAGTTGGAAGCCGACCTCAACCAGGTGCACGCGCAACTGGCCGAGATCGAGACCGCGCTGGGTGATGGTGGCCTCTACGACGCGTCGCGCAAAGACGAGTTGCGTGACCTGCTGGCGCGCCAGACCAAGCTGAAGCAGCGCGAAGGGGAACTGGAAGAGGCCTGGATGGAAGCGCTGGAAACTCTTGAAAGCATGCAGGCCGAGCTCGAGGCGCTGTCCTGATGGAGGAACTGCGTTCGCTGCTGCCAGGGCAATGGATGGACACCTTCTGGCTGGGCTTGCAGATCCTGTTAATCCTGGTCGCGGCCTTCGTCCTGCAGCGCATCGTTGCGCGCGGGTTGAGCCGCCTGGGCCAGCGTTACCCGTTGCCAGCGGAGCTGCTGGTGCCGGTGCGTGGCGGCCTGCGCTGGCTGATCATGGGCAGCGCGTTGCTGTTCGTGCTGGAGCGCCTGGGGGTGTCGGCGACAGTGCTGTGGACGGCACTGTCTGGCTTCGTCGCGGTGGCGGCGGTGGCCTTCTTCGCCATGTGGAGCGTGCTGTCCAACCTGCTGTGCGCGGTGCTGATCTTCACCGTCGGGCCGTTTCGCATCGGTGACGTGGTCGAACTGGTCGACACCCTGGACAAGCCGGGCGTGAAAGGCCGGGTGATTGCCATCAACCTGCTGTTCACCACCTTGATGGAAATGCCCGAGACGGGCGGGGCGCTGGTGCAGGTGCCCAATAGCCAGTTCTTCCAGAAGTCGGTGCGACGCTGGCGCGGGGCTGAGGTGCAGTCCATGCACAAAGAGTCGCCTGTCGAGATGGATTGATCAATCCTGTACTGGCCTCTTCGCGGGCTTGCCCGCTCCCACAGGAAACCCGCAGCCTTTGAGGGCGGCGCAATACCTGTGGGAGCGGGCAAGCCCGCGAAGAGGCCAGTACAGACAGAGTGAATCCTGCAAAAATTACTGGTTATTTTTTCACCAACACCTTAGCTTAACGTTTTGCAACATATGTTCGAGCGAGGTGTGTGATGTCGATGGAAGTGTGGCTGGGCTTCTTTGCCGCCTGTTGGGTGATCAGCCTTTCACCCGGTGCCGGGGCGATTGCCTCGATGTCCAGCGGCCTGCAATACGGCTTCTGGCGTGGCTACTGGAACGCCCTGGGCCTGCAACTGGGTCTGATCCTGCAGATCGCCATCATCGCCGCCGGCGTCGGCGCCGTCCTGGCCGCCTCGGCCACGGCCTTCCAGGTCATCAAATGGTTCGGCGTCGCCTACCTTGTCTACCTGGCCTACAAGCAATGGCGCGCCTTGCCGATGGACATGAGCGACGAGTCCGCCGTGCGCCCGATTGGCAAACCGCTGAGCCTGGTGTTCCGTGGCTTCCTGGTCAACGTCAGCAACCCCAAGGCGCTGGTGTTCATGCTGGCGGTGCTGCCGCAGTTCATCAACCCGCATGAACCGCTGTTGCCGCAGTATGTGGCGATCACCGTGACCATGGTCACCGTGGACATGCTGGTAATGGCGGGGTACACCGGGTTGGCGGCGCGGGTTTTGCGCTTGCTGCGTACGCCCAAGCAGCAGAAGCGTTTGAACCGGACGTTCGCCGGGTTGTTCATTGGTGCGGCTACTTTCCTGGCGACTCTGCGCCGCGCGCCTGTCTGATAGGTCCGGGGGCTGCTTTGCAGCCCATCGCGACACAAGGCCGCTCCTACAGGGATTGCGTAGCGGCCCTTGCTATTTTTGCTTGTCCACCAGCCCCTTGAGCAAATCCACCGGCAGCGGAAAGACGATGGTCGAGCTCTTGTCCCCGGCAATCGTCCCCAGCGTCTGCATATAACGCAACTGCATCGCCCCCGGCTCCTTGCTCAGCATCTGCGCCGCCTGCATCAGCTTCTCCGACGCCTGCAACTCACCCTCGGCATGGATCACCTTGGCCCGCCGTTCACGCTCGGCCTCGGCCTGGCGGGCAATGGCGCGCACCATCGATTCGTTGAGGTCGACGTGCTTGATCTCGACGTTGGCCACCTTGATGCCCCAGGCATCGGTCTGTGCATCCAGCACTTGGCGAATGTCCGAGTTCAGCTGCTCGCGTTCGGCCAACAGTTCATCCAGTTCGTGCTTGCCGAGCACCGCGCGCAGCGTGGTCTGGGCCAGCTGGCTGGTCGCCACGAGGAAATCCTCGACCTGGATGATCGCCTTCTGCGGGTCGAGCACGCGGAAGTAGACCACGGCGTTGACCTTGACCGAGACGTTGTCGCGGGTGATCACATCCTGTGGTGGTACATCCAGCACCACGGTGCGCAGGTCGACCCGCACCATTTGCTGGATCACCGGGATCAACAGGATCAGCCCCGGCCCCTTCACCTGCCAGAAGCGCCCCAACTGGAACACCACGCCGCGCTCGTATTCACGCAGGATGCGGAACGCCGACAGCAACAGCATCGCCAGCACGATCAGTACCGCGCCGAAGCCCAATTGCATGAACATGGTCATTCTCCTTGCGCCGCGGGCGCGGCGGCGCTCACTTCCAGCATGACGCCATGGCGCGCGGTCACCCGCACGTTCTGGCCCGCTTGCAGTGGCGTTGCGCACTGCGCCTGCCATTGCTCGCCCTGGGCCAGTACAAAGCCACAGAGCGGGTTGCCCGCCATCACCTGGGTCACGGTGACCAGGCTGCCGACCAGGCCGGCGTCACCGCTGACCAACGCCCGTCGGCGGGCCTTGAGGGCCATGCCCAGCACACCGCCGATCAGCAGCGCCGAGAGCAGCGCCAGGGTGCCGATCAGGGCCAGCGGGATGCCGAAACCGGGGGCATCGGTGTCGATCAGGATCAGCGCGCCAACCACAAAAGCGACGATGCCGCCAAAGCCGACCACGCCGAAACTGGGCAGGAAGGCTTCGGCGATCATGAAGGCGATGCCAAGCAATATCAGCGCCACCCCGGCGAAGCTCACCGGCAACAGCTGCAGGGCATACAGCGCCAGCAGCAGGCAGATGCCGCCGACCACGCCGCCTACCGTCGAGCCGGGGTTCATGAACTCGAACAGCAGGCCGTACACACCGATCATGATCAGGATCAGCGCTACGCTGGGGTTGGTGATGACCGCCAGCACCCGGGTGCGCCAGTCCGGCAGGTGCTCGACCAGGCTGGCACCGGCAGTCTGCAGCTGCCGGGGCTGGCCAGCGACAGTGAGCGTTTTGCCATCGAGCTTGTGCAACAGGTCGGGTACGTTATCGGCCACCAGGTCGATCACGCCAAGCCGCAAGGCCTCGCTGGCGGACAGGCTGACCGCCTCGCGCACGGCCTTTTCCGCCCAGTCGGCATTGCGCCCGCGCAGCTGCGCCAGGCCACGTATGTAGGCCGCGGCATCGTTTACCTGCTTGCGCGCAAGGGTTTCGTCATCGCTGCCTTCGGCCTTGTCGTCCTTGGGCGTGCCTGGCGGGGCACCTATCTGCACGGGGGTGGCGGCACCCAGGTTGGTACCGGGCGCCATGGCCGCGACATGGCTGGCGTAGAGGATATAAGTGCCGGTGCTGGCGGCGCGGGCACCACTGGGGGCGACGAAGGTGGCGACCGGCACGGGGCTGGCGAGAATCGCCTTGATCATCTGGCGCATGGCGCTGTCCAGCCCGCCCGGGGTGTCCATGCGGATCACCACAAGTTGCGCGCCCTGCGCCTGGGCCTGGCCGAGGCTGCGCACCAGGTAGTCGGCGCTGGCAGGGCCGATGGCATCATCGATGCCCAGCACCCACACTGCACCGGGCGCTGCCTGACCGCCCGGTGTGATACCAAGCAGCAACAGCAGCAACAGCCAGCGCCAGCAGCGGGCGATCACCTGTCGTCACCTCGTTTGCCTCTATTGCACAAGTTTAGCCCTGCCTGCTGGTACCCGGCCTAAAATTGGAAATTGGGGGACGAAACCGGAGGTGCATCATGCGTATGGCAAAGACCCTGCAGGATCGCCTGGACAAGGCCAACTGCGACTACGACATCATTCCCCATCCACATTCGGCCACCAGCCTGGAGTCGGCCCGCACGGCCGGCGTGCCCGCCGAGCGGGTTGCCAAGTCGGTGATGCTCGATGACCGTCATGGCAACTACATCATGGCCGTGCTACCGGCCAACCGGCATCTGGACATGACCAAGGTGCGCATGTCCGGGGCATGGCAACTGACCCGTGAAAGCGGCCTGCCGAGCCTGTTCGGCGACTGCGAGCGCGGTGCCGTACCGGCGCTGGGTGATGCCTACCAGATAAAGATGCTGCTTGATTCGAGTCTTACCCGCCAAGGCGATGTCTATCTGGAGGCGGGTGATCACGATCATCTGATTCACATGAGCATGGAGCAATACCTGAAGCTGGTGCCGCGCGCCGAAGTGCGTGAGCTCAGCTGATGCTCTCAACCCATGCCGGGCCGGCATCGTCGACGACCGGTCTGGCGACGAGGAGGAACCATGGATAAGCCGATTCATCCTTTGTCCGAGATTTTCCAACAGCTGGGGTTGCCAGACGATCCGGTCGAAATCGACCGTTTCATCACCACCCATTCGCCGCTCGACGACGATATAAAGCTGGTTGATGCACCTTTCTGGAACGATTCCCAGCGTGCCTTCCTGAAAGAGAAGTACATCGCCGATGACGACTGGATTCCGATGATCGACCAACTGAACGAGGCGCTGCACCCACGCAAAAAATAAAGCGCCGAGTGGTGCCTGACGAGTGATTGGCCGTTGCTATGCTCAGGAAAACAACAAGGGGATAGCGCGATGAAAGATCCCTACGCACCGGGTTTCTGGTGCTCCGTGACGATCCTGGGCACGTTGACGGCCAGTTATTTCTACGGCATTCGGCAAACGCAACAGATGAACCAGGCAGTGCACTTCCTGTATGCCGCTGCCGCCGTCACTGTGGCAGTTGCACTGGTGGCGCTGACCTGGATCGCCTGGCAGCAGCTGCACCTGAACAAGCGTGAGGTGGTGCAGGGGCGAACGTTGCTGACCATCTGGAACACCAAGGTTGCGCTACGCCGCGTCGAGACGGTGTTCGACCGCTATTTCTGGGGCAGTTACTGGCATTCGGGGCGCACCTTCGAAGAGGTCATGGGCGAACTCAAGGGCACGCCGCTGGAGCAGAGCCTGGATGCGCTGAAACGCCAGTGCCGCTTGCTCGACCGCGAAATTCATGACCACCATCACCACTGGCTGGCCAATGCCCGCGACCTGTCCAGCGTGGCCCAGGCCATGGCTCGTGAACGCTACCAGCTGGACCTGGGTGAGCCGACCCGCAGCGGCCATGGCAACACCGCCGTGCTCAACCGGGACCTGGAAGTGCTGGTGTACACCTGGTCGGCGCGCCTGCGCAGCTTTGACCATCAGCTGGACGAACTGGAGCGCGCCTACCATTGAGGCGCTTCATTCACCGCGGATGTATTGCTCCAGTTTCAGGATCAGGTTTGCCTGTTCTGCGATGGTTTCCTTGACCAGGTCACCGATCGACAGCAGGCCAAGCAGTTCGCCATTGCTGACCACCGGCAGGTGGCGCAGGTGGCGGTTGGTCATAAGGTTCATGCAGTACTCGAGGTTCTGCTTTGGTTCCACGGTAACCACCGGCGCACTCATGATGTCGCGCACGGGGGTAGCGGCGGACGAGCGGCCCTTGAGCACCAGTTTGCGCGCATAGTCCCGTTCGCTGACGATACCCACCACCTGGTTGCCCTCGACCACCGGTAGCGCACCGACGTTTTTCTCCGCCAGCAGCTTCAGTGCGTCGAGTACCGAGTCATCCGGGCCGATGGTGTACACGGTCTGGTGCTGGGACTTGGTCTTGAGAATTTGTTCGACGGTCTTCATACGGGCCTCTGCGGGTGGAAAAAGCGATGTCTCGGAGTAAATAAAGCATCCGGCACGGCGCTCTGCACGGCAATGCAGGAAACGGCATCGAGTCGATTGAAAAACGTCATGAGTGGTCGCCTGTGCCGGCCTCTTCGCGGCTGAAGCCGCTCCCACAGGGATCGCACAGTTTTCAAAGGCGGTGCAGTCCTTGTGGGAGCGGCTTTAGCCGCGAAGAGGCCGGCAGAGTTGGCTCAGAGCTTCGGCATCTGCCCGATCCGCGCCACCATCTCGCTCACAACCTGCAAGTCCAGCATGAACTGCTCCACGGTCTTGAACTCGTTGTCGTTGTGCCCGGTGTACTTCACATCCGGCATGGCCAGGCCGAACTGCACGCCGTTAGGCAGGTCATGTACCGAGGTCGCACCCGCCGAGGTACCGAACTCGTGCTTCATGCCCAGGTTCTCGGTGGCCACGTCAAGCAAGGCCTTGACCCATTCGCCCTCGGGGTTGCGGTACATTGGCTCGTCCAGGCTGTAGTCGAAGGCCACCGAGGTATGGCTCTGCCGGGTCCATTTGCCCAGCTTGTCGGCCAGGTCGTCCTTGATCGTGGCAATTGGCTTGCCTTTCGGAATGCGCAGGTTCACCGCCAGCTTCAGGCCTTTTTCATCCACTCCGACAAAGGTCGGCGAGGCGGTCAGCGGGCCCATGAACGGGTCCTTGAAGGCCACGCCGAGCTTGTTGCCCAGGTAGTCCAGGCCCCAGTTGTCGGCGGCGTAGCGGGCGGCATCGGTGAAGTGGTTGTGCTTGAGCGGCACATCCTGGCCCAGGCCGTTGATGAAACCGAGCATTCGCGCGACCGGGTTCACCCCGGACTCCGGCTCCGAAGAGTGGGCGGACACGCCGGTCACGGTGAGCAACACCTGCTTGCCATCGGCTTTGGCCGCGATGCTGAAGTCACCGCCATTGCGCTTCACGTAATCGGCACCGGCTTTTTCCAGCTGGCTGGCCAGCTTCGCCGGGTTGTCGGTGACCAGGGTCGCAACCGAGGTAGTCGGGATCTGGTTGGTGGCCAAGCCGCCAGTCAGGTTGACGATCTCGGCACCCTTGCCACTGGCCGGGCGCTTGCTGAAGCTTGCCATGATCGTGCCGTAGCCTTTCTCGGCGATGACCACCGGGTAGCCGCCATCGAGGGCCAGGTTGTAGTCGGGCGTGGGGTTGCGCTCGAAGTAGTAGGGGATGGCATCGCCGCTGGTTTCTTCAGTGGTGTCGATCAGCAGCTTGAACTGGCGGGCCAGCGGCAGGTTCTCGTCCTTGGCCACTTTCAGCGCGTACATCGCCACGACAATGCCGTTCTTGTCGTCTTCGGTGCCGCGGCCATACATGCGGTCACCAACCAGGGTGACCTTGAACGGGTCCAGGCGCGTGCCATCGGCCAGCTTCCAGTTGTCCGGGTTGACCGGCACCACGTCGGCGTGGGCATGGATGCCGACCACTTCCTTGCCGCTGCCCAGCGAAATCTCGTACACCCGGTTGTCGATATTGCGGAAAGCCAGGCCGAAGCTGTCGGCCAAGGCCTTGATCTTGTCGGCGATCCTGAGGAACTCGGGGTTTTCGTGCTGCGGCGTACCCTCGACGTTGAAGGTGGGGATGGCCACCAGTTCACGCAGGGTTTCGCTGGCAGCCTTGCCGTACTTGATGCGGGTATACAGGCCGAGCAGGCGGTTGATCTCGTTCTGCTGCTCGGCTGCTAATGGCTTGCCGGCCAGATAGGCATCGAGGGTTGCCGCGAGGTTGTCGGCCTTGGCCAGGTCGCTGCCTTTGAGCTTGCCGAGGAACTGTTTGAAGTCGCTTGGGTCGCTGCCGTCGAAGGCTTTGACGATGGCTGCGGACTGCTGCTGGGTAAGGTTGGCCTGGGCCGGCAGGGTGAACAGGCCGACGCTGGCCAGCAGCAGGGTGGTGGCGGTAAGTTTTTTCAGGTGCATGGTTGTGCGCATTCCTTCGCCAATCATTGTTGTGGGTTACCCGTCGGAAAACGGGAAGACGCCCACGCTAACACCAATGACCCGTGGCACGGGAGTGCCAGAAACGCGACATGTCGCACAAACGAAAAAGCCCCGGGCGAGTTGCCGGGGCCTTTACGGTGCTTCGAACGGTGATTACAGGCCGTTGGGCAGGAACCTCGTGGCACCGCTGACATCATCGATCTTCTTGATGCGGAAGGCCTTGATGCAGGTTTCGTTGCGGGTGTTGCTGTCCGGGCAGTACTGCTGGACGAAATCGTTGAAGGCCATGTCCTGGCCATTCACGCTGAGGACGCGCTTGAAGTACTCGCCCTGTATGCCCTGCGCCTGACGCGAGGCGGTCATTTCCTGATCGACGACCAGGCGACCGTGCAGGTCGACGGTGGGGAACTTGGCTTCTTCCTGCAGGCAGCCGCTCAGCAGCAGGCCGGCCGTGGCCAGCATGATCAGACGTAGCATGATGTTGTCTCTGCAACGGGCGGCCCCGGCCGGCGGGCCGGGACTGCACCTGGATGGTTACTCGCCGAACAGGCTGCCGGCGCGTTTCACTTCTGCCTTGCCGGCATCTTCGAGCAGCGACTTGGCGCCCGAGGTGACGTTGCGTGCGGAGTCGGCATTGGACTGGATCACATCGGTGCGTGCTGCGCTGTCGCGCAGTTCGGCATCGATGTAGTCGTTGGCGCGGGCGACTTTTGCCTTTTTCGCTTGCAGGGCCAGGCGACGCTCTTCCAGTTCCAGCGCGCGAAGGTCGTCCTCGTAGGCTTCTTCACGGGTTTGCACGCGCTTGCGCTCGGCTGCTTGCGCCTGTTGTTTCTCGGCGGCACGCTGCGCGGAGGCACGTTGGGCCGCTGCGCGCTGCTGGCGGGCAGCAGCTTCACGGGCTTCGGCGCGCTGCTCGGCGGCGGCGGCCTGGCGCAGGCGTTCGGCTTCCAGTGCCGCTTCGGATTGCTTGGTCTGCTGTTCGATCTGGTAGAGCTGATCGAACTGGCCCGCAGTGGCAGTGGCCGCAGACAATGCGAGGGCGGTGCCCAGAACAAAGTGTTTCATGTGCTCAGGCCTCAGCTCTTTTTCGGATCTGGGCAGGTCGCATTTGGCTGGATGCGTGTTTCGTTGGAGATGGTCATGACCATCAGCGAGATGCCACCCACTTCGAAATCGCACGGGCGGCCAACCTGGGCGGAGGTGTAGATCTTGCCGTTTTCCGAGTAGCCGATCAGCACACCGGGCACCAGCGAGGTATCGCTGACCAGGGAACCGGCCAGGGCGCCGGCGCCACCGCCTGCCACGCCGCCGATGATCGCGGTGTCCTTGTTGTGGCCTGCACCCAGCGCCGCGCCACCCAGGGCACCCAGTACACCGCCTACCATCATTGCGGCTTTCTGGTTCTTCTCGTTGCTGACCTTGATCTTGGTCGGCGAGACCGTGATGATTTTCACGGTCTTGGCTTCCTGCTGGGTGTTTACCTGGCTGGCATCGAACACATCGGATTGGTATTGCTCACCGGTCGCCTGGCAACCCACGAGGGTGGCGGCGATAGTCAAGGCCAGACAGTGTTTCAGCGTTTTCATTCCTGATTCCCTGGAGGGTATGGTTAACCTTGCGACGATCCATCTGAAGGATGAGGCATAATGCCACTATTCTAGGCAGATGGATCCAATCAGGTAAAGCCATCAGGACTAAAGCAGGTTGCGATAAGCACCAAACGAAATAATGCGGGCAGGCCGCCACTGGCTTGCAGAAACGACAAAGCCCGCGCAAGGCGGGCTTTGTAAGAGGTATGGCGCACTCGGCGGGATTCGAACCCACGACCCCTGCCTTCGGAGGGCAGTACTCTATCCAGCTGAGCTACGAGTGCAACGCGCACGCATGATACCCATCTGATCCGATGGCGTCCATCGCCTTGATCTGTAGCCGTTTTTACTCCTCTGCAGGGGAGGCGGGCAGAGACAATCACAAAACGCATCTATTCATATGCGATATCGATATTTCCATGGCAGTTATTATGCCCTCTATCCTCTGGTCACAACTTGTTATAACAAGTGCTCGATCAGCGAAGAGATCCCATGGCCGAACTGCTCCCCCTGTCCCCGGTACCGCTTTACACCCAGCTCAAGGAATTGCTGCGCGAGCGCATCCTTGACGGCACTTATCCATCGCATAGCCGCATGCCCTCGGAAAGCGAACTGGGCAAGGCTTTCGAAGTCAGCCGCATCACCGTGCGCCAGGCGCTGGGCGACCTGCAGAAGGAAGGGCTGATTTTCAAGATCCATGGCAAGGGCACCTTCGTCGCCAAGCCCAAGGCGTTCCAGAACGTCACCACCCTGCAAGGGTTGGGAGAGTCGATGACGCAAATGGGTTACGAGGTGATCAACCGCCTGCGCAGCTTCCGCCATGTACCGGCCAATGCACTGGTGGCCGCGCGGCTGCAGGTCGGGGAAGGCAGCCTGGTCACCGAGATCCGCCGGGTGCGGTTGATCAACCGCGAGCCGGTGTCGCTGGAGCTGACCTGGTTGCCCAAGGCCGTCGGCGAGAAGCTGGAAAAGGCCGACCTCGTCACCCGCGACATCTTCCTGCTCCTGGAAAACGACTGCGGCATTGCCCTTGGTCACGCCGACCTGGCCATCGATGCCGTGCTGGCCGACAGCGACCTGACCCAGGCCCTGGATGTTGAAGAAGGCTCGCCGATCATGCGCATCGAGCGCCTGACCCATGCCGCTGACGGTACGCCACTGGACTTCGAACACCTTTACTACCGCGGCGATGCTTTCCAGTACCGCCTGCGCATCGACCGCCAGAAGGGGAGCAAGGCATGAGCATCCAGACTCAGGACTACGACATCATCGTTATCGGTGGCGGTACCGCCGGGCCGATGGCTGCCATCAAGGCCAAGGAGCAGGACAAAAGCCTGCGCGTGCTGTTGCTGGACAAGGCCAACGTCAAGCGCAGCGGTGCCATCAGCATGGGCATGGATGGCCTGAACAACGCGATCATCCCAGGCCACGCCACCCCCGAGCAGTACACCAAGGAAATCACCGTTGCCAATGACGGCATCGTCAACCAGGCCACGGTGCATGCCTACGCTACCCACAGCTTCGAAACCATCGAGCAGCTTGACCGCTGGGGCGTGAAGTTCGAGAAGGACGAGACCGGCGACTACGCGGTGAAAAAGGTTCACCACATGGGCGCCTACGTGCTGCCCATGCCCGAAGGCCACGACATCAAGAAGGTGCTGTACCGCCAGCTCAAGCGTGCGCGGGTCGAGATCAGCAACCGTATGGTCTGCACCCGTGTGCTGCTCGATGGTGAAGGCGCGGCCGCTGGCGTGCTGGGTTTCGACTGCCGTAGCGGCGAGTTTCGGGTGGTGCGGGCCAAGGCCGTGATTCTTGCTTGCGGCGCGGCCGGGCGCCTGGGCTTGCCGTCGTCGGGTTACTTGATGGGCACCTACGAGAACCCGACCAACGCCGGTGATGGATACGCCATGGCCTACCATGCCGGTGCCGAGCTGGCCAACCTCGAGTGCTTCCAGATCAACCCGCTGATCAAGGACTACAACGGCCCGGCCTGCGCCTACGTCACCGGCCCACTGGGTGGATATACCGCCAACAGCAAGGGTGAGCGCTTTATCGAGTGCGACTACTGGAGCGGTCAGATGATGTGGGAGTTCCACCAGGAACTCGAGGGCGGCAATGGCCCGGTGTTCCTCAAGCTCGATCACTTGGCCGAGGAGACCATCCAGAACATCGAAGAGATCTTGCACAGCAACGAACGCCCCAGTCGTGGCCAGTTCCACGCCGGGCGTGGCACGGATTATCGCCAGCACATGGTCGAGATGCATATCTCGGAGATCGGTTTCTGCTCGGGGCATTCGGCGTCGGGGGTGTGGGTCAATGAAAAGGCCGAGACCAGCGTCAAAGGGCTGTATGCCGCTGGCGATATGGCAGCGGTGCCGCACAACTACATGTTGGGGGCCTTCACCTATGGCTGGTTTGCCGGGGTGAACGCTGCGCATTACGTGAACGGGCGCGAATTCGCCGAGGTCGATGCCGAACAGGTCGAGCGCGAGCGTGCGCGGGTGTTTGCACCGCTGCAGCGTCAGCATGGCCTGCCGCCGGCGCAGGTCGAGTACAAGCTCAGACGCATGGTCAACGATTACCTGCAGCCGCCGAAGGTGACCAGGAAAATGGAAATCGGCCTGGAGCGCTTTGCCGAGATCGAACGTGACCTGGACCAGATGAAAGCCAGCAACCCTCATGAACTGATGCGTGCGATGGAAGTTTCGGTGATTCGCGATTGCGCCGAGATGGCGGCGCGGGCCTCGCTGTTCCGCGAGGAAAGCCGTTGGGGGCTGTACCACCACCGAGTGGACTTCCCCGAGCGCAACGATGGCGAGTGGTTCTGCCATTGCCATCTGAAAAAGGGCGAGAACGGTGAAATGACCAGCTTCAAGAAGGCCGTCGAACCCTACCTGATCGCCCTGGATACAGAAGAGCAGACCGCTTATGACCGGTTGCGTGTCAAAGCCGATGCCGCCTAAGCGACACCCCACCTTGTGGGAGCGGGTTTACCCGCGAACACCGGCGAAGCCGGTGCCATCCACCGTGTTGGATTCTTCGCGGGTAAACCCGCTCCCACAGGGAAACGTGCAAGCCTCTAGATAGAAGGGAGCCAATGAAGGCCCCAAGGACTCCGTGAAATGGCCTACCAGCCGCAAGAAATCTTTTTCCGCAGCAGTGCCCCGGTCACCATCGACGAAGACAAGTGCATCGCCGACAAAGGCTGCACCGTATGCGTCGAGGTTTGCCCCATGGACCTGCTGGCGATCAACCCGGCCACGCAAAAGGCCTACATGGCCTTCGACGAATGCTGGTACTGCATGCCCTGTGAAAAGGACTGCCCCACGGGTGCGGTGAAGGTCGATATCCCGTACCTGCTGCGCTGATTCATCCCGCCATCCGGCGCACAACCGGACGCCCTCCTGCTTTGCCCCTCGTTTCCCACCACCCAAGCCGGGCGGCGGAGACGACCCAATTCTTATAACGACTCGAGGGGAAACACCCATGCGCCTTGTTGCAACCGTGGCCGGCCTCGCGCTGGCGCTCACTGGCCTGAATGTCAGTGCCGAAACCATCCGCATCGCCATCGGCACCCAGGACACCACCATCAACTGCGCCACCGGCGGCCTGCTGATACGCGAGCTTGGCCTGTTGGACAAGTACCTGCCGCATGACGGCAAATACAAAGATGCCAAGTATCAGGTTGAGTGGAAGAACTTCACCAGCGGTGCGCCACTGACCAACGAAATGGTCGCTGGCAAGCTCGACTTCGGCGCCATGGCCGACTTCCCCGGCTCGTTCAACGGCGTTGCTCATCTGGATGCTGGCAAGCGCAGCCTGTTCGTAAGCGTGCTGTCGGGCAGCGTGCACGGCAGCGGCAATGGCATCGTCGTACCTGCGGCGTCTAGCGTGCAATCGCTGGCTGAACTCAAGGGCAAGACCATTTCCGTGCCGTTCGCCTCCACCGCCCACGGCATGCTGCTACGTGCCGTGGCAGCGCAGGGCTGGGACCCGCAGAAGGATGTGCGAATCATCGCCCAGGCACCGGAAATCGCCGGCTCCGCCCTGCGTAGCAACCGCATCGAAGCCCATGCCGACTTTGTGCCGTTCGCCGAACTGTTCCCCAACCGCGGCTTCGCCCGCAAGATCTATGACGGCGCCCAGGCCAACGCACCGACCTTCCATGGCGCCTTGGTCGATGCCGAGTATGCAAAGAGGTACCCGGAAGTGGTCACCGCCTACCTGCGCGCCAGCCTCGAAGCCGATCGGCTGATCGCTGCGGAACCTGAGAAGTACAGCGAGTTGATCGAGAAAGTCACCGGCATCGAAGCCGAGGTCAATTACCTGTTCCACGGTCCGCTCGGCCTGCAGACCCGCGACCTGACCTGGAAGCCTGAATACCGTCAGGCAGTCGCAACCTCCATCGATACGCTCAAGCTGCTTAAAAAGACCGACCGCGGGCTCGACACCGACAAGTTCATCGACGACCAGTATATCCGTGCAGCCTTCAGGGAGGCTGGCCTGGATTACGACAAGGCGCTGAAAGACTACGACCCGCAGCCACTCAAGGCTAATGACGCGTTGACAGGCAAACCGATTACCGACTTCAGCCGCCTGGCACAGATCTGGGTGCGCGGGGAAGGCAAGGTCCGCCACTACGCTTCGCCGGAGGCCGCGCTTGGCGCCTTGGCCCAGCTGGAGCAGGAGGGCAAGGACATCCGCGCCATCTACGCCCAGGCCGCCGACAGCGGAATCAAGTTGCTGGCGAACCAGGCCTGGTTCGTGCGCAACGCCAAGGGTGAACTCGCGGCGTTCCTGCTCAAGGACCAGGCCGAGCAGTATGCCAAGGCCCATGGCGGTGAAGCGCTGGACTTTGTCAGCGCCAACCAGAAGCTGGTCGCCCAGCGCTGACCGGAGAGGAACCGACATGACCCGCAACCTCAAGCGCTGGCCGGTGCGCCTGGCTTCGCTGCTGGCCTGCCTGCTGTTCTGGCAGGTCGCGGCGAGCGTGAAGCTGGACCTCGGGCTGCTGACGTTCACCTATGTCCCCACACCGAAGGCGGTGCTGGAAGCTGCCTGGCAACTGCTGACCTCCAGCGCCCTGCTGGCGCACCTGGGCAGCAGCCTGTCGCGGGTGTTTGCCGGTTATGCCGCAGCAGCGCTGATTGGCGTGGCCCTGGGGTTGTTGATCGGCCGCTCGAAATGGGCCGAGGACACCCTGCTGCCGCCACTGGAAGTACTGCGGCCGATTCCGGCGGTGGCGTGGATCCCGCTGGCGATCCTGATGTTCCCGTCGTCGGAGCTGTCGATGGTGTTCATAACGTTCACTGGCGCGTTGTTCCCGATCCTGCTGAACACCGTGCACGGCGTCGAGGCCGTCGACCCGCGCCTGGTTGCATCGGCGCGCAGCCTCGGGGCAGAGCGGTGGTCGATTCTGCGTGAAGTGGTGTTGCCTGGAGCGTTGCCGAGCATCGTCACGGGCCTGGCCATCGGCATGGGTACTTCATGGTTCTGCCTGGTCACCGCCGAGATGATTTCCGGGCAGTTCGGTATCGGCTACTACACCTGGGAGTCGTACACCTTGCAAAACTACCCCGACATCATCGTCGGCATGCTGCTGATCGGCGTGCTGGGCATGGGTAGCAGCGCCCTGGTCAAGCGCCTTGGGGAGTTGGCCACGCCTTGGTACCGCACGCGGAGGGCCACCTGATGAACAGTTACCAACCAGCGCCAGGGCGTATCGACGGGCGTGGCCTGTCGATACGCCTGGGGCACGGCAGCGAAGCATTCGAGGCGGTGCAGCGGCTGGACTTTGCCGTAGAGCCTGGCGAGTTCGTCTGCATCCTTGGCCCTTCCGGTTGTGGCAAGTCGACGTTGCTTGGCGCCCTGGCCGGGCACCTGGTGCCCAGCAGCGGCCAGTTGAGCGTGGATGGCCAGGCCGTTGCCGGGCCGTCACCGCAGCGCGGCATGGTGTTTCAGCACCATACCTTGCTGCCCTGGCGTAGCGTGCTCGACAACGTGGCCTTCGGCCTGAAGATGCAGGGCCAGGGCCGCACCGAACGTCGCCGGCAGGCTCGCGAAATGCTGCAACTGGTGGGGCTGGATGAATTTGCCGGGCGCTGGCCCAGCCAGCTTTCCGGCGGTATGCAGCAACGGGCCGAGATTGCCCGGGTGCTGATCAACCGCCCGCGCCTTTTGCTGATGGACGAACCTTTCGGTGCCCTGGATGCGCAAACCCGCGCACGCATGCAGGAGCTGTTGCTCGATATCTGGGCAAGCATCCGCACCACCGTGGTGTTCGTCACCCACGATATCGACGAGGCGCTGTTCCTGGCCGACCGTATCCTGGTGATGAGCCCGCGACCTGGCCGCTTTATTGAAGACCTGCACCTGGACTTTCCGCGCCCACGCCGCGCCAGCCTGCTGACCAGCCCTGAATTCACTCACCTCAAGCGTCACTGTCTGGCCTTGCTCCGTCACGAGGAGGGCCGCGAACTTCCGCGCCTGACCCCGCTGGGCCTGCCGGACACTGAGCACCCACCGCTACGGATCGCGCTATGACTGAACGAACGACTGACAACCCCGACATCCTTGCTCTCCTGCCTCGCCTTGGTGCCGCTGACGCGGGGGTACGCCGTATCGGCCTGATCGAACTGGCCGACCTGGAAGACCCCGATGGCTTGCCGTGGCTCACCGATGCACTGCTGGTGGATGCCGCCGACGAGGTGCGTGCCGAAGCCGCGCGCCTGCTCGAGGCCTGGGAAGAACCCGAAGTTGTGCAGGCCCTGTGCGCTGCGCTGGCCGATACTGCCGAGCCGGTACGGCTGGCTGCTGCCCAGAGCCTCAGCGAGCTCAAGAGCCTGGAAGCCGGCCAGCTGATCCTGCCATGGGTCAAGCATGCTGATGCCTTCGTCCGCGCCAGCGCCCTGCGTGCCCTGCGCGAGCTGCGCCTGGAAGATGCTGCGGAGCCTGCACTGCTTGCCTTGGCCGATGATGACGCCGCGGTCCGGCGTGAGGCAGTGGGTATTCTTGGCTGGCTCAAGCACCAGCCGGCGTTGCCAGCTTTGGCAAAGCTTGCCGAAGATGAGCCGGACACCGAGGTGCGCCGCGCGGCCATCGGTGCGCTGGGTCTCGCGCGCGACAGCGCGGTGGTGCCAGCATTGGTGGCTGCATTGACTGACAAGGCCTGGCAAGTGCGCGAAGAAGCCGCCACCACGCTAGGCAAGGTGGGCCTGGCCCCTGCAGGCCCGGCACTGGTAAATGCCCTTGCCGATGACTTCTGGCAAGTACGTCTGCGTGCGGCGCGGTCTCTGGGGCGGCTACGTCATGCTGCGGCACTGGACGCGCTTGGCGAGTTGCTTGGCCACAGCATTGCCAACCTGCGCAAGGAGGCCGCTCTGGCCCTGGGGGAGCTGGGCCAGGCGCGTGCCTTGCCGGTGCTGCAGGCTGCCGAGGCCGATAGCGACCCCGAGGTGCGCAAGGCTGTGCGGATTGCCATGGCACAACTGCGCGGGGCCTCCTGATGAACGCCCCGCAAGCTCTTCGCAACATGCGCGGCCCTGGGCAACTGGTGCTGCAATGGCAAGACGGCGAACATAGCCTCAGCCATGCCCGCCTGCGCGGTGCTTGCCCCTGCTCGCAATGCCGAGCGGCACGGCTGCAGGGGAACATCAGCCTGGTTCGCGATGATGTGCGCGTGGTGCACATCCAGCCGCAAGGATATGGCGTGCAACTGGTGTTCAGCGATGGGCATGAGCGGGGTATCTACCCTTGGGTTTACCTGCGTGACCTGAGTGCCCGGTGAGTCTTCTTCGCGGGCATTCGCTGTCGCATGGAGACCTGAATTCGCAAGCGGTCCGCGTACCCTGTGGGAGCGGCTTTAGCCGCGAAGAATCCAACGCGGTGCATGGCACCGGCTGCGCCGGTGTTCGCGGCTGAAGCCGCTCCCACAGGGTTCCTGTTAATTCAAAAGTTATGTGCAGTCCTATGAGAGCGGGCATGCCCGCTCCCACAGGCTCAGAGCGCAATCAGCTCCGGCCTCAGCCCTTCGACCCGTCGCACCGGCGGTGTCAGGTAGCCGCCATCCCCAGTGATCTGGTGCAGTACCTTCTCCCGCAGCCCGTGAAGTGCTACGCCCGTACGCAACCGTGGGTGTGGCAGGTCGATCTCCACCACCGACTTGATCCGCCCCGGGCGTGGCTCCAGAACCACCACCCGGTCGGCCAGGTAGGTGGCCTCTTCGGCGTCATGGGTGACCAGTAGTGTGGTGATGCCGGCACGTTCGCGAATGGCCAGCAGCTCGTCCTGCAGTTGCTGGCGGGTCAGCGCATCCAGCGCGCCGAACGGCTCGTCGAGCAGCAGGATACGCGGGCTGGCTACCAGGCCTCGGGCGATCGCCACGCGCTGGGCCATGCCGCCGGACAGTTGGTGTGGGTAGGCCGACTCGAAACCGACCAGCCCCACCAGTTGCACGAACTCGTGTACCCGTCGCGCGCGTTCACCCTGGGTGAGCGGTTCGTTGACCAGGCCCAAGGCGATGTTCTGCTCCACGCTCAGCCAGGGGAACAGCCGGTGCTCCTGAAACACGATGCCGCGCTCGCTACCAATACCGCTAACAGTGTGGCCGTCGACGCGGATACTGCCGCTGTAGTCGGTATCCAACCCTACCAGCAGGCGCAGCAGGGTGGATTTGCCACAGCCGGAAGCACCGACGATGGCGATGAATTCGCCTTGGTTGATCGACAGGTTGAAGTTGCGGATGGCTTCCAGCGGCTGGCCATCGACGCTGAACACTTTGCCGACCCCCTCGAAGCTGACCAGGGGCGGGGTGACATCGGGCTGGTTGGCCGCGTGCAGGTGCGAGGTGTTGAAGGCGTTCATGCGGTTCTCCAGCGCGTGGCGCGCGATTCGAGGCGTTGTCCAAGGGTGCCGAGCAGGGCGCCGACCAGGCCGATCAACAGCATGGCGGCCATTACCTGGTCCATGCGGAACAGTTGCTGCGCGCCGATCATCAGGCTGGCGATGCCGCCGTCCGAGGGCATGAAGTACTCGGCACCAATGGTGCCCAGCCAGGCGTAGATCAGCGACAGGCGCAGGCCGGCGAAAATGGCCGGGGCTGCGCCGGGCAGCACCAGCAGGCGCAGGCGTTGCCACAGGTTCAGGCGCAGGGTGCGCGCCGCTTCGCCCAGCTGCGGCGACAGGCTGGCGATACCGCGCTGGGTGGCGATCAACAACGGGAAGAAAGCGGCCATGCCGACGAATACCTGCTTGGCCCCTTCACCAAGGCCGAACCAGGCTGTGAGCAGCGGCACCCAGGCAAACAGCGCCACCTGACGCAAGGCCGACAGGCTTGGCCCGAAGATACGTTCGGCATTGGCCGAAAGCCCCAACAGCAAACCGACCAGCAGGCCAGCGCCACCGCCCAGCAGCAAACCGGTCAGTGCGCGCTGCAGGCTCAGCAGCAAGGCCTGAGCCAACGAACCATCGGCCAGGCCGGTCAGCAGGGTGCGCAACACTTCGAGTGGCGAGGTCAGGATGTTGCTGTCGACCCAGCCAAAGCTGCTGCTGGCCTGCCACAGTGCCAACAGTGCCAGTGGTAGCAGCAGACTTTGCCAACCCCGCGGCACGGGGTCACGGTGCTGCTCCCCTGTGGCCGCTTGCGGCCAATACAGCAGGCGCTTTTCCAGGGCCGAAAAGCCGCGCTCCAGCAGTGCACCGACCAGGCCGATCACCAGAATGCACAGCAGCACCAGGTCGAGCATGAACAGTTGCCGCCCCCACACCATCAGGTAGCCAATCCCTTCGCTGGAGGCCAGCAGTTCGACCGCCAGCAGCGAGGTCCAGCCGGTGGCCAGGGCCAGGCGTACGCCAGTTAGAAAGGCGGGCAGTGCAGCCGGCAGCAGCAGGCGCAGAAAAAGCAGATGGCGAGGCAGGCGCAGCACTGCAGCGGCCTCTCGCAGCTTGGGCTGGGCATCACGTACACCGACCAGCGTGTGCAAGGTAACGGGGACCACCACGGCTTTTACCAGCACCACCAGCTTGAGCAATTCGCCGATCCCGAAGAACAACATGAACAACGGGATCCAGGCCAGGGTAGGAATCTGTGCCAGCGCCACGAAGGTAGGCAGCACCAGCGTCTGCGCCCGCCGCGAAGCACCCAGCCAGACTCCCAGCAGCAAGCCGCTGCCGATGCCGACCGCCAACCCCCAGAACAACCGCTGCAAGCTTATCCACAGGTGCCCCCACAGCTCGCCGGAGCCAAACTCCACCGCGCTCTGCCACACCAATGCTGGCGCTGGCAGGATCTGCTCGCTCATCCAGTGCTCCCGGCTGGCCACTACCCACAGCAGCGCAATAACCACAGGCACCAACCATGGCAGCAAGCTGGCGCGATCTTTGTGGGAGCGGCCTTGCGTCGCGAATGGGCCGCGCAGCGGCCCCCGAAACCAATCTCGACCTCTGCTCAGAATTCCATTCATCGGCCATCTCTCGAAGCATTGTTAGATTATTCATTTATGGAATTAAAAATTCTCAAAAATGACTTTCAAGAGATAAGAACATGCACTTCCTGCATACGGAAGCCCCTCGCCGTTGCGTTTTCCTCATATTTTCCATGCGTTTTCCGCAAGCCAGCCGCAGACCCGCATGCCGCCTGATTTATGCTTTCCAGTTACTGAAGAATGAAGTTTTGATCTTTGTAGGTTCTAACAAGACCTGCCTAGCTTCTGGCCAAAGCGCCGGCCATCGCCGGTGGCAGCCTGCCAAGGAGCCTTGCCATGAAAACCCCGCTGCGTCACCTGATCACCGCCCTTGGGCTGGCCTTCACCCTCAGCGCCCACGCAGCTGAACCGGCCAAGCCAGCAAGCATCCGCATCGCGGTACCCGACCTCAGCGCGGGCAGCAAGCCCAGCGCCGGTGGCGTGGTCGACGTGCTGCGTGACCAGCAACTGCTGGAAAGGGAGTTCGCCAAGGACAACATTCGCATCGACTGGCACTTCTTCAAGGGCGCCGGGCCGGTGGTGAACGAAGCGTTGGCCAACGGCCAGGCCGATTTCGCCTACCTCGGCGACCTGGCCGCCATCGTCGGCAAGGCCAATGGCCTGGACACCCGCGTGTTGTCGGCGGGCGTACGTGGGGTGAAGAGCTACCTGGGCGTGGTGCCCGGTTCCGGCATAAAGACCCTGCACGACCTCAAGGGCAAGCGCGTGGCGGTGTTCCGTGGCACCGCCAACCAGTTGTCGTTCGCCAGCGCCCTGGCCAGCCAGGGGCTGAGCGAGCGCGATCTGAAGGTGATCAACCTGGACTTCAACGCCGCCAATGCCGCATTGGCCGCCAAGCAGATCGACGCCACCTGGGGCCTGTCCAACCTGCTGTCGCTGCGCGAGCGCGGGCTGGTCGAACTACCGGTCAACTCACGTGACCTGGAAGGCGCCGGCAGTACCCAGGCGGTGCTGCTGGGCACTGGCGATTTCATCCGCAAATACCCCGAGCTGGTGCAGCGCCTGGTCAATGCCCAGCAACAGGCCAGCGCCTGGCTGCGCGACGAACACAACCGCGAGGCCTACGTCGAGCTGGTGGCCAGCAATGCCAACTGGCCGCGCAGCATCCTCAGCGACGACCTGGCCAAGGAAGACCTGGCTCATTACTTCGATCCACGGCTGGACGCCGAGTTTGTCGGCCAGCTGCAGCAGGGCGTGGACCTGGCTGCCAAGGAGCGCCTGATCCGCCGTGGCTTCCAGGTGGCCGACTGGATCGAACCACGCTTCCTCGAAGCGGCCCTGCAACAGAAACAGGCCGTGCAGGCCGCCCGCTGAACCCCGAAAACCCGACAATGACCGCAAGGACACGACCATGAGCAACGCCGCCCTGGCCACTGCGCCACAAACCCTCGAACTCGACATACACCCGGTTGCCGGCCGCATCGGCGCCGAAATTCGCGGTGTGCAATTGTCCGCCGACCTTGATGCCGCCACCCTCGACGCCATCCAGGCCGCGCTGGTGAAGCACAAGGTGATCTTCTTCCGTGGCCAGACCCACCTGGATGACCAAAGCCAGGAAGCCTTCGCCAAGTTGCTCGGCGAGCCGGTCGCTCACCCCACCGTGCCAGTGGTGGATGGCACCAGCTACCTGTTGCAGCTCGATGGCGCCGAAGGCCAGCGGGCCAACTCCTGGCACACCGATGTGACCTTCGTCGACGCCTACCCAAAGGCCTCGATCCTGCGCAGCGTGGTGGCGCCGGCATCCGGTGGGGATACCGTTTGGGCCAACACTGCGGCGGCTTATCAGGAATTGCCTGAGCCGTTGCGCGAGCTGGCCGACAAGTTGTGGGCGGTGCACAGCAACGAATATGACTACGCGAGCCTCAAGCCCGATGTCGACCCAGCGAAGCTTGAGCGTTACCGCAAGGTGTTCACCTCCACCGTATACGAGACCGAGCACCCAGTGGTGCGCGTGCACCCTATCAGTGGCGAGCGGGTGTTGCAGTTAGGGCATTTCGTGAAGCGCATCAAAGGTTATTCGCTGGCGGATTCGCAACACCTGTTCGCAGTGCTGCAAGGGCATGTGACACGCCTGGAGAACACCGTTCGCTGGCGCTGGCAGGCGGGGGATGTGGCGATCTGGGACAACCGCGCGACGCAGCATTATGCAGTGGATGATTACGGGACCCAGCCGCGGGTGGTACGGCGGGTGACCCTGGCGGGTGAGGTGCCGGTCGGGGTGGATGGCCAGTTGAGCCGGACAACCCGCAAAGGTTGAGGGATGTAGACGACCCTGTGGGAGCGGGTTTACCCGCGAATGCGTAAATGAATTCACCATCGTATTCGCGGGTAAACCCGCTCCCACAGGGGGCGCCCCATCGGTCACAACTCGGTATCACAGGCAATCAGTTGCCTGACCAGCCCCTGAGCAAGCGGCGATAGCCCATACCCCACCCGGCTCACCACACCATAACGGGTATAGAACGCTTCCTCCTGCTCCACCGTCAGGTCGGCCAGCTGCAATGCCACCAACCCCCCGTCACGCTGATACGGCCGCAAGTTGGCATTGCAGGCAATGCCGATGGTGTCCGAGTGCATCACCACATTCAGCAGCGCATAGCCATGCTCGCACTCCACCGTCGGCAGAAAATCCTGCCGCCCGCTGAGGTCGCTGAGGATCTTGCGGATATTCGGCGGGCGGAAGGTGGTGGCCAGGGGGAAATCGAACAGGTCACGCGCCCGCACGCTCTCGCGCTCGGTCAAAGGGTGCCCGACGCGGCAGCAGAAATGCCAGCGCTGCGGCGCCAGCTTGTGCACCTGGTAGTCCGGATCAGACTCGAACTGGCGGGTGTCGGCGACGAAGAACTCGATCTCCTCGGCAACCAGCTTGCGGTTCAGCGCCTGCCAGTTATCTACCTGGAAGCAGGTACGTGCCGCGGGGTATTCGGCGACGAAGCGTGCCACCGCACGCGGTACCAAACCCCCTGCCGGCGCGGGGCCGGAGCCAAAGCGCACCACGCCGGTAGTAGCACCGTTGAACTGGTGGATCTCGTTGACCAGGTTATGTGCCCCGTGCACCAGCCGCCGCGAATGCTCCAGCACCAACAGGCCCTGGCGAGTCGGCGCCAGCTCCTTGCTGGCGCGGTCCACCAGGCGGCAGCCGATGTTGTGTTCGAGGGTCTGGATGCTGCGGCTGAATGCTGATTGCGACAGGTTCACCGCAGCCGCCGCAGCAACGAAGCTGCGGTGCTCGACAAGGGCAATGTAGTGGCGCAGCTGACGGAGATCGATATGCATTTTTTACATTGAAACTTTCGGTCGAATGCAATTGCTGACAAGGGTTAGCCCCCTTATAAAGGGTGTCACTTATTCCACAAAATATGAATTGCAAATATTTATATCACTTAAAAGAATATAAGCCCGACTGACCGCGATTCGGTTCCGCCAACGGAAATGCTCGCCAGGGCCCATGCCTCAAGGAGCATTTGCATGTCCGGAGTTTCCCGTTGGCCTGCGCGCGCGTCGCGTTTCACCTTGCAACCCTTGGCTGCTGGCGTGCTGCTGGCCGCATCCTCTGCCAGCTTCGCCGAAGAGCCAGTCAACGCCACCCCGGCGGTGGAGCAGGAAGCCAAGCTCGGTACCGTCACGGTCAATGCACGCCGCCGCGAAGAAACCGCGCAAAGCGTGCCCACGCCTATCAGCGTGCTCGACAGCGAAACCCTGGAAAGCCAACGCATCTACCGCGTGCAGGACCTGCAGCAACTGGTGCCAAGCACCAACGTCGCCTACGTTCATGCCCGCCAGTCGAGCATTTCGATCCGTGGCCTGGGCAACAACCCGGCCAGCGATGGCCTGGAAGGCAGCGTCGGCATCTACCTCGACAACGTCTACCTCGGCCGCCCCGGCATGGCCGTGTTCGACCTGCTGGACGTGGAGCAGCTGGAGGTGCTGCGCGGCCCGCAGGGTACGCTGTTCGGCAAGAACACTACCGCCGGCGTGCTCAACATCACCACGCGCAAGCCCACCTTCCACCGTGAGGGCAGCATTCAGCAGTCGATCGGTGAAGACGGCTACCTGCAGACCCAAGGCAGCTTCTCGGGGCCGATCAGCGATACGCTGGCCGGGCGCATCAGCGCCTACCGCACCGAGGACGACGGCTATGTGAAGAACATCCACAACGGCGACGACCTCAATGGCGGCAAGCGCCAAGGCTTTCGTACCCAGCTGCTGTTCAAGCCGAGCGAAACCTTCAACCTGCGCTGGATCGGCGAATACAACGAAGAAGACTCCGACAACGGTATTCTCAGCCTGTACAGCACCGGCCCGACCATCAATGGCGTCAACCGCTACGAAAGCTTGGCCGCGCAGGCCGGCGCGACGTTGGTGTCGGGCAAGGACCGCAAGGTCAACTTCGACGCCGACCAGCAAGTGACGGTGTTCCAGGGCGGTACCTCGGTGGAGGCCAACTGGACCCTGCCCAACGACTTCACCCTGACCTCGATCACCGCCTACCGCTGGTGGGACTTCACCCCGCGCAATGACGACGGCCTCAACGTGCCAGTGTTCTACAGCGCCGGGGTATCGGTGCGCGACAAGCAGTACTCGCAGGAAATCCGCCTGGCTTCGCCCACCGGTGGTGCCTTCGACTACGTGCTTGGCGCGTACTACTTCAAGCAGGACCTGGACAACAAATCCTTCACTTACTACGGTCCGCAGGCGGATATCTGGAACCTCACCCCGGCTGGCGCCCTGGCCAACGTCGACACCATTGGCAACGGGCACATCGACACGGACAGCTACGCGCTGTTCGCCCAGGGTACCTGGCACATCACCGACCGCCTGGACTTCACCGCCGGCGTTCGCGGCACCTATGAAGAAAAGAGCGCCTGGGTGACCCGCGACGCACCAACCGGCGGCGCAGCAGTAACCGGGGCCGCCGCAGCAGCGCGCCAGGCTCGGGTAGGCGCCTACGATTCAGGCGACCTCAACCAGTACAGCTTCAGCCCCTCTGGTCTGCTGGGCCTGAGCTACCGCTTCAACGAGCAGTTGCTGGGCTACGCCACCCTGACCCACGGCGAGAAGTCTGGCGGCATCAACCTTACCGTTGGCGCTGCGCCTCGGTTGGGCACCGACTCCCTGCTGGTTGGCACCGAGCGGGTCAATAACGCCGAAGTCGGCTTGAAAAGCTCGCTGTTCGACGACCGCTTGCAGCTCAATACCAACCTGTTCTGGGCTGAAGTGCATGGCTACCAGGCCAACGTCTACGACCAGGTCAACCGCGTGCAGTACCTGGCCAACGCCGGCAAGGTGCGATCGCGTGGCCTGGAGTTCGAAGCCACGGCGCTGCCGCTGCGCGGCCTCACGGTCAACTTCAACGGCTCGTGGAACGACGTGCGCTACACCGAGTACAAGGACGCCCCATGCCCGCCGGAGGTGAGCCTGGCCAACGCCACCGCCACTTGCGACTTGTCTGGCCACCAGGTGGTAGGCGCCTCCAAGTACATCGCCAACCTCAACACCCAGTACAAGTGGCAGGCCAGCGAGCACATCGAACCCTATGTCACCGCCAGCTACGCCTTCCGCTCCAAGGCGGTGGGCACCATCGACGACTCCGATTTCGGCCAGATCCCCAGCTACGCGCTGGTCAACCTTTCCGCCGGTGTACGCCTGGACCAGGGCGACGGCGTGGTCGACCTGTCGCTGTGGGTGAAGAACGCCGGCGACAAGACCTACTTCACCAGCCTTTGGAACTCCGCCAACGGTGGCTATGCCGGCGTGCTCGGCACCCCGCGCACCGTTGGCGCCACAGCCCGTTACGACTTCTGAGCACAAGGAGCTTTGCCATGAATGCCAAGACCGAAACCCCTGCATTGCCTGAAGGCGCCTGCCTGACCGCCAAGGTCCCCGAACCTGACGGGGCGCTGCTCGGCGATGTGGTGGTCAACCCGTATCGCCTGGCGCCGCTGACCGCGATCATTCGCGACGGTGGGCGCAGCCTGAGTGCCGCGCACGTGCGCGTGCTGGGGCGGGGCGAGCGCGGTGTGGACATCGCCTACGAGGTATCCGACCGTTCGTTGTGGACCTACGGCGGCATCCCGGTATTCGGCCTGTACCCGGATCACGTCAACCAGGTGGAAGTGACCTACAAGCTCGACGGCGAGCGCATCCGCGAGCAGTACCAGATCTACGCCTCGGCCGTGCGCTTGCCGGTGGTGGCCAAGCAGACCGCTGCCTTGCCTGAGGTACAGCCGGTCAAGGTAGCGCCAGGTTTTGAAAAGCGCCTGTACCTGTTCAACCACCTGCAGGGTGACATCCCGGGCGGGCGCGCCTTCAAGTGGAATGCCTTGGGCGGCGCGGCAGAATGGGACCAGGTGGGCAACAACTGGATCGCCGACAGCAATGGTGACGTGCGCTGGTACCTGGACATCGAGCAGATCCACGACTCCAACCGCCGCGATGGCCTGGGCGGCACCATGGGCTTCCAGCAGACCCGCGACGGCAAGCTTATCTGGGGCCAGGGCCAGACCTACTCCAAGTACGACCTGCTGGGCCGGCGCATCTGGCAGCGCAGCCTGCCAGACAAGTTCGCCGACTTCTCCCATGAAATCCGCGAAACCGCCAATGGCACTTACCTGCTGCGGGTGGGCACCAGCGACTATCGTCGCCCCGACGGCAAGCGCGTGCGCTCGATTCGCGACCACATCATCGAGGTCAACGAGGCCGGTGATGTGCTGGACTTCTGGGACCTCAACCAGATCCTCGACCCTTACCGTGGCGACCTGCTGGAAACCCTGGGCAAGGCAGCCATCCAGTTGCCGCCCGGGGTGCAGAAACAGGACGAGCGGCTGGCCAACGAACTGGCCGAGGGTGACCTGCCATTTGGCGACACCCCAGGGGTGGGCACCGGGCGTAACTGGGCACACGTCAATGCCATCGACTACGACGCCGAAGACGACAGCATCATCGTTTCAGCACGGCACCAGGGCGTGGTGAAGATAGGCCGCGACAAACAGGTGAAATGGATTCTCGCCTCGCCCCAAGGCTGGCCTGAGCGTCTACGCGAAAAAGTACTGAAGCCGGTGGCGAGCGAAGGCTTCGACTGGTCGTGGACCCAGCACACCGCCTGGCTGACCGGCAAAGGCACGCTGACCGTGTTCGACAACGGCTGGGGCCGCGACTTTGCGCCAACCAGGCTGACCGGCAACTACAGCCGGGCGGTGGAGTACCGCATCGACGAGGCCAAGGGCACGGTCGAGCAGGTGTGGGAATACGGCAAGGAGCGCGGCGACGAGTGGTACAGCCCGGTGACTTCAGTGGTGGCCTACCGGCCAGAGACCGACACCCAGTTCATCTACTCGGCGTCGGTGAACTTCCTGACCCCGGAGAAACTGACCACCACCGTGCTCAACGAGGTGCGGCGCGGGACCCAAGAGGTGCTGGTGGAGCTGAAGGTGCACAGCCGGCAGCCGGGCAGCGTGGGTTACCGGGCCCTGGTGATCGACCTGGCCAAGGCGTTCTGATCAATCCCTTCCGGGAGGGCCGTCGGTCCTCCCATCACATTTCCTTCAGCTCGTTCGTCTAACCTGTACTGGCCTCTTCGCGGGTAAACCCGCTCCCACAGGTACTGCACAATTTCTGGATGCTGTGCAGATCCTGTGGGAGCGGGTTAACCCGCGAAGAGGCCGGTTGCCATTATGCAAATCATGAAATTTCCGCCAGGGTGTTCAACCATTCGTTCTTTTTTTCGAACAGCCTATTGTCCAACACCCCAGCAGCCGCTTAGCATTCGTTTGAGATTTCAAACGCTCGATGCCCTGCCTTGGGCGCTTTTCAACAATCAACAATTCGGGAAGCCGACATGCAGCTCAAAGACGCTCAGTTGTTCCGCCAGCAAGCCTACATCAATGGTGAGTGGCTGGATGCGGACAACGGCCAGACCATCAAGGTCACCAACCCGGCCACTGGTGAAGTCATCGGTACCGTGCCGAAGATGGGCACCGCGGAAACCCGCCGCGCCATCGAAGCCGCCGACAAGGCCCTGCCGGCCTGGCGTGCCCTGACCGCCAAGGAGCGTTCGGCCAAGCTGCGTCGCTGGTTCGAACTGATGATCGAGAACCAGGACGACCTGGCTCGCCTGATGACCACCGAACAAGGCAAGCCGCTGGCTGAAGCCAAGGGCGAAATCGCCTACGCTGCCTCGTTCATCGAGTGGTTCGCCGAAGAAGCCAAGCGCGTCTATGGCGACACCATCCCGGGCCACCAGCCAGACAAGCGCCTGATCGTCATCAAGCAGCCAATCGGCGTTACCGCGGCCATCACCCCGTGGAACTTCCCGGCCGCCATGATCACCCGTAAAGCCGGCCCGGCCCTGGCAGCTGGCTGCACCATGGTGCTCAAGCCTGCCTCGCAGACCCCTTACTCCGCCCTGGCCCTGGTCGAACTGGCCCACCGTGCTGGCATCCCGGCTGGCGTGCTGAGCGTGGTTACCGGCAGCGCTGGCGAAGTTGGCGGCGAACTGACCGGCAACTCCCTGGTTCGCAAGCTGTCCTTCACCGGCTCGACCGAAATCGGTCGCCAGCTGATGGAAGAATGCGCCAAGGACATCAAGAAGGTTTCCCTGGAGCTGGGTGGCAATGCCCCGTTCATCGTGTTCGACGATGCCGACCTGGACAAGGCGGTCGAGGGCGCGATCATCTCCAAGTACCGCAACAACGGCCAGACCTGCGTCTGCGCCAACCGTATCTACGTGCAGGACGGCGTTTACGACGCGTTCGCCCAGAAGCTGGCCGCCGCTGTTGCCAAGCTGAAGATCGGTAACGGCCTGGAAGAAGGCACCACCACTGGTCCGCTGATCGACGGCAAGGCTGTCGCCAAGGTCCAGGAACACATCGAAGACGCCGTTGGCAAAGGCGCCAAGGTACTGTCCGGTGGCAAGATCATCGAAGGCAACTTCTTCGAACCGACCATTCTGGTCGACGTACCGAAGACCGCTGCCGTCGCCAAGGAAGAGACCTTCGGCCCACTGGCGCCGCTGTTCCGCTTCAAGGACGAGGCCGAAGTCATCGCCATGTCCAACGACACCGAGTTCGGCCTGGCCTCGTACTTCTACGCCCGCGACATGAGCCGTGTGTTCCGTGTTGCCGAAGCCCTGGAATACGGCATGGTAGGTATCAACACCGGCCTGATCTCCAACGAAGTGGCACCGTTCGGTGGCATCAAGGCCTCGGGCCTGGGCCGCGAAGGTTCCAAGTACGGTATCGAGGACTACCTCGAAATCAAATACCTGTGCATCAGCGTCTGATCGCACGGTAGCGGTTTTACCTCTGCCAGCGGGGCGCGAGAGCGACGTCTCGCTGGCCTTTTTTACATCGCAGTACCTGGTGGCCAGGGCGTTCATGGCAGTCGATCAACGAATACTGTTCGCGAGCACTCCCAGCCACCCCCGAATAAAAGCGCCACTCCAGACCGGCGCAATGAGGGCATTATGAGCAAGACCAACGAATCCTTGATGCAACGTCGTGTAGCCGCCGTCCCACGTGGCGTTGGCCAGATCCACCCGATCTTCGTCGATACCGCGAAGAACTCGACCGTGATCGACGTTGAAGGCCGCGAACTGATCGACTTCGCCGGCGGCATCGCAGTACTGAACACCGGCCACCTGCACCCGAAAGTGGTTGCGGCCGTGCAAGATCAGCTGACCAAGGTCAGCCACACCTGCTTCCAGGTGCTGGCCTACGAGCCTTACGTAGAGCTGTGCGAGAAGATCAACAAGCTGGTCCCAGGCGACTTCGACAAGAAGACCCTGCTGGTCACCACCGGCTCCGAAGCCGTTGAAAACGCCGTCAAGATCGCCCGTGCCGCCACTGGCCGCGCTGGCGTCATCGCCTTCACCGGCGGCTACCACGGCCGTACCATGATGACCCTGGGCCTGACCGGCAAGGTCGTGCCGTACTCCGCTGGCATGGGTCTGATGCCAGGTGGCATCTTCCGCGCCCTGTTCCCGAGCGAACTGCACGGCATCAGCGTTGACGACGCCATCGCCTCGGTCGAGCGCATCTTCAAGAACGACGCCGAGCCGCGTGACATCGCCGCGATCATCCTCGAGCCGGTACAAGGCGAAGGCGGCTTCCTGCCAGCGCCGAAAGAGCTGATGCAGCGCCTGCGCGCCCTGTGCGACCAGCACGGCATCCTGCTGATCGCCGACGAAGTACAGACCGGCGCTGGCCGTACTGGCACCTTCTTCGCCATGGAGCAGATGGGCGTTGCGCCTGACCTGACCACCTTCGCCAAATCCATCGCTGGCGGCTTCCCGCTGGCCGGTGTGTGCGGCAAGGCCGAGTACATGGACGCCATCGCTCCTGGCGGCCTGGGCGGCACCTACGCCGGCTCGCCGATCGCTTGCGCCGCGGCCCTGGCCGTGATCAAAGTGTTCGAAGAAGAGAAACTGCTGGACCGCAGCAAAGCTGTGGGTGAGCGCCTGACCACTGGCCTGCGCGAAATTCAGAAGAAGCACCCGATCATCGGCGACGTCCGTGGTCTGGGCTCGATGATCGCTGTCGAAGTCTTCGAGAAAGGCACTCACACCCCGAACGCTGCTGCCGTTGGCCAGGTTGTCGCCAAGGCTCGCGAGAAGGGCCTGATCCTGCTGTCCTGCGGTACCTACGGCAACGTCCTGCGTATCCTGGTTCCGCTGACCGCCGAAGACGCTCTGCTGGACAAAGGCCTGGCTATCATCGAAGAGTGCTTTGCTGAACTCGCCTGATGTGACGCGCTTCAGAAAAAACCCGCTTCGGCGGGTTTTTTTTTGTGCCCAGGAAAGCCATGGGGCGCTATCGTTGTCGGAGGATTTGCTCAGGAAGCTGCGATGGACTGTGTGTCAGGGCTATTCAGGAGTTGGCGATGAACGCTGCAGACCCCACCCCACCAAGCGTACTGATTGTCGAGGGCGACCCCTGGGTACGCGACATGCTCAGCGAAATGCTGCTGAGCGTGCGCTGTGATGCCCGTCTGCAGGTCTGCGCCGACGGCTCGCAGGCTCTGAGCGCGCTGTCCAGCAAGCCCGACCTGATCATCGCCGCGCGCGAACTGGCTGGTGTCGATGGCCTCGACTTGTTGCGCAAGGTGCGCGCCAAAGGCTCGGGGTTGCCGTTCATCCTCATGAGCAACCGCAGCGACAGTGCCAGTGTGCGCGAAGCATTGCCCCTGCATCCCACGGCCTACCTGAGCAAGCCGCTGAACCTGGACACCCTGCGCAAGCGCCTGGAGGAGCTGCTGCTGGCGGTTGGCGAAGAAATTGCCTGCCCAGTGCCGGCCCTGCAGGCAGGTGCCAGCCTGCCTGCCTACCTCGAGCAGCGTCGCGCTACCGCCGATGGCGGGCCGCTGCTGGCCGATGTGCAGGTGGCGATCAAGCGCGCGCTCAACCCACATGGCCTGAACCTGAGAGTGCTTGAAGAGCAAGTGCAGGGCGACCCGCAGATCACCGCCGTGCTGATCGCTGCGGCCAACAGCGCAGCACTGCACCGCGAAGCACCGGTGCAGACGTTACTGCAGGCCCTGAACAAGCTTGGCAGCACCCAGAGCATGAACCTTATCCTGGGCATGACCCTCAAGCGCAGTGCGCGCCTCAGTGACCCGCTGCTGGCGGAGCATGCAGCCCGTTACTGGGATTTGTCGCTGCACGCTGCCGAATATGGCCGCACCTTGGCACGCATGCTCGAGCTGGATGAAGGGCTGTGTTATTGCGCGGGGTTGCTGCATTGCCTGGGCGACCTGGCGGTGCTGCGCTGCTTGCAGGAGTGGCGGCTGGCCGGCGGTGAGCTGGATGAAGACCAGGTGCAGCTGTCGCTCAATGAGTTCGGTGCGGCGTTCGGCTCGGCGCTGCGTACGCGCTGGCGGTTGCCGCTGGGGTTGCGCGAGCTGATCGCGGCGATCTACCAACTGGGCGGCGGGGTGTATTCGCGGGAGATCCTGGCAATGAACCTGGCCGGGCAGTTGTCGCGCCTGCCGGCCGAGCAGGGGCTGGAGAAGGTGGCCAGCAGCAAGACTGCGCGGCTGCTCAAGCTTGGCCTGCCGGAGCTGAGGCGGTTGCGGAAGGTGGAGAACCCGGAGGTAAAGCCGCAGGAAGAGCCGCCGGTAGCCGAGGCCGAGGTTTCCAGCTGAGATTTTGGGGCTAGGTTCGTTGAGCCCGGCGCAGATCCTGTGGGAGCGGCCTTGTGTCGCGAAAGGGCTGCGAAGCAGCCCCAGCAATTTGTGCATCTGCGCTGAGATTCAGGGGCTGCTTTGCAGCCCTTTCGCGACACAAGGCCGCTCCCACAGGGCCGTACAGGCCGGCAGGTGGTGAAAAACAGTCAGCCGCGGACGATCTGGTTCTTGCCCTGTCGCTTGGCCTGGTACATTGCCGCATCGGCCCGGGCATACAGGCTGTCCAGCGCCGCATCCTCGTCAGTCAGCCCGGTCACCCCCTGGCTCACCGTCACCCCGTAGGTCTGCTCCCCATGGCTGAAGCTCAGCCGCTGGATATGCCGCTGCAAGCGCTCGGCAATCTGTTCCGCTACCTGGGCAGTACAGCCCGGAAACACCGCCGCAAATTCCTCGCCACCAATACGCCCGAACAGATCCCCTCGGCGTAGCACGGCCTTGCCGCTGTCGGCGATCTGCTGCAACACCTGGTCGCCTTCCTGGTGGCCGTAGCTGTCGTTGATGCGCTTGAAGTCATCGATGTCCAGCAGCAGGAAGGCCAGTGGCGTACCGTCTTCGCGGGCGCTGTCGAAGGCTTGCTGGGCGCATTCGAAGAAGTGCCGGCGGTTGCTGCTCTGGGTCAGCACGTCGGTGGTGGCCAGGCGCTGCAGCTCGCCTTCGAGCTGCTTCTTCTCGGTGATGTCTTCGGCGATGCCAACGATGATCACCCGGTCGCCATCGCGTTGCTGGTTGATGTAGCACTTGTCGCTCAGCCAGCGTAGCTGGCCGTCGGCATTGAGGATGCGGTATTCGCGGTCTTCCACTGAGCCCTTGAGCAGTACTTGGGCCAGGCTGCGCTCGGCGAACTCCAGGTCGTCGGGGTAGATGCTGTCGCGCCACTCGTTGTAGTCGGCCAGCACCAGGCTGGCCGGGCGGCCGAAGATGCGCTCGTAGGCGGGGCTGACGTACAGCACCTGACGGGTTTCCCAGTCGAAGGCCCATAGCACCGCGTTGACGCTGTCGAGCAGCGAGCTGAACAGCTGCTCGCGCTCGCTCAGGCGGGCAACCTCACCTTGGGCGTGGAACAGCGCAAGCAAGGTCTGGGCGGCTTCGGGGGGCGGGGTGCCGGGCAGTGTCGTTGGAATGTTCTTGGCCATGTGCACGGAGCAGATCTCGGCGTGAAAGCGTGCGGCCAGCATCTGGCCCGCCACGCGGGCGATGTGCCAGATATGAGTGTAAACGAGAGGGCGAAGTTCCGGTCGGCACGCCCCGCCAGAGGGGCGTGCCGATCAACGGCGGTCAGGCGCTGGTCGGGCGCAGGGAGTAGGTCTTGAGCTGTGCCGCGAAGTCGCGCAGGGCCTGGATGCCGCTGGTTTCCGCGTCGTGTACCCAGTCTTTCATGGCGGCCAGCATGTCGTGGCCGTTGGCGCTGGTGCGCGCCCAGATCTGCTGCAGGGCCAGGCGTTTTTCGTAGATGGTCTTCAGCGCCTGGCTGTGGGCGAGCATCGACTCGATGCGCACGTGGTGGCGGTCTTCCAGCAGGCTGGTCTCGCGCGACAACAGGCGCTTGGCGCGGCGGAAGTGGTGGCGCAGCGAGGCATCGACGCGGGCCAGCTCCTGCGTGACCAGCGGGCCGATCACCAGCTTGCGGTACTGGGCCATGATCTGGAAGCGGTTGTTGAGAATGGCCATGGCGGTGTCCATGTCCAGGTTGCCTTTGCCTTCGACCCGGTGGGCGATCGGCGCCACGCGCTGCACCTTGGCCAGGCGCAGCAGGCAGAACAGGCGGATCCACGCCCAACCCATGTCGAACTCCCAGCGCCTGACCGACAGCTTGGCCGAGTTGGGGTAGGTATGGTGGTTGTTGTGCAGCTCTTCGCCACCGATGACGATGCCCCACGGCACCAGGTTGGTGGCGGCATCGCGGCATTCGAAGTTGCGGTAGCCGAGCGCGTGGCCCAGGCCGTTGACCACCCCGGCGGCCCAGAACGGAATCCACATCATCTGCACTGCCCAGATGGTGATGCCGATGGTGCCGAACAGCAGCAGGTCGATCACCGCCATCAGCGCGATGCCGCCCAGCTTGTAGCGGGAGTAGAGGTTGCGCTCGATCCAGTCATCCGGGCAGTTCTTGCCGTAGATGCGCAGGGTTTCGGGGTTGCGCGCCTCCTCACGATAGAGCTCGGCACCTTTGCGCAGCACTGTGCTCAGGCCCTTGTGTACGGGGCTGTGCGGGTCGTCGGGGGTTTCACACTTGGCGTGATGCTTGCGGTGGACGGCAGTCCACTCGCGCGTGTTCTGCGCCGTGGTCAGCCACAGCCAGAAACGGAAGAAGTGCTTGAGCGCGCCATTGAGCTCCAGGGCCCGGTGCGCGGAGTAGCGGTGCAGGTAGACCGTGACGCTGACAATGGTCACATGGGTCATCAACAAAGTGATGCCGACCAGTTGCCAGGCCGACAAGTCGAGCAGGCCGTTGTACCACATAGGTGTAGATACCCTCGAAATGCAGGGGGAAGGGCCGATTATCCCTTGACCGGGAAATAAAACCAGTCAACCGTTCAGATAGGAAGTCACGGCATGTTTCAGCCTTTATAATGCCCCATCATTTTCTATGGGCAATTGCACCCGACATGTCTGTTTCAGTTCGCGACGCCTTGCGCATGGCTGCGCTGTATGTGGTGCTCTCGGTCCTCTGCCTGACGCTGGCCGAGGTGGTGTTGCACGGCATGACCGACGACCCTCTTGCACTGAACGTGGGCCGGCAGATCAACCTGGTGGTCTGGGTGCTGCTCAGCGCTGTGCTGATCTATGTGTCGCGGGTACGGCTGCTCGACTTCATCGGGGTCGGCGCGCGTATGCGTGGCGAAGACCGTGAACGCCTGCGCATGGCCGCGGCGGTTTTCGACAGCACCCTTGAAGGCGTACTGGTGACCGATCGCGATGGCCTGATCGTGCATGTCAACCGTGCCTTCATGCGCATCACCGGCTACCAGCAGGACGAGGTCATCGGCCAGCGCCCGAACAAGTTCAAGTCGGGTCGCCATGGCCTGGCGTTCTACCAGCAGATCTTCGCCACCCTGGCGGAAAAGGGCGAGTGGAGCGGCGAAATCTGGAACCGGCGCAAGAGCGGTGAAATCTACCCGCAGTGGCAGACCATTTGCGCCATCCGTGACGATGAAGGCGAGCTCAGCCACTACGTGGCGGTGTTCAGCGACATCAGCGCGATCAAGCATTCGGAACAGGAACTGGCCTACCTGGCCCACCACGACCCACTGACCGGCCTGCCCAACCGCTTGCTGTTCAACGACCGGGCCGAGCAGGCCCTGGCCGCAGCCCAGGCCAACAAGCGCGGTTGCGCCTTGCTGCTGCTGGACCTGGATCACTTCCAGAGCATCAATGACGGCCTTGGCCACACCATCGGCGACCAGTTGCTGAAGCTGGTTGGCGAGCGTCTGGGCGAGGTGCTGGGCAGCGGCGTGACCCTGGCGCGCCTGGGGGGCGACGAATTCGGCGTGCTGGCGGAAAACTGCCATGAGGTCGGCCAGGCGGGCAAGCTGGCGCAGGGCATCATCGAGCGCATGCGCGAGCCGTTCGTGTTCGACGGCCACCGCCTGTTCATCAGCGTCAGCGTGGGCATCAGCCTGTTCCCCAGCGATGCCTTGAGTGCCGAGCAGTTGCTGCGCAATGCCGACTCGGCATTGTACAAGGCCAAGAGCAACGGGCGAGCCTGCTATGCGCTGTATACCGAAGAGCTGACCGCTCACGCCCAGCACAGGGTCGAAACCGCCGGCGAGCTGCGCCGGGCCCTGGAGCAGGACGAGCTGCGGGTGTTCTACCAGCCGGTGCACGACCTGGCGAGCGGCCGCCAGGTCGGCGTCGAAGCCCTGGTGCGTTGGCAGCATCCCCAGCGCGGCCTGGTGCCACCGGGTGAGTTCATCCCGATTGCCGAGCGCACCGGGCTGATTGCCGAGATTGACGCTTGGGTACTGCGCCAGGCATGTCGGCAGATGGTGCGATGGCAGGGTGAAGGGCGGCAGTTGGCGTTCGTGGCGGTGAACATCTCCAGCCGGCTGTTTGGCCAGCCCGAGCTGTACCAGCAGGTGGCCGAGGTGCTGCACGACACCGGCCTGGACCCGGCCGTGCTGGAGCTGGAGGTGACCGAGAGTGCGGTGATGGAGGACCCGGAGGTGGCGCTGGAGCAGCTGCACCGCTTGCGCGAGCTGGGGGTGACCCTGGCCATCGACGACTTCGGCACCGGTTATTCATCGCTGCTACGGTTGAAGCGCTTGCCGGTGCAGAAGCTGAAGATCGACCAGGGCTTCGTTGCCGGGTTGCCGCTGGATGAAGACGACATCGCGATTGTCCGGGTGATCATTGCTCTGGCGCGCAGCATGGGCATGCAGGTGCATGCCGAAGGTATCGAGCAGGCGGAGCAGGCCAGCTTCCTGCTGCAGGAGCTGTGTCAGCTTGGGCAGGGGTACTGGTTCGGGCGGCCGGTGCCTGCCGAGGATCTTCGCTGGGGTTGAGGGCCTCTTCGCGGGTAAACCCGCTCCCACAGGTACTGCACAGGGTTTGATGTCCGTGATATCCCTGTGGGAGCGGGTTTACCCGCGAAGAATTCAACGCTTGTTCAAGCCCTTGGCCAAGCGGTCCCCACCCAGCTGGATCAACGCCACCAACGCCACCAGCATGGCAATCACGGTCAGCATGATCTGGCTGTCGAAGCGCTGGTATCCATAGCGGTAGGCGATGTCCCCCAGTCCCCCGGCACCGATCGCTCCGGCCATGGCCGAGGAATTGATCAGGGTCACCAGGGTAATGGTGAAGCCCCCCACGATCCCCGGTAGCGCCTCTGGCAGCAGCACATGCCAGACGATATGCCAGCGCCGGCAGCCCATGGCCTGCGCAGCCTCCACCAGGCCGTGGTCGACTTCGCGCAGGCTGACCTCGGCAATCCTCGCGAAGAACGGCGTGGCGGCAATGGTCAGCGGCACCACCGCGGCCCACACGCCATAGGTGGTACCCACCACCAGGCGGGTGAAGGGGATCAGCGCGACCATCAGGATCAGGAACGGAATCGAGCGGAACAGGTTGACGAAGGCACCCAGCACCCGGTTCAACAGCGGCGCCTCGAAAATCCCGCCCTTGTCGCTGGTGACCAGCAGCACCGCCATCGGTACCCCAACCAGCAGCGCAATCAGCGACGACACGCCAACCATCAGCAGGGTATCGAGCAAGCCTTCCAGCAGGCGATCAAACCACATTGCCCAGTACCTCCACGTCCTCGGCCCAGCGGCGGGCGCGTTCCAGCAATTGATGGGTGTCGTGCGGCGAGTGCTGCACCGACAGGATCAACTGCCCCAGGGCATGCTCGCCAATGGTTTCCACACCTCCCTGCAGCAGGCGCACGCGGCCGCCAAGGTCGTTGAACAGGGCAGACAGTTCGGGCTCGCCGAGCAGGGTCAGCCTCAGCACCACGGCACTGTCGCGGCTTGCCGGGCTGGCCCGCAGGCTGGCTTGCAGCGCAGCTGGCAACCTGGCTTGCAACGGTGCCAGCAGGGTACGGGTTACCTCGTGGCGTGGTGAGCCAAACACCCGCCACACCTCACCCTGCTCGACCACTTCGCCACGCTCCAGCACCACCACCCGGTGGCAGATATCGCGAATTACCGCCATCTCGTGGGTGATCAGCACGATGGTCAGGCCCAGGCGCTGGTTGATGTCGCGCAGCAGTTCCAGAATGGAAGCGGTGGTTTCCGGGTCCAGCGCCGAGGTGGCCTCGTCGCACAGCAGGATCTCGGGGTCGTGCACCAGCGCCCGGGCAATGCCCACGCGCTGCTTCTGCCCGCCGGACAGCTGCGCCGGGTACACGTGGTGCTTTTCCTGCAGGCCGACCAGCTCCAGCAGTTCGCGCACCTTGCGCTGGCGTTCGGCCTTGGCCACGCCGGCCACCTTCAGGGGCAGCTCGACGTTCTGCCACACGGTCTTGGCCGACATCAGGTTGAAGTGCTGGAAGATCATACCGATGCGCCGACGCAGGGCTACCAGGTGGTCCTCGTCGAAGGGCGCGATGTCTACCTGGTCGATCAGCACCCGGCCCTGGCTGGGTTGCTCCAGACGGTTGATGGTGCGCAGCAGCGATGACTTGCCGGCGCCGCTGCGGCCGATGATGCCGAAGATTTCGCCATGGCGGATGTTCAGGTCGATGCCTTGCAAGGCCGGTTGCGTCTGGCCCGGGTAGGTCTTGCCCAGGCCGATGAAGCGCACGTGGGCTTCATTGACCTCCGGGCGCAGGGCCTGTTCCCTGGCCGTTGGCGGCAGTGGTTGTATGGTAGGCGCCCGGAGCGCGCTGGCCTGGCTCATGTCAGCCCTCCCAACCGGCCTGGTAGAGCTTGCCATGGGCTTTGTCCAAGGCTGCGCGCACCACCGGCGAGTGCTGGTAGATGTCGACGAACCTGGCCAGGCGAGGGTCATCCTTGCTTTGCGGGCGAATGACGAACTGGATCACGTATTCCTTGTTTTCCAGACCGTCGAACAGCAGTGCGGAGGCAGCGTCGAAGCTGTTGGCCAGGCGGATGTAGGCCGGGTAGCCCTGCACCAGGTCGGCGTCGTCATAGGCACGTACCAGCTGCACAGCCTCTACCTGAAGGATTTTCAGCTTTTTCGGGTTGGCGACGATGTCGTCCTCGGTGGCCTTGTAGCCGACCCCCGGCTTGAGGGTGATCAGCCCGGCCTTGGCCAGCAGCTGCAGGCCACGGCCGCTGTTGATCGGGTCGTTGGCGATGGCCACGCTGGCGCCTTCGGGCAGGTCGGCGAAGCTCTTGTACTTTTTCGAGTACAGGCCGACGTTGTTGATGATGCCGGGGGCGTAGGGCACCAGGTTGAAGCCTGCAGCCGCCTTGGCGTTCTCCAGGAACGGGATGTGCTGGAAGTAGTTCACGTCGATGTCGCCGCTGTTGAGGCTGACATTGGGGGCGATCCAGTCGCTGAACTCGACCAGCTTCACTTCCAGGCCTTGCTTGTGCGCTTCTTCCACTGCGGCTTCCAGCGGGATGGCAAAGGCCGAGGTGGTGCCGATCTTCAGCGGTTCGACAGCCAACGCGCTGGCGGACAGACCAAGGGTGAGGGCGATGGCCGCGACGGGCCGGAACAGTTTATCAAGCATGGTGCAGGGCTCCAGTCGGGGCAGGGGTAGAGGTAAAGCGGTAAGCCGAGCCAGGGTGGTCGGCGGGCAGGTGCGGGTGGTCGGCCTGGAACAGTTTTTCGCGCAGGGTGCCTTCGGCGTAGGCGGTCTTGTAGCGGCCACGCTGTTGCAACTGCGGGATGACCAGGTCGATGAAGTCCTCGAAGCTTTCCGGGGTTACGGTGCGGGTCAGGTTGAAACCGTCCAGGCCGGTTTCATCGATCCAGGCGATCAGCTCCTCGGCCACCTGCTCGGGCGCGCCGACCAAGGTCACGTAACGGCCACCCAGTGCGTGCTGCTGCAGCAGGCGCCGGCGGGTCCAGGCGTTTTCCTGCAACTGGCGCGTGGCGGACTGGATGGCGTTGCCCTGGCTGAAGGCAATTGGCTCGTCCAGGGCGTAGGCGGCGAAGTCGATGCCGGTGGACGCTGCGAAATGCGCGACCCCGGCCTCGGCGCTGGCATGGTGCAGGTACTCGGCATGCTTGGCCTGGGCCTGCTGCTCGGTGGCGGCGACGATCACCGTGATGCCCATGAACACCTTGACCGCCTGCGGGTCGCGGCCAGCGGCCTGGGCGGCGGCGCGCACCTTGTCGACCTGGGCGCGCGTGGCGGCCTTGTCCTGGCCACTGATGAACACGCATTCGGCATGGTTACCGGCGAAGGCCAGGCCACGCTGCGAGCTGCCGGCCTGGAACAGTACCGGTGTACGCTGTGGCGAGGGCTCGCACAGGTGGTAGCCGTCGACCTTGTAGAACTCGCCCTGGTGATCGACCTTGCGCACCTTTTCGGGCCTGGCATACACGCGCTGCTGGCGGTCGGCGACCACGGCATCGTCGGCCCAGCTGCCTTCCAGCAGTTTGTACAGCACTTGCAGGTATTCGTCGGCCTGGTCGTAGCGCCGGTCATGCTCAGGTTGCTGCGTCAGGCCCATGGCCCGAGCGGCGCTGTCGAGGTAGCCGGTGACGATGTTCCAGCCCACCCGGCCATTGCTCAGGTGGTCCAGGGTGGAAAGGCGCCGGGCGAACAGGTACGGCGCTTCGTAGGTGAGGTTGGCGGTAAGGCCGAAGCCCAGGTGGCGGGTGACGGCGGCCATGGCCGAGACCAGCAGCAACGGGTCGTTTACCGGCAGCTGGATGGACTCCTTGAGGGTGAGGTCCAGCGACTGACCGTAGATGTCGTAGGTGCCGACGATGTCGGCGATGAACAGCCCGTCGAACAGGCCGCGCTCCAGCAGGCGCGCCAGGCTGGTCCAGTAGTCGAGGGTCTTGTACTGGGTCGAGGTGTCCCGTGGGTGGGTCCACAGGCCGTGGTTGATGTGCCCGATGCAGTTCATGTTGAAGGCATTGAGCAGGATCTGCTTGGCCATCAGATGGTCCCCCGACGTGGTGGGTTGGCATCGTTCAGGTAGTAGTTACCGATGGCGTGGTACTTCCAGCGCACCGGGTCGTGCAGGGTGTGCACGCGGGCGTTGCGCCAGTGGCGGTCGAGGTTGTGTTCGGCCAGGGTGGCCTGGCTACCGCCCAGTTCGAACAGCGTGGTGCCGGCAGCGAGGGAAATCTCGGTGCTGATGGCGCGGGCCTCGGCCACCGCGATGGATGCGGCAGCCACGTTGTCGGCAGTGCTGTCGTCGCGGGCACGGTCCAGGTATTCGCCGGCACGCTCCAGCAAGGCTTCGGCGGCGTGCAGGCGGATCGCCAGGTGGCCGAAGCTCTTCAGCGTCAGCGGGTCATCGCTGGCCTTGTCCAGGCCAGAGTCGACCCAGGGGCGGCTGCGGGTGCGCACGAAGTGCAGGGCATCTTCGTAGGCGGCGCGAGCGATGCCGGTGTCGATGGCCGCATGAAGGATCTGCGCCAGCGGGCCGACCGGGGTGGGGCGTTCGAAGGCGCTCTGGAACGGCACCACATCGTCGGCACTGACATGAACGTTGTCGAACACCACCGAGCCGCTGCCTGTGGTGCGCTGGCCGAAACCGCTCCAGTCGTCGATAACCTTCAGGCCCTGGCTGTCGGCCGGGACGAAGGCCAGGTGCTGCACGCCCTGTTCATCGACCACCGAAGTGGGAATGCGCTGGGCGTAGATGGCGCCGGTTGAGTAGAACTTGCGGCCGTTGATGCGAAAGCCATTGCCGTAGCGGGTCAGGCGAGTGGTGCGCTCGTTGGCGGTCTTGGTGCCCAGTTCGGCCAGGGCGTTGCCGAAGCGCTTGCCCGCCAGTACTTCGGCGTACAGGCGTTGTTGCTGTTCAGGCGTGCCGTTTACCCGCAGCACTTCCAGTGCGTAGAAATGGTTTTGCGGGATCTGCCCGAGCGAGCCGTCGGCCTGAGCGATGCGGGCGATGACCTTGGCCAGGGTGATGTTGGACACGCCGGCGCCGCCAAAGGCCTTGGGCACGCTGATGGCCCACAGGCCGGAGCGGGTGAACAGTTCCAGTTCGGCGTGCGGCAGGCGGCGCTCGCGGTCGCGCAGGGCGCTGTCGCGGCGTAGCTGTTGGGCGACTTCTTCGGCGACGTTCAGGGCTTCGGTGTCGCTGGTGATGATGTTTGTAGTCATGGTGTTCTCCGGGGGCCGCTGCGCGGCCCTTCGCGGGCTCGCCCGCTCCCACAGGTAAAGTGATGCCTGTTCAGGCGCTGGTAATCCTGTGGGAGCGGGCGAGCCCGCGAAGGGCTGCGCAGCAGCCCCAAAGGCAGCAAGTCAGATCCAGGAATGCCGCGCAGGCAAGGTGCCGTTCAGGTAGTACGCGCCAACCGCGTGGTACTTCCAGCGCACCGGGTCGTGCAGGGTGTGCACCCGGGCATTGCGCCAGTGGCGGTCGAGGTTGAACTCGGCGAGGGTGGCGCGGCTGCCGGCCAGCTCGAACAGCTTTTCGCTGGCCTGCAGGGCAATTTCGGTCGTCAGTACCTTGGCCTCGGCCACCGCGATCGAGGCCCGCGCCGCGCTTGCTGTATCGATCGGCGCGGC
>NZ_OPYN01000020.1 GCF_900277125.1 Pseudomonas inefficax
GAATAGAACGTGCGGCCGTGGTGGTGAAAGCGATCGCCGTCGCGGGTCGGGCGGGTGGTGCGCGCGTTGGCGGTTTTGGTGCCCAGATCGGCAAGGGCGTTGCCGAGGCGTGTGCCCGAGAGTACTACGGGGTACAGGCGTTGCTGCTGTTCAGGCGTGGCGTTTACCCGCAGCACTTCCAGTGCGTAGAAATGGTTTTGCGGGATCTGCCCGAGCGAGCCGTCGGCCTGAGCGATGCGGGCGATGACCTTGGCCAGGGTGATGTTGGACACGCCGGCGCCGCCAAAGGCCTTGGGCACGCTGATGGCCCACAGGCCGGAGCGGGTGAACAGTTCCAGCTCTGCGTGCGGCAGGCGGCGCTCGCGGTCGCGCAGGGCGCTGTCGCGGCGTAGTTGTTGGGCGACTTCTTCGGCGACCGCCAGGGCTTGTGTGTCGTCGGTGATGATGTTTGTAGTCATGGTGTGTCTCCGGGGCCTTGGGGCCGCTTTGCGGCCCTTTCGCGACACAAGGCCGCTCCCACAGGGAACCGCGCACTACTTGTGGGAGCGGCCTTGTGTCGCGAAAGGGCTGCGCAGCAGCCCCAGAGGCTACAAATCAAATCCAGGAATGCCGTGCAGGCAAGGTGCCGTTCAGGTAGTAAGCGCCAACCGCGTGGTACTTCCAGCGCACCGGGTCGTGCAGGGTGTGCACCCGGGCATTGCGCCAGTGGCGGTCGAGGTTGAACTCGGCGAGGGTGGCGCGGCTGCCGGCCAGCTCGAACAGCTTTTCGCTGGCCTGCAGGGCAATCTCGGTCGTCAGTACCTTGGCCTCGGCCACCGCGATTGAGGCCCGCGCCGCGCTTGCTGTATCGATCGGCGCGGCATTGACCTCGTCGAGGACCCGCGCGGCCTTGCGCAGCAGCGCTTCGGCGGCGTGCAGTTCGAGCTTCAGGCGGCCGATGTCGGCGATTACATAGGGGTCGTCGCTGGCGCGGTCGACCTTGGCCTCGATCCATGGCCGGGCCTTTTCGCGCACGAAGCTGATGGCGTCTTCGATCGCCGCTTCGGCAATGCCGGCATCGATCGCCGCCTGGATCAGCTGCGAGGCCGCGCCCTGGATGTTGGGAGTGTCGCGCTGGCGCCAGTTGTCGATCACCAGGTCGGCATCCACCGGTACCTGGTCGAGCAGCACGGTGCCGCTGGCAGTGGTGCGCTGGCCGAACCCGGACCAGTCATCGACGATGCGCAGCCCCGGGCTGCCTCGGCGTACGAATGCCAGGCGCTGGCGACCTTCGTCATCGAGTGCCTTGACCGCCACCCAGTGGGCGAACAGGGCGCCGGTGGAATAGAACTTCTCGCCGCTGATGCGATAGCTGTCGCCCACGCGGGTGATCCTGGCCTTGAGGGTCAGGGTGTCCTTGGTGCCGCGTTCTGGGCCTGCATTGCCGATGCGCCAGCCGTCGAGCACGCTGCGGAAGATAACCGCCTGCTGTGCCTCAGTAGCGGTCAGGCGCAGCAGTTGCAGCATGCCGAACTGGTTCTGCGGGATCTGCCCCAGGGCCGGGTCGGCGGCGCTGATCACGCGGAATACTTCGGCCACGGTCTCGAACGAAACATCCGGGCCGCCATGGGCCTTGGGTACGCTGATGCTGCCCAGGCCGCTGCGGGTGAACAGTTCGATCTCGGCCCATGGCAGTTTGCGTTGCTGGTCGCGGCGGGCGGCCTGCTCGCGAGCGACCTCGGCCAGTTCGCGGGCCGCTTGCAGGGCTTCGGCGTCGTTGCGCAGTACCTTGGCCGGCAGCAGCAGTGGCGAGCTGTCGAGATCGCTGTGGAATTGGGTATTGGGTTGGCTGGACATCAGTACCGCTCCTTGGCTGCACTCAATGCCCTGGCGTTACGCACTGGGGTGATTGTGATCCTGACCATTCCTGACCTCACAAAAAATGAATGCCGCTACAGCTGATCGCGACAGATATGTGCTGGTCCGGTGGTCCGGTTTATATACCCTAATGCTTTATAAAAAGTTTATGAACTAACACTTTGGAATATGTATAGAAGGAGGGATTTGCTACAGATATGCCAGCCTCTTCGCGGGTTTACCCGCGAAGAGGCCAGTGCAGGCTTACTCGGAAGCAGCAGTACCGAGGAACTTGCGCAAGAACTGCCGGGTACGCTCTTGCTTCGGCGCCGCAAACAGCGCCTTGGCCTCGCCCTGTTCCACGATCACGCCCTTGTCGAAGAAGATCACCCGGTTCGCCACGTCACGGGCAAAGCTCATCTCGTGGGTAACGATGATCATGGTGCGCTTTTCCTCGGCCAGGCCGCGGATGGTCGCCAGCACTTCACCCACCAGTTCGGGGTCCAGCGCCGAGGTTGGCTCGTCGAACAGGATCACCTCCGGCTCCATGGCCAGGGCGCGCGCGATGGCCACCCGTTGCTGCTGGCCACCGGACAGGCGCCGCGGATAGGCCTCTTCCTTGCCCGCCAGGCCAACCTTGGCCAGTAGGCGTCGGCCCAGTTCCAAGGCCTGCTCGCGCGGCGTCTTCTTGACGATCACAGGCCCCTCGATCACGTTTTCCAGCGCGGTGCGATGAGGGAACAGGTTAAAGTTCTGGAACACGAACCCGGCCTGCTGGCGCAAGCGGCGAATCGCACTTTGCTGCCCGCCCAGCGGGCGGTTGGCGTCGATGCTGATGCCGCCGATCTGGATCTGCCCGGCATCGGGTGTTTCCAGCAGGTTCAGGCAACGCAGGAAGGTGGTCTTGCCCGAGCCGCTGGGGCCGATGATGGCCACCACTTCGCCGGGTTGCACGGTCAGGTCGATACCGTCGAGCACGGTCTGGCCCTTGAACCGCTTGGTCAGGCCTTTGACTTCAATCATGCTCAGTGCTCCTGGTCATGCTGGTTGACTCGCGCTTCCATGCGGTTCTGGAAGTGCGCGAGGATGCTGCACAGCACCCAGTAGATGACCGCCACCGCCACGTACATGGTGAACACTTCGAAGGTGCGCGCGGTAATCAGCTGGGCCTGGCGGAACAGTTCGGGCACCTGAATGGTCGCCGCCAGGGCGGTGTCCTTGACCAGCGAGATGAAGCTGTTGCCCAACGGCGGCAGTGCGGTGCGCAAGGCCTGGGGAAGGATCGCCCGGCGCATGGCCTGGACGCGGGTCATGCCGATACTGGCGGCAGCCTCCCACTGGCCACGGTCGATCGAGGAAATCGCCGCGCGCAGGATTTCGCAGATGTAGGCGGCCATGTTCAGCGACAGGCCGATCAGCGATGCCGGGATCGGGTCGAGCTCGATGCCGATCTGCGGCATGCCGAAGTAGATGACGAACAGCTGCACCAGCAGCGGCGTGCCGCGGAAGAACGACACGTAGACCCGCGCCAGCCAGTTCAGCGGCAAGATCTTCGACAGCCGCATCAGTGCCAGGGCAAAGCCCAGCAGCAGGCCGAAGAACATGCCGCCAACACTGAGCAGCACTGTATAACCCGCGCCCTTCAGCAGGAAGGGCGCGGAGTCGACAACGAGTTGCAGGCTTTCAACAATCATTTGGTGACATCGGCACCGAAGTATTTCTCGGACAGCTTGGCCAGCGTGCCGTCAGCCTTGAGCTTGTCCAGCGCCTTGTTGATCGCCGCCAGCAGTTCTGGCTCGCCCTTGCGCAGGGCCACGCCGCTTTCCAGGCGCGAGAAGGCATCGCCGGCCAGTTCGGTGTCCTTGGCCTTTTGCGCGTATTCCAGCGCAGCAAGGCGGTCGATCAGGATGGCGTCGATGCGGCCGTTGCGCAGGTCGGCAAACTTGCTCGGGTCGTCTTCATAGGTACGCACATCGGCTTGCGGCACGTCCTTCTTGACCCATTGCTCGTAGTTGGTGCCCAGGCCTACACCGACCTTCTTGCCTGCCAGGTCTGCGGCCTTGTGGATATTCAGTTGCTCGGCCTTTTTCTTCAGAATCAGCGCCTGGATGCCTGAGATGGTGTAAGGCTCGGAGAAGTCATACTTCTTCTTGCGCTCTTCGGAAATGGTCACCTGGTTGATCACTACGTCCAGGCGCTTGGACTCCAGTGCGGCGAGGATGCCGTCCCACTTGGTCGGCTGCACCTTGGCCTTTACCCCGAGTTCCTTGGCCAGCAGTTCGGACAGTTCCACTTCGAAGCCGGTCAGCTTGCCGTTTTCGTCCTGGAAGCTGAACGGTGGGTAAGTGCCTTCGAGGCCGACGTTGATCACGCCTTTTTCCTGGATGGTCTTCAGTTGCTCGCCGGCGAAGGCCTGGCTGAGCAGGCCGGCACCCAGCAAGAGAGCCAGGCTGGCGTTGAGTAGCGGTTTGGCGAATTTCGACATGTAAGAGCCCCGCGCTTGTTGTGGAAGTAGTGGGTGGCGACTATAGGTTCGGCCGCTTAGGCCAGGAAATACTAAAAAATTATTTTGTTATTCCCTTTTTATTTTTCGCCAAGTGCTGGCTGCTTTGAGGGTAGGCGAGGTTGCCTGCTCCGTCATCGCGGCTTATGCCTGACTTAGCGCAGGATGGAATAAAGCGTTGTTTTTTCCAAGGGCCGGAATTGCCGTAGAGTGGATTGCATGTATGCAGGCCAGGCCTCTTCGCGGGCTCGCCCGCTCCCACAGGTACTGCACAGGGCTTGAATTTGTGCGGTCCCTGTGGGAGCGGGCGAGCCCGCGAAGAGGCCGGACCTGCAAATAAAAATGAGTTTGGCCTACTCAGGCAGGAGAAAACCGTGAGCGAACAACCTTCATCCGGGCACTGGCAGTTGCAGAGCATCGTCACCGGCCTGCGCGGCGCGCGTGAACAATGGCGTACCCGCAACGGCCGCAGCATTGGCGAGCAGGGCGGGCGTGAGCTGCCTTCGCGCGAGGCGATGCGGCAGATTCTGGAGCAACTGTGCGGCGCGCTGTTCCCGATGCGCCTTGGCCCGGTCGACCTGCGCGAAGAAAGCGAAGACTTCTACGTCGGCCATACCCTGGATGCTGCGCTGACCGCCTTGCTGGCCCAGGCCCGCCTGGAGCTGCGCTACGCCGCACGGCAAAGCAAAGGCGAGCTGGCCGGCGTCGATGCCCATGCGTTGAGCCTGGTGCAGGGCTTCGCCACCGCTCTGCCGGGCCTGCGCGTGCTGCTCGACACCGATGTGCTGGCCGCCTACCACGGCGACCCGGCGGCGCGCAGTGTCGATGAAGTGTTGCTGTGCTACCCGGGCATCCTGGCGATCATTCATCACCGCCTGGCGCACCACCTGTACCAGGCCGGCCTGCCACTGCTGGCGCGGATCAGCTCGGAGCTGGCGCATTCGGCCACGGGGATCGACATTCACCCCGGGGCGCAGATCGGCCAGAGCTTCTTCATCGACCACGGTACCGGTGTGGTGATCGGCGAAACCGCAATCATCGGCGAGCGCGTGCGCATCTATCAGGCGGTGACCCTGGGTGCCAAGCGCTTCCCCAGCGATGAGTCGGGCACCCTGCACAAGGGCCTGCCACGCCACCCGATCGTCGAGGACGATGTGGTTATCTATGCCGGGGCCACGGTGCTGGGGCGGATCACCATCGGCAAAGGCTCGACCATTGGCGGTAATGTGTGGCTGACCCGCAGTGTGCCGGCCGAGAGCAACATCACCCAGGCCAACCTGCAGCTGGATTGCCAGGACAAGAATTGATCTAGCATCTCTTCAGCCTGTACTGGCCTCTTCGCGGGCTTGCCCGCTCCCACAGGGACCTCACAAATATTGAATCTTGTGCAGTACCTGTGGGAGCGGGCAAGCCCGCGAAAAGGCCCGTGCAGGAGGGCACCAATCAGCGCCCCAATTCGCATTGAAATCCGATCCATGTTTAACTTGAACGCTTGTTCAATGAAAAACGCTGGTCCGCTGCCGGTGTTCAACAGGAGGATTCCTTTGCTGAACCCGTTCATTCCGAGCCTTACGTCATTCGACGAGGTGCGCCCCCAATGAGTGCACCGACCCCTTCCCTTGCCAATGGCAAGATCCGCATGAACCCTCCGGTGTTCTATTTCGCGGCAAGTTTCATCCTCATCTTCGGCCTGGTGGTCATTTCCTTTCCGCAAGCAGCAGGTGACTGGTTGCTGGCGGCGCAGAACTGGGCTGCCAACACGGTCGGCTGGTACTACATGCTGGCGATGACGCTGTACCTGGTCTTCGTGGTGGTCACCGCCTTGTCCGGCTACGGCAAGATCAAGCTCGGTGCCGACCACGACGAGCCCGAGTTCAGTTACCTGTCGTGGGCCGGCATGCTGTTCGCTGCCGGTATCAGCATTACCTTGTTCTTCTTCTGCGTCTCCGAACCCCTGACCCACATGCTGCAGCCGCCCCAGGGCGAAGCGGGCACGGCCGAGGCCGGGCGCCAGGCGATGCAGATCCTGTTCCTGCACTGGGGCCTGCATGGCTGGGGCGTGTTCGCTTTCGTCGGCATGGCCCTCGCTTATTTCGCCTACCGGCACAATCTGCCGCTGGCCTTGCGTTCGGCGTTGTACCCGCTGATCGGCAAGCGCATCAACGGGCCGATCGGCTATGCGGTGGACGGCTTCGGCATCATCGCCACGGTGTTCGGCCTGGGTGCCGACATGGGGTTTGGCGTGCTGCACCTGAACGCCGGCCTCGACTACCTGTTCGGCATCGACCACAGCCAGTGGGTGCAGGTGCTGCTCATCACCCTGATGATGGGCGCGGCGGTGGCCGTGGCCGTCGCCGGGGTGGAGAAGGGCGTGCGGGTGATGAGCGACATCAACCTGTTCCTGGCCTGCGCGCTGTTGCTGTTCGTGTTGTTCGCCGGGCCTACCCAGCACTTGTTCAACACGCTGATCCAGAACCTCGGCGATTACCTGGGTGCCTTGCCGCGCAAGAGCTTCGACGTCTATGCCTATGGCGAGAACCGTGACTGGCTGGGCGGTTGGACGGTGTTCTACTGGGCCTGGTGGATTGCCTGGGCGCCATTCGTGGGCCTGTTCATCGCCCGCATCTCCCGTGGCCGCACAATCCGCGAATTCGTCTTTGGTGTGCTGTTGATTCCGCTGGGCTTCACCCTGGCGTGGATGTCGATCTTCGGCAACAGCGCCCTGGACCAGGTCATCAACCACGGCATGACAGCGCTGGGCCAGTCGGCGCTGGATAATCCGTCGATGAGCCTGTACCTGCTGCTGGAGACCTACCCCTGGAGCAAGACGGTGATCGCCATGACGGTGTTCATCAGTTTCGTGTTCTTCGTCACTTCTGCCGACTCGGGTACCGTGGTGCTGTCGACCTTGTCGGCCAAGGGTGGCGATGCCGACGAGGACGGGCCGAACTGGCTGCGCATCTTCTGGGGGGCGATGACGGCGCTGATCACCAGTGCGCTGCTGTTCGCTGGCAGCATCGATTCGCTGAAATCGGCGGTGGTGCTGACCTCATTGCCGTTCTCGCTGATCTTGCTGTGCATGATGTGGGGGCTGCACAAGGCGTTCTACCTGGAGTCGCAGCGGCAGATCGCACAGATGCATTCGCTGGCCCCGTTCGCCCAGTCACGCCGCGGCCGTGGCGGCTGGCGCCAGCGCTTGAGCCAGGCGGTGCACTTCCCGTCGCGTGATGAGGTGTACCGCTTCATGGACGACGTGGTGCGCCCGGCAATTGCTGATGTGCGTGAAGTGTTCGAGCAGAAAGGCCTGGTGCTGATCACCCAGGACGACCCGAGCCATGACAACGTCAGTTTGAAGATTGGCCATGGCGAGGAACAGCCGTTCATTTACCAGGTGCAGATGCGTGGCTACTTCACGCCATCGTTCGCCCTGGGTGGGCTGGGTACGCAGGAGTTGAAGAACCGCCGTTACTACCGGGCGGAGGTGCACCTGAGCGAAGGCAGCCAGAACTATGACCTGGTGGGCTACAGCAAGGAGCAGATCATCAACGACATCCTCGACCAGTACGAGCGGCACATGCAGTTCCTGCATCTGGTCCGCTAGATTGCTGGGGGCCGCTTTGCGGCCCATTCGCAGCACAAGGCTGCTCCTACAGGAAATCGCGTTCCCTTGTAGGAGCAGCCTTGTGCTGCGAATGGAGGCCAAAGGCCTCCCAATTTCAGAAGGGCGCATCCCCGAGGATGGTCGCCCGATGCATCACCCGCCGGTTCGGTCGGTAGTCATCCACGGCAAAATGCTGGGTCACGCGGTTGTCCCAGAACGCCACGTCATTCTCCTGCCACCGCCAGCGAATACTGAACTCCGGCCGCGTCGCATGGGCGAACAGCAGTTTCAGCAGCGCCTCGCTTTCCAGCTCGCTCAGCTCATTGATGCGCGTGGTGAACCCCTCATTGACGAACAACGCCTTGCGCCCGCTCACCGGATGCGTGCGCACCACCGGGTGCGACAGCGGCGGGTTGTTGCGCCGGGTTGCTTCCCAGCGCGCCAGGTCTTCCGGTGTGGTACCAAAGCGCTCCAGCGGGAACGACTTGGTGAAGTCATGGGTGGCGGTCAGCCCGTCGAGCATCTCGCGCAGCGGTGCCGACAAGGCTTCGTAGGCAGCGATGCCGCTGGCCCACAAGGTGTCGCCACCGTAGGCCGGCAATTGCTTGGCGCTGAGCACCGCGCCCAGGGCCGGGGTCGGCAGGAAGGTCACATCGGTGTGCCACACGGCGTTGTCGCGCACATCGGTCACCGCTGTGTCGAGGATCAGTACCTGCGGGGTTTCCGGAACGTTGGGGTAGATCGGGTGGATATGCAGGTCGCCGAAGCGGGCGGCAAAACGCGCCTGCTGCTGCGGGTTGATCGGCTGGTCGCGGAAGAACAGTACCTGGTGTTGCAGCAGCGCCTGCTCGATGGCGTCACGTTCTTCGACGGTGATATCACGGCTGATGTCCACGCCGCTGATCTGGGCGCCAAGCGCCGGGCTGAGGGGGGTGATGGTCAGGCTCATGTCGGTCTCTTCAATCAGGCGCCAGGCTGCTGGCGTGGTCAACAGGGTTCAGTGGCTCTGCCCGTGCCAAGGCACCAGCTTGCGTTGCAGGGCACGCAGGCCCATTTCCAGGGCGAAGGCGATCAGGGCGATCAGCAGGATGCCCAGCACCACCACATCGGTAACCAGGAACTGCGCCGCCGACTGCACCATGAAGCCCAGGCCGCTGGTGGCGGCGATCAGTTCGGCGGCCACCAGGGTCGACCAGCCGACCCCCAGGCCAATGCGGATGCCGGTGAGGATGTCGGGCAGGGCGCTGGGCAGGATCACGTGACGGATCAGCTGGGCCTTGGTCGCGCCCAGCGACTGCGCGGCACGCAGTTTGGCCGGGTCGACCGTGCGCACACCGGTGGCGGTGGCAATGGCGATGGGGGCGAAGATTGCCAGGTAGATCAGCAGCACCTTGGACAGCTCGCCGATGCCGCACCAGATGACGATCAGCGGTAGGTAGGCCAGCGGTGGGATCGGCCGGTAGAACTCGATCAGCGGGTCGAGAATGCCGCGGGCCACGCGGTTGTAGCCGATGGCGATACCCACCGGGATGGCGGTGAGGGTGGCAGCCAGCAGGGCCACGCCGATGCGCCCCAGGCTGGCACCCAGGTGCTGCCACAGGCTGGCATCCATGTAGCCTTGGGTCAGCAAGGTCCCGGCCTTGGCCAGGATGTCGGCGGGCGAGGGCAGGAACAGTGGCTCGATCCAGCCGGCCGCTGTCACCAGCCACCAGGCCAGTAGCAGGCTGGCCAGGGTCAGGGCGCTGATCCAGCGGGTGGGCAGGGTGCGGCGCAGCTTGGTGGCTGGCCGGGGTTGGGTGTTGTGTTTGCCGGCGACCGGCAGGTCCAGGCTGCTCATGCGCGCTCCTGCAGGTTTTGACGTTGGGAGAACACCCGCGCCAGTACGTGTTCGCGAGTTTCGATGAAGGCCGGGTCGGACTTGATCGCCCGCGCCGGTTCACCGGCTGCATACCGCTGGCCGAAGTCCAGTTGCAGGCGCTCCACCACGCGCCCCGGGTTGGGCGCCAGCAGCACCAGCTCGCTGGCAAGGAACACTGCTTCTTCGATGTCGTGGGTAATCAGGAACACCGGCTTGGCGGTGCGTTGCCATACCTGCAGCAACAGCTCCTGCATCTGCTCGCGGGTGAAGGCATCAAGTGCGCCGAACGGTTCGTCCATCAGCAGCACCCGTGGGTTGGCTGCCAACGCCCGAGCCAGGCCGACGCGCTGCTTCTGGCCACCGGACAATTGCCAGATACGCCGTTCGCCAAAGCCGTCGAGGTCGACCAGGGCCAGCATTTCACGGGCCTTGGCTTCACGCTCGGCGCGCGGCACGCCGGCCAGTTCCAGGCCGAATGCGACGTTGCCCAGCACGTTCTGCCAGGGCAGCAGCGCATCGTCCTGGAACACTACGCCGCGCTCGGCGCCGGGGCCCTGGACGGGCATGCCGTCCAAGGTGATGCGCCCGCCGCTGGGGGCGACGAAGCCGGCGATCAGGTTGAGCAGCGAGGTCTTGCCGCTGCCGGAAGGCCCCAGGGCCACCAGCAGTTGGCGTGGCCCCAGGCTCAGGTTGATGTCGGCCAGTACCGGGGTTTCGGCACCGGGGTACTGTGCGCTGATGCGCTCCAGTTCGAGCAAGGCCATGGCAGGCTCCGGTCGGTTTTCTACAGGCTTAGTTGGGGAGGTACTGGGCACTTACGTACGGTGAGTAGTCCGGCAGTACCGCGTCGACCTTGCCTTGCTGCTTGAGGAAGGTGGCCGTGTCGGTCAGTGCCTGGGTGGTCGGCGCGCCCAATGCGTTGGCCTGGTCGGCGGCCAGCGGGTAGACGTTGCCCTGCAGCAGCACCGGGATGTCAGCAGGCTTGGCGCCCGACAGTTTGGCCAGCTTGCTCACGTTGTCGGGGTTGGCCAGCCAGGCTTGCGGGTTCTTGCGGTAGTCGGCGTAGGCGTCAAGGGTGACCTTGGCAAAGGCCTTGACCACGTCGGGGTGCTTGGCGGCGAAGTCCTTGCGCACGATCCATGCGTCGAAGGTCGGCGCACCTTTCTTGGCCAGCTCGCCGGAGGTGATCAGCACCTTGCCGTTTTCCTTGGCCACGCCTAGGGCCGGGTCCCAGACGTAGGTGGCGTCGATATCGCCGCGCTTCCAGGCAGCAATGATTGCCGGCGGCGCCAGGTTGAGGATCTGCACTTTGGACGGGTCGATGTTCCAGGTCTTCAGCGCAGCCAGCAGGCTGTAGTGGCCGGTGGAGACGAACGGCACGGCGACCTTCTTGCCGACCAGGTCTTGCGGAGTCTTGATGCTGTCGCGGGCGACCAGTGCTTCACCGGCGCCAATCTGCGTGGCGATCAGGAAGGTCTCGACCGGCAGCTTGCGGGTAGCTGCGGCGGCCAGCGGGCTGGAGCCCAGGTAGCCGATCTGCACATCGCCGCTGGCTACGGCGGTGATCACGTCGGCGCCGTTGTCGAACTTGCGCCAGTCGATGCTCGCCTTGCTGGCTTTTTCGTAGTTGCCATCGACCTGCGCCACCTTGGCTGGGTCGACGGTGGTCTGGTAGGCCACGGTAAGGTCGGCAGCCTGGGCCAACCAGCTGGCGCTGGCGAGGGTCAGGGCGGCGAACAGGCGCAGCGGAGCGTGCGGGATCATGGTGAACCTCTCGTCAGGCAATTGGGTGTGATGGATGGCGAGAAGGCTAAATGATCTAAGAAATCTAAAATAAATAACTTTTTTGCATTAGCTTAGGAGCCAATTGCTTAACCCATGCCACCGTAGTGCGATCGATGTGGGAGCGGGCGTGCCCGCGAACACCGGCGAAGCCGGTGCCATCCACCGCGTCGCCTGCTTCGCGGGCATGCCCGCTCCCACATCGATCGCACTACGGCGCGACTCGGGGTGATTTCGCTCAATGGCGAAATCAGAGACCGCTGCTAGGCTTTTCCGTCCCGATAGAACGATCCGGAATTAGGTTATGAGCAAACGTTTGCAAATAACCTTTTGTTATGACAATGGCCGTTGATACAACGAAATGCAGTAACAGTTCCTAACATATTCCGTAAAAATCTTAGCAATTCATAAAACGGTCATTTTGGATTTATAGGATTGTCATTATCCTGTAGCGCAGCTGGCGTCTTAGACCAAAGTCGCGAAACGTTTAGAAACGATTGACTTCATGGTCACGCTTTGGGACTAAATCGCCAATCCACGGTGAGCGGGGCAGCAGATCCCACCGCCAGAGATACACAAAAATTAGAACGTAGAGGAGCAAAAAATGTACAAGTCCAGCCTGGCCCTGGCCGTGGCACTGGGGGTTCTTGCCCAACAAGCAGGCGCTGCCGGTTTCGTTGAAGACAGCAAACTGTCGCTCAGCTCGCGCACCATGTACTTCAACAACGACAATCGTGAAGCCCACGCTACCGGCACCGCTGAGCGTCCGGACCAGCGTGAGTCGGGCCAAGGATTCAAGCTCGACTACATCTCGGGCTTTACCCAAGGCACCGTAGGTTTTGGTGTTGATGCCCAGGCGCTGTGGGGTATTCACCTGGATGGCGGCGAGGGCTACCACAAGTCCGGTTTCTTCCCGGATGACGGCAAAGGTTCCGCAGCCCAGTGGGCCCGTTTCGGTGCCAATGCCAAAGCGCGCTTCTCCAAGACCGAAGCGCATTTCGGTAGCGCGCTCGCACCGAACCTGCCAATCCTGGTTTCCAACGATGGTCGTCTGCTGCCGCAGACCTTCGAGGGTGGCACCATCCAGTCGAAGGAAATCGACAACCTGACCATCAACGCCGGTCAGCTGACTCACGCCATGGGCCGTGCTTCGAGCAACCGTACTGGTCTGTCTGTCGCCGGTTCCAATGCTGAAAGCAACAAGTTCCGCTACGGTGGCCTGGACTACAAGCTCACTCCAGACCTGACCCTGCAGTACTACTACTCGAACCTGGAAGACTTCTACAAGCAGCACTTCCTGGGCGCCACCCACGTGTTCAAGATTGCTGACGACCAGTCGTTCAAGACCGACCTGCGCTACTTCGACAGCAGCAGCGACGGCAAGAATGGCAACGACAGCGCTTACAACTTCAACAACAACGGTGGTTACGCCAAGAACATCGGCGAGATCGACAACAAGACCTGGTCCGCCATGTTCACCTACACCCTGGGTGGCCACGCGTTGATGGTCGGTCACCAGCAGGTAAGTGACGACGGTGGCTTCGTATGGTTGAACCAGGGCAGTCTGAACAACGACAGCGGTACCTCCGAAGGTGCTGCAGGCTCCAGCTTCTACCTGTTCACCGACAGCATGATCAACTCGTTCGCCCGTGCTGGCGAAAACACCACCTTCGGTCAGTACTCCTATGACTTCGCAGCCCTGGGTGTGCCAGGCCTGAAAGCATCGGTTGCCTACCTGCGTGGTGACGATATCCGCAACAAGTCGGGCAACGGCACCTACAACGAATGGGAACGTGATGCGCGCATCGACTACACCCTTCAGGAAGGTACCTTCAAAGGCTTGGGCTTCAGCCTGCGCCAGGGCGTCTACCGTGGTGCCGGCGAGAGCAGCGCCGACCAGGATCAGGCTCGCTTCATCGTGAACTACACTTACAGCTTCCTGTAAGCCGTAGCCACAGAGAAAGCCTCGCCTAGTGCGAGGCTTTTTTATGTCTGAGATTCGAAATTCCTGCAGGTTATAAATAAATCAGTATTTATTCTTTTTATTTTTAATCGAATGCAGGCACATTGAACCCACACGGTACAGAACCCAGCACAGGAGCCGCAGCCCATGAGCCTAAAACTCGGCGATATCGCCCCCGATTTCGAACAGGATTCCAGCGAAGGCAAGATCCGCTTCCACGAGTGGCTGGGCAACAGCTGGGGGGTTCTGTTCTCCCACCCGGCCGACTTCACCCCGGTGTGCACCACCGAGCTGGGCCTGACCGCCAAGCTGAAGGATGATTTCGCCAAACGCGGTGTCAAGGCCATCGCCCTGTCGGTGGACCCGGTCGATTCGCACCACCGCTGGATCGATGACATCAACGAAACCCAGAACACCGTGGTCAACTTCCCGATCATCGCCGACGCCGACCGCAAGGTGTCCGACCTGTACGACCTCATTCACCCGAACGCCAGCGACACCCTGACCGTGCGCTCGCTGTTCGTCATCGACCCGAACAAGAAGGTGCGCCTGACCATCACCTACCCGGCCAGTACCGGGCGCAACTTCAACGAAATCTTGCGGGTGATCGACTCGCTGCAGCTGACCGACAACCACAAGGTCGCCACACCAGGGAACTGGCAGGACGGTGACGACGTGGTGATCGTGCCTTCGCTGAAGGATGAGGAAGAGATCAAGCAGCGCTTCCCCAAAGGTTACCGGGCGGTCAAACCCTATCTGCGGCTGACCCCGCAGCCCAATCGTTAAAGGATTCCTCGTTGCATTGCTCTTAGCCAAGCAGGGATATTCGGGCCGTTTCGACGGCCCTTTTTTATGTCCGCTGAAACCGCGTGAGCTTCTTCGCGGGCGCGCCCGCTCCCACAGGGATAGCGTAATTCTCAGGCTTTGTGCGGTCCCTGTGGGAGCGGGCGTGCCCGCGAATAGGCCTTTGAAGCTAAAAGCAAAAATGGAATAAACAAATGAAAAAATATGATTTCTAGATATATGCCTCGGCTGTTAATGTCACCTCCAACAGAACACAAGGAAGCGCTGCAATGCTGGTCGTATCAATCGGTGGAAGCCCCAGTACCCGTTCACGCTCCGGCGTGCTGCTGGAGAGTTCTCGCCAGTGGCTGCAGGGTCGGGGCGTCGAGGTAGTGACGTTCCAGGTACGTGACTTTCCCGCCGAAGACCTGCTGCACGCCCGTTTCGACAGCCCGCAGGTGCAGCACTTCCAGCAGCTGGTGGCCCAGGCCGATGGCCTGATCGTCGCCACGCCGGTGTACAAGGCCTCGTTCGCCGGTGCCCTGAAAACCTTGCTCGACCTGCTGCCCGAACGCGCCCTGGCACACAAGATCGTGTTGCCAATCGCCACCGGCGGCAGCATCGCCCACATGCTGGCGGTGGATTACGCACTGAAACCCGTGCTGTCGGCACTCAAGGCGCAAGAGACCCTGCAAGGGATCTTCGCCGACGACAGCCAGGTCGCCTACGCAGAAGGCAACAGGCCCGCGCAGCTGGCAGCGGCGCTGGAAGAACGCCTGCAGGACGCGCTGGATACCTTCCATGTTGCACTGGCCCGCCGGCCGCGCCCCGTGGCACCCGGCGTATTGAACGAACGCCTGATCAGCGCTCGCTGGAGCATCTGACTGGCTTGACCCGCTTCACCACCTTACTCGCCCGACAACGAGGCAAGCAGGTGCAACCCGAACCCACTCGCACAGGAGAGCGCCATGCGCACAGTCTTCTTGCGTCGCGGTCTGGTCGCCCTGTTTGCGGCGGCTGTGTCCTTCGGCGCCATCACCCAAGCCCAGGCCGAGAGCCTGCGTATCGGTTACCAGAAATACGGCACCCTGGTGCTGCTCAAGGCCAAGGGCACGCTGGAAAAGCGCCTGGCCGAGCAGGGCGTGCAGGTGCAATGGACCGAGTTCCCCGGCGGCCCGCAGCTGCTTGAGGGGCTGAACGTCGGCTCCATCGATTTTGGCGTCACCGGTGAAACTCCACCGGTGTTCGCCCAGGCCGCCGGTGCCGACCTGCTGTACGTCGCCTACGAGCCGCCAGCGCCGCACAGCGAGGCGATCCTGGTGCCGAAGGGCTCGCCAATCCAGTCGGTCAAAGACCTCAAGGGCAAGAAAGTCGCTCTCAACAAAGGCTCCAACGTTCACTACCTGCTGGTTCGCGCCCTGGACGACGCAGGCCTGAAATACAGCGATATCCAGCCGGTGTACCTGCCCCCGGCCGATGCCCGTGCCGCCTTCGAGCGCGGCAGCGTGGATGCCTGGGTGATCTGGGACCCGTACCAGGCTGCCGCCGAGAAACAGCTGCAGGCTCATACCCTGCGCGACGGCAAGGGCCTGGTCGACAACCATCAGTTCTACCTGGCCACCCGCAACTACGCGACCCAGCACCCGGCGGTAATCAACACCCTGATCGAAGAAGTGCGCGCCGTGGGTGAATGGTCCCAGGCCAACCCGCAGGAAGTGACCGACCAGGTCGCACCGCTGCTCGGCCTGCCCGCCGACATCACCCTGACCTCGGTCAAGCGCCAAGGCTACGGTGCCGCGCCGCTCACCCCGGAAGTGGTGGCCGCGCAACAGAAGATCGCTGACACGTTCCAGGCACTGAAGCTGATTCCCAAGCCGCTGAGCATCAAGGACGTGATCTGGACACCCCCGGCCAAGGTCGCCAGTGCGCCTTGATTGATTTGCCTGCGCCGGGGCGTCGCCCTGGCTGAGCCCCCTTGAGGAGACAACTCCAATGAGCCTGAACATCTTCTGGTTTCTTCCTACCCACGGTGACGGCAAGTACCTGGGTACCTCCGATGGCGCGCGCGCCGTCGACCATGGCTACCTGCAGCAGATCGCCCAGGCGGCCGACCGGCTTGGCTTTGGTGGCGTGCTGATCCCTACCGGGCGTTCCTGCGAGGACTCCTGGCTGGTCGCGGCATCGCTGATTCCGGTGACCCAGCGCCTGAAGTTCCTGGTCGCCCTGCGCCCCGGGATCATTTCGCCGACCGTGGCGGCACGCCAGGCAGCAACCCTTGATCGCCTGTCCAACGGCCGCGCGCTGTTCAACCTGGTGACCGGTGGCGACCCGGACGAGTTGGCCGGTGACGGCCTGCACCTGAACCATCAGGAACGTTATGAAGCCTCTGTGGAGTTCACCCGTATCTGGCGCAAGGTGCTGGAAGGCGAGGTGGTCGACTACGACGGCAAGCACATCCAGGTGAAGGGCGCCAAGCTGCTCTATCCGCCAATCCAGCAACCACGCCCGCCACTGTATTTCGGCGGTTCCTCCGAAGCCGCACAGGATTTGGCCGCGGAGCAGGTCGAGCTGTACCTGACCTGGGGCGAGCCGCCGAGTGCGGTTGCTGAAAAAATTGCCCAGGTGCGTGAGAAAGCCGCCGCCCAGGGTCGCGAAGTGCGCTTTGGCATCCGCCTGCACGTGATCGTGCGGGAAACCAACGAAGAAGCCTGGGCCGCTGCCGACAAGCTGATCTCGCACCTGGACGACGACACCATCGCTCGCGCCCAGGCCTCGCTGGCGCGCTTCGACTCGGTCGGCCAGCAACGAATGGCAGCCCTGCACAACGGCAACCGTGACAAGCTGGAGGTCAGCCCCAACCTGTGGGCTGGTGTCGGCCTGGTGCGTGGTGGTGCCGGTACCGCGCTGGTGGGGGATGGCCCGACCGTTGCGGCACGGGTCAAGGAATACGCCGAGCTGGGTATCGATACGTTCATCTTTTCCGGCTACCCGCACCTGGAAGAGTCGTACCGGGTGGCCGAGCTGCTGTTCCCGCACCTGGATGTGCAACGCCCGGAGCAAGCCAAGACCGGTGGTTATGTGAGCCCGTTTGGCGAAATGGTGGCCAACGACATCCTGCCCAAGTCCGTTGCGCAGAGCTGAGGGCCAGGCCATGAGTCGTGCAACCTCCAACAACCTAGGCCAGCGCCTGGCGCCATGGGCGCTACCGGTACTGCTGCTGGCCGTATGGCAGCTGGCGGTCAGCGCCGGCTGGCTGTCGACGCGCATCCTGCCGGCGCCCAGCGCCGTGCTCAGCGCCGGCGTCGAGCTGGTACGCAGCGGCGAGATCTGGACCCACCTGGCCATCAGTGGCTGGCGTGCCGGGCTGGGCTTCCTCATCGGTGGCAGCATCGGCCTGGTGCTGGGCTTCATCACCGGCCTGTCGAACTGGGGCGAACGCCTGCTCGACAGCTCGGTGCAGATGATCCGCAACGTGCCGCACCTGGCGCTGATCCCGCTGGTGATCCTGTGGTTCGGTATCGACGAGTCGGCAAAGATCTTCCTGGTCGCGCTGGGCACGCTGTTCCCGATCTACCTGAACACTTATCACGGCATCCGCAACGTCGACCCGGCGCTGGTGGAAATGGCGCGCAGCTACGGCCTGTCCGGCTTCAGCCTGTTCCGCCAGGTGATCCTGCCTGGGGCGCTGCCTTCGATCCTGGTAGGCGTGCGTTTCGCTCTGGGCTTCATGTGGCTGACCCTGATCGTTGCCGAAACCATTTCGGCCAGCTCCGGCATCGGCTACCTGGCAATGAACGCCCGTGAGTTCCTGCAGACCGACGTGGTGGTGCTGGCCATCGTCCTGTATGCCGTGCTCGGCAAACTCGCCGACCTCGCCGCCCGCGGCCTGGAACGTGTGTGGCTGCGCTGGCACCCGGCCTATCAAGTGGCGAAGAAGGAGGGCGCATGACCGTACTCAAGGAACAGCCGCCGCGCCTGCTGCGTGGCATCCCGCTGGCCTCCAGCGGCCTGCGCAAGACCTTTGGCCAGCGCGAAGTGCTCAAGGGCATCGAGCTACACATTCCTGCCGGTCAGTTTGTCGCCATCGTCGGCCGCAGTGGCTGCGGCAAAAGTACCTTGCTGCGCCTGCTGGCTGGCCTCGACCAGCCCACTGCAGGCCAGTTGCTGGCCGGTGCGGCGCCGCTGGAACAGGCCCGCGAAGAAACCCGCCTGATGTTCCAGGACGCGCGTCTGCTGCCATGGAAGAAGGTAATCGACAACGTTGGCCTGGGCCTGTCTGGCGACTGGCGCCCGCGTGCGCTGGAAGCGTTGGAGTCGGTTGGCCTGGCCGACCGCGCCAATGAATGGCCGGCGGCTCTGTCGGGTGGCCAGAAGCAGCGCGTGGCCTTGGCCCGGGCGCTGATTCATCAGCCGCGCCTGCTGCTGCTGGACGAACCGCTCGGTGCGCTGGATGCATTGACCCGTATCGAGATGCAGCAACTGATCGAACGCCTGTGGCGTCAGCACGGCTTCACCGTGTTGCTGGTTACCCACGATGTCAGCGAGGCAGTCGCCGTGGCTGACCGGGTCATTCTGATCGAGGACGGCGAGGTCGGGCTCGACCTCACTGTCGACCTGGCACGGCCTCGGGCGCGTGGTTCGCACCGCCTGGCCGCGCTGGAAAGCGAAGTACTCAACCGTGTTCTGTCGGCCCCGGGCGCTGCGCCTGAGCCGGATCCTGTAGCCCCTTTGCCCACGCAACTGCGTTGGGCGCACTGAACCCCAGAAGCCAAAAGGAAGCAAATCATGACTATCAAAGCCATCAACGTTCGCAACCAGTTCAAAGGCACCGTGAAAGAAATCCTCGAAGGCCCGGTACTGTCGGAAATCGACGTGCAGACTGCTTCGGGCATCGTCACTTCGGTCATCACCACTCGCTCCGTGCGTGAACTGGAGCTGCAGGTGGGCAGTGAGGTTATTGCCTTCGTGAAGTCGACTGAAGTGTCCATCGCCAAGCTGTGATGCGGGCTTCTGGGGCTGCTCTGCAGCCCTATCGCGACACAAGGCCGCTCCCACATTTGTCCGGTGTACGCGGGACCATGTGGGAGCGGCCTTGTGTCGCGATAGGGCCGCAACGCGGCCCCAAAATCTTCAGCTGGAACGCTTGGCCAGAAACGGCGGCAGATACAACCCCAGATACGCCTCGAACACCCGCTTGCCTTCCTCGGCCATGCGCGGTGTGATCGCCTCATGCAGCTGCACTGACCGCGCATACACCCGGTCGCTCAATTCCATGGCCAGGGCAAACACGTCCACATCCGCCGGCATCACCGGCAGATGAAAGTGCTGGTCGAACAACTTGTGCATCAAGTCGCCCAGTTCCATGTCGTGCTGCCGGTCGGCCTGCACCACTTCGCTCAGGCCATGCTGGGCCAGGATCAGTTGCCGCGCCGCCGCGTCCTCGTTGTAGATATCCAGCATGCGCTGCTCGATCAGCCGTGACAGTTCGTGCCAGGTGTTGACCGCACTGCTGTCGATCGGCGCGCTCAGCGCTTCACGGAAGGCCCGGTGTACATCGGCCGTCAACGCCTCCAGCAGCGCCGGCACGCTGGCGAAAAAGTGGTACACCGAAGACGGTGGAATCTGCGCACGCTCGGCCACGCTGTAGATCGACAGGCTTGCCACCCCCAGCTCGGCCAGCAACTCGCGTGCAGCCGCCAGGATCGCCTCGATCCTGGCCTGGCTGCTGGCGCGCGGCCTGCGCGGGGAAGCAGCGCGGGTCATCAGTTGCTGATCGCCAGGATGCTGGCCTGGTAGGCGCCGACGAACAGGTCGAAGTCGCCGACCTCCTGCTGTTCCAGGCGCGACTGCTCGGCCAGCGAGTCGCGGGCGAGGGTTTCAAAAGCCTGCTGGCGCTCGACCGGCAGTGGCTGCTCGCGGAAGGTTTCGGCGTGGATACGGCTTTGGCGCAGGGAAAACTGGACGAAGCTCTCGTCATGCTCGGTCATGCGTGCCAGCACCTGGGCCGAAGGCGTCAGCGAGGCATCGTCGACCTTGGCCTGTTGGGCATCCAGGGCCTTGCCGTGTTCTGCACTACCTTGCGCCTGGTCGAGCAGCTCGGCCAGTGGGCGGATACGCTCGATCAGCTCGCTGGCCCAGGCCTTCAGGCCAATCAGCTGACCATCGCGGCGCAGTTCCAGGCCCGGGCGACGGCCTTCCTTGACCACGGTCAGGAAATTGCTGGTGCACTGGCCGCATTCGCCGTTATCCAGTTGCGGGCTGTCTTCCAGCGCGCAGAACAGCAGGAACGCGTCGAGGAAGCGTGCCTCGGTCAGGTCGATGCCCACCGGCAGGAACGGGTTGATGTCCAGGCAACGCACTTCCACGTACTGCACGCCGCGCGAGGTCAGGGCCTGGATCGGCCGCTCGCCGGTGTAGGTGACGCGCTTGGGGCGAATGTTCGAGTAGTACTCGTTCTCGATCTGCAGGATGTTGGTGTTCAGCTGTACCCACTCGCCATCCACGTGCGTGCCGACTTCGACGTAAGGCGGGTAGGGCGTGCCTACCGCCTTGCGCAGGCTGTCGGTATAGCTGGCCAGGTTGTTGTAGCACGGCGTGAGGCCGGCCTGGGCGTTGCTCTGGTAGCCCAGGTCGCTCATGCGCAGGCTGGTGGCGTAGGGCAGGTACAGGGTTTCGGCGTCCAGCTCTTCGAGCTGGTGCGGGCGGCCACGCAGGAAGCCTTTGTCCAGTGCCGGCGAGGCGCCGAACAGGTACATCAGCAGCCAGCTGTAGCGGCGGAAATTGCGGATCAGCGCGATATAGGCCGACGACTGGTAGTCGCGGTCGCTCTCGCTGCTACCTTCGCTTGCGCGCAGCAGCGGCCACAGCGCCTCTGGCAGCGAGAAGTTGTAATGGATACCGGCGATGCACTGCATGGTGCGGCCGTAGCGCAGGGCCAGGCCCTTGCGGTAGACGTGCTTGAGCTTGCCGATGTTCGAGCTGCCGTACTCGGCGATCGGGATGTCCTCCTCGGCCGGCAGCGTGCAGGGCATCGACGGGCTCCACAGGTATTCGTCGCCCAGCTTGCTGTAGACGAAACGGTGGGTCTCTTCGAGGCTTTCCAGCACCTTGGCCGGGTCGGGCAGGGCCGGGGTGATGAACTCCAGCAGCGACTCGGAATAATCGGTGGTGATCTGCTCGTTGGTCAGCGCCGATCCCAGGGCTTGCGGATGCGGGGTCTGGGCCAGGCGACCTTCGTTGGTCACGCGCAGGCATTCGCGCTCAATACCGTGCAGGCACTGCTTGAGCAGGGGGAGATTGGCGCCGAGCAGGCTCAGGCGGCGGTTGAGGAGGTCGCTCAAGATGTATTCCTTCACGCGTCGGTCGCCCCAATATGGGGGTAGAAAAGACGGTCTACAAGGGTAGTGGGAAAAGGAACTGGCGTTGTCGCCTGGTTTACGCGGTTCCGGCATTGCGCAGCGCCGACTTTGGGGGCCGCTGCGCGCCCCATTGCCGGCAAGCCGGGCTCCCACAGGTGCACCACGATTTCAGGCTTGTGGATTACCTGTGAGAGCCCGGCTTGCCGGCGATGGGGCGCGAAGCGGCCCCTTGCTGTTGCCGAAAATACCGCAGATACCGCCTGGTGGGCTAGAGAACGGCAAAGGTTCCTTGCGCTTTCGCCACCAGCTTGTCGCCCTGGACTACGTCGGCGTCGACCACCAGGGTGCGCCGCCCGGCGTGCAGCACACGGGCGGTGCACAGCACCTCGCCGTCACTGACGGCGCGCATGTAGTTGATCTTGCACTCGATGGTGACGCTTTGCTGGTCGAAGCCATGGCTGGCCGAGCAGGCCAGGCCCATGGCGATGTCCACCAGGCTGAAGATCGCCCCGCCGTGCAGCTTCTGGCCACGGTTGCGCAAGTGTGGCTCGAGCGCCAGGGCTACCTCGGCAACACCTGTTTCCAGGCGTTGCAGGCGGCAGCCCAGGAGGTGGCTGAAGGCGCTTTCAACGTACTCGCGTGGTACGTCCATCACTTCTTCTTCAGCTGCTTGGCGTTGGCGAACAGCGCGGCCATCGCGTTATTGGCCGGGGCAGCAGTGGCGGTTTCGCGCTGGCGCGGCGCCTGCTGCTGGCGGTTGCCGCCATTGCCACGGTTACCGCCGCGGTTGCCTTCGACCTTTTCGCCCGGGGTGTCGCTCATGCGCATGGAAAGGCCGACGCGTTTGCGCGGGATGTCCACTTCCATGACCTTGACCTTGACCACGTCACCGGCCTTGACTGCTTCACGTGGGTCCTTGATGAATTTCTCCGACAACGCCGAAATGTGCACCAGGCCGTCCTGGTGCACGCCGATGTCGACGAATGCACCGAAGTTGGTGACGTTGGTCACCACGCCTTCGAGGATCATGCCCGGTTCCAGGTCCTTGAGGTCTTCGACGCCGTCCTGGAAGGTGGCAGTCTTGAACTCGGGGCGTGGGTCGCGGCCAGGCTTGTCCAGTTCCTGCAGGATGTCGGTGACGGTCGGCAGGCCGAAGGTTTCATCGGTGAACTTCTTCGGGTCCAGGCGCTTGAGGAAGCTGCTGTCACCGATCAGCGAACGAATGTCGCGGTCGGTGTCGGCGGCAATACGCTGCACCAGCGGGTAGGCCTCGGGGTGCACTGCGGAGGCGTCCAGCGGGTTGTCGCCGTTCATCACGCGCAGGAAGCCGGCGGCCTGTTCGAAAGTTTTCTCACCCAGGCGGCTGACCTTTTTCAGTGCCGCACGAGTGGCGAACGGGCCGTTGGCATCGCGATGGGCGACGATGTTCTGCGCCAGGGTGGCGTTGAGGCCAGAGATGCGCGTCAGCAGCGCCACCGACGCAGTGTTTACGTCGACGCCCACGGCGTTCACGCAGTCCTCGACCACCGCGTCCAGGCCACGCGCCAGCTTCAGCTGGGACACGTCGTGCTGGTACTGGCCGACACCGATGGATTTCGGGTCGATCTTCACCAGTTCGGCCAGCGGGTCCTGCAAGCGGCGGGCAATCGATACGGCACCACGGATCGACACGTCCAGGTCCGGGAATTCGCGGGCGGCCAGCTCCGAGGCGGAGTACACCGAAGCGCCGGCCTCGGAGACCATGACCTTGGTGATCTTCAAGGCCGGGTACTTCTTGACCAGTTCGGTCACCAGCTTGTCGCTTTCGCGGCTGGCGGTGCCATTGCCGATGGCGATCAGCTCTACCGAATGCTTGGCGCACAACGCCGCCATGATGGAAATGGTACGGTCCCAGTCGTTCTTCGGCGCGTGCGGGTAGACCGTGGTGTGGTCCAGCAACTTGCCTGTGGCATCGACTACTGCGATCTTGCAGCCGGTACGCAGGCCCGGGTCGAAGCCCAGGGTGGCGCGAGGGCCGGCGGGGGCGGCCAGCAGCAGGTCGTGCAGGTTGTGGGCGAACACATTGATCGCCTCGCCTTCGGCGTTGTCACGCAGCTCGCCGAACAGGTCGGTTTCAAGATGGGTGTACAGCTTGACCTTCCAGGTCCAGCGCACCACTTCGCTCAGCCACTTGTCGGCAGGGCGGTTGCGGTTCTCGATGCCGACATGGTTGCTGATCATGAGTTCGCACGGGTGCAGGGTGCCGGGCAGTTCTTCACCGACTTTCAGCGAGGCGCTCAGCACGCCTTCGTTACGCCCGCGGAAAATTGCCAGGGCGCGGTGCGACGGGGCATTGCGCAGCAGTTCGTCATGGGCGAAGTAGTCGCGGAACTTGGCGCCTTCTTCTTCCTTGCCTGGCACGACACGGGCGCTGAGCACCGATTCCTGCTTGAGGAAACTGCGCAGCTTGTCGAGCAGGGCGGCGTCTTCGGCGAAGCGCTCCATGAGGATGTACTTGGCGCCTTCCAGCGCGGCCTTGACGTCGGCCACGCCCTTTTCGGCGTTGACGAAGCGTGCGGCTTCGCTTTCCGGAGCCAGGTCGGGGTTGTTGAACAGGCCGTCGGCCAGCTCGCCGAGGCCGGCTTCCAGGGCGATCTGGCCCTTGGTGCGGCGCTTCTGCTTGTACGGCAGGTACAGGTCTTCGAGGCGGGTCTTGGTATCGGCCAGCTTGATCTCGCGGGCCAGTTCCGGGGTCAGCTTGCCCTGCTCCTCGATGCTGGCCAGGATGCTGGCGCGGCGTTCGTCGAGTTCGCGCAGGTAGCGCAGGCGCTCTTCCAGATGGCGCAGCTGGGTGTCGTCCAGGCTACCGGTCACTTCCTTGCGGTAACGGGCGATGAAGGGCACAGTCGAGCCTTCGTCCAACAGGCCCACGGCCGCCTCGACCTGCTGGGGGCGTACGCCCAGTTCCTCGGCGATACGGCTGTTGATGCTGTCCATGTAAACCACCTGACATTTGTGAATACGGGGGTCGCCTGTGGGCCTGTCGCCCGGCGGCGCTGGATGAAAGCCGCGCATTATACCCATCGCAAACGGCTTGCGGTGATGGCGCCCGGCCAGTCGGAACTGGCGCCGGGGGAAAAATCTGCTAACAATGCTCACGCTACGTGCAGCAATGGCTACGCCATAATGCGCGGCGATATCAGAGGAGTTATTCATGACCGGCACGCCAAACACCGCTGAAGGTGACAAGATTCTCATCGTCGACGACGACCCGGGGCTGAGCAGCCTGCTGGAACGTTTCTTCACCAGCAAGGGCTACCGTGCCCGCGCAGTACCCAACACCGAGCAGATGGACCGCCTGCTGCAGCGTGAGGTGTTCAACCTGGTGGTGCTCGACCTGATGCTGCCTGGCGAGGATGGCCTGTCGGCGTGCAAGCGCCTGCGCCAGCAGAACAACCAGATCCCGATCATCATGCTCACTGCCAAGGGCGACGAGTTCAGCCGTATCAAGGGCCTGGAGCTGGGCGCCGACGACTACCTGGGCAAGCCGTTCAACCCGGACGAGCTGATGGCCCGGGTCAAGGCCGTGCTGCGCCGCCAGGCACCGAGCGTGCCGGGTGCGCCTGGCAGCGAAGACGAGTCGGTCACCTTCGGCGACTACGAGTTGTCGCTGGCTACCCGCGAACTCAAGCGTGGCGACGAAGTGCACATGCTCACCACCGGCGAGTTCGCCGTGCTCAAGGCCCTGGTGATGCACGCGCGCGAGCCGCTGACCCGCGACAAGCTGATGAACCTGGCGCGTGGCCGCGAATGGGATGCGCTGGAGCGCTCCATCGATGTGCAGATCTCGCGTCTGCGCCGCATGATCGAGCCGGACCCGTCCAAGCCGCGTTATATCCAGACCGTCTGGGGTGTGGGCTACGTGTTCGTGCCGGACGGAATCGCCGGTAAATGATGCCGCGCCATCGATGAAGACACCGCTCTGGTTTCCGCAAAGTTTCTTCGCCCGCACCCTGTGGCTGGTGTTGATCGTCGTCCTGTTCTCCAAGGCCTTGACCCTGGTCTACCTGTTGATGAACGAGGACGTGCTGGTCGACCGTCAGTACAGCCACGGTGTGGCGCTGACCCTGCGCGCCTATTGGGCGGCCGACGAAGAAAACCGCGACAAGATCGCCGAAGCGGCAGGCCTTATCCGGGTCACCGGTTCGGGCGTGCCCGAGGGCGAGCAGCACTGGCCCTACAGTGAAATCTACCAACGGCAAATGCAGGCCGAGTTGGGCGAGGACACCGAGGTACGGCTGCGCATTCATGCGCCGCCAGCGTTGTGGGTCAATGCGCCAAGCCTGGGCCCGGGCTGGTTGAAGGTACCGCTGTACCCGCACCCGCTGCGTGGGCAAAAGATCTGGAACGTGTTGGGTTGGTTCCTGGCCATCGGCCTGTTGTCCACCGCCTCGGCCTGGATCTTCGTGCGCCAGCTCAACCAGCCGCTCAAGCGCCTGGTATTCGCTGCCCGGCAGCTGGGCCAGGGGCGCAGCGTGCGCCTGCCGATCAGCGACACGCCCAGCGAGATGACCGAGGTGTACAAGGCCTTCAACCAGATGGCCGAGGATGTCGAGCAGGCCGGGCGCGAGCGCGAGCTGATGCTGGCCGGGGTTTCCCACGACCTGCGCACACCGCTGACGCGCCTGCGCCTGTCGTTGTCGTTGCTGGACAGCGACAACGAACTGAGCGACGACATGGTCCGCGATATCGAGGACATGGATGCGATCCTCGACCAGTTCCTGGCCTTTATCCGCGATGGCCGTGACGAGCCGGTTGAAGAGGTCGACCTGGCCGACCTGGTGCGCGAGGTGGTGGCGCCTTACAACCAGCCGGAAGAACGTGTGCGCCTGTGCCTGGAGCCGATCCCGCCGTTCCCGCTGCGCCGGGTTTCGCTCAAGCGCATGCTGGGCAACCTGATCGGCAATGCCTTGCACCACGCCGGCAAGGGGGTGGAGGTGGCCGCCTATGTGTCGGGCGACGAGAGTGCGCCGTATGTGGTGCTGAGCGTGCTGGACCGCGGTACGGGGATCGACGAGTCGGAGCTGGAGACCATCTTCAACCCGTTCATTCGTGGTGACCGGGCCCGTGGGGGCAAGGGCACCGGGCTGGGGCTGGCGATCGTCAAGCGGATCGCGGCGCAGCATGGTGGGAATGTGGAGTTGCGCAATCGCTCTGGTGGCGGGATCGAGGCGCGGGTACGGTTGCCTTTGGGGCTGTTGCTGCCGCGTAATGCTGTATGAGCTTTACCGGCCTCTTCGCGGCTAAAGCCGCTCCCACAGGTACTGCACAGGCCTGTGGGCTGCGGTGATCCTGTGGGAGCGGCCTTGTGTCGCGATGGGCTGCGCAGCAGCCCCAAAATATCAGCCCTTACCCTTGGTCCGGGTCTGATTAGGCCCGCCATTCTTCTCCAGATGCTCGATGATCATCCCGGCCACGTTCTTGCCGGTGGTCACTTCAATACCTTCCAATCCCGGCGACGAATTCACCTCCATCACCAGCGGCCCATGGTTGGAGCGCAGGATATCCACACCCGCCACGCTCAGGCCCATCACCTTGGCCGCGCGAATGGCTGTCATGCGTTCTTCCGGGGTGATCTTGATCAGGCTTGCCACCCCACCGCGGTGCAGGTTGGAGCGGAATTCCCCCGGTTTGGCCTGGCGCTTCATCGAGGCGATGACCTTGTCGCCGACCACGAAGCAGCGGATATCCGCGCCACCTGCTTCCTTGATGTATTCCTGCACCATGATGTTCTGCTTCAACCCCATGAACGCTTCGATCACCGATTCGGCGGCCTTGGTGGTTTCGCACAGCACCACGCCGATGCCCTGGGTACCTTCCAGCACCTTGATCACCAGCGGGGCGCCGTTGACCATCTGGATCAGGTCGGGTATGTCGTCCGGCGAGTGGGCGAAGCCGGTAATCGGCAGGCCGATGCCGCGCCGCGACAGCAGTTGCAGCGAACGCAGCTTGTCGCGGGAGCGGGCGATCGCTACCGACTCGTTGAGCGGGTACACACCCATCATCTCGAACTGGCGCAGCACCGCGCAGCCATAGAAAGTCACCGATGCGCCGATGCGCGGGATCACCGCGTCGAAGCCTTCCAGCGGCTTGCCGCGGTAGTGGATCTGCGGCTTGTGGCTGGCAATGTTCATGTAGGCCCGCAGGGTATCGATCACCACCATTTCGTGGCCCCGCTGGGTACCGGCCTCGACCAGGCGGCGGGTGGAATACAGACGCGGATTGCGCGACAGCACAGCGATCTTCATGCAGCACCTGTGACAGGAGAAAGGGTGGCCGGGAAGGCCGGTTTGTCTTGTACGTATTTGAGACCCGGGTTGACCACCAACTGGCCATGGATCAGGGCCTTGGAACCCAGCAACAGGCGATAACGCATGTTCTTGCGGCAGGCCAGGGTGAACTCCACCTCCCACACACCATCGCCCAGGGCCAGTGACGTGCGGATGACATAGCGGGTCTGGGCCTGGCCATTGGAGCTCTTGATGGTTTTCATGGTCACCAGCGGTGCCTCGCAGCGACGGTGGCGCAACTGCACCACCGAGCCAAGGTGTGCGGTGAAGCGGACCCAGGGCTGGCCGTCGCGCTCGAACGGTTCCACCTCGGTGGCGTGCAGGCTGGAGGTGCTGGCGCCGGTGTCGATCTTGGCGCGCAGCCCGGCCACACCAAGGTCGGGCAGGGCGACCCACTCGCGCAGGCCAATCACAGTCAAATGGTCAAATGTCTTCACGAAACGCACCCTGCGGATGAGGTGGTGAACTGTAAGCACGGCGGGGATTTTTTGCATCCGATCGTTACGGTAGTACAGTTCGATGAAACACAGCGTTCGAGGTAACGGGATGGCACAAAAAGCCGAAGACGACGACAAGGTCCGCCTGGACAAATGGCTGTGGGCGGCACGCTTCTACAAGACCCGCGCGCTGGCCAAGGCGGCGATCGAGAGTGGCAAGGTGCATTGCCGGGGTGAGCGCTGCAAGCCGGGCAAGGAACCGCGGGTGGGGGACGAGTTCGTGCTGCGCACCGGGTTCGACGAGCGCACCGTGGTGGTGAAGGCCTTGTCGGTGGTGCGGCGTGGGGCGCCAGAGGCGCAGACGTTGTACGAGGAGACCGAGGACAGCGTGCGTCGGCGTGAGCAGGCGGCGGAACTGCGCAAGGCCGGGGCGATGGGCGTTACCACCGATGGCCGGCCGACCAAGAAGCAGCGGCGGCAGATTCACCAGTTGCATGGGAGCTTCGAATAGCCGGGGCCGCTTTGCGGCCCTTTCGCGACACAAGGCCGCTCCCACAAGCAGGGCGTTGCCTGAATGCCTTATGCGGTACTTGTGGGAGCGGCCTTGTGTCGCGATGGGCTACGCAGTAGCCCCATGGCCCTAACGGGTGACAGCCATCCGTCCGACCAGCGGTAACCGGGCCAGCAGGTTGAACAACGGCGCCGTCCAGCGCAGCAGCACCGCACTCCCCTTGGCCGCCAGCGGCGTGTAGCAGCTCCAGCCCAGCGCCAGCACCGCCATCAGCAGCCCGCCGATGTAGTCATCCTGCCCCCAGTGGGCACCGGCCACCAGGCGCGGCAACATGAACAATACCGCCAACCCCCAGACCACCAGGTACTGCACCAGACGGCGGCTGAACACGCTCATGAACAGCGCCCAGACCAGCAACACCGAGGCATGATCCCCCGGGAAACTCTTGCTGGAACGGTCCTTGAGCTCCCAGGCCGCCTCCAGGTCCGGATAATAGTCGCTGAGGTGCACCACCTCGTCGAACATCATCGACGG
>NZ_OPYN01000021.1 GCF_900277125.1 Pseudomonas inefficax
CCAGCTGGCGCTGGCGAGGGTCAGGGCGGCGAACAGGCGCAGCGGAGCGTGCGGGATCATGGTGAACCTCTCGTCAGGCAATCGGGTGTGATGGATGGCGAGAAGGCTAAATGATCTAAGAAATCTAAAATAAATAACTTTTTTGCATTAGCTTAGGAGCCAATTGCTTAACCCATGCCACCGTAGTGCGATCGATGTGGGAGCGGGCGTGCCCGCGAACACCGGCGAAGCCGGTGCCATCCACCGCGTCGCCTGCTTCGCGGGCACGCCCGCTCCCACATTGATCGCATTACGGCGCGACTTGGGGGTGATTTTGCTCAATGGCGAAATCAGAGACCGCTGCTAGGCTTTTCCGTCCCGATAGAACGATCCGGAATTAGGTTATGAGCAAACGTTTGCAAATAACCTTTGGTTATGAATAGAGGCATTGATACAACGAAATGCAGTAACAGTTCCTAACATATTCCTTAAAAATCTTACCGATTCATAAAACGGTCATTTTGGATTTATAGGATTGTCATTATCCTGTAGCGCAGCTGGCGTCTTAGACCAAAGTCGCGAAACGTTTAGAAACGATTGACTTCATGGTCACGCTTTGGGACTAAATCGCCAATCCACGGTGAGCGGGGCAGCAGATCCCACCGCCAGAGATACACAAAAATTAGAACGTAGAGGAGCAAAACATGTACAAGTCCAGCCTGGCCCTGGCCGTGGCACTGGGGGTTCTTGCCCAACAAGCAGGCGCTGCCGGTTTCGTTGAAGACAGCAAACTGTCGCTCAGCTCGCGCACCATGTACTTCAACGACGACAACCGTGAAAGCGGTATCGACCAGAAAGAAAGCGGTCAGGGCTTCAAGCTCGACTACCTGTCTGGCTTCACCGAAGGCACCGTGGGCTTCGGTGTCGATGTTCAAGCGCTGTGGGGCATTCACCTGGATGGTGGCCGTGGCAGCCGTCCTGATGCCAACAATACTTTCTTCCCAAGCGACTCCGATGGTTCGGCAGTCCACGACTGGGCACGCATTGGTGGTAACGCCAAGGCTCGCTTCTCCAAGACCGAGGTCCACTACGGTAGCGCCCTGGCGCCTATGCTGCCGATCCTGGTGTCCAACGACGGCCGTCTGCTGCCGCAGACCTTCGAGGGTGGCACCCTTCAGTCGAAGGAAATCGACAACCTGACCCTCAACGCAGGTCAATTGACCCACGCCATGGGTCGTGCTTCGAGCAACCGTACCGGTCTGTCGGTTTCGGGTGCCTTCCGCGACAGCAACAAGTTCCAGTTCGCCGGTGGTGACTACAAGCTCACTCCAGACCTGACCCTGCAGTACTACTACTCGAACCTGGAAGACTTCTACAAGCAGCACTTCCTGGGTGCCACTCACGTCTTCAAGATCGCCGACAACCAGTCGTTCAAGACCGACCTGCGCTACTTCGATAGCCGCAGCGACGGCAAGAATGGCGAGACCGGTTACGCCTTCGACAACAACGGTGGCTACGCGAAAAACGCGGGCGAGGTCGACAACAAGACCTGGAGCGCCATGTTCACCTACACCCTGGGTGGCCACGCGCTGATGCTCGGTCACCAGCAAGTGGGTGACGATGGTGGTTTCGTCTGGCTGAACCAGGGTAGCGTCCGCAAGGACGGCTCCACTTCCTCGCTGGAAGGCAATGGTGGCGCAAGCTTCTACCTGTTCACTGACAGCATGATCAACCAGTTCGCTCGCGCCGGTGAAAACACCACTTTCGGTCAGTACTCCTATGACTTCGCGGCTCTGGGCGTTCCAGGCCTGAAGGCTTCGGTGGCCTACCTGCGTGGTGACGATGTCCGCAACAAGTCGGGCGACGGCAGCTACAACGAATGGGAACGCGACGCACGCGTCGACTACACCCTTCAGCAAGGCGCTCTCAAAGGCCTGGGCTTCAGCCTGCGTCAAGGTGTCTACCGTGGTAGCGGTGAGAGCGCTTTGGACAAAGACCAGACTCGCTTCATCGTGAACTACACTTACAACTTCCTGTAAGCCGTAGCTGAACAAGAAGCCTCGCCTAGTGCGAGGCTTTTTCATGCCTGCAATTCCGTATGCATTATGGTTATAAACAAATCAGTATTTATTCTTTTTGTTTTTAATCGAATGCAGGCACATTGAACCCACACGGTACAGAACCCAGCACAGGAGCCGCAGCCCATGAGCCTAAAACTCGGCGATATCGCCCCCGATTTCGAACAGGATTCCAGCGAAGGCAAGATCCGCTTCCACGAGTGGCTGGGCAACAGCTGGGGGGTTCTGTTCTCCCACCCGGCCGACTTCACCCCGGTGTGCACCA
>NZ_OPYN01000022.1 GCF_900277125.1 Pseudomonas inefficax
TAGCCCCTTTGCCCACGCAACTGCGTTGGGCGCACTGAACCCCAGAAGCCAAAAGGAAGCAAATCATGACTATCAAAGCCATCAACGTTCGCAACCAGTTCAAAGGCACCGTGAAAGAAATCCTCGAAGGCCCGGTACTGTCGGAAATCGACGTGCAGACTGCTTCGGGCATCGTCACTTCGGTCATCACCACTCGCTCCGTGCGTGAGCTGGAGCTGCAGGTGGGCAGTGAGGTTATTGCCTTTGTGAAGTCGACTGAAGTGTCCATCGCCAAGCTGTGATGGATGTTGGCCATGGGGCTGCCTTGCAGCCCTTCGCGGGCACGCCCGCTCCCACAGGTACTGCGCAGGTTTCAGGTTTTGCGCGGACCCTGTGGGAGCGGGCGTGCCCGCGAAGGGCCGCACAGCGGCCCCAATGATCTCAGTTGGAACGCTTGGCCAGAAACGGCGGCAGATACAACCCCAGATACGCCTCGAACACCCGCTTGCCTTCCTCGGCCATGCGCGGTGTGATCGCCTCATGCAACTGCACCGACCGCGCATACACCCGGTCGCTCAATTCCATGGCCAGGGCAAACACGTCCACATCCACCGGCATCACCGGCAGATGAAAGTGCTGGTCGAACAACTTGTGCATCAAGTCGCCCAGCTCCATATCGTGCTGCCGATCGGCCTGCACCACTTCGCTCAGGCCGTGCTGGGCCAGGATCAGCTGCCGCGCCGCGGCGTCCTCGTTGTAGATATCCAGCATGCGCTGCTCGATCAGCCGTGACAGTTCGTGCCAGGTGTTGACCGCACTGCTGTCGATAGGCGCGCTCAGCGCTTCACGGAAGGCCCGGTGTACATCGGTCGTCAACGCCTCCAGCAGCGCCGGCACGCTGGCGAAAAAGTGGTACACCGAAGACGGTGGAATCTGCGCGCGCTCGGCCACGCTGTAGATCGACAGGCTTGCCACCCCCAGCTCGGCCAGCAACTCGCGTGCAGCCGCCAGGATCGCCTCGATCCTGGCCTGGCTGCTGGCGCGCGGCTTGCGCGGGGTGGCAGTGCGGGTCATCAGTTGCTGATCGCCAGGATGCTGGCCTGGTAGGCGCCGACGAACAGGTCGAAGTCGCCGACTTCCTGCTGTTCCAGGCGCGACTGCTCGGCCAGCGAGTCGCGGGCGAGGGTTTCGAAGGCCTGCTGGCGCTCGACCGGCAGTGGCTGCTCGCGGAAGGTTTCGGCGTGGATGCGGCTCTGGCGCAGGGAGAACTTGACGAAGCTTTCGTCATGCTCGGTCATGCGTGCCAGTACCTGGGCCGACGGGGTCAGCGAGGCATCGTCGACCTTGGCCTGTTGGGCATCCAGGGCCTTGCCGTGTTCTGCACTACCTTGCGCCTGGTCGAGCAGCTCGGCCAGTGGGCGGATACGCTCGATCAGCTCGCTGGCCCAGGCCTTCAGGCCAATCGGCTGGCCATCGCGGCGCAGTTCCAGGCCCGGGCGACGGCCTTCCTTGACCACGGTCAGGAAATTGCTGGTGCACTGGCCGCATTCGCCGTTATCCAGTTGCGGGC
>NZ_OPYN01000023.1 GCF_900277125.1 Pseudomonas inefficax
TGATCAATTTCTCGGACCGCGCCGAAATGTGCACCAGGCCGTCCTGGTGCACGCCGATGTCAACGAATGCACCGACGTTGGTGACGTCGGTCACCACCCCTTCGAGGATAATGCCCGGTTCCAGGTCCTTGAGGTCTTCGACGCCGTCCTGGAAGGTGGCGGTCTTGAACTCGGGGCGTGGGTCGCGGCCAGGCTTGTCCAGTTCCTGGAGGATGTCGGTGACGGTCGGCAGGCCGAAGGTTTCATCGGTGAACTTCTTCGGGTCCAGGCGCTTGAGGAAGCTGCTGTCACCAATCAGCGAGCGAATGTCGCGGTCGGTGTCGGCGGCAATACGCTGCACCAGCGGGTAGGCTTCGGGGTGAACCGCGGAGGCATCCAGCGGGTTGTCGCCGTTCATGACGCGCAAGAAGCCGGCGGCCTGTTCGAAGGTTTTCTCACCCAGGCGGCTGACCTTTTTCAGTGCCGCACGAGTGGCGAACGGGCCGTTGGCATCGCGATGGGCGACGATGTTCTGCGCCAGGGTGGCGTTGAGGCCGGAGATGCGCGTCAGCAGCGCCACTGACGCTGTGTTGACGTCGACGCCCACGGCGTTCACGCAGTCCTCGACCACGGCGTCCAGGCCACGCGCCAGTTTCAGCTGGGATACGTCGTGCTGGTACTGGCCGACACCGATGGATTTCGGGTCGATCTTCACCAGTTCGGCCAGCGGGTCCTGCAGACGGCGGGCAATCGATACGGCACCACGGATCGACACGTCCAGGTCCGGGAATTCGCGGGCGGCCAGCTCCGAGGCGGAGTACACCGAAGCGCCGGCCTCGGAGACCATGACCTTGGTGATCTTCAAGGCCGGGTATTTCTTGACCAGTTCGGTCACCAGCTTGTCACTTTCGCGGCTCGCGGTGCCATTGCCGATGGCGATCAGTTCCACCGAGTGCTTGGCGCACAGCGCGGCCATGATGGAAATGGTGCGGTCCCAGTCGTTCTTCGGCGCGTGCGGGTAGACCGTGGTGTGGTCCAGTAACTTGCCTGTGGCATCGACCACGGCGATCTTGCAGCCGGTACGCAGGCCCGGGTCGAAGCCCAGGGTGGCGCGAGGGCCGGCCGGGGCGGCCAGCAGCAGGTCGTGCAGGTTGTGGGCGAACACATTGATCGCCTCGCCTTCGGCGTTGTCGCGCAGCTCGCCGAACAGGTCGGTTTCCAGATGGGTGTACAGCTTTACCTTCCAGGTCCAGCGCACCACTTCACCCAGCCACTTGTCGGCAGGGCGGTTGCGGTTCTCGATGCCGACATGGTTGCTGATCATGAGTTCGCAAGGGTGCAGGGTGCCGGGCAGTTCCTCACCGACTTTCAGCGAGGCGCTCAGCACGCCTTCGTTACGCCCGCGGAAAATTGCCAGGGCGCGGTGCGACGGGGCGTTGCGCAGCAGTTCGTCATGGGCGAAGTAGTCGCGGAACGTGGCGGCTTCTTCTTCCTTGCCGGGCACGACACGGCCGCTGAGCAACGATTCCTGCTTGAGGAAACTGCGCAGCTTGTCGAGCAGGGCGGCG
>NZ_OPYN01000024.1 GCF_900277125.1 Pseudomonas inefficax
GCTGCGCACCGGGTTCGACGAGCGCACCGTGGTGGTGAAGGCCTTGTCGGTGGTGCGGCGTGGGGCGCCAGAGGCGCAGACGTTGTACGAAGAGACCGAGGACAGCGTGCGTCGGCGTGAGCAGGCGGCGGAACTGCGCAAGGCCGGGGCGATGGGCGTTACCACCGATGGCCGGCCGACCAAGAAGCAGCGGCGGCAGATTCACCAGTTGCATGGGAGCTTCGACTAGCCGGGGCCGCTTTGCGCCCCATCGCCGCGGTTCGTCGCCACGACAAGCCAGCTCCCACAGGTACTACGCAAGCCCTGAAACTTGTGCAAACCCTGTGGGAGCTGGCTTGCCGGCGATGGGCTACGCAGTAGCCCCAGGGATCTAGCGGGTCACCGCCAAGCGCCCGACCAACGGTAACTTGGCCGCGATCGCGAACAACGGCGCCGTCCAGCGCAGCAGCACCGCACTCCCCTTGGCCGCCAGCGGCGTGTAGCAGCTCCACCCCAGCGCCAGCACCGCCATCAGCAGCCCGCCGATGTAGTCATCCTGCCCCCAGTGGGCACCGGCCACCAGGCGCGGCAACATGAACAATACCGCCAACCCCCAGACCACCAGGTACTGCACCAGACGGCGGCTGAACACGCTCATGAACAGCGCCCAGACCAGCAACACCGAGGCATGATCCCCCGGGAAACTCTTGCTGGAACGGTCCTTGAGCTCCCAGGCCGCCTCCAGGTCCGGATAATAGTCGCTGAGGTGCACCACCTCGTCGAACATCATCGACGGACTCTTGTGCTGCCAGCCGGCTGCATCCACCCACTTGGAAAACAGCGCGCGAATCACCACTAAGAGGATTAGCGTGACCAGGAAGCCGAAAAAGGCCTGGCGCACCTGGGTTGCCTTGAACACCCAGTCGCCTCGGATAAGTACTGCCAGAAGGATCAGGCCGACGACGATGTCGAACGGGCGCAGGCTGCCGACAGTCCAGATGTAGCGCCAGGCAGTGTTGTCGGCTAGCGGCGCATTCAGGCTGTGGAACAGCCATTCGTCGAAAGTCAGGCACAGGATCTGGCCAATGGGCCATAACCAGAAACACAGTAGAGCGATGGGAAGCAGCGTACAGGCTGCCAATGGCCCCCAGGACCACCTTGCTTGGAACAGTGGTCGATTGTCCATAAAATACCTCTATTGCAAACAGGAATCGGAGCGCCTTGTGAGCGCTCTGTCATGGGGTTCTCGCTTGTTTTCGACAACCCTTGTAACCATTTTGTCATCATTTTCAGATAGCCAAAACCTATGAGCGATTTGCCTGATACCGATTTCACCCAACGTTTCATCTTCGACGAGCGCGATGTGCGCGGCGAGTGGGTGTCTCTCGATGACAGCTACGCCGCGGTGCTGGCGCGTCATGAGTACCCGCAGCCGGTGCAGGCACTGCTGGGCGAGCTGATGGCCGCCACCGCCTTGCTGGTCGGGGCGCTGAAGTTCGACGGCCTGCTGATTCTGCAGGCGCGCTCTGCCGGGCCGATCCCGCTGCTGATGGTCGAATGCTCCGGCGATCGCGATATCCGCGGCATGGCCCGTTATGAAGCGGACCAGATTCCGGCGGATGCGACCCTGTCGCAGCTGATGCCCGACGGCCACCTGACCTTGACCATCGATCCGGTCAAGGGCCAGCGCTATCAGGGCACCGTCGATCTCGACGGCGCCACCCTGTCGGAGTGCTTCACCAACTACTTCGTTCAGTCGCAACAGCTCAACACGCGCTTCTGGCTCAACGCCGAAGGCGGCAAGGCCCGTGGCCTGCTGCTGCAGCAACTGCCGCGCGATCGCCAGCCGGACGATGAAGAGCGTGAAGAAAGCTGGCAGCACGTTGTGGCATTGGCCACCACGCTCAAGGCTGATGAGTGGACGCTGGACAACGAAACCCTGCTGCATCGCCTGTACCACGAAGACGCCGTGCGTCTGTTCGATATTCAGCCGCTGCGCTTCAATTGCAGCTGCTCGCGCGAACGTTCCGGCAATGCGCTGGTCAGTTTGGGCGAGCACGACGCCAAGGCGCTGGTGGAAGAATGCGGCGGGCAGGTGGAGATCGATTGCCAGTTCTGCAATGAGCGCTATTTCTTCGACGCCAGCGATGTGGCGCAATTGTTTGCCGGTGGCGGTACTGACGTAGCCTCAGAAACTCGTCACTGAAACGTTTAACTACAGGACAATCTCCTGTCGAATTGCGCAAAAGCGCAGTTCTGACAGGAGGGGCCTACTTTTTTTGGGCGTTTCTGGCATAATCCGGCCACTTTTTTCGCTGTAGTAGTTTTTTTGAGACAACTACAAAACGTTTGGAGCACTCGGCCTCGGGCCGGATGGGGTATCTCATGACGCAAGCCAACAACACCGTGTACACCGACCTGAGCGTCGATGAGCTGGTAAAAGAAGCGCTGCAACGCGGTGAAGGCGTACTAGCCGATACTGGCGCACTGGTCGTGGAGACTGGTCACCGTACTGGCCGTTCGCCGGCTGACCGTTTCATCGTCGAAGAGCCTTCCACCCAGGACGCCATCGCCTGGGGCCCGATCAACCGCAAGTTCCCGGCCGACAAGTTCGATGCCCTGTGGGCTCGCGTCGAGGCGTTCAACAACGCCCAGGATCACTTCGTTTCCTACGTTCACGTAGGGGCGGCCGCCGAGCACTACCTGCCGGTCAAGATGACCACCCAGACTGCCTGGCAGAACCTGTTCGGTCGTTGCCTGTTCATCAACCCGGAGCAGTACAACCCGGCTGGCCGTGGCGAGTGGCAGGTCCTCAACGTCGCCAACTTCGTGTGCGAGCCTGAGCGTGACGGCACCAACTCCGATGGTTGCGTGATCATCAACTTCGCCCAGAAGAAGGTGCTGATCGCTGGCATGCGCTACGCCGGCGAAATGAAGAAAGCCATGTTCTCGGTGCAGAACTTCCTGCTGCCGGCTGCCGACGTACTGCCGATGCACTGCGCCGCCAACATCGGCGAAGCAGGCGATGTGACCCTGTTCTTCGGCCTTTCCGGTACCGGCAAGACCACCCTGTCGGCCGACGAAAGCCGTTACCTGATCGGTGACGACGAGCACGGCTGGGGCGAGGGCGTGGTCTTCAACATCGAAGGCGGCTGCTACGCCAAGTGCATCGACTTGTCCGAAAAGAACGAGCCGGTCATCTGGAAAGCCATCAAGCATGGCGCCGTGCTGGAAAATGTCGTTCTCGACGCCAACAAGCACGCCGACTACAGCGACGTCAGCCTGACCCAGAACAGCCGTGCGGCCTACCCGCTGGAGCACGTTGCCAAGCGTTCCGAAGCGAACCTGGGCGGCGAGCCGAACGCAGTCATCTTCCTGACCTGCGACCTGACTGGCGTTCTGCCTCCGGTTTCGATCCTGAACAACGAACAGGCGGCCTACCACTTCCTGTCCGGCTACACCGCGCTGGTCGGTTCCACCGAAATGGGTTCGGGCAGCGGCATCAAGTCGACCTTCTCCACCTGCTTCGGCGCCCCGTTCTTCCCGCGCCCGGCTGGCGAGTACGCCGAACTGCTGATCAAGCGTATCAAGGGCTTCGACTCGAAGGTCTACCTGGTCAACACCGGCTGGACCGGCGGTGGCTACGGCGTTGGCAAGCGCTTCAGCATCCCGACCACCCGTGCCGTGATCGCTGCGATCCAGAGCGGCGCGCTGATCGGCGCTGAAACCGAACACCTGGACATCATCAACCTGGATGTGCCCAAGGCCGTTCCGGGCGTTGATACCGAGCTGCTCAACCCGCGCACCAACTGGGCTGACAAGGCTGCCTACGACGAGGCCGCCAAAGGCCTGGCCAAGCTGTTCATCGAAAACTTCAAGAAGTTCGAAGTTTCCGACGCTATCAAGGCCGCTGGCCCGCAGCTGTAAGCTGACCCGCCCGCAACGAGAAAGCCGCCCCTTTGGGCGGCTTTTTTTTTTCTGTGAACCAGCGCCGTCATTGTGGGAGCGGCCTTGTGTCGCGAAAGGGGTGCGAAGCGCCCCCAGGGAATTGAGCATCACGCTGATATTGCCGGGGCCGCTTTGCGGCCCTTTCGCGACACAAGGCCGCTCCCACAGGGGATCGCAGGCAGCGAAAATCCGTTTTTTCTGTTTCACTGTCAGCATCCATTGCGAAGACAAGAGCCAGCCAGATGACCGAATCCCCTCAGCGCACTGCCTTCTCCCACTTCCACCCCATCCTCACCCGTCCCCAGGACAACGACCTGAACGGCCACATTGCCGGTGCCACTGTGCACGGCTTCTTCGAAACCGCCATCCAGGCGTTCCTTGTCGAACAGGCCGAACTGGAACTGCGTGACGGCGAGCTGGCGGCCTTCGTGGTCAGTTCGGCGGCGGATTTCTACGCGCTGCCAGGCTTTCCGGACGTGCTGGAAGTGGGGCTGGGGGTGGCGCGCCTGGCGGGCAGCACGGTGGAGTACCGCCTGGCCCTGTTCCGCCCAGGGGAGCCGGAGGCGTGTGCGGCAGGCACGGTGGTGCAGGTGTTCATCGAACGGGCCAGCGGCCGGCCAGTGGCATTGCCAGAGACGCTGCAGGTGATCCTGTCTGGTGTCCTGCTGGAACCGCAGGCATGAAAAAGCCCCGCTGGCAGGTGCGGGGCTTTTGTTGCCGGGGCAAGGCCCTCAGGCGTTAGTCGCGCCAGTGGCGCTTGTGCTTGCGATGGCCGTAGTGGTGGCCACGATCCCAGTGGCGACGGTCGTCGTCATAACCACGACGGTAGCGGCGGCCTTCGTGGTAATCGTCTCTGTCGGCCTCTTTACCCATGTAGTTACCCAGTGCGCCACCGGCGCCACCGCCGGCTGCCGCGCCAATGTAGCTACCGGTAGTACCGCCCACGGAGCGGCCGACCACGTTGCCGCCTGCGGCGCCCAATGCGCCACCGATGGCTGCCTCACCACGCTGGTGCTTGTTGGCACCGACCGCACTGCCAGCTGCGCCGCCCAGGCCAGCACCGATCGCGCCGCCTGTGCTACCACCAATGGACTGGCCTACGACAGAGCCCAGTACCCCACCCAATGCGCCGCCAATGCCGGCCTCGGTGGTGCCGCCTGCCATGGCAACGCCGCTGAGCAAGCTGAAAGACAACAACAGTATCGAGGAGTACTTCTTCATCAAGAGAGCCTCATAAGGATGACGAGGCGATTTTTGAGCCTTACAGGCGCGCCTGGCAACGGAAATCCGACGAGTAACACGAGTTGTACACAATTCTCTAACTTACTGTATTTACTGTGAAACTTTATCGTTTTTTCGCTGTCTTAGACTTTTATGACGAAGCCCTGAACCACATTGGAACAGGGCTTTTTTGATTTTTGCGTAGGGGCTTCCGGCCTCTTCGCGGGTAAACCCGCTCCCACAGGGATACTACCAGTCTCAGTCCTTGAGTTGCCTCTGTGGGAGCGGGTTTACCCGCGAAGAACCCAACACCTTTCCTACAAAATACGCCCGTCGTCCCGCGCCCGCTCGAGCTTGATGGCGATGAACTTCGACGTCGGCGTATGGCTGCCATCGCCAATGCTTTCCAGCGGCACCAGCGGGTTCACCTCCGGGTAGTACGCCGCCGCCTGCCCGGCCGGGATGTCGAAGGCCAACAGGGTGAAACCGTGCACTCGGCGTACATGCCCATCCCCCCACAACGACACGATGTCGACCTGCTGCCCCGGTTGGAAACCCAGGCGGATGATGTCGGCTTCGTTGGCGAACAGCACCTCGCGCTGGCCACGCACGCCACGGTAGCGGTCGTCCAGGCCGTAGATGGTGGTGTTGTACTGATCGTGCGAGCGCATCGACTGCATGATCAGGTCCGGCACCTGGCCGCTGGCGCGTACACGCTCGTCGAGCAGCGTGTCGGGCAGCAGGTTGGCCTTGAAGTTGGCGCGGCCGGTGCTGGTATTCCATTCGCGGCTGGCGGCGCTGTTGCCCAGGTAGAAACCGCCCGGCTCGCGCAGGCGCTGGTTGAAGCCGCTGAAGCCGGCGATGGTGTCGCCGATCAGCTCGCGAATACGGTCGTAGTCAGCCACCAGCCAGTGCCAGTCCACAGGCTTCTTGCCCAGGGTGGCGGCGGCGATACCGGCGATGACCGCCGGCTCTGAGCGCATCTGCGTCGACAGCGGCTTCAGCTGGCCATTGGAGGCGTGGACCATGCTGAACGAGTCTTCTACCGTTACCGCCTGTGGCCCTTCGGTCTGCAGGTCGATGTCGGTGCGCCCCAGGCAAGGCAGAATGAGTGCCTGCTTGCCATGCACCAGGTGGCTGCGGTTGAGTTTGGTGCTGATGTGCACGGTCAGCTCGCAGTTGCGCAGTGCCTGGGCGGTGCGCTCGGTGTCCGGCGTGGCTTGGGCGAAGTTGCCGCCCAGGCCGATGAATACCTTGGCCCGGCCGTCGAGCATGGCGTGGATCGCCTCGACGGTGTTGTGGCCGTTATGCCGGGGCACGGGGAAGCCGAAGCGCTGCTCGATGGCGTCCAGCAGTGCCACTGGCGGGCGCTCGTTGATGCCCATGGTGCGGTCACCCTGCACGTTGCTGTGGCCACGCACCGGGCACAGGCCGGCACCTGGTGCGCCGATATTGCCGCGCAGCATCTGCAGGTTGACGATTTCCTGGATGGTCGGCACCGAGTGACGGTGCTGGGTAATGCCCATCGCCCAGCACATGATCACCCGCTTGCCACGGCAGTACATGCGCGCGGCCAGTTCGATGTCCGCCAGCGCCAGGCCGGACTGGGCCTGGATGTGCTCCCATGGCGTGGCGTCCACTACCGCCAGGTAGTCATCGATGCCGTGGCCATGTTCAGCGATGAAGGCGTGGTCGAAGACTGCCGGTTCGCCGTTGGCCTGGGCTTCGCGTTCCCATTGCAGGACGAACTTGGCCATGCCCCGCAGCATCGCCATGTCGCCGCCCAAGGCCGGGCGGAAGAATGCGGTGTTGGTCGGCCGGTCGCTGTTGGTCAGCATTTCCAGCGGGTTTTGCGGGTGCTGGAAGCGCTCCAGGCCACGCTCCTTGAGCGGGTTGATGCAAACCACCTGGGCACCGCGTTTTACCGCATCGCGCAGCGGGTCGAGCATGCGCGGGTGGTTGGTACCGGGGTTCTGGCCCCAGATGAAAATCGCGTCGGCGTGCTCGAAGTCGTCGAAGGTGACGGTGCCCTTGCCGACCCCGATGCTTTGCCCCAAGGCCACGCCACTCGCCTCGTGGCACATGTTCGAGCAGTCCGGGAAGTTGTTGGTGCCGTAGGCTCGCACGAACAACTGGTACAGGTACGCCGCTTCGTTGCTGGCGCGCCCGGAAGTGTAGAACTCGGCCTGGTCAGGGCTGGCCAGCTTGTTCAGCTCGCGAGCGATCAGGGTAAAGGCGGCGTCCCAGCTGATCGGCTGGTAGCGGTCGCTGGGTGCGTCATAGACCATCGGCTCGGTCAGGCGCCCCTGGTACTCCAGCCAGTAGTCGCTCTGCTGCAGTAGCGAAGTGACGCTGTAGCGGGCGAAAAAGGCGGCATCGACGCGGCGCTTGGTCGCCTCCCAGTTCACTGCCTTGGCACCGTTCTCGCAGAACTTGACCATGCCGCTTTCCGGCGAGTCGCCCCAGGCACAGCCGGGGCAATCGAAACCGCCGTTCTGGTTGGTCTTGAGCAGCGCGCGAATGTTCTTCAGCGCGTTATCGCTGCCGACCCAGGCCTTGGCCACGCTGCGCAACGCGCCCCAGCCACCAGCGGGGCCGTGGTAGGGCTTGTAGCGAGGGGAGGAGGCTGGGGCGTTTTCCGGGAGGTGTTGGTACGAGGTCACGACTGTTACGACTCCGCCGCTGGGCTGTAGACCCGCGGTGCACTGTGCTTGGGCAGATGGATAAGGTTGAGGTTGTGCTTGCGCGCCCATTGCAGGGCAAGGCCGGTGGGCGCCGACAGGCTGACAAGGGTCTGGATGCCGGCCCGCAGCACCTTCTGGATCAGCTCCAGGCTGCAGCGGCTGGTGACGATGGCCAGGCCGCCCTGGCTGTCGATGCCCTGGCGCAGCAAGGCGCCGATCAGCTTGTCGAGGGCGTTGTGCCGGCCGATGTCTTCGCGGCCGAGCAGCAGTTCGCCGTGGCGGTCCATGAACAGCGCCGCATGCACCGCGCCGCAGTGCTGGCCGAGGGGCTGGAAGGCATCGATGCGCTCACGCAGGCCGACCAGCCATTGCGCCGGTGGCAAGGGCGCACCAGGCAGTTTGGCCAGCTCTGGTAGTGCCTGCTCCAGCGCTTCGACCCCGCACAGGCCGCAACCACTGGTGCCGGCCAGCTGGCGGCGCTGGTTTTTCAGGTTCCAGAACGCACGGCTGGAAATCTCCAGGTCGGCATACATTGCCGAGCCGCTGCCGGAGAGTTTCAGGTCGTAGATTTCCGTGGTGCCTTCCACTATGCCGCTGCCGACACTGAAGCCGACGGCGAAGTCTTCCAGGTCGGTGGGGCTGACCAGCATCACCGCCTGGTTCAGGCCGTTGTAGACAATGGCCAGGGCCACTTCTTCGGCCAAGGGCGTGCTGTCGCGCCTGGCGTCGCTGAGCTGGACGTAATCGTAGGTGTTGCTGGCGGCGGGCATGGACAAGGGCGATGAGGCCGCGCAGACCGGAGGCTTGCTTTTCATCGGGGCGATATCGGGCTATCGGCAGCTCTTTGATAGCACAAGCCTAGGCGTGTGGGCCGGCGGCGTCTAATCGCTAGGGTCTATGCCTTGATAGACCGCGTCGATTGGTCGCACGGGGGCGCAAGGGGAAAAGCTGGCCTAGACTGCTGTGTCCAAGGTTTCGTCAACAAGGAGAGCGCTATGAGCTTGTTCAGTTTCGTCAAGGAAGCGGGCGAGAAGTTGATCGACCTGCTGACCCCCGGCAATGCCAATGCCGAAGAGCAGCTGAAGAAACACGTGGAAAGTGTCGGCTTGGGCAACCCGAACATCACGGCCACTGTAGAGGGTGACACGATCATCCTCAAGGGGGAGGTGGCCAGCCAGGAGGAGAAGGAGAAGATCATCCTGGCGGCGGGCAACATCGCCGGGGTTGCCAACGTCGATGACCAGATCACCGTGACCGGGCCGGTAGCCCAGGCCGCGCGGTTCGTGACGGTGGAGAAGGGCGATACGTTGAGCGCCATTTCGAAGAAGGTGTATGGCGACCCCAACAAGTACCAGAAGATCTTCGAGGCCAACAAACCGATGCTCAAGCACCCGGACAAGATCTACCCGGGGCAGGTGTTGCGTATTCCTGACTGATCTCTGCAGCCTGGCCCGGCCTCTTCGCGGGCTCGCCCGCTCCCACAGGGATCGCACACAGTTCAGACCTGTGGTGATCCTGTGGGAGCGGGCAAGCCCGCGAATGGGGCGTCACAGGCCGACCAATAGCTCCCGGTAATCCTCGACCGCCGCAAACTCTTCGGTATCCCGCGGCCCTGCCTGGCTATCCGGCTGGCGCACCGCCAGCAGGTGCCCCACGCCAAACCGCCGCGCACTGCGCAGAATCGCTAGGGTGTCGTCGATGAACAGGCTGCGCTCTGGCTCAAAGCCGATGTCGGCCTGAAGTGCATCCCAAAACTGCGGGCTTTCCTTCGGGTAGCCATAGTCATGCGAGCTGATCAGCCGTTCGAAATACGGCGCCAACTCCACCCGCTCCAGCTTCAGGGACAGCGAATCCCGGTGCGCATTGGTGATCATCACCACGCGCTTGCCCGCGTTGCGGATAGCTGCCAGGAAGGTATCGGCATCCGGGCGCAGGGCGATCAGGTCGGCGATTTCCTGTTTCAGCTCGCGGATCGGCAGCCGCAGTTCGCGGCTCCAGAAGTCCAGGCAATACCAGTTCAGCGTGCCGGCATTGCGTTCGAACAGCGGCTGCAGCTCCATTTCCGCCATGGCCCGGCTCACCCCGTGCAGCTCGGCATAGCGCTGGGGCAGGTGCTCCAGCCAGAAGCGGTTGTCGTAATGCAGGTCAAGCAGGGTGCCATCCATGTCCAGCAGGACGGTATCGATGGCAGACCAGGGAAGAACAGGCATGGGAAACTCTCGATCAGTCGGCAAGCCACGGTATAGTAACCCGTTCACGCCAAGGAGCCGCCCCATGCGCCAGAAACCCACCGTCCTCAGCCGCGAAATCGTCGCCAGCAGCCGCCTGTTTCGCGTCGAAGCCGTGCAATTGCGCTTCAGCAATGGCAACGAGCGTACCTACGAGCGCCTGGTGGGCCGGGGAAATGGCTACGGCGCGGTCATGATCGTGGCCATGCTCGATGCCGAGCACGCGGTGCTGGTGGAGGAATACTGCGGTGGCACCGACGAATACGAGCTGTCGTTGCCCAAGGGCCTGATCGAGCCGGGCGAGGACGTGCTGGCGGCGGCCGACCGGGAGCTCAAGGAGGAAGCCGGTTTTGGCGCGCGCCAGCTGGAGCACCTGACCGAGCTGTCGCTGTCGCCGGGCTACATGAGCCAGAAGATCCAGGTGGTGCTGGCCAGCGACCTTTACGAGGAGCGCCTGGAAGGCGACGAGCCGGAGCCGATGCGGGTCGACAAGGTCAACCTGCGCGAACTCTCGGCCTTGGCCATGCACCCGCAGTTCACCGAAGGCCGGGCGCTGGCGGCGCTGTACCTGGCCCGTGACCTGCTGATTCAGCGTGGGCTGCTGGAAGCATGAACGACCTGCAATTGATGCACGAAGTGGTCAAGCTGGCGCTGTCGGCGGGCGAGGCGATCCTGCCGTTCTGGCGCGCCGATGTGGCCGTGACCAACAAGGCCGACGATTCGCCGGTCACCGCCGCCGATCTGGCGGCACACCGGGTAATTGCCGATGGCCTGCTGGCGCTGGCGCCGCAGATCCCGGTGCTGTCCGAAGAGGACTGCAACATTCCGCTGGCCGAGCGCCAGGGCTGGAGCCGTTGGTGGCTGGTCGACCCGCTGGACGGCACCAAGGAATTCATTGCCGGCAGCGAGGAATTCACGGTCAATATCGCCCTGGTCGAAAACGGCGAGGTGGTGTTTGGCGTAGTGTCCATGCCGACCAATGGGCGCTGCTACTTCGGTGGTCGCGGGTTGGGCGCCTGGCGTGCGGAATCGGGTGAGACTGCCCAGCCGATCCAGGTACGCAATGCGCCGCCGGCGGGTGGGCGTTTCACCGTGGTTGCCAGCCGTCGCCATTCCAGCCCGGAACAGGAAGCGCTGTTGGCTGGGTTGGGGGCTGCGTTGGGTGATCTTGAGCTGGCCAATATCGGCAGTTCGTTGAAGTTCTGCCTGTTGGCTGAGGGTAGCGCAGATTGTTACCCGCGCCTGGCGCCGACTTCGCAGTGGGATACTGCGGCGGCACAGGGGGTGGTGGAAGGGGCTGGTGGTGAAGTGATCGGGCTGGATGGCCTGCCGTTCCGGTACCCGGCGCGGGAGTCGTTGCTCAACCCGCATTTCCTGGCGTTGCCGGCAAATGCTGCTTGGCGCGAAGCTTTCCTGAAGCTGATCTGACAGCCTTGCACGAACCTGTAGGAGCGGCCTTGTGTCGCGAAAGGGCCGCAAAGCGGCCCCGGCAATGTTGGCTGCGAAGCTGAAATCTGGGGCCGCGCTGCGGCCCTTTCGCGACACAAGGCCGCTCCTACAGGGATCGCGACAGCCTTACAGCTTCAGCGGTGCAGCACGTACTGGCCGCTGAAGGTAACAGCAGGCTCGTCACTACCGGCATTGCTCACCGTGGTCTCCAGCGTCAGTCGCGCCCGCCCACGGCGCTGGTACAGGGCCAGGAACCGCTCCCAGGTCTTCTCATCCGGCGCCGTACAGCGCGCTACCGCCGCCCCGGTAACCGGCAGCGGATAACTGATCTGCCCTTCCTGGATGACGATATGCCCGTCATCGATACCCGACTCGCGCAGGCGCAGGTGCAGCCAGCCCCAACCCACCAGCACCGCAGCGCAGTACAGGCTACCGCCGAACATGGTGCTCTTGTGGTTGACGTTGGCCGCCAGCGGCAATTGCAGGCGCAGGGTGTGCTGCTGCCAATCGAGCACTTCCAGGCCCATCTCGCGGGTCAGGGGGATGTCGCCGTGCAGTACGGACTGCAGGTACTGGCTATCGGTGTTCATTAACGATTGTCCTCTTGATCATCATGCCCGCCGCTACCGCCGTCGAAGCTCAAGCCATGTTTGCGCAGCTTGTCGTGCAGGGTCTTGCGGGGGATGCCCAGCGCCTCGGCAAGGCTGCGCATGGAGCTGTGTGGCTGGGCCAGTTCGGCAGCGATCAGCGAGCGTTCGAACTGCTCGACCTGTTCGCTGAGGTTGCCGCTCGGCATCGGTACCGCAGGCATTGCCGCGGGTGGCGCCTGGTCGTCCAGGGCCAGTTCCAGGCCAAGGGCGAAACGCTCGGCGGCGTTCTGCAACTCGCGTACGTTACCGGGCCAGTCATGACGCAGCAGCATGGCGCGCTGTGCCGGCTGCAGGGCGTGCGGCGGCAGGCCATGGCGCTGGCTGGCGGCGTCGGCGAAGTGCTGGAAAAGCACCAGGATGTCATCGCCGCGTTCGCGCAACGGCGGAATACGCAACGGTGCAACGTTCAGGCGGTAATACAGGTCGGCGCGGAAACGCCCCTGATCGGCTGACTGGCGCAGGTCCTCCTTGGTCGCGGCGATGATGCGGATGTCCAGCGGGATCAGCTGGTTGCCGCCCAGGCGTTCGACTACCCGTTCCTGCAGCATGCGCAGCAGTTTCACCTGCACGTCCAGGCTCATGCTCTCGATTTCGTCGAGGAACAGCGTGCCGCCGTTGGCGAACTCGAACTTGCCGATGCGGCGTTTTTGCGCGCCGGTGAACGCCCCGGGCTCGTGGCCGAACAGCTCGCTTTCGACCACCGACTCGGCCAGTGCGCCAGCGTTGATCGCCACGAACGGCCCGTCGCGGCGGCTGGACAGGTCGTGCAGGGCGCGGGCCACCACCTCTTTGCCGGCACCGGTCTCACCCAGGATCAGCACGTCGGCGCGGGTGCCGGCCAGGGCGCCGATCTGCTCGCGCAGGCGCTGCATGGACGGCGACTGGCCCACCAGGCGGGTGGCCAGTTGCTGGCGGTCGCTCAGGGCCAGGCGCAAGCTGCGGTTGTCCAGCACCAGGCGGCGCAGGGCCAGGGCGCGGCGCACGCTGTCCAGCAGAGCGTCGCTGGCGAAGGGTTTTTCCAGGAAGTCATAGGCACCGGCGCGCATCGCCTGTACCGCCAGCGGCACATCGCCGTGGCCGGTAATCAGCAGCACCGGCAGCTCGTTGTCGCGGCCGTGCAGTTGTTCCAGCAGCTGCAGGCCATCGATACCTGGCATGCGGATGTCGCTGACCACCACCCCCGGCCAGTCGGCCTCGATGCGCTCGGCCAGGCCCTGGGCATCGGCCAGGGCGACCACCTTGAGCCCGGCCAGGTCCAGGGTCTGGCTCAGGGCCTGGCGCAGGTGCGGGTCATCATCGACCAGGATGACCTGGGCTCGGCTGTCGATCAGTGTCTCGGTGGTCATGCCGAGGGGTCCTCCGAATTGGGCAAAGTAGCGCCAGGTGCGGCCACACGCAGCTGCAGGGTCAGCAGTGCGCCACCTTCCGGGTGGTTGGCCAGCAGCAGTTCACCACCCAGGGCGCGCATCAGGCTCTCGCAGATGGCCAGGCCCAGGCCCAGGCCCTGGGTGCGGGTCTTGGTGGTGAAGAACGGCTCCTTGGCGTGCTCCAGGGCCTGGCGGCTGAAGCCGGGGCCGTTGTCGCGAATGTACAGGTAGACGCAGTCATCGCGCTGCTCGGCACTTAGCCACAGGCGGCGCGGGTTGGCCTTTTCGGTCAGGGCGTCGAGGGCATTGGCCAGCAGGTTGCCAAGCACCTGGCGCAGGCGGGTCTCGCCGGCCTGTACCCACAGGGTGGCTTCCGGCAGATCGCGGATCAGCTCGACGGCCATTGCCCGGCGGCGCTTGGCCAGCAGCGCCAGGGCATCGTCCAGGGCGGGCTGCAGCGCCACGCTCTCCGGGGCATGGCGGTCACGGCGGGCGAAGGCGCGCAGGTGGGCGATGATCGAGGCCATGCGCCCGGTCAGCTCGCCGATCAGCTTGAGGTTGCCGCGGGCGTCTTCGATACGCTGGTGGTCGAGCAGGATCTCCGCGTTTTCCGCGTAGCTGCGGATAGCGGCCAGCGGCTGATTGAGCTCGTGGCTGATGCTGGCCGACATGGTGCCAAGCACTGACAGCTTGCCGGCCTGCACCAGCTCATCCTGGGCGCGCACGGCCTCCTGTTGGGCGTTCTCGCGCTCCAGCACGGCGCTCTTGAGCCGGGTGTTCAGGCCTTCGAGGTCGGCGGTGCGCTCGGCCACGCGCTTTTCCAGTTCCTGGCGGCCGCGTGCCTCGAAGTCGATGCGGTCGATGTAGTGGCGGCGCCGCTGCATCACCAGGCCGGCCAGCAGCATCAGCACCAGCAGGGTGCCAGCGCCGATGGCCATCACGGTTTGCACCGAACGGTCGACCAGCGTGCGGGGGGCGAGGATGCTGACCTGCCAGCCGGTTTCCTTGATGTCGCGGGTTTGGGTGATCCAGGCGTCCTGGTTGAGCACCAGCGGCTGCGGGGCTTGGGTTGGGTAGGGCTGGATGGCGATGATGGCCTGGCGCTCGGCCTCGGTCAGCGCGCGGGTCGCGCGGAAGCGCCAGTCGGGCCGCGAGGTCAGGATGACCACGCCATTGTGGTCGGTCAGCAACAGCTGCTCGGGGGTGCGGCCCCACAGGGTTTCGGTGTGGTCGAGGTCGACCTTGACCACCAGTACACCGACGATGCGCTCGCGGTCATGCACGGCGGCGGCAAAGAAGTAACCGCGCTTGGCCGATGTGGTGCCCTGGCCGAAGAAGCGCCCCAGGCGGCCGGCCATGGCTTCGTTGAAGTAGGGGCGGAACGCGAAGTTGCGGCCGACGAAGCTGTCGCGCTTGTCCCAGTTGGAGGCGGCCAGGGTGTTGCCGCTGACGTCCATCAGGTACATCACCTCGGCGCCAGTCTGCTGGACGATGTCCTTGAGCAGGCGGTTGGCGTTGGTCACCGCTTCCAGGCGCAACGGGTCGGCCAGCACCCCGCGCAGCGCCGGCAGGTCGCCAAGTATCTGCGGCAAGGTTTCGTAGCGGTGCAGGGTACCGAGCAGGTTGGCGACGTACAGGTCGAGGGTCTGGCGATTCTGCGAGGCCAGTTCTTCCTGGTAGTAGCGTTCGGCCAGGTGATGCAGGGGCCACAGTAACGGGGCCAGGCACAGGGCCAACAGGGCCAGGCTGCGCCAGCGGGGACGGCGTGGGGGCGTGGGTTTTGCAATCATCACGTAAAGGCGCCAGAAAAGTCTGCCGCAATTATGCGCTAGTTAAGGCAGCAGTTCCGCCTCTGCCAGCGGCAGGCCGAGCTTGTCCTTGTCCGACAGCACCGGTGGCTGCTGCAGCCCCCAGTCGATGGCCAGTGTCGGGTCATCCCAGCGGATGCAGCGGTCGGCGCCCGGGTTGTAGTAGTCGGTGGTCTTGTAGAGGAACTCGGCCGACTCGCTCATCACCGCAAAGCCATGGGCGAAGCCGGGTGGGATCCACAACTGGCGATGGTTGTCGGCCGACAGCTGTACGGCGACCCATTGGCCAAAGGTTGGCGAGCTCTTGCGCACATCCACGGCAATATCACGGATTTCCCCGTGCACCACGCGCACCAGCTTGCCCTGGGTGTTTGCTACCTGATAGTGCAGACCACGCAGCACACCCTTTATGGAGCGCGAGTGGTTGTCCTGCACGAACTCGACATTCACGCCGGTTTGCCGGGCGAACTCACGGGCGTTGAACGCCTCGAAGAAAAAACCACGGCTGTCACAGAACACCTTCGGCTCGATGATCAGTACATCAGGGATTGCGGTGGGGATGATGTCCATGGCGGTGCGCTTGCCCGTTTTGCTCATGTATTGACCCTAGCCGGTCTGGCCCGTTTTTTCCGCCTTGGGCTTCAACGGCATTCACAAGAGCTGGCTATGGTAGATGTCGTGCCGCTTTGGTTCGTGGCCACGATGCGATTGCATCGATTGTTATCGATTTAATCGCCCGGTATTCTGCTGAATTTCCCGGTTTACGGGCTTCAAATATCGATATATATCGGTTATAAATTGACAAACGCCCCAGCACAGTCCGGCTCAGGGCCATCACAGAGGTCAACCATGAAAACCCTCAACTCCACCCCCCGTGCCGATGGTTTCCACATGCCCGCCGAATGGGCCCCGCAAACCCAGGTGTGGATGGTCTGGCCGGAGCGCCCGGACAACTGGCGCCTGGGTGGCAAGCCAGCACAGGCTGCCCATGTGACCCTGACCAAGGCCATTGCCCGCTTCGAGCCGGTAACCGTCGGGGTTTCCGCTGGCCAGTACGAAAATGCCCGCCGCCAGCTCGACCAGCCGAACATCCGTGTGGTCGAGATCAGCAACGACGACGCCTGGGTGCGCGACACCGGCCCGACCTTCGTCATCAACGACCAAGGTGAAGTGCGTGGCGTGGACTGGGGCTTCAATGCCTGGGGCGGCTTTGACGGCGGGCTGTACGCACCGTGGAACCGTGACGAGGAACTGGCGGCCAAGGTGCTGGAAATGGAGCGCTGCCAGCGCTACCACACCGAAGGCTTCGTACTCGAGGGCGGCTCGATCCACGTGGACGGCGAAGGCACCGTGATCACCACCGAAGAATGCCTGCTCAATCGCAACCGCAACCCGCACCTGAACCGCGAGCAGATCGAAGCGGTGCTGCGCGATCATCTGGCGGTGGACACCGTGGTCTGGCTGCCGGATGGCCTGTACAACGACGAGACCGACGGCCACGTCGACAACTTCTGCTGTTACGTGCGCCCGGGCGAAGTGTTACTGGCCTGGACCGATGATTCCAACGACCCCAACTATGCGCGCTGCCATGCTGCCATGGAGGTGCTGAAGAACACCCGCGATGCCAAGGGGCGTGAGTTCATCGTGCACAAGATGCCGATCCCGGGCCCGCTGTTCGCCACCGCCGAAGAGTGTGCCGGTGTCGATCAGGTGGCCGGCAGCCAGGAGCGTGACCCATCGGTGCGCCTGGCCGGCTCGTACGTGAACTTCCTGATCGTCAACGGCGGCATCATCGCGCCAAGCTTCGACGACCCGGCAGATGCCGAGGCCAGAGCGATTCTGTCGAAGATCTTCCCCGACCACGAAGTGGTGATGATCCCAGGTCGCGAGCTGCTGTTGGGCGGTGGCAACATCCATTGCCTGACCCAGCAGCAGCCGGCGCCGGTCAAGCGTTGAGCGCTCGGTGAATGAAGGGGCCCGTCATATGACGGGCCTTTTTGTTTCCGGGTCCGTCCGCAGGCCTGTGCTGGCATATGTTTTGTATTGTTTTCAGTCAGATAGCTCGGCCATGCCGCGCTCTCGGATCTGTAACAATCCTTACGTAGATTAGCCGCTCACGGGCCAGGGAGTACGTGTAGAAATGAACGCAGCAAGTGAGTCGGCTTTGCGCCCATCGGCAGTGAATCACCAATCGCTCAGGCTTGTGGCGAAGTGGTTGAAACACCATGGAAGCATCAGGGTCAGGACGACCGACCCACGACGTCTGCTTGCCGGACGATATCCCCAAGGGCTGATCAGCGAAGCAGAAATGCAGGCGCTGATGGCGGTGTGGCACTGATCGAATCGGTATTACCTGTACCGGCCTCTTCGCGGCTGAAGCCGCTCCCACAAGTACCCCACATGTCTCGAGCCCTGTGGGGTACCTGTGGGAGCGGCTTTAGCCGCGAAGAGGCCGGCACAGGCAATAAAAATCAGAAGCTGTAGCTGCCAGTCACCACCAGGCTACGCGGGTCACCCACCTGGATCTGCGCCGCACTGGTCGCCGAGCTGTAGTAGGTCTTGTCGGCAATGTTGCTCAGTGCCGCCCGCACATCCCAGTCATGCGTGCGGTACCCCGCCAATGCATCCCAGCGCCCATACCCCGGCAGCACCGTGGTGTTCTGGTTGTCCGCATAACGCTCGCCCACCAGCGTCAGGCCGGTTTCGGCGTACCAGCCCAGCTCCGGTTTCCAGGTCACGAACAGGCTGCCGTTACGCTTTGCCACGTCATTGATGCGGTTGCCTTCCTGGCCGTTGTTGTCCTTGACGATGGTCGCGTCCTGCAGGCCGATGCCCCCGCGCACGTACCAGTTGCCAACGATGTTGCCGGTGGCAGTCAGCTCGATACCGCGCGAACGCTGCAAGCCGCTGAGCAGGATGTTTGCCGGGTCATGCGGGTCGCGGGTGCGGCGGTTGTACAGTTCCAACTCGTAGATGGCCAGGGTGGTGGTGAGACGCTGGTCGAGCCAGTCGCTCTTCACGCCGATTTCCTTCTGCCGGGTTTCTTCCGGCTTGGTCTCGTTGGTGTTGCCCTTTGCGCCTGGGGTGATGCCGATCAGACCGCCGCCAACCGGCGAGAAGGTCTTGCTCCACGAGGCGTAGAACGAATGGTCGCGCCACGGTGTATAGACCACACCCAGGCGTGGGCTGGTGCTGTTGCTGTCCTGTGGTTCGCTGCGGCCATCCTTGTCGGTGGTCTGCACTTCGAACTGGTCGAAGCGTACGCCGGCAAGAACCTGCCATTCATTGTTCAGACGGATCTGGTCTTGCAGATAAAGGCCGCGGCTATCGACCACAGTGTGGTTGTCACTCCACAGCGCCAGGTTGCCATTGAGCTGCTGGTCGCGGCCGGGCTTGCCCAGGCCCTGCAGCTTCTGGTCGACCGCTTTATACAGCACCGGGTCGCGCTTCTGGTTGCCGAATTCCAGGCCCAGCAACAGCTTGTGCTCCAGGCCCAGGGTGTCGAAGTCGCCCTCGGCCTCCAGGGTGTTGAACAGGTTGCGGGTGTTCAGGTCCTGCTGCCAGCGCTGGCGGGTCAAGGTGTCGGTGCTGGCGTTGTAGCCTGTGACGTAGGTGTTGTCGAACTCACTGTCCAGCTTGAACAGGCCCAAGGTATGGCGCAGCTGCCAGGTGTCGTTCAGCTGATAATTCAGGCGCGAGCGCAGCGACTGGGCACGGTCGTCGATGTAGTCGCGCTGGTCGCCATAAGTGGTGCTGCGGCTGACATCGGCCGGGCGACCGTTGACTCCCGGAATGCCACGATCCGGGGTGCGGTTGTAGCGGCTGTACTCGTATTGCACCAGCCAGTTCAGGTCGGGGGTGACCTGCCACATGATCGACGGGGCGAACAGTTGGCGGCTGCCATCGATACCGTCGCGGAAGCTGTTGTTGTCCTGGTTGCCCAGGTTCAGGCGCAGGCTGACGGTGTCGCTGGGGTCGGCACTGAGGTCGGCATACAGGCTGCGCAGGTCTTCGCTGCCGGCCTGCGCCTCGATGCTCGAACGGCGGCCGGGCTCCGGCGCCTTGCTCACCCGGTTAACGATACCGCCCTGGCTGCCACGGCCATACAGCACCGCTGCCGGCCCCTTGAGTACTTCGACCCGCTCGATGTTATGCAGGTCGCGGATGTACTGGCTGTCGTCGCGAATGCCGTCCAGGTAGAAGTCGTTGCTGGCTTCGAAGCCGCGAATGCGCACGCTGTCGAAGCGGGTGTCGGCACCGCTGCTGACGTTGGGAATGCCTTCCAGCGCCTTGCCCAGAGTATTGCTGCCGTAATCCAGCACGTTGACGGTCTTCACCGTGTCGACGGCCTGCGGCACGTAGCGCACCGGCGTCGAGGTGCGGGTCGCGGTGCTTACCTCCTTGACCCGCGGGTTGTCCTTTTCGCGATCACTGTCGGCGGTAACCGACAGTTCCGGCAGGGTGGTGGTAGCGGCACTGGCCAGGCCGGCGCTGAACAGCAGCGACAGGCCAAGCGTCAGGGGTGAACGACGGCAGGGTACAAGCATGGGCACATCCGGATCGAGCAGGTGAAAAAGAGGTGCGGATGGTAATGCTTGCTATTTGCTATTGCTTGAGTATTTGTAAAGGGTTGTCATTACATCTGTGTCAGGTTGTTACAACTCCTGCCATGTCGCCTTTCCCTGTAGGAGCAGCCTTGCGCTGCGAAGGCGCCCTAACAGGAAAATTGTCCGTTCGATCAAAAGGCCATTTCCCACACAAGATAAATTCTCCGCTGATAGCGCGAACCTGCATGTAAATGCACCAGAGCCGCTGGCGATTTTGGTTATATCAACCTGCATTTCACGAGTTTTTGACATTTGTAATCGCACACGGCTAGGATTCGGCCAACGCCTGCTGGCCATGATCTTGGCCATGCTGCTGCCAGAGGCCGCCGTGTTGTTATCGGCAGGCCTTCCAGTCTGGATCCGCATAGCGTCGAACCTACGAAGGGGCGTTGGTTCCTGGCGTCATATTGCAGAGCGTTTTTGATTAAGAAATAAGGAAAACAACATGTTGAAAACCAGGATCAGCCTGGTCGCCCTGGCGATGATCGCCGCGACCCAGGCACAGGCCAATGATCAGGCCGACAGCAAAGGCTTCATCGAGGACAGCCACGCCAACGTCCTGCTGCGTAACGCCTACATCAACCGCGACAAGAAACACGGCACCGACGACCAGATCGAATGGGGCCAAGGCGTCATCGCCAACTTCTCCTCCGGCTTCACCCAGGGCACCGTCGGTGTCGGCGTCGATGCATTCGGCCTGTACGCCGTGCGTCTTGACGGCGGCAAGGGCCACAACGGTGGCGCAGGTGTCGACTTCTTCAAGCCTTCGGACTTCAAGGACCAGAACGACAACGCCAACTCGCCGCACAACCTGGCCCGTGGTGGCGCTGCAGTGAAGTTCCGCATCTCCAACACCGTGCTCAAGTACGGTGACCAGATGCCGGCACTGCCTGTGCTGCAGTACGACGACGCCCGTCTGCTGCCAGAAAGCTTCACCGGTACCCTGATCACCTCCAAAGAGATCCAGGGCCTGGAACTGAACGCCGGTCGCTTCACCCAGGAGGCGCGCAAGAGCGCCGAGCGCCGTGACGGCGGCGGCCTGAAGTCGATCAACGTCTTCGGTGGTAGCTACAAGTTCACCGACAACTTCACCGCTTCGCTGTACACCGCCGACAACGAAGACGTGATGAAGAAGCACTACCTGGGCTTGAACTACGTCTTCCCGATCGCCAACGACCAGTCCCTGACCCTGGACTTCAACGGCTACAAGTCGGACATCGACAACAAGTTCGTCAAGAGCGCCGAACTCAACGGCGACTCCAACACCATCTGGAGCCTGGCAGCCACTTACGCGTATGGTGCGCACTCGTTCACCATCGCCCACCAGCGCAGCACCGGCAGCACCGGCTACAACTACGGCTGGTACCAGAACGCGGGTGGCGTGGGTGACGGTGGTTCGACCATCTACCTGGCCAACTCGTACTGGTCCGACTTCAACGCCGAAGACGAGCGCTCCTGGCAGCTGGGCTACGGCCTGGACTTCGGTGCCTACGGCATCCCGGGCTTGACCTACAAGCTGGCCTACGTGGTGGGTGACAACATCAACACTCGCAAAGTGGGCAACCCGCAGGGCTTCGGTGAAGGTAAAGAGCGCGAGATCTTCAACCAGATCCGTTACGTGGTGCAGGACGGCCCGGCCAAGGACCTGTCCATCAAGCTGCGTAGCTCGTTCGTGCGTACCAACAATGCCGTGCAGCAGAATGGTTACAACGACGACGGCAACGAAGTCCGCGTATTCGTCGAGTATCCGATCAGCATCTTCTGATCCTGATCTGATGGCCTAGGGGCTGCTTTGCAGCCCATCGCGACACAAGGCCGCTCCTACATGAGATTGCGCTTCTGTAGGAGCGGCCTTGTGTCGCGAAAGGGCCGCAAAGCGGCCCCCGGCTTTCACGCCGGCTCCACTTCCCTGCGCCGCACCCCGGCAACCTTCACCTCTCCTGCCCCAGTCTCCGGCGCAAAGCTGTCACTACGCGCCATCCGCCACATCCGCGCATAAAACTCGCTTTCAATCGAGCCACTGAGCAATTCGCCCGGCTTGAGGAAGGTGTGCAGGTCCGAGAACAGCCCGATCTCGCTGGAGCTGATACGCCGCGCCAAGTGCTTTGGCTTGAGCTCCGCAGGATGTTCCAAGCCCGCGGCAGCCAACATTTCGGCCAGCGCATGCAGCGTATTGCGGTGGAAACTGGCCACCCGTTCGGCCTTGTCCGGCACCACCAGGGCGCGCTGGCGCAGCGGGTCTTGCGTAGCCACGCCGGTCGGGCATTTGTTGGTATGGCAGCTCTGCGACTGGATGCAGCCGATGGCGAACATGAAACCGCGCGCGGAATTGACCCAGTCCGCCCCGATGGCCAGCACGCTGGCGATGTCGAAGGCGCTGACGATCTTGCCTGCCGCGCCAATGCGGATGCTGGCGCGCAGGTTCAGGCCGACCAGGGTGTTGTGCACGAACATCAGGCCCTCGCGCATCGGCACGCCCATGTTGTCGCTGAACTCGCGTGGCGCCGCACCGGTACCGCCTTCCTTGCCATCGACGACGATGAAGTCCGGGGTGATACCTGTGGCCAGCATGGCCTTGGCAATGCCCATGAATTCCCAAGGGTGGCCCAGGCAGAATTTGAACCCCACCGGTTTGCCGCCCGACAGCTCGCGCAGGCTGGCAACGAACTGCAGCAACTCGACCGGGGTGCGGAAGGCACTGTGCGCCGCCGGCGAGATGCAGTCCTCGCCCACGCGCACGCCACGGGTTGCGGCAATCTCGGGGCTGACCTTGTGCCCCGGCAGGATGCCGCCATGGCCCGGTTTGGCGCCCTGGCTGAGCTTGATCTCGATCATCTTCACCTGTGGCGAGCGCGCCTGCTCGGCGAAGCGCTGCGGGTCGAAGCGGCCGTCCTCGGTGCGGCAGCCGAAGTAGCCACTGCCGATTTCCCAGATCAGGTCACCGCCATGTTCGCGGTGGTACGGGCTGATGCTGCCTTCACCGGTGTCATGGGCAAAACGGCCCATGCGTGCACCGCGGTTCAGGGCAGCGATGGCGTTGGCACTGAGGGCGCCGAAGCTCATGGCCGAGATGTTGAAGATCGATGCCGAATAGGGCAGGCGGCATTGCGGCCCGCCAATGGCGATGCGGAACGACGCCGGGTCTGGCGTGGCCACTGGCAGCATGGAATGGCTGATGAACTCGAAGCCCGGCTTGTAGGCATCGTTGAGGGTGCCGAAGGCTTTCTCGGCGCTTTCGTTCTTGGCCCGGGCGTAAACCAGCGAACGCTGCGAGCGCGAGAACGGCAGCTTGTCGTCGTCGCCCTCGATCAGGTACTGGCGGATTTCCGGGCGGATGGTTTCGATCAGATAGCGGATGTTGCCCAGTATCGGATAGTTGCGGCGCACGGCGTGGTGGCTTTGCCGCAGGTCGTTCAGGCCGACCAGGCTGAGCAGCGCGGCGATCAGCGTCAACGGCCACAGCCAGGCATGCCGGGGTAGCAGCGGCAGGCTGGCGAAGGTGAACAGCAGGCAGAGGGCGAGGCAGGCGTAGCGGCTGGGTAGAGAGTGTTTCATGGGTCCATCGCAGGCAGGATGACCGGGCATAGGATAGGCAAAGGCGGGGAGGGGAAAACCTGGGTAATCGGTAAAAGACTGTTACCTGATCGCCTATTCCCAGGGTCATGCGGTCCTTCGTAATGCGGCCTGGGCCTCTGTAGGAGCGGCCTTGTGTCGCGATGGGCTGCGCAGCAGCCCCCGGATTGCAGCGTCACAGCGAAGATTATTGGGGCTGCTGCGCAGCCCATCGCGACACAAGGCCGCTCCTACAGGGGACCGCGCTTGCCTTCACATCGGTAGCAATATGCTAACCCGCAACCCACCCCCCTCGCGGTTCGCCAGCAGCAACTCGCCCCCATGGCTGGTGGCAATCCGCTGGGCAATGCTCAACCCCAGCCCATATCCCCCGGACGCCTGGTTGCGCGACCCTTCACCGCGCACGAAAGGGTCGATGATGGTCGCCAGCAGGCTTGGCGCAATCCCCGGCCCGCGGTCATCGACATGGATGAACACCCCCGTGTTCGCCTGTTCCAGCGTGACCGAAACCTCCTTGGCATAACGCAACGCATTGACCAACAGGTTCTGCAGGCAGCGCTGCAGCAGCAGGGCATCGATCCGCAGGCTGCCCGCCTGGCCATGCACCGGCAGCGGCTCTTCCGCAGTGGCCAGCTCCGCGCACTGGCGCGCCACCAGCCGGTCCAGGTCCACCTGCTGCAAGTTCTGCTGCTCCCCCGCGCGCAGGTAATCGAGCACCTGGCCGATCATGTTGTCCATCTGCGCGATGTTCTGCCGCAGGCGTTGCCGGTTTTCGTCGTCCGGCAGGCGCTCCAGGCGCAGGCGCATGCGCGTCAGCGGGGTGCGCAGGTCATGGGACACGGCGGCCAGGAAGTAGGCCTTGTCGTCGACCATCGCGATCAGCCGCTGCTGCATGGCGTTGAAGGCCTGGGCCGCCTGGCGCACTTCCTCCGGGCCATCCAGCGCCAAGGGCGGCTGCTCGAGGTTGCTACCCAGGCCGCGCGCGGCATCGGCCAGGCGCCGCAACGGGCGCAGGCAAAGGCGCACAGCGATCAGGCACACCAGCAATACCGCGAAGATGCGCAGCGCGTACACCCGCAACAGATAATCGCTGATCAGCACCCAGGCCGACTCGCCGCTCCAGCCTTGCAGTTCCTGGCCCTCGATGGTCAGCCAGTGCCCATCGGCCAACGGCACCGCGAACTGCAGATGCGCCTGGGCGGTGCGCAGGCCGAACAGGCTGCGCCAGACGATCGGCTGGCCCTGTTCATCAGTCAATTGCACCTTGATCAGGCGCACGTCCTGGGCATGCCCCAGCTCGTACTCGAGGGCCTGGTGCAACAACAGCTCGACGCGCCTGCGCCCGCGGCGCTCGTCCTGCACCGGCGTGGGTAGGGCTTCGCTGCAACGCAGTTGGTAATGCGCTGGCGCCTGCAGTGCACCGGCGCGGCAGTCAGCCTGGGCGATCAACGGCGCGCTGCGTGCGGCGATGAGCCGAACAGGGGCCTCGAGTACCTGGGCAAAACGCACATCGAACCAGATGCTGCTGGACATCAACTGGACCAGCACGGTGCCGCTGACCATTATCAGCAGCAGCTGGCCGAACAACGTGCGTGGCCACAGCCGGCGCAGCCAGCGCATGTCAGGCATCGGCCCCGTTGGCGGCGATGCTCAGCAAATAGCCTTCGTTGCGGATGGTGAGAATTTGCGCGGTACCCGCCGGCGCGTGGCGCAGGTGCTGGCGCAGGCGGCTGACGCACATGTCCACCGAACGGTCATCGGGCAGGTGGTCGCGGCCGAACGCACTGCGCGTCAGCTGGTCGCGGGACACCACGCGGTTGTTGGCTTCCAGCAGTTCGCGCAGTACGCGGTAGTCGGAGCGGGGCAAGGTCAGGGTCTGGCCATCGGGCCGGGTGAGCAGGCGCTTCACGTGTTCGAGGCGGAAGCCGGCGAACAGCTGGGCATCTTCTACCGGCTCTTCAGCGGGCGCATCCAGGCGTTGCGGACGACGCAGCACGGCCTTGATCCGGGCGATCAGCTCGCGTGGCTCGAACGGCTTGGCCAGGTAGTCATCGGCACCCACCTCCAGGCCGATGATGCGGTCCAGCGTGCTGCCCTTGGCCGAAAGCATGATCACCGCCAGCCCGGGCGTGGCTTGCAACTGGCGGCACAGGCTGAGGCCGTCCTCGCCCGGCAGCATCAGGTCGAGCACCACCAGCTCCACCTTGTGCCGGGCCAGTTGCTCGCGCATCTGCTCGCCGTCAGCTGCTGCCAGCACGTTATAGCCGGCATCTGTCAGGTAATCACAAAGAAGTTCGCGAATCTCGTCGTCATCATCGACAACAAGCAAAGTTGTGCTCATGCAGAAAAACACCTGTTCGGTGAGGGCCGGTGGCGCTCGTTACGTTCGATTACATCCCCGTACAAGCCGGGTCTGGAGCCCGGGGGACCGATCCCTAGAATCCTAACAAAAAATCATCTGCAAATACGAAGTCTTCCCAAATGAACTCCGAGAGCACCCCGAACGCCTTCTCCTCCATCAGCCGAGGCGGCACGCACCTCAAACCGCTGGCCCTGTTCATTGCCATGGCCGTCAGTGGTGGCGCGATGGCTGCCGACAGCAAGCCCCTGGAACTGGATGCCACGCAGATCGAAGACAGCGCCCTGCTGCCTGCCGACGAAGCCGGCCAGCTGGGTTACACGGTCGAAAGCACCCGCAGCTCCACTGGCCTGGCCCTGACGCCGCGCCAGACGCCACAGTCGGTCACCACCATTACCCGCCAGCAGATGGATGACCGCGACATCCACACAATCGAGCAAGCACTGGAAACCACCCCAGGTGTGACCGCGAGCAAGTCCGAAGTGGGCGGGCGTACCGACTACCGTGCCCGTGGTTACTCGATCAGCAACTGGAAGGTCGATGGCCTGCAGTTCCAGGGTGGTTCCGACTTCAGTGGTGGCGGCAACGCGCTGAACATGGACCTGTACGAGCGCATCGACATCGTGCGCGGCGCCAATGGCCTGCTGGGTGGTACCGGCGACCCGTCGGCCACCGTCAACCTGATCCGCAAGGCGCCGACCAGGACGTTCGGCGGCAGCGCCTATGCCACCTACGGCAGCTGGGACAAACGCCGCCTGGGCGCCGACCTCAACCTGCCGCTGTCCGAAGACGGCCGCCTGCGTTCGCGCTTCGTGATGACCCAGCAGGACGCCAACTCATTCCGCGACAACCAGTCCGAGCGCTCCCGCGCAGCGCTGGCCAACTTCGAGTTCGACCTGGACGACGCCACCACCCTCGGTGCCGGCTACCAGTACGAGTACAACAAGATTGTCGGCGGTGGCTGGGGCGCGAATATCCCGATCTGGTACCGCGATGGCAGCAAGACCGACCTGCCGCGCAGCACCAACGTGGTGCCCAGCTGGAGCTTTGGCGAGTACACCACCCGCACTGCGTTCGGCTCGCTGGAGCACCGCTTCGACAACGACTGGACGCTGGACCTGAAAGCCGCCCAGAGCACCGCCGAAACCCTCAACCACCGCGGCCTGGCCAAGGTCAACTCGGCGGGCCGAGGCAGTTACGGCGGCTACTGGGACCAGGATGGCAGCGGTGCCGTGCTCAACGGCCTGCACAGCTCCACCGACACCACCCAGCAATCGGCGCAGATCGACCTGTCCGGCCCGTTCCAGCTGTTCGGCCGTACCCACCAGGCGATGGTTGGCTACAACGACAGCCGCACCGTGGCCTGGTCGCCGGAATACACCTGCACCATGGTTGGCGACGGCATGGCCAGTGCGCCTGCGCTGGGGTGCCAGTTCCGCGCCAACAACGGCTTCCCGCTGACCGACTGGCACAATGGCGTGGATGACGACTACAACATCATCGCCTCGCGCACCGGCCGCCACAGCAAGACCACCACCCGCCTGCAGGGCATGTACGCCGCAACCCGGCTGAGCATCACCGACCCACTGTCGGTCATCCTCGGCGTGCGCACCAGCAACTACTCGGCCAGCACCCGCAGCGTGGCTGGCGCACGTACCAGCCAGGAAGAGAACGGCATCGTCACCCCGTACCTGGGCGCGGTGTACGACCTCAACGACAACTACTCGCTGTACGCCAGCTACACCGACATCTTCACCCCGCAAACCGCTGAAACCACTAGCGGCAGCAAGGTAGAGCCGATTCGCGGGCAAAGCTACGAGACGGGTATCAAGGGAGAGTGGTTCGATGGCCGCCTGAACGCCTCGGCGGCATACTTCCGCACCAAGCAGGACAACAAGGCAGTGCTCGACGGCGACCTGACCACCCCCACCGGTGGCGACGCCTACAAGGCCGGTTCCGGCCAGGAAACCGACGGTATCGACCTGGAAATCGCCGGCGCCCTGACCCCCAGCTGGAACGTGTACGCCGGCTACACCTACCTGCACTTCCGCCGCCTCGACAGCGACGGCCGCAGCGACCCGTCGCACCTGTTCAAGGCCTCGACCACCTACCGCCTTTCCGGCCCGCTCGACCGCCTGACCCTGGGCGCCGGGGTGACTGCGCAGAGCAACATCCGCGCAATCTCCAGCCCGGCGGGCCAGCCGAGCAATGGTGTGAGCAACGGTGCCACTGATGTGAACTGGTCCGGTTATGCCATCTGGAATGCCATGGCCAAGTACCAGCTGACGGACGATATCAGCGTCAGCCTCAACGCCAACAACCTGTTCGACAAGCACTACTACACCCGTTACGGGTTCTATGCCGGGGCGATTTATGGTGACCCACGCAACCTGTCGCTGACGGTCAGCACAGCGTTCTGATCAAACGCACTGGGGCTGCTGCGCAGCCCATCCAGCGCGCCCCGTTGGTAGAAACTGCCGTGCTCAATTTCTAACAGGTGGCGCGATCCCTGTGGGAGCGGGCGCGCCCGCGAACACGGGCGAAGCCCGTGCCATCCACCGCAGCACCTGATTCGCTGGGTCGGCGCCAGGCTCAAACCATGATAGATGGCCCAGCCCTTTGCGCTGCGCTGTCGCGTAGATAACTGAAATTGCAAGCAATCCGCGTACCCTGTGGGAGCGGCTTTAGCCGCGAAGAATCCAACGCGGTGCATGCCACCGGCTGCGCCGGTGTTCGCGGCTAAAGCCGCTCCCACATGGCCCCTGCTAATTCAATGAGTTATGTGCAGTTCTATGAGAGCCTGGCTTGCCGGCTATGGGCCGTAAAGCTGCCCTATTTCACCTAGGGCCAGTCCCTTGCTCGCGATCAACCGGCTTCTCCAGCCGGTCTTCGAAACTGTCCCAGTCCTCGCCAAACAGTTCCACCGGGTGCATGGTCCGACTCGCCCCATTGCCACAGGCCAATGCCTTGGCCGGGCAATACAGGTCGCAGCCCCAGCAGATGCGCTCCGGGTGGCTGGGGTTTGTGGGGAATTTCTTGGCCATGGTCAGCTTCCCTCAGGACTATGTGCCCAACATATACCTCGGCCCGCTATTCAGCTTGATCGGCATCAATGTCCCGGTGACCTTCAGCAGAGCGTATATTCCGGATCCAGAAATCTGTTTGACCTAGCACTTGCCCAATACCTACCGATTCGACAGGTGACAACCATGAAGCGGTATAAAATCGAAGCCAATGGAGTAGATGCCTTCATCGCCAATATTTCACCCATGCTGGATGGCCTGGACGCCCAGATGGCAACCATGGCCCAGCCTCTTGCTGCCTGCCATGATCCTATCAAGGACGATGCTGAGCTCCAGGCGCGGATGGCATTGATCGATAAGCTCTACTCGCATGCCGACAGCGAAGGTCACGCAGCAGCGCGCTTTGCGGAGATGGTGGCGGATCGTGTCCACGAGTATGAGAGTGAGTCGGTACTCGTGCCGTTTGCGAGCCAGGCCGAAGCATTGGCCTTCCTGCTGTCGGACAGGGGGGTGAAGCAGAAGGACCTTGCCTCGATAGCAACTCAGAGCGCGGTTTCAGAGATTTTGAACAATAAGCGGAAGATGACGGTTGCCCAGATAAAGGGCTTTGCTGAGTTTTTCAGCGTACCGGTCGAGTTTTTCATGCATGGGGTGGTTTGAAATCGGTAGGGGCGCTGGGACGGGACACAGAAAGCAAAAAAGGCCCACCTTTCGGTGAGCCTTTTTTGATACTGCGTATGGTGGCATCAGGAGTCGAATAATTTATTAACTATTTGATTTAAATGAGATTTCTGACTTGGTGTGAAGAGACTTTCCCTTCGGCTATCCTCAATCTTGCTATGCAGCGACCAGATACTAGAAGCTCCTTATGCTACCTAATAGCCATGGACGAGGTAGTGGCTTTTTGATACGTTGCTTGGGGGGGCTGTTTCTTGGTGTCAAGACTCAGTCAAACTAATGAATACTTGTGGTCGTGGTTGTGAGTCGCAGTCATGATGATAGAAATACCTTACACAGCCAAAAATCTTGCTGAGTGTATAAGTTTTCAAGATATTATTAAACTCCCGCATTTGCAAGATCGAGCGCAACGTGCTGAGCTTGCTAAGAAGTCATTAAGTCTTATTGCGCGTAGTCAGTCCTTTTTAGGCTGCTTGAATCGTATAAGAATTGGTGGTGATGACGGTTATGTATTTAATTCCCTAAAGTCAGAGCTGGTGGCGCGACTTGCCTCAAGAAATATAAAGGCAAATTATGGAATAAAGCAGTCTGATAGACAAACAATTATTGCAAATGCGATAACGCTTTTTAAGGAGGGTACGCCGTTTGATGTTTATAGATTTGACATTAAGAAGTTTTATGAGAATGTGGATTTAAAGATACTTTTCGAGCGTTTGATGCTTGATGGGAAGTGCTCTTGGCAAACTCTTGTTTTGGTGGATCAGTTTTTTAAAACGCTTTCGGCTAGTGGTGTTTCAGGTTTGCCTCGTGGCTTGAGTATAAGTGCTACACTCTCCGAGTTCTATTTGAAAGAGTTTGATCTGGCCATATCATCAATGAGTGAGGTTTTTTACTATGCAAGATTTGTTGATGATATTTTAATTGTCGCATCGGGTAGTTCGTCTAGAACGGATTTCGAAAAGAAAGTTGAAGACAATCTGCCGCAAGGTTTAGAGTTTCATGGCGGTGGAAAGCGAGAGTACATCCCCGTGGCTCGCTTGACACAGGGGAGCGGTAAAATCCTTAAGAAATTTGATTACTTGGGCTATGGCCTACAAATTTTTAACGAAGCTTCCCACGAGGCTGTAAATGGAATTCAGCGGCGTAAGGTTGTTTGCGATATTTCGGATGGAAAAGTCGCCAAAATAAAAATGAGGCTTCTCCAGTCGTACACAAGCTATCTATCAAGCTATCAATACCCTAGTGACTTTTTGTTGTTAAAAAACAGAATTAGAGCTCTGGCGGGTAATTTCTACATTGTCGATCCTATGACTGGGGTGGATATTAAAACCGGGATATATTTTAACTATATCCATAAAAATTCAATAGGGCGTTGCGCCCTCGATGAATTGGACTCCTTCTCAAGGGGTATTCTTTTTTCTAGTAAACATAAATTGTCTCGGCGAATTTCGGCGGCCCTGTCTTTGAGTAAGCGTAAACAGTTGGCCGGTTTTAGCTTTAGGACCGGCTTTGAAAAGGCGCGATTTCACTCCTTTAAATATGACGTGCTTAAGAAAATAAAGGAGTGCTGGCGTAAATGAAAGCTGGATTTAGGCGTGTTAAGAAAGAAGATTTTTCAAGGGTGGTTTTGACGGAGACCTGTCCATACGAAGTACCTATAATATTTAGTAACCTAGGCTTTTACTGGCATCTGAAAAAACATGAGACAGGTGAGGGGCTTTTTCCAGATGTTATGGGGCACTTGTTCTGTCGTGACTTGAGTTCGGATTATACGATTCCATTAAGTTATAAAATTCGTAAAGATGAGAACTCATTTAGAACACTGTCGCTTCTGCATCCTCGCGCGCAATTCAGATTTGTTGAATTTTATAAGACGTTCGGTGAGCAGGTCATCTTTTCGTGTACTAAAAGCTCGTTTAGCATCAGGCATCCAAGTGGTGTCGCCAGCAAGTATTACACCAAAAGTGAGAATGATAACATAAGCAAATATCGATCTAGCCAGGTGGTAGTCTCTTCTGCTGAGTCGCGTACAAAATACCTGTCATCTTATTTTTCTTATTCTGGTTATACGCGATTATATCGTTTTTTTGAGTCTTATGATTTTTTGCAGTTAGAAAGACAGTACTCATCTTTTTGGTCAGTTGATATCTCTAAGTTTTTTGATAGTATTTACACTCACTCTATTACTTGGGCTTTGAAAACTAAAGAGTTCTCAAAAAACCATTCCGCCGTCAAAAATTCGTTCGGGGCTGTATTTGATCGCCTGATGCAGGCATCTAATTATAATGAGACGGCAGGGATCGTTATTGGTCCGGAGGTTTGCAGGATATTTGCTGAAGTCATTTTTCAGCAGATCGATAGTGATATTCAAGGAGAGCTAAGTTCAAAAGGTTTAGTTGTCGGGCGTGATTACACTGTGCGGAGGTATGTTGATGATGTCTTCATATTTGCAATTAGTGATCACGTCGCAAGCGATGTGTATCATGCTGTTGAGATTCATGCGAAGAAATACAAGCTCAACATAAATAAAGAAAAAACCGTTAAGGCCACAAGGCCATTTGTTACTGAAAAAACGAAATCGCTGAAAGCAGTAAGGTACGCGCTCGCTAAGCTTATTGAAAGACTTCTACCCAAGACTGAGTCAGATGAGGATGGAGTTTATGTGCCTCATAGGCTTTATAATAGAAGACGAGTAGCAGTAGACTTTATTGGGGAGGTGAAGTCTGCATGTATAGGCGATCCAGAATCTTATGGTGTAATGTGTGGTTACTTGATGTCGGCGCTAACCAGGGTTTTGACCCAAGTAACAGAGAAAAATATTTCTCGCTCATTTGATAGTTCTGAAGTTGGTCATAAGTTTTTTGGGTTTTATCATGTTCTAATTGAAATAATATTTCACTTGTTTACGGTGAATCCTAGTCATGTCGGATCGGTGAAAATATTTATAGCCTCAACGCTGTCATGTTCTTTCTTTGAAGCGCATCTGCCAGGCGAATTAAATTCAATAAAAAGTAAGATATATACTTGTTGTCGAGATTTTTTCGAAAGCAGTGAGTATGCAAAAATATCTGAGGGTAATAATGATCACGCTATGCTTGAAGCACTGAACTTGCTTGTTGTACTTAAAGGGCTAGGGGGCAATTATTTGCTGCCGCGTGATACGTTGCAGAGAATCGTAAATTTTTCGGCTGGTAGGCAGTTGTCATATTTTGAAATTGTTGTATTGCTTTATTATGTTGAGAACATCCCTTCCTATGCCGCGATAAAAAAAATTTTGTTGGCGTCTATAAAGGAAAGGCTTGATGATCTTTCTGATATTAGATCGAGCGCAGAAAAGATTTATCTCTTTTTGGATGTTATGACTTGTCCCTTCGTTGAGGATAAAGTTAAATCAAGATTTACAGTGGCCTTGTATAAGCAGATTAACGAAAAAAACCCAACGCCGTCACAAGCTTCAGATCTTATGTTGAGGCTGAGTAAGTATCCATGGTTTGTTTCGTGGAAAGACGCTGATTTTCTTTCATCGCTTGAGAAGAAAGAGTTGCTAAAAGGGTATTAGTAATATAGATTTCTTATCTGCAGGGTGTACCGGTCAGCTTTACAGTCTGATTTTAGGCTGGCTAACCGAAACCGATTCCGCTATCAGTCTTGGATGGACTCATTTCGGGGGGAGGGGAAGGAATCATTTGCTTGTAAGGGAATGGCGGGTAACCGCACACACTATACTGATTGGATGCCCTGCCCTAGTTTCTGATTGTTCTGATCCTCCGTAAGGTCCCCGTATCATCAGGGAACACGTGTATCTGGGTATCTTCGCTTATATTGATGTGTTCATCAGAACTTCTCGCCCCTAACCTAGCTATCGTCCCCACGTCATCCCGCCAAGAATGTTGAGTGTTATCAGGGATCAAGGCCCCTGCAGCCTGTGGGGAATGTCCACTACGCAGGACTGGCGGCTCCTTACGTCCGGGAGCAAGGGCATCTCATGATCTGGCCTCCTGAGCACCGTTACCGGTGGGCGGGTGGAGGCTGCATTGGCTGACGAGACCAGTGCCGCGAGATCCTGAGCCGGGTGAACGCAGCGATGCGATGACCGGGGCATGCCTGACTGTCAGTCAGGTGCAGTCCATTCCCTGGTCTGCGGCACCATCATCTGCATGGTTGTTGCTGGTGACATCGGCTTTTTGTCACCCCAATTGTCATGAGGGGAATTGTTGCTGAGCCATGTGCGATCAGGGCTGCAGCAGTGTCAGGAGCGCCCGTCTCTTTCCAGTGAAAGAGACGGGCGCAGGTTGGCGCACGCGAAATGGCCAAGCGGATAGGTTGCTGCTGAGCAGATGGGTTGGGTGGTTGCCGCAGGGGCAACGATATTGAGTTGGCATCCATCACATGGGTAGTGACCGTACGAACTGCCGGACGCGAATCGTACTTGAGGGTGAACCACCGCGGGAGCGGCGTGACCTTTAAGGTTCGGGTCACAGCTCTTGCGACTCCCGGTCTACGCTTGTGGACAATATTCGTCAAGCAGCGCGATATCAGGGATTTAGGGCCTGTGGATAAAACTACCCCCCGGTGGACATCAGTGGTTTTCCACAGACGTATGCTGTGCCAGCAGTTTTTTTCTTAGGTATGGTCCTTTCAAACGGGGCGGCTTTGCAGTCCCGTTTGAAAGGACCCGCGCGGAGGAGCTTCATGCGGGTCTGTGGGTAACTTCACAGCGAGTTTGATGCGGTGGTGCGGCGGGCTTGATTGAGATCAATCTTGGGGAGGAGTACAGCCACTACAAACAACTGACCCAACATTACCGGATCAGTGGTGAGGGGGACGCGTTGCCAACTGGGCATAGCCGTTCGGCAGATGATGGGCATCCACGAAGTGCCGGGTTTGCAGTTCTAGCACCATGTTCATCAGACTGGATACGGGCTCAGCCACGCCCCACGTAGCAGCAACCTTGTCGTAACGGTTTACCGCTTGCGCCTTTTCTACCTGTTTTCCATTCAGAGCTTGAGAAAGATCATTCCAGCGGGTGACTATCTTCTTCATCTGCTCGGCTTGTTCCGGCTTCATGCATGGANAACGGCGAAGCCGGTCAACCAGATACATCAGGCGCCGCTTCCTTACGGGGGCGAGCCTTGGCATGTTCAAGCGATTT
>NZ_OPYN01000025.1 GCF_900277125.1 Pseudomonas inefficax
CAATACACCAGCCAGCGCTTCCAGTCCGAGCTGCTTGAGCATGGGATAACGCAGAGCATGAGCCGCAGGGGACAATGCTGGGACAACGCACCGACAGAGCGTTTCTTTGGGACGCTAAAGTCAGAATGGGTGCCGCCCAAGGGCTACAAGGAAGTTGAAGAGGCCAAGCAGGACATGACCAGCTTCTTCATGCGATACAACCGAATCAGGCTCCACAGCTACAACAACTACTTGTCGCCAATAGCTATGGAGCAGCAGGCGGCTTGATCACCGTAACTGGTGTCCGGAAATACTTGACCAGAACAGTTTACCCGCGAAGGGGCCATCAGTTGTACGAAGATTCTGAACTTGGGGGCCAAAAGCTTCAGGGTTTGGTGGCTTCAGAACTATCCTACGCGCGCCGCCGAAGTATCGCTGTTGTCGGGGAAATGGCTCACGGATACCGTTTTCGGGTCGCTCTGACGACCGGGTGTGAGAACCCGATTTTGAACGTATCGGCTGCGTAATGGCGACCGTGCGCGGGCAGACCTCGGTCTGGCCGAGCTTCCTATGTTCACTCGGTTTCTCACCTCGTGCACGGTTGCCGCCTTTGTTCCGTGAGAAAGAATGAACACGGCAACTCCTTTGAACTAGGGAGTTTGAAAATTGAAAACGATCGATACAGATCCTCGCAGCCCCAAGCCCATCACCACCGCAGGCGTTGAAACCTTCCTCGCAGCCGGTAACCCATCCCTCAATCTGCTACGCGTCGAGCCCGGTGTCCCGGTCGATGCTGCTTACGAGCATGTCTCGATTCTGATGGGCTACATCAAGCATCTGGTGCGCGAGGGGGATATGGAGGATGACCATAAATTCCTGGGCGCTGCCGATTATCTGTGCGACATGGCCAAGGCGCTGATGAACGATATCGAGATTGCCAAGAACAAGGCGCACTGAAGGCTCACGCGGTCAATGTAGGAGCGGCCTTGTGTCGCGATGGGCCGCAAGGCGGCCCCCATTTTCGATGCAGTTTCAGGAATCGCCGGGGCTGCGTTGCAGCCCTTTCGCGACACAAGGCCGCTCCTACAAAAGACCGTGTATGCAGCTCTAACTCCAACCACAAGAAATGTTTATGCACAAGTGGCATCGGCGACGTGCGCGAAAGGCATGCCGGACCGCTACACCGCCGGTCTTTGCGCAAACGCCTGTTTTTACTGGCCTTGACGCACAAGCCGGAATAAGCCAAACGCTTGAAATAGCGCTTGGATCCAACAGGTAATCACAAGCTTGTTCACAGAGTTATCCACAGGTTGTGCTGCGGCTAACGGTCGCGTTCGGCAAGGATTAGCAGGTTGCGCGGGGTGAGTGGGTAGTCGCAGAACAGGCCAAGGCGCACGTTGTAGCCTTGTTCTTCGAGGAACAGGGCGCGATCGAGTACCAACCACAGTTCCAGCGGCCGGCGGAACAGGTTGCGCACGCGCTCCAGGTTGCGGACTTCGGCCAGGCGCTGCCAGCCGGCGGCTTCCAGGGCTGCCCAGTCCGGGTTGCCTGTCAGCTGCAATTGCTTGAGTTCGGCCAGGTCGCGGCAGTATTGCTCGAAGGGCTTCTCCAGCCAGGCCACGGGTAGTGACGGTGTCGGCAGGTACTCGTCGGTCTGGCGCTGCTGACGCTGGAGCAGGTCGAAGCCCAGGCGCCGGGCCATTGAGGTGTCGCGCTGGCGCCGCACGCGGGCGCCGGCGGTAACGGTTTCGCTCAAGGGCAGGCCCAGGTCGTCCAGTGACAGCCGCAGGCAGGAGGCTTGGGCGGCTGTGGATAACGCCTGGTATTGCTGCGCCGCGATGCGGTTGTAGCAGCAGGGGGCCACGGCCAGTTGCCGGCAACCTTGCTGGCTGGCCAGTTGCATCAGGCGCACATGCAGGTCGCCACAGGCGTGCAGGGCGACCACGCTTTTGTCGCCAGCCAGGTGGCGGGCGCTGTCTTTGGCCATCACATCCTGATGCACATGCTGCGCCGGCAAGTGGTGGTGCGCGCTCAGGGCCTGGCCGGCAGCGACCAGTTCGGCGTCGTATTCCAGGCAGGTCAGGTGTTGGCCGGGTTGCAGCAGGCGGCGGCCCAGGTGGCCTTTGCCGGAGCACCAGTCTAGCCAATGATGGGGCTGTTCGCGAAAGGCCAGGTGGCTGGCGAAGGCTTCGATCTGTTGCCATTTGCGGCCGGGGACGGCTACGTCGAGGCGGTGGGAAGCGGGGGGCAGGTCGGTTGCCGGGAGGTTGCCGATGGCCGAAAGCTGTCGGGCTTGCTGGGCCAGTTGCGGAAATGGGGCGGGCAACGGGGCAGCGGGAGTGTCGGTTTCGGCGTCTGCTAGGGAGCATTGGCGCAGATGCGCGGCAAGCTCGGGGTGGGCGGTTTCCCAGGCCAGCTGCAGGCTGGTGAAGGGGCGGGGCTTCCACAGCTGTTGGTGCTCGATCAGGAACTGGTCGAGGTCCTGGAAGTGGGTGCTCAGGTGGGGGCTGTGGAGGTGGTTGGGCATGGCAAGGATGTGTGGTGGTTTTGAGGGCCTCTTCGCGGGCACGCCCGCTCCCACAGGTATAGCGTCACCTGTGGGAGCGGGCGTGCCCGCGAAGCAGTCAGTGAGGTTTCAGCGGCCTTGGCACGCATCCACGCGCAACCAGCGCTCCAGCAGCTTGAAGCCTTGTACCAGTACGAACGAGATCACCAGGTAGAACACCCCGGCGGCAAAGAAGATCTCCACCGGCAGGTAGGTGCGGGCAATGATGGTACGGGCCATGCCGGTCAGTTCCAGCAGGGTCACGGTACTGGCCAGGGCGCTGGCCTTGAGCATCAGGATCACTTCGTTGCTGTACGCCGGCAGGCCGATGCGCGCGGCGCGTGGCAGCATGATGTAGAACAGCGTCTTGCCCCGCGACATGCCAAGCGCCCGTGCCGCCTCGATCTCCCCCTTGGGGATCGACTGCAGCGCGCCGCGCAGAATTTCGGCGATGTAGGCAGCAGTGTGCAGGGTCATGGTCAGCACGGTGCACCAGAACGGGTCGCGCAGGTACGGCCACAGCGAACTCGAACGCACCGCGTCGAACTGCGCCAGGCCGTAGTAGACCAGGAACAGCTGCACCAGCAGCGGTGTGCCACGGAAGAAGAAGATGTAACTGAACGGCACCGCGCGCACGTACCAGTGGCGCGAGGAACGGGCGATGCCCAGCGGGATGGCCAGGATCAACCCGGCAACGACCGCGATGGCCACCAGCTCCAGGGTCAGGGTGGCACCCTGGGCCAGGCGTGGCAGCCATTTGATGATGACTTCCCAATTCATTATTCGGCCCTCGCAAAGCCGCGAGCGGCGCGTTTTTCCATGAAGTGCATGCCGGTCATGGCAATGACGGTCAGGCTCAGGTAGATGCAGGCCGCGACCATGTAGAAGGTGAACGGCTCTTTGGTCACGGTCACGCCGATTTGTGCGTGGCGCATGATTTCTTCCAGGCCGATCACCGACACCAGGGCGGTGTCCTTCATCAGGATCATGAACAGGTTGCCAAGGCCGGGCAGGGCGATGCGCCACATCTGCGGCAGGATGATCCGCGACAGGATGCGCCCCTTGGACAGGCCCAGCGCCAGGCCGGCTTCGCGGTGGCCCTTGGGGATTGCCAGGATGGCGCCACGGAACACTTCGGTGGCATAGGCGCCGAAGCACAGGCCCAGGGCAATCACACCCGCAGCGAAGGCGCTGAGTTCCAGGCCAGGCAGGTTCAGGGCTTCACCCAGGGCATTCATCAAGCCCACGGTGCCGAAATAGATAAGCAGTACCCAGAGCAGTTCGGGCACGCCGCGAACCAGGGTGGAATAGAAGCCACCAAGCCATTGCAGCGGCTTGATCGTGGAAGTCTTGGCCAGGGCGCCGAGCAGGCCCAGCACCAGGCCCAGCAGCAAGGCGCAAAGCGCCAGTTTTACGGTCATCAGGGTGCCGGCCATCATGGCCGGACCGAATCCGTGCAGGTCGATATTCATGGGCAGGTCATTCTAGGGACTGGCGCGCCGCAAGGGCGCGCCGGTCGGGGCGGATCATTCGATGCTGAACGGGAAGTACTTGTCGTTGATCTTCTTGTACGTGCCGTCGGCCTTGATCTCTGCCAGGGCCTTGTTCAGGTCGTCGCGCAGCTTGGTGTCACCCTTGCGCACGGCAATGCCGATCTTGTCGCTGTCCATCACCGGCTCGCCCTTGAACTCGAAGTTCGAACCGTCTTTGCTCTTCAGCCACTCGTACTGCACGTACTTGTCGGCCAGGATGCCGTCAATGCGGCCGGAAACCAGGTCGAGGTAGGCGTTTTCCTGGGTGTCGTACAGCTTGATCTCTACGTCGTCACCGTAGTTGTCTTCCAGCCAGGTGCCAGCCAGGGTGGCGCGCTGGGTGCCGATCACCTTGCCCTTGAGCGCGGCCTTGTCGGTCTTGAAGTCGACGTTTTTCGGCGCGATGAACTGCAGCTTGTTGGAGTAGTACGGCTCGGTGAAGTCCACGGCCTGCTTGCGCTCGTCGGTGATCGACAGCGACGACACCAGGAAGTCGAACTTCTTGGCGTTCAGGGCCGGGATGATGCCGTCCCAGTCGGAGGTGACGACCGAGCACTCGACTTTCATCTTGGCGCACAGGGCGTCGCCGATGTCTTTGTCGAAGCCGACCACGTTACCGCTGGCATCCTTGTTGTTGAACGGTGGGTAGGCGGCTTCGATACCCATGCGCAGTTTTTCTGCGGCCAGGGCGTTGGCCGACATCACCAGCGTGGCAGCAGCTGCCAGGAGGAACTTCTTGTAAGTGTGCATGTATTGCTCCGTTAGCGGTGGCTGGACATGAATTGCTTGCAACGCGCCGAGGTCGGGTTCTCGAAGACCTGCTGCGGCGATCCCTGCTCTTCTACCAGGCCCTGGTGCAGGAAGACGACTTCACTGGACACATGGCGGGCAAAGCTCATCTCGTGCGTCACCAGCAGCATGGTACGGCCTTCTTCGGCCAATGCGCGGATAACGTTTAGCACTTCCTGGACCATTTCCGGGTCGAGTGCCGAAGTTGGCTCGTCGAACAGGATGACCTTGGGCTTCATGGCCAGGGTACGGGCAATGGCGGCGCGCTGTTGCTGGCCACCGGAAAGCTGGGCGGGGTAGCTGTGGCGCTTGTCGTAGATGCCGACCTTGTTCAGCAGGGCTTCGGCGGCTTCGATGGCCTCGGCCTTGCTCTGGCCAAGCACGCGGCGTGGCGCCTCGATGATGTTGTCGAGGATCGACATGTGCGGCCACAGGTTGAAGTTCTGGAAGACGAAGCCGATCTCGCTGCGCAGGCGGTTGATCTGGCGGTTGTCGGCGGCGATCAGGTCGCCGTTCTTGGCTGCCTTGAGCTTGAGGGCTTCACCGGCGACCAGGATTTCGCCCTGGTGCGGGTTCTCGAGCAGGTTGATGCAGCGCAGCAGGGTGGACTTGCCGGAGCCGGACGACCCCAGGATGGAGATCACGTCACCGTCGCGTGCGGTCAGCGAAATGCCCTTGAGAATTTCCTGCTCGCCGTAGCGTTTGTGCAGATTGCGGATTTCCAGCGCGGGCGTGGCCTGAGCCATGTGCGGTCCTCATGTGTACGGGTGCGTTCCCAGCTGTTGGCGGCCTTCCTGGCGTGCGCCAAGCTAGCATAGCGGCATTATCACGGCCAACAGGGTTGCTGGGGACTCGGGGCGCTGGTGGGGCAGTTTGTCGCATCGCTGCAGCGCAACGTCGCGCGGATGTCCGCGCAGGTGTCGCCCAGCACCAGAGCCTTGATGAAAAAAGGCGCGATGGTGCCAGCTTTGGCCCGCTCATGGAAGCGGTTTTAGACCATTCGCGGGCACGCCCGCTCCCACTTGTTCTGTAAAAAGCCGAAATGGTTGCACCCTGCGTGTGGGAGCGGGCGCACCCGCGAACGGGGTCGGCCAAGGCGTCAGGTTGTACCTTAAGGTTGCACTTTAATGCATTGCGCTGGTGCACAGGTGTTACCGTGGAGCACCTTTGGTGCGTTTGTAAGTGGGTATTTCAGTAATCCGATGATTTGGTGGCCTTTCGGTCAGCCGCTGGCCGAAAGCCCTCCAAACCGCATGCTAAAAGGGCCGCCGACTTTTCTGACGAATGCATTCAGCACATGGCGCGCTTATTGCCAGTAGGAAACCGCCGATTGCAGCGACGCCCAGGTCAACCCCGGGCGCGCTCCGTAAACGCAGTCGGAGTGGTCCACTCCTTACAAAGGTAGTTTCAATGAGCGGTAACAATTCCAATGACCTCGCTCAGGGGCTCAAACAACGGCATGTGACCATGCTGTCCATCGCTGGCGTCATCGGTGCCGGCCTGTTCGTTGGCTCCGGCCACGCCATCGCTGCTGCCGGCCCAGCCGTGCTGCTGGCTTACGCTGCCGCCGGTACGCTGGTCGTGCTGGTCATGCGCATGTTGGGTGAAATGGCGGTCGCCTCGCCTGACACCGGTTCGTTCTCTACATATGCCGACCGCGCCATCGGGCGCTGGGCCGGTTTCACCATTGGCTGGCTGTACTGGTGGTTCTGGGTGCTGGTGATTCCGCTGGAGGCCAACGCCGCCGCGGCCATCCTGCATGCCTGGTTCCCTGCGGTAGACCTGTGGGCGTTCTCGCTGGTCATCACCCTGGCGCTGACCTTGACCAACCTGTGCAGCGTGAAGAACTACGGCGAGTTCGAGTTCTGGTTCGCCCTTCTCAAGGTGCTGGCAATCATTGGCTTCATTGCTGTGGGTTGTGCGGCCATGTTCGGCTTTGTGCCGAGCAGCCAGGTGAGCGGTGCCAGCCACCTGTTCGACACCCAGGGCTTCATGCCTAACGGCCTGGGTGCGGTGCTGGCAGCCATGCTGACCACCATGTTCTCGTTCATGGGTACCGAAATCGTCACCATCGCCGCTGCCGAGTCGAAAGACCCGGGCAAGCAGATCAGCCGCGCCACCAACTCGGTAATCTGGCGTATCTGCCTGTTCTACCTGGTGTCGATCTTCCTGGTCGTGGCGTTGGTACCGTGGAACGACCCGGCGCTGGCCGAGACCGGTTCCTACCAGACTGTGCTGAGCCGCATTGGCGTGCCGAATGCCAAGCTGATCGTCGACATCGTCGTGCTGATCGCCGTGACCAGCTGCCTGAACTCGGCGCTGTACACCTCGTCGCGCATGCTGTTCTCGCTGAGCAAGCGTGGTGACGCCCCGGCCATTGCCCAGCGCACCACCAAGTCGGCTACCCCGCATGTGGCGGTTCTGCTGTCCACTGCAGCGGCGTTCCTCTGTGTGTTCGCCAACTTCGTGGCCCCGGCCCAGGTGTTCGAGTTCCTGCTGGCAAGCTCCGGTGCCATTGCCCTGCTGGTTTACCTGGTGATTGCCGTGTCGCAGCTGCGCATGCGTGCCCAGCGCGAGGCCCGTGGCGAGAAGATCACCTTCAAGATGTGGCTGTTCCCGGGCCTGACCTGGGCGACCATTGCCTTCATCGTTGCCATCCTGGTGGTAATGGCGCTGCGTGAGGACCACCGCGCCGAAATCATCGCGACCGCACTGCTGAGCATTGGTGTGGTGGCGGCTGGCTTGCTGGTACACCGCAAGCGCGAAGCTGCCGGGCGGGTGGCGCTGGATAACTGATCCGCGCTGGCTGAAATGAAAAGGCCGCGTCCTATGCAGGACGCGGCCTTTTTTGTTGTCTGTTCCGGCCCTTTCGCGGGTGAACCCGCTCCCACAGGTTCATCACAGGCCTTGATGCCAGTGGGAATCCTTGTGGGAGCGGGTTTACCCGCGAAAAGGCCGGCACAGTTCACGCAGCCATATCAGCCGAACTGCTTCTGCTGTTGCTGCTGCTTGGCCACCGCCTCCGAAGCCGCCACATAGGCTGCCTGGAACTCATCGCTTTCCAGCCAGGCCATGGTGGCTTCTTCATCAGCCCCATCCAGCCATTTACGGTAGGCGTTGAACACCAGCACGATGTAATCGGTGGCGTGTTCTTCCTTGTGCCCCTTGAGCACCAGGGCCAGCAGCGGGTCCACCAGGAACACAGAAATCATCGGTACCAGGCCGCCTTCCTGGGCTTCCTTCATTTTCTTGAACAGCGGGTCGTAGCTACCCGACTCCATGGCCTTGTTGTACACCTGCTCGACGCTGGCGCTGTCACCGGCGCTGGCCTTGACCGCCTGGCCGCTGCGCACCATGCGGTTCTGCTTGGCCTTGCTGGCGGCGCGCTTGGCGCGTTTCTGTTGCTTGGTAGGGGTGGCCATGGGAATCCTTGAGTGTGTCGGAAAAGTGCGCGTATTGAAGCGCAGTTGCCCGGGAAACCCAAGTGTTGCGCAAAGCGGGCCGCTGCGCGCCCCAATCGCCGGCAAGCCAGCTCCCACAAGTACAGCGCCAGGCTCAAGGCCGGTGCAAATCCTGTGGGAGCAACTGTCTTACTCAATTTCTGAAGCTGGCGCGATCCCTGTGGGAGCTGGCTTGCCGGCGATGGGCTGCAAAGCAGCCCCGGCGATTCAGCTGGCGAGCGGAGTAGGCTCATCCTCCTCAAACCCCCGCGATGCCCGCCCCACCAGCTGTGCATCCGGCGCATGCGCCACGCTGTGGTCCTTGCCCGGGTAATCCAGCGAATGCAGGAAGTGCCGGATGCAGTTGATTCGCGCACGCTTCTTGTCATCGGACTTGATCACCGTCCACGGCGCATCAGCCGTGTCGGTATGGAAGAACATTGCCTCCTTGGCGGCGGTGTAGTCGTCCCACTTGTCCAGAGACTTGATGTCGATGGGTGACAGCTTCCAGTGCTTGAGCGGGTCGTCCCGGCGCGAGATGAAGCGGCGCAGCTGCTCTTCGCGGTTCACCGAAAACCAGTACTTGAACAACAGGATGCCGCTGTTGCACAGCATGCGCTCAAGGTCTGGCGCCTGGCGCATGAACTCCAGGTATTGCAGCGGCGTGCAGAAGTCCATCACCTTCTCGACCCCGGCGCGGTTGTACCAGGAGCGGTCGAAGAACACCATTTCGCCCGCCGTGGGCAGATGCTGGATGTAGCGCTGGAAGTACCACTGACCTTTTTCCTGCTCGGAAGGCTTTTCCAGGGCGACGATGCGCGCGCCACGCGGGTTCAGGTGTTCCATGAAGCGCTTGATGGTGCCGCCCTTGCCCGCAGCATCGCGCCCTTCGAACAGGATCACCACGCGCTGGCCGGTTTCCTTCACCCAGCTCTGCACCTTCAGCAGCTCGATCTGCAGCGCGTGCTTGGCCTTCTCGTAGTCCTGACGGCGCAGGCGGGTACGGTAGGGGTAGCTGCCTGGCAGGCGAGCCGAGGTGCTGTCTTCGTTGCTGCCCTTGGGGGCGGTGGCAACTTCCAGGGCTGCGGGTTGCTGGCTGATGCTGGTAATCGTCGGCTCCGGCTTGCGCTGGCGTGGGCGGCGCGTGCGGGCTGTGGTGATGGCGGGCTCGCTGGGGGCGGGGAGCAGGAGGGGGGATTCTTCGCTCATGGAGGTCCTTGCTGGTCGATTCGGATGTCCGTCTTCGAGTATGAAGGTGAGCGCTTGGTGGCTATTTGATGCTGGTCAAAGCAAAAATGACAGACAACAAAAAACCCGCACTAGGCGGGTTTCTTGTTGTCGCTTCGGGTAACTTTGCAACCACCAGAAGCTTGAAGGTGGTGCCCAGAGACGGAGTCGAACCGCCGACACGAGGATTTTCAATCCTCTGCTCTACCGACTGAGCTATCTGGGCGACGAGGTGAATTAAATAGACTTTCAGACCGCTCGTCAACGACTTTTTGAAAAAATTTTAAATTAATTCCGTCGCTTACGTTCCGTGGGGTCATTCCGAGGGTGGAACGTAGCCTTCCGCCTGGGCGTATTCTTCGCCGGCGAAAAACTTGTCCATCTCGCCCTGGAGGAACTTGCGGTCCTCGGCGTTCATCATGTTCAGGCGCTTTTCGTTGATCAGCATGGTCTGGTGCTTCTGCCAGTCGGCCCAGGCTTTCTGCGAGATGTGTTCGAAGATGTCCTGGCCTTTGGCGCCGGGGTAGGGCGGGCGCTCCAGGCCTGGCAGTTCTTCTTTGTACTTGCGGCACATCACGGTGCGGGTCATCGGGCGTCTCCTGCAGTCAGTTCGTCGGCCGCGCGTTTGAGCAGCTTTTTCACCGGGGCGGCGAGGCCCAGGCGCGGCGGGGTGGCGAGGTTATACCAGAGCCAGTCGGCCTCGGCCACGTGCTGGCCGACCGGGTCGACGCGCACCAGCCAGGGCTCGATCGCCAGCTGGAAGTGGCTGAAGGTATGGGTCAGGCCGTCCATGGCGCGGCTGCCAGCCAGGCGCAGGCCGTGCTGGTAGGCCAGGTCGTCGAGCTGGGCGATGTCGTCCAGCTCCGGCAGGCTCCACAAGCCACCCCAAAGCCCGCTGGACGGGCGGCGGTAAAGCAGGATGGCGCCTTCGTGGTTGGCCAGCAGTGGCATCAGGGTGCGGCGTTGCGGCAGTGCCTTGCGCGGCTTCGGCTCTGGGTAACGGGTTTCTTCACCGTGCAGGTGCGCTTCGCAGCCGCGCTGCAGCGGGCAGATCAGGCAACTGGGTTTGCTGCGGGTGCACAGCGTGGCGCCCATGTCCATCATTGCCTGGGTGTAGTGGTTGGCCCGCTGTTGCGGGGTAAAACGTTCGGCTGTGGCCCACAGTTGGTTGGCTACCTTGGGCTCACCGGGGTAGCCGGCCTGGGCGGTGTAGCGGGCCAGTACGCGCTTGACGTTGCCGTCGAGGATCGGTGCGCGGATGCCCATGCTGATGCTGGCAATGGCGCCGGCAGTCGAGCGGCCGATGCCGGGCAGCTCGGTGAGCTGCTCGACACTGCGCGGGAATTCGCCGCCATGCTGTTCGACCACGATCTTCGCGGCCTTTTGCAGGTTGCGTGCCCGGGTGTAGTAGCCCAGGCCCGTCCACAGGTGCAGCACTTCGTCCTCCGGCGCTTCGGCCAGGGCTTGCACGGTCGGCAGGGCCTGCATGAAGCGGTCGAAGTAGTTGAGCACGGTGCTGACCTGGGTCTGCTGCAACATGATTTCCGACACCCACACCCGGTACGGGTTGATGCCCTGTTGCCAGGGCAGGTCGTGCCGGCCGTGTTCGTCATACCAATCCAGCACTGCGCTGGAGAACTGCTCGGGGCTCATCGCTTGAACAGCCCCTTGAGCGCGTCTTTCAATTCCGGGCTCACTTTGTCTCCGAGTTTTTCATCGATCTTGTCTTGCAGGCGGTTGCCGGCCAGTTTGGCAGCTACCTTGCCCAGGCCGTCCTGGTCCAGGCGGCAGGCCTTGGCGCCCAGCTCCAGCGGGCCGCGGCAGCGCAGCGGTATTTCGACACCGACATAGCGTTCGTTGACCTGGCAGGCCGGGTCCGGCATGGCGCGCTGGTCGCCTTCGACGACCACGCCAACGTTGTAGTCCATGCCCAGTACACGCAAGTCGAGGTCACCATGGCCATTGGCGGTCAGGCCCGGAATGCGCGCCTTGAGGTCCGGGTTGCTGGCGACGCCATTACGCACCACCAGGCTGCCGCGCAGTTCCTGGAACGGGGTGTCCTTGCCGCGTGGCTCGCCGGTGAGCGATTTGCGGTTCAGCGTGGCGATGGCCTTGCACAGCTGCTGTTCCAGGTTGGCATTGACCAGCACGCCGTCGTTGATGACGAAGTTGGCGTTGCCGTTCAGGGTATCGACCAGGGCCTTCTGGCTGTTGCCGGTGGCGGTCAGGTCGCTGGTCAGCGTTAGCAGGCCTTTGACTGGTGGCGTCTGTTCCTTGCCCTCGGTCTTGATGAAGTGCTCCACCGGCACCCGCTGGATGTTGGTGTTGACGCCCAGTTGCGGCACGGCAGGGCGCACGTCGACGGTGCCCTTGGCCTCGAAGGTGCCGTTGTACAGTTCACCGCGCAGGGTTTGCAAGGTCAGCAGGCCGCCCTGGCCGATGGCCTTGAGCTGGGCGTCTTCGATCGGCAGTTTGTCCAGGGTCAGCGAGCCGAAGGCCAGGTCGGCCTGCAAGTCGAGGGCGCGCAGGCGGTCGACCGGCAGCAGCTTGTCGTCGCTCCAGGCGACCTGGGTCGGGGCGTTGGGAAGCGGCGTGGTACCAGGGCCGGCGACCGCGCTAGCTTCCTGTTGCTTGACCTCGGCCTGACGCGCGGCGGTGGCGCCCTTGGCTTCTTCACTCTTGGCCGGCAGGTAGCGGTCGGCGTTGAAGGTGTCGCCCTTGAGCTGCAGGCGCAGGGCCTGTTTGGCGAAGTCCTCGATGGCCACGCGGCCACTGAAGGTGCTGTCGTCCAGCTTCACCGCCAGGTCTTCCAGGGCCAGACTGTTCGGCGTGCCCTGCAGGCGGGTGACCAGTTCCAGCTTGGCGAAGGCCGCCGGGTCGTTGGTGGTCGGCAGCGGGCGGCCGATGCTGTCGAGGAAGGTGCGCAGGTCGAACTGGGCGATGGACAGGCCGCCGCTCAGCTGTGGCGCCTTGTCCAGGTCACGCAGGTTCAGTTCGCCCAGGGCGCGCAGCTGGTTGGCCGAGACTTTCAGACCGTTCCACGAGGCGACATTGGCGGCCAGGTCGACCAGCAACTGGCCTTGGGCGGCGAAGGTCACGGTCTTGCCGCCGGTGGGCTCACCCGAGGTTTCGCCCGACAGGCGCATGTCTTCGAAGTTGTAGCGCTTGAGCTTGCGATCGAAGCGCAGTTCGCCGGCCAGTTCGGTGCGAGCCTTGATGTTCGGCTGGCTGGCACTGAGGAAGGCGCTGGCCTTGAGCGGGATGTTCGCCCCTTCGTGGACCGGGCCGGTGCTCAGCTGGATGCTTTCGGCACTGTAGCTCTGGCCGGTCTTGGCATCGGTGTACTGCACGCGGGCGTTGTTGACGGTCAGGCTGTCGATGTCCAGCTTGACGGCGCGCTCGTTGCTGGCGACCGGTGCCGACGCCTGTTCGGCCGGCGCCTGGGCTGGGGCACCGGCCTGCGTATCGGCGCTGGCGCCGTTCTGCGCGGGCAGCGGCTTGCCGATGTCTTCCCAGTTGCCATGGCCGTGTTCGTCACGAGCCAGGGTCAGGTTCAGGCCCTCCACGCGCACGTCGCTCATCTGCACTTCGCGGCGCAGCAGTGGCAGCACACGTACCGACAGGCCGAGCATCTGCAGGTCGGCGAATGGCTCCTTGGGTTTGTTCAAGGTGGCGATGCTCGCCTCGTGCAGCTCAAGGCCCAGCCACGGGAACAGGCTCCAGCCAATGTCACCGTTGAGGGTCAGCTCGACGTGAGCCTTGTCACGTGCCAGCTGGCGAATCTCGTCTTTATAGTCGTTGGGATCGAAGAGGTGGGTCAGGGCGAAGCCCAGCGCCACGATGATCAGCAGCAACCCGAGAAGCCCAAGTCCCAGGATTTTGCCGAACGCTTTCATGGGCGAGTCCTTGTAGTCCGTTTTTGAAATTCAGGCGGCAGAGTATAGCGCCGCAGTGATTGCCCCTGCGTATTCGACTAGAGATACGGGGCATTTCCTACGTGTACAGCAGATGGTACGGCTTTCGACAGTATTTTTGCTGTACGCGATCAGCTGTGGGAGCGGCCTTGTGTCGCGAAAGGGTCGCGCAGCGGCCCCACGTTCCCAGCTTCGCCGCAGATATTGCCGGGGCCGCTGTGCGGCCCTTTCGCGACACAAGGCCGCTCCCACAGCGGCAGCGCAGGACTTCAGAAAGAGGACCGTTTCAGCCGAGCAAAAATTAACGATATCAGATTGCTTTCACGCCACTTGATGCTGCTACCCTTGCGCCGCTTTGCCTGCACCCCCCCTATAAGAAGGATCTGATCCATGAGCAGTACTGTCGCGGCAGGGACCTTGGCCAATGCGCCAGGCTTCCTGTCGAAGGAGCGCATCATCGCCCGCCCGGGCTTCAACCGCTGGCTGGTCCCGCCAGCCGCCCTGGCCATCCACCTGTGCATCGGCATGGCCTATGGCTTCTCTGTGTTCTGGCTGCCCCTGTCGCAAGCCCTCGGCATCACCGCCCCGGTCGCCTGCGCAGCGGACATGGGCTTCATGGCCCGTATGTTCAGCGCCGAATGCGATTGGCCGATTTCCATGCTGAGCTGGATCTACACGCTGTTCTTCGTCTTCCTCGGTTGCTCGGCAGCCGTGCTGGGTGGTTGGCTGGAGCACGCCGGACCGCGCAAGGCCGGCTTGGTGTCGGCGTTGTGCTGGTGCGGCGGCATGCTTATTTCAGCCATTGGCGTGAAAACCCATCAGCTGTGGCTGATGTGGCTGGGTTCTGGCGCAATCGGCGGTATCGGCCTGGGCCTGGGCTACATTTCGCCGGTTTCGACCCTGATCAAATGGTTCCCGGACAAGCGCGGCATGGCCACCGGCATGGCGATCATGGGCTTCGGTGGCGGGGCCATGGTCGGTGCACCGCTGGCCACCGCGCTGATGGGCCATTTCGGCAATGCGCAGGAAGTGGGCGTGTGGCAGAGCTTCGTCGTCATGGCGGCGATCTACTTCGTGTTCATGACCGCCGGTGCCCTGGCGTATCGCGTACCGCCAACCGGCTGGAAGCCCGAAGGCTGGAGCGCCCCGATAAAGAAAGCTGGCAACACCATGGTCACCGACCGCCACGTGCACGTCAGCGTGGCCTGGAAGACCCCGCAGTTCGCCTTGATCTGGCTGGTGCTGTGCCTGAACGTGTCGGCGGGTATCGGCATCCTCGGCATGGCTTCGCCGTTGTTGCAGGAAGTGTTCGCCGGCAAGCTGCTGGGCAACGGGTTGAGCTTCAGCGAGCTGAACAGCACCCAGCTGGCGCAGATCGCCGCGATCGCCGCCGGCTTCACCGGCCTGCTGAGCCTGTTCAATATCGGCGGGCGGTTCTTCTGGGCGTCGTTCTCGGACTACATTGGCCGCAAGAACACCTATTTCGCTTTCTTTGCCCTGGGCGTGGGCTTGTACAGCCTGGTGCCGAACATGGGGCACCTGGGTAACGTGGCGCTGTTCGTGGCGGCGTTCTGCATCATCCTGTCGATGTACGGTGGTGGCTTTGCCACGGTACCGGCCTACCTGGCCGACCTGTTCGGCACGCAGATGGTCGGCGCCATTCATGGCCGCCTGCTGACCGCCTGGGCGGCGGCGGGGGTGCTGGGGCCGGTGCTTATCACCTACCTGCGCGAGTACCAGTTGGCGGCCGGGGTTGAGCGTGCGGCTGCCTATGACATGACCCTGTACATCCTCGCCGGCCTGCTGGTGCTGGGCTTTGTCTGCAACATGCTGGTGCGACCGGTGGCCGACAAGCATTTCATGAGCGATGCCGAACTGGCTGCCGAACGGGCGTTGAGCCATGACAAGGGCGCCGACGGGGCACGCTCGCTGGAGTGGAAGGCGGCACCGGGCAGCCTGCCGCTGGTGCTGCTGGCCTGGGCGGTGGTAGTTGTGCCGTTGGCCTGGGGCGTTTGGATTACCCTGCAGAAGACGGCTGTGCTGTTCCATTGATTGGGGGCGCTTTGCGCCCCATCGCGACACAAGGCCGCTCCTACATTGGTCCCCGTTTCATCTTCGAGCGCGGTCCCCTGTAGGAGCGGCCTTGTGTCGCGATGGGCTGCAAAGCAGCCCCATACCCTGCCGAGCCACCTGGTTGTATAGACCGGTAACGGCATCCAGTCCCCGTAATTACGTGCTTTGCCATATGTCATCCGCGTTTCAAGCGGGCGCGTTCTAGGCCTATAATGAAGCCCTTTTCGCCTAATGATTTTGCGGAGCTGGTGATGGTCGAACGTAAGGCTTCCGTCGAGCGCAATACCCTGGAAACCCAGGTCAAGTGCTCGATCAACCTCGATGGCAGTGGCAAGGCCCGATTCGATATCGGTGTGCCTTTCCTTGAACACATGCTGGACCAGATCGCCCGCCATGGGCTGATCGATCTGGATATCGAGTGCAAGGGTGACACGCATATCGACGATCACCATACCGTCGAAGACGTCGGCATCACCCTGGGCATGGCATTCGCCCAGGCCATCGGTGACAAGAAGGGCATCTTCCGCTACGGCCACGCCTACGTGCCGCTGGACGAAGCGCTGTCGCGCGTGGTCATCGACTTCTCCGGTCGCCCGGGCCTGCAGATGCACGTGCCGTACACCCGTGCCAGCGTCGGCGGTTTCGATGTCGACCTGTTCCAGGAGTTCTTCCAGGGCTTCGTCAACCATGCCCTGGTGACTCTGCACATCGACAACCTGCGTGGCCACAACACCCACCACCAGATCGAAACCGTGTTCAAGGCTTTCGGCCGCGCCCTGCGCATGGCCATCACCCTCGACGAGCGCATGGCCGGGCAGATGCCTTCCACCAAAGGGTGCCTGTAAATGCAGACGGTAGCCGTAATCGACTATGGCATGGGTAACCTGCACTCTGTGGCCAAGGCACTGGAGCATGTAGGGGCCGGCAAGGTGCTGGTCACCAGCGATGCCACGGTCATCCGCGAAGCCGACCGCGTGGTATTCCCAGGGGTGGGCGCGATTCGCGACTGCATGGCAGAAATCCGCCGCCTGGGCTTCGACAGCCTGGTGCGCGAAGTCAGCCAGGACCGCCCGTTCCTCGGCATTTGCGTGGGCATGCAGGCACTGCTCGACCACAGCGAAGAAAACGACGGTGTCGACTGCATCGGCCTGTTCCCGGGCCAGGTGCGCTTCTTCGGCAAAGACCTGCAGGAAGACGGCGAGCACCTGAAGGTGCCGCACATGGGCTGGAACGAAGTCGGCCAGACCAACGACCACCCGCTGTGGCACGACATCCCCGACCGCGCGCGGTTCTACTTCGTGCACAGTTATTACATCAATGCCGGCAAGCCAGCCCAGGTGGTCGGCCGCGGCCATTACGGTGTCGATTTCGCCGCTGCACTGGCCGATGGCTCGCGCTTTGCCGTGCAGTTCCACCCGGAGAAGAGCCATACCCATGGCCTGCAGCTGCTGCAGAACTTCGTCGCCTGGGACGGGCGCTGGTAAATGAGCAGGTCGAAGACCAAGGCCCCGGTAATCACCCTGGCCCCCGAGCAGGAGCGCGAAGCGCTGCACACGCTCAAGCGCTTCCTCGAAGACCGTTTCGAGCTGGAGCTGGGGTCGTTCGAAGTGGCCGAGGTCCTCGAGCTGTTCAGCAAAGAAATTGCACCCCATTACTACAACAGGGCGATTGCCGATGTTCAGCTGCACCTCAAGGAGCGGTTCGAGAGCATCGAAAGCGATCTGTGGGCGCTCGAAAAGCCCTGAAACCCCAAGAACAGACAGGTTCCCAAGATGCTGATTATCCCCGCTATCGATCTGAAGGACGGTGCCTGCGTGCGCCTGCGCCAAGGCCGCATGGAAGACTCCACGGTATTTTCCGACGACCCGGTGAGCATGGCCGCCAAGTGGGTCGAGGGTGGCTGCCGCCGCCTGCACCTGGTCGACCTCAACGGCGCCTTCGAAGGCCAGCCGGTCAACGGTGAAGTGGTCACCGCCATTGCCAAGCGCTACCCGACCCTGCCGATCCAGATCGGCGGTGGCATCCGCTCGCTGGAAACCATCGAGCACTACGTCAAGGCTGGTGTCAGCTACGTGATCATCGGTACCAAGGCGGTCAAGCAGCCGGAGTTCGTCGCCGAAGCGTGCAAGGCCTTCCCGGGCAAGGTCATCGTTGGCCTGGACGCCAAGGACGGCTTCGTCGCCACCGACGGCTGGGCTGAAGTGAGCTCGGTGCAGGTCATCGACCTGGCCAAGCGTTTCGAGGCCGATGGCGTCTCGGCGATCGTCTACACCGACATCGCCAAGGACGGCATGATGCAGGGCTGCAACGTGCCGTTCACCAAGGCGCTGGCAGAGGCCACCTCGATCCCGGTGATCGCCTCGGGCGGCATCCACAACCTGGGTGACATCAAGGCCCTGCTGGACGCCAAGGCACCGGGCATCATCGGCGCCATCACCGGCCGTGCCATCTACGAAGGCACCCTCGATGTCGCCGAGGCCCAGGCCTTCTGCGACAACTACCAAGGCTGAGGACTGAACCATGGCACTGGCCAAGCGCATCATCCCTTGCCTGGACGTGGACAACGGCCGGGTGGTCAAGGGCGTCAAGTTCGAGAACATCCGTGATGCCGGCGACCCGGTGGAAATCGCCCGTCGCTACGACGAGCAAGGTGCCGACGAAATCACCTTCCTCGACATCACTGCCAGCGTCGACGGCCGCGACACCACCCTGCACACCGTCGAGCGCATGGCCAGCCAGGTGTTCATCCCGCTGACCGTGGGCGGTGGCGTGCGCACCGTGCAGGACATCCGCAACCTGCTCAATGCCGGTGCCGACAAGGTCTCGATCAATACGGCCGCGGTGTTCAACCCGGAGTTTGTCGGCGAGGCCGCGGACCGTTTCGGTTCGCAGTGCATCGTTGTCGCCATCGACGCCAAGAAGGTATCCGGCCCGGGTGAGCAGCCGCGTTGGGAGATATTCACCCACGGCGGGCGCAAGCCGACCGGGCTGGATGCCGTTGAATGGGCGAAGAAGATGGAAGGCCTGGGGGCCGGCGAGATTCTGCTGACCAGCATGGACCAGGACGGCATGAAGAACGGCTTCGACCTGGGCGTTACCCGCGCGATCAGTGATGCGCTGGGTATTCCGGTGATTGCCTCGGGCGGGGTGGGTAACCTGCAGCACCTGGCTGACGGCATTCTGGAAGGGCATGCCAGTGCGGTGCTGGCGGCCAGTATCTTCCACTTTGGTGAGTACACGGTGCCTGAAGCCAAGGCTTACATGGCTTCGCGCGGGATCGTCGTTCGCTGATCGATTGTTGGGAGGGCTTTGCCCTCCATTCGCAGCACAAGGCTGCTCCTACAAGGTTACGCGATCCTTTGTAGGAGCGGCCTTGTGTCGCGAATGGGCCGCAACGCGGCCCCAATTGCATCAGCCGTGGTTCTTGCCCAGCAGCGCGTGATACAGCTCGCTGTCGCCAAGAATCCCCACCACCTTGTCATTCTCCTGCAGCACCAGTTTGTTCCCAGTCTGGTAGCGAATCTGTAGCGCATCACGCATGCCGATATCCGCATGCACCAGAGTCGGCTTGCGCCCCAGCCCTTCCACCGACTGCCCCGGTGCCCAGTTCTGCATCTCCAGCCCGTTCTGCCCTTGGCGCGCACGCTTGATCGAGTTGCCTTCGCCCAGGTCCAGCCACGAATCGCCACCCGGGTCCAGGCATACCGAGCCGTTAACCCGTTTGCAGTTGTCCAGGCTACGCATCAGGCTGCGCCCGCACAGCACGTTCAGCGGGTTGGTATGGGCGACGAAGGTACGCACATATTCGTCGGCCGGGTTGAGCACGATCTCTTCCGGCTTGCTGTACTGGATGATCCGCCCGTCCTTCATGATCGCGATGCGGCTACCCAGCTTCAGTGCCTCGTCCAGGTCATGGCTGACAAACACGATGGTCTTGCTCAGCTTGGCCTGCAGGCCCAGCAACTCGTCCTGCAAGCCCTGGCGGATCAGCGGGTCCAGTGCCGAGAACGGTTCGTCCATCAGCAGGATGTCGGCATCCATCGCCAGCGCCCGGGCCAGGCCCACGCGCTGCTGCATGCCGCCAGACAGTTCGTCCGGCTTCTTGTTGCGCCACTGGGTCAGGCCCACCAGCTCGAGCTTCTCGTCGACCAGCTTGCGCCGTTCCTTCTCGGGGCGGCCCTGCATTTCCAGGCCAAAGCTGATGTTCTCGCGCACCGTCAGCCAGGGCATCAGGGCGAATTTCTGGAACACCATGGCAATGCGCTTGGTGCGCATCATCTTCAGTTCGGCGGGGGTACAGTGGGCAATGTCGATGTGCTTGCCTTCGTGCTCGACGAACAGCTTGCCGCGGCTGACGGTGTTGAGGCCGTTGATGCAGCGCAGCAAACTCGACTTGCCCGAACCGGACAGGCCCATCAGCACGCAGATCTCGCCCTTCTGGATATCCAGGTTGGCCTTCTCGACGCCCACAACCAGGCCGGTCTGCTTGAGGATCTGCTCGCGGGTCTGGCCTTGGTCGAGCAGGGCCAGCGCTTCGCGCGGCTTGTTGGAGAAGATGACGTCGACGTCTTCGAAACGAATGATGCTCATGCTTCACCCCTTACCGGCAGTTCCGGTTGCTTGCAGATACGGTCGAGCATGATCGCCAGCAGCACGATCGCCAGGCCCGCTTCGAAGCCCAGGGAAATATCGGCGGTGTTCAGTGCGTTGACCACAGGTTTGCCCAGGCCGTCAGCACCGACCAGGGCGGCAATCACTACCATCGACAGCGACAGCATGATGCACTGGGTAACGCCGGCGGCGATGCTCGGCATCGCGTGCGGCAGTTCGATACGGGTGAGCAGCTGGCGCCGCGAGCAGCCAAAGGCCTTGCCGGCGTCCATAAGCTCCTGCGGGACGTCGCAGATGCCCAGATAGGTGAGGCGGATCGGCGCGGCGATGGCGAACACCACCGTCGAGATCAGCCCCGGCACCACACCCAGGCCGAACAGGGTCAGGGTGGGGATCAGGTAGACGAATGTAGGTACCGTCTGCATCAGGTCGAGTACCGGGCGCATGGCGGTATAGAACATCGGTTTGTGCGCGGCGACGATGCCCAGTGGCACGCCGATGGCCACGCAAACCACCGTGGCGAAGGTGACCTGCGCCAGGGTTTCCATGGTTTCCTGCCAGTAACCCAGGTTGAGGATCAGCAGGAACGACAGGGCGACGAATGCGGTCAGCGCCCACTTGCGCTGGATGAAATGCGCCAGGGCGGCGAACAGAGCGATGAGCACGAACGGATTGAAGAAGGTCAGGGCACTGGTGACGCCATGGATCATGAACTCCAGGCCCTGCGCGATGGCGTCGAAGTAGTTCGCGCCGTTCTGGGTCAGCCACTCGACGAACGACGCGATGTACTCACCCAGGGGTATTTTCTGATCGATAAGCATGATAGCGAGCTTCCACCTGCATAGATTGAAATCAACCCGGGGCAGGCACGGCCTGCCCCGAGGTAGCGCTATGGCGTATTGCGTTATTGCGTCAGCTTGGCCTTGGCCGCCTCCAGGCCTGGTTTGCCATCAACGGTGGTGACACCGGCCAGCCAGGCATCCAGCTTGCCAGGGTTGTCCTTGAGCCACTTCTTGGCAGCCGCCTCGGGTTTCATCTTGTCGTCCAGGACATAGCCCATCATGGTGCTTTCATCCTTGAGCTCGAACGACAGGTTCTTCAACAGCTGGCCAACGTTGCTGCATTCCTGCACATAGCCCTTGCGGGTGTTGGTCAATACGGTCGCCTTGCCGAAGTCGGGGCCGAAGAACTCGTCCCCGCCGGTCAGGTACTGCATCTTGAAGCGGGTGTTCATCGGGTGCGGTTCCCAGCCGAGGAACACCAGCGCCTCGCCGCGTTTCTGCGCGCGGTCGACCTGCGACAGCATGCCGGCCTCGCTGGACTGGACGATCTTGAAGCCGGCGTCCTTCAGGCCGAAGGCGTTCTTGTCGATCATGCTCTGGATGGTGCGGTTGCCATCGTTGCCGGGCTCGATGCCGTAGATCTTGCCGCCCAGTTCCTGCTTGAACTTGGGAATGTCGCTGAAGTCCTTCAGGCCCTTGTCATACAGCGCCTGGGGCACAGCCAAGGTGTACTTGGCGTTTTCCAGGTTGGCGCGCACGGTTTCCACAGTACCTGCGTCGCGGTACTGCTTGATGTCGTTCTCCATGGTCGGCATCCAGTTGCCGAGAAACACGTCCAGGTCCTTGCCGGTGGCCAGCGACTTGTAGGTCACCGGTACCGAGATCATGGTGGTGTGGGTCTTGTAACCCAGTGCTTCGAGCACAACGCTGGTGGTCGCGGTGGTGACCGTGATGTCGGTCCAGCCGACATCCGAGAACCGTACCGTCTGGCATTGCTCGGGTTCGGCGGCCTGGGCCAGCAAAGGCGCGGACAGCATCGCAACCAGCAACAGCGAGGGTGAACCTTTCATGGATGGACTCCTGTGATTTTGTCTTCGGGTTCGCGTGGGTCGCCGGGCTTTCTCAGGGTCCGGTCGACCAGGCCTGCAGAGGGCAGGATGCGTGGCCGTGCTTTACGAGTCGCTTTCGATAATCCTCCAGCGCCGGGCAATCGCCTACTGGTGGGGTCGTAACCAGTACGGAACGGGTCGTATCCAGTATGGGCGATGTCGCTTATGGGTTTTTCCACCCCCTCAGCCGCATTTTTACGTCACCAGGCCGCCGGAAAGCGGCCTGGTGAGGGCTACTCCCCGGTAGAAAACAGCGCGGCGCTGCTGGACAAAAGTACGTCGGTTGCAGACGGCGAGGGGTGCGGTAAAAGCCCGATGATGCGTGCATTCAAGGCGGCCCGCTGCTTCAGCCTAGCAGCTGCCCCGCCCTGCGCATGGCGCGCAGAGACAAGCCCAGCAAGAGGTGATTCGACAATGGCCATCAGCGTGTTCGACCTGTTCAAGATCGGTGTCGGGCCCTCCAGCTCCCACACCGTCGGCCCCATGCGTGCTGGCGCCCTGTTCGTCCAGGGCCTGCGCGAGCGTGGTGAGCTGGAACGTGTGAAGCGGATCGAAGTGCGCCTGTATGGCTCGCTGTCGGCCACGGGTGTGGGGCATGGCACCGACAATGCCACCATCATGGGCCTGATGGGCGAATGGCCGGACGCCATCGACCCGACCCAGATTGCGCTGCGTATCGCCGACCTGCGCGAAACCAATACCCTGCAGCTGGACAACCGCCTGCCCATCGAGTTCGTCTGGGCCCGCGACATGCTGCTGCTGGACGAGAACCTGCCGTACCACCCCAACGCCATGACCTTGATTGCCGAAGGCGAGCAGGGCGAGCTGCACCGCGACACTTATTACTCGGTGGGTGGCGGCTTTGTGGTCGATGCCGCGCAAGCTGCCAGCGGCGTGCTGGATGCCGACCAGACGGTGCTGCCGTACGACTTCAATAGCGCAGCCGAACTGCTGCGCCTGTGCAAGCAAAACGACCTCAGCGTGTCGCAATTGATGATGGCCAACGAGAAGGTCTGGCGCAGCGAAGAAGAGATCCGCGCCGGCCTGCACAAGCTCTGGGAAGCCATGCAGGAATGCGTCAATAACGGCCTGAAATACGAAGGCACGCTGCCCGGCGGGCTGAACGTACGCCGCCGGGCCGCCAAGCTGCACCGCAGCCTGCAGGAAATCGGCAAGCCCAACGTGATCGGCTCGACCATGAGCGCCATGGAGTGGGTCAACCTGTTCGCCCTGGCGGTCAACGAAGAAAACGCCGCCGGCGGGCGCATGGTTACCGCGCCGACCAACGGCGCGGCGGGCATCATCCCGGCGGTGTTGCACTACTACATGCGTTTCAGTGATGCAGTGGACGAGTCCAGCGTGGTCGATTTCTTCCTCGCTGCTGCCGCGGTGGGCATCCTGTGCAAGAAGAACGCGTCGATCTCCGGTGCCGAAGTGGGTTGCCAGGGGGAAGTCGGTTCGGCTTGCGCCATGGCCGCGGCGGGCCTCGCTGAGGTGCTGGGCGCGACCCCACCGCAGGTGGAGAACGCTGCCGAGATCGCCCTGGAGCACAACCTGGGCCTGACCTGCGACCCGGTCGGCGGGTTGGTTCAGGTGCCGTGCATCGAGCGCAACGCGATTGCCGCGGTCAAGGCCATCAACGCGGTGCAGATGGCCCTGCGTGGTGACGGCGAACACTTCATTTCTCTCGACCAGGTGATCCGCACCATGCGCGATACCGGGGCCGACATGCACGACAAGTACAAAGAGACCTCGCGCGGTGGTCTGGCGGTCAGCGCGATCGAGTGCTGACCGTTTGGTCTGACCTCAAGGGCCTCTTCGCGGGTAAACCCGCTCCCACAGGAACTGTGCAATCCCTGTGGGAGCGGGCATGCCCGCGAAGAGGCCCTTGAGTTTGACGCCGGTGCAGTACAGCCCCCAATGCCCCCTTATGGTGCAGCGCGACGCATACCGATCGTCGGGTGTCGTTATCAGTGTGGGCGTTGTCGGTGACACTCAAGAGTGTCGTTTCTGGGCATCCTACACTGCGCATGTCACCAAATTGCTCAGCCGTTACAGGCACAGCGCCTAGCACGCCCGTTCCACGAAGATTGGCCAACTCGATCAAAGCACGTGATTTGCCTGATAAAGGCGTCGTTTTCAGGTTTTTTTGGATAGCCGTTCAATTTCAGGCACGGCGTTTGCGTTGAGATTGGCACCAAGGCCCCTGCACATGAAACCGGGGCCATACATAACAAGAAAACAGTGCTCGCCTGAGGCACACCCTGCATTTGTGTGAGGAGAAATCGCGATGACGTCGTACACCTCCGGGACCCCAACCCAGAACCGCACAGCCCCCCAGTCCATCGGGTTTCTCCTACTGGACAATTTCACCCTCATTTCCCTGGCGTCGGCCGTCGAGCCGCTGCGCATGGCCAACCAGCTTTCCGGTCGCGAGCTATACCGCTGGCACACCCTGACCGTCGATGGCGGCCAGGTGTGGGCCAGCGACGGCCTGCAGATCACCCCTGACGCGGCCATGCACAGCGCCCCGCCGATGGATACAGTGATCGTTTGTGGTGGCGTCGGCATCCAGCGCACCGTTACCCGTGAGCATGTCACCTGGCTGCAGGCCCAGGCTCGCCAGTCGCGACGCTTGGGTGCAGTGTGCACCGGCAGCTGGGCCCTGGCCTGCGCCGGTCTGCTCGACGGCTTCGATTGCAGCGTGCACTGGGAATGCCTGGCTGCCATGCAGGAGGCCTACCCGCGGGTCAACATGAGCACCCGCCTGTTCACCCTCGACCGTAACCGCTTCACCAGCTCCGGCGGCACTGCGCCGCTGGACATGATGCTGCACCTGATCAGCCGCGATCACGGCCGCGAACTGTCGGCGGCAATCTCCGAAATGTTCGTCTACGAACGCATCCGCAACGAGCAGGATCACCAGCGCGTGCCGCTCAAGCACATGCTTGGCACCAACCAGCCGAAGCTGCAGGAAATCGTCGCGCTGATGGAGGCCAACCTCGAAGAGCCGATCGACCTGGACGAACTGGCGGTATATGTGTCGGTATCGCGCCGGCAGCTCGAGCGCCTGTTCCAGAAGTACCTGCACTGTTCGCCGTCGCGTTACTACCTGAAGCTGCGCCTGATCCGCGCCCGGCAGCTGCTGAAGCAGACGCCGATGTCGATCATCGAAGTGGCATCGGTATGCGGCTTTGTGTCGACCCCGCACTTCTCCAAGTGCTACCGCGAATACTTCGGCATTCCACCGCGTGACGAGCGCGTGGGCTCCAACACCGCGCAGCAGGTGGCGATGATGCCGATCCCGCAGGCCATGACCCTGTCGCCGCACAGCGGGCCGATGGCGGCCCTGAGCCAGGCGCGCAACGAGTCGACCTTTGCCAGTGTGAGGCTCTGAAACGGAGCCGGCCTCCTCGCGGGTTTGCCCGCTCCCACAAGTACTGCACCGGTTTCAGTAGCGGTGCGGTCCCTGTGGGAGCGGGCAAGCCCGCGAAGAGGCCGGTGCAGGAATACTCGGTCAGGCGCGCTTGTTGAACTGCGCCAACGCCGGCAACAGCTGTTTGTCGATGGCCTGGCGCACCGCCGGCAGGATCGTCGCACTACCGGTATACATCTGCTCCACCATCCCCTTCAGCGCCCGTGCATTGGGCTCGGTCAGCCCACGCACCACCGCTTCGCACGCCTGCTCGGCAGTGGCCCCGGCCGGAATTTCGAACCCGCGCGCGCGCAGGTGGCCTGCCAGATCGTCCTGGTCAATCAAATCCGCATGCATCATGGCTGTTGTCCCTTTTATCGCTAAGAGAGTGCTGCTGTGATTTACGACCGATTCTGTGACGCCGGCGACATGCCCGCAACAACAGAATGGCGCCATGGCTGCTTTGGCTAAGAACAGGTCGTTCCCGGCTAAATCCACCTGCCGCGAGGTGCGCAAACTCAAGCCATCTACCGCAACGGAGGGTTTGGTCACCCTCGTTCGTGCACAGTGGATGTTGCTCGCTCTTGGCCCCGGATGCTCACGGCTTTCCGGGGTTATTTTTTTGCCTGAAGCATCAGCGCAACTGCTGTTGTGACCCTGTCTTGCTCAATACCTGAAGGCGTGTGCATTCTCTGTGGGAGCGGGTTCACCCGCGAATGCGTCGGTAGCTTCACCATCGCATTCGCGGGTGAACCCGCTCCCACAGGGTACGAAGTTTTGTTCAGGACTGGATGTTCAAACCCATTACACGCCCAACGAACTCAGCCGGGGGCATATCCTGCTGCTCATCCACCAAACCTTGCAGCAACCCGACACTACGCTCACTGAACGGCGCCGACTTCGGCCCCGCCAGGTCCACATGCAGCAGCATCTGCTCGCTGGCCGCCAGCGTTTCGTCGAACCCTTCCCGATGCAGGCTGTGGTAGACATGCAGGCGCTTGCGATCGAACCCGATGATCTGCGTCTGCACCCACACCTCGGTCCCTAGCTTCACCTCGTGCAAGTAGTTGATGTGCGCCTCCAGGGTGAACAGCGAGTTACCGCTCTGGCCGCGACTGTCGGCATCCAGGCCGATGCGCTCCATCAGCGCATCGGTGGCGTAGCTGAAGATAAGCAGGTAGAAGGCATCGCGCAGATGCCCGTTGTAGTCGACCCAGTCCTCCTGGACCGGGGTGCGGTAGGTGATCAGTGCGGGCATCGCGTTCTCCTCAGTCGCCGAAAGCCATACCGTGGCTGGCCTTGCTGGTCTTCACCGCTTCCAGCACTGCCAACAGCGTGTCATCACGATAGCGCTCCAACGCGGCGATGCTGCGATCACCCAGTTGCTCGGAGGTCCCTTCGACCACATCGTCGATCAGCTTGTCGGTCAGCTCTGGTGCCGGCAGGTAAGTCCACGGCAGTTGCAGCGCAGGGCCGAACTGGGCCATGAAGTGACGCATGCCGGCATCGCCACCGGCCAGGGTGTAGGTGAGGAAGGTGCCCATGAACGACCAGCGCAGGCCGGCGCCAAAGCGGATGGCATCGTCGATTTCGCCGGTGCTGGCCACGCCGTCGTTGACCAGGTGCAGGGCCTCGCGCCACAGGGCTTCGAGCAGGCGGTCGGCGATGAACCCGGGCACTTCCTTGCGTACGTGCAGCGGGCGCATGCCCAAGGCTGTATAGATGGTCTTGGCGGCTTCGATGGCTTCGGGGGCAGTGCGGTTGCCGCCGACGATCTCGACCAATGGCAGCAGGTAGACCGGGTTGAACGGGTGGCCGACCACGCAGCGTTCGGGGTGGGTGGCCGATTCGTAGAACTCGCTGGGCAGCAGGCCCGAGGTGCTGCTGCCGATGATCGCGTCTGGCTTGGCGGCAGCGCTGATCTTCGCATGCAGGTCGAGCTTCAGGTCCAGTCGCTCTGGCGCGCTTTCCTGGATGAAGTCGGCGTCGCGGACGCATTCCTCGATGGTGGCGACGAACTTCAGCCGGTCTTGTGCTGCACCTGGCGCCAAGCCTTGCTTTTCCAGTGCCGGCCAGGCGTTGGCGATGCGCTTGCGCAAGGCCTGCTCGGCGCCTGGCGCCGGGTCCCAGGCGATCACGTCCAGGCCGTGGGCCAGGGCGCGGGCAACCCAGCCGCTGCCGATTACGCCGCTACCGAGGGCGGCGAAGGTCTTGATCTCGGTGATGAAGGGCATATCGGGTCCTCAGGGTAAACACAGTCGTTAGGGTTAGTACCGATCCTGTGGGAGCGGGCGAGTCGAGGCGTCGAACCGCCGCGAACACCGGCAAAGCCGGTGCCATCCACCGTGTCGCCTGCTTCGCGGGCATGCCCGCTCCCACAGGATTTGTGGCGCTGCTGCAATCTTTGAAAGGAATCAGCGGCGCTTGAGGTTCATTTTTTCCCGGCCTTCTGCCGGGCTGAGCACGCGGCCACCCATGCGAGTGATGATTTCTGCCGCGCGCTCGACCAGCTGGCCGTTGCTCGCCAGCACGCCACGGTCCAGGTACAGGTTGTCTTCCAGGCCCACCCGCACGTTGCCGCCCAGCAGAACCGCCTGGGCGGCCATCGGCATCTGCATGCGGCCGATGCCAAACCCGGCCCAGGTGACGTTTGCCGGCAGGTTGTCGACCATCGCCTTCATGGTGGTGGTGTCGGCCGGCGCGCCCCACGGGATGCCCAGGCAAAGCTGGAACAGCGGGTCGTCGAGCAGGCCTTCCTTGATCATCTGCTTGGCGAACCAAAGGTGGCCGGTGTCGAAGATTTCCAGCTCGGCTTTCACCCCCAGCTCGGTGATGCGCTTGGCGCCGGCGCGCAGTTGGGCCGGGGTAGAGACGTAGATCGAGTTGCCATCGCCGAAATTGAGGGTGCCGCAGTCGAGGGTGCAGATTTCCGGCAGCAGCGCTTCGACATGGGCCAGACGTTCCAGTGGGCCGATCAGGTCGGTACCCGGGCCGAATTCCAGTGGGGTTTCACCCGGGCCGATTTCCAGATCGCCACCCATGCCGGCGGTAAGGTTGACGATGATGTCCACGTCAGCTTCGCGGATGCGTTCCATGACTTCGCGATACAGCGCCACATCACGGCTGAAGCGGCCGGTTTGCGGGTCGCGCACGTGGCAGTGGACTACGGTGGCGCCGGCTTTGGCGGCCTCTACGGCAGACTCGGCGATCTGCTTGGGGGTGACGGGAACAAAATGGCTTTTCGAGGCGGTGTCGCCGGCGCCGGTGAGGGCGCAGGTGATGATGACGTCGTGGTTCATGGCGGGGGTCCTTGTGGTGTCTGTGGTGGCCTTTTCGCGGGTGAACCCGCTCCCACAGGAGCACCGTGGTGTTCCTGGCATGCGCGTAACCTGTGGGAGCGGGTTTACCCGCGAAGGGGCCGGATCAGTTGGCGCCGAGCTTGAGGTTGTCCGCAGCCGGCTTGCCGTCGAAGGTGGTCACACCCTCCAGCCAGCGGGCCTTGTCCTCGGGGTGGTCTTTCAGCCACTGTCGGGCCGATTCCAGCGCATCCTTGTGGTCGAGCAGCGGCTGCATCATGCGGCTCTCGTCCTCGGCGCTGAAGTTCAGGTTGGCCAGCAGGCGGTGGGCGTTGGGGCAGCGTTCGGCATAGTCCGGCGCGGTCACTGTCCACACTGTCGCGCGGCCTTCGTCAGGGCCCAGGGCGTCCTGGCTGTCGCCCAGGTAGACCATGTCGATATTCACGTTCATCGGGTGTGGCGCCCAACCGAAGAACACCACTGCCTCGTTGCGCCGCACCGCGCGGTCGACGGCGGCTAGCATGCCGGCCTCGCTGGATTCGACCAGCTGGAACTTGCCCAGGCCGAACTGGTTCTTGGCGATCATCGCCTTGATCTGGGTGTTGGCGCCGGAGCCTGGTTCGATGCCGTAGATTTTCCCGCCCAGTTCCTTTTCGAACTTGTGAATATCGGCGAACGTCTTCAGGCCCTTGTCGGCCAGGTACTTGGGCACCGCCAGGGTGGCCCGGGCGTCTTCCAGGCTGGGCTTGTCGAGCACCTTGACCTGCTTGGCATCGACGAACGGGGTGATGGTCTGGGTCATGATCGGGTTCCAGTAACCCAGGAACATGTCCAGGCGTTTGTCGCGGATGCCGGCGAAGATGATCTGCTGTGAAGCGCTGGTCTGCTTGGTCTGGTAGCCAAGGCCATCGAGCAGCACCTGGGCCATGGCGCTGGTGGCAATGACATCGGTCCAGTTGACCACGCCCAGACGGACGTTCTTGCAGGCCGCGGGTTCCGCGGCATACAGCGGGGAAGCGACGATAGTGGTCAGGGCTACGGATAACAGGCTGCGGCGGATCAAGCGTTGCATGGTGGCTCTCCATCGGCAGGGCATTTTTTATAGGGGCCGGCCTCTCTGGGCCGTGTGAACACGCTACGCTGCTGCCAGGGTGGTGAATCGCACCCTGGCGACCAACATTTGCACGGAGGCGACCACCTTTGCCGTGGAGCATGCAATGCCGCAAATCATTCATTTCCTGTTGTTGCCCGGGTTTTCGGCCATGGGTTTCATCAGTGCCATGGAGCCACTGCGGGTGGCCAATCGTTTCAAGGGCCCGCTGTACCGCTGGCAGGTGTTGAGCCTGGACGGCGGGCCGGTGCTGGCCAGCAATGGCATGTCGGTAAACGCCGATGCAGCGCTGGCGGCGGGCGAACCTGGCGGCATCCTGCTGATCGTCGCGGGCTTCGAGCCACTGGCCTGTTACGGGCCGGCACTGCAACAGGCGCTACGCCGCCTGGACCATGAGGGGGTGGTGCTGGGGGGTATCGATACCGGGGCGGTGGTGCTGGCCGAGGCCGGCCTGCTCGACGGCCACCGCGCCACCGTGCACTGGGAGGCGCTGGAGGCATTCAAGGAGAACTACCCGAGCCTGCAGGCGACCCAGGAACTGTTCGAAATCGACCGACGGCGCATCACCTGCGCGGGTGGCACTGCCTCGATCGACCTGATGCTCGACCTGATTGCGCAATCCCATGGCAGCGAGCTGGCAGTGCAGGTATCGGAACAATTCGTATTGGGCCGTATTCGGCCGCGGCAGGATCATCAGCGGATGCAGATTGCCTCTCGCTATGGCATCAGCAACCGCAAGCTGGTGCAGGTGATCGGCGAGATGGAAAAGCATACCGAGCCACCGTTGAGTACATTGGAGCTGGCTGCCCGTGCCATGATCACCCGGCGTCAGCTGGAGCGTCTGTTTCGCTTGTACCTGAATGATACGCCCAGTGGTTTCTATCTTGACCTACGTCTGGACAAGGCGCGTCAGCTGCTGTGCCAGACACAGATGAGCATCACGCAGGTCAGCGTGGCATGCGGTTTCGAGCTGCCGTCCTACTTCACCCGCCGCTACAAGAGACGCTTTGGGCGCTGTCCGCGTGAAGAGCGTCAGGCGCTCAAGCCGCAGCTGCCAGATCAGAGTTGATCGAGATCGCATAGCGCCTGGAGGCGGTTTTCGACCTGTTTTCGCCGCGTCTCGAAAGCCCGGAGGTCGAGTTTCGCGCCCAGGTGGTCCAGCTGCAGGGCAAGGCGCGTCCGCGGGGCATCCGGGTCGGTCGAACAGCACAGGTTGAAGATAATCGCCAGCGGGCTGCCGCTGTCATCCACGTCAAACTCGAGGCGCAGGTGCGAGCTGGCCGAGGTGCTGCGCAGCAGGGCGAGGTCTGGCTGTTGCAAACCATGGAGTATGTCCTTGGCAACCCGCTCGAACCCGAGGTTGCGCCTCTGGGGCGCTGGAATCCAGCCGCTGAATACTTCTTGGAACACAGCATCCGTGGGTACGCAATTGATGCTTTTCGTCGTCTGTTCGATCAGTTCGACGCCGCTGTCTTCCAGCCTCTGCAGAAAACGGCTGAACCAGCGCTGGCCATCCTGTTGGCGATCGTGAGCCTGGCTGGCTTCCAGTTGCGCCAGGCGCAGGCAGGCATGAAGGTCTTCCATGGCTTGGGTGGCAGGTTTGGTGGGCATGCTTCTGGCCCTCGCAGCAGGAGTAGGAAGGGGAGCCTGGCGCCGCAGGGCGGCGCCAGGTCCAGGTCAGATGTCCAGCGCCAGGATGTCGAACGCCTGGCTGGCCAGTTTCAGCCTGACGGCTTCGCGCATGGCGCCGAAGTGGCGAACACTGAACGAGCCCTGTTGCGAGGCCCGGTATACCCGGGTGTTCGACTTGTCGATGATGCGGCCAGCGGACCCTGCGGTTTTTTCGGCCTTGTCATAGCTCAGCTGAACGCTGGTCATGTGCATGATCGGCAGGCCTTGCGGAGTCATCTCGCAGGCGGAAATCTGAATGGTGCTGGATTTGCCCGAAACGCTCACGCTGCTTTCTTCAAGCAGTTGCTGCGCCTTCGGTGTTTGCACGATCACTTCGAAGGAGCGTTTTACGCAACGGCTCAGGCGATGGCTGGCGCCGATCTGGACGGTGACGATTTGAGGCACCAGGGTGGCCAGCGTGTGGGTGTCCTTGTCGATTGCTTCCTCGACATGGGCGGCGCCGGTCAGCGTCCAGCCGAACTTGCCCAGGCCGTCGTTGTAGAAGTTGTACCACTCGCGCTGCTGGGTTTCCTTGTCGAACTTCTTGTTCGCCGACAGGTTCATCAGGCGCATGCCATCGAGCACGTCTTCGGCAATGCTGGCGGGTACATCCGGGGCAAAGATGCAGACGGTGTTGGCAACCATGACAGCGCGTTCTTCGCCTTCTTTCTTCAGGGCGGCGATGGCGCTGTTCATGTCGGTCTTGCTGATAGTGGAGGTCATGTCTTGGTTTCCGATCCAGTTCATCATCGGCGCCTCGGGCGAGGCGCCTGGGACGTACTTTGGTTCGGGTCGTCAAGACAGATAAGCCGAAAGCCTTTCCTGCCGAGGAAGTCCCCCTACTGCTGGCCGATGGACTGCAGGTACTCCGAGCGGTCATCGCTGCGCTGTGCCACGCAGGTGTTCCACGCCGCTTCGAACGCCTTGCTGCCGGGCTTCTCGGCGTAGGTTTCGACCTTGCAGTCGGCATCGCGCAGTTGCGTCCACAATTTCTCCGCCGCCTCCATGCGCCCGGCCAAGGCAGCGGCCTTGTCGCCTTCGTCGGCGTACTGGTCGCGAATGCGCTGGATCAGGTCGTCATACGCAGACTTCAGTTCTCGCTCCGCCGTCTGCTTGTTGAACGCCGCGCAAGCGAATGTCTGCTGGTCGCTCTCGACGTTGTCGCATGGGGTGCTTTCTTCCTCGCCGGCCTGGGCGCCCGATACCACCGCCAGCAATACCAGCCATGCCATTGATTTCATCCGTTTTCTCCTCAACAAGGCTGACGAATCGGCTGGATTCTCGCTCAGCCGCAGACAAGACGATAGATCCCTGAAGAAATGTTCATGAAACGGCCGGAAATGTCGTTATCGAGACTGTCTCTCATCGCCAGACGGCGCGCCAGAGGGCGCGATGTCGCGCATTGACGCTTTCGGCAAACCCCCTGTCGTTTTTGCATCGGGGCGCCTTTGGGCACAGGCATATGCTGGCCCCAAAGCGCCGACACAAGGTTTGGCGCAAACCCATTCAATAAAAGGGGACAGCCTGATGAGCCCAGCCGAACTTCACGCCGACAGCATCGTCATCGACGGCCTGATCATTGCCAAATGGAACCGCGAGCTGTTCGAGGACATGCGCAAAGGCGGTTTGACTGCGGCCAACTGCACGGTATCGGTCTGGGAAGGCTTCAAGGCAACCGTCGACAATATCGCCGCCAGCCAGAAGCTGATTCGCGACAACAGCGACCTGGTGATGCCGGTACGCACCACTGCCGACATCCGCAAGGCCAAGGAACTGGGCAAGACCGGTATCCTCTTCGGCTTCCAGAACGCCCATGCCTTCGAAGACCAGATCGCCTACGTCGACGTGTTCAAGCAGCTGGGCGTGGGCATCGTGCAGATGTGCTACAACACCCAGAACCTGGTCGGCACCGGCTGCTACGAGCGTGACGGCGGCCTGTCGGGCTTCGGCCGCGAGATCGTTGCCGAAATGAACCGCGTCGGCATCATGTGCGACCTGTCCCACGTAGGCTCCAAGACCTCCGAAGAAGTCATCCTCGAGTCGAAAAAGCCGGTCTGCTATTCGCACTGCCTGCCATCTGGCCTGAAAGAGCACCCGCGCAACAAGTCCGACGAAGAGCTGAAGTTCATCGCCGACCACGGCGGTTTCGTCGGCGTGACCATGTTCGCGCCGTTCCTGGCCAAGGGCATCGACTCGACCATCGACGACTACGCCGAAGCCATCGAATACACCATGAACATCGTCGGTGAAGACGCCATCGGTATCGGTACCGACTTCACCCAGGGCCACGGCCAGGACTTCTTCGAGTACCTGACCCATGACAAGGGTTACGCCCGTCGCCTGACCAACTTCGGCAAGATCATCAACCCGCTGGGCATCCGCACCGTGGGCGAATTCCCCAACCTCACCGAAACCTTGCTCAAGCGCGGCCACTCCGAGCGCGTGGTGCGCAAGATCATGGGTGAGAACTGGGTCAACGTCCTCAAGGACGTGTGGGGCGAGTAAGCCGCTCTCCAAGCCTGAAAGCCCCTGCCAGCAACGCCGGGGCATCCCAATAAAAAATTTTATGGAGTTGAGTTTCCATGGCCAAGATCGCCCCGCAATTGCCAATCGAAGTAGACAGCGAGACCGGTGTCTGGACCAGCGACGCCTTGCCGATGCTGTATGTGCCGCGCCATTTCTTCGTCAACAACCACATGGGTATCGAAGAAGTCCTGGGCGCTGACAAATACGCCGAGATTCTTTACAAGGCCGGCTACAAGTCCGCCTGGCACTGGTGTGAAAAAGAGGCCGAGTGCCACGGCCTGGAAGGCGTTGCGGTGTTCGAGCACTACATGAAGCGCCTGAGCCAGCGTGGCTGGGGCCTGTTCGAAATCCAGGACATCGACCTCGACAAGGGCACCTGCAGCGTCAAGCTCAAGCACTCTGCCTTCGTGTACGTCTATGGCAAGTGCGGCCGCAAGGTCGACTACATGTTCACCGGCTGGTTCGCCGGCGCCATGGACCAGATTCTCGCTGCCCGCGGCAGCTCGATCCGCACCGTGGCCGAACAGGTCTATGGCGGGTCGGAAGAAGGCCACGAAGATGGCCTGTTCGTTACAAAGCCGTTGTAAGCCGGAGATAGCGTCATGGCATTCGAAGCAATGTTCCAGCCGATCCAGATCGGCAAACTGACCATCCGCAACCGTGTGCTCAGCACCGCGCACGCGGAGGTCTACGCCACTGACGGCGGCATGACTACCGACCGCTATGTGAAGTACTACGAAGAAAAGGCCAAGGGCGGTATCGGCCTGGCGATCTGCGGCGGTTCGTCGGTGGTGGCCATCGACAGCCCGCAGGAGTGGTGGGCATCGGTCAACCTGTCGACCGACCGCATCATCCCGCACTTCCAGAACCTGGCCGACGCCATGCACAAGCATGGCGCCAAGATCATGATCCAGATTACCCACATGGGTCGTCGCTCGCGCTGGGACGGCTTCAACTGGCCGACCCTGATGTCGCCGTCGGGTATCCGTGAACCGGTGCACCGCGCCACCTGCAAGACCATCGAGGTGGAAGAGATCTGGCGCGTGATCGGCAACTACGCCCAAGCTGCGCGTCGCGCCAAGGAAGGTGGCTTGGACGGCGTTGAACTGTCGGCCGTGCACCAGCACATGATCGACCAGTTCTGGAGCCCGCGGGTCAACAAGCGTACCGACGAATGGGGCGGCACCTTCGAAGGCCGCATGAAGTTCGGCCTGGAAGTATTGAAAGCTGTGCGTGCCGAAGTCGGTGACGACTTCTGCGTGGGCATGCGTATCTGTGGTGACGAGTTCCACCCCGATGGCCTCAGCCACGAGGACATGAAGCAGATCGCCGCCTACTACGATGCCACCGGTATGCTCGACTTCATCGGCGTGGTCGGCTCGGGTTGCGACACCCACAACACCCTGGCCAACGTCATCCCGAACATGAGCTATCCGCCGGAGCCGTTCCTGCACCTGGCGGCCGGCATCAAGGAAGTGGTCAAGGTCCCGGTGCTGCACGCGCAGAACATCAAGGACCCGAACCAGGCCACGCGTATCCTCGAAGGCGGCTACGTGGACATGGTCGGCATGACCCGTGCGCACATGGCCGACCCGCACCTGATCGCCAAGATCAAGATGGGCCAGATCGACCAGATCAAGCAGTGCGTCGGTGCCAACTACTGCATCGACCGCCAGTACCAGGGCCTGGATGTGCTGTGCATCCAGAACGCCGCGACCTCCCGTGAATACATGGGCGTGCCGCACATCATCGAGAAGACCACCGGCGCCAAGCGCAAGGTGGTAGTGGTTGGCGCCGGCCCGGCCGGCATGGAAGCGGCCCGCGTGGCTGCCGAACGTGGCCATGACGTGACCCTGTTCGAGAAGAAGGAGCAGATCGGCGGGCAGATCACCATCGCCGCCAAGGCGCCGCAGCGTGACCAGATCGCCGGTATCACCCGCTGGTATCAGCTGGAGCTGGCGCGCCTGAAGGTCGACCTGCGCCTGGGCACCGCCGCCGACGTGGCCGCCATCCAGGACCTGCGCCCGGACATCATCGTGCTGGCGGTGGGTGGGCATTCCTTCCTGGAGCAGAACGAGCACTGGGGCGCCGCCGAAGGGCTGGTGGTCAGCAGCTGGGACGTGCTCGACGGCAAGGTTGCGCCGGGCAAGAACGTGCTGGTGTACGACACCATCTGCGAGTTCACCGGTATGTCGGTGGCGGACTTCATTGCCGACAAGGGTAGCCAGGTCGAGATCGTCACCGACGACATCAAGCCGGGTGTGGCCATGGGCGGTACTACCTTCCCGACCTATTACCGCAGCATGTACCCGAAAGAAGTGATCATGACCGGCGACATGATGCTGGAAAAGGTCTACCGCGAAGGCGACAAGCTGGTGGCGGTGCTGGAGAACGAATACACCGGCGCCAAGGAAGAGCGCGTGGTCGACCAGGTGGTGGTAGAGAACGGCGTGCGTCCTGACGAGCAGCTGTATTACGCGCTGAAGGAAGGTTCGCGCAACAAGGGCCAGATCGACGTGGAGGCGCTGTTCGCCATCAAGCCACAGCCGATCCTCAGCCAGCCGGGCGAAGGCTACCTGCTGTACCGCATCGGCGACTGCGTGGCCCAGCGCAACGTGCATGCGGCGATCTACGACGCCTTGCGCCTGTGCAAGGACTTCTGATCGCACTGGCATGAACACCGCCCCCGAGGGCGGGATTGGCCCCCTGTGGGAGCGGGTTTACCCGCGAATGCGTCAGCACTGACAACATCGTTGCCTGATCGGACGCATTCGCGGGTGAACCCGCTCCCACAGGGTCCGCGCCCCCTCTTCAGAGTGGCGCAAGAATCCAGCTGTTGTGGGAGCCTCCCATGTTGAACACCCTTCTACCCATCCTGCTGTTCGCTGCCCTTGGCCTGGCGGTGCTCGGCGCCCTGCGCCGTGTGCGCATGTGGCGCCGTGGCCGGCCGTCCAAGGTCAACCTGATCGGCGGCCTGCTGGCCATGCCGCGCCGCTATCTGGTGGATTTGCACCATGTGGTCGAACGCGACAAGTACATGTCCAAGACTCACGTGGCCACCGCTGGCGGCTTCGTGCTGTCAGCCGTGCTGGCGATCCTGGTGCACGGCTTCGGCCTGCAGAGCAAGATCCTTGGCTATGCGTTGCTGGTGGCCACCGTGATCATGTTCAGCGGCGCCATCTTCGTCTTCAAGCGCCGCCTCAACCCGCCTTCGCGCCTGTCCAAGGGCCCGTGGATGCGCCTGCCGAAGAGCCTGCTGGCGTTTGCCGTGAGCTTCTTCATCGCCACCTTGCCAGTCGCCGGCATCCTGCCGGCCAACACCGGCGGATGGGTGATGGTGGGCATTCTCGGCCTTGGCGTGCTGTGGGGCGTGTCGGAGCTGTTCTTCGGCATGACCTGGGGCGGCCCGATGAAACATGCCTTCGCCGGTGCGTTGCACCTGGCCTGGCACCGCCGCGCCGAACGCTTCGGCGGCGGCCGTTCCACTGGCCTCAAGCCGCTGGACCTGGAAGACCCGAACGCGCCGCTGGGCGTGGAAAAGCCGGTGGACTTCACCTGGAACCAGCTGCTGGGCTTCGATGCCTGCGTGCAGTGCGGTAAATGCGAAGCCATGTGCCCGGCTTTTGCTGCCGGCCAGCCGCTGAACCCGAAAAAGCTCATTCAGGACATGGTCATCGGCCTGGCCGGTGGCACCGACGCGCAGTTCGCCGGCAGCCCATACCCGGGCAAGCCGATCGGTGAGCATGGCGGCCACCCGCACCAGCCGATCGTCAATGGCCTGGTCGACGCCGAAACACTCTGGTCGTGCACCACCTGCCGTGCCTGCGTCGAGGAATGCCCGATGATGATCGAGCACGTCGATGCCATCGTCGACATGCGCCGTCACCTCACCCTGGAAAAAGGCGCCACCCCGAACAAGGGCGCCGAAGTGCTGGACAACCTGATCGCCACCGACAACCCGGGCGGCTTCGCCCCTGGCGGGCGCATGAACTGGGCCGCCGACCTCAACCTGCAACTGCTGTCGGAGGTGAAATCCACCGAGGTGCTGTTCTGGGTCGGTGACGGTGCGTTCGACATGCGCAACCAGCGCACCCTGCGCTCGTTCGTCAAAGTGCTCAAGGCTTCGGGCGTGGACTTTGCCGTGCTCGGCCTGGAGGAGCGTGACAGCGGCGACGTGGCGCGCCGTCTGGGCGATGAAGCGACCTTCCAGCAATTGGCCAAACGCAATATCCAGACGCTGGCCAAGTACAAGTTCCAGCGCATCGTCACCTGCGACCCGCACAGCTTCCATGTGCTGAAGAACGAGTATGGCGCTCTCGGCGGCGACTATCAGGTGCAGCACCACAGCACCTACATCGCCGAACTGATCGCAGCGAAAAAACTCAACCTGGGCCAGCACAAGGGTGGCAGCGTCACCTACCACGACCCTTGCTACCTGGGCCGTTACAACGGCGAATACGAAGCCCCGCGTGAAGTACTCAAGGCGCTGGGCATCGAAGTGCGCGAAATGGAGCGCTCGGGCTTCCGCTCCCGCTGCTGCGGTGGTGGCGGCGGTGCGCCGATCACCGACATCCCTGGCAAGCAGCGTATCCCGGACATGCGCATGGACGACATTCGCCAGACCGAGGCCGAGCTGGTGGCCGTGGGTTGCCCACAGTGCACCGCGATGCTCGAAGGCGTGGTCGAACCGCGCCCACAGATCAAGGACCTGGCCGAGCTGGTTGCCGACGTATTGATCGAAGAGGATGCGCCGGCCACCGCAAAGCCGCAAACGGCCAAACGTGAACCTGCGGAGGTGCACTGATGAGCGACATTATCCGCCGCGACCCGCGCGCCGAGTGGATCGCCCGTAACCGTCTGCACCCGCTGCATGCAGCGATGCAGACGCAGCAGACCAGCTGGATGGGGCCCAACGGCCTCATCCGCAAGAACCCCCATGCGATTGCCGCGGGTTTCATCGGCCCGGCCGGGCTCAAGCGTATCGACCGCAGCGGCGCCCAGCAGGGTACCGCTGTGGGCGGGCGACGCACGGCGGCGGCCGAGGTCAAGCTGCCCCTGTACCAGGTGCCGGCGCCGGCGTTCTACATCGCCGTTGTACCGGACATGGTCGGTGGTCGCCTGAGCAGCCACGACCGTGACCTGCTCGGCCTGGCCCACAGCCTGGCCGGCAGCGACGGTGCGGTGCTGGCAGTGGTGTTTGGCGAGCACAAGGAAAGCAACTTTTCCACAGCCGGGGTCGACCGCCTGCTGGTCATCGAGGGCGAAGCCTTCGAAGGTTATGCACCGGAGCAACTGGTGCAGGGCCTGCGTGCTGTGGATAACCAGTTCACCCCACGTCACTGGCTGCTGCCCGACAGCCGCACTGGTGGCGGCGAACTGGGCCGGCGCCTGGGCGCGGCACTGGGCGAGCGCCCGGCGACGCGGGTTTGGCAGGTCAAGGACGGCCAGTGCATCGGCCGTGCCGGTGCCGGCCAGCAAGACCTGCAGCGCGCCGTCCCACGCTTGATCCTGGCGGCGGCAGAGTGCGCCGAGCCAGTCAGCGAGACCCGTCACGAAGCGCTGCCCGTGGAGTTGTCCACAAGCGTGGCGCGCAGCCTGTCGCGCATCGAAGACCTCGGCTCGGTGGCCGTGGACCCGGCCACCATTGCCATGGCCGAGGCCGAGTTCATCGTCTCGGGCGGCAACGGCGTCAAGGACTGGGACCTGTACCACAGGGCCACCGCGGCCCTGGGCGCCACCGAAGGCGCCTCGCGGGTGGCGGTGGACGACGGTTTCATGCCGCGTAACCGCCAGGTGGGTGCCACCGGCACCTGGGTTACCGCACGGGTCTACGTGGCTGTGGGTATCTCGGGCGCGATCCAGCACCTGCAGGGCATCGGTGCCTGCGACAAGGTGGTGGCGATCAACATGGACCCGGGCTGCGACATGATCAAACGGGCTGACCTGTCGGTGATTGGCGACAGTTCGGCGATTCTCCAGGCACTGATCGAGGCTGTGGACAACTACCGCAGCGGCGGCCAGCGCGACGCGGCATAAGGGCACGACCATGAGTACGAAAGTGATCAGCCTGGTTTCCATCGGTGCCCACCCCAGCTCGGGCCGCGCTCGCCGCGCCGAGCAGGATGCGCGCGCTGTGGAGCTGGGTTTGCAGCTGGCTGGGGATAACTTGCAGGTGGTGCATGCCGGCGACCCCCGGGAAGAAGCGCTGCGCGCCTACCTGGGCATGGGCCTGGACCATCTGGATGTGCTGGAGCAGCCCGCCGGTGCCGACGTCCTGGGCGTCCTCGGCGATTACCTGCGCGACGCCGGGGCACAGCTGGTGCTGACCGGCAGCCAGGCCGAGACCGGCGAAGGCTCGGGCATGCTGCCCTTCCTGTTGGCGGAAAAGCTCGGCTGGCCGCTGATTGTCGGGTTGGCTGAAGTGGAATCGATCGACAACGGCACCGCCCAGGTACTGCAGGCGCTGCCGCGTGGTCAGCGGCGTCGGCTGAAAGTGCGCCTGCCGTTGCTGGCGACTGTGGATAACGCTGCGCCCAAGCCGCGCCAGAGCGCTTTCGGGCCGGCGCGCCGGGGCGTACTGGCGGCGCGCAACGTAGCGATTGTCGAAGATGCGCTGCTGGCCGAAGCCGAACTGCAACCAGCTCGCCCGCGGCCCAAGCGGCTTAAGGTGATCAAGGCCAAGAGCGGTGCCGACCGGATGAAGGCGGCGACTGCCAAGGCCAGTGGCGGCGGGGGCAAGGTGTTGAAGGACGTTTCTCCACAGGAAGGCGCCGAGGCCATCCTCAAGCTGCTGGTTGAAGAGGGCGTGCTGCGCTGAAGCCGTACGCGGTCCCGTGTAGGAGCGGCCTTGCGTCGCGATGGGCTGCGCAGCAGCCCCGGCAATCTTGAGTCGTAGTCGAGATCCTGGGGCCGCGCTGCGGCCCATCGCGACACAAGGCCGCTCCTACATTCGATGCTCAGCATTGAGCAAATGTTTTTGCCCACCAAATCTGTTCGCCAACATGTGGATAAAATGTTGGCGCATGGCCGCAGCCCTTGTATCACGCCACTTCCCTCTATTTGATCAAAAAGCGATCAGCCTCTGTCGCGGCATGCACATACCCTGCACATCAGCAGCTTCGTGATTTTGCCCACAATCGCTGTTAGCCGGTCTGTGGATAATCTGTTCGATAGCGGCTGCAAGCCGCGCAGTCAGAGGCTTCTAGAGATTTGATCAAAAAATGATCAAAGCTGCGTTTCTGGAACTCAAACCTTGCTAATCAGTAACTTCGGGCGCTTATCCACAACCCCGCTGCAATTGGTTTCGCGGTTGCTAACAATCTCTGTTGGTGTCTCTGTGGATAAGATGTATGAACACCGCTGCACCCTAGTGGGCATGCGGGATTGACCGGGTTGATCAAATAATGATCAGCCTGCTGGGGCGAGTGGTGCGCAGGGAGGGGGTGACACGCGGGCGGGGGAGCAAACGGGGAAGGCAGTCCCCGCCACCGAACAACGTTCAATGGCGGGGGATCGGGCTTATTGTGCCTGTACTTCCTTCAGGTAAGGCGCAGGTTCTGCGCCCAGGTTGTTCAGCACACGCTGGCTGTACCAGTCGATGAAGTTGACCACACCAAACTCATAAGTCTTCGAGTAAGGCCCAGGCTGATACGCAGTGGAGTTGATCCCGCGCTGGTTCTCTTCCGCCAGACGACGGTCCTGGTCGTTGGTGGCGTCCCACACCTTGCGCATGTTTTCCGGGTTGTAATCCACGCCTTCCACAGCGTCCTTGTGCACCAGCCACTTGGTGGTGACCATGGTTTCCTGGGCGCTGATCGGCCACACGGTGAACACGATCATGTGGTCGCCCATGCAGTGGTTCCAGGAGTGCGGCAGGTGCAGGATGCGCATCGAGCCCAGGTCCGGGTTCTTGATGCGGCCCATCAGCTTCTTGCAGGCCTGCTTGCCGTCCATGGTCATCGACACGGTGCCTTTGAGCAGCGGCATGCGCACGATACGGTTACGCAGGCCATGGCTCTTGTGCAGGTACGGGATCTTCTCGGCTTCCCAGGCGGCAGCGGAGGCGGCCACGTGGTCCTTGAATTCCTGGCTGGCGCGTGGGTCGTTGGTGTCGTCCCATTCCAGCAGGGTTTGCAGCAGCTCCGGGTGCGAACCGTTGCAGTGGTAGCACTCGCGGTTGTTTTCCAGTACCAGCTTCCAGTTGGCCTTTTCCATCAAGGTGGTCTGTACCGCCACCTTGGTGTTTTCCATGTCGTACGGTTCCATGTAGTGGTCCAGAGTGGCCAGGAACTCGTCGATGGCAGGCGGGTTTTCCGCCAGGCTGATGAAGATGTAGCCGCCGGCGACCTTCACGTTCACTGGCTTCAGGCCATACTGGTTCATGTCGAAGTCGGCACCCATTTCGGTGCCGGCGAACAGCAGGCGGCCGTCCAGCTCGTAGGTCCACTGGTGGTATGGGCAGACCAGCTTGGCCACTTTGCCCTTTTCGCTGACGCACAGGCGCGAACCACGGTGGCGGCAGACGTTGTGGAAGGCATGCACCTTACCTTCGGCGCCACGCACCACGATGATCGGGTTCTTGCCGATCTGCAGGGTGATGTAGTTGCCCTTGGCCGGGATCTCGCAGGTCATGCCGGCGATCAGCCACTCCTTGTGGAAGATCTCCTGCATGTCGATCTGGAACAGACGCTCGTCGGTGTAGAAAGGCTGGGGCAGCGAGTAGGTGCGCTCGCGGGTCTGCAGCATCTCGGCGGTGGCCTTGCGTGCAGGTTCCAGTGGATCGCCCAGGCTCAGGGTTGCGGTGACGTCCATCGTGTATTCCTCGGGGCCGTGTGCGGCCGGCAAAAGGTGGCTAATCGTTGTTGTGCCGCAAGGCTGTTCTCACGGCTCTTTGTTTCAACAGCAGGCTGGTTGTTTTGCCGTGGAGTGTGCGTCCGAAGGCGTCGTGAACCGTATCCATGGGCGACATGGCCGAATTGAATTACGACTCCGCAGCCCTTGTGGTGCGCGGCTGGTCGCGATAAGCACGCCGATGTCGCTGGCAGGAATGTACGTTGCTCTCAGCTTGCGCATTATCCAAGCCATAAAAAGGCCAATAGTCGGCTGCTGGAGATGAACATGTCCGATACCTTCCTCAATCCGGTCACTACCCAGACCTGGGCCAACGGCCGCCACATCGTGCGCTGCGTCAAGGTCATCCAGGAGACCTGGGACGTGCGCACGTTCTGCTTCATGGCCGACCAGCCGATCATGTTCTTCTTCAAGCCAGGGCAGTTCGTCACCCTGGAGCTGGAGATCGAAGGCAAGCCGGTGATGCGTTCCTATACCATTTCCAGTTCGCCGTCGGTGCCGTACAGCTTCTCGATCACCGTCAAGCGCGTGCCGGGTGGCCTGGTTTCCAACTTCCTGCACGACACCATGCACGAAGGCGCCGAGCTGCCGGTGCACGGCCCGGTGGGGCTGTTCAACGCCATCGATTTCCCGGCGCAGAAGGTGCTGTACCTTTCCGGCGGTGTCGGTATTACGCCGGTCATGTCGATGGCCCGCTGGTTCTACGACACCAACGGCAATGTCGACATGGTCTTCGTGCACAGCGCCCGTTCGCCGAAGGACATCATCTACCACCGCGAGCTGGAGCAGATGGCCTCGCGCATCCCCAACTTCAGCCTGCACATCATTTGTGAAAAGCATGGCCTGGGTGAGCCTTGGGCGGGTTATCGCGGCTACCTCAACCAGCGCCTGATGGAGCTGATCGCGCCGGACTACATGGAGCGCACGGTGTTCTGCTGCGGCCCGACGCCCTACATGAGCGCGGTCAAGCGCATGCTCGAAGCGGTCGGCTTCGACATGAAGAACTATCACGAGGAATCGTTCGGTGCGACGCCGCCCGAGGCCAAGGCCGATGCGGTGGAGCACGCCGAGCAGGCGGCCGACGCGCCGGAGCTGGATGCGGCCGATCTCAACCTGGTGGAGTTCATCGGCAGCGAGAAGAGCATCCGTATCGCCCCGGGCGAGACCGTGCACGCGGCGGCCGCCAAGGTTGGCCTGATGATCCCGAAAGCCTGTGGCATGGGTATCTGCGGCACCTGCAAGGTGCTCAAGCTGGGCGGCGAAGTGGAGATGGAACACAACGGCGGCATTACCGAAGAGGACGAAGCCGAGGGCTACATCCTGTCATGCTGCAGCGTGCCGAAAGGGGATGTGCGGATCGATTACTGATCCGCAATCACAGGGGGCTGCTTTGCAGCCCATCGCGACACAAGGCCGCTCCTACAGGGGATCGCGTACTTCCTGTAGGAGCGGCCTTGTGTCGCGATGGGCCGCAAAGCGGCCCCAGGTTTTTCAGGTACGGAAGCGCGCCACCAACCCATTCAGATCCACGGCCAAGCGCGACAACTCCGCACTCGCCGCACTGGTCTGATGCGCCCCGGTAGCACTCTGCACCGACAGATCATTGATGTTCACCAGGTTGCGGTCCACTTCCCGCGCCACCTGCGCCTGCTCTTCCGCCGCGCTGGCAATCACCAGGTTACGTTCGTTGATCTGTGCCACCGCCCCGGCGATGGTGTCCAGCGCCATGCCTGCGCCACGTGCAATGTTCAGGGTGGATTCGGCGCGCTCGGTGCTGGTGCGCATCGATTCCACCGCTTCTTCCGTACCCCCCTGAATACTGCCGATCATCCGCTCGATCTCACTGGTCGACTGCTGGGTACGATGAGCCAGCGCCCGCACCTCATCGGCCACCACGGCAAAACCACGGCCCGCCTCACCTGCACGCGCCGCCTCGATGGCGGCGTTCAGCGCCAGCAGGTTGGTCTGGTCGGCCAGGCCACGGATCACATCCAGCACCTTGCCAATATCGCGCGACTGTTCGGCCAGGTGAGTGATCAATTTGGCAGTAGCCTGCACATCGCCGCTCATGCGCTCGATGGCACCCACGGTCTCCATTACCAAGTCACGCCCATCACCGGTGGAGCGGCTGGCTTCACTGGATGCTTCCGAGGTGCTCACGGCATTGCGCGCCACTTCTTCCACAGCGCTGGTCATTTCAGTCACCGCAGTGGCAGCCTGTTCGATCTCGTTGTTCTGCTGTTGCAGGCCACGGGCACTTTCGTCGGTGACGGCATTCAATTCTTCGGCCGCCGAGGCCAGCTGGGTAGCGGAGCCAGCGATCTGTTGCAGGGTGTCGCGCAGCTTGTCCTGCATGCGGGCCATGGCGCGCAGCAGGCGTGCGGCTTCATCGGTGCCTTCGGCGCGGATGATGTGGGTCAGGTCTCCGTCGGCGACCTGTTCGGCGCTCTTGAGTGCTTCTTCGATCGGCTTGACGATGCTGCGGGTCAGCAGGAAGGCGCAGACGAAAGTCAGTACGGTGGCGGCGACCAGCAGGCCGATCACCAGGGCGAAGGCAGCGGCATACTGGTTGGCAGCCTTTTCGTTGGTGGCGCGGGTCTGGTCGGTATTGATACGCACCAAGGTGTCCATGACCTTGTTGATCTGTTCGGAGTTGGCCAGCAGGTCGCGGTTGAGCAGGTCGCGCAGTTCGTCGACGCGGTCGGCCTGGCTCAGGCTGCGCATGCGCGACTCAAGCTGGCGGTACTGGTTGAGCAACAGGCCGTACTGGTCGAACGCGGCTTGTTCGTCGGCGGCGCCGATCATTGGCAGGTAGGCCTGGCGTGCGCGGTCGATCTGGCTGTTGCGCTCGTCCAGCAGGCTCAGGGTCTCGCGCTGGGTTGCCGGCTCGCGGTTGAGCAGCAGGCGGTAGGAGAGGGTGCGCATGCGCAGGTTCAGGGCGGTGAGCTCGTCGAGGATCTTGATGCTTGGCACGCTGACCTGTTCGATGACGACGCCGGCCTGGCGGATGTTGCCCATCTGGATGAGCGAGAAGATACCGAGGCCAAGCATCAGCAGGCCGATGAGCGCGAAACCGAGCAGCGCGCGCGGGGCGATGTTCATATTGCGTAGAGACATGGAGGGGACGATCCAGGCAAGGAAAAAATGGGTGCGCAAGTGCGACAAAACATGACTTGCCGGGCTATCGGTTGTGACTGCTCAGTCTTGAGTGCTATTGGCGAAAATTGTGAGGTTGCTAACCTTTTCCTGACCGGCGGTTGACCCAGGTCGGAACAAGGGGGTGGTTCCTCTGTCAATCTGCGGGTTAGACACCTTGTGAATCCGATATTTAATGGCGATGGGCCGCACTTTTCTTTATCGTGTGCGCCCCTCGCAACAACCTGAGATAGACCCATGCTGGAAGCTTCCCTTAACCAAATCGAGCAACTGGTCAGCGACCTGATGCAGAAGAACGCTCAACTCACCGAGCAGAACACCGCCCTCGGCCAGGAACTGGCCCAGGCCAAGGAAGAGAACGAAACCCTGCAGCTGTCGCTGATGGAGCAGGAAGAGAAGAACGGCAGCACCGCCGCACGCCTGCAGGCCCTGCTCGAGCGCGCCAACGCCGGCGTCGTAGGCGCATGACACTGCGAGCGCAGCCGATCAATGTCGTGTCGATCCTCGGCAACGACTATTCGATCAAGGCGCCTGAAGGCCAGGAAGCGACCCTGGCCCAGGCGGTGCAGATGCTCAACACCGCCCTGGCCCAGACCAAGCGTCAGTACCCGACCCTGATCGGCGACAAGTTGCTGGTACTGGCCGCGCTGAACCTGTGTTCGCGGCAGATCGAACTGCAGGATGAGCACCGCAAGACGCTGGAGCGTACTCAGGCGCAGATCGACGCCACGGTGGATGCCATCGTTCGGACCATGGCCGAACAATAAGGTCTTGCTTCGATCTCTGTGGGAGCGGGTTCACCCGCGAATGCGATAATTGATCCACTGACGCATTCGCGGGTGAACCCGCTCCCACAGGGGCATCTGATTGCTTCAGGTCACTGGATTAACTGGATACGCAAGTGTATACACTTTCCGCAAAACAATAATTATGCGGGAGTAGAGTATGCGTATCTGGCGTAAGAGCATCCAATGGCAGTTGATCACCAGCATGGGCGCCGCCCTGCTGGCGAGTATCCTGGTGGTGGTCATCATTTTCACGGTGGCGCTCAACCGCCTCACTGAGCGCTACCTGGTCGACACCGCCCTGCCCGCCAGCATCGAGGCCATCCGCAACGACATTGAGCGCATGCTTGGCCAGCCGCTGGTGGCGGCGGCGGACATCGCCGGCAACACCCTGCTGCGCGACTGGTTAGCCGCCGGCGAAGACCCCGCGCAGGTCGCACCATTCATCGAATACCTGACCGCCGCCAAGCAGCGCAACCAGGCCTTCACCACTTTGTTCGTCTCGACCGAAACCGGCCACTACTACAACGAGAATGGCCTGGACCGTACCCTCAGCCGCAGCAATCCCAAGGACAAATGGTTCTACGGCTACATCGACAGCGGCGCCGAACGCCTGATCAACATCGATATCGACGGCGCTACCGGCGAGCTCGCCCTGTTCATCGACTATCGCGTGGAAAAGAACGGCCAACTGGTCGGTGTGGCCGGCATGGGCTTGCGCATGACCGAGCTGTCGAAATTGATCCATGACTTCAAGTTTGGCGAGCACGGCAAGGTGTTCCTGGTGCGTAACGATGGCCTGATCCAGGTTCATCCGGACGCTGCCTTCAGCGGCAAACGCCAGCTCACGGAACAGCTTGGCACGGATGCCGCCAAGGCGCTGATGACCGGCGGCCAAGGCCTGCGCAGCAGCCGCTTCAGCCGTGACGGTGAAAGCTACCTGGCGCTCGGCCTACCCCTGCGCGACCTCAACTGGACCCTGGTTGCCGAGGTGCCCGAGGAGGAAATCTACGCGCAAATGCATCAGGCGGTATGGCTGACCAGCCTGATTGGTGGTGCGGTGGCCCTGGTCTCGCTGCTGCTGGTGGTGCTGCTGGCGCGTGGACTGGTGCGGCCGATCCGCCGCGTGACCGCGGCGTTGGTGCAGATTGGCAGTGGCGCAGGTGACCTCAGTCACCGGCTGGACGATTCACGCCAGGACGAACTGGGTGACCTGGCGCGTGGCTTCAACCGTTTTCTCGACAGCCAGCGCCGCTTGATCGGCGAGGTACTGCACACTTCCGAGCGGCTGCACCTGGCGGTCGAGCAGGTGACACAGGTGGTGGACAACACCGCCGAGCGTTCCGGACGCCAGCAGGAAATGACCGAAATGGTCGCTACCGCCGTGCACGAAATGGGTTTGACCGTGCAGGACATTGCCCGCAATGCCGGCGATGCGGCCCAGGCCTCGCAGTCGGCGCGGGAGGAAGCCTTGCAAGCGCGTGAAGTGGTGCAACGCTCGATTCGTGGTATCGAGGGGATGTCGGGTGATATCGGCAAGGCGGCCGATGCAGTCAGCCGGTTGGCTGATGAAGTAGCCTCGATCGACGAAGTTCTCGCAGTGATCCGTAGTATTTCCGAGCAGACCAACCTGCTGGCGCTGAATGCCGCCATCGAGGCGGCCAGGGCAGGGGAGATGGGGCGTGGGTTTGCCGTGGTGGCTGATGAGGTGCGTACTTTGGCCCGGCGCACGCAGCTGTCCACCGACGAAGTGCAGCAGATGATCCAGCGCTTGAAGCAGGGCGCGGGTTCGGCGGTGAGTTCGATGCAGGCGGGGCAGCAGGCTACCGGCAGTGGCGTGGAGTCGAGCCAGCGTACCGGGGCGTCGTTGGGCGCGATTACCGACCAGGTGGAGCACATCAGCGACATGAACCATCAGGTGGCTACTGCGACCGAAGAGCAATCGGCGGTGACCGAGGAGATCAACCGTACGGTGCAGGGGATTTCCGACCTGGCGCGGGAGACGGCGGCAGAGGTGCAGGGCTGTCGCGAAGAGTGCCAGGCGCTGCGTGGCCTGGCCGATGACCTGGCGCGGCAGATGGGTGGGTTCAGGCTTTAGATCAGTGTTGGCTTCTTCGCGGGTAAACCCGCTCCCACAGGTGAATAACCAGCCTTGAGGCTTTTGCTATCCCTGTGGGAGCGGGTTTACCCGCGAAGAGGCCCGGTCAGGCGGTGATGATGCTGCGGATATCCGCCGCCAGCTCGCGCACCCGCTCTTCCTCGGTATCCCACGAGCACATGAACCGCGCCCCGCCGCTACCAATGAAGGTGTAGAACCGCCACCCCCTGCCGCGCAGCGCTTCGATCGCGTGCTCCGGCATCTGCAGGAACACCCCGTTGGCCTCCACCGGGAACATCAGCTCCACCCCCGGCAGGTCACTCACCAGCGAGGCGAGCAGCTGCGCACAATGGTTGGCATGCGCGCCATGGCGCAGCCAGGCGCCATCTTCCAGCAGGCCTACCCAAGGCGCCGACAGGAAGCGCATCTTCGATGCCAGCTGCCCGGCCTGCTTGCAGCGGTAGTCGAAGTCCTCGGCCAGCTGGCGGTTGAAGAACAGGATCGCCTCGCCCACTGCCATGCCGTTCTTGGTGCCACCGAAGCACAGCACGTCGACGCCGGCCTTCCAGGTCAGCTCTGCCGGGCTGCAGCCCAGGAACGAGCAGGCATTGCTGAAACGTGCGCCGTCCATGTGCAGGTTCAGGCCCAGCTCCTTGCAGGTGGCGCTGATCGCCTTGAGCTCATCGGGGCGGTAGACGGTCCCGACCTCGGTGGCCTGGGTCAGGGTCACCACCCGTGGCTTGGGGTAATGGATGTCCTGGCGCTTCAGCGCCACTTCGCGGATCGACTGCGGCGTCAGCTTGCCGTTGACACTGGGCGCGGTCAGCAGCTTGGAGCCGTTGGAGAAGAACTCCGGCGCGCCGCACTCATCGGTTTCGACGTGGGCGGTCTCGGAGCAGATCACGCTGTGGTAGCTCTGGCACAGCGAGGCCAGGGCCAGGGAGTTGGCGGCGGTGCCATTGAAGGCGAAGAACACCTCGCAGTCGGTTTCGAACAGCTTGCGGAAGTATTCCGCAGCGCGTTCGGTCCACTGGTCGTCGCCATAGGCGCGGTCGTGGCCATGGTTGGCTTTTTCCATCGCCGCCCAGGCTTCGGGGCAGATACCGGAATAGTTGTCGCTGGCGAATTGTTGGCTCTTGTCTGTCATGGCACTGTCCTGTGAACGACGCAGAACAGCACTCTAAACCATCGATTCAGCAGTTGCCTATACAAGCGGTGCAGCGTTTGATTTCGGCATTGCCTGTACTGGCCTCTTCGCGGCTAAAGCCGCTCCCACAGGGAGATTGCAAGCATTGAGGCACCGCCGTACCTGTGGGAGCGGGTTCACCCGCGAAAGGGCCGGCACGGTCAACACAAAAGCGAATGTCGTAAACGCGCCATTGCAAGGCGTGCGCAGGCATCTGACCCGTCCCGGCCAGTCATAACATCGCCACAAAGGGCCACAGTGCCCCAAGACAAGAAATGATCGCTGCCGGGAGATACACGATGTTCAGCAAGCAAGACCAGATCCAGGGTTACGACGATGCACTGCTGGCGGCGATGAATGCCGAAGAACAGCGCCAGGAAGACCACATCGAGCTGATCGCCTCGGAAAACTACACCTCCAAGCGCGTGATGCAGGCCCAAGGCAGCGGCCTGACCAACAAGTACGCCGAAGGCTACCCGGGCAAGCGCTACTACGGTGGCTGCGAGCACGTGGACAAGGTCGAGGCCCTGGCCATCGAGCGCGCCAAGCAGCTGTTCGGTGCCGACTACGCCAACGTCCAGCCGCACTCCGGCTCCTCGGCCAACGGCGCTGTCTACCTGGCCCTGCTGCAGGCTGGTGACACCATCCTCGGCATGAGCCTGGCTCACGGCGGCCACCTGACCCACGGCGCCAAGGTGTCGTCCTCGGGCAAACTGTACAACGCTGTGCAATACGGCATCGACACCAACACTGGCCTGATCGACTACGACGAAGTCGAGCGCCTGGCTGTCGAGCACAAGCCGAAAATGATCGTTGCCGGCTTCTCGGCCTACTCCAAGACCCTCGACTTCCCACGCTTCCGCGCCATCGCCGACAAGGTCGGTGCGCTGCTGTTCGTCGACATGGCCCACGTAGCTGGCCTGGTTGCCGCTGGCCTGTACCCGAACCCGATCCCGTTCGCCGATGTGGTTACCACCACCACCCACAAGACCCTGCGCGGCCCACGTGGTGGCCTGATCCTGGCCAAGTCGAACGAAGAGATCGAGAAGAAGCTGAACGCCGCGGTGTTCCCTGGCGCCCAGGGCGGGCCGCTGATGCACGTGATCGCCGCCAAGGCCGTTTGCTTCAAGGAAGCGCTGGAGCCTGAATTCAAGGCCTACCAGCAACAAGTGATCGAAAACGCCCAGGCCATGGCCCAGGTGTTCATCGACCGCGGCTACGACGTGGTTTCCGGTGGCACCGACAACCACCTGTTCCTGGTCAGCCTGATCCGCCAGGGCCTCACCGGCAAAGATGCCGACGCCGCCCTGGGCCGCGCGCACATCACCGTCAACAAGAACGCCGTGCCGAATGACCCACAGTCGCCATTCGTCACTTCGGGCCTGCGCATCGGCACCCCGGCCGTTACCACCCGTGGCTTCAAGGTCGCGCAATGTGTAGCCCTGGCCGGCTGGATCTGCGACATCCTCGACAACCTCGGTGACGCAGACGTCGAAGCCGATGTAGCGAAGAACGTCGCGGCCCTGTGCGCAGATTTCCCTGTTTACCGCTGAGTGGAGTCACACACCATGCAACGTTACTCGGGCTTCGGCCTTTTCAAGCACTCCCTCAGCCACCACGAGAACTGGCAGCGCATGTGGCGCACGCCAACTCCTAAAAAGGTCTACGACGTGGTCATCGTCGGCGGTGGCGGCCATGGCCTGGCAACCGCCTACTACCTGGCCAAGGAACACGGCATCACCAACGTTGCCGTGATCGAGAAAGGCTACCTGGGCGGCGGCAACACCGCCCGTAACACCACCATCGTGCGTTCCAACTACCTGTGGGACGAGTCGGCGCACCTGTACGAGCACGCCATGAAGCTGTGGGAGGGCCTGTCTCAGGACCTCAACTACAACGTGATGTTCTCCCAGCGCGGCGTGTACAACCTGTGCCACACCCTGCAGGACATGCGTGACTCCGAGCGCCGGGTCAGCGCCAACCGCCTGAACGGCGTGGACGGCGAGCTGCTCAACACCGCCCAGGTCGCAGCCGAGATCCCGTACCTGGATTGCTCGAAGAACACCCGCTACCCGATCCTCGGTGCTACCGTGCAGCGCCGTGGCGGCGTGGCCCGTCACGACGCCGTGGCCTGGGGCTTCGCCCGTGCCGCCGACGCTCTGGGCGTGGACCTGATCCAGCAGACCGAAGTGATCGGCTTCCGCAAGGAAAACGGCGCGGTCATCGGCGTGGAAACCAACAAAGGCTTCATCGGCGCCAAGCGCGTCGGCGTGGTCACCGCCGGTAACTCCGGGCACATGGCCAAGCTGGCCGGCTTCCGCCTGCCGCTGGAATCGCACCCGCTGCAAGCACTGGTATCCGAGCCGATCAAGCCGATCATCGACAGCGTGATCATGTCCAACGCCGTGCACGGCTACATCAGCCAGTCCGACAAGGGCGACCTGGTGATCGGTGCCGGTATCGACGGCTGGGTCGGCTACGGCCAGCGCGGTTCGTACCCGGTGATCGAACACACCCTGCAGGCCATCGTCGAGATGTTCCCCAACCTCTCGCGCGTGCGCATGAACCGCCAGTGGGGCGGCATCGTCGATACCTCGCCGGACGCTTGCCCGATCATCACCAAGACCCCGGTCAAGAACATGTTCTTCAACTGCGGTTGGGGTACTGGCGGCTTCAAGGCGACCCCGGGTTCGGGCAACGTCTTCGCCGCGAGCCTGGCCAAGGGCGAAATGCACCCACTGGCCGCGCCGTTCTCCATGGACCGTTTCTACAACGGCGCACTGATCGACGAACACGGCGCCGCCGCCGTCGCCCACTAACCGGAGACACCGTCATGTTGCATATTTTCTGTCCCCACTGCGGCGAGCTGCGCTCCGAAGAAGAGTTCCACGCCTCTGGCCAGGCGCACATCGCCCGCCCGCTGGACCCTAACGCCTGCTCCGACGAAGAGTGGGGTACCTACATGTTCTACCGTGACAACCCGCGCGGTATTCACCACGAACTGTGGGACCACGTTGCCGGCTGCCGCCAGTACTTCAACGTCACCCGTGACACCGTGACCTACGAGATTCTGGAAACCTACAAGATTGGCGAGAAGCCGCAAGTGACCGCCAGCGGCAAGCAAAGCAGCGCCGCGTCGACCGTCAAAGGCCAAGGGGAAAAAGTATGAGCCAGACCTATCGCCTCGCCAGCGGCGGCCGTATCGACCGCAGCAAGGTCCTGAACTTCACTTTCAACGGCAAGACCTACCAGGGTTATGCCGGTGACAGCCTGGCCGCCGCGTTGCTGGCCAACGGCGTCGACATCGTCGGCCGCAGCTTCAAGTACTCGCGTCCGCGCGGCATCATCGCTGCCGGTACCGAAGAGCCGAACGCAATTCTGCAGATCGGCTCCAGCGAAGCCACCCAGATCCCCAACGTGCGTGCCACCCAACAGGCGCTGTACGCAGGTCTTGTAGCCACCAGCACCAACGGCTGGCCGAACGTCAACAACGACGTCATGGGCATCCTTGGCAAGGTTGGCGGCAGCATGATGCCGCCGGGCTTCTACTACAAAACCTTCATGTACCCGAAATCGTTCTGGATGACTTACGAGAAGTACATCCGCAAAGCCGCAGGCCTTGGCCGCGCGCCGCTGCAGAACGACCCGGACAGCTACGACTACATGAACCAGCACTGCGACGTGCTGATCGTCGGCGCCGGCCCTGCTGGCCTGGCCGCCGCGCTGGCCGCTGCCCGCAGCGGAGCCCGCGTGATCCTGGCTGACGAACAGGAAGAGTTCGGCGGCAGCCTGCTCGACACCCGCGAAACCCTCGACGGCAAGCCTGCCACCGACTGGGTCAACGCCGTGGTCAAGGAGCTGGAAAGCCTGCCGGAAGTGACCCTGCTGCCACGCGCCACGGTCAACGGCTACCACGACCATAACTTCCTGACCATTCACGAGCGCCTCACCGACCACCTTGGCGACCGCGCCCCGATCGGCCAGGTGCGCCACCGCGTGCACCGCGTCCGCGCCAAGCGCGTGGTGCTGGCAGCTGGCGCCCACGAGCGCCCGCTGGTTTATGGCAACAACGACGTGCCGGGCAACATGCTGGCCGGTGCTGTTTCCACCTACGTGCGCCGCTACGGCGTGGCCCCGGGCCGCAAGCTGGTGCTGTCGACCAACAACGACCACGCCTACCGCGCCGCGCTGGACTGGCACGATGCCGGCCTGCAAGTGGTGGCCATTGCCGACGCTCGCCACAACCCGCGTGGCTCGCTGGTTGAAGAAGCACGTGCCAAAGGCATCCGCATTCTCACCTCCAGCGCCGTGATCGAGGCCAAGGGCACCAAGCACGTTACCGGCGCCCGTGTGGCCGCCATCGACGTGCAGGCACACAAGGTCACCAGCCCGGGCGAAACCCTCGACTGCGACCTGATCGCTACCTCCGGTGGTTACAGCCCGATCGTGCACCTGGCTTCGCACCTGGGTGGTCGCCCGGTATGGCGTGAAGACATCCTCGGCTTCGTACCGGGCGATGCTCCGCAGAAACGCGAATGCGTGGGTGGCATCAACGGCGTCTACGCCCTGGGCGACGTGATCGCCGATGGCTTCGAAGGCGGCGTGCGCGCAGCCACCGAAGCGGGCTTCAAGGCCACTGTCGGCAGCCTGCCGAAAACCGTTGCGCGCAAGGAAGAGGCCACCGTGGCACTGTTCCAGGTGCCGCACGACAAGGGCACTGCCCGCGCACCCAAGCAGTTCGTCGACCAGCAGAACGACGTCACCGCGGCCGCCATCGAACTGGCCACCCGCGAAGGCTTCGAGTCGGTCGAGCACGTAAAACGCTACACCGCGCTGGGCTTCGGTACCGACCAGGGCAAACTGGGTAACATCAACGGCCTGGCCATCGCCGCCCGTTCGATCGGCATCACCATCCCGGAAATGGGCACCACCATGTCTGTCTCTTAT
>NZ_OPYN01000026.1 GCF_900277125.1 Pseudomonas inefficax
GTCGCGATGGGCGGCAAAGCGGTCCCCCGTTTTTGGCGTAGGTGCAGAGATCGCTGGGGCTGCGTTGAAGCCCTTTCGCGACACAAGGCCGCTCCTACAAAAGAGCGGGGATGCAGCTCTAACTCCAACCACAAGAAATGATTATGCAGAAGTGGCATAGACGACGTGCGCGAAAGGCATGCCGGACCGCTACACCGCCGGTCTTTGCGCAAACGCCTGTTTTTACTGGCCTTGACGCACAAGCCGGAATAAGCCAAACGCTTGAAATAGCGCTTGGATCCAACAGGTAATCACAAGCTTGTTCACAGAGTTATCCACAGGTTGTGCTGCGGCTAACGGTCGCGTTCGGCAAGGATTAGCAGGTTGCGCGGGGTGAGTGGGTAGTCGCAGAACAGGCCAAGGCGCACGTTGTAGCCTTGTTCTTCGAGGAACAGGGCGCGATCGAGTACCAGCCACAGCTCCAGTGGCCGGCGGAACAGGTTGCGCACGCGCTCCAGGTTGCGGACTTCGGCCAGGCGCTGCCAACCGGCGGCTTCCAGGGCGGACCAGTCCGGTTTGCCAGTTAGCTGCAATTGCTTGAGTTCGGCCAGGTCGCGGCAGTACTGCTCGAAGGGCTTCTCCAGCCAGGCCACGGGTAGTGACGGTGTCGGCAGGTACTCGTCGGTCAGGCGCTGCTGACGCTGGAGCAGGTCAAAGCCCAGGCGCCGGGCCATTGAGGTGTCGCGCTGGCGCCGTACGCGGGCGCCGGCAGTAACGGTTTCGCTCAGGGGCAGGCCGAGGTCGTCCAGTGACAGCCGCAGGCTGGAGGCTTGGGCTGCTGTGGATAACGCCTGGTACTGCTGCGCTGCGATACGGTTGTAGCAGCAGGGCGCCACGGCCAGCTGCCGGCACCCTTGCTGGCTGGCCAGTTGCATCAGGCGCACATGCAGGTCGCCACAGGCGTGCAGGGCGACCACGCTTTTGTCGCCAGCCAGGTGGCGGGCGCTGTCTTTGGCCATCACATCCTGATGCACATGCTGCGCCGGCAAGTGGTGGTGCGCGCTCAGGGCCTGGCCGGCAGCGACCAGTTCGGCGTCGTATTCCAGGCAGGTCAGGTGTTGGCCGGGTTGCAGCAGGCGGCGGCCTAGGTGGCCTTTGCCGGAGCACCAGTCCAGCCAGTGATGGGGCTGTTCGCGAAAGGCCAGGTGGCTGGCGAAGGCTTCGATCTGCTGCCATTTGCGACCGGGGACGGCGACGTCGAGGCGGTGCGCGGCAGGGGGCAGGGCGGTTTCCGGGAGGCTGCCGACGGCCGAAAGCTGTCGGGCTTGCTGGGCCAGTTGCGGGAATGGGGCGGGCAACGGGGCAGCGGTGCTGTCGGTTTCGGCGTCTGCCAGGGAGCATTGGCGCAGATGGGCGGCAAGCTCGGGGTGGGCGGGTTCCCAGTCCAGCTGCAGGCTGGTGAAGGGGCGGGGTTTCCACAGCTGTTGGTGCTCGATCAGGAACTGGTCGAGGGCCTGGAAGCGGGTGCTTAGGTGGGGGCTGTGGAGGTGGTTGGGCATGGGGAGAAGTGTGTTGGGTTTTAGGGCCTCTTCGCGGGTGAACCCGCTCCCACAGGTATAGTGCACAGCTTGAGGGCTGTGGAGACACTGTGGGAGCGGGTTTACCCGCGAAGAAGGCTAAGTGGTGTCAGCGGCCCTGGCACGCATCCACCCGCAACCAGCGCTCCAGCAGCTTGAAGCCCTGCACCAGCACGAACGAGATCACCAGGTAGAACACCCCGGCGGCAAAGAAGATCTCCACCGGCAGGTAGGTGCGGGCAATGATGGTACGGGCCATGCCGGTCAGTTCCAGCAGGGTCACGGTACTGGCCAGGGCGCTGGCCTTGAGCATCAGGATCACTTCGTTGCTGTACGCCGGCAGGCCGATGCGCGCGGCGCGTGGCAGC
>NZ_OPYN01000027.1 GCF_900277125.1 Pseudomonas inefficax
GCGCCACAGCGCTTCGAGCAGGCGGTCGGCGATGAACCCGGGCACTTCCTTGCGTACGTGCAGCGGGCGCATGCCCAAGGCTGTATAGATGGTCTTCGCGGCTTCGATGGCTTCGGGGGCAGTGCGGTTGCCGCCGACGATCTCGACCAATGGCAGCAGGTAGACCGGGTTGAACGGGTGGCCGACCACGCAGCGTTCGGGGTGGGTGGCCGATTCGTAGAACTCGCTGGGCAGCAGGCCTGACGTGCTGGAGCCTATGATCGCTTCGGGTTTGGCTGCTGCGCTGATCTTCGCATGCAGGTCGAGCTTCAGGTCCAGTCGCTCTGGCGCGCTTTCCTGGATGAAGTCGGCGTCGCGGACGCATTCCTCGATGGTGGCGACGAACTTCAACCGGTCTTGTGCTGCGCCTGGCGCCAAGCCTTGCTTTTCCAGTGCCGGCCAGGCGTTGGCGATGCGCTTGCGCAGGGCCTGCTCGGCGCCTGGCGCCGGGTCCCAGGCGATCACGTCCAGGCCGTGGGCCAGGGCGCGGGCAACCCAGCCGCTGCCGATTACGCCGCTACCGAGGGCGGCGAAGGTCTTGATCTCGGTGATGAAGGGCATATCGAGTCCTCAGGATGAACAGAATTATTGAAACGAGCGCCAATCCTTGTGGGAGCGGGCTTGCCCTGATGCCAGGCAGTTAAGGCCAGTGGGGCTGCTGTGCAGCCCATCGCCGGCAAGCCAGCTCCCACCCCCGACCGCATCGAATTCCAGCCATGCGCCGTACCTGTGGGAGCCTGGCTTGCCGGCGATGGGCCGCAACGCGGCCCCAGTTCGCGGGGCAAGCCCGCTCCCACAGGATTTGTGGCGCTGCTGCAATCTTTGAAAGGAATCAGCGGCGCTTGAGGTTCATTTTTTCCCGGCCTTCTGCCGGGCTGAGCACGCGGCCACCCATGCGAGTGATGATTTCTGCTGCGCGCTCGACCAGCTGGCCGTTGCTGGCCAGCACGCCACGGTCCAGGTACAGGTTGTCTTCCAGGCCCACCCGCACGTTGCCGCCCAGCAGAACCGCCTGGGCGGCCATAGGCATCTGCATGCGGCCGATGCCGAACCCGGCCCAGGTGACATTTGCCGGCAGGTTGTCGACCATCGCCTTCATGGTGGTGGTATCGGCCGGCGCGCCCCATGGGATGCCCAGGCACAGCTGGAACAGCGGGTCGTCGAGCAGCCCTTCCTTGATCATCTGTTTGGCGAACCAAAGGTGGCCGGTGTCGAAGATTTCCAGCTCGGCTTTCACCCCCAGCTCGGTGATGCGCTTGGCGCCGGCGCGCAGCTGGGCCGGGGTAGAGACGTAGATCGAATTGCCGTCGCCGAAATTGAGGGTGCCGCAGTCGAGGGTGCAGATTTCCGGCAGCAGCGCTTCGACATGGGCCAGGCGTTCTAGTGGGCCGATCAGGTCGGTACCCGGGCCGAATTCCAGTGGTGTTTCACCCGGGCCGATTTCCAGGTCGCCACCCATGCCGGCGGTAAGGTTGACGATGATGTCCACATCGGCTTCGCGAATGCGCTCCATGACTTCGCGATACAGCGCCACATCACGGCTGAAGCGACCGGTTTGCGGGTCGCGAACGTGGCAGTGGACCACGGTGGCGCCGGCTTTGGCGGCCTCTACGGCAGACTCGGCGATCTGCTTGGGGGTGACTGGAACAAGGTGGCTTTTCGAGGCGGTGTCGCCGGCGCCAGTGAGGGCGCAGGTGATGATGACGTCGTGGTTCATGGTGGGTTCCTTGTGATAGCTGTGTTGGGCTTTTCGCGGGCACGCCCGCTCCCACAGGATCACGGGATCCTGATGGTGGCGCTGTACCTGTGGGAGCGGGCGTGCCCGCGAAAGGGCCCTGTCAGTTGGCAGTAAGCTTGAGGTTGTCCGCAGCCGGCTTGCCGTCGAAGGTGGTCACACCCTCCAGCCAGCGGGCCTTGTCCTCGGGGTGGTCTTTCAGCCACTGACGGGCTGACTCCAGCGCATCCTTGTGGTCGAGCAGCGGCTGCATCATGCGGCTCTCGTCCTCGGCGCTGAAGTTCAGGTTGGCCAGCAGGCGGTGGGCGTTGGGGCAGCGTTCGGCATAGTCCGGCGCGGTCACTGTCCACACTGTCGCGCGGCCTTCGTCAGGGCCTAGGGCGTCCTGGCTGTCGCCCAGGTAGACCATGTCGATATTCACGTTCATCGGGTGTGGCGCCCAACCGAAGAACACCACTGCCTCGTTGCGCCGCACCGC
>NZ_OPYN01000028.1 GCF_900277125.1 Pseudomonas inefficax
GTGGCACTGTTCCAGGTGCCGCACGACAAGGGCACTGCCCGCGCACCCAAGCAGTTCGTCGACCAGCAGAACGACGTCACCGCGGCCGCCATCGAACTGGCCACCCGCGAAGGCTTCGAGTCGGTCGAGCACGTAAAACGCTACACCGCGCTGGGCTTCGGTACCGACCAGGGCAAACTGGGTAACATCAACGGCCTGGCCATCGCCGCCCGTTCGATCGGCATCACCATCCCGGAAATGGGCACCACCATGTTCCGCCCCAACTACACGCCGGTAACCTTCGGCGCGGTAGCGGGCCGTCACTGTGGCCACCTGTTCGAGCCCGTACGCTTCACCGCCCTGCATGCCTGGCACGTGAAGAACGGCGCCGAGTTCGAAGACGTCGGCCAGTGGAAGCGCCCCTGGTACTTCCCGAAAGCCGGTGAAGACATCCACGCCGCCGTGACCCGTGAATGCAAGGCCGTGCGCGACAGCGTGGGCCTGCTGGACGCCTCTACCTTGGGCAAGATCGACATCCAGGGCCCGGATGCGCGTGAGTTCCTCAACCGCATCTACACCAACGCCTGGACCAAGCTCGACGTGGGCAAGGCCCGCTATGGCCTGATGTGCAAGGAAGATGGCATGGTCTTCGACGACGGCGTAACCGCCTGCGTCGGCGATAACCACTTCATCATGACCACCACCACCGGCGGCGCCGCCCGCGTACTGCAGTGGATGGAGCTGTACCACCAGACCGAATGGCCAGAGCTGAAGGTGTACTTCACTTCGGTCACCGACCACTGGGCCACCATGACCCTGTCCGGCCCCAACAGCCGCAAGCTGCTGAGCGAGCTGACCGACATCGACATGGACAAGGAAGCCTTCCCGTTCATGACCTGGAAGGAAGGCAACGTCGGCGGCGTACCGGCCCGTGTGTTCCGTATCTCGTTCACCGGCGAGCTGTCGTACGAAGTCAACGTGCAAGCCAACTACGCCATGGGCGTGCTGGAACAGATCATCGAGGCAGGCAAGAAGTACAACCTGACCCCGTACGGCACCGAGACCATGCACGTACTGCGTGCCGAGAAGGGCTTCATCATCGTTGGCCAGGACACCGACGGCTCGATGAACCCGGACGACCTGAACATGAGCTGGTGCGTGGGCCGCAACAAGCCATTCTCGTGGATCGGCCTGCGTGGCATGAACCGCGAAGACTGCCTGCGCGACAACCGCAAGCAGCTGGTAGGCCTGAAGCCGATCGACCCGACCAAATGGCTGCCGGAAGGCGCCCAGCTGGTGTTCGATCCGAAGCAGCCGATCCCGATGGACATGGTTGGCCACGTCACCTCCAGCTACGCCTCCAACTCCCTGGGCTATTCGTTCGCCATGGGTGTGGTCAAGGGCGGCCTCAAGCGCATGGGCGAGCGCGTCTACTCGCCGCAGGCGGATGGCAGCGTGATCGAGGCGGAGATTGTGTCTTCGGTGTTCTTCGATCCGAAGGGCGAGCGGCAGAACGTTTGAGGCTTCACCAGTAGCTCTGATTGGAATGCGGTCCTTGTGGGAGCGGGTTCACCCGCGAATGCGATGGTGGGTCCACCGCCCTCTTCGCGGGTAAACCCGCTCCCACACTGGATCTCCAAAGTCTTTGACTACAGGTTCTACCTCAGGTCTTCGCGATCAACAGAATTCAAGGCAGGTAAGAAATGAGCGCTATCAACGTCTTCCAGCAAAACCCCGGCGCCGAGGCCAAGGCCCAGTCGCCACTGCACCACGCCGACCTGGCCAGCCTGGTTGGCAAAGGCCGCAAGAACGCAGGCGTGACCCTGCGTGAACGCAAGTTCCTCGGCCACCTGACCATTCGTGGCGACGGCCACGACCCGGAATTCGCCGCCGGCGTGCACAAGGCCCTGGGCCTGGAGCTGCCAGTGGCCCTGACCGTGGTCGCCAACAACGAAATGTCGCTGCAATGGGTCGGCCCGGACGAGTGGCTGCTGATCGTGCCCGGCGGCCAGGAACTGGCGGTCGAGCAGAAACTGCGCGCAGCCCTCGAAGGCCAGCACATCCAGGTGGTCAACGTCAGCGGCGGGCAGAGCCTGCTGGAACTGCGCGGCCCGAACGTGCGCGAAGTGCTGATGAAATCCACCAGCTATGATGTTCACCCGAACAACTTCCCGGTGGGCAAGGCAGTCGGCACCGTGTTCGCCAAGTCGCAACTGGTGATCCGCCGCACCGCCGAAGACACCTGGGAGCTGGTGATTCGCCGCAGCTTCGCCGACTACTGGTGGCTGTGGCTGCAGGACGCTTCGGCCGAGTACGGCCTGAGCATCGAGGCTTAAGGAGAACAGAACATGAGTCGGGCACCGGATACCTGGATTCTCACCGCCGACTGCCCGAGCATGCTCGGCACCGTCGACGTGGTGACGCGTTACCTCTTCGAGCAGCGCTGCTACGTGACGGAGCACCACTCCTTCGATGACCGGCTGTCGGGGCGTTTCTTCATTCGTGTGGAGTTTCGCCAGCCGGACGATTTCGACGAGGCAGGTTTCCGGGCCGGCCTCGCCGAGCGCAGCGATGCGTTCGGCATGACCTTCGAGCTGACCGCACCTAACCACCGCCCCAAGGTGGTGATCATGGTGTCCAAGGCCGACCATTGCCTTAACGACCTGCTGTATCGCCAGCGTATCGGTCAGCTGGCCATGGACGTGGTCGCGGTGGTGTCCAACCACCCGGATCTCGAACCCCTGGCGCACTGGCACAAGATCCCTTACTACCACTTCGCTCTCGACCCCAAGGACAAGCCTGGGCAAGAGCGCAAGGTACTTCAGGTGATCGAGGAAACCGGCGCCGAGTTGGTGATTCTTGCGCGCTACATGCAGGTGCTGTCGCCAGAGCTGTGCCGGCGACTGGATGGTTGGGCGATCAACATTCACCACTCGTTGCTGCCAGGGTTCAAGGGCGCCAAGCCTTATCACCAGGCATACAACAAGGGCGTGAAGATGGTCGGCGCCACGGCGCACTACATCAATAACGACCTGGACGAAGGTCCGATCATCGCCCAGGGTGTGGAAGTGGTCGACCACAGCCATTACCCCGAAGACCTGATTGCCAAAGGGCGCGACATCGAATGCCTGACCTTGGCGCGGGCGGTGGGGTATCACATCGAGCGGCGAGTGTTCCTCAACGCCAACCGGACTGTAGTTCTCTAACAGCCTGTTCTGGCCTCTTCGCGGGCTCGCCCGCTCCCACAGGTGCTGCGTGAACGCGAAGCCAGCGCAGTAATTGTGGGAGCGGGCAAGCCCGCGAAGCAGGCGACGCGGTGCATGGCACCGGCTGCGCCGGTGATCGCCGGCAAGCCAGCTCCCACAAGTATTGCGCTAGCCTCGTACCCTGTATCAAACCCTGTGGGAGCGGCTTTAGCCGCGAAGAGGCCAGCACAGGCCGCCACCTTTGTTTGCCCCCATATCTTCCAACGACAACCCTGCCGCTAAATGGCATCTCCCTGTCGCTCCCAGTCAGTGCATCCCGCCCCATCAGGCCCACAATTCCCCTCATTCCAGAAACACATGCCGCCCACGGAAGGCGGCGCGTTCAACCACCGCTGCATAAATAAAAATCAAGCGAGGTAAGAGCATGTCTGGCAATCGTGGAGTGGTATATCTCGGCGCCGGCAAGGTCGAGGTGCAGAAGATCGACTACCCGAAAATGCAGGACCCACGCGGCAAGAAGATCGAGCACGGCGTGATCCTGAAGGTGGTCTCCACCAACATCTGCGGCTCCGACCAGCACATGGTCCGCGGCCGCACCACTGCCCAGGTCGGCCTGGTCCTGGGCCACGAAATCACCGGTGAGATCGTCGAGAAGGGTCGTGACGTCGAACGCATGCAGATTGGCGACCTGGTCTCGGTGCCATTCAACGTCGCCTGTGGCCGCTGCCGCTCCTGCAAGGAAATGCACACCGGTGTCTGCCTCACCGTCAACCCGGCCCGCGCCGGCGGTGCCTACGGTTACGTCGACATGGGCGACTGGACCGGCGGCCAGGCCGAATATGTGCTGGTGCCGTACGCCGACTTCAACCTGCTGAAACTGCCCGAGCGCGACAAGGCCATGGAGAAGATCCGTGACCTGACCTGCCTGTCCGACATCTTGCCGACCGGCTACCACGGTGCCGTGACTGCTGGGGTCGGCCCAGGCAGCACCGTCTACGTGGCTGGCGCTGGTCCGGTCGGCCTGGCCGCCGCTGCTTCGGCACGCCTGCTGGGCGCTGCCTGCGTCATCGTCGGCGACTTGAACCCGGCCCGCCTGGCTCACGCCAAGTCCCAGGGCTTCGAAGTAGTCGACCTGTCCAAGGACACCCCGCTGCACGAGCAGATCGTCGACATCCTCGGCGAGCCGGAAGTGGACTGCGCCGTCGACGCCGTAGGCTTCGAAGCCCGCGGCCATGGCCACGAAGGTGCCAAGCATGAAGCGCCAGCCACCGTGCTGAACTCGCTGATGCAGGTGACCCGCGTTGCCGGCAATATCGGTATCCCGGGCCTGTACGTGACCGAAGACCCGGGCGCGGTGGATGCCGCTGCCAAGATCGGCGCGCTGAGCATCCGCTTCGGCCTGGGCTGGGCCAAGTCGCACAGCTTCCACACTGGTCAGACCCCGACCATGAAGTACAACCGTCAGCTGATGCAGGCGATCATGTGGGACCGCATCAACATTGCCGAAGTGGTGGGCGTGCAGGTGATCAACCTGGACCAGGCGCCGGAAGGTTATGGCGAGTTCGATGCGGGTGTACCGAAGAAGTTCGTGATCGACCCGCACAAGATGTGGGGTGCGGCGTAATCAGCGTCGAATGAAACGAGCCCCTCGATTCGAGGGGCTTTTTCATGTTGGGCCAGCAGGAAGAAGGGATCGACAACCGGCCCGGAACATTCCCCTTGGCCACGAGTCAAACCCTCGTTTCCCTGGCCATCCCGGCCGACGAGGTCCCTCCCGATGAAAGCATTCACCCTGGCAACCCTGATGACCCTGGCCGCAAGCCCGGTGTTCGCCTTCAACCTAAGCGATGCCGCCAATGCCGTTTCGGCCATGCAAAACCAGCAACAGCAAGGCCAGGTGCAGGCTCCCGAGGCGCAGGCCAATCTGCTCAATACCTTGGGCAGTCAACTGAATATCACCCCGGAGCAAGCCGTGGGCGGGGCAGGGGCGATGCTGGGGCTGGCGCGCAACAACCTGAGCTCCGACGACTATGGCCAGCTGACCAAGGCAGTGCCAGGGCTCGACCTGCTTGCCGGTGCCAATGCGCTGGGAGGCCTGAGTGGCTTGGGTGAATTGCTAGGCAAGAACAGCGAGAGCCAGTCGGCTTTGAGCAATGCGCTGGGCAACAATGTGGAAAACCGCAGTGACCTCGACAATGCGTTCAAGGCACTGGGGATGGATACCGGGATGATCGGGCAGTTTGCACCGTTGCTGTTGCAGTACCTGGGGCAGCAGGGGATTGCCGGGTCGTTGTTGCAGAATCTGGGGAGTCTGTGGACTACGCCTGCTCCTTTGACCCGACCTTCGGTCTGAGCATATTCCAGGTCCAGCGTTGGCATCACAGCCTTGAAGGCTGATGCTGTACCTGTGGGAGCGGCCTTGTGTCGCGAAAGGGGCGCGAAGCGGCCCCAGAGTTTCGGCATAATTGCAGAGATTGCTGGGGCCGCTTTGCGGCCCTTTCGCGACGCAAGGCCGCTCCCATAAAAAAGCAGATTTGCGTTGGGTCAGCAGATCAGGTTGCTTCTGTGAAATCCACCAGGCGCACCGGGCGGCGGAAGCCGGCGGTCAGTACTGCCAGGTACGCAAGACCCAGCGCAAACCAGCACAGACCAATCACCAAGGTAAGCGCCGACAGGCTGGTCCACAGCCACAATGTCAGCCCCAATCCCACCAGCGGCACCAGGCCATAGCTCAACAGCCCTTTGAGGCTGCGCTGCGAGGCATCGTCCATCAGATGTGTCTTCACCACCGCCAGGTTCACCGCAGAAAACGCCACCAGCGCACCAAAGCTGATCAACGATGCGAGGGTAGCCAGGTCGATCACCAACGCCAGCAACGAGAACGCCGAAACCAGCAGAATGGCGAATACCGGTGTGCCAAAGCGCGGTGACAGGTAGCCGAAAGTGCGCTGCGGCAGCACATTGTCACGCCCCATGGTGAACAGGATGCGCGACACCGCGGCCTGCGAGGCCAGCGCCGAGCCCAGGCTGCCGGCCACATACGCGGCAGTGAAGAAGTTGGCCAGGAACTGCCCGCCCGCCTTGAACATCACCTCGTTGGCCGCCGCATCGGCATTGGCAAAGGTGGTGCCCGGCAGTACCAGCTGGCTGACATAGGCCAGCACTGTGAACAGCAAACCGGCGAACAGGGTGGTGAGGATGATTGCCCGTGGCACATCGCGGCGGGCATCGCGGCATTCTTCGGCCAAGGTCGAGACAGCATCGAAGCCGAGGAACGACAGGCAAAGCACCGCCGCACCAGCCATCAGCGCGCCGAAGCCCGGCTGTGAACCGTCGCCCAGCAGTGGCGAAAGCAGGTCCAGCGGCTGGCCTGCCAGGGACTGGCAGGACAAGGCGACGAACACAACGATGAAGACGATCTGTGCGCCGACGATCAAGTTGCTGGTCTTGGCAACAGAGTGAATGCCGGCCACGTTGAGCACTGTGACCAGGGCGATAGAAGCCAGTGCGAACGACCACGCGGGTACGGCCGGGAAGGCTATGTTGAGGAACAGGCCGATCAGCAGGTAGTTGATCATCGGCAGGAACAGGTAGTCGAGCAGCAGCGACCAGCCAGCCAGGAAGCCAACGTTCGGGCCGAAGGCCATGTTGGTGTAGGAGTACGCAGAGCCAGCGACCGGGAAGCGTTTGACCATGAAGCTGTAAGAGGTGGCGGTGAACAGCATGGCCACCAGGGTGACGATATAGGCGCCAGCCGTGCGGCCACCGGTAAGTTCGGTGACGATGCCGTAGGTGGTGAAGATGGTCAGCGGGACCATGTACACCAGGCCGAAGAACACCAGGGCGGGCAGGCCGAGGACACGGCGAAGCTGGACGGGGGTAGAGCTGGGTGGGTTGGCCATCGTTCGATCCAGAGCATTTTTGTAGTTGTGCTTTGGTCGATTTTTATCCACTTAGGTGGGGTGTGACAAAGAAGTAATCCTAATGCTGATTATTAGCCAGGTTTCTAATCGGATTGTTGTAATGCCTGTTCCGGCCTCTTCGCGGGTAAACCCGCTCCCACAAGGGGCTCACAGGTCTTGAGTACTGCGCAGTACCTGTGGGAGCGGGTTTACCCGCGAAGAGGCCTGGGCAGGCAATGAAAACTTCAGCCCATTTCGGCCCGCAGTTGCTCGATCCGCAAGTCCTTCTCCACCCACAACTGGTTCACCCAGGCCTGCACGGTCTGCCTGAACTCAGGATCATTCTCGTAATCCCCCGCCCACAGCATCGGGTCCAGCTCACGCACACGAATGTCGATAATCACCCGGCTGATGCTGCCATTGAGCAAATCCCAAAACCCCGGCGCCTTGTTGCCGGGGTAGACGATGGTCACGTCCAGCAAGGCATCCAGTTGTTCGCCCAATGCCGCCAGCACGAACGCCACGCCACCCGCCTTGGGCTTGAGCAGGTAGCGATACGGCGATTGCTGCTGCTGACGCTTGGCTTCGGTAAACCGTGTGCCTTCCAGGTAGTTCACCACGGTCACCGGCTGGCGCTTGAACAGTTCGCAAGCAGCCTTGGTGATTTCCAGGTCCTTGCCTTTCAGCTCGGGGTGCTTCTCCAGGAAGGCCTTGCTGTAGCGCTTCATGAACGGGTAGTCCAGCCCCCACCAGGCCAGGCCCAGCAGAGGTACCCAGATCAGCTCCTTCTTCAGGAAGAACTTGAAGAACGGTGTACGGCGGTTGAGGCTCTCGATCAGCGCCGGAATATCGACCCAGGTCTGGTGGTTGCTGACGGCCAGATACGAAGTATCCTTGCGCAGGTTCTCGACGCCGCGGATATCCCACTGGGTCGGAATGCACAGGGCAAAGATGGCCTTGTCGATCTCCGACCAGGTTTCGGCCACCCACATCACCGCCCACGAGGCATAGTCACGGCCACGCCCCGGCAGCACCAGTTTGAGCAGCGCGAAGACCAGCAGCGGGCAGATCAACACCAGGGTATTGAGCAGCAGCAGGGTGGTAGTGAGGATGCCGGTCAGCAGGCGACGCATAAAGAGACTCTTGTTGTAGGAGATAAACGGTTGGCAATGATAAGCAGGGCCGTGGCCTACGCCAAATTTCCAGTGCCCTGCGGCGAGGACAAATGTTTCACATTATGTTGGTTAGGCTTGTGACAGCGAACCTATCCTGCCAGTGCAGTCTAAGCACTGACACTCCTCAAGGAAGCCTGCCTGTGAAACCTCTGCTTGCCCTGTTGTCGTTGTTGGCGCTGCCGGTCATGGCCGCCGAGCCCACAATCTATGGCCGTTACGAGAACATAGCCCTGCCCGAACTGGGCGAAACCCTGAAAGCCAAGATGGATACCGGTGCCTTCACCGCGTCGCTGTCGGCCAAGGATATCGAGCTGTTCACTCGTGATGGCGACGAGTGGGTACGCTTCCGCCTGGCTACCAAGGACTCGGACGGCAAGGTGTACGAGCACAAGGTCTCGCGCATCAGCAAGATCAAGGGCCGGGCCGATGAAGAGGACGAAGGCGATGCGCCCGAGATCTCCAAGCGCCCGGTGGTCGACCTGGAGCTGTGCCTGGGGGATGTGAAGCGCACCGTCGAGGTCAACCTGGTCGACCGCAGCAGTTTCAACTACCCGCTGCTGGTAGGCTCCAAGGCGTTGCGCGAGTTCAAGGCGGCGGTCAACCCGGCCAAGAAGTTCACTGCTGGCAAGCCAGGCTGCTGATCGAAAGCCACCTGTACCGGCCTCTTCGCGGGCACGCCCGCTCCCACAGGAATGATGCTGCACTCAAAGGCTGAGCAGTACCTGTGGGAGCGGGCTTGCCCGCGAAGAGGCCTGTAAGTTAAAAGTCCAGTCTGCCCCCACGTCAGGCCGGACGCCATGCCCCACATCCTCATCGTCGAAGACGAAGCCGCCATCGCCGACACCCTGGTCTACGCCCTGCAGGCCGACGGCCATAGCACCGAATGGGTAACCCTGGGCAGTGCCGCCCTCGACCAGCAGCGCCAGCGCCCGGCCGACCTGGTCATCCTCGACATCGGCTTGCCCGATATCAGTGGCTTCGAGACCTGCCGCCAGCTGCGTCGCTTCAGCGAGGTACCGGTGATGTTCCTCAGCGCTCGCGACGGCGAAATCGACCGGGTGGTGGGCCTGGAAATCGGCGCAGACGATTATGTGGTCAAACCCTTCAGCCCGCGCGAAGTGGCGGCGCGGGTACGGGCGATCCTCAAGCGCATGGGCCCCAAGGGCGAGCCCGCTGTCGAGGCCACGCTGTTCCAGCTCGACACCTTGCGCATGCTGATCACCTACCGCGGACAGCCACTCCCCCTTACCCGTCACGAATTCCGCCTGCTGCAATGCCTGCTCGAGCAACCACACCGGGTATTCAGCCGCGAACAACTGCTCGACGCAGTGGGCGTGGCCTCTGACGTAGGGTACGAGCGCACCATCGACAGCCATATCAAGAGCCTGCGCGCCAAACTGCGCCAGGTGGCCAGCGACGCCGAACCGATTCAGACCCACCGTGGCCTCGGTTACAGCTACAGCCCGGACCACGCCTGATGCGCCTGGGCATCCGGATCTTCCTGGTGTACTTCCTGTTCGTCGGGCTGGCTGGCTATTTTTTGCTCAACACGGTGCGTGAACAGATCCGTCCGGTAGTGCGCCAGTCTTCGGAAGAAACGCTGGTAGACACCGCGAACCTGCTGGCCGAGATCCTGCACGAGGACGTCAAGGCCGGCACCCTGAACCAGAGCCGCTTGCCCGAAGTGCTCAAGGCCTACGGCTCGCGCAGCCCGGGTGCGCAGATCTGGGGCCTGGCCAAGAACCAGGTCAGCCACCGCATCTATGTCACCGACGCCAAGGGCACCGTGCTGCTGGATTCCAGCGGCGAAGACCTGGGCAAGGACTACTCGAAGTGGAATGACGTGTACCTGACCCTGCGTGGCCAGTACGGCGCCCGTTCCACCCGCAGCGACCCCGACGATGAAAGCACCTCGGTGATGCACGTGGGCGCGCCGATCATCGACGATGGCAAGATCATCGGTGTGGTCACCGTGGCCAAGCCCAACAGCTCGCTGCAACCGTACATCGACCGCTCCGAACGGCGCTTGCTCACCCTGGGCCTGGGGCTGATCGGCCTGGGCCTGCTGATCGGTGCCGCGTTGTCGTGGTGGCTGGCGCGCTCGCTGCGCCGGCTGGCCCGCTACGCCCAGGCGGTCAGCGAGGGCGAGCGCGCCGCCCTGCCGCACTACAAGGGTGGTGAACTGGCGCACCTGGCCCAGGCGGTCGAGCGCATGCGCACGCAACTGGAGGGCAAGGCCTATGTCGAGCGGTATGTGCATACCCTGACACACGAGCTGAAAAGCCCGTTGGCGGCCATTCGTGGCGCTTCCGAGCTGTTGCAGGGCGATGACATGCCGGCTGACCAGCGGGCGCGCTTTGCCGGCAACATCGAGCGCGAGAGCGAGCGTTTGCAGCAGATGATCGAGCGCCTGCTCAACCTGGCCCGGGTCGAGCAGATGCAGACGCTGGAGGATGAGCAACAGGTGGCGCTGGCGGCGTTGGTGGACGAGTTGCTGCTGGCCCATGCGGCGCGTATCGAAGGTGCCGGTTTGCAGGTGCGCCAGCGGGTGCCGGCTGGTTTGCGCTTGTTGTGTGACCCGTTCCTGATGCGCCAGGCGCTGGCCAACCTGCTCGACAACGCCTTGGACTTCACCCCGAACGGCGGTGCGCTGCTGTTCGACCTGGAGCGCGATGGCGAGCGGGTGGCGTTGAGCCTGTTCAACCAGGGGCAGGCCATACCGGCATATGCGATTGGTCGGGTGAGCGAGCGGTTCTACTCGCTGCCGCGGCCGGGGAGTGGACGCAAGAGCACCGGCTTGGGGCTGAATTTCGTGGCCGAGGTGATGCAGCTGCATGGCGGGGCATTGGCGGTGGATAACGTCGATGGTGGGGTGCGGGTAAGGTTGTGGCTGCCTGCCCGGCGTATCAGCTGACATTGCCGGGGCTGCTTTGCAGCCCATCGCGACACAAGGCCGCTCCTACAAGAGCACGCGTCCCCTGTAGGAGCGGCCTTGTGTCGCGATGGGCCGCAAAGCGGACCCAAAAACACGAAATCTCCACATTATCTCCCCGAAGCCTCCACGCAAGGCGCAGACACTGCGCCCACTGCCACAGGAGGCCCCATGAACAAGACCCTCGGTTTCAAACTCGGCATGATCGCCGTGCTGATGTTGCTGCTACTCATCCCGCTACTGCTGATCAGCGGCCTGATCGGTGAACGTCAGGCCCTGCGCGACAGTGTGCTGCGCGATATCGCCCAGAGCGCCAGCTTCGACCAGCAACTCAGCGGCCCGCTGCTGGTGGTGCCTTACCACAAGTACCAGCGCCGCTGGATCGAAAAGGACGGCGAGCGCACTCAGGAAACCAGCACCATTGCCGGCCACCTGTACTTCCTGCCGGAAACCTTCGACGCTGACCTGGGCGTGGACACCGAGCTGCGCGCCCGTGGCATCTACCAGGCCCGGCTGTTCCACGCCAAGGGCCGAATCAGTGGCCGCTTCAAGCTCCCTGAACGCTGGGGCATCGACAAGGACTTCGACGACTACCGCTTCGACAAGCCGTTCCTGGTGGTGGGCATCAGCGATATCCGCGGCATCGAGAACGGCCTTGAGTTGAGCATTGGCGAGCAGAAAGTGCCGTTCGAAGCCGGTACCCGGCTCGACTGGATGCGCGGTGGCGTACACGCCAGCCTGCCGGGGCTGGACGGCCTGCAGGCGCGTGAATTCAGCTACGGTTTCGATCTCGCACTGCAAGGCACCGGCCAGCTGCATGTAGTGCCGGTGGGCCGCACAAGCGCCGTGGACCTGCGTGCCAACTGGCCGCACCCAAGCTTCGTCGGCAACTACCTGCCCAGTCGTCGCAACATCGACGCCCAGGGCTTCAGTGCCCACTGGCAGACCTCGTTCTTTGCCACCAATCTCGAAGACGCCCTGCGCCAGTGCGCCACCGCCGGGCAGTGCGCAGACTTCAGCGAGCGCAGCTTCGGTGTCAGCTTCGTCGACCCGGTGGACCAGTACCTGAAGAGCGAGCGGGCGATCAAGTACGCCTTGCTGTTCATCGCCCTGACCTTCGCCGGCTTCTTTTTGTTCGAAGTACTGAAGAACCTCAGCGTGCACCCGGTGCAGTACATCCTGGTGGGCGTGGCGCTGGCGTTCTTCTACCTGCTGTTGTTGTCGTTGTCCGAGCACATCGGCTTTGGTTTGGCGTATGGGCTGTCAGCTTTGGCGTGTGTGCTGCTGATCGGCTTCTACCTGAGTCATGTGTTGCGCAGCCTGGGGCGTGGGATAGGGTTCGCGGCGGGGTTGGCGGCGTTGTATGCGCTGCTTTATGGGCTGCTGAGTGCCGAGGACTATGCGCTGCTGATGGGGTCGTTGCTGTGCTTTGGTTTGCTGGGGGTGTTCATGGTGCTGACCCGGCGGCTTGACTGGGCCCGGGTGGGGAGGGCGGCATGAGGGAGGACAGAGAGATCGGGCGGTGGTTGGCCCTCAGGATCGGGCAGCTGTTTCCTGTGATACCGAGGTGAGGCCTTCGCGGGCACGCCCGCTCCCACAGGTATTGCACAGCTCGAAATACTGTGAGGATCCTGTGGGAGCGGGCGTGCCCGCGAAGAGGCCCTTCAGGCCACCGGAGAGGTCGCGACCATCGACGGCCGCTTGGCCACCTCGGCATACCACGCCGCCAGGCCAGGCTGGTGTTCGCGCCAGCCAAACTCGGGCTGGCGCAAATCCAGATACCCCAGCGCACATGCCACGCCAATCGCTGCCAGGTCGAACCCGGACATCAACTCGGGCAAATGCTCCTGCTCCAGATTGGCCAGGCTGCGGCGGATCTTGTCGCCCTGTGCCTGCAGCCAACCATCCCAGCGCTTTTCCTCAGGGCGCAGGAAACTCTCATAGCGGCTCGACACCGCCGCATCCATGATGGCATCGGCCTGCGACACCAGTGTCATGCGCCGCCAGCGCGCCGTGCCTTCGCGCGGCAGCAGCGGCAGGCCGACATGCTGCAGGTCGAGGTACTCGCAGATCACCCGGCTGTCATGCAGCACGGTGCCGTCCTCCAGGCGCAGGGCCGGGATCTTGCCGATCGGGTTGTCCTGGTTCAGGTGCGGGTCGCCGCTGACCGGGCTGATGTTTACCGGCTGCACTTGCACGCGTTCAAGCTGGCCGGTCTCGTGCAACACCACCATGACCTTGCGCACGAAAGGCGACAACGGCGAGTGGAACAGGGTCATCGTGCTCATGCTTCAGTTACCCTGCAGGCTCGGTGGCAAGCACACGCCGGTACCGCCGATACCGCAGTAGCCGTCCGGGTTCTTGGCCAGGTACTGCTGGTGGTAGGCCTCGGCGAAGTACACGGTCGGTGCCTGGTCGATTTCGGTGGTGATCTCGCCGAAGCCGGCCTTGCTCAGTTCGGCCTGGAAGGCGTCGCGGCTGGCCTTGGCCTGTTCCAGCTGTTCTGGGCTGGTGCAGTAGATGGCCGAGCGGTACTGGGTGCCGATATCGTTGCCCTGGCGCATGCCCTGGGTCGGATTGTGCAGTTCCCAGAACATCGCCAGCAGCTCGCGGTAGCTGACCTTGTCCTTGTCGAACACCACCAGCACCACTTCGGTGTGGCCGGTCAGGCCCGAGCACACTTCCTCGTAGGTGGGGTGGGGGGTGAAGCCGCCGGCGTAGCCGACGACGGTGCTGACCACGCCTTCACGCTGCCAGAAGCGGCGTTCGGCGCCCCAGAAGCAACCCAGGCCGAAGATGGCGAAGTCGATGGCGCCTTCGAAGAACGGGCCGAGCAGCGGCGTGTCCTTGAACACGTAATGGAACTCGGGCAGCTTCATTGGCGTTTCGCGGCCAGGCAGGGCCTGCTCCGCCGTTGGCATGACGTTTTTGTTCACCAGGATTTCCGAACGCAGGACCATGGCCGTTCCTCTGAATGTCAGTTGAATAGGTGTTGGGGCATTCGCGGGTAAACCCGCTCCCACAGGTACACCACAATATTCGAAATTTGTGGGGTACCTGTGGGAGCGGGCGTGCCCGCGAAGGGGCCCGTATGGGTTCTATAGTGCCCGAGGTTTATCCGGCTGTCAGGCCAGTGGGCCACGCGGATAGCGCTTCAGCCGTTCAGCCAGCTCGCGCCCCGGAATCGGCCGGTCGAACAGGTAGCCCTGGCCCACGTCGCAGCGGTGCCGACGCAGGAACGCCAGTTGCTCCGGCGTCTCGATACCCTCGGCCACCACCTTCAGTTTCAGGTTATGCGCCATGGCCACCACCGCCGAGGTGATTTCCATGTCGTCCTGGTTGTCCGGGATCTCGTTGATGAAGCTGCGGTCGATCTTGAGGATGTCGATCGGAAACTTCTTCAGGTAGCTCAGCGACGAATAACCGGTGCCGAAGTCGTCCATGGCCAGTGTCAGGCCCAGGGCCTTCAGCTCATCCAGCTGGCGGTGGGTATCTTCGGTGGCTTCCAGCAGCAGGCCTTCGGTCAGCTCCAGCTCCAGCAGGTGCGGGGGCAGGGCTTCTTCCTCGAGGATGGTGCTGATCGACGCCACCAGGTCCGGGTCGGAGAACTGCTTGGGGGACAGGTTGATGGCCACATGCAGGTTGCCCATGCCGGCCTCGCGCAGTTGCTGGCTCATGCGGCACGACTGGCGCACCACCCATTTTCCGATGGGGATGATCAGGCCGGTTTCTTCCGCCACGCTGATGAACTGGTCCGGGCGGATCATGCCGCGCTCGGGGTGGTTCCAGCGTAGCAGTGCTTCCAGCCCCAGCAGGCGGCCGCTGCGCAGGCACAGCTTGGGCTGGTAGAACACCTCCAGCTCGTTCTGGGTCAGGGCGCGCCGCAGGTTGTTCTCGACGAACAGCTTGTAGCTGGCTTCGGCATTGAGCACTTCGGTAAACACCTGCACCTGGTGCTTGCCGTTGGCCTTGGCCTTGTGCAGCGCCAGGCCGGCGTTCTTCATCAGGCTGGCCGGATCGGCGCCGTGCAGTGGCGCGCAGGCCAGGCCCACCGAGGCGGTCACGTTGATCAGTTGGTTGTCGACGAACATCGGTTTGTCGAGGGTGCGCAGCAATTGCTGGGCGACGCCCTGGCCATCTTCCAGGCTGGTATCGTCGAGCAGTACGGCGAACTCGTTACTGGCAAAGCGCGCCAGGATACCGCCGGTGTGCAGGCTGTTGCGCAGGCGCCGTGCCAGGCTGATCAGCAGCTTGTCGCCGGTCTGGTGGCCGAGGCTGTCGTTGATGCGCTTGAAGTTGTCGATGTCCACCAGCAGCAGGCACATCGAGTGCTCGCCATCCCGAGCAAAGCGCTCGTCCAGGCTGCGGATGAACGCCGGGCGGTTGCCCAGGTTGGTCAGGTTGTCGGTGTAGGCCAGGCGCTCGATGCGTTGCTGGGCCAGCTTGGTCTGGGTGACGTCTTCGTAGATGCCGATGTAATGGGTCAGCTCACGGTTGTCGCCGTATACCTTGGAAATCGACAGCTGTCCCCAATAGGGCTCGAGGTTCTTGCGCCGGCTCTTGAACTCGCCCTGCCAGCTGTTGCCCATGGCCAGGCTCGATGGCGAGTCGAACAGCAGCTCGCTCAGGTTCTCCAGCGCCGGCAGCTCGCCCAGGTGGCGGCCTTGCACTTCCTCGGTGCTGTACTGGGTGATCGCGGTAAAGCTGGGGTTGACGTACTCCACCACGCCGTCGCGGTTCACCAGCAGGAAGGCGCTGGCGCTCTGCTCGACCGCACGCTGGAACAGGTGCAGGGCGCTGGCGGCGGTGCGCCGGTTGTGGTTGGTGATGACCTGGGCGAACTGGTCGGCCAGTTCGCCGGCAAAGGCTATTTCGTCCGATTGCCAGGCGCGTGTCTGGCCGGTCTGCTCCAGGCACAGCACGCCAACTACCTGGCCATCGACACGGATACTGGCATCGAGCATGGCCTTGTTTTCCGGACACATGCTTTGCGCCAAGGCGCGGGTACGCGGGTCATGGCCGGCATTGTGGGCGTCGATGGCACGGCTGGCGTGCAGCGCGTCGAGGTAGTCGGGGAAGCGGCTGGCATCGATGGCTTCGGGCTGGCGGTGCTCCTGCGCTTCCCTGTACCAGGCAATGATCGGCTCCAGGCGCTGGTCTTCCAGGTGCCAGATGCTGGCGCTGTCGACCTTGTAGATCTCGCAGGCGCTCTGGGTAATCAGCTGGGCGGCTTCGCGCAGCGAATTCCCGGCGCTGTAGCGCTGGCGGGCCAGGCGCAGGATCAGGTCTTGCTGGCCGCGAACCCGTTCCAGGTGCTCGAGTTGTTCCTGCTGTGTGCGCTGGTTCAGTTGCAGCGCCAATTGCAGGCGGTTGTTGCGCGATTCCAGGTCGCTGGCACCGGCCTCGCCGGTATCTTCGGCATGGTCGTCGAGCACACTCAGGTAGCCGCGCAACAGGTGGCGGTTGTGCTGCTTGTAGGCTTCCCCGGTTTCCAGCAGGCGTAGCGATGCAGTTGGCGTGTGCAAGGTGTAGCGCACGCGAAAGTAGCCGCGCTGGGCCAGTTGCAACTGGATCTCGTCGTGCAGCCGGTAGCGGGCCTCGGGTTCCATCAAGCTGGCGTAGGGTGCGTCCACCAAGGCGCAAAGGTCGCCGGCGTGCAGGCCGAACTGGCGCTCGCAGGCCGGGTCGAGGTAGAGCATGGTCCAGGTGGCTTCGTTGAGCCTTTCGAAACGCAGCATGCCGAGCCGCGAGGGCACGGGTAACTGCGTGACGACCTCGGCCGCCACACGGCTGGCGGCATCGGGTTGGCTTTTCATCGAAGACTCGCTTGAAGAGGAAACGCGGCCTTTGGGGCGGCAGGTCTGGCAAGGTTGCATCATGTCCCGGGGGCTGGCAAGCAGCCGTGCGTGATGCTGTGGACGGGTTATCGGCTGTTTGGTCGGAATCTGTAGTTTGGCTGGAGATCTTGGGGCCGCTTTGCGGCCTGTGGGAGCGGGTTTACCCGCGATGAATCCAACACAGTACATGGCACCGGCTGCGCCGGTGTTCGCGGGTGAACCCGCTCCCACAGAGGGTGCAGCCCACCGGGAAAATCAAGGCAAAAAAAAGCCCCGCCAATCGACGGGGTTGAGGTACGAGCGTGGCAGCTCGAAAAGGGTACTGCCCCTCGCAGGGAGGGGCAGTGCGCTGCCTTACAGCAGCATGGTGCGGATATCGCCCAGCACATCGCCCAAGCGCTTGGTGAAGCGCGCGGCGGCAGCGCCGTTGATCACACGGTGATCGTAGGACAGCGACAGCGGCAGCATCAGCTTCGGCTGGAAGGCCTTGCCATCCCAGACCGGCTGCATGGTCGCCTTGGAGACGCCCAGGATAGCCACTTCCGGCGCGTTGACGATCGGCGTGAAGCCGGTGCCGCCAATGTGGCCGAGGCTGGAGATGGTGAAGCAGGCGCCTTGCATCTCGTCGGCCGACAGCTTCTTGGTGCGGGCTTTTTCGGCCAGCGCAGCCGCTTCGGCAGCCAGTTGCAGCAGGCTCTTCTGGTCGACGTTCTTGATCACAGGGACCAGCAGGCCGTCCGGGGTGTCCACGGCAAAGCCGATGTGCACGTACTTCTTGCGGATGATGGCCTTGCCGCTTGGCGCCAGCGAGCTGTTGAAGTCCGGCAGTTCCTTGAGCAGGAAGGCGCAGGCCTTGAGCAGCAGTGGCAGCACGGTCAGCTTCACGCCAGCCTTCTCGGCCACGGCCTTCTGCGCAACGCGGAAGGCTTCCAGCTCGGTGATGTCGGCGGAGTCGAACTGGGTCACGTGCGGAACGTTCAGCCAGCTGCGGTGCAGGTTGGCAGCACCGACCTGCATCAGGCGGGTCAGGGCCACTTCTTCCACTTCACCGAACTTGCTGAAGTCCACGGCAGGGATCGGCGGGATGCCGGCGCCACCGGTCGCACCGGCGGCTGCCGGAGCTTCCTTGGCCTTCTGCATCATTGCCTTGACGTAGACCTGCACGTCTTCTTTCAGGATGCGGCCGTGCGGACCGGTCGCGGCAACCGCGCCCAGCTCGACGCCGAATTCACGGGCCAGCTGACGAACCGCCGGGCCGGCGTGAACCTTGGCGTTGCTGCCGGCAGCCGGTGCGGTAGCGACCGGTGCAGGAGCAGCAGCCGGAGCGGCAGCGGCAGGTGCGGCGGCCGGAGCAGCCTCAGCCTTGGCCGGGGCAGCAGCGGCGGCCGGAGCCGGAGCGGCAGCAGGCGCCGCGCCAGCAACCTTGAGCTTGAAGATCAGGTCGCCAGTGCCGACTTCGTCCTCCAGTTTGCACAAGACTTCTTCGACCACGCCGGCAGCCGGCGACGGGATTTCCATGGAGGCCTTGTCGGACTCCAGGGTAATCAGCGACTGGTCGGCTTCGACGGTGTCGCCGACCTTGACCAGCACTTCGATGATCTTGGCCTTGCCCGACGAACCGATGTCTGGCACGTGGATGTCCTGCACGCTGGCGGCAGCCGGGGCTGCGGCCGGAGCTGGGGCAGGGGCGGCTTCAGCGGCAGGAGCCGGCGCAGCAGCCTGGGCCGGAGCAGCGGCCGGAGCCTCAGGGGCCGCAGCAGCGGCGCCCTCGGCTTCCAGGACCAGCAGCTCGTCGCCTTCTTTCAGGCGGTCGCCCAGCTTGACCTTCAGTTCCTTGATGACGCCGGCCTTTGGAGCCGGGATCTCCATGGAGGCCTTGTCGGACTCCAGGGTCAGCAGGCTCTGGTCAGCCTCGATACGATCACCGACCTTGACGAACAGCTCGATGATTTCACCTTCACCGCTGCCGATGTCAGGTACGCGAATGAGTTCGCTCACTTAAAAATACTCCTCAGCAGTCCAGTGGGTTGCGCTTGTCCGGGTCGATACCGAACTTGACGATAGCGTCTGCAACAACCTTTGGTTCGATCTCGCCACGGTCAGCCAGGGCTTCCAGGGCAGCCAGCACCACGAAGTGGCGGTCGACTTCGAAGAAGTGGCGCAGCTTCTTGCGGCTGTCGCTGCGACCGTAACCGTCGGTACCCAGGACCTTGAACTCTTTGCTCGGTACCCACTGGCGAATCTGCTCGGCGAACAGCTTCATGTAGTCGGTGGAGGCGATGACCGGGCCCTTGCGACCGTTCAGGCACTGCTCGACGTAGGTCTGCTGTGGCTTCTGGCCAGGCTTCAGGCGGTTGGCGCGTTCCACGGCCAGGCCGTCGCGACGCAGTTCGTTGAAGCTGGTGACGCTCCACACGTCGGCACCGACGTTGAACTCTTCACGCAGGATCTTCGCGGCTTCGCGGACTTCGCGCAGGATGGTGCCGGAGCCCATCAGCTGTACGTGGTGCGCGGCATCGCGGGTGTCTTCTTCCAGCAGGTACATGCCCTTGATGATGCCTTCCTCGACACCGGCCGGCATGGCTGGCTGCTGGTAGGATTCGTTCATCACGGTGATGTAGTAGAAGATGTCCTGTTGCTCTTCGGTCATCTTCTTCATGCCGTCCTGGATGATCACCGCCAGCTCGTAGCCGTAGGTCGGATCGTAGGTGCGGCAGTTCGGGATGGTGCCCGCCATCATGTGGCTGTGACCGTCTTCGTGCTGCAGGCCTTCACCGTTCAGGGTGGTACGGCCGGCGGTACCGCCGATCAGGAAGCCACGGGTGCGGCTGTCGCCAGCGGCCCAGGCCAGGTCGCCAATACGCTGGAAGCCGAACATCGAGTAGAAGATGTAGAACGGCAGCATCGGCTGGTTGTGGCAGCTGTACGAGGTACCGGCAGCGATGAACGACGACATGGCGCCGGCTTCGTTGATGCCTTCCTCGAGGATCTGGCCCTTCTTGTCTTCGCGGTAGAACATCACCTGGTCTTTATCGACTGGCTCGTAGAGCTGGCCGACAGACGAGTAGATGCCCAGCTGGCGGAACATGCCTTCCATACCGAAGGTACGGGCTTCGTCCGGGATGATCGGGACGATGCGCTGGCCGATTTCCTTGTCCTTGACCAGCTGCGCCAGAATACGCACGAAGGCCATGGTGGTGGAGATTTCGCGGTCGCCCGAGCCGTCCAGGATCGCTTTCAGCGTTTCCAGTGGCGGGGTCGGTACGCTGAAGCTCTTGGCGCGGCGCTGTGGCACGAAACCGCCCAGGGCAGCACGGCGCTCGGCCAGGTACTTGGCTTCGGCAGAACCTTCTTCCGGCTTGAAGAACGGCAGGTTCTCCAGGTCGGCATCCTTGACCGGGATGTCGAAGCGGTCACGGAAGTGACGCAGGCTGTCGACGTCGACCTTCTTGGTGTTGTGCGCGGTGTTCTTGGCTTCGCCGGCACCGGTACCGTAACCCTTGATGGTCTTGGCCAGGATGACGGTAGGCTGGTCCTTGTGGTTGACCGCCTGGTGGTACGCCGCGTAGACCTTGTACGGGTCGTGGCCGCCACGGTTGAGCTTCCAGATCTCTTCGTCGGACAGGTCTTCGACCATGGCCTTGAGCTCTGGGGTGTTGAAGAAGTTCTCACGAACGTACGCGCCGTCTTTGGCTTTGTAGTTCTGGTACTCGCCGTCGATGACTTCGTCCATGCGGCGCTGCAGGGCACCGTTGGTGTCCTTGGCGAACAGTGGGTCCCAGAAACGGCCCCAGACGACCTTGTTGACGTTCCAGCCACCGCCACGGAACACGCCTTCGAGTTCCTGGATGATCTTGCCGTTGCCGCGAACCGGGCCGTCGAGGCGCTGCAGGTTGCAGTTGATGACGAAGATCAGGTTGTCCAGCTTCTCGCGGCCAGCCAGGGCGATTGCGCCCAGGGATTCCGGCTCGTCGCACTCGCCGTCGCCCATGAAGCACCAGACCTTCTGCTTGCCGGCCGGTATGAAACCACGGGCTTCCAGGTACTTCATGAAACGTGCCTGGTAGATGGCCTGGATCGGACCCAGACCCATCGAAACGGTCGGGAACTGCCAGAAGTCAGGCATCAGCCATGGGTGTGGGTACGAAGACAGGCCGTTGCCGTCCACTTCCTGACGGAAGTTGTTCATCTGGTCTTCGCTGATGCGGCCTTCCATGAAGGCACGGGCGTAGACGCCTGGCGAAGCGTGGCCCTGGAAGAAGATCAGGTCGCCGCCGTGTTCTTCGGTCGGGGCCTGGAAGAAGTAGTTGAAGCCGATGTCGTACAGGGTGGCGCTGGAGGCGAAGCTGGAGATGTGTCCGCCCAGGTCCGAGTCTTTCAGGTTGGTACGCATGACCATGGCCAGGGCGTTCCAACGCACCATCGAGCGAATGCGGCGTTCCATGAACAGGTCGCCAGGCATGCGTGCTTCGTGGGTGACAGGGATGGTGTTGCGGTATGGCGTGGTGATCGCATACGGCAGCTGGGAGCCACTACGGGTGGCCAGCTCGCCCATACGGGTCATCAGGTAATGAGCGCGGTCTTCGCCTTCTTTGTCGAGGACCGACTCCAGGGCATCCAGCCATTCCTGGGTTTCGATTGGATCGAGGTCTTGCATGGCTTGCTCCAGGGCGGAAAGGCAACCAGAATCGATTGCCTGAAGTTGCGACTGGCCTTATGGGCAGACGTCGTGAATTCTTGGATTACCGGGGTGTCCTCCGGCGCCGTGTAGTTTTACTACATTTGCTTTCGCATTTCATGCTTTTACACGACACGAGTAGTAGTAAAACTACATTTGTGCGACGTTTCGTCGCATGTTGGCTTGTGAGGAAAAACGTTCATGTTGGTTGGCGTTGTGTCGCGAGCGGGTAATTCTTGATGTTTGCTACCAATTTTCCGTTTTTTTCAGCTATTTCCAACTTTTGTACGACAGTCCAACCGTGGTCCGGCTTCCCCTTGGCCGCTTGTTCCCCTCTCTTTCACGCCGATCAAGGATAGACCATGCGCCTACCTTTGCCGTCCGATCTGCCCGCCACCTTGCAGCCGCTGATCATTCGCAACCAGCAATTCCTCAGCGATGCCGTGGCTGCCCACCCGGAACTCGACCTGCACATCTGGAGCCCGCTGCATCGGCAACAGTTCGACCAGGTTGCCGCTGCCAGCGACTTCGTCCTCGGCCTGGCCCGGCGCGAGCCGGCCATGCTGTTCGGCCTGCTGGCCAGTGGCGAGCTGGACCGGCGCTACGCTGCCGGTGAACTGCGCGGGCACATCGCCGCCACGGCCCAGGCGGCGCAGAGCGAAGACGAGCTGGCGCGCAACCTGCGCCGCGAGCGCAACCGCCAACAGTTGCGCATCATCTGGCGCGATATCACTCGCCAGGCCGAGCTGGGCGAAACCTGCCGCGACCTGTCCGACCTGGCCGATGCCGCCATCGACGAAGCCTACCAGTGGCTGTACCCGCGCCACTGCCAGCAGTTCGGTACGCCTGTCGGCAACCGCAGCGGCCAGCCGCAGCACATGGTGGTGCTGGGCATGGGCAAGCTGGGCGCGGTGGAGCTGAACCTGTCGTCGGACATCGACCTGATCTTCGCCTTCCCCGAAGGTGGCGAAACCGAAGGAGTGAAGCGCTCGCTGGACAACCAGGAGTTCTTCACCCGCCTGGGCCAGCGCCTGATCAAGGCCCTGGACCCGGTCACCGTCGACGGTTTCGTGTTCCGCGTCGACATGCGCCTGCGCCCGTATGGCTCGGCCGGCGCACTGGTGCTCAGTTTCAATGCCCTGGAGCAGTACTACCAGGACCAGGGCCGCGACTGGGAACGCTACGCGATGATCAAGGCGCGGGTGGTGGCCGGCGACCAGGCGGCCGGCGCGCAGTTGCAGGAGATGCTGCGGCCGTTCGTGTACCGCCGGTACCTGGATTTTTCCGCGATCGAGGCGCTGCGTACCATGAAGCAGCTGATCCAGCAGGAAGTGCGGCGCAAGGGCATGGCCGACAATATCAAGCTGGGTGCCGGGGGCATTCGCGAGGTGGAATTCATCGCCCAGGCCTTCCAGCTTATCCACGGCGGGCGCGACCTCAGCCTGCAACAGCGGCCGCTGCTGAAAGTGCTGGCCACCCTTGAGGGCCAGGGCTACCTGCCGCCAGCCGTGGTCGCAGAGCTGCGCGAGGGTTATGAATTCCTGCGCTATACCGAACACGCCATACAGGCCATCGCCGATCGCCAGACGCAGATGCTACCGGACAGCGAGACCGATCAGGCGCGGGTCGCCTACATGCTCGGTTATGCCGACTGGCAAAGCTTCCATGACCAACTGACGCACTGGCGTAGCCGCATCGACTGGCATTTCCGCCAGGTGATCGCCGACCCGGATGATGAAGACGGCGAGGGCGAGCTGGTGGTGGGTGGCGAATGGTCGCCGCTGTGGGAGCAGGCGCAGGATGAAGAGGCCGCTGGCCGTCAGCTGCAGGAGGCCGGTTTCCAGCAGCCTGCTGAAGCCCTGCGGCGCCTGGCCGCGCTGCGCTCCAGCCCGCAGCTGCGTTCGATGCAGCGGATTGGCCGTGAGCGCCTGGACGCCTTTATCCCGCGCTTGCTGGCCCAGGCTGTGGAGCATGACAACCCCGACCTGGTGCTCGAGCGCGTGCTGCCGCTGGTCGAGGCCGTGGCACGGCGTTCTGCCTACCTGGTGTTGCTCACCGAAAACCCCGGCGCCTTGCGCCGCCTGCTGACCCTGTGCGCCGCCAGCCCATGGATTGCCGAGCAGATTGCCCGCTACCCGCTGCTGCTCGACGAACTGCTCAATGAAGGCCGCCTGTTCAGCCCGCCACTGGCGCCGGAGCTGGCCAGCGAGCTGCGCGAACGCCTGACGCGCATCCCCGAGGACGACCTGGAACAGCAAATGGAGGCGCTGCGGCACTTCAAGCTGGCCCACAGCCTGCGCGTGGCCGCCTCGGAGATCAGCGGCAACCTGCCGCTCATGAAAGTCAGCGACTACCTGACCTGGCTGGCCGAGGCCATCCTCGACCAGGTACTGGCCCTGGCCTGGCGCCAGACCGTGGCCCGCCACGGCCAGCCCAAGCGCAGCGACGGCAGCCTGTGCGACCCGGGCTTCATCATCATTGGCTACGGCAAGGTAGGTGGCCTGGAGTTGGGACATGGCTCGGACCTGGACCTGGTATTCATCCATGACGGCGACCCGCAGGCGGAAACCGACGGCGCCAAGCCGATCGACAGTGCGCAGTTCTTCACCCGCCTGGGCCAACGCATCATTCACCTGCTGACTACCCAGACCAACTCGGGCCAGCTGTATGACGTGGACATGCGCCTGCGCCCGTCGGGTGCCTCGGGCCTGCTGGTGAGCTCGCTGGGTGCGTTCGAGCGCTACCAGCAGAACGAAGCCTGGACCTGGGAGCACCAGGCCCTGGTGCGGGCTCGGGTGCTGGTGGGGTGCAAGCAGGTGGGCACCGCGTTCGAAGGCGTGCGCGCCAAGGTTCTGGGCCAGGCCCGCGACCTGGAAAAACTGCGCAGCGAAGTGAGCGAAATGCGCGCCAAGATGCGCGATAACCTCGGCACCAAGGCCACCGCTGCCGGTACCGCGGCCAACGCTTTCGAGGCCGGTGTGCCGTTCGATATCAAGCAGGATGCCGGCGGTATCGTCGATATCGAATTTATGGTGCAATACGCGGCTTTGGCCTGGTCCCACGACCACCCGGCCATACTCCGATGGACCGATAACATCCGCATTCTGGAAGAGCTGGAGCAGGCGGGTTTGATGCCGGCCAGTGACGCGGTGCTGTTGCGTGAGGTGTACAAGGCATTCCGCTCGGCCTCGCACCGCCAGGCTCTGCAAAAGGAGGCTGGGGTGATCGATGCTGCGCAGTTTGCCGATGAACGCCGTGAGGTGCGGCGGATCTGGGGTGAATTGGGTTTGACTTGAGAATTTGGGGGCCGCTTTGCGGCCCATCGCGACACAAGGCCGCTCCTACAGGAGATCGCATTCCCTTGTAGGAGCGGCCTTGTGTCGCGATGGGCTGCAAAGCAGCCCCAAAGGTCCATGGCCTCCCACCAGTGGTACACTGTCCGCCACATAGCCTGAATATAAAGAGGGGAGGCCAGGCTGTACCGCAGCCTGTAGCCTCCCCGAGCGTTTCTGGACTAAGCATGAGAATACTGATCATTGGCCCCAGCTGGGTCGGCGACATGGTGATGGCGCAGACCCTGTTCCAGTGCCTGAAACAGCAGCACCCCGACTGCGTGATCGATGTGCTGGCCCCCGAGTGGAGCCGGCCGATCCTTGAACGCATGCCCGAGGTCCGCCAGGCCCTGAGCTTCCCGCTCGGCCACGGCGCACTGGAACTGGCCACGCGGCGGCGCATCGGCAAGTCCCTGGCCGGCCAGTACGACCAGGCCATCCTGCTGCCCAACTCGCTCAAGTCGGCGCTGGTGCCGTTCTTTGCCGGTATCCCCAAGCGCACCGGCTGGCGCGGCGAAATGCGCTTCGGCCTGCTCAACGACGTGCGCAAGCTGGACAAGGCCCGCTACCCGCTGATGATCGAGCGCTTCATGGCACTGGCCTACGCACCCGGCGCCGAGCTGCCGCAGCCGTACCCGCGGCCCAGCCTGCAGATCGAAGCGCAAAGCCGTGACGCCGCCCTGGCCAAGTTCGGCCTGGAGCTGGACCGCCCTGTGCTGGCGCTGTGCCCCGGTGCCGAGTTCGGCGAGGCCAAGCGCTGGCCGGCCGAGCACTACGCCAGCGTGGCCGATGCGATGATCCGCCAGGGCTGGCAGGTGTGGCTGTTCGGCTCGAAGAACGATCACCCGGTCGGTGAGCAGATCCGCGACCGGCTGATCCCGGGGCTGCGTGAAGAATCGTCCAACCTGGCCGGGGAAACCTCGCTGGCCGAGGCCATCGACCTGATGTCCTGTGCCGACGCTGTGGTGTCCAACGACTCCGGCCTGATGCACGTGGCCGCCGCGCTGAACCGCCCGCTGGTGGCCGTTTACGGCTCGACCTCGCCGGGCTTCACCCCGCCGCTGGCCGAGCACGTGGAAGTGGTGCGCACCGGCATCGAGTGCAGCCCGTGCTTCGACCGCACCTGCCGCTTCGGTCACTACAACTGCCTGCGCCTGCTGGAACCTGGCAAAGTCATTGCCGCCTTGCACAGCCTGAGCGGGCCGGACCTGATCGATACCGTGGCCGAGGTCGACTAAGTGCGGGTACTGATCATCAAGACTTCGTCGCTGGGGGATGTGATCCACACCTTGCCGGCGCTTACCGATGCCGCCCACGCCATCCCGGGCATCCGCTTCGACTGGGTGGTGGAAGAAGGCTTCGCCGAAATCCCCAGCTGGCACCCGGCGGTCGACCAGGTGATCCCGGTGGCCATCCGCCGCTGGCGCAAGAACCTCTGGCAAACCATCAAGAGCGGCGAGTGGAAGGCGTTCAAGCAACGTGTACGCGAGCGCAAGTACGACCTGGTGATCGACGCCCAGGGCCTGGTCAAGTCGGCCTGGCTGACCCGCTATGTGAAGGCACCGGTGGCTGGCCTGGACCGTTACTCGGCCCGCGAAGGCTGGGCCAGCCGCTTCTATGACCGACGCCTGTCGGTTGCTACCGGCCAGCACGCAGTAGAGCGGGTGCGCCAGCTGTTCGCCATGGCCCTGGCCTATGACCTGCCGGAAGGCATCGGCAATTACGGCCTCGACCTCGAGCGCCTGCAACTGCCGCCTGCCGCCCCCTATGTGGTGTTCCTGCACGGCACCACCTGGGCGACCAAGCACTGGCCCGAAGCCTACTGGCGCGAACTGGCCGAGCGCATGGGCCGGCGCAGGCTGGAGGTGCGCCTGCCGTGGGGCAACCCTGCCGAGAAGGCGCGGGCCGAGCGCATCGCCCAGGGGTTGAACAATTGCCAGGTACTCCCCAAATTGAACCTTGCCGGCGTCGCCCGCGTGTTGGCGGCGGCAAAAGCCTGTGTGGCGGTCGATACCGGCCTTGGCCACCTGGCGGCGGCACTCGATGTGCCCACCATTTCGCTGTTCGGCCCGACCAACCCGGGCCTGACCGGCGCCTACGGACGGACCCAGATTCACCAGGCCAGTGACTGGCCCTGCGCGCCCTGCCTGCAGAAAAAGTGCACCTATAAACCGAGCGCCGACGACCTGCGCCGGTTCGATCTGAAACGCGAGTGGCCGCTGTGCTTCACTCGCCTGAATCCCGAGCATGTGGCGAGCCGCTTGAGCGCGTTGCTGCTGGCTGAGGATGTCCGTTGATGCAACTGGCTTTCGTGCTTTACAAATATTTCCCCTTCGGCGGGCTGCAGCGCGACTTCATGCGCATTGCCCTGGAATGCCAGAAGCGGGGCCACCAGATTCGCGTGTACACGCTGATCTGGGAGGGTGACATTCCGCCGGGCTTCGAAGTGCTGGTGGCGCCGGTGAAGGCGATTTTCAACCACCGCCGCAACGAGAAACTCAGCGCCTGGATGGCCGCCGACCTGGCCAAGCGTCCGGTCGACCGCCTGATCGGCTTCAACAAGATGCCTGGGCTGGATGTGTACTACGCCGCCGACGGCTGCTTCGAGGACAAGGCGCAGACCCTGCGTGGCGGCCTGTACCGCCGCTGGGGCCGCTACCGGCACTTTGCCGAGTACGAGCGTGCGGTGTTCGCCAAGGACGCCCACACCGAAGTACTGATGATTTCCGAAGTACAGCAGCCGCTGTTCATCAAGCACTACGGCACCCCGGTGGAGCGTTTCCACCTGCTGCCGCCGGGCATTTCCCAGGACCGCCGCGCGCCGGCCAATGCCAGCGAGATCCGCGCGGAGTTCCGCAAGGAATTCAACCTGGGCGACAACGACCTGCTGCTGGTGCAGATTGGCTCGGGCTTCAAGACCAAGGGCGTCGACCGCAGCCTCAAGGCCCTGGCCGCACTGCCTTCGGCCCTGCGCAAGCGCACCAGGCTGATGGTAATCGGCCAGGATGACCCCAAGGTGTTCCAGCTGCAAAGCGCTACCTTGGGCCTGGGCGATCAGGTGCAGTTCCTCAAGGGCCGCAGCGACATCCCGCGCTTCCTGCTGGGCGCCGACCTGCTGATCCACCCGGCGTACAACGAGAACACCGGCACGGTGCTGCTCGAGGCGCTGGTGGCCGGCCTGCCGGTGCTGGTCTCCAAGGTGTGCGGCTACGCCCACTACATTGCCGAGGCCGACAGCGGCCTGGTGTTGGACGAGCCGTTCGAGCAGGAACAGCTCAATGGCTACCTGCAGCGCATGCTCGAAGACCAGCAGGCCCGCGCCAGCTGGTCGCGCAATGGCCTGGCGTTTGCTGAAACCGCCGACCTGTACAGCATGCCGCAGCATGCCGCCGATGTGATCCTGGGGCAGGAGTCCGCATGAAGCTGATACTGGCCGAACCGTTCAAGCGCCTGTGGGCCGGGCGTGATGCCTTCGATGCCGTGGAGGCGCTGCAAGGCGAGGTCTATCGCGAACTGGAAGGGCGCCGCACGCTACGCACCGAGGTCGCTGGCGAGGGCTTCTTCGTCAAGATCCACCGCGGCATCGGCTGGGGCGAGATATTCAAGAACCTGCTTACCGCCAAGCTGCCGGTGCTCGGCGCCGGCCAGGAATGGCAGGCCATCCAGCGCCTGCACCAGGTTGGCGTGCCGACCATGACTGCCGTCGCCTATGGCGAGCGTGGCAGCAACCCGGCCGCGCAGCACTCGTTCATCATTACCGAAGAACTGGCGCCGACCATCAGCCTGGAAGACCTCAGCATCGACTGGGTCAGGCAGCCGCCCGAGCCGCGCCTCAAGCGTGCGCTGATCGCAGAAGTGGCGAAGATGACTGGCGGCATGCACCGCGCCGGGGTCAACCACCGCGACTGCTACATCTGCCACTTCCTGCTGCACACCGACCGCCCGGTGACGGCGGACGACTTCAAACTGTCGGTGATCGACCTGCACCGCGCGCAGACCCGGGCGAAAATCAGCCGCCGCTGGCGCGACAAGGACCTGGCCGCGCTGTACTTCTCGGCGCTGGACATCGGCCTGACCCAGCGCGACAAGCTGCGCTTCCTGCGCGGTTACTTCCAGCGCCCGCTACGGCAGATCCTGAAGGACGAAGCCGCGCTGCTCGCCTGGCTGGAGCGCAAGGCGCAGAAACTCTACGATCGCAAGCAACGCTATGGGGATGCACTCTGATGGCGGGGTGGACACTGGCGCCGGGCTATGAACACCTGGCGGCGGACTTCGGCAGCCTGGAAGCGGTATTCGCCTTGCAAGGCGAGCGCCTGACCCGCGACCCCATCAGCGAGGTGGTGCGCGTCGAACGTGGCGGGGTCAACTACTACGTCAAGCGTTACACCGGGGCCGGCAAGCACATGCGCCGTTACCTGGGCCGGCCGCGGATCAAGGCCGAATGGCAGAACCTCAAACAGTTCGACAAATGGGGCATCCCCACTGCCGAAGTGGTGGCCTGGGGCCTGGAGCGCAATGGCCTGGCTTTCGGTCGGGGGGCGATGATCACTCGCGAACTGCCACGCACCGAAGACCTGTCGGCGCTGGCCGAGCGCAACGATGCACGCCTGGCCGATCGCGCCTGGGTCGGGCATGTCAGCAGCCAGCTGGCGCGCCATACTCGGGTCATGCACCAGCACCACTTCGCCCATAACGACCTGAAATGGCGCAACCTGCTGGTCGACGACCATGGCACGCTATTCTTCATCGACTGCCCCACCGGTGATTTCTGGCGCGGCTTCATGTGGCGGCACCGGATGATCAAGGACCTGGCGTGCCTGGACAAAGTGGCCAAATACCACCTATCGGCAACCCAGCGCCTGCGTTTCTACCTGCAATACCGTGGCCGCGACCGGCTGAATGTGCGTGACAAGAAACGCATTCGCCAGGTGGTGAGCTTTTTCGAGGGAAGGGAATGACCGATTATCTGGCCAGCGCGGACATCGCGCTGCTCAAACGCCATGGCCTGGACGACTTCGAGGCGCTGTGGGCGCTGCAACTGGATGCCGTGGACGAACCGAACACCGGCCGCGGTGGCTGGAGCAGCGTGTTCCGTCTGGAGCTCGAAGGCAAGGGCTACTACCTCAAGCGCCAGAGCGACTACCTGACCCGTACCCTGCACCGGCCATTTGGCGAACCGACCTTCGCCCGCGAATTCCGCAACATCAGCCGTTACCAGAAGCTGCAGATTCCGGCCTTGCAGGCGGTGTTCTATGGCGAGCGCAAGCAAGGCGGCACGCACCGGGCGATCCTGATGACTCGCGCCCTGGACGAATGGGCCGACCTCGACAGCCTGCTGGCCCAATGGTCACAACTGAGCGATGCTGAACGCAACGGCGTGCTGCAGGCTTGCGGCCAGCTGGCGCGTACCCTGCACAGCGCCGGCCAGGTGCATGGCTGCTTCTACCCCAAGCACATCTTCTTGCGCCAGCGCCGCGAAGGCTGGGACGCGCAACTGATCGACCTGGAGAAGACCCGCCCCCTGCTGTTCGGCATGCGTGACCGTCTCAAGGACCTTGAGCCGCTGCTGCGTCGCGCCCCTGTCTGGAGCGAGCGCGATGTACGTAGCTTGCTGGCCAGCTACCTGGCGCAGCCTGCCGACGGCACGCTGGTCGATACCTGGCTGCAACGCCTGACGCAACGCCGTCGTGAAAAAGAGGCCCGCTGATGCGTTTGTCTGAATTGAAAGAGGCCGGGCGCAGCCCTTCGTTGCCCCTGAGCATCACCCTGGCCGATGCCGCCGGCACGGCCGACCTGCAATTGCTCAGCCTGCTGCGCGTGTTGCCAGGCCAGCGCTATGTGGGTGCCGGCGTGTGGCGCGGTACACCGGTGTTGGCCAAACTGCTGGTCGGTGGTAACGCTGCACGGCATTTCCAGCGCGAACTGCAGGGCGTGAAGCTGCTGGCCGAGCAAGGCCTGACCACGCCGAAGCTGCTGGCCGACGGCCTCAAGGAAGGCGAGGGCGGCTGGCTGCTGTTCGAATTCCTCGACGGGGCCGAAAGCCTGGCCGATGCCTGGGTGGCAGTGGAGAGCTTGCCGGTGCTGGCCGATGAGCAGCACCTGGTGCTGGGCGAGGCGCTCACCGCAGTGGCGCACATGCACACCCAAGGCCTGTGGCAGGAAGACCTGCACCTGGACAACCTGCTGCGCCACGGGGGCAAGCTTTACCTGATCGACGGCGCTGGCATCAAGGCGGAAACACCTGGCCAGCAGCTGTCGCGCCCGCGTGTGCTGGAAAACCTTGGGGTATTCTTCGCCCAGCTACCCAAGCGCCTGGAACCGTTCATCGAAGAGCTGCTGGTGCACTATCTGCTGGCCAACGCCGAGCATGCGTTGCCGCTGGAAGCCTTGCAGAAGCAGGTGGACAAGGTGCGCAGCTGGCGCCAGAAGGACTACCTGGAAAAGGCTGGCCGTGAATGCAGCCTGTTCAGTGTCGAGCGCAGCCTTTCGGGCCTGCGGGCGGTCCGCCGCAACGAGGTTGAAGCCATGCTGCCGGTGTTGGAGCAGGCCGACGCGTTGATCGACCAAGGCCACCTGTACAAGACCGGTGGCGCTGCCAGTGTGGCGCGCATCGAGGTTGGCGGCCGCACACTGGTGCTCAAGCGCTACAACATCAAGAACACCGCGCACTGGTTCAAGCGCTTCTGGCGGCCGAGCCGGGCCTGGCATTCGTGGATCGAAGGGCATCGCCTGGAGTTCCTCGACATCGCCACGCCGCGCCCGTTGGCGGTGCTGGAGCAGCGGGTGATGGGCCTGCGCAGCCGTGCCTACCTGGTCACCGAGTATGTCGATGGCCCGGACTTGGCCGAATGCTTCGCGCCGTACGTGGATAGCGGCGATGCGCCCGAGGAGCAGGTCGATGCCCTGGTGCATGTGATGCAGCAGCTGATTCGCGAACGTATCAGCCACGGCGATTTCAAGGGCCATAACCTGTTCTGGAACAACGGCCAATGGTCGCTGATCGACCTCGATGCCATGTGCCAGCACGCCACCCAGCTCAGCTTCGCCCCGGCCTATGCCCGTGATCGGGCGCGGTTGCTGCGCAACTGGCCGAGTGGCAGTGCCTTGCATCAGCGGCTGGACCGGCTGCTGCCCAGGTTGGCCGAGTAATCCGCCGGCAGTGTCAGCCAGTCGCTGCTGCGGCCTGGCTGGCGCACGCGAATGCGCCATTGGCCGTCCTGGCGGCGCAGCACCGCCCAGGCGTGCACCGCGCCGAGCGCGTGTTGCGGGATGCTTAGATGGTAATGGCTTGGGAGCAGGTGTCGACGCACCGGTAGCTGCTTGCCCGCCAGCAGCAGGTAAAGTTGCCCATCGGCCTCGTGCAGGTCGTCCTCGGTCGCTAGCGCCAGGCCTTCGCGTTCGGGTTGCAGACGGCAGGTTTCGAACAGGTGGCTGAGGTCGGGCAAACCGTCGTGCCAGAGCACGGGCGAGTCGACCACCCAGGTACCATCGCGAAGGCGCTTTAGCGGCAGTTGCACATAGGCGTCCGGCTGCCTGGGGTCCAGTGCCCGCCAGCGCTGGCCGTCGAAGTTGACGCTGTACATGCGCCCATGGCTGTCCTTGACGAAGTAGCGGTCCGGCCCTGCTGTAGCACTGATCTGTTCGTAGACCTTCTCCCCATGAACCCCGTCGATCCGGTAGCGCAGCTTGCTGATGTCTACCGCGGCTTCGTGGCTTTTCGGTAGCGGCCGCGGTGGCTGCGGTGGCAAGCCACGCAGTGCCCGGCGCATCAAGGTTGAGCCGGCAAAACTGTTTAGCCCGTCGGCGGTGTGGCTGAGCGCGGCAATGGCGTGGTGCAGGGTGGCTTCGTAGTCGTCCCGATGCATCGCTTCCACGCCATCCCAGATGGAAATGGCCATGCGCCCGAAGGCCAGTGCCGACATGGCGGGTGCAGGCAGCACCAAGCTGATCAGGTCGAGGATAAGGCGCAGGGTGGCCAGGCTGAACTCGCCCAGCACTTCGTTGTTGCTGCGGCTGTTGCTGTCGGCCTCGGCCATCAGCATTTGCACCTCTGCCCGGTAGCAGGCTTGGTACAGGTTGCCGGTAATGATCGGTCGTTGCACGTAGGGCCCCAGGCGCCCCATGCGCAGCAGTTTGTCCAGCCGTTTGCGGTTGGCTTGGGGCGCCCGTTGAATCACGTATTCGCGCAGCGCCGGGGTATTGCGCAAGGTCCGTAACAGGTCGCGGGTGTTGCGGAATTCGCGCCAGGCACGGCGGTCGGGCGCATCCGGGGTGTAGACCACCAACGACTGGACACTGGCGACCTCGGCATTGAGCAGCAGTACACCCTGCAGGGTATGGCCGTCGATGAGCAACTGGCGGACCACGATGCGGTGTTCCTCGATGGTTGGCCGCCAGCCGCTGTCTGGGTAATGAATGATCGCCCTGACCCAGCGATAGCCCTGCTCCAGCGGGTCGTTCAGGAAGTGCCCGGCGTAGCGGGCCTTGGCCGCTTCGGCGTGCATGCGCGCACGGTTTATGGCGCCATGGGTCTGCATGCGCCAGCGACCGGCGGCGGAGTCGAGCAGGTGGTGGCGCAGGTAGCGAAGGTAGCCACTGCCAGCGTCCAGGTTGCGCACCAGTCGTTTGACATGCGCAGGCGTGAGCCTGGGCAAGGCGCTTCCGTCAGCGTGCTGGACCCGTGCGGTCAGCCAGTATTCGACATCGAACCAGGCGATGTTGAGCAGAGCCAACTCGTCCAGGCGGTAGCTGAGCGGTACCATTTCGATGGTATCGCCCACCTGTGGGCGGCTTGCTGCTGCGATGTAGCTGGAGGGTGCCAGCGGATTGAGCAGCGGGCCTTTGCGCCGAGCCATGGTGACCTTGACGAGGATCTGCTCGGCAGGCGTGTGGATGCCGTGTTCCCGGCGCAGCCGTTCGCCCAGGCGGTCACGGACCCATGCCAGCAAGTGATTATGCTGGCTGAACTGCTCCAGGGTCAGCAGCCCGGGCGCGGCGGCCTGGGTGATGGCTCCGGCGAGCTCCTGCATGGTTTGCATGATGTGCGCCAAACCTTGTGCGGAAGCATTGCGCAGCCAGCTGGGCAAATGTTTTTCCAGCAGCAGTGCATAACGCGTGGCCAGGGCATGCTTGCAACCCATGAGGCTCAGCAAGCCTTGCTGGTTGGCCAGCATGGCGCTGAAGTCTGCCAGGTCGGGCGCATGCTCATGCTGCCAGGCGGTTTGCCAGGTAATTGCCAGGCGTTCGCGCTGCACATCGATCAGGTCTTGAACCTGCTGCTCGACCATGTCCTCGGCAAACCACTCGTAACGCAGCTGGTCCGCTTGCTGGATCAACTGCTGGTCTTCAATGCGGGGCAGCAGCTGCAGCATGGGTTGGCTTTGCAGCGGGTCGTCGAGACGTTCGCACAGCTCGGTGTGCAGTTCGGCGAGGTTGGCGAATGCCTCGATGCCATGTGAAAGGCTGCACAGCAAGGCCAGGCCGCTGGTTGTGCCGGGCACTGCAGCGCTGCCCTCCGGGCTACCGGCCACGAGCACCAGCGCGCCCCGCAGGTGCAGCCGGCGGTTGGGGCTCAGGCTGCTGAAAACCGGGCGGTACAGCTGTGCGCGCTGCATGGTGGGCAGATGTCGGCGCTGCCAGGCCCGTGGCGAAGCCAGGCAGGTGCGTAGCAACACGATAGCGTCGTAACCGAGGGTCTGGTCGGCCAGTCGCAGTTCCAGCTCCGCAAGCAGCTGCTCGTGACGCAGTTGCATCAAGCGCTGGAAGCGGCTTTGGCCCCCCGCAGGGGCTTCCTTCCAGAACAGTGCCAGGTCACCGAAAAAGCGCTGGCGCAGCTGCAAGTGCGCCAGGCCGTCGACCGGGGCGGGCTGCCCTCGTTGCAGGGCAGTGATCTGGGTGTCCAGGGCTTCGAGGCGTTGTAGCGGGGTCATGGTGTAGTTCCGTGGGTTAAGGGAGCCACACCATGTCGAGGCAATGTGCGAGGTGGGTGGTAGCCGGTTATTGCCGGCGCCGGGGCCACAAGCCACGCAGGCCCAGCACGGCCGAAACGCCCAGGCCTAGCCAGGCGAGGCTGTCCCAGATGCCGTCGCCCAGCAGGGCTGCGAACAACCCGCCGGCACTGAGCAGGGCGACAAGCGCCGGCCAGGTGTAGATGCGCCGGGTTGACCGCGACTTGTGGCTCATGCGGTTGCCCCCTTGGGCTTGCGCTGCTTGCCCCACCACAGGTACAGGCCACTGCCGAGCACGATGATAGTCAGCACGTCGAGCACGGCCCAGAGGACCTGCATCGGCCGCCCGCCGTAATCGCCGAAGTGCAGCGGTTGCGACAGGCCCATGGCGTCCATGTACCAGGGACGTTCACCGACCGCAGTAACCTCCAGCGTGCGTGCATCGATCAGCACCGGGGTGAGCAGGTGCGAGGTCAGGTGCGTGGCGCCTTTCATGAACACCGCGTAGTGGTGTTCGCTGGAGAAGCGGGTGCCGGGGAAGGCGATGAAGTCCGGGCGCATGCCGGGCGCGGCCTGTTCGGCGATGCCCAGCAGGCGGGTGGCCGGGGCGCGCTCGATGAGCGGTGGGGCATCACGGTAGGGCGCGACCATGGCGGCCAGGCTGTCATTGCGCCAGGCGGCGATGACCAGGTCGGACAGGGCGCTGATCACACCGGTCACGCCTACCGTCAGTGCCCAGGCCAGGGTGACCACGCCGATCAGGTTGTGCAGGTCGAGCCAGCGCAGGCGGCGGGATTTGCCGTGGCGTACCGTGGCGAAGTCCAGGCGGCGCATGAATGGTGCATAGAGCACGGTGCCGGAGATGATCGCCACGACGAACAGCACGCCCATGAAGGCCAGCAGCAGCTTGCCGGGCAGGCCGGCGAACATGTCCACGTGCAGGCGCAGCATGGTCATCATGAAGCCGCCGTTGGCGGCCGGCATGGCCACGGCTTCGCCGGTGCGGGCGTCAAGCATGAAGGTGTGCGACGAATTGGGTTCGGTGCCGGCGGTGGCGGCGGTGATGGCCACCACACCGTTGGCTTCGTCCTCGTCGTAGCCAAAGTACTGCATGACCTCGCCGGGGCGGTGCTGCTCGGCCTTGATCACCAACTGCTGCAGGTCGAGGTGTGGGGTGCCTGCCGGCATTTCTCGCAGTTCGGGCGCGTCGCCGAGCAGGTGTTCGAGTTCGTGGTGGAAGATCAGCGGCAGGCCGGTGAGCGCCAGCAACAGCAGGAACAGGGTGCATACAAGGCTGCTCCAGGTGTGGATCACCGACCAGTGGCGGATGGTTGGGCTTTTCATCACGGTACCGATTTTTGCCTGTTGGAAGCTGGGGCTGCTGCGCAGCCCTTTCGCGACACAAGGCCGCTCCTACAGGGACCGCGCTGGCCGTTGTAGGAGCAGCCTTGTGCTGCGAATGGTCCGGCTTACTCAGAACTTGTAATTGACACTGGCCACCACGTTGCGCTCGTCGCCGTAGTAGCACCAGTAACCGTCACAGTTGGCCAGGTAGTCCTTGTTGAACAGGTTCTTCGCCTCCACTGCTACCGTCAGGCCTTTCATGCTGTTGTCCAAGCGGCCGAGGTCGTAGTGCACCGAAGCGTCGTACACCGTGTACGAACCCACATGGGCCAGTTCGGTGTTGGCGGTGTTGCCGTAGGTGTCACCCACATAGCGCACACCACCACCGATGCCGAAGCCGTCCAGTGGCCCGCTGTGCCAGGTGTAGTCGGCCCACAGGGTTGCCTGGTTGCGCGGGATCAGCGCCATGCGGTTGCCTTTGTCGTCACCCTTCAGGATCTCGGTGTCGGTATAGGTGTATGACGCGATGGCCTTGAGGTTCTCGGTAACCTGAGTGGAGGCTTCCAGTTCGACGCCGCGAACCTGCAGTTCACCCACCTGGCGGGTGATGCTGCCTTCCGTGACGCTGACGTTCTGCTGCTTCAGGTCGTACACCGCTGCAGTGAGCAGGGTGTCAGTCCCGACGGGCTGGTATTTCACACCCACTTCATACTGACGGCCTTCGGTTGGCTCGAACGATTCCGTGGAGTTGACGTTGGCACCACTGGCCGGCTGGAACGACTCGGTGTACGAGAAGTACGGCGTGATGCCGTTGTCGAAAACGTAACTCAGGCCGACGTTGCCGCTGAAGGCTTTGTCGCGCTGGGTATTGGTTGCGTCGGCGCTGTTGTGGAACACAGTGCCGGTGTGAATCCAGTCTTCACGACCACCCAAGGTCAGGCGCCAGTTGTCGAGTGACATCTGGTCCTGGACGTAGGCACCTGTCTGGTGGGTTTTCTGCTGGAAGTCCTGCATGGCAAAGTAGGTGACGTTCGACAGGTCGGCGCCATATACCGGGCGGTTGACATTGATCGGAGGCACGCCCATGCCATACAGCCATTGATAATTGGTATTCGAACGCTGATGGTCCAGGCCCAGCAGCACGGTGTGGCTGATGTCGCCGGTCTGGAAGTCGGCCTGGAAGTTGTTGTCGACGGCGAACTGGCTGATGTCTTCGTTGACGATACCCGACTCGCGATTGACGTTGCCATCGGCATCGATGCTGTTGATGGTGGCTACCTGCACGGCCTGGAACGACAAATCGCTCTTGGTGTAGCGCAGGTTCTGGCGGAACTGCCAGGTGTCGTTGAGTCGGTGCTCGAAGGCATATCCCAACGCGTAGTAGCTGCGGTCGTAGAAGTCCCAGTCCGGTTCGCCAAGGTTCTTGTGGTGGGAAATCTTGCCGGTCGGGCCGTCCAGTTTGGTTCCTTGCAGTGGCAGGAACTGACCAGTGATACCGGTATCGTCCCGGGTGTACTGGGAGATGAAGGTCAGCTTGGTATCTTCATCGATATTCCAGGTCAGGCTGGGTGCGATGTTGTAGCGCTTGTCCGGGATATGGTCGACGGGTGAGTTGCTGTCACGCACCACACCACTCACACGGTATAGAAACCTGCCTTCGTCGTCGATCTTGCCGGTGCTGTCGAAGTTGATCTGCTTGTGTTCGTTGCTACCCACCTGGGCTTCGATCTGATGCGCACTCTCAAGTTGCGGACGGCGGCTGACCATGTCGAGCATGCCGCCCGGTGGTGTCTGGCCATACACCGACGACGCCGGCCCGCGCAGTACGGTAATGCGTTCGAGGTTCCACGGCTCGACCTTGGGATTGGCGAACGAGCCCTTGGGCAGCGGCAGCCCGTCAAGGAACTGGGTCGGGTCGAAACCACGCACACGCAGCCAGTCGGCGCGCGAGTCCGAACCGTAACCGCTACTTTGCACGCCAGCGGTGTAGCGCAGGGCGTCATTGAGGTTGAGTACCTGGCGATCGTCCAGTTGCTGGCGGGTGATGACAGTCATCGAGCGTGGGGTCTCGACGATTGGTGTGTCGGTCTTGGTACCCGCGGCAGTGCGCGTGGCCACGTAGCCGCTGGAGGCACCCCAGGCGCTTTCATAGTTTGAAGTCGCATTGATCGCAGTCTCCGGTAACGCCAGTGTCCCTTCCGGCGTAGCCACCAGGCTGTAGCTGCCCACGCTGCTTTGCTGCAGCTGCAGGCCGGTGCCGCGTAGGGCAGCCTGCAGGGCACCAAGGCCATCGTACTGCCCACTCACCGGGGCCGAGGTACGACCGCTGACCAGTGCCGGGTCGATGGCCAGGGTAATGCCGGCCTGGCTGGCGATCTGGTTGAGGGTTGTGGCCAGCGGGGCGCTGGGCAGGTCGTAGGCACGCTGAGCGGATTGCTCGGCGGCGAACAGGGCAGGGCTGGCCAATGGTGCGGCCACGGCGATGGCCAGGGCCATCAGGCTGGGGCGCAGGATACGATCAACAGCACGGGACATGCAGCGGCTCCTCGACGGATAAGTGCTTTCTGCTTCCTTGCCGAGCGAGATTTGAAAAGTGACAGGGCGAATCTGAAAAAAATTGAGAATTATTTGAGGTTGGTTTCTGCTTGTGCCGGCCCTTTCGCGGGTAAACCCGCTCCCACAGGGGGCGCGGGGCCTTTGAGGCTGGTGCAATCCTGTGGGAGCGGGTTTACCCGCGAAGAGGCCGGTGCAGGCCTACTTGGGACCGACGGTCACCCACCACTGGGTATGCCGCTCGATCTTCACCGGCAGTGCCGGCACCAGCGACGACAGCGCCAGGTCGGTGTCGGTCAGCGGGAAGCTGCCGGTCACCCGTAGGTCGGCGACCTTGTCGTCTACCCCGAGGTAACCGCTGCGGTACTGGCCAAGCGCGGCCAGCAGGTCGGCCAGGCGCACGTTGTCCACCACCAGCATGCCGCGGGTCCAGGCGTCGGCTCCGGCTGGCACCGTGCCGACCCGGCCAAGGCCGTTGGCGTTCATCAGCACCTGCTGGCCTTCGCGCAGCACCTGTTCGTCGCCGCTGTTCAGCGGCATGGCGGCGACCGAGGCTTGCAGCACTTCCAGGCGCGTGCCGTCATCCTCGCGGCGCACCAGGAAGCGCGTGCCCAGTGGGCGCAGGCGGCCATCGTCGGTGCGCACCAGCAGCGGACGCGGGTCCTGATGGCCGGTTTCGACCGAGATCTCGCCCTGGTGCAGCACGATCACCCGTTGCTCGCCGGCGTAGTCGATGTCCACGGCAGTGTGGCTGTTCAGGCTCAGCAAGGTGCCGTCTTCCAGGCGCAGGGTGCGCAGTTCGCCGGTGGCGGTGCGCTGGTCGGCCAGCCAGTAGCTCGGTGCCAGCGATGGCGCGCCGACCCAGGCCAGCAGCGAGCCCAGAAGAAACATGCCGGCCAGCCCGCCGCCTACCTTGCCGATACGTCGGCGCAGGCCGGCGCGCGATTGCAGCAGGGCCTGGCGTGCCGGGCCGGCAGCGGCGTTCACGCGCTGGTCCATGGCGCCGAGTTGGCGCCAGGCGCGGGCGTGCTCCTCGCTGGCGGCATGCCAGCGCATGAACTCGCTGCGCTCGTCAGGTGTGCCGCTGCCATTGTCGAGGCTGAGTTTCCAGGCAATGGCGGCTTCCAGCACCCGGGACGAAACCGGTGCACTGCTCACGTCGGCTCCCCGTAAAGGGCCACGTAGCACTGGCGCATGCCCTGGGCGATGTACTGGCGCACCCGCGACACCGAAACCCCCATGCGCTCGGCGATCTCGGCATGGCTCATGCCGTCCAGGCGATTATGCAGGAATGCCGCGCGGGCCTTGCTCGACAGCTTGCCAAGCAGGCGGTCGATGGCCTTGAGGTCCTCGAGAATCAGGTGCTGCACTTCCGGGGAAGGTTGTTCGGCTTCCGGCATCAGGGCCAGTTCGGCCAGGTAGGCCTGTTCCAGCGCGGCGCGGCGGAAGTGGTCGAACATCAGGCCCTTGGCCACGGCGGCCAGGAATGCGCGGGGTTCGCGGGGCGCGTCCAGTTGCGCACGGCCGAGCAGGCGCACGAAGGTGTCCTGGCTCAGGTCTTCGGCACGTTGGCGGCAGGCCATGCTGCGTTGCAGCCAGGCGAGCAGCCAGCCGCGGTGGTCGCGGTACAGCGCACCGACCAGATCGGCGTGTGGGCTCTGTGCAGAAGACAAGCAGCGTCCCCCCGGAACGAATGCATTAACTAACGATAATTATTCGCGATTGTTGCAGAGGGGAGGGGGTGGGTGCAATGGACGCTTATCGGATGGCCATCATGGAAGGTGCATCACTTGTACAAGCCTCTTCGCGGGTAAACCCGCTCCCACAGGTACGGCGCAGGCCTTGAGTATTGCACAGTACCTGTGGGAGCGGGTTCACCCGCGAAGAGGCCTGCAAGGTCAATGCAAGGCTACAGGCCGTGGCTCTGCACCTTGCGCCGCCGCCAGCCGCGCAACCGCTGCTCCAGCTGCAGCGGGCTGTCCAGCTGCTGGCGCCGGGCCTGGCTGAACAGGATCAGCGCCAGTTCGGCGGTCACCAGGGCATCGGCGCTGGCATGATGGCGCTCCTCCACCTGCAGGCCAAACCGCGCCACCCAGTCATCCAGCCCGGCTTCGCGCAGCACTGTGTCGGGGTTAAGCATCGGCGCCAGCTCGGCAACATCCAGGAAGTGCGACTGCAAGCGGTGGCCCAGGCTTTCCTTCAGCGCGCGGGCCAGCATGCGCTGGTCGAACGGCGCATGGAATGCCAGCACCGGGCTATTGCCAATGAAGTCGAGCAGATCGAGCAAGGCCTCGGCCGGGTCGCAACCGGCAGCCAGGGCACTCGGGCCCAGGCCGTGGATCAGCACGCTGGCGTTGGTCTTCTGCAAAGGCCGGTGCAGGGTGCGTTCGAACTGCTGGGCAAAATCGATGGCGCCATCTTCGATGGCCACGGCGCCAACCGACAGTACCTGGTCACGGTTGGGGTTCAGGCCACTGGTCTCCAGGTCCAGCACTACCCAGCGCTGCTCGCGCAGGGTACACACCCCCAATGGCGCGGCCTTGGGCAGCCGGGCCAGGCGCTGGCGCATGGCATGGTCCAGTTCGGGCGCACTGGGGCGCAGCCAGGCGAACAGGCTCATAGCTGGTACCGCAAGGCCAGGCTGCTTTGCAGGCGCTGGGCCTGGCGCAGGGACTCGCGCAGGATGCGCCGGTCCAGGTGGTTGAGGCTGTCCGGGTCCAGGCGGTTGGAATACGGCAGGTTGTCGCGGGTCTGGCGCTGGTGCTGCTGCATGCGGGTTTGCTGGATGAAGTGGTAGGCCTCTTCATATGCTGCGCCGTCCAGTGCCTCGATCACGCCCTTGGCCACCAGCTGACGTAGACGTTCCAGGGTATTGCAGGCGCCGATGCCGTTGGCCAGGGCCAGCAGCCGGGCACCATCGACGAAGGGCGTTAGGCCCTGGACCTTGAGGTCGAGGGTAGCGGCCTTGTCGTTGCCCTGGCGGGTCAGCACGAACTCGCGCAGGCGGCCCACCGGCGGGCGCTGGCGCAGGGCGTTGTCAGCCATCATGCGCTGGAAGATGCGGTTGTCGGCCACCTGGTCCAGCAGGCCCTGGCGCAGCTGCTCGCAGCCTTGCTCGTCGCCCCACACCACGCGCAGGTCGAAATAGATGCTTGAGCCCAGCAGGTTCTCCGGGCTGGCCTCGCGGACAAAACCGGCAAAACGCCGCGCCCACTCACTGCGCGACAGGCACAGCTCGGGGTTGCCGGCCATGACGTTGCCCTTGCACAGGGTGAAGCCGCACTGGGCCAGGCACTGGTTGATGTATTGCGCCAGCGGCAGCAGGCGCGCGCGGATGGCGTCGGCCTCGGCGCTGTCGGCGGCTTCGAAGAGGATGCCGTTGTCCTGGTCGGTATGCAGGGTTTGTTCACGTCGCCCTTCGCTGCCAAAGCACAGCCAGCTGAACGGCACGCCCGGGTCACCGCGCTCGGCCAGTGCCAGCTCGATCACCCGGCACACGGTGTGGTCGTTGAGCAGGGTGATGATCTGGGTGATTTGCGTGGAGGACGCGCCATGGGCCAGCATGCGCTCGACCAACTGGCTGATTTCGCCACGCAGCGAGACCAGGGTATCCAGGCGCGGCGCGTGGCGGATGGTGCGCGCCAGGTGCACCAGGTCGACCCGTTGCAGGGAGAACAGGTCGCGCTCCGAAACCACACCGCACAGGCGCCGGTTTTCTACCAGGCAGACATGGGCGATATGCCGTTCGGTCATGGCCATGGCTGCGTCGAAGGCGCTGGCCTGGGGGCTGAGGTAGAACGGCTGGGCGGTCATGTGACGCGCGATGGGCGCACCCAGGTCGGCATCGGCCGCAGCCACCACCTGGCGCAGGTCGCGCAGGGTGAAGATACCGGTGGGGTAGCGCTGCGGGTCGACCACCACGATGCTGCCGACCTGCTGCTCATGCATCAGCCGCACGGCGTCGCGCAGGGGCGTTTCGGGGTTGCATACCACCGGGTGGCGCATGGCCAGTTCACCCAGTGGCGTGTTCAGCGAATACTGGGTGCCGAGGGTTTCCACCGCGCGCTGGCGTACCTGCTGGTTGACTTGGTCGAGCAGGCTGCTGACCCCGCGCAGGGCAAAATCCCGAAATACTTCGGACATCGAGAACACGCGGATGAACGCGGCCTTGTTCAACTGCAGGCAGAAGGTGTCCTCACCCGCCAGGTGCTCGGTACGGGTCGCTCGCTCGCCGAGCAGGGCGGCCAGCGGGAAGCATTCGCCGCTGGTGATTTCGAAGGTGGTCTCCACACCGGGCTTGACCAGGTGCTGGCGCTCACCCACCACGCGGCCCTGCTTGACGACGTAGAAGTGCTCGACCGGCCCGTCGGCAGGTTTGACGATGCTTTCGCCGCTGGCATAGAAGCGCAGCTGGCACTGTTCGACCAGGTAGGCCAGGTGGCTGTGTTCCATCTGGTTGAATGGCGGAAAGCGCTGCAGGAACTGCAGGGTACCCTGGATGTTCTGCAGCACTGCCGTCCTGCCCGCCTGGCTGTAGGCGTCCTTTTTGCTCATGAAACTGACCGTATCGCTATGCCGAACTATATATCTATATATATAGGTGCCGACCATGTTGTTCTCTGCCTCCATGGTCGGCTTGCGGCGGGGTGGTGCCCATTGGACGTAAGTCTATGAGCGCCCCTGTCAAAGACCCGACGAAAGGCCAGCCGGGTTACGCAAGTTCTGCGGTCCTAATGCTGAAGCGGAATTTTTTTGACGAGATGAGCATGCCTGAGCAACACGACATCCTGAGCGACGCCGAGCGCGAGGCATTGGCCGTCGTGAGTGCGCCTGTGGCAGCCAAGCCGCTGGTGCTGGTGGTGGATGACAATGCAGAGAACCGTCAGGCGCTGGTCCTGTACCTGAAAAGCCGGGGGATCGACTGTGTCGGTGCGGATGGGGCGGAGGAAGCCAGGCTGTACCTGCATTACCAGCAGCGGATCGGCTTGATGATCACGGATTTGCGCATGCAGCCCGAGGATGGCCTGGACCTGATCCGGCAGATTCGCGAGTCGGAGCGGGCGGAGTTGTCGATCATCGTGGTGTCGGGCGACACCGATGTGAAAGAGGCGGTGGACGTGATGCACCTGGGGGTGGTGGATTTTCTGTTGAAGCCGGTCGATCTGGACAGGCTGCTGGAGCTGGTGAAGAAAGAACTGAAGATTGATTAGTGCAGGAGTGGGGCTGCTTTGCAGCCCTTTCGCGACACAAGGCCGCTCCTACATGTACCGCGCCAGACCTCAGCCTTGCGCGGTACATGTAGGAGCGGCCTTGTGTCGCGAAAGGGCCGCAAGGCGGCCCCCTGTCGCAGATGTCGCTTACAACCCGTTACGCGCCTTGAACTCGCGGCGACGGCGGTGCAGTACCGGCTCGGTATAGCCGTTCGGCTGCTTGCCACCTTCGACTACCAGCTCTACCGCCGCCTGGAACGCGACGTTGTCGTCGAAATTAGGAGCCATCGGGCGATACAGAGCATCACCGGCGTTCTGCTGGTCAACCACAACCGCCATGCGCTTGAGGCTTTCCAGTACCTGCTCCTGGCTGACCACGCCATGGCGCAGCCAGTTGGCCAGCAGCTGGGCCGAAATGCGCAGGGTGGCGCGGTCTTCCATCAGGCCGACGTTGTTGATGTCCGGCACCTTCGAGCAACCCACACCCTGGTCGATCCAGCGCACCACGTAGCCGAGGATGCCCTGGGCGTTGTTGTCCAGTTCGTTACGGATCTCTTCGGCCGACCAGTTGGTGTCGGCGGCCAGCGGGATGGTCAGGATGTCGTCTACCGACGCCGGGGTGCGCGAAGCCAGTTCACGCTGACGTGCCTGTACGTCCACCTTGTGGTAGTGCAGGGCATGCAGGGTGGCTGCGGTCGGCGACGGCACCCAGGCGGTGTTGGCACCGGCCAGCGGGTGGGCGATCTTCTGCTCGAGCATGGCCGCCATCAGGTCGGGCATGGCCCACATGCCCTTGCCGATCTGCGCACGGCCTTGCAGGCCGGTGGCCAGGCCAACGTCGACGTTGTTGTTCTCGTAGGCACCGATCCACTTCTCGTTCTTCATGGCGCCTTTGCGCACCACGGCGCCGGCTTCCATCGAGGTGTGGATTTCATCGCCGGTGCGGTCGAGGAAGCCGGTGTTGATGAACACCACGCGCTCGGCTGCGGCCTTGATGCACGACTTGAGGTTGACCGTGGTACGGCGCTCCTCGTCCATGATGCCGACCTTGACGGTGTTGCGCTTCATGCCCAGCAGGTCTTCGACCTGGCTGAAGATCTCGGCGGCGAAGGCAACTTCTTCCGGGCCGTGCATCTTTGGCTTGACGATGTACACGCTGCCGCTGCGGGTGTTCTTGCGGCTGGTGTTGCCATTGAGGTTGTGCAGGGCGATCAGGTTGGTGAACAGCCCGTCCTGGATGCCTTCGGGGATTTCGTTGCCCTGGGCGTCGAGGATCGCCGGGTTGGTCATCAGGTGGCCAACGTTGCGCACGAACAGCAACGAACGGCCGTGCAGGGTCACGCTGCCGCCGTTGGGCGCGGCGTACTCGCGGTCCGGGTTCATGGTGCGGGTGAAGGTCTTGCCAGCCTTGCTGACGCTTTCGGCCAGGTCGCCTTTCATCAGGCCCAGCCAGTTGCGGTAGACGACCACCTTGTCGTCGGCGTCGACGGCGGCGACCGAGTCTTCGCAGTCCATGATGGTGGTCAGCGCCGACTCCATCAGGATGTCTTTCACGCCGGCGGCATCGGTGCTGCCGACCGGGGTGCTGGCATCGACCTGGATTTCGAAGTGCAGGCCGTTGTGCTTGAGCAGCACGGCAGTCGGCGCGGCGGCGTCGCCATGGAAGCCGATCAGCTGGGCGTCGTCACGCAGGCCGCTGTTGCTGCCGCCTTTCAGGGCAACTACCAGCTTGCCGCCTTCGATGCGATAGCCGGTGGAATCGACGTGCGAGCCGGCTGCCAGTGGCGCGGCTTCGTCGAGGAAGGCGCGGGCGAAGGCGATGACCTTGTCGCCACGCACCTTGTTGTAGCCTTGGCCTTTCTCGGCGCCGCCTTCATCGCTGATGGCATCGGTGCCATACAGCGCGTCGTACAGCGAACCCCAACGGGCGTTGGCGGCGTTCAGGGCGAAGCGGGCGTTCATCACCGGTACGACCAGCTGCGGGCCGGCCATGTGGGCGATTTCTTCGTCCACGTTCTGGGTGGTGGCCTGGAAATCGTCGGCTTGTGGCAGCAGGTAGCCGATTTCCTGGAGGAATGCTTTGTAGGCTACGGCGTCGTGGGCCTGGCCTTTGCGTGCCTGGTGCCAGGCGTCGATCTTGGCTTGCAGCTCGTCGCGCTTGGCGAGCAGGGCTTTGTTCTTTGGAGCGAGGTCATTGATGATCTTCTCTGCACCCGCCCAGAACTGCTCGGCGACGATGCCGGTCCCTGGGATGGCTTCGTTGTTCACGAAGTCGTACAGGACCTTGGCGACCTGAAGGCCACCGACTTGAACGTATCCAGTCATTGCTTGCCTCACTCTGCTCAGCTATTTCGCTCTTCTGTATTAAGCCTGTAGCGCTTCTCTAAACACGGCACCAGTGCATGCCCCCGAGTAGAGCCCGAGCGCGGCTGGGTGCGGCCTGCCAGACCTGCTGGCAGACAGTGTGCGTATTTTCACAGGCGCCTTGGCAGACATCCAAACGACGTTTTGTAGTCCGCGCCACGGGATACTACATGAAGCAGTAGGCGGGGCAAAATCAGACTAAAAGCGCCGTTATGCGACCCGTTGGTCGCGTATGGTCACGCTGGGAGTGGGTATGTTCGCAAAAAACAGGTGGATTGTTCCAGATAAATCTTGAAACAGTACACGATTCGTTGTGCAGATTGCCCTGCGGCAGGTTGCCGCGCCTTGCCTATACTGAGTCGATCCCCCGATTTTCTGCCGCACGGCGCGGTCCGACACGAGGAAGGGCTTGTGGATCATCTTGTACTGACTGTAATTGCCCCTGACAAGGCCGGCCAAGTCGAGCGCATTGCCCAGTGCATCGCTGACCACAGTGGCAACTGGCTGGAAAGCCGCATGTCGCGTATGGCCGGGCAGTTTGCCGGCATCCTGCGGGTGGCGGTGCCAGCGGAAAACTACGACGAACTGGTGGCTTCGCTGCAGGGGTTGGCCCGATATGACATTCGCGTACTGATCGCCGAGAGCGGCATCGAGCCGTCGTGCACCTGGAAGCCGATTGCCATGGAGCTGGTAGGGAACGACCGGCCGGGGATCGTGCGTGATATCACCCGGATGCTGGCTGAACTTCAGGTCAACGTTGAGCGGCTTTCCACCGAAGTGCGCCCGGCGCCGATGAGCAGCGAGCCGTTGTTTCATGCCGATGCGTTGTTGGCTTTACCGTTGACCCTGTCGCTGGACGACCTGCAGCAGAAGCTGGAGAGCCTGGCGGACGATTTGATGGTCGAGTTGAAGCTGCGGCCGGAGGAGTGATCCGAGATTGCCGGGCCGCTTCGCGGCCATCGCGACACAAGGCCGCTCCTACAAGGGTTACGCGTTCCCCTGTAGGAGCGGCCTTGTGTCGCGATGGGCTGCAAAGCAGCCCCCTGCGGTTATCCCGATATCACGGGGAAGGCCTTGTGGATAACCTGGGGGCTCCCCTCTCCAGCCCAGGCCCCGCGCGCCTTACAGGGCTTTGCTCAAAAAACACCCAATAATCAGCAGCTTGTGCACAAACCACGGGGACGAGGGTGTGGATAACCTTTGGAGATGTCTCTGCAGACCACGAATCACAGGGTCTGCAGAGTTATGATCATTTTTTGATCAGCTACGCTTGCGCAAACTGAGCCACGCATCGACGCTGTAAATCGCCAAACCCGCCCAGATGAACATGAACGCTACCAAGGTGCTCGACGACAAGTGCTCATCGAAAAGCAGTACCGCCTGCAGCAGCACCAGGGTCGGCGCCAGATACTGCAGGAAGCCCAGCGTGGTGTAAGGCAGGTGCCGCGCGGCAGCGTTGAAGCACACCAGCGGCACCAGTGTCACCGGCCCCGCAGCCATCAGCCACAACGCTTCGCTGCTGGTGTAGAACGCGCCCTGGGCACTTGTTGCCGACGGGTGCAGCAACAGCCAGCCAAGGGCCAGCGGTACCAGCATCCAGGTTTCCACCACCAGGCCCGGCAGTGCTGCTACCGGTGCCTGTTTGCGAATCAGCCCATAGAAGCCGAAGCTCAGCGCCAGTACCAGCGACACCCACGGCAGGCTGCCCACCTGCCACACCTGCTGGGCAACACCCACGGTGGCCATGGCTACGGCAAGCCACTGCATACGGCGCAGGCGCTCGCCGAGAATCAGCATGCCCAGCAGCACATTGATCAGTGGGTTGATGTAGTAACCCAGGCTGGCCTCGAGCATGCGCCCGTTGTTCACCGACCATACGTAGGTCAGCCAGTTGCCGGCGATCAGCGCCCCGCTTAGGGCCAGGATACCCAGCCGGCGCGGGTTTTCCCGCAGTTCGCGCCACCAGCCGGGGTGTTTCCACACCAGTAGCAGCAACGAGCCGAACAAAGCCGACCACAGCACCCGGTGGACAATGATTTCCACCGCCGGGACGCTCTGGATTGCCTTGAAGTACAGGGGGAACAAGCCCCAGATGATGTAGGCGCTGAGGCCTAGTAGATACCCGCGACGCGGGTTTGCGGCATGCATGCAGAATCCTTGCTTAGGTAGCTAAATAAAGCGACGCCTATTGTAGACAGAGGCGGGCGCGCTTCTAGAACAATTTCAGCGGCGCTTCATCCAGTGCTGCCATTTGCTCGCGCAGGGCGAGTATCTGATCTCCCCAGTAGCGTGGCTGGCCGAACCAGGGGAAGCTCGGCGGGAATGCCGGGTCGTCCCAGCGCCGCGCCAGCCAGGCGCTGTAGTGCAGCTGACGCAGGGCGCGCAGGGGCTCGATCAGGGCCAGCTCGCGCGGGTCGAAGTCGTGGAACTCGTTGTAGCCGTCGATCAGTTCGGCCAGTTGCCCCAGGCGCTCCTCGCGGCTGCCGGCCAGCATCATCCACAGGTCCTGCACCGCTGGGCCCATGCGGCAGTCGTCGAGGTCGACCACGTGGTACACCTCGTCGCGGTGCATCAGGTTACCGGGGTGCAGGTCGCCATGCAGGCGGATAAGCTGGTGCGGCGAGCGGGCGTAGATGTCCTCCACTCGCTTTAGCAGGTCGCGGGCTACCGATTCGAAAGCCGGCAGCAGTTCGCGGGGGACGAAGTCACCTTCCAGCAGGGTATTGAGCGAGGCGTGGCCGAAGTTGTCCACAGCCAGCGCTTCGCGGTGCTCGAACGGTTTGCTGGCGCCCACGGCATGCAGGCGGCCGAGCAACTGGCCGAGGCGGTAGAGCTGGTCGAGGTTGCCCGGCTCTGGCGCGTGGCCGCCGCGGCGGGGGAACAGGGTGAAACGGAAGCCCTGGTGCTCGAACAAGGTGCGACCGTCGTGGTACAGCGGCGCGACCACTGGCACTTCGCAGTCGGCCAGTTCGGCGGTGAAGCTGTGCTCTTCGAGGATGGCCGCGTCGCTCCAGCGGCCTGGGCGGTAGAACTTGGCGATCAGCGGTTGTGCATCTTCGATGCCCACCTGGTAGACGCGGTTCTCGTAGCTGTTCAGTGCCAGCACCCGGGCATCGCTGAGAAAGCCAATGCTTTCCACTGCGTCCAGGACCAGGTCGGGGGTGAGGGTGTCGAAGGGGTGGGACATGGAGGCTCCGAGGGTAGGCGGCATGGGGCCATGGTAGCGCGTTATGCCGGTACCGGCCTCTTCGCGGGTGAACCCGCTCCCACAGGTACGGCGCAGCCGCCAGGGAAACGATGCACCTGTGGGAGCGGGTTTACCCGCGAACCGCGCAAAGCGCGGCCAGGCTATGCAGGAACCCCGAGCAATACATAAGAGGGATGAAACTGAACCCGCACCGAACTGCCTGCTGTCACACGCTGCCCAGCCAACCAATCCGCCTCGGCAAACGCACACAACGTCTGCCCATTACCCAGCGCCAACCTGACCTCTCCAGGCCCATCAACCTCTGCCAGCACCTCTTCCACCGTCGCCAGCAGGCAATTGCTACCCGCTTCGGCCTCGTCCTCGTCGGCCAACAACCGCACCCACCCCGCCTTGAGCAGCGCCACCACCATCGTCCCCAGCGTCAGCTCAAGCCGCGCAGTGCTGTCGTGGGTGATCAACGCCTCGATCTGCAGCCCACCGCCCAACGCCAGGCTGACACGATCATGCCGGCCCTCACGGCGCAGGCCGCTGACCTGGCCCTGCAACTGATTGCGTGCGCTGGTACGCAGCATCAGCCGGCCGAGCAAGTCGAGGTCGCTGGACTCCTCGGCCGCTTCGAGAATTTGCGCCTGAAGGGCCTGCAGCCTCTGATACAGGCGCAGCACCCGCTGGCCTTCCGGCGACAGGCGGGCACCACCGCCACCACGCCCCCCGGTACTGCGCTCCACCAGGGGTTGGCTGGCCAGGTTGTTGAGTTCGTCGATGGCGTCCCAGGCGGCCTTGTAGCTGATGCCCGCAGCCTTGGCGGCGCGGGTGATCGAACCTTGTTCGGCTATGTGCTGCAGCAGCGCGATGCGCTGGGGGCGGCGGGCGATGTGCTGGGTGAGGTGGGGGGGCAGGGGCATGGGTATTGGGTCATTGTAAGTGGCAGCGAAGTGTAGCTTGTGTGGGAGCGGCCTTGTGTCGCGAAAGGGCTGCCTAGCAGCTCCAGCGATTTTTGCTGTGGCAGAGATCCTGGGGCTGCTGCGCAGCCCTTTCGCGACACAAGGCCGCTCCCACAAGTCATACATACCCCGGCTTGGGCGTACGCGCCAGGCAATACACATCCACCCGTCGCGCACCGGCCTGGCGCAGTACTTCGGCAACCGCCTGTGCGGTAGCACCGGTGGTCAACACATCATCGACAATGGCGACGTGCTTGCCTGTCAGCTTGCCCGTGACCGCAAACGCCTGGCGCAAATTGCGTCGCCTGGCCTTGGCGTCCAGTTGTTGCTGCGCAGGTGTCTCCCGTGGGCGCAGCAGCAACCGCTCGTCGCAACTTACTCCCAGGTGCGACGACAGCCAGCGCCCGAGCATCGCCGCCTGGTTGAACCCACGCTCGCGTAGTCGACGTTTGGCCAAGGGTACAGGCAACAACAGATCGGGGCGGGGTAGCCCCTCTGCAAAGCGGTGCAGCAGCCCATGCCCGAGCAATTCGGCCATCAGGCGCCCCAAAGGCCATTGGCGGTTGTGCTTGAAACGGCTGATCAGCGTGTCCACCGGAAAGCCGAAATGCCACAGTGCAAGCACCAGCTCGAAGGCCGGTGCGCGGCGCTGGCACTGAGCGCAGATCAGGCCGGCCATGGGCAACGGCAGGGCGCAGCGCAGACACTGATCGCCCAGCCAGGGCAGTTCCTGCTCGCAGGCGACGCACAGCGGGTAGGCCTGCTCGGCAGGTTCATCGCACAGCAAACACGATTGATTAATAAGTGAGCACTTGTAAACCAGTCTTTTCCAGTGTGGTTGACAGTTCATAGGCCTTCCATGACTATGCGAGCTATCCGTGATGCGCTGGCGGGCTTTCCTGTCCCGGCGCCTGCTTCAGCCTAAACAAGGAAACGCCAATGAGCGCCAGCACAACTGCAACAACACGTCACGACTGGTCCCTGGCCGAGGTCAAGGCGCTGTTCCAGCAACCGTTCAATGACCTGTTGTTCCAGGCGCAGACCGTGCATCGCGCGCATTTCGACCCGAACCGCGTACAGGTTTCGACCCTGCTGTCGATCAAGACCGGCACCTGCCCGGAAGATTGCAAATATTGTCCACAGTCCGGCCACTACAACACCGGGCTGGAAAAACAGAAGCTGATGGAAGTGCAAAAGGTGCTGGAAGAAGCTGCCCGCGCCAAAGCCATTGGTTCTACCCGCTTCTGCATGGGTGCGGCGTGGAAGCACCCATCGGCAAAAGACATGCCCTACGTGCTGGAGATGGTCAAAGGCGTGAAGGCCATGGGCCTGGAAACCTGCATGACCCTCGGCAAGCTCGACCAGGAGCAGACCAAGGCCCTGGCCCAGGCCGGCCTGGACTACTACAACCACAACCTCGATACCTCGCCGGAGTTCTACGGCAGCATCATCACCACCCGCACCTACAGCGAGCGCCTGCAGACCTTGGCCTATGTGCGCGATGCCGGGATGAAGATCTGCTCCGGCGGCATTCTCGGCATGGGTGAGTCGCTGGACGACCGCGCCGGCCTGCTGATCCAGTTGGCCAACCTGCCCGAGCACCCGGAATCGGTACCGATCAACATGCTGGTCAAGGTGGCCGGCACGCCGCTGGCCGAGGAAGAGGACGTCGACCCGTTCGACTTCATCCGCATGCTGGCCGTGGCACGTATCCTCATGCCCAAGTCGCACGTGCGCCTGTCCGCCGGCCGCGAGCAGATGAACGAGCAGATGCAGGCCCTGGCCTTCATGGCTGGCGCCAACTCGATCTTCTACGGCGAAAAACTGCTGACTACCGCCAACCCGCAGGCCGACAAGGACATGCAACTGTTCGCACGCCTGGGCATCAAGCCCGAAGCGCGTGAAGAACACGCCGACGAAGTGCACCAGGCGGCCATCGAGCAGGCGCTGGTCGAACAGCGCAGCAGCGAGATGTTCTACAACGCCGCGACGGCCTGAGATGGCCTTCGACCTGGCGGCGCGCCTGGCCGAACGGCGTGCCGCAGACCTGTATCGGCAGCGGCCGCTGCTGCAGAGCCCGCAGGGGCCGGAAGTGGTTGTCGATGGCCAGCGCTTGCTGGCTTTCTGCAGCAATGACTATCTGGGCCTGGCCAACCACCCCGAGGTGATTGCCGCCTGGCAGGCCGGCGCCGAGCGCTGGGGTGTCGGCGGCGGTGCCTCGCACCTGGTGATCGGCCACAGTACGCCGCACCACCAGGTGGAAGAGGCCTTGGCCGAGCTCACCGGGCGCCCGCGTGCGCTGCTGTTCTCCACCGGCTACATGGCCAACCTGGGCGTCATCACCGCGCTGGTGGGGCAGGGAGACACGGTGCTGCAGGACCGCCTGAACCACGCTTCGCTGCTGGATGGCGGGCTGCTCAGCGGCGCCCGTTTCAACCGCTACCTGCATAACGACCCGGCCAGCCTGGCCAGCCGCCTGGACAAGGCTGTCGGCAATACCCTGGTAGTCACCGATGGCGTGTTCAGCATGGACGGCGACCTGGCCGACCTGCCGGCGTTGGCCGATGTTGCCCGCGCTCGCGGTGCCTGGCTGATGGTCGACGATGCCCATGGCCTGGGCACCCTCGGCACCCAGGGCGGCGGTATCGTCGAGCACTTCGGCCTGGGCGTTGAAGATGTGCCGGTGTTGATCGGTACGCTGGGCAAGGCCTGTGGTACCGCTGGTGCCTTTGTGGCCGGCAGCGAAGAGTTGATCGAGGCGCTGGTGCAGTTCGCCCGCCCGTACATCTACACCACCAGCCAGCCACCGGCGCTGGCCTGCGCCACCCTCAAGAGCCTGGAGTTGCTGCGCCGCGAGACCTGGCGCCGCGAGCATCTGGCCGCGCTGATCCGCCAGTTCCGTGAAGGCGCGCAGCAGATCGGCCTGGAATTGATGGACAGCCCGACCCCGATCCAGCCGATCGTCATCGGCGACAGCGCGCAGGCCCTGCGCCTGTCACGCATGCTGCGCGAGCGCGGCTTGCTGGTGACAGCCATCCGCCCGCCCACTGTGCCGGCGGGCAGCGCACGCCTGCGGGTGACATTGAGCGCCGCGCACAGCGAGGCGCAGGTGCAGCTATTGTTGAATGCATTGGCCGAGTGTTATCCACAATTGGAGAGCGCCGATGCGTAATCGACTTGTTCTGTTGCCTGGCTGGGGCCTGGGCACTGCTTCCCTGGAGCCGCTGGCCGCCAGCCTGCGCGCCCAGGACGCCCGCCTGCAGGTGGAGCTGATGCCCTTGCCGGAACTGGCCCACAGCGATGTGCAGGCCTGGGTCGACCACCTCGACCGCAAGCTGCCGAGCGATGTCTGGCTGGGTGGCTGGTCGTTAGGCGGCATGCTCGCCAGCGCGCTGGCGCACAAGCGCGGCGACCATTGCTGTGGCCTGCTGACCCTGGCCAGCAACCCCAGCTTTGTGGCTCGCCGCGACTGGCCCCACGGCATGGCCGAAGACACTTTCGGCACCTTTCTCGACGGCTGCCGCAGCCATACCCAGGTCACCCTGAAGCGCTTCCGTACCTTGTGCAGCGACGGTGCCCTGCAGCCGCGTACCCTGCTGCGCCAGCTGGGTGTCGGCGTGCCGGACACCGACCCGCTGTACCTGGCCACCGGCCTTGAGGTGCTGGCCAGGCTGGACACCCGCGAAGCACTGCAGGCCTACGCTGGCCCGCAGCTGCACCTGTTCGCCGGCAGCGATGCGCTGGTGCCGGCAGAGGCGGCAAAAGCGCTGAGCGAGCTGCTGCCCGATGTGGAAGTGGGCCTGGTCGAAGACAGTTCCCACGCGTTCCTGCTGGAGTACCCGCAGGAACTGGCGGCGGGCATCAAGAGTTTCCTGCATGAGAGTGGCGATGACTGACCTTTCCCGTCCGACCCCGCCCGGCGCATTACCCGACAAGCGCCAGGTAGCGGCCTCGTTCTCCCGCGCCGCCGCCAGCTACGACAGCGTGGCAGCCTTGCAGCGCGCGGTGGGTTCGAACTTGCTGGAGCAGTTGCCGGAAGGCCTGCAGCCGTCACGCTGGCTGGATCTGGGCAGCGGCACCGGTCATTTCAGCCGGGCGCTGGCCGAGAGTTTCCCCCAGGCCAGTGGCGTGGCGGTGGATATCGCCGAGGGTATGTTGTGCCATGCCCGCAACGAGCAGGGCGGGGCCCTCTATCACGTGGCCGGTGACGCCGAGCGTTTGCCGCTGCGTGATGCCAGCGTCGACCTGGTGTTCACCAGCCTGGCCGTGCAGTGGTGCGATCAGTTCACAAGCGTGCTGGCAGAAGCGCTGCGAGTGCTGCGCCCGGGCGGCGTTTTGGCCTTCAGCAGCCTGTGTGTGGGCACCCTCGATGAACTGCGTGCCAGTTGGCAAGCGGTGGATGGCCTGGTGCATGTGAACCGCTTCCGCCGTTTCGAAGACTATCAGCGCCTGTGCGCCGCCAGCGGCTTCGAACAGCTTGGGCTGCAGCGCTGCCCGCACGTGCTGCACTACCCGGATGTACGCAGCCTGACCCATGAGCTAAAGGCCCTCGGCGCCCACAACCTGAACCCCGGCCGACCTTCCGGGCTTACCGGCCGGGCGCGCATGCAGGGCCTGCTGCAGGCTTATGAGGCGTTTCGCCAGCCCGAGGGGCTGCCAGCCACCTACCAGGTGGTCTATGGTTTGTTGCGCAAGCCACAGGCGTAAGGGGAGCGAGATGAACCAGGCCTATTTCATTGCCGGTACCGATACCGATGTTGGCAAGACCACCATCGCTGCCGGGCTGTTGCATGCGGCACGGTTGCAGGGCATGAGCACGCTGGGGGCCAAGCCGGTGGCCTCCGGTTGCACGATGACATCGAAAGGCTTGCGCAACAGCGACGCCCAGGCGCTGATCGACGAAAGCACGATCAAGCTGCCCTACGAGCAGGTCAACCCGTTTGCCTTCGAACCGGCTATCGCACCCCATGTGGCAGCGCGGGAGGCGGGGGTAACGCTTGCCGTGTCGGAGCTGTTGGCGGCGATGCGCAATGTGCTGCAACAAAATGCCGACTTCACCCTGATCGAGGGGGCCGGTGGCTGGCGCGTGCCGTTGTCGGGGCAAGACAACTTGTCCGATCTGGCCATTGCCCTCAAGCTGCCGGTGATCCTGGTGGTGGGTGTGCGGCTGGGGTGCATCAGCCACGCCTTGCTCAGCGCCGAGGCGATTGCCCGTGACGGCCTGCAATTGGCGGGGTGGGTGGCGAACATCATCGAACCGCGTACTTCGCGCCTGGAAGAGAACCTGGCCAGCCTGGCCGAGCGCTTGCCGGCGCCATGCCTGGGGCGGGTGCCCAAACTGAAGCAGGCCAGTGCCGACATGGTGGCTGAGCATTTGCAGCTGGATCTGCTGGATTAGCTGTTTCCAGGCCCGGCCCTTTCGCGGGTAAACCCGCTCCCACAGGATCTCCACAGTTTTTGAGACTTGTGCAGTACCTGTGGGAGCGGGTTTACCCGCGAAGAGGCCAGTGCAGGAATACCCAAGGCCTATCAACTGGCACCAGGCCATTAGGGATTTAAACGGGCCTTTTTGCCCTTGGCCTGCTTTAATTGGGCCTGTTCGTCATCCAGCGTCAATGGAGTCCTGACATGGAAATCACCGGTAGCTCCGCCTATTACGCGGGCCTGAGCGCAATCCAGACCGGCCAGAACCGCGTCGATCAGGCCGCCAGCCAGATCGCCAGCACCACCGCCGAACGTAGCGCCACCAGCCAGTCCAGCGATTTTCAGGCCGAACGCCTGCGCGCGGTCGACCGCAGCCAGCAGATGGACCTGGCAACCAGCACCGTGCAGCTGGCCGTGGGCAAACTAGAGGTCGAGCTTGGCGCAAAGGTCGCCAAGGCATCCGACGAAATGCTCGGCCGGTTCATCGATACCTACGCCTGACAGGCGCCCCATCGAATCACACACAGCCCCCTGTGGGAGCGGGCGTGCCCGCGAATGCGTCAGCTCAGACACCTCCATTGTCTGCTCAGGCCCTTTCGCGGGCACGCCCGCTCTCACAAGGGCAGCGCATTTTCTGAGTTTGGCGTAAACGTCATTTTTCGTGGCGTAAATGGCACCATAGTCCATCCTTGACATAAGGCGGAGCTAAACGTAAGTTTCAAACAACTGTTTGATCGACGGCCGCCAAGCGCGTGTCACCCCACAGAACTCACCTAGAGGTTCATCGCAATGCCTGATTACAAAGCCCCCTTGCGTGATATCCGCTTCGTTCGCGACGAGCTGCTCGGTTATGAGGCGCACTATCAGAGCCTGCCGGGTTGCCAGGATGCCACGCCCGACATGGTCGACGCGATCCTCGAAGAAGGCGCGAAGTTCTGTGAGCAGGTGCTGTCGCCGCTGAACCGTGTGGGTGATCAGGAAGGCTGCACCTGGAGCGAATCCGGCGTGAAAACCCCGACCGGCTTCAAAGAGGCCTACCAGCAGTTCGTCGAAGGCGGCTGGCCGAGCCTGGCGCATGACGTCGAACACGGCGGCCAAGGCCTGCCAGAGTCGCTGGGCCTGGCCCTGAGCGAAATGGTCGGTGGTTCGAACTGGTCGTGGGGCATGTACCCGGGCCTGTCGCACGGCGCGATGAACACCATCTCTGCGCACGGCACTGCCGAGCAGCAGCACACCTACCTGACCAAGCTGGTTTCCGGCGAGTGGACCGGCACCATGTGCCTGACCGAGCCGCACTGCGGTACCGACCTGGGCATGCTGCGCACCAAGGCCGAGCCACAGGCTGATGGCAGCTACAAGGTGTCGGGCACCAAGATCTTCATTTCGGCCGGTGAGCACGACATGGCCGACAACATCGTGCATATCGTCCTGGCCCGCCTGCCGGACGCACCGGCCGGCACCAAGGGCATCTCGCTGTTCATCGTGCCGAAGTTCCTGCCCAACGCCGAAGGTGGTGTGGGCGAGCGCAACGGCGTGAGCTGCGGCTCGATCGAACACAAGATGGGTATCCACGGCAACGCCACCTGCGTGATGAACTTCGACGGCGCTACCGGCTACCTGATCGGCCCGGCCAACAAAGGCCTGAACTGCATGTTCACCTTCATGAACACCGCTCGCCTGGGTACCGCGCTGCAAGGCCTGGCCCACGCCGAGGTAGCGTTCCAGGGTGGCCTGAAGTACGCCCGTGAGCGCCTGCAGATGCGTTCGCTGACTGGCCCGAAGGCACCGGACAAGGCTGCTGACCCGATCATCGTCCATCCGGACGTGCGTCGCATGCTGCTGACCATGAAGGCCTTCGCCGAAGGCAACCGCGCGATGGTGTACTTCACTGCCAAGCAGGTGGACATCGTCAAGTACAGCCAGGATGAAGAAGAACGTAAAAAAGCCGATGCCCTGCTGGCGTTCCTGACCCCGATCGCCAAGGCGTTCATGACTGAGGTCGGCTTCGAAGCCGCCAACCATGGCGTGCAGATCTACGGTGGTCACGGCTTCATCGCCGAATGGGGCATGGAGCAGAACGTACGCGACAGCCGCATTTCCATGCTGTACGAAGGCACCACTGGCATTCAGGCCCTGGACCTGCTCGGCCGCAAGGTGCTGATGACCCAGGGCGAAGCGCTGAAGGGCTTCACCAAGATCGTGCACAAGTTCTGCCAGGCGCAGGAAGGCAACGAAGCGGTCAAGGAGTTCGTCGAACCGCTGGCGGCGCTGAACAAAGAATGGGGCGAGCTGACCATGAAAGTGGGTATGGCCGCCATGAAGGACCGCGAGGAAGTGGGTGCGGCCTCGGTCGATTACCTGATGTATTCCGGCTACGCCTGCCTGGCCTACTTCTGGGCCGACATCGCCCGCCTGGCGGCCGAAAAACTGGCTGCCGGCACCAGTGAAGAAGCGTTCTACACCGCCAAGCTGCAGACCGCGCGCTTCTACTTCCAGCGCATCCTGCCGCGTACCCGTACCCATGTGGCAACCATGCTGTCGGGTGCCAACAACCTGATGGCGATGGACGAAGAGAATTTCGGCCTGTCGTACTGATCCTGCCGCTGTAAAGCAAACCCGCCTGCCTTCACCGGCAGGCGGGTTTTTTCATTCCGGAAGCTGAACGCTATCCCCTGTGGGAGCGGCCTTGCGTCGCGAAAGGGTTGCGTAGCAACCCCGGCAATTTCCGCTGTGATACAAAAAGCTGGGGCCGCTTCGCGCCCCTTTCGCGACACAAGGCCGCTCCCACAAGTGATCGCGTGCACGCCGGAATTTGCTGTTCATTCCATCCGCATATTCAACTGTTCATGTGCACTGCCGATGAAGTAAGGGCACAATGCCATTATTGATCTGCCGGGTCGGAGATTACCCTTGTTTCGTCTTAACGCTGTTCGCGCGAGCCACTTCCTGCCGTCGCTGATTCTTTTGCTGGCAGGCCTCGCCGCGGCCTATGTGAGAGACCTCAGTGTCTTTTTCACATCGCTGTTCAATGTCCTGCCCACCTTGGTCCTGCTGCTGGGCGGTGCCTACTGTGCGGTGTACCGTCGCCAGCGCGAGCTGTTCCTGATGCTCACGGTGTACATCGCCTACTACCTGCTCGACACTCAGACCGACTTTTACCGTGACCATGGCCGCGTGCGCGAGGACGCGGCGGTGATCTTCCACCTCGTGTGCCTGCTGCTGCCCGCCCTGTTCGGGTTGTATGGCGCTTGGCAGGAGCGTACCCACCTGCTGCAGGACCTGCTCGCCCGTGGCGCCGTGCTGTTCGCCGTGGGCAGCGTGGCAGTGGCCCTGGAGCAAAGCTACCCGGAAGCACTGCTGACCTGGTTGGCGGAAATCCGCTGGCCAACCTTGCATGGCCAGTGGATGAGCCTCATCCAGATGGTCTACCCGCTGTTCCTCGGCGTGTTCATCCTGCTGGTGGTGCAATACCTGCGTGCGCCACGGCCGCTGCATGCAGCGCAGGTGATGGGCCTGCTGGGTGTCTTCTGGATGCTGCCGCAAACCTTCATCCTGCCGTTTACCCTGAATATCATGTGCAGCCAGGTAATGCTGATGATCGCTGCAGCGGTGGCGCACGAGGCCTACCAGATGGCTTTCCGCGACGAACTGACCGGGCTGCCGGGGCGCCGTGCGCTAAACGAGCGCATGCAGCGTCTGGGGCGCAACTACGTGATCGCCATGACCGATGTCGACCACTTCAAGAAATTCAACGACACCCACGGCCACGATGTCGGCGACCAGGTGCTGCGCCTGGTTGCCAGCCGCCTGTCCAAGGTCACCGGGGGTGGCCGCGCCTACCGCTATGGCGGCGAGGAGTTCGCCCTGGTGTTTGCCGGCAAGACCGCCGAGGAATGCGTGCCGCATGTGGAAGCCGTGCGCGAAGTGATCGCCAACTACGTGATGCACCTGCGCGACCAGCACAACCGCCCACAGGACGATACCGCCGGGCGCCAGCGACGGGCGGGCAGCAGTGGCGGCTCGGTGTCGGTCACCATCAGCATCGGCGTGGCCGAGCGCCAGGCCGATCATCGTAACCCCGAGGCAGTGTTGAAATCTGCCGACCAGGCGCTGTACAGCGCCAAGGGCGCGGGGCGCAATTGTGTCATGGTGCATGGGCAACAATCGCAGCGTGGGGCAGTGCGCATGGCGTGACTTATTCTGACTATTCAGTCTTGTAATGACCCTATGTCTCGTAAAAGTTGTTCGGTTACACTGCCTGCAACCCAGTGTCGCGGTTCCCTGAGACCGCCCCGACCCGACTAGCGAGAGGTTGTCATGGCTGAATATAAAGCGCCCCTGCGCGACATGCGCTTCGTACTGAAAGAAGTCTTCAACGTGGCCGAGCAGTGGGCGCAACTGCCCGGGCTGGCTGATGTTGTCGATACCGACACGGCCATGGCGGTGCTGGAAGAAGCCGGCAAGGTCACTGCCCGGTCCATCGCGCCGCTCAGCCGCGCTGCCGATGAAGAGGGCTGCCACTGGGACAACGGCGCGGTGCGCACACCGGCCGGTTTCATTGAGGCCTACAACACCTACGCAGAAGGCGGGTGGGTGGGCGTGGGCGGTGACCCGCTATTCGGCGGCATGGGCATGCCCAAGGTCATCTCGGCCCAGGTCGAGGAAATGGTCAACGCCTCCAGCCTGTCCTTTGGCCTGTACCCGATGCTGACTGCCGGCGCCTGCCTGTCGATCAATGCCCACGCCAGTGAAGCGCTGAAGGAAAAGTACCTGCCGAACATGTACGCCGGCGTGTGGGCCGGTTCCATGTGTCTGACCGAGCCGCACGCCGGTACCGACCTGGGCATCATCCGCACCAAGGCCGAGCCCCAGGCCGACGGCAGCTACAAGGTCAGCGGCACCAAGATCTTCATCACCGGTGGCGAGCACGACCTGACCGAGAACATCATCCACCTGGTGCTGGCCAAGCTGCCGGACGCACCGGCGGGGCCGAAAGGCATTTCGCTGTTCCTGGTGCCGAAGTTCCTGGTAAACGAAGACGGCAGCCTGGGCGCCCGCAACGCGGCCACCTGTGGCTCGATCGAGCACAAGATGGGCATCCAGGCTTCGGCCACCTGCGTGATGAACTTCGACGAAGCTGTCGGCTTTATCGTCGGTGAGCCGAACAAGGGCCTGGCGGCCATGTTCACCATGATGAACTACGAGCGCCTGGGCGTTGGTATCCAGGGCCTGGCCTCGGCCGAGCGCTCCTACCAGAACGCTGTAGAGTACGCCCGCGACCGCCTGCAGAGCCGCGCCCCGACCGGGCCACAAGCCAAGGACAAGGCCGCTGACCCGATCATCGTTCACCCTGACGTTCGCCGCATGCTGCTGACCATGAAGGCGCTGATCGAGGGTGGCCGTGCCTTCTCCAGCTACGTGGCCATGCAGCTGGACAGTGCCAAGTACAGCGAAGACGCCGCCGTGCGCAAGCGCAGCGAAGAACTGGTGGCACTGCTGACGCCGGTGGCCAAGGCCTTCCTCACCGACCTGGGCCTGGAGTGCGCGGTGCACGGCCAGCAGGTGTTCGGCGGGCATGGCTACATTCGCGAATGGGGGCAGGAGCAACTGGTGCGCGATGTGCGTATTACGCAGATTTATGAAGGCACCAACGGTATCCAGGCCCTCGACCTGATGGGGCGCAAGGTGGTGGCCAGTGGTGGGGCGTACTACCGACTGTTCTCCGACGAGATTCACCAGTTCATTACCAGCGCGGGTAGCGAGCTGGAGGAATTTGCCAAGCCGTTGGCGGCCGGCCTCGACCAGCTCGACGGGCTTACCGAGTGGGTGCTGGAACAGGCCAAGGGCAACCCGAACGAAATTGGCGCGGCTTCGGTCGAGTACCTGCATGCCTTTGGTTATGTCGCCTATGCCTACATGTGGGCGTTGATGGCGCGGGCGGCCAAGGCGGGTGAAGGTGACGAGGCTTTCTACTCGGGCAAGCTGGGCACGGCGCGGTTCTTCTTTGCGCGGTTGCTGCCGCGGGTGGATTCACTGGTGGCTTCGGTGAAGGCGGGGAGTGAGTCGCTGTACTTGCTGGATGCCGAGCAGTTCTGAGGGGTTTTTGGGGGCTGCTTTGCAGCCCATCGCGACACAAGGCCGCTCCTACAGGTACAGCGCAGGCCCTTAGGGTGTTGCGGTCCCTGTGTAGGAGCGGCCTTGTGTCGCGATGGGCCGCAAAGCGGCCCCAATTCCAGGCATCTGGGAATGAATCCTCCTATGTAAGCTTTTTCCTACGCAACGTGGTGACTTTTCGCCACTGTTCTCAGATTGGATCCAGGGTTAATCTTTACCACATGGACGTTGCGCAGGAAGCGCAAAGGACAGATCAAGGACGACGACGAAGGACCACCTGCCAGGATGGTGGGGCGATACGGATGTCACAGGGAAACAGTCTGGGAAACCCCGCTTCGGCGGGGTTTTCTTTGTGCGCGTGTTTTCAACCCAGCACATCCAGCGGTGATGCGCCCGACAGGCGGGCGTCCGTCTCTTCCTCCAACAGCGTGCGCAGCAGCTCCACAGAAGCCTGCTGGCGCTGGGCGTCGCGGAATACCAAGCCAACCTTCAGCGGTACTCGCGGCTCGCTCAACGGCTTCCACAGCAGCCCCTGGTCATCCTCGGCGGCTTCCTTGGCGCGCCCCGGCAGGATCGTGGCCAGCGCGGTATGGGCAAGGCTGTCGAGAATCCCCGCCATGTTGTTCATCTCTGCCTGCACCTGCGGCCGACGCCCCTGGCTGGCCAGCTGCGCCTGCCAGATCTGGCGGATCTGGAACTCCTCGCCCAGCATCAGCATGGGCAGCTCGGCGGCCTGGCGGATGGACACCTTCTTGAAGTCCTTCAGCGGGTGGGTAGCGGGGATGACCAGTTGCAGCTCATCTTCGTACAGCAGCAGACCATGCAGCCCTGGCTGGCGTGGCGGCAGGTAGCTGATACCGATGTCCAGGCTGCCATTGAGCAAGCGCCGTTCTATCTCCAGCCCCGACAATTCGTAGATCTGCACCACAAGGTGCGGCTGGGCCCTGCGCAGGCGCTCGAGCAACTGCGGCACCAGGCTCGGCCGCACGGTCTGCAGCACGCCGATGGCCAAGGTACGCAGCGACTGGCCCTTGAAGTTGCGCATGGCCTCATGGGCGCGCTGCAGCCCATCGAGCAGAGGCAGGGCGTGGTTGTACAGGGTATGGGCGGCCAGCGTTGGCAGCAGGCGCTTGTTGCTGCGTTCGAACAGGCTCAGGTCGAGACTGTGCTCCAGCTGGCGGATCTGCTGGGAAAGCGCTGGCTGGGACAGCGACAGGCGCTCGGCGGCGCGGCCCACGTGGCCTTCTTCATACACCGCGACGAAATAACGCAGTTGGCGGAAATCCATAAGTGCTACTTATCGAAAATGCTGGAAAAACGAAATGGTCGAAAACCCTCATGAGGCCTAGTCTATCGCCGTATTCCAACGGGTTACAGCGATGAAACGCTCGATTGTTACCCCGGATGAAAAACACTTTTGATAGGAAAGGCAAAATATCGAGTGCCGGCACCCAGACCGCACCGTGGCCGCCCCTGTCTTGATTGGTTGGAGCCCTGATGAACCTGTTCAACCTGCGCCGCCCGGCCCCTGCTGCTGTCGCCGAGACCAAGCGTGCGCCGGTGATCCTGCCGGAAGCGCCGCAGCTTTCGCGTGAGCGCCTGATGCCCAGCACCGAACGCGCAGCACAGGTGTTCGTGCGTGGCCAGGGCTCCTGGTTGTGGGACAACGAAGGGCATGCCTACCTGGACTTCACCCAGGGTGGCGCAGTCAATAGCCTGGGCCACAGCCCAAGCGTGCTGGTGAAGGCGCTGGGCAACCAGGCCCAGGCGCTGATCAACCCGGGCTCGGGCTTCCACAGCCGTGGCCTCCTGGGGCTGGTCAACCGCCTGTGCCAGAGCACCGGCAGCGACCAGGCCTACCTGCTCAACAGCGGTGCCGAAGCCTGCGAAGGTGCGATCAAGCTGGCGCGCAAATGGGGCCAACTGCACCGCAACGGCGCCTATCACATCATCACCGCCACCCAGGCCTGCCATGGCCGCAGCCTGGGCGCGTTGTCGGCGTCCGATCCGCTGCCGTGCAACCGCTGCGAGCCGGGCCTGCCGGGCTTCAGCAAGGTGCCGTTCAACGACCTGGCGGCGCTGCATGCCGAGGTGGACTCGCGCACCGTGGCGATCATGCTCGAGCCGATCCAGGGGGAGGCGGGTGTGATTCCGGCCACGCAGGAGTACCTCAAGGGTGTGGAAGCGCTGTGCCGCGAGCTGGGCATCCTGCTGATCCTTGATGAGGTGCAGACCGGCATCGGCCGCTGTGGCGCGCTGCTGGCCGAAGAAACCTATGGCGTGCGCGCCGACATCATCACCCTGGGCAAGGGGCTGGGCGGGGGCGTGCCGCTGGCGGCTTTGCTGGCTCGGGGTACGGCGTGCTGCGCAGAGCCTGGCGAACTGGAAGGCAGCCACCATGGCAACGCGCTGATGTGCGCCGCTGGCCTGGCCGTACTGGAGACCGTGCTGGAGCCTGGCTTCTTCGCCCAGGTGCAGGACAACGGCCGCCACCTGCGTGACGGCCTGAGCCGGCTGGCCGGGCGTTATGGCCAGGGCGAAGTGCGCGGGCAAGGCCTGCTGTGGGCCCTGCAGATGCAGGAAAACCTGGCTCGCGAACTGGTGGCGGCTGCCTTGCACGAAGGCCTGTTGCTCAACGCACCGCAGGCGGATGTGGTGCGTTTTTCGCCGGCGCTGACGGTGAGCAAGGGCAACATCGACGAAATGCTGCTGCGCCTGGCCCGCGCCTTCGCCCGCTTGCACACCCGGCAGCAGGCCCGCCGGGAAGTACCGGCCTGATCCGAATTTTACGAACCGTCTGGCGTTCCTGCGCATCGCCCCTGGCCTGTTTCATTCGGCCTGGGGCGTTTTTTTTTGCCTGTTGAACCTCTACCGCGGGCAGCTAGTCTGTGATGTAACCCCTTCAGGAGAGACTCGCATGGACTTCATACGCATCATCATCGCCATCATCCTGCCGCCGTTGGGCGTGTTCCTGCAGGTGGGGTTTGGCGGGGCGTTCTGGCTGAATATTTTGCTGACCCTGCTGGGGTACATTCCGGGGATCGTGCATGCGGTGTATATCATCGCCAAGCGCTGAGATTTTTGGGGCTGCTTTGCAGCCCATCGCGACACAAGGCCGCTCCTACAGGTACAGCGCCACATTCGGGCTTGTGCGATCCCTGTAGGAGCGGCCTTGTGTCGCGATGGGCCGCAAAGCGGCCCCAGAATCTCAGCCCTCCAACACTCGGCAATAGAATTTCCACTCTTCTTCCAGCGCATGCGCCAGGTTCTGCGCCTTGCGGAACCCATGACGCTCCCCCGAATAGAAGTGCCCTTCAGCCTCGATCCCGTTAGCCTGCAGCGCCGCCAGCATCGACCGCGTCTGCTCCGGCACTACCACCGCATCCAGTTCGCCCTGGAAGAAAATCACCGGCACCTTGATCTGCCCCGCATGCAGCAGCGGCGTACGCTGGCGATAGCGCTCGGCGTCCTGCAGCGGGTCGCCGATCAGCCAGTCCAGGTAGTCGCCTTCGAACTTGTGGGTAGCCCTGCCCAGGGCAACCGGGTCGCTGACTCCGTACAGGCTGGCGCCGGCGCGGAAAACATCATGGAACGCCAAGGCACAGAGGGTGGTATAGCCGCCCGCGCTACCGCCGCGGATGAACGCCTTGCGGCGGTCGATCAACCCACGTCCGGCCAGGTAATCCACCGCCGCGCAAGCATCGGCCACATCGCTTTCGCCCCAGCGCAGATGCAAGGCCTGGCGGTATTCACGGCCATAGCCGGTGCTGCCCCGGTAGTTAAGGTCGGCGACGGCGAAGCCGCGTTGGGTCCAGTACTGGATGCGCGGGTCGAGCACGGGATAACAGGCCGAAGTCGGGCCGCCATGGATGAACACCACCAGCGGCGATGCACCTTGCGAGCGGGCTGCCGGGTAGAAGAAGCCGTGGGCGCGGTGACCGTCACTGCCGTAGTGGATCGACTGCGGCAGGCTGATATGGCTTGCCGGCAGCACTTCGGCGCCACCAGCCAGCACACTGACTTCGTGGTTGCTGCGGGCGATGGCGATGACCGCTGGCGGGCTGATCGGCGAGGCGGCAATCGCGTACAGGTGTTCTGCATCCATCGCCAGGCTGCGAAAACGCGTGTAGGCGCTGGCGAAACGCTCCACGCGGCCATCGGCAGTGCGCAGCCCCAGTTGCCCGAAGCCGTCTTCGAACCAGCTGGCCAGATAACTTTGCTGCCCCAGCGCCAACCAGGTACTGGCGCCCAGTTGCCAGGGGGCTGCAGCGTGGTCCGCGGGCTCGGCAGGCAAGGCCTGCCAGCAGCCATCGACCTCGCCCCAGGGTTGCCAGAAGCCATCCCGGTCGGACAGGCAGTAGAGTCGGCCTTCGCTATCGAAGCGCGGCTGCTGTAGCGATTCGTCAGCACTGGCAATACATTGCACTGGCCCCCAGCGGCCACTTGCATCACGTGCGCGGCACATCAGCCTGGTGATGGTCCAGGGTTGTGCCGGGCGATCCCATTCGACCCACGCCAGGCGCTGGCCATCGGCACTCACCGTAGGCGAAGCATAGAAGTCGGCACCCTCGGCAAGCACTTCGCGGGCATGTTCACCCAAGGCGACCAGACGATGCTCGACCCGTTCGCCATGCTGCTCCTCGACTGCCAGCACCCAGCCGTCGCGCCACTGCACATCGCCGTAGCGGCAGCTGGCATCTTCGGTCAGGGCACGCGGTACCGCGCCTTCCAGGGCCTGGGTATAGACCTGCTGGTCCTTTTCGTTGACGAACACCAACCCGTCACCACCCAGGCAAAAACTGCCACCGCCATATTCGTAGACCCGGCTACGCACACTGAAACCATCGGGTGTCAGGCAGCGGGCCTGCTGGTGCTGCCAGTGCCAGATGCGACAGGCGCCATCGGCCGGGCGGAACTCGTTCCAGAACAGCCCCGCGTCGCTGACCTTGAGTTCGGCGAAGTCGGTGCCTGCGGCAACAGCCTGGGCCGCACTGAACTCAGCCGCGGACGATGACACGGGAGTTTCGTTCATTGCGGAAGGTCATCTGTTCAATTGTGAGCTGGGCGCTTTCCGCTTCCTCGCGGGCCTTGAGGATGATGCCGTGGTCGGCCGACTTGGCGCACACCGGGTCGGCGTTGCTGGCATCGCCGGTGAGCATGAAGGCCTGGCAGCGGCAGCCGCCGAAGTCCTTTTCCTTCTCGTCGCAGGAACGGCAGGGTTCGGGCATCCACTCATAGCCACGGAAGCGGTTGAAGCCGAACGAGTCGTACCAGATGTGGTGCAGGTCGTGGTCGCGCACGTTGGGGAACTGCACTGGCAACTGGCGCGCGCCGTGGCAGGGCAGGGCGGTGCCGTCCGGGGTGATGGTGAGGAACAGGCTACCCCAGCCATTCATGCAGGCCTTGGGGCGCTCCTCGTAGTAGTCCGGGGTGACGAAGATCAGCTTGCACGGGTTGCCCTCGGCCTTGAGCTTGTCCCGATACTCGTTGGTGATGTGTTCGGCCCGTTCCAGCTGCGCGCGGGTCGGCAGCAGGCCCAGCCGGTTGAGGTGGGCCCAGCCGTAGAACTGGCAGGTGGCGAGCTCGACGAAGTCGGCCTCAAGGGCGATGCACAGCTCGATGATGCGGTCGATCTTGTCGATGTTGTGCCGGTGGGTGACGAAGTTGAGCACCATCGGGTAGCCATGGGCCTTCACCGCACGGGCCATTTCCAGCTTTTGCGCAAAGGCCTTCTTCGAGCCGGCCAGCAGGTTGTTCACCTGCTCGTCGCTGGCCTGGAAGCTGATCTGGATATGGTCCAGGCCGGCCTTCTTGAAGTCGGCGATGCGCGCTTCGGTCAGGCCGATGCCCGAGGTGATCAGGTTGGTGTAGTAGCCCAGCCGGCGGGCCTCGCCGATCAGTTCGGCGAGGTCCTGGCGTACCAGCGGTTCTCCGCCGGAAAAGCCGATTTGCGCGGCACCCATTTCCCGGGCTTCGGCCATTACCTTGAACCACTGCGCGGTGCTCAGCTCCTGGCCCTGGGCTGCGAAGTCCAGGGGGTTGGAGCAGTACGGGCACTGCAGCGGGCAACGGTAGGTCAGCTCGGCCAGCAGCCAAAGCGGCAGGCCGACTGCTGGCGTTGGCGGTAACTCAGGCGAGGACGATCCAGTGTTCGGCACGGGCCACCTCCATGAACTGCTCGATGTCATCGGCCACTTCCGGGACACCGGGGAACTGTTGTTCGAGTTCGCTGATGATCGCGGCAACGTCGCGTTGGCCGTCGATCAGGCCACCGATCAGGGCCGCGCTGTCGTTGAGCTTGATCATGCCCTCTGGGTACAGCAGCACATGGCCCTTTTGCGCCGGTTCGTACTGGAAGCGGTAACCGGGGCGCCAGTTCGGCACTTGATTACGGTTGAAACTCATAGGGTGATCCCTTTGTGCCACACCCGTTCCTGGGTGACGGAATGATAGGGCGGGCGGTTCAGCTCGTAGGCCATGCTCATGGCGTCGAGCATGCTCCACAAGATATCCAGCTTGAACTGCAGTATCTCCAGCATACGCTCCTGGCCCGCGCGGGTGGTGTAGTGCTGCAGGGTAATCGCCAGGCCGTGCTCCACATCACGTCGGGCCTGGCCCAGGCGGGTGCGGAAGTATTCGTAGCCGGCCGGGTCGATCCACGGGTAATGCTGCGGCCAACTGTCCAGGCGCGACTGGTGGATCTGCGGGGCGAACAGCTCGGTCAGCGAGCTGCTGGCTGCTTCCTGCCAGCTGGCCCGGCGGGCGAAGTTGACGTAGGCGTCCACGGCGAAGCGCACGCCGGGCAGGACCAGCTCCTGTGAGCGCAGCTGATCCGGGTCCAGGCCCACGGCCTGGCCCAGGCGCAGCCAGGCTTCGATACCGCCGTCTTCGCCGGGTGCGCCATCGTGGTCGAGCAGGCGCTGGATCCACTCGCGGCGCACTTCGCGGTCGGGGCAGTTGGCCAGGATCGCGGCATCCTTCATCGGGATGTTGACCTGGTAGTAGAAGCGGTTGGCCACCCAGCCCTGGATCTGTTCGCGGGTGGCGCGGCCTTGATACATCGCCACGTGGTACGGGTGATGAATGTGATAGTAGGCGCCCTTGGCGCGCAGGGCCTGCTCGAATTCGGCAGGGGACATTGGCAGTGCGTCGCTCATTCGGCTGGCTCCTGTATAGCTGAGTCTTGGCTCACCTCGCCCCCTGTGGGAGCGGGCATGCCCGCGAACACCGGCGAAGCCGGTGCCATACACCGTGTTGGATTTTTCGCGGGCATGCCCGCTCCCACAGGGTTTGTGTCACCTCAAGGGCTGTTTTTACAACTCGATACTCATGCCATCAAAGGCCACTTCCACACCCCGGCGCAGCACTTCGGCACGCTCGGGCGAGTCTTCGTCGAGAATCGGGTTGGTGTTGTTGATGTGGATAAGTACCTTGCGCTGGCGCGGGAAGCCATCCAGCACCTCCAGCATGCCGCCGGGGCCGTTCTGCGCCAGGTGGCCCATCTCGCGGCCGGTACGGGTACCCACGCCACGGCGCTGCATTTCATCATCTTCCCACAGGGTGCCGTCGACCAGCAGGCAGTCGGCGCCGTGCATCATCGTCAGCAGCTTGTCGTCCACCTGGCCCAGGCCCGGGGCGTAGAACAGCTTGCCGCCGGTGCGGGTGTCTTCGACCAGCAGGCCAAGGTTGTCGCCCGGGTGCGGGTCGAAGCGGTGCGGCGAGTAGGGCGGCGCGGCACTGCGCAGGGGGAACGGGGTGAAGCGCAGGTTGGGACAGGCGTCGATGACGAAGCTGCCTTCCAGCTCGATGCGGTTCCACTGCAGGCCGCCGTTCCAGTGGCCGAGCATGTTGAACAGCGGGAAACCGGTGGTCAGGTCCTGGTGGACCATGTCGGTGCACCATACCTGATGCGGGCAGCCTTCGCGCAGGCTGAGCAGCCCGGTGGTGTGGTCGATCTGGCTGTCCAGCAGAATGATGGCGTTGATGCCGGTGTCGCGCAGGGCGCGGGCCGGCTGCATCGGGGCAAAGGCTTGAAGCTGCGCGCGAATGTCGGGCGAGGCATTGCACAGCACCCAGTGCACGCCATCGTCGGACAGGGCGATGGACGACTGAGTGCGCGGCGTGGCCCGCAGGGTGCCGTCGCGCAAGCCCTTGCAATTGACGCAGTTGCAGTTCCACTGTGGGAACCCGCCGCCGGCGGCGGAACCGAGAACCTGGATGTACATGGCCACTCTCTCTGCAGAAACCGTAGCGAAAAAACGAAAACGCCCCGGCAGGCCGAGGCGTTGAACCGTAAGCCGGGCTTAGCGGTTGGCGAAGTACATGGTGACTTCGAAGCCGATGCGCAGATCAGTGTATGCAGGTTTGGTCCACATGGAATTACTCCTTCCGGATGAGGGGGTGGGTTTGTCAGCTACTACTTGGGTACCGCCATTGGCTGGAGGTTCCCCTGGCTGGGATTGCGCTATCTTACAAGAAAAATTTGTACCGAAAGGTTAATTATTCGAAAACTCCCTTGCGGTTTTCGTAACAATCATGGGGTCGAGCCCAGCCAGGAAGCATCTGGTGCGGCAGCGTTGGCAAGGCATAGCCAAGGGGAACCTGTATCGAGCAGATGGCTCAGCAGCTGGTCCAGATCCGTCTGCCGCGTTTTCAGGATAGACCTGCGCAATGCATCCAGCCTGCCGGGTTGTGTGGCCAGGTATGTCTGCCACGCCCATTCGGCGACTTCGGCGTTGCCCATCGCCGCTTCATCGAATTGCCCGGCCAGGGCCTGACGAGCGGTAGGGGCCAGGGTAACGCCCCGGCGCAGCAAGGTGAGCAGGTGGTCGAGGATCTGTACCTGGCTAGCATGAGGCGACTGGACCCCGAAAAGCAGGCCGCCGACCCCCTCCACCTGACGAAAGGTACTGAATATTGCATAGCCGAGCTGCAGTTCTACCCGCAGCCGTTGGTAAACCGGCCCTTGCAGCAATTGGGCGAGCAGACGGCCAGCGGCTTCCATGGCCGCCGGGAGTGGGCAGAACAGCAGCAGGGCATGCTCGCTGCCGGGTACTTCGGCATGTTGCCAACGGCGGTTGGACCAGGCGGGTAGAGGGCCAGGCGCTGAGCCTTGGCCAGGGCAGTGCTGCAGCACGGTGCCCAATGCGTTCAGGGCGGTATCGTCGAAGCCGGCAGCCAGGCCGTGCCAGCTTGTTTGCTGCCACAGGTTGTCGAGATGCGTTTGTGTCAGGTTGCAGGCCGGAACAGGTGCAGGCCTGGCGCCCAGCACAGCGTCGGGTAACTGCTTGAGCAATGCCCGGATGGGGATCAGTGCCGGAGGCTGCGTCGAACAGGGTAGCCAGCTGCCAGCCGGGGGCTCGAGCATCAGCGCCAAGGCCTGTTCCACAGTGCGCAGCACCGCTGCCGGTAGCCCGGTGCAGCGCAGTTGCCAGTATTCGCCAGCGGCACTGAACTGCAACTGCACCGATACCCGTTCGCAGCGCTCCTGCAGGGGCTGCAGGGCACGTTCGAGCTGCGCATGCAGGCGCTGGCGCAAGGGTGAAGGAACATGCCAGCGCAGATACAGCGCCGCATACTGACGAGCGCCAGGCAGTTGGTCGCTGACTTTCAGTGCCGCTGGCAGCGGCTGCGGCCTGGCAGCAGGCAAGTCGGCCAGGAGCAAGGGGTCGACCGCGGGCAGTTGCCAGTGCCCATGCTCGCGACCCGGCAGGCCTTCCAGCAGGGCACGAAGGGCCTGCAAACCTTGTGTGTCCAAACCGCTGAACGGCTGGCCGGCGCTGTCCCGGCGGGCCAGCTCAAGCGCACTGGCACTGCGTTCGCGGCTTTGCTGCAGCAGTTCGAATTCGGCATTCAGTTGCCAGGGGTCGGCCTGGCGGATGAAGCCGAACCAGCCCTGCAACAGGGCAGCGGCTTCCTCCACAGAGGCGTCCTCACTGAGCTTCAGGTCAATGTGCCACAGCGACTGCCCGGCAAAGGCATACAGCGTCTCGGCCTTGAAGCCTTGCAGCCAGCCACGTTGGCGAAGCGCACCCAGCCAGGTGCCCGGGCGGCTATCGCCGAGGCAGGCGATCAGCAACTCAAGGGCCTGCTCGGCACCTGCCGGCAGGTTTTCGTGGCTGAACAGCAGGTGTGTGTCAGTCGCCGATAAAGGCGGTGGCAAAGGTTGTGGCACCCGTTCACCCGTTGCGAACAGTTTGGCATGCTGCCGGCCCAGCGATTCCAGTTCATCCAGCGATTGCGGGCCGCACAGGCTCAGGGTGACCTGGCCGCCTTGATAGAAACGCTGGTGAAAGCCACCGAGCGCTTGCTGGAAGGCAGGATCCTGCAAGGCCAGGGTGTGCCGGTTACCGGCATGAAAAGCGCCCAATGGATGGCCTGGTGCTGCGGATTGCAGCAAGGCGAACTGCTGCTGGGCCTGAGGGTTACGCGACCAGGCAATGAATTCGGCATGGATCACTTCTCGTTCGCGGCGTTGGCGCTCGATGCCCAGGTCTGGCTCGGCCAACATCTGGCACAGGCGCTCCAGCCCCCCGGCCAAGGCGCCGGGCGGGACCTCGAAGAAAAAGTCGGTGGTGCGTTCGCGGGTGCTGGCATTGACCTGGCCGCCGAGGGCCTGCACGTAGCGCATCAGGCCGTCGTCCAGAGGGAAGCGCGAGGTGCCGAGGAAGAACAGGTGCTCCAGGAAGTGGGCCAGGCCGGGCCATCTGCTCGGCGCGTCGTGGCTGCCCGCGTGTACCCGCAGTGCGGCGGCCGAGCGCTTCAGGTGCGGGGCATGGCGCAGGGTCAGCTGCAGGCCGTTGGCGAGGGTGAGATGGCGGGTGGCGTCAGGCATGGGAGCTCCGGTAACTGCTGTCCATGCTAACCCATTTGTTTGCAGGCTCGGCCTCTTCGCGGGTAAACCCGCTCCCACAGACACTGCACAGCTTTCAGACCTGTGCTTTACCCTGTGGGAGCGGGTTCACCCGCGAATGGGCCGCACAGCGGCCCCTGTCAGCCTTTACGCAGATGCAGCTCCTGGCGCAGATCGCTCAGGTAAGGAAACGCCGCCCGCCCCTGCACCACCCGCTCATGCTCCAGCTCCGCCAGCAACTGGCACTCGTCCCGCCCGGCCATGGCCAGCAGGCTGCCGTCCGGGCCGATGATGCTGCTCTGCCCGCAATACTGGATCTCGCCTTCCGAGCCGCAATAGTTGGCATACACCAGATAGCACTGGTTTTCCTGCGCCCGCGCCCTCACGGTCACCTGGCAGATGAAGTCGTACGGCAACATGTTCGCCGTCGGCACCAGGATCAGCTCGGCACCGTCCAGCGCCAGGCGCCGGGCGTTTTCCGGGAACTCGATGTCGTAGCAGATCAGCAGGCCGACCTTCCAGCCATCGAGCTCCACCACCGGGAAATGGTCGGAGCCCGCGCTGAACATCGAGCGGTCCAGCTCGCCGAACAGGTGGGTCTTGCGATAGTTGCTCAGGCAGCGCCCGTGCGCATCGATCAACTGCACACTGTTGTAGATCGCGCCATCATCGCCACGCTCCGGGTAGCCGTAGACGATGGCGATGCGGTGCGCCTGGGCGATCTCCACCACCTCCATGGCCGCGGGGCCATCGACGGCCTCCGCCAGGCGCTCGGCCTGGGCCAGGCCGATGTTGTAGCCGGTCAGGAACATCTCCGGGCATACCAGTAACCGGGCGCCGCGTTCGGCCGCCAGTTGCGCCTGATGACGCAACCGTTGCAGGTTGCCGGGCACGTCCAGTGGCTTGGGTGCGCCCTGGAACAGAGCGATGCGCATGCTGCCTCCTTGTCTCAGTCTGGCAGGGCGATCGGGCCGATCTCGTCGAACACGTCGCCTGGGCCGGGGTTGTCCGGGTGAGTGCGGCCACCGAAGTGGTTCATGATACCCCACACCGCATTCAGCGATGTCTGTACCGCGCCTTCCACCCAGGCCGGCGTCCACGACACATCGTCACCGGCGATGAAAATACCGCGTTGCTCGGCAGGCATGTCCTGCTGCATGAAGTGCGCGTACATGCGCTGGTTGTAGCGGTAGTGACCCGGTAGGGCGCCCTTGAAGGCGCCGAGGAAGTACGGGTCGGCTTCCCAGGAAACGGTGATCGGATCGCCGATGATGTGCCCGGCGATGTCGGTCTTCGGGTAGATCTTCTTCAGTGCGTCCAGGGCCAGTTGCACACGTTTTTCCACCGGGTGCGGCAGCATCTTCAGCGCGTCGCTCATCCAGGAATAAGACAGGCAGATCACCCCCGGCTTGTCGTCGCCGTTGTCGAACAGGTAGGTGCCGCGGGTGAGGCGATCGGTGAGGGTCATGCTCATTAGGTCGCGGCCGGTTTCCGGGTCCTTGTCTTTCCAGAACGGCCGGTCGACCATGACGAAGGTCTTCGACGACTGCATGTAGCGGGTGCGGTCCAGGGCCATCCACATCTTTTGCGAGAACAGCGATTCCTCGCAGTCGATCTGGGTTGTCAGCAGCCAAGTTTGGCAGGTGGCGAGCACGGCACTGTAGTGACGGGTGTCGCCCCAGTTGTCGGTGACCGCCAGGCGGCCATCGGCGGCGCGAGCGATGCGCTTGACCCCGGTACGCGGCGCGCCGCCATGCAGAGCGCTCAGGCTGGTGCCTTCCGGCCAATGCACGCAGCGCTCCGGTACATGGCGCCAGATGCCTTGCGGTACCTGCTCGACACCGCCGACTACCAGGTGCTGGTGGTCGTCGCAGTTGGTCATTACCACGCGGAAGATTTCCAGCATCGAGTTGGGGAAGTCCGAGTCCCAGCCGCCGGTGCCGAAACCGACCTGGCCGAACACTTCGCGGTGCTGGAAGCTCAACTTGGCGAACGAGCGCGAGGTGGCGACGAAGTCGTAGAAGGTGCGGTCGTCCCACAGCGGTACCAGCTTGTTCCACAGCTCCTTCAGGCGCGGTACGTCGCGGTCGCGGATGGCTTGCTGGATGTCGGCGAACTGGGCACCGCTTTCCAGCGCGTCGGCCCAGGCATCGGCCACTTCGTGGAACAGCTTGGGCAGGTCGGTGGTTTTTTCGGCGTAGTAGGTCTGGCCTTCCAGGTCGATCACCGTGCTGCCCGAGGCCGGAGTCAGTGGGTTGGGGAACGGTTTGGTCTCCAGGCCCAGCTTGTCCACATAGTGGTAGAAGGCGGTGGACGACACCGGGAAGCGCATGCCACCCAGTTCGGCGATGATCCCGTCGGTGCCGTTGAAAGCTTGCGAGCGCAGCCGGCCACCCAGCTTGGAGGCTTCGTACACCACCGGCTTGAGGCCCAGCTTCATCAGCTCGTAGGCCGCCACCAGGCCGGCGATACCGGCGCCCACGATTGCCACTTCCTCACCATGGCGCTCGGCCGGGATGCTGCCCAGGCCTGCGGGGTGTTCCAACCAGTCGTCGAAGGCGAAGGGGAAGTCCGGGCCGAAGATGGTGATGGGCTTTTTGCCGTCGGCGGGGTGGCGGTTTTTCTTGTTCATGAAGTGACCTTGCCAGAGAGGCTGCGCAGCGGGCGGAGCCTGAGTATAGGAGATGCCTGGGGGCCATTTTAGGGAGTGGGGTGTTCGTTATTAAGGTGCAGAGTGTTGTCTGAATGTCGCTTGTTTCGTCGAAATATAGTTACAACATGGTTTTATGACGAACAGGAAGAACACTGCTCTCAAGAACAGCGCCGGACTCTGTGGGAGCGGGCAAGCCCGCGAAGAAGCTGACGCGGTGTATGGCACGGGCTGCGCCCGTGTTCGCGGGCACGCCCGCTCCCACAAGGGTCGCGGCGGGCTTAAGACAGGGTGCAATCAGATAACTCCTACACCCGAGTCGTGAATTAAAGAATTACCCTACGCTCGCAATCGCCTCGGTCTGGCATCGCGGGAATCGCTTCATCGTTAACTTCACTGGGTCGCCGGAAATTCGGCGATCGGGCGTGAGAACCCGCGGACCATTCTGAAGGCGCACTGCTATGGCAGCTGTGCGCGGGCAGGCTTTGCCTGGCCGGGTACGCGCCTCCAAGTTCGCCGGTTCTCACCTCGTGCATGGCTGCCACCCAATTCCCGTGAGAAGGATGCGATTGGCCGCCAATCACCCTTGTGATTTGGAGGCTATACCATGACCAAACGCTTACCCGACCAACCCGAAAAACTGAATCCCACCGCAGAAAAAACCTTCTGCAACTGCGAATCCAGCCACCCGCCATTATTCGCCATTCGCCCCGGCATCGACGCCGCAGACGCCCTTGTCCACGCCTGCCTGCTGGCCCGTGGCCTCGATCAGATCGCCACCGACTACGCCCAGCATCACGCCCCCGAACGCAGCCGCGACATCGTCTGGTCGATGCAGCATTGCGCCGAAAGCCTTTCGGCGATTCTGGAGAGCCTGCTCGACGGCCAGGAAGCCTGACCGCCAGCCAGGTTCAGAGCGGCTGACCGCGGTCCACCTTGCTGCTGAGAATGATCGACGTGGTGGTCTTCTCCACCCCGTCGACACTGCCGATCTGGTCAAGCAGCTGGTCCAGTTGCTCGGGCGAATCCGTACGCAGCCAGGCGACATAGTCGAACTCGCCGCTCACTGCGCACAGCTGCTGCACCTGGCCCATGGCACTCAGGCGCCGCACCACCTCCTTGCCCGAGCGCGGCTGCACCTTGATTCCCACATACGCCTGCAGCCCACCCCCCATCACCCGCTGGCCCAGGCGCACGCCATAGCCGGAGATGACCTTGTTCTTCTCCAGCCGCTCCAGGCGCGAGTTGACGGTGGTGCGGGCGATGCCCAACTGGCGGGCGAGGGTGGCGACGCTTTCGCGGGCGTTGATCTGCAGCAGGGCGATCAGCTGGCGATCGATTTCATCCAGCGTGATGGAGCGGGAATCCGACATGGCAAGTCTCTACGGTTGGCCCGCTAGCCTAGCCAGCCAGTGATGGCCAGAGCAAGGGCAGTCACAGCTGGCCGCGCCATCGCGGTCCCTTTGTAGGAGCGGCCTTGCGTCGCGAAAGGGCTGCGCAGCAGCCCCGGCAGTATTCGCATCAGCGCTGAAATCCGGGGCCGCTTTGCGGCCCTTTCGCGACACAAGGCCGCTCCTACAGCTGCCGCGGCGGCCTGGCCCAGAATGTAAACATCAGCCGTAGCTTTTTCACCCGTCAGAACTGCCGAAAAGAAAAAGGCCTACGTTCTGCAACGTAGGCCTTTGAGTTTTCTGGTGGGCCCACACGGACTCGAACCGTGGACCAAAGGATTATGAGTCCTCTGCTCTAACCGACTGAGCTATAGGCCCTCAGTAAGTCGCCGGATTATAACGAGGGTTTCGCACCAGTGCCATCTGAAAGATCCGATAGTGCTATGCGAAGAAACGTCGCCGCGAACTCTTCCGGTGGCAGAGGCAGGCTGACGATGTAACCCTGGATCTGCTCACAGCCTTCAGCCGCCAGGAACCGTTGCTGGGCCTGGTTCTCCACGCCCTCGGCAATGATGGTCAGCTGCATGCTGCGGCCCAGGGCGATGATCGCTCGGGCGATGGCGGCGTCGTGGGGGTCGTCGGGCAGGCCGCGGATGAACGATTTGTCGATCTTGAGGATATCCAGCGGCAGGCGCTTGAGGTAGCTCAGCGATGAATAACCGGTGCCGAAGTCGTCGATGGCCAGTTGCACGCCCAGTTTCTTCAGCTGGTACAGCACGGCCAGGGCTTCCTCTGCCTGGCTCATGATAAAGTTTTCGGTGATTTCCAGCTGCAGGTCGCCGGCCTTGAGCTGGTAGTGCTTCAGCAACTGTTCGATGCGCCGGGCGAGATGAGGTTGGCGCAGCTGGGCGCCGGCGAGGTTGATCGACAATGGGCCGAACGGTTCGTAGTGCAGCTTCCAGGCCTGCATCTGCCGGCAGGCCTGTTCCAGTACCCAGTCGCCGATCTGGAGGATGGTGCCGTTCTCTTCCGCCAGGTGGATGAAGTGCTCTGGCGGCACTTCACCAAAGCTCGGGTGGCTCCAGCGGATCAGCGCTTCGGCGCCGACCAGGCTCTGGGTCTTGAGGCTGAGCTTGGGCTGGAAGCACAGGCTCAGTTCGTTGCGCTCGATGGCGCGGCGCAGTTCGTGCTCGAGGGCGATGCGTTCGCTGGCCTGGGCGGTGAGGTCGAGGGTGTAGGTTTCGACGCGGTTGCGGCCCTTGGCCTTGGAGCGGTACATGGCGGCGTCGGCGTTGCGAATCAGTGTGGCAACGTCGGTGCCGTCCTGTGGATAAAGGCTGATGCCGATGCTGGCGCTGGTGAAGAACTCGTGCTCGCCGGCCTGGAACGGCGCGTTGAAGCAGGTCAGCAGCTTGTTGGCTATGGCGCTGGCGTCGCTGGGTTTGTGCAGGCCGGGCAGCAGGATGATGAACTCGTCGCCACCCAGGCGGGCCACAGTGTCGACATCACGCACCTGCTCCTTCAGGCGTTGGGCGATGCCCTTGAGCAGCAGGTCGCCGACCGGGTGGCCAAGGCTGTCATTGATGTGCTTGAAACGGTCCAGGTCAAGGAACAGCACCGCGCCCTTGCGGTTGGACAGCTGCGAGCAGGTCAGTGCGGCCTGCAGGCGGTTCTCGAACAAGGCGCGGTTGGGCAGGCCAGTCAGCGGGTCGTGGTGGGCTTGGTAGTCGAGCTTGGCCTGGGCGTGCTTGAGGCTGGAGATGTCGGCGAACACGGCGACGAAATGGGTGATTTCGCGCTCTCTGTTGCGCACGGCGCTGATGGTCAGCCAGCCGGGGTACAGCTCGCCGTTCTTGCGTTTGTTGTAGATCTCGCCTTGCCAGTGGCCCTCATCGGTCAGCTGGTGCCACATGGCGACATAGAACGCGCTGTCGTGCTGGCCGGAGGCGAGCAGGCGCGGGGTCTGGCCGAGGGCTTCGATCTCGCTGTAACCGGTGATTTCGCTGAAGGCGCGGTTGACGGCACTGATGCGCTGGTCGATATCGGTGATCAGCACGCCCTCGGCGGTGTTCTCGAACACGGTGGCGGCCAGCTGCAGCTTTTCTTGCATCAGGTGGCGCTCGGTGATGTCGCGGGCGATGGTCAGCATGCAGTCGTCGCCAGCAATCGGCAGCGGCCGTGCAGAGAGCTCGCAGAGGCGAATCTGCCCATCGCTGCGGCGCAGGTGGCAGGTGAAGTCGCGAACGAAACCGTCGCGGTTGAGCTGTTCGACCAGGCGCTTGCGTTCGTTGAGGTCGACCCAGATGCCCAGGTCCAGCGAGGTCTGGTCGAGGGTCGGGCTGAGGTCATAGCCGGTGAGGCGGCAGAAGCCTTCATTGACTTCGAGCAGCAAGCCGTCGCTCTGGCGCGACAGCAGCAGGCCGTCGGGCGAGGCGTGGAAGGCCTTGGCGAATTTTTCTTCGGAGGTTTGCAACTGCTCCTGGGTTTCCTTGAGCTGGCTGATATCGCGTACCGCCACCACCAGCGCGAGGTTTCCGTCGAGTTCGAAGGTTTCGGCCGAGGTCAGGCCGGTGAACAGTTGGCCGTTGCTGCGACGGAAGCTCATTTCCAGATTGCGGATACCGCCCCGGTGCAGGCGTTCGAGCAATCGCGGGCCGGTGCCTTCGACGCCCCACAGGTTGAGCTCGGTGGCGGTGCGGCCGATTACCTGGCCAGGGGTCAGGCCGATCTGCTCTTCGAAGGCTTCGTTCACCTCCAGCAGGCAGCCATCGCTGTGGCGGGCGATCAGCAGAATGTCGGGGCACTGCTGGAACACCGAGGCGAACTTCTGCTCGGACAGGCGCAGAGCGTCCTCGGTGCGCTTGGTTTCGCTGATATCGATCATCAGGCCACGCATCACTGGCCGGTGGCCATGCTCGATCATGCTGACGATGTTACGTACCCACAGTGGCTGGCCATCGGCCCTGATCACGCGGTAGTCGAGGCTGTGGTCGCGCCCGGCAGCCGTTTCGCTGTCACAGTAGGCCTGGGCCCAGAGCGCATCCTCTGGGTGCAGGATGCTGCGCCAGAAGCCGGGTTTGAGCCAGTCAGCCAATGGGTAGCCGAGCAGGCCTTCGGCATGGGGTGAGACGTAGCTGTAGGTGAAGTCGTTGGCGTCGGCCTCCCAGGCGATGGCGGACAGGCTCTCTACCAGGCTGCGATAGTGGTACTCGCTGCTGCGCAGTTCCTGTTCCAGGGCGATGCGCCGGGAAATTTCCGAACTTAGCCGGCGGTTGATGCGGATGACCACGGCCAGCACTGCCATCAATACCAGCACCGCGGGCAGGCCATATACCAGCAGGTCCGACCAGAACATCCGTTGGTCGACCACATTGCCCACCCAGCGTTGCTGGATCTGGCTGACCTCGGCGCTGCTCATGTCGGCCATCACTTTGTCGAGAATGCCGACCAGTTCCTTCTTGTCGCGGGGGGTGGCCATGGCCAGCTGGTAGCGATAGGGCGTTTCGCCGCTGACGTAGAGGCCGTCGAGCTTGAGCTGGCGCAGGCTCCAGATGCTTGAAGCGAGGTCGCCGACCACCGCGTCCACTTCATCGGTGGCCAAGGCCTGCAGGGTAGAACTGACGTTGGGCAGGGCCACCAGGTTGAGGTCTGGGTGGTGGGTGCGCAGCAGTTCGTGCGGGGCGTAGTTTTCGACCACGGCAATCTTCAGGCCGTAAAGGTCTTCCAGGTTGCGAGGCTGTGCGCCGCCTTTGTGGGCGAGGATGACGATGGGGAAGTCGAGGTACGGCCGTGTGAAGGCCAGGTAGCCTTGGCGTTCGGGGGTGGACATGATGCCGGGCAGCAGGTCGATGCGGCTTTCGCGGGCTTGCGCCAGTACCTCGGTCCAGCTGCTGGGTTCGACCGGTTTGAGCGTCACACCCAGGCGTTGCTGGATCGTGGCGATGTAATCGGCGGCCAATCCCTGGTACCGGCCCTCCTGGTCGCGAAACTCGAACGGTGGCCAAGAGGCGTCTACACCCAGGCTCAGCTGCGGATGGGCAGCCAACCAGGCTTTCTCCTCGTCTGTCAGGGTCAGGGCGCCGGCCGTTGTGTTCCACAAAATCAGGAGCAGCAACAGGATGGCCGGCATCGGGTGCATAGCGGCCTCGCATTCAGGGGTTCTGAAATCGAGTGTAGACGGGCATTGCTGCAGGTGTGCGGTGAAGGGTGGGCTAGTCTGTTCGGGGTAGCAGGCGCTGAGGCTCTTTGTAGGAGCGGCCTTGTGTCGCGATAGGGCTGCGTAGCGGCCCCAGGATCTCGGCATCATGCTTGAATTGCCGGGGCCGCTCTGCGGCCCTATCGCGACACAAGGCCGCTCCTACAGGGATCGCGCCGGAGCCCAGAGTTGTGCAACAGGCGGAAAAGAAAAACCCCGGCCTGGGCCGGGGTTTTGTCATCACTCGTCGAGGAAGGAGCGCAGATGCTCGCTGCGAGTCGGGTGGCGCAGTTTGCGCAACGCCTTCGCTTCGATCTGACGGATCCGCTCGCGGGTCACGTCAAACTGCTTGCCTACCTCTTCGAGGGTATGGTCGGTGTTCATGTCGATACCGAAACGCATGCGCAGCACCTTGGCTTCGCGTGCGGTCAGGCCCGAGAGCACGTCACGGGTGGCTTCCTTGAGGCTTTCGACCGTGGCAACGTCGATCGGGGACTGCATGGTCGAGTCCTCGATGAAGTCGCCCAGGTGCGAATCTTCGTCGTCACCAATCGGGGTTTCCATGGAGATCGGCTCTTTGGCGATCTTCAGTACCTTGCGGATTTTGTCCTCAGGCATTTCCATGCGTTCGCCCAGCTCTTCCGGGGTCGGTTCGCGACCCATTTCCTGCAGCATCTGGCGGGAAATACGGTTGAGCTTGTTGATCGTCTCGATCATGTGCACCGGAATACGGATGGTGCGTGCCTGGTCGGCGATCGAACGGGTGATCGCCTGGCGGATCCACCAGGTGGCGTAGGTCGAGAACTTGTAGCCGCGACGGTATTCGAACTTGTCCACCGCTTTCATCAAGCCGATGTTGCCTTCCTGGATCAGGTCGAGGAACTGCAGGCCACGGTTGGTGTACTTCTTGGCGATGGAGATAACCAGACGCAGGTTCGCCTCGACCATTTCTTTCTTGGCGCGGCGGGCCTTGGCTTCACCGATCGACATGCGACGGTTGATTTCCTTGATCTCGGCAACGGTCAGGCCGGTTTCGGTCTCAAGGTCGATCAGCTTCTGTTGGCAAGCGACGATGGCAGCGTCCTTTTCACCCAGGGCGGCAGCCCACTTGGTGTTGCGCTTGGCCAGGTCACCGCTCCAGGTCTGGTCGGTTTCGTTGCTCGGGAACATGCGCAGGAAGTCGGCACGCGGCATGCGGGCGTCACGCACGCACAGCTGCATGATGGCGCGTTCCTGCTGACGCAGGCGGTTCAAGGCGTCACGAACACGCTCTACCAGTACCTCGAACTGCTTCGGTACCAGCTTGATCGGCATGAACAGGTCGGCCAGGGCTTGCAGGGCCTCGACGCTTTCCTTGTGGGCACGACCGTTTTTCTTCAGAACCTTGTTGGTGGCCTGCAGCTGGTCGTTGACCGCACCGAAACGCTGGCGCGCGACTTCCGGGTCCGGGCCGCTCTCGGCCTCTTCCTCGTCGTCACCGCTTTCGGATTCTTCCTCTTCGTCGTCGGACTCTTCCTTCGCGGCGGCGGCCTTGGCGCCTGGGATCGGCACTTCTTCGGTCGGCGCGGCGATATTGTCGTCAGGGTCGATGTAACCGCTGAGAACGTCGGACAGACGGCCACCTTCGGTGGTGACACGGTCATATTCGCCGAGAATGTAGTCGACAGTGCCCGGGAAGTGGGCGATGGCGCCCATGACTTCACGAATGCCTTCCTCGATACGCTTGGCGATTTCGATTTCGCCTTCGCGGGTCAGCAGCTCGACGGTACCCATTTCGCGCATGTACATGCGCACCGGGTCGGTCGTGCGGCCGATATCGGTTTCAACTGCCGCCAACGCAGCAGCGGCTTCTTCGGCCGCGGCTTCGTCGGTGTCGGCTTCCGCCAACAGAAGGGCATCCGCATCCGGAGCACTCTCGAATACGTTGATCCCCATGTCGTTGATCATGCGGATGATGTCTTCCACCTGTTCAGGATCTGAAATATCCTCAGGCAGGTGGTCGTTGACCTCCGCGTAAGTCAGGTAGCCCTGCTCACGACCGCGGGTGATCAACTCTTTGATACGAGACTGCTGTTGCGCTTTTCCGGACATAACACCCTATCCACTGAAGGTCTTGGCGGGCAAAAAACAAGCCGAGGATTATACCCGAGCATGGGCCTCACGCGCCAGATGAGGTCGGCGTTTGTGCGGGAACATTCCGGCTCAGCAGGGCGAGGAGCTGGGTTTTTTCCTCGCTGGTCAATTCGCTTTGACGTGATTTCCTGAGCAGTTGTTCCAGGCTGCGCTCGCGTTGGCGGGCGGACAAGCTAGTTATAGTGTCGAAAAACTGTTGTTCAAGGTTGTCGGCAACGATCAACCATTCCTTTTCCGCCAGGGCCCGCAGCAGGCGCCCCTGTTCGGTGCCGTGCCATCGTGCGATTAGCTGCATTGAGCTTAGCCCAGGATTTTTCTGCGCGGCTTCGATCAGTGCCACCAACAGCTGGCTGTAGAGGTGTTCTTCGTCGGCGAAGTGGCTGGCATCCTCCACCTTGCCGGCCAGCAGCGGGTGGTGCAGCAGGGTGCGCAGGGCGGCCAGGGTAGGCGGCTCGACCGGGGCCGGTACGCGCGGCGGCGCTTCGTCACGTTGCTGCCATGGCTTGCCACCCTTGCGGTTCTTGTCCCAGGGTTTGTCGCTCCACTGCTTCTTGCCGGCGCTCTTGCTCGGTTTCCACTCCTGTTCCTGATGAACGGGGGCGAAGTCGTGCTGCGGCATGTCGCCGTAATCGGGGGTGTAGCTGGCCATGGCATCGTAGTCGTAGCCAGGGTCGTAGTCCGGCACGCTGCTGGTGGCCGGTGCGTGTTGTGCCAGTTGCTCGACCTGCTGCGGGTCGAGGCCGGTGATTTCCTTCAGGCGGTTGCGCATCAGCTGGCGCAGGTTGGCACCGGGGATCTTTTCGATCAGCGGTGCGGCCAGGGTCGCCATGTGCGCCTTGCCTTCCAGCGAGCGCGGGTCGGCTTCGACGCCTAGTTGCTCGAAGAAGTAATCGGCCAGCGGCTGGGCGTGCTGGTTGATGCGGGCCATGAATGCATCGGTGCCTTCCGCGCGCACCAAGCTGTCCGGGTCTTCGCCTTCGGGCAGGAACAGGAAGCGCGCGCGGCGGCCGTCCTGCAGGTTCGACAGGGTCGACTCCAGGGCGCGCCATGCGGCCTTGCGCCCGGCCTGGTCGCCGTCGAAGCAGAACAGCACGCTGGGTACCACGCGGAACAGGCGCTTGAGGTGCTCTTCGCTGGTGGCGGTGCCGAGGGTGGCTACGGCGTTGCGCAGGCCCTGCTGGGCCAGGGCAATGACGTCCATGTAGCCTTCGACGACGATGATTTCGTCAAGGTTGCGGTTGTGCTTGCGCGCCTCGTACAGGCCATACAGTTCCTGGCCCTTGTGGAACACCGGGGTTTCCGGGGAGTTCAGGTACTTGGGCTTGTCGTCGCCAAGCACCCGGCCACCGAAGGCGATGATGCGCCCACGGCTGTCGCGGATCGGGAACATCACCCGGTCGCGGAAGCGGTCGTAGCGCTTGCCGCTTTCGGCGTTCTCGATCAGTAAGCCGGCATCGATCATCACCTTCTGCTGCAGGGTGTCGGCACCCAGGTGCTTGAGCAGGTTGTCCCAGCCTGGCGGGGCGAAACCCAGGCCGAAGTCACGGGCGATCTCCCCGGACAGGCCGCGGCCCTTGAGGTAATCCACCGCCGCCTTGCGGGTCGGGTGGCTGCGCAGGGCCTGGCGGTAGAACTCCGAGGCGGCGTCCAGCAGCGGGTACAGCGGCGAATCAGTTGGCTGGCGCGGCTTGTGGTCGCGGCGGCCTTGCTCGCGGGGCACTTCCATGCCAGCGGCGCGGGCCAGTTCCTCGACGGCCTGGGGGAAGTCCAGGTTGTCGTGGTCCATGACGAAACCCAGGGCGTTGCCGCCGGCGCCGCAACCGAAGCAGTAATAGAACTGCTTGTCGGGGCTGACCGTGAAGGAAGGGGTCTTTTCCTTGTGGAACGGGCAGCATGCGGAGTAGTTCTTGCCGGTTTTTTTCAGCTGGACGCGCGAACTCACCACATCGACGATGTCGAGGCGGTTGATAAGGTCGTCAATGAAACTCTGGGGAATCAGCCCGGCCATGGCAGTCTCGTCATCTGGCAACTGGCAAGTCTAATCGCTCACGCGCCGAATGGGGCGAGTGCCGTTTGGGGAAGTGCGAGGGAATGTGTGCTCGTCGCCAGCCCCTGAGGGCCCGTCAGTCGGACGTGCACGTCTGGTCATACAACAAGGAGGACCAGCTCTGACGTTTCAGGCAGGTTGCCCATGTGCAGTTCGCATGACGCTCGTGCAGGGCCTTGAGCTAGCTGCTCAAGTTTGAAACTACCACTGCCATCGCCCGGCGGTTAGCCGGGCAGGGCAGAAGCTTTGCGTAGAACGTCTGTATTAGTACAGACGAACGGCGCGGCGCTGTTCGCGCTGAACTTTCTTGGCGTGACGCTTAACAGCAGCAGCTGCTTTGCGCTTACGCTCGGCGGTCGGCTTCTCGTAAAACTCGCGGCTACGAACTTCAGCCAGTACACCGGCTTTTTCGCAGGAGCGCTTGAAACGACGCAGAGCTACGTCGAAGGGTTCGTTCTCTTTAACTTTGACGGCTGGCATCCAGGGCTACCTTAATTCATTACCGGGGTAGACGTGCTCCTGGCAAAACAAAGGTGTGCTGGAGAACGTCGGTTTTCAAGGGTTGCGGATGTTAACCCTTAGCAAGCCGGAATGCAAAGCCTCTGATCGAAAACCGCTGGTCGGCATCCGACACGGGGACTATCATGCGCGGCTTCGAATTCAGCCCCCACAAGGGACGAACCCATGCTAGTACTGGGATTGGAAACATCCTGCGACGAAACTGGCGTCGCATTATACGACAGCGAGCGCGGTTTGTTGGCCGACGCGCTGTTCAGCCAGATCGACCTGCACCGCGTGTTCGGCGGTGTGGTGCCGGAGCTTGCCTCGCGTGACCACGTCAAGCGCATGCTGCCGCTCATCCGCCAGGTGCTGGACGAGGCCGGCTGCGTCGCCACCGAGATCGACGCCATCGCCTACACCGCGGGCCCTGGCCTGGTCGGTGCCCTGCTGGTGGGAGCCTCCTGCGCCCAGGCGCTGGCCTTTGCCTGGGACATTCCGGCTATTGGCGTACACCACATGGAAGGCCACCTGCTGGCACCCATGCTGGAAGAAAACCCTCCGGAGTTTCCGTTCGTCGCTTTGTTGGTTTCCGGTGGCCACACCCAGCTGGTGCGGGTCGATGGCATCGGTCACTACGAGCTGCTGGGCGAGAGCCTTGATGACGCCGCCGGCGAAGCGTTCGACAAGACCGCCAAGCTGATCGGCCTGAACTACCCCGGTGGCCCGGAAATCGCCCGCCTGGCCGAGCGCGGCGTGCCTGGCCGCTTCGTGTTCCCGCGGCCGATGACCGATCGCCCGGGCCTGGAGTTCAGCTTCAGCGGCCTGAAAACCTTTGCCCTGAACACCTGGCAGCAGTGCCGCGATGCCGGCGACGACAGTGAGCAAACCCGTTGCGACCTGTCCCTGGCATTCCAGCAGGCGGTGGTGGAGACTTTGACCATCAAGTGCAAGCGGGCGTTGAAGCAGACCAGCCTCAAGCGCCTGGTCATTGCCGGTGGCGTCAGCGCCAACAAGGCCCTGCGTGCGTCCCTCGAGGACATGCTCGGCAGCATCAAGGGCAACGTGTACTACGCGCGTCCGCAGTTCTGCACCGACAACGGCGCGATGATTGCCTATGCCGGCTGCCAGCGGTTGTTGGCCGGGCAGCAGCAGGACCTGGCAATCAGCGTGCAGGCACGCTGGCCAATGGAGCAGTTGCCGCCGGTTTGAGCGTTAGAAGTGCCGCTCACGGCCCGCGAACAGGTCGCGCAGGTTGCTGCGGTGACGCCATACGATCATCGCCGTCAGCACGGTGATCGGCAGCAGGGCCTCTGGCTCGCGCCAGGCCAGCAATGGCAGGGTCAGGGGGGTGGCGATCAGCGCCGCCAGCGAACTGGTGCGGGTGAGGTAGAAGGTCAGCAGCCAGGCGCCAATGGCCAGCAGCGCGGCCGGGAAGTACAGGGCCATGAGCATGCCGGCGGCTGTTGCCACGCCCTTGCCGCCCTGGAAGCGGAAGTACAGCGGGAACAGGTGGCCCAGCACTGCGCACACGCCAACCCAGGCCTGCGCGTGCAGGTCCAGCCCGGTACCGCGGGCGAGCAATACCGGCAACAGGCCCTTGCACAGGTCGCCAAGCAGGGTCAGGATCGCCAGTTTACGGCCTGCCAGGCGTAGCATGTTGGTGGCGCCGGCATTGCCTGAACCGCTGGAACGCGGGTCCGGGCTGCCTGTAAGGCGGCTGAGGACGATGGCGAAGGACAGCGAGCCGAGCAGGTAGGCGAGCAACGCCAGTAACCAAAACATGCTAACTATTCCGGGCGAGGACGCCCTGATTCTAACGGCGCCAGTCGCCCTTGTCGTGCTGTGGAGAGAAGTGCTTGGACAGAGTGTTCATCGAAGGCCTGGAAGTCGATACCGTTATCGGTGCCTATGACTGGGAGCGGGATATTCGCCAGTGCTTGCGCCTGGACCTGAGCTTTGCCTGGGACAACCGCCCGGCTGCGGCCAGTGACGACCTGAACCTGGCGCTGGACTATGCCAGTGTATCGGCGCGCATCCAGGCGTTTGCCGAACAGGCCCGTTTCGAACTGGTGGAAACTTTCGCCGAGCGCCTGGTGGCGACGTTGATGGAGGAGTTCCACATCCCATGGGTGCGGTTGAAGCTGACCAAGCCAGGTGCGGTGCCGGCGGCCCGTGGTGGTGTTGGCGTGGAGATCGAGCGCGGATGTCTCTGAGCACGGTTTACCTGGGCCTTGGCAGCAATATCGATCGCGAGGTGCACTTGTGCGCCGGGCTCGATGCGTTGGCGGGCATCCTGACCGACATGCGCTGTTCGCCGGCGTTCGAAAGCCAGGCGGTGGGAATCAAGAGCGGGCCGTTCATCAACTTCGTGGTGACCGGGCAGACTGCGTTGCCGTTGATCGAACTGGACCGCCGGTTGAAGTTCATCGAGGCCGACAATGGCCGCTATGCGCCGGACCGCAAGGGGCTGCCGCTGGATATCGATGTGCTGATGTATGACGACTTGCACGGCACCTTCGATGGGCTGGTGTTGCCTCGCGCCGAGATCCTGAAGAACGCCTTTGTGCTGTGGCCGCTGTCGCTGCTGGCGCCCGAGTTGTTGCATCCGGGGGTAGGCAAGACAATGGCGCAGTTGTGGCAGGAGGCGCGGATTGATCAGGTGTTGGCCCCGGTTGCCTTCGAGTGGCGGGGGCTGCAGCTGACTCCAGCATGAGCCTGTACTGGCCCTTTCGCGGCTAAAGCCGCTCCCACAGGTTTAGGTGCGAGGTTCAGAAAATGCGCGGTCCCTGTGGGAGCGGCTTTAGCCGCGAAAGGGCCGGTTTGTTCAACCGAGCTTGTAAGCCTCGAGCGCTTTCAGCCGCTCACTTTTGAGCGCTTCACCCAAGGCCTGGCCAGTCAGCCCTGCCTGCACCAACGGCTTCACATCCACTGCCCGCGCCGCCGCTGCTGCCCCTCGCAGATAGTCGGCCTGTGGATAACCCGATTTGCCCTCGCCCAGTGCTGTCATCTCGCAAGCGATCAGGAAGTCCTCGAATCGCTGCGGCCGTCGATATACATCGAACTTCTGCAACAACTCCAGCACTGCCGTGGCAGGCAACTCCGGCGCCTGGCCAGCCTTCGCCAGGCACTCACCGGTCAGCAACGCCAGTTCCTGGCATTCCCGCGGCGCCTTGAGGCGCTGGTTGACCGCCTTGATCGAGGCGGGGGGCAGCGTGTGCAACAGGCAGGCCCAGCGCACGTGCAGAGCCTCTTCGTGCAGCGCGGCCTGCTCCAGCGCTGCCAGGCCCTGGGTATCGTTATCGAGCTCAGGCAGCAGCTCTGGCAAGGCCCCGCAAACGCGCAGCACCTGGAAGAACACCTGCGGCTGCGCCTCCATCAGCGCCCGCTCGATTTCCTTCCAGCTGCGCTCGGCGGTCAGCGCCTGCAGTTCGCCCGAGGCACTGATCAGGCGCATCAGCTCAAGCGTCTCATCGGCAACCCGGAAACCCAGCGGTGCATAACGGGCAGCAAAGCGTGCGACGCGCAGCACACGCAGCGGATCTTCGGCGAATGCCGGGGAAACATGACGTAACAGGCGTTGATCTAGATCCTGCTGACCGTTGTACGGGTCATAAACCGTGCCGGCTTCATCCTCGGCCATTGCATTGATCGTGAGGTCGCGGCGGATCAGGTCTTCTTCCAGTGTCACATCTGGGCTGGCGTGAAACGTGAACCCGCCGTAGCCGCGGCCGCTCTTGCGTTCGGTACGTGCCAGGGCGTATTCCTCGCCGGTTTTCGGGTGCAGGAACACCGGGAAATCAGCCCCGACCGGGCGATAACCTTTGGCAAGCATTTCTTCGACGCTAGCGCCGACCACCAGCCAGTCGATATCGCTGACAGGGCGGCCGAGCAGGCGGTCGCGTACCGCGCCGCCGACTTTGTAGATGTGCATGTGCAACTCTCCATAACTGCCGACAGGATAACCCGTCGGCAGCCATGGGGTAGCATCAGAGGTGGTGGATGACCGCCAGGTCCATGCGCCCGTAATCGGCGTTTTCGCCGTGCTCGCCGCGTGGTGGCATATGGTGCGTCTTCATCACCTGCTCGCCCTGAACGGTCTCCAGGTGGATGTCGAAGCCCCACAGGCGGTGCAGGTGCTTGAGCACTTCCTCGGTCGAGTCGCCCAGCGGTTTGCGGTTGTGTTGCTGGTGACGCAAGGTCAGCGAGCGGTCGCCGCGGCGGTCGACGCTCCAGATCTGCACGTTTGGCTCGCGGTTACCCAGGTTGTACTGCGCCGCCAGTAGTTCGCGAATGGTCCGATAGCCGGCCTCGTCGTGGATGGCAGGTACATACAGGTCGTCGCGCTGGTCGTCATCGAGGATGCTGAACAGCTTGAGATCGCGCATGACCTTTGGCGACAGGTACTGCAGGATGAAGCTCTCGTCCTTGAAGCTGCTCATGGCAAACTTGATGGTAGAAAGCCAGTCACTGCCGGCAATGTCGGGGAACCAGCGGCGATCTTCTTCGGTCGGGTTTTCGCACATGCGGCGGATGTCGGTGTACATCGCAAAGCCCAGTGCGTAGGGGTTGATGCCGTTGTAGTAGGGGCTGTCGAAGCCGGGCTGGAACACTACGCTGGTGTGCGACTGCAAGAACTCCATCATGAAGCCTTCGGTGATAAGCCCCTCGTCATACAGATCGTTCATCAGCGTGTAGTGCCAGAATGTCGCCCAGCCTTCGTTCATCACCTGGGTCTGGCGCTGCGGGTAGAAATACTGGGCAATCTTGCGCACGATGCGCACCACTTCACGCTGCCAGGGCTCCAGTAGCGGGGCGTTCTTCTCGATGAAATAAAGGATGTTTTCCTGCGGTTCGGCGGGGAAGCGCGCATCATCTCGATCGCTACCCTTGTCAGCGCTCTTCGGAATGGTTCGCCACAGGTCATTGATCTGCCGCTGCAGGTGTTCCTCGCGCTCCTTCTGCCGCCGCCGCTCCTCTTCGGCGGAAATCGGATAAGGCCGCTTGTAACGGTCGACGCCGTAGTTCATCAGGGCATGGCAGGAGTCGATCAGATCTTCCACGGCATCGATGCCATGGCGCTCTTCGCACTGGGCGATGTACTGCTTGGCGAACACCAGGTAGTCGATGATCGAGCTGGCGTCGGTCCAGGTGCGGAACAGGTAGTTGCCCTTGAAGAAGCTGTTATGGCCGTAGCAGGCATGGGCGATCACCAGTGCCTGCATGCACATGGTGTTTTCTTCCATCAGGTAGGCGATGCACGGGTCGGAGTTGATCACGATCTCGTAGGCCAGGCCCATCTGGCCACGGCTGTAGGATTTCTCCGTGCTGAGGAACTGCTTGCCGTAGGACCAATGATGGTAACCCAGCGGCATGCCGACCGAGGCATAGGCGTCCATCATCTGCTCGGCGGTAATCACCTCGATCTGGTTGGGGTAGGTGTCCAGGGCGTAACGCTCGGCCAGGCGGCTGATTTCCCGATCGTAGGTCTGGATCAGTTCGAACGTCCACTCGGACCCGGTGGAAATAGGTTGGCGTCTCTGTGCTCTGGCGGTCATGTGGCTAACCTGCGCTGGAAGAGTTCACGGAAGACCGGGTAGATATCGCCGGCCGATACCAACTGCTGCTGGGCGAATGTGTCGGGGAAGGCTTCGCCTATGCGCTCGTATTCGTACCACAGCGCCTGGTGTTCACGAGGAGTGATTTCAACGTAAGTGTAGTACTGCACATGCGGCATGATCTGCTTGGCCAGGATGTCGCGGCAGATCGGCGAGTCGTCGTTCCAGTTGTCACCGTCGGAGGCCTGGGCGGCGTAGATGTTCCAGTCGCTTGCCGGGTAGCGTTCGGCCATGACCTCCTGCATCAGCTTGAGCGCGCTGGATACGATGGTGCCGCCGGTTTCCCGCGAATAGAAGAATTCTTCCTCGTCGACTTCACGGGCGCTGGTGTGGTGGCGGATGAATACCACTTCGATGCGGTCGTAGTTTCGCTTGAGGAACAGGTACAGCAGGATGAAAAAGCGCTTGGCGATGTCCTTGGTGGCCTGGGTCATCGAGCCGGACACGTCCATCAGGCAGAACATCACTGCCTTGGAGCTGGGGTTGGGCTGCTTGACCAGCAGGTTGTACTTGAGGTCGAAAGTGTCGAGGAAGGGCAGGCGGTTGATGCGTGCCTTCAGGCGTTCGATCTCGTGTTCGACTTCCTGGATATCGGTGAAATTATCCGGTTCTTCGACCTTCAGGCGGGCGAGTTCCTTCTGCGCTTCGCGCAGCAGTGCGCGGCTGCTGCCGGTCAGGGCGATGCGCCGGGCATGGGCCGAACGCAGGGTGCGCACGATGTTGATACGTGACGGGTTGCCTTCGTTGGCGATACCGGCGCGCACGGTCTTGAAGGTGTCGGCCCCGGTCAGGTGACGTTTGACCAGGTTGGGCAGCTCGAGGTCCTCGAACATGAATTCGAGGAATTCTTCCTGGGTGATCTGGAAGACGAAGTCGTCCATGCCCTCGCCGGAGTTGCCGGCCTTGCCACGGCCGCTGCCACCGCCGCCGCCCTGTGGCCTGGGGATGTGTTCACCGGCGGTGAATTCCTTGTTGCCTGGGTGCACGATGGTCTGCTTGCCCCCGCGACCATGGTGCAGCACCGGTTCGTCGATGTCGCGCCCCGGAATGCTGATCTGCTCGCCATGTTCCATGTCCATGATGGAACGGCGGCTTACCGCCTCTTCGACGGCTTTCTTGATATGTTCGCGGTACCGCCGCAGGAAGCGCTGGCGGTTCACCGTGCTCTTGTTCTTGCCGTTCAGGCGTCGATCTATAACGTAGCTCATGGTCCCTCCGGTAGCTGGGAACAGCTGCACGCTTCAAGCTACGAGCTGCTGCACGTAATGGCAGCAAAGCAGCTGCCGCCGCCCAGGGCTGGGGTAGCAGCCCTGGGCGCGCGGTGGGTAGCTTGTCGCCTTATTGCGATTTCCTGACCCGCAGGTACCATTCCGACAGCAGACGAACCTGTTTGTCGGTGTAGCCACGCTCCACCATGCGCGTGACGAAGTCGTTGTGTTTCTGTTGGTCCTCCTTGCTTGCCTTGGCGTTGAAGCTGATGACCGGCAGCAGGTCCTCGGTGTTGGAGAACATTTTCTTCTCGATCACCACCCGCAGCTTTTCATAGCTCAGCCAGCTCGGATTCTTGCCGTTATTGTTGGCACGGGCACGCAGCACGAAGTTGACGATTTCGTTGCGGAAATCTTTCGGGTTGCTGATGCCGGCCGGCTTCTCGATCTTCTCCAGTTCTTCGTTGAGGGCGATACGGTTGAGAATTTCGCCGGTTTCCGGATCGCGGTATTCCTGGTCCTGGATCCAGAAATCGGCGTACAGCACGTAGCGGTCGAAGATGTTCTGGCCGTATTCGCTGTAGGACTCCAGGTAGGCGGTCTGGATTTCCTTGCCGATGAACTCGATGTAGCGTGGGGCCAGATACTCCTTCAGGTAGCGCAGGTAGCGTTCGCGCACTTCTGCCGGGAACTGTTCCTGCTCGATCTGCTGCTCCAGCACATACAGCAGGTGCACAGGGTTGGCGGCCACTTCATGCGGGTCGAAGTTGAACACCTTGGACAGGATCTTGAACGCGAAGCGGGTCGACAGCCCGTTCATGCCTTCGTCGACGCCGGCGGAATCGCGGTACTCCTGGATCGACTTGGCCTTCGGATCGGTGTCCTTGAGGTTTTCACCGTCGTACACCCGCATCTTCGAATAGATGTTGGAGTTTTCCGGCTCTTTCAGGCGCGACAGCACGGTGAACTGGGCGAGCATCTTCAGCGTGTCTGGCGCGCAGTGGGCCTTGGCCAGCGAGCTGTTGATCAGTAGCTTGTCGTAGATCTTGATTTCGTCGCTGACGCGCAGGCAGTACGGCACCTTGACGATGTAGATCCGGTCGATGAACGCCTCGTTGTTCTTGTTGTTGCGGAAGGTGTGCCACTCCGATTCGTTGGAGTGGGCCAGCAAGATCCCGGAGTAGGGGATGGCGCCGAGGCCTTCGGTACTGTTGTAGTTGCCTTCCTGGGTGGCGGTAAGCAGCGGGTGCAGGACCTTGATCGGGGCCTTGAACATCTCGACGAATTCCATCAGGCCTTGGTTGGCCCGGCACAGCGCACCCGAATAGGCATAGGCGTCGGCGTCGTTCTGCGGGAATTCTTCGAGCTTGCGGATATCGACCTTGCCGACCAGGGCCGAAATGTCCTGGTTGTTCTCGTCGCCGGGTTCGGTCTTGGCGATGGCGATCTGGTTGAGAATCGACGGGTACAGTTTCACCACTTTGAACTTGCTGATGTCGCCGCCGAACTCCTGCAGGCGCTTGGTGGCCCAGGGCGACATGATGGTGTTCAGGTAGCGCCGCGGGATACCGAACTCTTCCTCGAGAATGGCCCCGTCTTCGGTGGCGTTGAACAGCCCCAGGGGCGACTCGAATACCGGCGAGCCCTTGATGGCGTAAAACGGTACCTTTTCCATCAGCTGCTTGAGTTTTTCAGCCAGCGACGACTTGCCGCCGCCCACCGGGCCCAGCAGGTAGAGGATCTGTTTCTTTTCCTCCAGGCCTTGAGCGGCGTGGCGGAAGTAGGACACGATCTGGTCGATGCACTCTTCCATGCCATGGAAGTCGGCAAAGGCCGGATAGCGGCGGATAACCTTGTTGGAGAAGATTCGCGACAGTCTGGAGTTGGTTGAGGTGTCGATCAGCTCCGGCTCACCGATGGCCAGCAACAGCCGTTCGGCCGCCGATGCGTAGGCACTGCGATCCTCTTTGCACAGCTCGAGGTACTCCTGCAGCGAGAGTTCTTCCTGGCGCGTAGACTCGAAACGTTGTTGGAAGTGGCTAAAAATACTCATGACGTCACCTCGCTCGATACGTGGAGACGACGCCGGATCAGTCAGCTGATGCTGGCATGCAACCGGGTTTGCCGGCTGCTGTATACCCCCCAGAACACCCTGTAACGCTACCGATGACCCGCACGCCGGTGTACCGGCTCTCCCCTTTTTCTGGATGGCCTGCGCTTAAGAATAGTTGGTTATCCGCAAGGTCAAGGGCGAGGGGCGGAGAAGTTGCGAACGACCGTTCGTCAGATAAGCCGCAAGCCCGCACGGGGCGCGGGCTGCAGTAAAGATGAAAAAATTATTCGGCAGTGCCTTGGGCAGTCTCGGCCGGGTAAGTGGTGCGCCACAGCTCAAAGCCGCCGTCGACGCTGTATACGTCCGAGAAGCCCTGGTTCACCAGATAGGCCGCTGCGCTCTGGCTGGAATTGCCGTGGTAGCACACCACCAGGGTCGGGGCATCGAGGTCGGCATTGCGGATGAACTCGGCGACCGAATGGTTATCCAGATGCTTGGCACCGGTGATGTGGCCGGCGGCAAAGGCCTGCGGGTCGCGAATGTCGACGACTACCGCACCTTGCGCGCGCAGGGCCAGGGCCTGTTCGGGAGGGATGCGCTTGAATTCGCTCATGGGTACGGCTTCCTTCAGTTTTGATCGTTCAGTGTAGGCGTTTGGCTGGGGAGGCGTAAGTTGCCGTCGTCGCTGCAGTCACAGCGGTGGTATTCGCCGTTGTCGACGTTGTACAGGGTCATGGCACCGCCCCACACGCAACCGGTGTCCAGGGCGATGATGCCGGGCTCGTCGACCTGCCCTTGCAGGGCGGCCCAGTGGCCAAAGATGATTTTCACGTGGCGTGAGCGGCGGCCCTTGTGTGCATACCACGGCTTGTAGCCTTTGGGGGCGGTATCCAGGCCTTCCTTGCTCTTGAGGTCGAGCTTGCCCTCGACGGTGCAGAAGCGCATGCGCGTGAGGTAGTTGGTGATGACCCGCAGGCGCTCGATACCGCTGAGGTTCTTGCTCCACTTGTTCGGCTCGTTGCCGTACATGCCGTCCAGGTACAGTTTCAGGCGCTCGTCGTCGCGCAGCACTTCCTCGACCTCGGCGGCCAGCTCCAAGGCTTTGCCCAAGGTCCATTGCGGTGGAATGCCGGCGTGAACCAGGGCAATGCCACGAGGTTCGTCGTAATGCAGCAGCTTTTGCTGGCGCAGCCAGTCGAACAGCTGGTCGGCGTCCGGCGCTTCGATGATTTCGCGCAGTGTGTCGCTTTTCTTCAGGCGTTCGACATTGTGCCAGGCGGCCAGCAGGTGCAGGTCATGGTTGCCCAGCACGCACACCAGCGACTGACGGATCGAATAAAGGAAGCGCAGGGTTTCCAGCGACTCGGGGCCGCGGTTGACCAGGTCGCCGACCAGCCACAGACGATCAACGGCGGGGTTGAAGCTGACCCGTTCGAGCAGGCACTTGAGTGGCTGCAGGCAGCCCTGCAGGTCACCAACGGCGTAGGTAGCCATCAGTGCAGCGCCCCGGGCACCGCCAGGCGGAAGGGGGCGATCTCGGCATCGAAGCGTTTGCCGTCTTCGGCGAACATCTGGTAGCTGCCCTGCATGGTGCCCACGCGAGTGCTGATGACCGCGCCGCTGCTGTAGGTATGGCTCTGGCCCGGGTCGATATTGGGCTGCTGCCCTACCACGCCGGCGCCACGCACTTCCTCGACCTCGCCGTCACCATTGGTGATCAGCCAGTGGCGCGACAGCAGCTTGGCCTTGAGCGAGCCATTGTTCTGCACGGTGATGGTGTAGGCGAAAGCGAAACGACTGTTTTCGGGGTCGGATTGTTCTTTGAGGTAGCGGGTCACGACGCTGACGTCGATCTGATAGCGGGGGTCGGACATGCAAGGGCCTTGGGCGAACTGACGCAATAATGCAGTCTAGGCCATTGGGAGGGGGGAGGGCCAGCGGTGAGGGGCTTGGGGGTTTGCGTTGTCTGTCCCGGCCTCTTCGCGGGCACGCCCGCTCCCACAGGATCTCACCCTATTTGAAGGAGGTGATTTACCTGTGGGAGCGGGTTTGAACTGGCCTAATGATCCCGGACACCTCTTAAGGGCGATATGATTCGCCCAATCAGGAGGTTTCATGCAAGAACGAAAGACCTACACCCGCGAGTTCAAGCAACGTGCTGCCAGCATGGTTCTAGATGACCACTGCTCGATTCCCGACGTCTGCGCATCAATGGACGTCGGCCCTACAGCCCTGCGCCGCTGGGTTGATCAGGTACGTAAAGAGCGACAGAAGGGCCAGCCAGTAGCCGGTACCAAAGCGATCAGCGACGAACAGCGAGAGCTCCAGCAACTGCGAGCCAAGATCAAGCGCCTGTAGACCGAGGCTGAAATCTTAAAAAAGGCTACGGCTCTCTTGATGTCGGATCCCGATCGTTTTTCCTGATCGAGGAACTGAGAGAGTCAGGTTCGTATCCGACCAGCCTCCTTTGC
>NZ_OPYN01000029.1 GCF_900277125.1 Pseudomonas inefficax
AGAGCTGTGCCGGCGACTGGATGGTTGGGCGATCAACATTCACCACTCGTTGCTGCCAGGGTTCAAGGGCGCCAAGCCTTATCACCAGGCATACAACAAGGGCGTGAAGATGGTCGGCGCCACAGCGCACTACATCAACAACGACCTGGACGAAGGCCCGATCATCGCCCAGGGTGTGGAAGTGGTCGACCACAGCCATTACCCCGAAGACCTGATTGCCAAGGGGCGCGACATCGAATGCCTGACCCTGGCGCGGGCTGTCGGTTATCACATCGAGCGGCGGGTGTTCCTCAACGCCAACCGGACCGTCGTTCTGTAACAACCTGTACCGGCCTCTTCGCGGCTTAAGCCGCTCCCACAGAGTTTGTGCAGGTTTAAAGACTGGCGCAGTACCTGTGGGAGCGGCTTCAGCCGCGAAGAGGCCAGCACAGGCCGCCACCTTTGTTTGCCCCCATATCTTCCAACGACAACCCTGCCGCTAAATGGCATCTCCCTGTCGCTCCCAGTCAGTGCATCCCGCCCCATCAGGCCCACAATTCCCCTCATTCCAGAAACACATGCCGCCCACGGAAGGCGGCGCGTTCAACCACCGCTGCATAAATAAAAATCAAGCGAGGTAAGAGCATGTCTGGCAATCGTGGAGTGGTATATCTCGGCGCCGGCAAGGTCGAGGTGCAGAAGATCGACTACCCGAAAATGCAGGACCCACGCGGCAAGAAGATCGAGCACGGCGTGATCCTGAAGGTGGTCTCCACCAACATCTGCGGCTCCGACCAGCACATGGTCCGTGGTCGCACCACTGCCCAGGTCGGCCTGGTCCTGGGCCACGAAATCACTGGCGAAATCGTCGAGAAGGGCCGTGACGTCGAGCGCATGCAGATTGGCGACCTGGTCTCGGTGCCATTCAACGTCGCCTGTGGCCGCTGCCGCTCCTGCAAGGAAATGCACACCGGTGTCTGCCTCACCGTCAACCCGGCCCGCGCCGGCGGTGCCTACGGTTACGTCGACATGGGCGACTGGACCGGCGGCCAGGCCGAATATGTGCTGGTGCCGTACGCCGACTTCAACCTGCTGAAACTGCCCGAGCGCGACAAGGCCATGGAGAAGATCCGTGACCTGACCTGCCTGTCCGACATCTTGCCGACCGGCTACCACGGTGCCGTGACTGCTGGTGTTGGCCCAGGCAGCACCGTCTACGTTGCTGGTGCCGGCCCGGTCGGTTTGGCTGCCGCTGCCTCGGCGCGCCTGCTGGGCGCTGCCTGCGTCATCGTCGGCGACTTGAACCCGGCCCGCCTGGCTCACGCCAAGTCCCAGGGCTTCGAAGTGGTCGACCTGTCCAAGGACACCCCGCTGCACGAGCAGATCGTCGACATCCTCGGCGAGCCGGAAGTGGACTGCGCCGTCGACGCCGTAGGCTTCGAAGCCCGCGGCCATGGCCACGAAGGTGCCAAGCATGAAGCGCCAGCCACCGTGCTGAACTCGCTGATGCAGGTGACCCGCGTTGCCGGCAGTATCGGTATCCCAGGCCTGTACGTGACCGAAGACCCGGGTGCGGTGGATGCCGCCGCCAAGATCGGCGCCCTGAGCATCCGCTTCGGCCTGGGTTGGGCCAAGTCGCACAGCTTCCACACTGGTCAGACCCCGACCATGAAGTACAACCGCCAGCT
>NZ_OPYN01000030.1 GCF_900277125.1 Pseudomonas inefficax
AGCAGCTTGCCGGGCAGGCCGGCGAACATGTCCACGTGCAGGCGCAGCATGGTCATCATGAAGCCGCCGTTGGCGGCCGGCATGGCCACGGCTTCGCCGGTGCGGGCGTCGAGCATGAAAGTGTGCGACGAATTGGGTTCGGTGCCGGCGGTGGCGGCGGTGATGGCCACCACACCGTTGGCTTCGTCCTCGTCGTAGCCAAAGTACTGCATGACCTCGCCGGGGCGGTGCTGCTCGGCCTTGATCACCAGCTGCTGCAGGTCCAGATGTGGGGTGCATGCCGGCATTTCCCGCAGTTTGGGCGCGTCGCCGAGCAGGTGTTCGAGTTCGTGGTGGAAGATCAGCGGCAGGCCGGTGAGTGCCAGCAACAGCAGGAACAGGGTGCAGACCAGGCTGCTCCAGGTGTGGATTGTGGACCAGCGGCGAATGGTTGGGCTTTTCATCACGGTACCGATTTTTGCCTGTTGGAAGCAGGGGCTGCTGCGCAGCCCTTTCGCGACACAAGGCCGCCCCTACAGGGGAGCGCGTATTTCTGTAGGAGCGGCCTTGTGTCGCGAAAGGGCCGCAAAGCGGCCCCCGTTCACTCAGAACTTGTAATTGACACTGGCCACCACGTTGCGCTCGTCGCCGTAGTAGCAGTAGTAGCCGTCACAGGTAGACAAGTAGTCCTTGTTGAACAGGTTCTTCGCATCCACGGCTACGGTCACTCCCTTGAGGGTGCTGTTCAGTCGGCCCAGGTCGTAGTGCACCGAAGCGTCGTAGACGGTGTAGGACCCCACATGGCCCCAATCGGTGTTAGTGGTATTACCGTAGGTGTCGCCCACGTAGCGCACGCCAACGCCGACCCCAAACCCATCCAGTGGCCCGCTGTGCCAGGTATAGTCAGCCCAGGCAGTGGCCTGGTTGCGCGGCACCTGCGCCATGCGTTTGCCTTTCTCGTCACTGGTGCCTTTGATGATTTCGCTGTCGTTGTAGGTGTACGAGCCCACCAGTTTGAGGTTATCGGTTACATCCGAGGTAGCCTCCAGCTCCAGGCCTTTGACACGCACTTCGCCAACCTGGCGGGTCACGCCACCCTCGGTCACCGACATGTTCTCCTGCGTCAGGTCAAACACAGCCGCGGTGAACAAGCTGTTGCTGCCTGGAGGCTGGTACTTGATGCCCAGTTCGTACTGTTTCCCTTCGGTAGGTTTGAAGGCATCGGTGCTGTTCACGGTGGAACCGGTAGCAGCCTGGAACGACTCGGCATAGGAGATGTAAGGCGTCAGGCCGTTGTCGAACACATAGCTGAGCGCTGCGTTGCCACTGAATTTCTTGTCGCGTTGGGTGTTGGTGGCGTCGCCCTGGTTGTGGAAGGTGGTGCCGGTGTGCACCCAGTCCTCACGGCCACCAAGGGTCAGGCGCCAGTTGTTGAGGGCCATCTGATCCTGGATATACAGGCCGGTCTGCTGGGTTTTCTGGTCGTAGTCGTACATGTCGAAGTACTGAACGTTCGAGAAGTCCTGACCATAGATCGGGTTGTGGATATTGCTCGGTGGCACACCAGCCGAGCCCCAGCGCCAGCGGGCGTTGCTGTCTGAGCGCTGGTGGTCGAGGCCCAGCAGCAGGGTGTGGGCAACCTGGCCGGTCTGGAAGTCGGCCTGGAAGTTGTTGTCCAGGGCGAACTGGGAGATGTCCTCTTCCACGATACCGGCGGTGCGCTGCACGGTGCCATCGGCGCTGACAGCTTCGTCCGGGCCGGCTGGCCAGATAGAACCACCGGCGGTAATGCCCTTGAAGTCCAGTTCGTTACGCGCATAGCGAAGGTTCTGACGGAACTGCCAGGTATCGTTCAGGCGGGTCTCGAACGCATAGCCCAGGTGGTAGTAGGTGCGGTCGTAGGATTCCCAATCCGGGTCGCCGAGGTTCTTGTGGTGCGAAATCTTGCCTGCGGGGCTATCCAGCTTGGTGCCTTGCAGTGGCAGGAACTGGCCGGTGATGCCGGTATCATCGCGGGTGTACTGGCTGATGAAAGTCAGCTTGGTGTCGTCGTTGATGTTCCAGGTCAGGCTGGGCGCTATGTTGTAGCGCTTGTCCGGGATGTGGTCGACTGGCGAACCGCTGTCTCGCACGGTACCGCTCACTCGGTACAGAAACTGGCCTGCATCGTCGAGCTTGCCGGTGCTGTCGAAGTTGATCTGCTTGTGGTTGTTGCTGCCAACCTGGGCTTCGACTTCGTGGCTGCTTTCCAGTTGCGGCCGACGGCTGGTCATGTCCAGCAGGCCGCCTGGTGGAGTCTGGCCGTACACCGAAGAAGCCGGGCCGCGCAGCACTGCGATGCGCTCCAGGTTCCAGGGCTCGATCTTGGGGGTGGCGTAGTTGCCCTTGGGCAATGGCAGGCCATCGAGGAACTGGGTAGGCACAAAACCACGTACCAGCAACCAGTCGCTGCGCGAGTCGGAGCCATAGCCGCTGCTCTGCACGCCAGCGGTGTAGCGAAGGGCATCGTTCAGACTGAGCACCGGCCGGTCTTCCATCTGCTGGCGGGTGATCACGCTTACCGAGCGGGGGAGTTCGGCGATGGCGGTGTCGGTCTTGGTGCCAGCTGCTGTCCGGGTGGCGGTGTAACCCTCTACCGGTCCCCAGGCGCTTTCATAGTTTGAAGTCGCATTGATCGCAGTCTCCGGCAACGCCAGTGTCCCTTCCGGCGTAGCCACCAGGCTGTAGCTGCCCACGCTGCTTTGCTGCAGCTGCAGGCCGGTGCCGCGCAGGGCAGCCTGCAGCGCACCAAGGCCATCGTACTGCCCGCTCACCGGGGCCGAGGTACGACCGCTGACCAGTGCCGGGTCGATGGCCAGGGTAATGCCGGCCTGGCTGGCGATCTGGT
>NZ_OPYN01000031.1 GCF_900277125.1 Pseudomonas inefficax
ACTGACTGTAATTGCCCCTGACAAGGCCGGCCAAGTCGAGCGCATTGCCCAGTGCATCGCTGACCACAGTGGCAACTGGCTGGAAAGCCGCATGTCGCGTATGGCCGGGCAGTTTGCCGGCATCCTGCGGGTGGCGGTGCCAGCGGAAAACTACGACGAACTGGTGGCTTCGCTGCAGGGGTTGGCCCGATATGACATTCGCGTGCTGATCGCCGAGAGCGGCATCGAGCCGTCTTGTACCTGGAAGCCGATTGCCATGGAGCTGGTAGGGAACGACCGGCCGGGGATCGTGCGTGATATCACCCGCTTGCTGGCGGACCTGGGGGTAAACCTTGAGCGGTTTACCACGGAGGTGCGGCCGGCGCCCATGAGCAGCGAGCCGCTATTCCATGCCGATGCCTTGCTGGCATTGCCGTTGACCCTGTCGCTGGAGGATTTGCAGCAGAAGCTGGAGAGCCTGGCGGATGACTTGATGGTGGAGTTGCAGCTGCGGGCGGAGGATTGATCCGATATTGCCGGGGCCGCTTCGCGGCCCATTCGCAGCACAAGGCTGCTCCTACAGGGAAATGCATATCCTTGTAGGAGCAGCCTTGTGCTGCGAATGGGCTGCAAAGCAGCCCCCTGCGGTTATCCCGATATCACGGGGAAGGCCTTGTGGATAACCTGGGGGCTCCCCTCTCCAGCCCAGGCCCCGCGCGCCTTACAGGGCTTTGCTCAAAAAACACCCAATAATCAGCACCTTGTGCACAAACCACGGGGACGAGGGTGTGGATAACCTTTGGAGATGTCTCTGCAGACCACGAATCACAAGGTCTGCAGAGTTGTGATCATTTTTTGATCAGCTACGCTTGCGCAAACTGAGCCACGCATCGACGCTGTAAATCGCCAAACCCGCCCAGATGAACATGAACGCCACCAAGGTGCTCGACGACAAGTGCTCATCGAACAGCAGTACCGCCTGCAGCAGCACTAGCGTCGGCGCCAGGTACTGCAGGAAGCCCAGCGTGGTATACGGCAAGTGCCGCGCCGCAGCGTTGAAGCACACCAGCGGCACCAGCGTCACCGGCCCCGCCGCCATCAGCCACAGCGCTTCGCTACTGCTGTAGAACGCGCCCTGGGCACTTGTCGCCGCCGGGTGCAGCAACAGCCAGCCAATGGCCAGCGGTACCAGCATCCAGGTTTCCACCACCAGGCCCGGCAGTGCCGCCACGGGTGCCTGCTTGCGAATCAGCCCATAGAAGCCGAAGCTCAGCGCCAGTACCAGCGACACCCACGGCAGGCTGCCCACCTGCCACACCTGCTGGGCAACACCCACGGTGGCCATGGCTACGGCAAGCCACTGCATACGGCGCAGGCGCTCGCCGAGAATCAGCATGCCCAGCAGCACATTGATCAGCGGGTTGATGTAGTAACCCAGGCTGGCCTCGAGCATGCGGCCG
>NZ_OPYN01000032.1 GCF_900277125.1 Pseudomonas inefficax
TGCCCACGCCAGTGAAGCGCTGAAGGAAAAGTACCTGCCGAACATGTACGCCGGCGTGTGGGCCGGTTCCATGTGCCTGACCGAGCCGCACGCCGGTACCGACCTGGGCATCATCCGCACCAAGGCGGAGCCCCAGGCCGACGGCAGCTACAAGGTCAGCGGCACCAAGATCTTCATCACCGGTGGCGAGCACGACCTGACCGAGAACATCATCCACCTGGTGCTGGCCAAGCTGCCCGATGCGCCGGCAGGGCCGAAAGGCATTTCGCTGTTCCTGGTGCCGAAGTTCCTGGTAAACGAAGACGGCAGCCTGGGCGCCCGTAACGCGGCCACCTGTGGCTCGATCGAGCACAAGATGGGCATCCAGGCTTCGGCCACCTGCGTGATGAACTTCGACGAAGCGGTTGGCTATATCGTCGGTGAGCCGAACAAGGGCCTGGCGGCCATGTTCACCATGATGAACTACGAGCGCCTGGGCGTTGGTATCCAGGGCCTGGCCTCGGCCGAGCGCTCCTATCAGAACGCCGTGGAGTACGCCCGCGACCGCCTGCAAAGCCGCGCCCCGACCGGGCCACAAGCCAAGGACAAGGCCGCTGACCCGATCATCGTTCACCCTGATGTTCGCCGCATGCTGCTGACCATGAAGGCGCTGATCGAGGGTGGCCGTGCCTTCTCCAGCTACGTGGCCATGCAACTGGACAGTGCCAAGTACAGCGAAGACGCGGCCGTGCGCAAGCGCAGCGAAGAGCTGGTGGCACTGCTGACACCGGTGGCCAAGGCCTTCCTCACCGACCTGGGCCTGGAGTGCGCGGTGCACGGCCAGCAGGTGTTCGGCGGGCATGGCTACATTCGCGAATGGGGGCAGGAGCAGCTGGTGCGCGATGTGCGTATTACGCAGATTTATGAAGGCACCAACGGTATCCAGGCCCTCGACCTGATGGGGCGCAAGGTGGTGGCCAGTGGAGGGGCGTACTACCGGCTGTTCTCCGACGAGATTCGCCAGTTCATTGCCAGCGCGGGCAGCGAGCTGGATGAATTTGCCAAGCCGTTGGCGACCGGCCTCGACCAGCTCGACGGCCTTACCGAGTGGGTGCTGGAGCAGGCAAAGGGCAACCCGAACGAAATTGGCGCGGCCTCGGTCGAGTACCTGCATGCCTTTGGTTATGTCGCCTATGCCTACATGTGGGCATTGATGGCGCGGGCAGCCAAGGCGGGTGAGGGGGACGAGGCGTTCTACTCGGGCAAGCTGGGCACGGCGCGGTTCTTCTTTGCGCGGTTGCTGCCGAGGGTGGATTCGCTGGTGGCATCGGTGAAGGCGGGGAGTGAGACGTTGTACCTGCTGGATGCCGAGCAGTTCTGAGGGGTTTTTGGGGGCTGCTTTGCAGCCCATCGCGACACAAGGCCGCTCCTACTGGTACAGCGCAGGCCCTTAGGGTGTTGCGGTTCCTGTGTAGGAGCGGCCTTGTGTCGCGATGGGCCGCAAAGCGGCCCCATTCCAGGCACATCTGGGAATGAATCCTCCTGTGTAAGCTTTTTCCTACACAACGTGGTGACTTTTCGCCACTGTTCTCAGATTGGATCCAGGGTTAATCTTTACCACATGGACGTTGCGCAGGAAGCGCAAAGGACAGATCAAGGACGACGACGAAGGACCACCTGCCAGGATGGTGGGGCGATACGGATGTCACAGGGAAACAGTCTGGAAAACCCCGCTTCGGCGGGGTTTTCTTTGTGCGCGTGTTTTCAACCCAGCACATCCAGCGGTGACGCGCCCGACAGGCGGGCGTCCGCCTCTTTCTCCAACAGCGTCCGCAGCATCTCCACCGAAGCCTGCTGGCGCTGGGCGTCGCGGAATACCAAACCAACCTTTAGCGGTACT
>NZ_OPYN01000033.1 GCF_900277125.1 Pseudomonas inefficax
AGACCTGCGCAATGCATCCAGCCTGCCGGGTTGTGTGGCCAGGTATGTCTGCCACGCCCATTCGGCGACTTCGGCGTTGCCCATCGCCGCTTCATCGAATTGCCCGGCCAGGGCCTGACGAGCGGTAGGGGCCAGGGTAACGCCCCGGCGCAGCAAGGTGAGCAGGTGGTCGAGGATCTGTACCTGGCTGGCATGAGGCGACTGGACCCCGAACAGCAGGCCGCCGACCCCCTCCACCTGACGAAAGGTACTGAACACCGCATAGCCGAGTTGCAATTCTACCCGCAGCCGTTGGTAAACCGGCCCTTGCAGCAATTGGGCGAGCAGACGGCCAGCGGCTTCCATGGCCGCCGGCAGTGGGCAGAACAGCAGCAGGGCATGCTCGCTGCCGGGTACTTCGGCATGTTGCCAACGGCGGTTGGACCAGGCGGGTAGAGGGCCAGGCGCTGAGCCTTGGCCAGGGCAGTGCTGCAGCACGGTGCCAAATGCGTTCAGGGCGGCATCGTCGAAGCCGGTAGCCAGGCCGTGCCAGCGTGTTTGCTGCCACAGGTTGTCGAGATGCGTTTGTGTCAGGTTGCAGGCCGGAACAGGTGCAGGCCTGGCGCCCAGCACAGCGTCGGGCAACTGCTTGAGCAGTGCCCGGATGGGGATCAGTGCCGGAGGCTGCGTCGAACAGGGTAGCCAGCTGTCTGCTGGGGGCTCGAGCATCACTGCCAAGGCCTGTTCCACAGTGCGCAGCACCGCTGCCGGTAGCCCGGCGCAGCGCAGTTGCCAGTATTCGCCAGCGGCACTGAACTGCAACTGCACCGATACCCGCTCGCAGCGCTCCTGCAGGGGCTGCAGGGCACGTTCGAGCTGCGCATGCAGGCGCTGGCGCAAGGGTGAAGGAACATGCCAGCGCAGATACAGCGCCGCATACTGACGAGCGCCAGGCAGTTGGTCGCTGACTTTCAGTGCCGCTGGCAGCGGCTGCGGCCTGGCAGCAGGCAAGTCGGCCAGGAGCAGGGGGTCGACCGCGGGCAGTTGCCAGTGCCCATGCTCGCGACCCGGCAGGCCTTCCAGCAGGGCACGAAGGGCCTGCAAGCCTTGTGTATCCAAACCGCTGAACGGCTGGCCGGCGCTGTCCCGGCGGGCCAACTCAAGCGCACTGGCACTGCGTTCGCGGCTTTGCTGCAGCAGTTCGAATTCGGTATTCAATTGCCTAGGGTCGGACTGGCGGATGAAGCCGAACCAGCCCTGCAACAGGGCGGCGGCTTCCTCTACACAGGCATCCTCGCTGAGCTTCAGGTCAATGTGCCACAGCAACTGCCCGGCGAAGGCATACAGCGTTTCGGCCTTGAAGCCTTGCAGCCAGCCACGTTGGCGAAGCGCGGCCAGCCAGGTGCCCGGGCGGCTATCGCCGAGGCAGGCGATCAGCAACTCAAGGGCCTGCTCGGCACCTGCCGGCAGGTTTTCGTGGCTGAACAGCAGGTATGTGTCGGTCGCCGATAAAGGCGGTGGCAAAGGTTGTGGCACCCGTTCACCCGTTGCGAACAGTTTGGC
>NZ_OPYN01000034.1 GCF_900277125.1 Pseudomonas inefficax
GACGATGGCCACCACGCGATCAAGAGGTTGCACCGCGGCATGCACCGCGCCACTCAGCAATGCAACGCCCAGCAACGCCGGGCGCAGTCGATCAATAAGCTTGGTCTTCACGTTCACGATAACCTTGAATGCCTTGGTCGAGGAAAGATTCGACCTTGTTGCCGACTACACCACCGAGGCCTTTCAGGACGATCTGAAGGAAGATGCCGTGGTCGCCTTTTTCGTTTGCCGGAAGGGCTTGGCTGAAGTCGTCGTAATCGATCCAGTAGCGGTTGATCAGGCGCAGCTTCCAGCAGCAGTTGTCGTACTCGAAACCGCCCATGGCTTCCAGGGTGCGGTTGCGGTTGTAGTCATGCTGCCAGCGAGCGATCACGCTCCACTGCGGAACGATCGGCCAGATGACCGAGAAGTCATGCTGCTGGATCTTGTAGTAGTCCTTGATGTAGTTCTCGCTGCCTGGGACGCCGTAGTCGCCACCGCCCACTTTCCAGGTACCGGTCGTGGAGTCGTAGGAGATGGTGTCGTTACGGTAGCGATAACCGAGGTTGACCACTTTGTTCGGGTTGTCTTCAGGCTGGTAGTGGAACATCGCGCTACCCGAGCGGGTGCTGCGGCTGTCCGGGTCCCAGTTGAAGTCCGAATTGAAGCGCCAGTCGCGGTTGAAGAAGTAGTTGTAAAGCAATGCGTATGGCGATACGTCGGACTGCGAGTCTTTGCGGGTTTTGTAGTTGATGCCTGGCAGCTGGACCTTGCGATCCTTGAAGTAGTACGCCTGACCGATGCTGAAATTCTGGCGTTCGAATCCGTTTTCTTCGATCCAGCGGGTAGTTACACCCAAGGACAGTTTGTTTTCATCGCCGATTCGGTCGGTGCCACTGAAGCGGTTGTCGCGGAACAGCGAATCATAGCTGAACAGGGTTTCGCCCGAGTCGAACAGTGGAATGTCCCTCTGGTCCTTGTAGGGGACGTAAAGATAGAACATGCGCGGTTCGAGAGTTTGCTTGTAGTTGGTACCGAACAATGACGTATTTCGGTCGAAGTACAGTCCGCTGTCCACGCTGAAAATTGGTACATCACGGTTCACCGTACTGCTGTAAGTGCCGTATGCCACCGGGTCCAGATTCTTAAGGTTGATCGCACCGGCTTTGCCTTTGCTGTCCAGATCAAGATCGTAGTGTGTGTAGGCGTATTTCAGCTTTGGTGTCAGATAGCCATAACTGGCTTCCATTGGCAGGCTGATCGATGGGGCAATGTTCAGTCGTGTGCCGTTAGCGCGAGCGATACCAGAGATGTTCTCATCAAGTCGCTTGCCACCAAGTACTTCTTTGGTGACTGGGTCTATCACGACGCCTGCGGTTCTGTCTGGCAGGCCGTCTTCGTTGAAGACCAGGTCGTTTTTCAAATCACGATCAAAGCGAACGGCTTCAGTTTCATAGCTAAGGTTCAGCCCACCCGGCTCAAACGGCAGCTTACCGTTGAAGGTAATCTGCGGCAGGCGGTCGTACGGCGTGATCTGGGAGATGGTCGCCATCTCATAGGCATGCACATTCAACCGCGCGGTGTAGCTGTCGCCACGGTAGGTCAGTGCACCCTGCTGGTTCAGCAGGTCCTGGGTTTCAATACCGATCTGGTCGGATTCCAGGTCCTGGAAGTAGAACGGATCGCTGATGTCGGTGTAGTCCACTTCAGCCATCAGGCGCTCGTCCAGCCCGCCCTTGTGCTGCCAGTTGACCATCCAGCGCTGCTCTTTGTAGTCAGTCTGCTCTTTGCGGTCGTCGTTCTTGTCGTTGAGGTACGCGCCACCGAACTGCCCTTCGCTCGAAGGCGTCAGGTAGCGGAACTCGCCTTCCATCAACAGGCCGCGCTTGGTCATGTAGCGCGGGTACAACGTGGCGTCGTAGTTCGGCGCCAGGTTGAAGTAGTACGGCGTGACCAGCATGAAGCCGGTGTCGCTGGTGCTGCTGAACGATGGCGGCAGGAAACCGGACTGGCGACGGTCATCGATCGGGAAGTAGATGTACGGTGTGTAGAACACCGGGAAATCCTTGACCCGCAGCGTGACGTTGGTCGCGGTACCGAAACCGGTGGCCGGGTTCAGTGTGATGTTGTTGCCCTTCAGCTGCCAGGCGTTGCTGCCTGGTTCGCAGGTGGTGTACGTACCGTCCTTGAGGCGGATGATGGCGTTTTCGCCACGCTTGGCGTACAGGGCACTGCCGCGGATGTGCGACTTGTGCATCACGTATTCGGCGTTGTCGACCTGGGCTTCACCCGTGTCGAGCTGGATCTGTGCCTCGTCACCGACCACCAGCGAACCGTTGTCACGGATCTTGACGTTGCCCTTGAGCTCGCCACGGTTTTCGGTCTGGTAGAGGTTGGCCTCGTCGGCCTCGGCCTGCATGCTGCCCTGGCGAATCACCACGTCACGGGCGAGGGTAGCGATCTGCTGCTCGTGGTGGTACTTGGGTACCTTGGCGTTGATGTAGGTCGCCGGCTCGTCCTTCGGCGTGGTGTCGGCCATGCCCGGGCGGGTTGGC
>NZ_OPYN01000035.1 GCF_900277125.1 Pseudomonas inefficax
CAGCAATTAACCAGGTCTGGTGCGGTGATGTGACCAGTTTGATGGTCGGGAAGCGCTGGTATCACCTAGCAGTAGTGATTGATTTGTTCGCGCGTCGGATCGTTGGCTGGGCGTTTTCCCTGATCAACGACGCCAACTTGGTTAGCAAGGCGCTGAGGATGGCGGTAGGGGTCAGGGGCAAGCATGCAGGCTTGATGTTTCACTCGGATCAAGGCTGCCAATACACCAGCCAGCGCTTCCAGTCCGAGCTGCTTGAGCATGGGATAACGCAGAGCATGAGCCGGAGGGGACAATGCTGGGATAACGCACCGACAGAGCGTTTCTTTGGGACGCTCAAGTCAGAATGGGTGCCGCCCAAGGGCTACAAGGAAATTGAAGAGGCCAAGCAGGACATGACCAGCTTCTTCATGCGATACAACCGAATCAGACTCCATAGCTACAACAACTACTTGTCGCCAATAGCTATGGAGCAGCAGGCGGCTTGATCACCGTAACTGGTGTCCGGAAATACTTGACCAGAACAGTTTACCCGCGAAGAGGCCGGTACAGGCGAATCAGGCTTGCTGATCGGCCAACTGGTCAGCCAGGCGCACGAATGCGGCCAGGTCCAGCTGTTCAGGGCGCAGGCTGCCGTCCACGCCGGCAGCTTCGATGGCCGCACTGTCGAGCAGGCCTTTCATGGTATTGCGCAGGGTCTTGCGGCGCTGGTTGAAGGCTTCGCGTACCACCTGCTCCAGCAGTTTTGCATCCTTGGCCGGGTGTGGCAGCACTTCGTGCGGCACCAGGCGGACGATGGCCGAGTCCACTTTCGGCGGTGGGTTGAAGGCGCCAGGGCCAACGTTGAACAGGTGCTCGACCCGGCAGTGGTACTGCACCATGATCGACAAGCGCCCCCAGTCACCACCACCAGGGCCGGCGGCCATGCGCTCGACCACTTCCTTCTGCAGCATGAAGTGCATGTCGCGGATCAGCCCGGCATGGCTGAGCAGGTGGAAGATCAGTGGGGTGGAGATGTTGTAAGGCAGGTTGCCCACCACCTTGAGGCTGCGCGGTGGCACGCCCAGCTGGTTGAAGTCGAACTTCAGGGCGTCGCCCTGGTGCAGGCGGAAATTGCTGCGGCCAGCGAACTTGTGCTGCAGGATCGGCACCAGGTCCTTGTCCAGTTCCACCACGTCCAGCTGTGCCCCGCTGCCCAGCAGGCCTTCGGTCAGGGCGCCCTGGCCGGGGCCGATTTCCAGCAGATGTTCGCCGGCCTTGGCATTGATGGCACGCAGGATGCGGTCGATGATGCCGGCGTCGTGCAGGAAGTTCTGGCCGAAGCGCTTGCGCGCGCGGTGTTGGTATTGCTCGTTCATGGTCGGTTCTCGGCCATCTGGTAGGCGGTTTCCAGCGCGACGCGCAGGCTGCCGGTGTCGACCTTGCCGGTGCCGGCAAGGTCCAGGGCGGTGCCGTGGTCGACCGACGTGCGGATGATCGGCAGGCCCAGGGTCACGTTGACCGCAGCGCCGAAGCCTTTGTACTTGAGTACGGGCAGGCCCTGGTCGTGGTACATCGCCAGCACCGCATCGCAGTGCTCCAGATATTTGGGGGTAAACAGGGTATCGGCCGGCAGCGGCCCGCGCAGGTCCATGCCTTCGGTGCGCAGACGGGCCAGTGTCGGCTCGATGATGTCGATTTCTTCGCGGCCCAGATGGCCACCCTCGCCCGCGTGCGGGTTGAGGCCGCACACCAGGATGCGCGGGTTGGCAATGCCGAACTTGTCGCGCATGTCGGCATGCAGGATACGGGTTACACGCTCGACGCGCTCGGCAGTGATGGCGTCGGCAATGTCGCGCAGCGGCAGGTGCGTGGTCACCAGGGCCACGCGCAGGCCTCGGGTAGCCAGCATCATCACCACTTGCGCGGTGTGGGTCAGTTCGGCAAGGAACTCGGTATGCCCGGAGAAGGCGATACCGCTTTCGTTGATCACGCCCTTGTGTACCGGGGCGGTAATCATCCCGGCGAAATGCCCGTCCAGGCAACCTTGCCCGGCACGGGTCAGGGTTTCCAGCACGAACGCCGCATTGGCCTTGTCGAGCAGGCCTGGCACTACCGGGGCCGCCAGAGCGGTATCCCAGACGTACAGGCTACCCGCTGGCGCCGGCTGCTCAGGCCATTGGCCCGGCGCTACCGGCAGCAGGTTGACGGCCAGCCCCAGCTGCGTGGCCCGCTCGGCGAGTAGGTCACGGCTGGTGATGGCGATCAGGGGGTGGGGCTGGGCGTCTGCGGCGAGCAGCAGGCACAGGTCGGGGCCTATGCCGGCCGGCTCGCCGGGGGTGACGGCGAAGCGCAGGGGCTTCACTGGGCGGCCTGGTCAGCGCCAGGCAGCTTGATTTCAACGTAGGCTTCGTCGCGGATCTGGCGCAGCCAGGTCTGCAGCTCTTCGTCGTACTTGCGGTTGCGCAGTACGTTCATGGCCTGTTGCTCACGCGCCTGCTCGGTGCTGTCGGTGGCGCGACGGCCCAGCACTTCCAGGACATGCCAGCCGTACTGGGTCTTGAACGGACGGGTGACTTCGCCTTGGGCGGCGTTGGCCATCTGCTCGCGGAACTCCGGTACCAGGCTGTTCGGGTCAACCCAGTTGAGGTCGCCGCCGTTGAGCGCCGAACCCGGGTCTTCCGAGAAGCTCTTGGCCAGCTCGCCGAAGTCTTCGCCGTCCTTGATGCGCTCGTACAGGCGCTCTGCCAGTTGCTCGGTGGCCGCCTCGCTGCGGATTTCGCTCGGCTTGATCAGGATGTGGCGCACGTGCACTTCGTCACGCAGCACGTTCTCGCTGCCACCGCGCTTCTCCTCGAGCTTGAGGATGATGAAGCCGTTGGGGATGCGGATCGGTTGGGTGATTTCACCCACCGGCATGCTGCTGAGCATCTTGGCGAAGTCCGGTGGCAACTGGCCGGCTTTACGCCAGCCCATCTCGCCGCCTTCCAGGGCGTTTTCGCTGGCGGAGCGGGCAATGGCCATCTGGCCGAAGTCCGCGCCCTGCTTGAGCTGCTGGTACACCTCGCCAACCTGGCGCGCAGCGGCCTGGATGGCTTCCGAGTTGGCCGCCTCCGGGGTCGGGATCAGGATGTTGGCCAGGCGGTACTCTTCCGACATCTGCATCTTGCCAAGGTCGGAGTTGAGGAAGTTCTTCACTTCCTGCTCGGACACCTGGATACGCTCGGCCACGCGGCGTTGGCGCACGCGGCTGATGATCATCTCGCGCTTGACCTGCTCGCGGGCGTCATCGAACGACATGCCGTCACGGGCCAGGGCGGCGCGGAACTGGTCCAGCGACATGCCGTTGCGCTGGGCAATGGTGCCCATGGCCTGGTTCAGTTCTTCGTCGGTGATGCGGATGCCGGAGCGCTCGCCGATCTGCAGCTGCAGGTTCTCGACGATCAGGCGTTCCAGCACCTGCTGGTCCAGCGCACCGGCAGGCGGCATGCCGCCGCCGCGCTTGGCGATGGTTTGCTGAACCTCGCGGACACGCTGGTCCAGCTGGCTTTGCATGACCACGTCGTTGTCGACGATGGCCACCACGCGATCAAGAGGTTGCACCGCGGCATGCACCGCGCCACTCAGCAATGCAACGCCCAGCAACGCCGGGCGCAGTCGATCAATAAGCTTGGTCTTCACGTTCACGATAACCTTGAATGCCTTGGTCGAGGAAAGATTCGACCTTGTTGCCGACTACACCACCGAGGCCTTTCAGGACGATCTGAAGGAAGATGCCGTGGTCGCCTTTTTCGTTCTGCGGAAGAGCCTGGCTGAAGTCGTCGTAGTCGATCCAGTAACGGTTGATCAGGCGCAGCTTCCAGCAGCAGTTGTCGTACTCGAAACCGCCCATGGCTTCCAGGGTGCGGTTGCGGTTGTAGTCATGCTGCCAGCGAGCGATCACGCTCCACTGCGGAACGATCGGCCAGATGACCGAGAAGTCATGCTGCTGGATCTTGTAGTAGTCCTTCACGTAGTTAGGGCTGCCCGGGGTGCCATAGTCGCCGCCGCCCACTTTCCAGGTACCGGTCGTGGAGTCGTAGGCGATGGTGTCGTTACGGTAGCGATAACCGAGGTTGACCACCTTGTTCGGGTTGTCTTCAGGCTGGTAGTGGAACATCGCAGCGCCCGAGCGTGGGCTGCGGGTGTCCGGGTCCCAGTTGTAGTTCGAGTTGAAGCGCCAGTCGCGGTTGAAGTAGTAGTTGTACATCAGCGCGTACGGCGATACGTCGGACTGCGAGTCGGTGCGGGTGCGGTAGTCGATACCAGGCAGTTGGACTTTACGGTCCTTGAAGTAGTACGCCTGGCCGATGCTGAAGTTCTGGCGCTCGAAGCCGTTTTCTTCGATCCAGCGCGTGGTCACGCCCAACGACAGCTTGTTTTCGTCGCCGATACGGTCGATACCGCTGAAGCGGTTGTCGCGGAACAGCGAGTCGTAGCTGAACACCGTTTCACCCGTGCTGAACAACGGGATATCGGTCTGGTCCTTGTATGGTACGTAGAGGTAGAACAGACGCGGCTCGAGAGTCTGGCGGTAGTTTGTACCGAACATAGAGGTGTCACGGTCGAAATACAGGCCGCTATCGACACTGAGAATCGGAACGTCGCGGTTCTGGTTGCTCTTGAAGTCGCCGTACAGATCGATTCGTCCGGGGTTATCAATAAGGTCTTGCTTACCCTTACTATCCAGATCCAGGTCGTAGTGGGTGTACATGTACTTCAGCTTTGGCGTGATATAGCCATAGCTGGCTTCCATAGGCAGGCTAATGGAAGGCGCGACATTCAGACGCGTACCATTGGATCGGGCGTTACCGAAGATGTTCTGATCTAGACGGCGCCCGCCCAGCACTTCACGTGTTACAGGATCAACTACAACCCCAGCAGTCGTATCAGGTTGGCCATCCTCGTTGAAAACCAGATCATTTTTCAGATCGCGGTCAAAGCGAACGGCTTCGGTTTCATAGCCGAAGTTCAAGCCGCCAGGCTCGAACGGCAACTTACCGTTTAGGGTAATCTGCGGCAGGCGATCATACGGCGTGATCTTCGAGATGGTCGCCATCTCGTAGGCATGCACGTTAAGGCGTGCCGTGTAGCTGTCACCACGGTAGGTCAAGGCACCTTGCTGATTGAGCAGGTCCTTGGACTCAACACCAATCTGATCGGACTCCAGATCCTGGAAGTAGAACGGATCGCTGATGTCGGTGTAGTCCACTTCAGCCATCAGGCGCTCGTCCAGCCCGCCCTTGTGCTGCCAGTTGACCATCCAGCGCTGCTCTTTGTAGTCAGTCTGGTCTTTGCGGTCGTCGTTCTTGTCGTTGAGGTACGCGCCACCGAACTGGCCTTCGCTCGAAGGCGTCAGGTAGCGGAACTCGCCTTCCATCAGCAGGCCGCGCTTGGTCATGTAGCGCGGGTACAACGTGGCATCGTAGTTCGGAGCCAGGTTGAAGTAGTACGGCGTAACCAGCATGAAGCCGGTATCGCTGGTGCTGCTGAACGACGGCGGCAGGAAGCCGGACTGGCGACGGTCGTCGATCGGGAAGTAGATGTACGGTGTGTAGAACACCGGGAAATCCTTGACCCGCAGCGTGACGTTGGTCGCGGTACCGAAACCGGTGGCCGGGTTCAGGGTGATGTTGTTGCCCTTCAGCTGCCAGGCGTTGCTGCCTGGTTCGCAGGTGGTGTACGTACCGTCCTTGAGGCGGATAATGGCGTTTTCGCCACGTTTAGCGTACAGGGCGCTGCCGCGGATGTGCGACTTGTGCATCACGTATTCGGCGTTGTCGACCTGGGCTTCGCCCGTGTCGAGCTGGATCTGTGCCTCGTCACCGACCACCAGCGAACCGTTGTCACGGATCTTGACGTTGCCCTTGAGCTCGCCACGGTTTTCGGTCTGGTAGAGGTTGGCCTCGTCGGCCTCGGCCTGCATGCTGCCCTGGCGCATCACCACGTCACCGGCGAGGGTAGCGATCTGCTGCTCCTGCTGGTACTTGGATACCTTGGCGTTGATGTAGGTCGGCGACTCGTCCTTCGGCGTGGTGTCGGCCATGCCCGGGCGGGTTGGCTCGATGTACGCGCCACCGCAGTACGGGCCGGTTTCGGCCAGCTGTGCGGCGGTGAGCTTTTCACGCGGAACCCAGTCCAGGTGGCTGTAGTCTTCGCTACGCGACTTCAGGCCACGGCCTTTGGCCTCGGTGACCAGCATAGGCCGGTCCGCGGTTTCGCCTTCGCTTGCGGCTTCGGTGCCGGTGCTGACAGCAGCACCCTCGTGCACCGGGCGCGGCGGCAGGTTGTTGGCTGGGGTCTTGGGCTTGCAGTCCCAACCACCGGAGGCGGACACTTGGCAGTCAAACTGTTCGGCTGCCACCACGTAAGACGTGGCCAGAGGTTGCAGGGCCAGCAGACCGCCGGTTACCAGCAACGGAAACTTTCTACGAAACGCGGGGGATTTCAATGCCATCTTATTAGTCCGGGCTTCCTGCGTGCCATCTGCCCGCGTGTGGGGCCGCACGCCTCTCGATGGTCTGAAAAAGATGCTGGATAATAAAGCATGACCCGCTTGACGGCTAGGGCCGTCGGAGACCCTTGTAATGCCTGAACACGATGTACGCCTGCAACAACTGACGGTCTGGCTCGATGAGCAGCTCAATGATCTTTTCCAAAAAAATGACTGGGGCGATGTGCCCGCAGGCAGCCTGACCGCGGCCAGCAGCGATGCCAGCTTCCGTCGTTATTTCCGCTGGCAGGGCGCCGGCCACAGCTTCGTCATCATGGATGCACCACCGCCGCAGGAAAACTGCCGACCGTTCGTCGCCATCGACCACCTGCTGGCCAGCGCCGATGTGCACGTGCCGCTGATCCACGCCCAGGACCTTGAGCGTGGCTTCCTGCTGCTGGGTGACCTGGGTCACCAGACATACCTTGATATCATTGATGCAGACAACGCCGACGGCCTGTTCGCCGATGCGATCGACGCGCTGCTGGCGTTCCAATGCCTGCCGATGGACGCGCCGTTACCCAGCTACGACGATGCGTTGCTGCGCCGTGAAGTCGAACTGTTCCCCGAGTGGTACGTGGGCCGTGAGCTTGGCGTGGCCCTCAGCGATGCCCAGAAAGCCACCTGGCAACGAGTCAGCCAACTGCTGATCGACAGCGCGCTGGCCCAGCCCAAGGTGCTGGTGCACCGCGACTACATGCCGCGCAACCTGATGCAGAGCACACCCAACCCAGGCGTGCTGGACTTCCAGGATGCCGTATATGGCCCTGTCACCTACGACATCACCTGCCTGTTCAAGGACGCCTTCCTCAGCTGGCCGCAGGCGCGGGTCGAAGGCTGGCTGCGCGACTACTGGCAGAAGGCGCAGGCTGCCGGCATCCCGGTGCAGGCCGACTTCGAGGCGTTCCAACGTGCCAGTGACCTGATGGGTGTGCAGCGCCACCTGAAGGTGATTGGTATCTTTGCCCGTATCTGCCACCGCGACGGCAAACCCCGTTACCTGGGCGACGTGCCGCGCTTCTTCGCCTATATAGAAGAAGTGATCAGCCGCCGGCCCGAATTGGCGGAGCTGGGTGAGCTGATTGCCGAGTTGCAGGCCGGAGCGCGTGCATGAAGGCAATGATTTTGGCTGCGGGCAAAGGCGAGCGCATGCGCCCGCTGACCCTGCACACCCCGAAACCGCTGGTCCCGGTCGCCGGTCAGCCACTGATCGAGTACCACCTGCGGGCCCTGGCTGCGGCAGGCGTGACCGAGGTGGTGATCAACCATGCCTGGCTCGGCCAGCAGATCCAGGACCACCTGGGTGACGGCAGCCGTTTCGGCTTGAGCATCCGCTATTCGCCCGAAGGCGAGCCGCTGGAAACCGGCGGTGGCATCTTCAAGGCCCTGCCATTGCTGGGTGATGCGCCGTTCCTGCTGGTGAACGGCGATGTCTGGACCGACTACGACTTCGCGCGACTGCAGGCCCCACTGCAAGGCCTGGCCCACCTGGTGCTGGTCGATAACCCTGGCCATCACGGCCGTGGCGACTTCCGCCTGGTGGGCGAGCGAGTGGTCGATGGTGACGATGCACCTGGCACGCTGACCTTCAGCGGCCTTTCGGTGCTGCACCCGGCGCTATTCGAAGGTTGCCAGCCTGGCGCCTTCAAGCTGGCGCCGCTGCTGCGCCAGGCCATGGCTGCGGGGCAGGTCAGTGGTGAGCATTACCGTGGGCACTGGGTGGATGTCGGTACCCTCGAACGCCTGGCCGAGGCCGAGCGCCTGATCGGCGAGCGCGCCTGACATGTGGTGGCCAAGCACGGTGATTGGTGCCGGTGCCGGCTTTGCGGTTGCCAGCATTCCCGGGGCCTTGCTCGGCGCGTTGCTTGGGCAGGCCATGGACCGCCGCCTGCGTTTGCAGGGCTGGGAGGACATGCGTGAACGCCTGGGCGGGCGCCCGGCCTTGCAGGATGACGAGTTACTGTTCGTGATGCTCGGGCGCCTGGCCAAGTGCGATGGCCGGGTGGGCGAGCAGCATATCCAGCAGGCGCGCCAGGAGATGGTGCGCCTGGACCTGGCCGAAGCGGCCCGGCTGCGCGCGATTGCCGCGTTCAACCGTGGCAAGGCGGGCAAGGACCGGCTGGGTGGGCACCTACGGCGCATTCGCCAGCAGCCGCATGCGGCCGAGGGCACCCTGCGTGCCTGTTGGCGCATGGTCTGGGCCGACGGCAAGATGGGCAACAAGGAGCGAGAACTGCTGCTGGACTGGGGGCAGAAACTGGGCCTGAGCCGGCGGCAGGTACAGGCCATGTCGCTGGAGTACGAGCCACGCAAGGCGGCGGTTCCGGAAGGGGTCGCCATGACCTATGCGGCGGCCTTGCGCTTGCTGGCGGTAGAGGCGGATACCGATGGCGACAAGGTCAAGCAGGCGTATCGTCGGCTGGTCAGCCGGCACCACCCGGACAAGCTTGCGGGCACTGGTGCCAGCGAGGCGCAGGTGCGTGAAGCGACCGAGCGCACCCGTGAGCTGCATCAGGCTTATGCCATGATCCGCAAGCGGCGGGGGCTTTGATGGCCTGCGCGGTAGCTGTAGGAGCGGCCTTGTGTCGCGATGGGGCGCGTAGCGGCCCCAAGTAGACAGCTTCCCAACAGATACCGCTGGGGCCGCTTTGCGGCCCATCGCGGCACAAGGCCGCTCCTACAGGCTCATCCACCCCCGCACCCGGCGGAACAGTTGCTCCTGCTCGGCCGCCTTGTTCCCCGGCATGGCAATCAGCGACAACTGCCGGTACTGGCTGTCCTTCTGCCGCTTGCTGGCCTGCAGGCGCTGCGCGGCTGCATTGCGGTCCGCGCTGCGGGTGGCGTAGTAGATGTCGGCAGTCGGTACTTTCAAGGTCGGCGCCAGGCTTTCCAGGTCATGCTCCACCCGCGCTGGCGTCTGCGCGGCGACCATCACCAGTTTCTGCACCTGCGGTGGCTGTTTCTCGCTCAGGTAGCGGGCCGCCCAATATGCGCCGCTGCCATGGCCAATCAGCACGATGCTGCGGGCGTTGTGCTGCTGGGCAAAGGCCACCGCAGCATCCAGGCGGGCAAAAACGCGCTCGGCATCGGCCGGGTCGGTTTGCTCGCTGGCCTGCTTGGCGTCAGTGCTCTCAGCGGTGTCTGCATCGGCTGCCGTAGCCTGGGCGACGTTGGCATTGGCATCGGCCGGCACATCTTTGGCCGGGGCGCTTTCGCCCTTGTCTGGCTCCGGCTCGGCAGCCGGCTTGGCCTCGACCCGCGCCTGCGGGCTGTCGGCCAGCAGGTCGGGCAGGCTGATGCTCAGGCTGTGCCAGCCGATATCGGGGAACTTCTGCCGCAGCGGGCCGACCGCGTTCGGCCAGTCAGCCGTTTCGCCAGCCCCCGGGACGATGATGACCGCCCCCTGTGGATCGCTGTCGTTGGCCGGTTTCCACAGGGCCAGGAAGCTGTCGGCGCCGGCCTGCAGCGTCTGCTGTTCGGCCTTGGGCACCAGCCGCTCGAGCGCCTGGGCATCCTCCTGGCTACGCTCCAGCAGCGGTGGGCGAGGGGCTTGGACAGCGGGTGCCTCGGTGCTGGTGGATGGTTTTTCGGCATCGGCGGCCAGGGCGCCGAGTGGAAGGATCGAAGCCAGGCAGCACATTGCCAGCGTCGTGCGATAAAGTGTGGACATGAGTCAACCCAGGGCCAGAATGATACCGGCAGCCTAATAGTATTTGCCCGTGACGGCCATGCTGCATGGCCGCTTTGCCAAGACGAGCGTGTAGATGAAGCGAGTGCGTCGCCTGTTGGTTATCGGCTGCTTGTGGCTGCCCTTGATTGCATTGGCCAGGCCCGAGGCCGTGCCCACGGTTGCCTTGGAACCTGCCCAGCAGCAATGGCTGGATACACACCGCAGCCTGCGTGTCGGCCTGGTGTTGCAGGCGCCCTACGCTCAGTTCGACCGGCGCCTGCAGCAGCTGTACGGGGCCAACGTGGAACTGGTGAGCAGCCTGGCGCAGGCGCTGCGACTGGACCTTACCTGGCGCAACTTCGCTGACCAGGCCAGCCTTGAGCATGCCCTGCAGGCCGGTGAAATCGACTTTGCCCCGGGGCTTACCCAGACCCCCGCCAGCCTGCGTCTGTGGCTGTTCAGCGACCCGTACATGCGCGTGCCGCAACTGGTGGTGGGGCCGCGCACCGGGAACATGGCCGTGGAACTGGAAACGCTCGAAGCCGAGCAGCGGGTGGCGGTGCGCATGCCCAGCCAACTGGCAGACTACCTGCGCGGCAACTACGGCAACCTCAACCTGCAAGGGGTGCCCAACGAGCGCGAGGCCCTGCAACTGGTGGTGGGCGGCCAGGCCAGTTTCGCGGTGCTGGATGAAGCCCAGCTCAGCCGCCTGTCGCGCGAAAGCGAGTTCGGCGAGCTGGCTGTGGTCGGCGATATCGGCCTGCCGCAACTGTTGCGTATCGGTTCGAGGCGCGACTGGCCGCTGCTGGCCGATGTGCTCGAGCGTGGCCTGCAGGCGCTGCCGGCCAAGGAGCTGGAGCAACTGCACCAGCGTTGGCTGCAGCCAAAGTACCCACGTCTGAGTGAGTCGACGGGTTTCTGGCAGAACCTGGCCCTGCTGTCCGGCATGCTGCTGTTGTGCGCGCTGGCCACCCTGGTGTGGCAGCGTCGGCAGCAGCGCCAGCTGGAGCGCAACCTGCTGGCCACGCGCGAAAGCCTGGTGGAGCGGCAAGTGCGTGAAGAAGCATTGCGCCTGAGCCAATTCGCCATCGACCAGAGCACTGTGGGTATCCTCTGGGTCAACTGGGACAGCCACGTACGCTACGCCAACCATGCCGCCGAACGAATGCTGGGCTACGGCGAAGGCGCGCTGCTGGAGCGGCCGCTGAGCGACTTTGAACCCAGCCTGACCATGGACCGCTGGCTGGAGCTGTGGAAGGGCGCGCGTACCGGTGCCGGCGGTGTCGGCCAGTTCGAGACGCAGTGCCGGCGGGCGGACCACAGCCTGCTGCCGGTCGAGCTGTCGCTGAGTTTTCTGCGCTTTCGTGACTCCGAGTACCTGGTGGTGTACCTCGCCGATGTCACCGAGCGCCACCGTGCCCTGGCGGCCCTGCGCGAAAGCGAGGCGCGGCTCAAGGGCATTGCCGGCAACGTGCCGGGGCTGGTGTTCCGCCTGGAGCGCGACCCGGCTGAGGGCGACCTGGAATTTCCTTACATCAGCGAGGGCAGCGAGGCCTTGGTGGGTTATTCGCCCAGCGAGATCCAGCACCCGCAGATGGGCCTGCGCAATCTGGTACATCCCGAGGACCGTGCCGATTACCACCGGGTACAGGACCTGGCCCTGGCCAGCGACCAGGACTGGTCCTGGCAGGGGCGCATCCTCACCCGCCAGGGTGAGCAGCGCTGGGCCGACATCAAGGCCAGTACCCGGCGCCTGGGCAATGGCCAAGTAGTCTGGGACGGCGTGGTGTGGGACATCACCCAGGGCAAACGGGCCGAGCTGGCGCTGGCCAAGTCCCAGGAGCAGTTGCGCGAACTGTCGGCCCACCTGGAGAGCGTGCGTGAAGAGGAAAAGGCCCGCATCGCCCGGGAAGTGCACGATGAACTGGGGCAGATGCTGACTGTGCTCAAGCTGGAGGTGTCGATGTGCGAGCTGGCCTTCGCCGAGCTGGACCCGGGTTTGAACGAGCGGCTGGCCAGCATGAAGCGCCTGATCGCCCAACTGTTCCAGTTGGTACGCGACGTGGCCACCGCTCTGCGTCCGCCGATTCTCGATGCCGGCATCGCCTCGGCCATCGAGTGGCAGGCACGGCGCTTCGAGGCACGCACGCAAATCCCTTGCCTGGTGCAAGTACCGGATAATCTGCCAGCATTGAGCGATGCCAAGGCCACAGGGCTGTTCCGTATCCTTCAGGAGGCGCTGACCAACGTGATGCGCCATGCCCAGGCGCATAGCGTGGAAATCGAACTGGTGCGTGAGCACGGGCAATTGCGCATGACTGTCAGCGACGATGGCCAGGGCTTTTGCCGCGACCAGCCCCGGCCCACCTCGTTCGGCCTGGTAGGGGTGCGTGAGCGGGTGCTGATGCTGGGCGGCAGCATGGCGCTGGACAGTGAACCGGGCGAAGGCACCAGCCTGAGCGTAGCCATACCGTTGGAGTAGGAGAGCGATCGTGATTCGAGTGTTGGTGGCCGAAGACCACACCATAGTCCGTGAGGGCATCAAGCAGTTGATTGGCCTGGCCAAGGACATGCAGGTGGCGGGGGAGGCCGGTAACGGCGAGCAGTTGCTGGAAGCCTTGCGCCACACGCCGTGCGAGGTGGTACTGCTGGATATCTCGATGCCGGGTGTGAATGGCCTGGAGGCTATCCCACGGATTCGCGCGTTGCACGACGCCCCGGCGATCCTGATGTTGTCGATGCACGATGAAGCGCAGATGGCGGCGCGGGCGCTGAAGGCCGGGGCGGCGGGCTATGCCACCAAAGACAGCGACCCGGCGCTGTTGCTGACCGCGATTCGTCGGGTTGCCGCTGGCGGGCGCTATATCGACCCGGCGTTGGCCGACCGTATGGTCTTCGAAGTGGGCCTGACCGAGTCGCGGCCGTTGCACACGCTGCTGTCGGAGCGGGAGTTTTCGGTGTTCGAACGCCTGGCCCAGGGCGCCAACGTCAACGACATCGCCCAGCAGCTGGCGCTGTCGAGCAAGACCATCAGCACCCACAAGGCGCGCCTGATGCAAAAGCTGAAAGTGAACTCGCTGGCGGAGCTGGTGAAGTACGCCATGGAGCACAAGCTGGTCTGATAGCGACATGCACCTCCTGCCGCCTGTAGCGAACCCCTGTGGGAGCGGGCGTGCCCGCGAAAGGGCCTGACCTGCTGATCTCTATGGCTGCGCCGGCCTCTTCGCGGGCACGCCCGCTCCCACAGGTTCAGTGGAGTGCTCGGGGAGGCATTCCAAACCCGCCATCTTTGTAGGGGAATCCCTACAACAAATCTTCCATGCGGATGATGGCATTCTCTCAGCACCCCCGATTTTCCGGCGCTTGCCGCTTGTCTAGTCTTTGCCTACGCAGTCATCCAACAAGAAGGTGCAGGCATGAGCGAGGCGAAGTCGAACGCTGCAACCAGCGAAACGCTGGTCAGCTTCCGTGGTGTGCAGAAGAGCTACGACGGCGAGTCGCTGATCGTCAAAAACCTCAACCTGGATATTCGCAAGGGCGAGTTCCTTACCCTGCTTGGCCCGTCCGGCTCGGGCAAGACCACCAGCCTGATGATGCTGGCCGGCTTCGAAACTCCCACCGCCGGTGAAATCCAGCTGGCCGGGCGTTCTATCAACAACGTGCCGCCGCACAAGCGCGACATCGGCATGGTGTTCCAGAACTACGCGCTGTTCCCGCACATGACCGTGGCCGAGAACCTGGCCTTCCCGCTGACCGTGCGCAACCTGAGCAAGACCGACATCAGCGAGCGGGTCAAGCGGGTGCTTAACATGGTCCAGCTCGACGCCTTCGCCAAGCGTTACCCCGGCCAGCTGTCAGGCGGCCAGCAGCAGCGTGTGGCCCTGGCCCGGGCACTGGTGTTCGAGCCGCAGCTGGTACTGATGGACGAACCGCTGGGCGCGCTGGACAAGCAGCTGCGTGAGCACATGCAGATGGAGATCAAGCACATCCACCAGCGCCTGGGCGTGACCGTGGTGTACGTGACCCACGATCAGGGCGAAGCGCTGACCATGTCCGACCGGGTGGCCGTGTTCCACCAGGGCGAAATCCAGCAGATCGCCGATCCGCGCACGCTGTATGAAGAACCCTGCAACACCTTCGTCGCCAACTTCATCGGCGAGAACAACCGCATCAACGGCACCTTGCTCGCCAGTGACGGCAAGCGCTGCCAGGTGCAGTTGCCGCGCGGCGAGCGGGTCGAGGCGCTGGCGGTGAATGTCGGCCAGGCCGGCGAGCCGGTGACCCTGTCGATCCGCCCGGAGCGCGTGCGCCTGAACGGCCATAGCGAAAGCTGCGTGAACCGCTTCTCGGGCCGGGTGGCCGAATTCATTTACCTGGGCGACCACGTGCGGGTGCGCCTGGAAGTTTGCGGCAAGGGCGACTTCTTCGTGAAACAGCCGATTGCCGAACTCGACCCGGCCCTGGCCGTGGGCGATGTGGTACCGCTGGGCTGGGAGGTGGAGCACGCCCGCGCGCTCGATCCGATTGCCGAAGCCCATTGATGGATTGCTTCACCAACCCTGTACTGTGGAGAGAATAATAATGCGCAAGCAGTTGAAACTGACCGCCCTGGCCCTGGGGCTGTTCGCCGCCGGCCAAGCCATGGCCGCAGACCTTACCGTGGTCTCGTTCGGTGGCGCCAACAAGGCGGCCCAGGTCAAGGCGTTCTACGAGCCGTGGGAAAAGGCCGGCAAGGGCAAGATCGTCGCGGGTGAGTACAACGGCGAAATGGCCAAGGTCAAAGCCATGGTCGACACCAAGAGCGTGTCGTGGAACCTGGTGGAAGTAGAGTCGCCAGAACTGGCCCGCGGCTGTGACGAGGGCATGTTCGAAGAACTCGACCCGGCCCTGTTCGGTAATGAGGCCGACTATGTGCCGGGTGCCATCCAGCCATGCGGCGTGGGCTTCTTCGTATGGTCCACGGTGCTGGCCTACAACGCCGACAAGCTGAAGACTGCACCGACCAGCTGGGCCGACTTCTGGGACACCAAGAAATTCCCGGGCAAACGCGGCCTGCGCAAGGGTGCCAAGTACACCTTGGAATTCGCCCTGATGGCCGACGGTGTGGCGCCGAAGGATGTATACCAGGTGCTGGGCACCAAAGAGGGTGTGGACCGCGCCTTCAAGAAGCTCGACGAACTCAAGCCAAGCATCCAGTGGTGGGAAGCCGGCGCCCAGCCGCCACAGTACCTGGCCTCGGGTGACGTGGTCATGAGCTCGGCCTACAACGGCCGCATTGCTGCAGTGCAGAAAGAGAGCAACCTGAAGGTTGTGTGGAATGGCGGCATCTATGACTTCGACGCCTGGGCCATCCCGAAAGGTGCCAAGGATGTCGAGGAAGCGAAGAAATTCATCGCTTTCAGCGTGCAGCCTGAGCAGCAGAAGATCTACTCCGAGAACATCGCGTACGGCCCGGCCAATTCCAAGGCCGTGAGCCTGTTGTCGGATGATGTGAAGAAGGACATGCCGACCACGCCTGAAAACATTGCCAACCAGGTGCAGATCGACGTGGCCTTCTGGGCTGACAACAGCGAGCAGCTGGAGCAACGCTTCAACGCCTGGGCGGCGAAGAAGTAAAGGACCAGCGTAGGGGGCCGCTTTGCGGCCCATCGCCGGCAAGCCAGCTCCCACAGGGGCAGCGCCATCCCCGAGGCCAGTGCAGTACCTGTGGGGAAAGCTCCTACAGGGATCAGAAGCCTCGAAGCCAGTGCAGCACCTGTGGGAGCTGGCTTGCCGGCGATGGGCTGCGCAGCAGCCCCATTTTTCAGTTCGTATCGCGGAGTTCGCCATGGCCATTGCAGTGCCCCTCAAAGAAGGCGCAGGTCCAAGTCTCAAGCAGCGCCTCAAGCACGCCGAGCGGGTCAACCGCTGGAAGGCGCAGGCGTTGATCGCGCCGCTGGCGCTGTTCCTTTTGCTGGTGTTCCTGGTGCCGATCGCGGCGCTGCTGTACAAGAGCGTCGGCAACCCGGAAGTGGTCGGCGGCCTGCCGCGCACCGTGGGCGTCATCACCCAGTGGGATGGCAAGAGCCTGCCGGGCGAAGACGTGTACAAGGCGTTGAGCCAGGACCTGGCCGAATCGCGCAAGAACCAGACCCTGGGCGACCTTTCCAAACGCCTGAACATGGAGCTGGCCGGTTACCGCAGCCTGTTGGCCAAGACCGCGCGGGCGCTGCCGTTCAAGAGTGAACCCGCTTCCTATAAAGATGCCTTGCAGGCTCTCGACGAGCGTTGGGGCGACCCGGCCTACTGGCAGGCGATCCGCCGCAACACCAGCACGGTCACCTCGTTCTACCTGCTGGCTTCGCTCGACCACCGTATCGATGACCTTGGCGAACTGGCCAAGGCCACCCCGGACCAGGCCATCTACCTGGACATCTTCGCCCGCACCTTGTGGATGGGTGTGGTGATTACCGCCATCTGCCTGGTGCTTGCATACCCGCTGGCCTACCTGCTGGCCAACCTGCCGACCCGGCAGAGCAACTTGCTGATGATCCTGGTGCTGCTGCCATTCTGGACTTCGATCCTGGTGCGGGTAGCAGCGTGGATCGTGCTGCTGCAGTCGGGTGGCCTGATCAACAGCGCGCTGATGGCCATGGGCATCATCGACCAGCCGCTGGAACTGGTGTTCAACCGCACCGGCGTGTACATCTCGATGGTGCACATCCTGTTGCCGTTCATGATCCTGCCGCTGTACAGCGTGATGAAGGGTATTTCGCCCAGCTACATGCGTGCGGCGATCTCGCTGGGCTGCCACCCGTTCGCCAGCTTCTGGCGGGTGTACTTCCCGCAGACCTACGCCGGGGTTGGCGCTGGCTGCCTGCTGGTGTTCATCCTGGCCATCGGCTACTACATTACCCCGGCATTGCTGGGCAGCCCGAATGACCAGATGGTCAGCTACTTCGTGGCGTTCTATACCAACACCAGCATCAACTGGGGCATGGCCACCGCGCTGGGCGGGCTGTTGCTGCTGGCGACCGTGCTGTTGTACCTGATCTATAGCTGGCTGGTCGGCGCCAGCCGCCTGCGCCTGAGCTGAGGAGCCTTGTCATGCTGAGCCCTTACATGTCGCCCGTGGAGCGGGTGTGGTTCTACAGCCTGCGCATTCTTTGCGGCTTGATCCTGCTGTTCCTCATACTGCCGGTGCTGGTGATCGTGCCGCTGTCGTTCAACAGTGGCAGTTTTCTGGTTTACCCGCTGCAGGGCTTCTCGCTGCAGTGGTACCAGGACTTCTTCGGCTCGGCCGAGTGGATGCGGGCCCTGAAGAACAGCATCATCGTCGCCCCGGCAGCCACGGTGCTGGCCATGGTGTTCGGCACCCTGGCGGCGATCGGCCTGACCCGTGGCGACTTCCCGGGCAAGTCGCTGGTGATGGCACTGGTGATTTCGCCGATGGTGGTGCCGGTGGTGATCATCGGCGTGGCCAGCTACCTGTTCTTTGCCCCCCTGGGCATGGGCAACAGCTTCACCTCGCTGATCCTGGTGCATGCGGTACTGGGCGTGCCGTTCGTCATCATTACCGTGTCGGCGACCTTGCAGGGCTTCAACTACAACCTGGTGCGCGCTGCGGCCAGCCTGGGCGCCTCGCCACTGCTGACTTTCCGCCGGGTGACCCTGCCGCTGATCGCGCCGGGGGTGATTTCGGGGGCGTTGTTCGCCTTTGCCACGTCGTTTGACGAAGTAGTGGTGACACTGTTCCTGGCCGGGCCGGAGCAGGCGACCCTGCCGCGGCAGATGTTCAGTGGTATTCGCGAGAACCTGAGCCCGACCATTGCCGCGGCGGCGACCTTGCTGATTGCCTTCTCGGTAGTGTTGCTGCTGACCCTGGAGTGGTTGCGTGGGCGTAGCGAGAAGCTAAGGACCCAGCAGCCGGCTTGATTGGTAGCTCAAGGCCTGCGCATTACCCTTGTAGGAGCAGCCTTGTGCTGCGAAGAGGCCGGTAAGACAAAAGCTATTCTTCGGCCCTACCGGCCTCTTCGCAGCACAAGGCTGCTCCTACAGACGCGAAGACGCCGGCACAGGTTGATGCTAATCAGCCTTCATCCGCTTCCCTGGGTTACAATGCGCGCCACCGTGATTCTGCCAACAGGTGCGCCATGCAGCCCTACGCTATTGCCCCCTCCATTCTCTCCGCCGATTTCGCCCGCCTGGGCGAGGACGTCGACAAGGTATTGGCTGCGGGTGCCGACATCGTCCACTTCGATGTCATGGACAACCACTACGTCCCCAACCTGACCATCGGCCCGATGGTCTGCACCGCCCTGCGCAAGTACGGTGTCACCGCGCCGATCGACGTGCACCTGATGGTCAGCCCGGTCGACCGCATCATCGGCGACTTCATCGAAGCTGGCGCCACCTACATCACCTTCCACCCGGAAGCCTCGCAGCACATCGACCGTTCGCTGCAGCTGATCAAGGATGGTGGTTGCAAGGCCGGCCTGGTGTTCAACCCGGCCACCAGCCTGGATGCCCTGAAGTACGTGATGGACAAGGTCGACATGGTACTGCTGATGAGCGTCAACCCGGGCTTTGGCGGGCAGAAATTCATCCCTGGCACCCTCGACAAGCTGCGCGAAGCGCGTGCGCTGATCGACGCCAGCGGCCGTGATATCCGCCTGGAAATCGACGGTGGCGTCAACGTCAACAACATTCGCGAGATCGCTGCCGCTGGCGCCGATACGTTCGTTGCCGGCTCGGCGATCTTCAATGCCCCGGACTATCAGGAAGTCATCGCCAAGATGCGCGCCGAACTGGCCCAGGCCCGCCCATGAGTGGCTTCGAGCAGCTGTTCCCCGGGACGCTGCCCAGGCTGGTGATGTTCGATCTGGACGGTACCCTGATCGACTCCGTGCCAGACCTGGCCGCTGCCGTGGACCGGATGCTGCTCGAACTGGGGCGCCCGCCTGCGGGCCTTGCGGCGGTGCGCCACTGGGTGGGCAACGGTGCCCAGGTGCTTGTGCGCCGGGCACTGGCCGGTGGCATCGACCACGCTGGTGTAGACGATGCGCTGGCCGACCAGGCGCTGGCGCTGTTCATGGACGCCTATGCCGAAAGCCACGAACTGACCGTGGTCTACCCCGGTGTGCAGGACACCCTGCGCTGGTTGCGCAAGCAGGGCGTGGAAATGGCCCTGATCACCAACAAGCCCGAGCGTTTCGTTGGCCCGCTGCTGGACCAGATGAAGATCGGCAACTACTTCCGCTGGATCATCGGTGGCGACACCCTGCCGCAGAAAAAGCCAGACCCTGCGGCGCTGCTGTTCGTCATGCAGATGGCCGGTGTTACCCCGCAGCAGTCGCTGTTCGTCGGCGATTCACGCAGCGACGTGCTGGCGGCCAAGGCGGCTGGCGTGCAGTGCGTGGGCCTGACCTACGGCTACAACCACGGGCGGCCGATCCACGACGAATCCCCCAGCCTGGTGATCGACGACCTGCGCGCACTGCTGCCCGGTTGCGCAGACCCGGCCACTGGGATAACGTTGGCGGACCTTCAAGCCTCACAAGACAGAGAGTCCACCGTGGCGGTTACCGGCAAATTCTGGATGAAAGTCATCAAGGCCCTGGCCCGTTGGCGTTGGCGCGCCTGACTTCCGCCTGCCGGCGCGTGCCGGCCCGTCCGTTTGCCTGACCTATTGCTGCTTGCCACGAGGCTACCCATGACCCGCGAAGAATTCCTGCGCCTGGCCGCTGCCGGCTACAACCGCATTCCCCTGGCCTGCGAAACCCTGGCCGACTTCGACACGCCGCTGTCGATCTACCTGAAACTGGCCGACCAGCCCAACTCGTATCTGCTCGAATCGGTGCAGGGCGGCGAGAAGTGGGGCCGTTACTCGATGATCGGCCTGCCGTCGCGCACCGTGATGCGCGTGCACGGTTACCACGTCAGCATCCTGCAGGATGGCGTTGAGGTGGAAAGCCACGACGTCGAAGACCCGCTAGCCTTCGTCGAAACCTTCAAGGACCGTTACAAGGTCGCCGATATCCCTGGCCTGCCGCGCTTCAACGGCGGCCTGGTCGGTTACTTCGGCTACGACTGCGTGCGCTATGTGGAAAAGCGCCTGGGCGCCAGCCCCAACCCGGACCCGCTGGGCGTGCCGGATATCCTTTTGATGGTGTCCGATGCAGTGGTGGTATTCGACAACCTGGCGGGCAAGATGCACGCGATCGTGCTGGTCGACCCGGCTGAAGAGCAGGCTTTCGAGCAGGGGCAGGCACGCCTGCAAGGCCTGCTGGAGACCCTGCGTCAGCCGATCACCCCACGCCGTGGTCTGGATCTGAGTGGCCCGCAGGCTGCCGAGCCGGAATTCCGCTCCAGCTATACCCGCGAGGATTACGAGAACGCCGTCGGCCGCATCAAGGAATACATCCTGGCCGGTGACTGCATGCAGGTGGTGCCGTCGCAACGCATGTCGATCGATTTCAAGGCTGCGCCAATCGACCTGTACCGCGCGCTGCGCTGCTTCAACCCGACGCCATACATGTACTTCTTCAACTTTGGCGACTTCCATGTGGTCGGCAGCTCGCCCGAGGTGCTGGTGCGCGTCGAGGACAACCTGGTAACCGTACGCCCGATTGCCGGCACCCGCCCGCGTGGTGCTACCGAAGAGGCCGACCGCGCGCTGGAAGACGACCTGCTGTCGGACGACAAGGAAATTGCCGAGCACCTGATGCTGATCGACCTGGGCCGTAACGACGTCGGGCGCGTGTCCTCGACCGGTAGCGTGCGCCTGACCGAGAAGATGGTAATCGAGCGTTATTCCAACGTGATGCACATTGTGTCCAACGTTACCGGCCAGCTGCGCGAAGGGCTGACGGCAATGGACGCACTGCGGGCGATCCTGCCGGCCGGTACCTTGTCGGGTGCACCGAAGATTCGTGCGATGGAGATCATCGACGAGCTGGAGCCGGTCAAGCGTGGGGTTTATGGTGGTGCCGTGGGTTACTTCGCGTGGAACGGCAACATGGATACCGCGATTGCCATCCGTACTGCGGTGATCAAGGACGGTGAACTGCATGTGCAGGCCGGGGGCGGTATTGTTGCCGACTCGGTGCCGGCGCTGGAGTGGGAAGAGACCATCAACAAGCGCCGGGCGATGTTCCGCGCGGTGGCGCTGGCTGAGCAGACTTCGGCCAAATAAATTGATTGGGGCTGCTGCGCAGCCCATCGCGACACAAGGCCGCTCCTACAGGGGATCGCATTTTTTCGGCAATCGCCCTGTAGGAGCGGCCTTGTGTCGCGATGGGCCGCCAAGCGGCCCCAAAATTCAGAAGTCCACACTAACTCCCAAACTCACCCCCTGCTGCGTCAACTCATCACTCTTGCGCCAGTTGTAGTTACCGCGCAAATGCAGCCCCGCCACCACTTCATGGCTCACCCCCAGGCTCGCCCGGGTCAGGTCGCTGTGCGGCGTATACCCAGTCAGGGTGAAGTCATTCGCCGGCAGGCTGGTCAGGTGCATCGTCACATCCTGCTGGTCATCCTCGAACTCATGCTCCTGCGCCACTTCGGCGAACAGCCGGGTACTCGGCAGCACCTGCACACTGCCCAGCAACCCCACGCCCAAACGGCGTGATGTACGTTCCTGATCATCGAAGCCCAGCGCCGTCGAGCGCCCGCTTTTCTCGTCATAGCCATCCACCTTCACCCGCGCGTAGTCGGCGCTGATGAACGGCGCCAGCTGCCAGCTGCTGCTCTCAGCCGCCAGGTTGTAGCCCAACCGCCCCGACATCGCCCAGGCTTCGCCATCGGTATCACCCTTTTCGCTGCGGTCGTTCACGCCAAGGGCGAAGGTGCGCTTGAGGTCGCTGTAGTCCAGGTGCCCGGCGGTCAGCGCCGCGTCGGCCCACCAGCGGTCCTGGCGGTATTGGGCGAAGACGCTGGCAAGGTAGCTGTCCAGCTTGTAGTCCGAGTCCTGTTCGCCGGCTTCCAGCTTCTGCCGGTACACGCCGCCGGCCAGGCCCAGGCGCCAGGCGTCATTCAGGCGGTAGCTGCCGCCCAGGGTCAGGTTGTAGCCCCGGCCGTCACCGCTGGCCGCGCTGCGTTGGCCGTCGTAGTCCAGGTCCTGGGCGCCGCTGGCGACAAAGGCTTGCCACTGGCCCACCGCCTGCCAGGGTGTCTGCCACTGGTTGCGCAGTTCGTCCTGGTGGGCGCGCACGCTGGCGTGGGCCATTTCGGGCAGCAGCGTCAGTTCCCATGGGGCGGAAAGGATCGAGTAGGCGTAATCGGCGATCAATTGCTGGCCGGCGATGGTCGGGTGCACCGAGTCGTTGAACAGCAGCTTGGTCGGGTCCGGCGTGGCGCCGTTGGCACCATACACCGGGTTTTCCACGCATCCCTCACCGCTGTAGCAGGTGCCAACCAGGTTCTGGCCGCTGGCCAGGCCGAACTGCTCGGGGCTGGCCAATGCCTCGCTCAGCAGCACGGGGATGTTCAGCGGAATGATCTCGGCATCGATCTGCCCCAGCTGGCTGAGCAGCGACTGGTTGAACGCGCCGGATAGTAGCGACAGCGGGCCTTGTTGCGGCGTACCGCTGAAGTTCGGTGTTTGCCCGAGGTCGGGCAGCAGCCAGACCATGATGTAGCGGGCGCCGCCTTGCTGCAGGGCCTGCGCGCTGGCGGCCAGGCGGGAACCGGCGGCCACGGCGTCGGCCGGGCTGTTGACCAGGCCTTGCAGGAAGTCATTGCCGCCGCCGGTCAGGTAGTACAGCGCGTTGGGGTCGGCACGCAGGCCGTTGGCCAGGTAGCCCGGTCTGTCACGCAGTACCAGCCCGGCCCCGGGGCGCCCTGGTGGGATGATGGTTTCGGATGTGGTGGTGATCGAATCCAGAATCTGCTGGGTGGTGTAACCGCCAACTGCCCAGTTGTTGCCATCAGGCACCCCAAGGATGGGGTTGATCGGCGAGGTGGAGGGGCCAAGTTCAGCCGGGTCCACGCCCAATCGTCCGCCCAGGATCATGGGTGACACGGGCGCATAATTGCCATTGGCATCGCGGTTGGTGAACCGTATGCCGCCAAACTGCCCCGAGTCGCTGAGGCTGTCGCCGAACACGATCATGCTGGAGTAGGGCGACGGTGCCGCGAACGCCTGGCTGCAGGCCAGCGCCAGTGAGGCGAGGGTAAAGCGCAGGAATGGTGCTTTTCGCATCGGTGAACATCCTTTTCCTTGTATTTATGAAGGATTGCCCGATCGACCTTAGCAAATCGCGGTGCATCCCTCCCAAGTCCATTCGTTTCCCCGTGTTTACGGGCATATTGCGCCCGCCGCGCCGGTAGGCTACTGTGCCGGGACGTATGAGCGAGACCTATCCTGTGTTGATCGTCAGCAAACTCTTGATGCGCGTAATCAAGGCCCACGCCCGTTGGCGTTGGCGCGCCTGACTTTATCCCCTGCCGGCCCGTCCGGCCCGCCCCCGTTTGCCTTCCTGTCTACCGCCCCTTGTGGCAAAGCCGCGCCTGTTGGCTGGTGCAGAAAGGTTCGAATTCTGAAGTCAGTAGATTCAAGAGGTTTAACCCGATGTTACTGATGATCGACAATTACGACTCATTCACTTACAACGTCGTTCAGTACCTTGGCGAGCTGGGTGCCGAGGTAAAGGTCATTCGCAATGACGAAATGACCATTGCCCAGATCGAAGCCCTCGCCCCCGAGCGCATCGTCGTGTCGCCCGGCCCATGCACGCCGAGCGAGGCGGGCGTATCCATCGAGGCCATCCTGCACTTTGCCGGCAAGCTGCCGATTCTCGGTGTATGCCTGGGCCATCAGTCCATCGGCCAGGCCTTTGGCGGTGATGTGGTACGTGCCCGCCAGGTGATGCACGGCAAGACCAGCCCGGTACATCATCGTGACCTGGGCGTGTTCACCGGCCTCAACAACCCTTTGACCGTGACCCGTTACCACTCGCTGGTGGTAAAGCGCGAAACCTTGCCAGAGTGCTTGGAAGTGACCGCCTGGACCGCCCATGCTGACGGTTCGGTCGACGAGATCATGGGCCTGCGCCACAAGACGCTGAATATCGAGGGGGTGCAATTCCATCCCGAGTCGATCCTGACCGAACAGGGCCACGAACTGTTCGCCAACTTCCTCAAGCAGACCGGCGGCCGCCGCTAAGGATCGAACATGGATATCAAGAGCGCGTTGAGCCGTATCGTCGGCCAACTGGACCTTTCAACCGAAGAAATGCGCGACGTCATGCGCCAGATCATGACTGGCCAGTGCAGCGAAGCGCAGATCGGCGCCTTCCTGATGGGCATGCGCATGAAGAGCGAAAGCATCGACGAGATCGTCGGTGCGGTGTCGGTGATGCGCGAGCTGGCCGAAAAGGTCGAACTGCAAAGCCTCGATGGCGTGGTCGATATCGTCGGTACCGGCGGTGATGGCGCCAATATCTTCAACGTGTCCACCGCCTCGTCGTTCGTCCTGGCGGCGGCGGGTTGCACCGTTGCCAAGCATGGCAACCGCGCGGTGTCGGGCAAGAGCGGCAGTGCCGACCTGCTGGAAGCCGCCGGTATTTACCTTAACCTGACGCCAACCCAGGTGGCCCGCTGCATCGACAGCCTGGGCATCGGCTTCATGTTCGCGCAAAGCCACCATTCGGCCATGAAGCACGCTGCCGGCCCGCGTCGCGACCTGGGGCTGCGTACCCTGTTCAACATGCTCGGCCCGCTTACGAATCCGGCCGGGGTGAAGCACCAGGTGGTCGGCGTGTTCGCTCAGGCCCTGTGCCGCCCGTTGGCGGAAGTACTGCAGCGCCTGGGCAGCAAGCACGTGCTGGTGGTGCACTCGAAGGACGGCCTGGACGAGTTCAGCCTGGCTGCGCCTACTTTTGTCGCCGAATTGAAGAATGGCGAGATCACCGAATACTGGGTAGAGCCGGAAGACCTCGGCATGAAGAGCCAGAGCTTGCACGGCCTGGCCGTCGAGAACCCGCAGGCGTCGCTGGAGCTGATCCGCGATGCGTTGGGCCGGCGCAAGACCGAAAACGGCCAGAAGGCCGCCGAGATGATCGTGCTCAATGCGGGCGCGGCGCTGTATGCCGCTGACCATGCCATGAGCCTGAAAGCCGGTGTGGAACTGGCCCACGACGTACTGCACACCGGGCTGGCCTGGGAGAAGCTGCAGGAGCTGGGTGCCTTTACTGCAGTATTCAAGGTGGAGAACGAAGCATGAGTGTGCCGACGGTGCTGGAAAGGATCATTGCCCGCAAGTTTCAGGAAGTGGCTGAGCGCAGCGCGCGCGTCAGCCTCGCCGAACTGGAGGGTCTGGCCAAGGCTGCCGACGCTCCGCGTGGCTTTGCCAAAGCCCTGATCGAGCAAGCTGCGCGCAAGCAGCCGGCGGTAATTGCCGAAATCAAGAAGGCGTCGCCGAGCAAGGGTGTGATTCGCGACCATTTCGTGCCGGCGGAAATCGCTGTCAGCTACGAGAAGGGCGGGGCAACTTGCCTGTCGGTGCTGACCGATGTGGATTACTTCCAGGGCGCCGACGAGTACCTGCAGCAGGCCCGAGCGGCGGTGTCGCTGCCGGTGATCCGCAAGGACTTCATGGTTGACCCGTACCAGATCGTCGAGGCCCGAGCGCTGGGCGCGGACTGTGTGCTGCTGATCGTGTCGGCGCTGGATGATGTGAAGATGGCCGAGCTGGCGGCTACGGCCAAGGATGTCGGCCTCGACGTGCTGGTGGAAGTGCACGACGGCGATGAACTGGAGCGCGCGTTGAAAACCCTGGATACACCGCTGGTGGGGGTGAACAACCGCAACCTGCACACCTTCGAGGTCAGCCTGGAAACCACCCTAGACCTGCTGCCACGTATTCCGCGTGATCGCCTGGCGATTACCGAGAGCGGCATCTTGAACCGGGCCGATGTGGAGCTGATGACGATCAATGAGGTCTATTCATTCCTGGTGGGTGAGGCGTTTATGCGCGCCGAGCAGCCAGGGCTGGAACTGCAGCGGTTGTTCTTCCCGGAACAGGTGAAGAAGACTGTTCAGCAACTGGACTGATCAAATGAAGCCGGCGTTTTTGCCGGCTTTTTTGTATGCCTGCCATGGCCCTATTCGCGGGTGAACCCGCTCCCACAGGATAACCACGGTGTTCAAGACCTGTGGAGTACCTGTGGGAGCGGGCGAGCCCGCGAAGAGGCCGGTGAAAAAAACAACATAGGTGGATCAATGACCGATCAACCCCTGGCCCTGACCGTCGAACAAGGCTTGCACGCCGAACAGGAACTGCTGGCCGCCGTCTGCCGCGGCGAGCGCGACAGTGGCGTGCTGTTCTGGCGCCCGACCGACCACGCACTGGTCATGCCCCGGCGCATGAGCCGCCTGGACAATTTCGAAGCCGCCTGCGCGGAGCTGGCAATTGCCGGTTGGCCGGTGCTGCTGCGCGAAACCGGCGGCGAGCCAGTGCCGCAGTCACACGCCACGGTGAACGTCGCCCTGGTCTATGTAGCCCCCCGCAGCGAAGGCGATCACGGCCGTATCGAAAATGCCTACGAGCGCTTGTGCCTGCCGCTGTGCGATGTGCTGCGCGAGTGGGGCGGGGTGGCGTCGGTGGGCGAAATCGACGGCGCTTTCTGCGATGGTCGCTACAACGTCAACCTTAATGGCCGCAAGCTGGTGGGCACTGCCCAGCGCTGGCGCCAAGGGCTGGGCGGCAAGCGCCCGGTGGTGCTGGTGCACGGTGCGCTGCTGCTGGACAACGAGCGTGAATCGATGGTGGCGGCGGTCAACCGTTTCAACGAGTGCTGCGACTTGGAACAACGCTGCCGCGCCGATGCGCACATCGCCCTGCATGAGGTAGCGCCCGCGGCCCCATGGTTCGAGCGTCTGTCGCAGGCCTATGCCACGGTGCTGGCTGACCTGCCCAAGGACTAGCGGGTACCGTAGACCACCATGGTCTTGCCTTTGACCTGCACCAGGCTGCGCTCTTCAAGGTCCTTGAGGACGCGGCCGACCATTTCCCGCGAGCAACCGACGATGCGGCCGATTTCCTGACGAGTGATCTTGATCTGCATGCCGTCGGGGTGGGTCATGGCGTCGGGTTGCTTGCACAGTTCCAGCAGGCAGCGGGCGACACGCCCGGTAACGTCGAAGAATGCCAGGTCGCCGACCTTGCGCGTGGTGTTGCGCAGGCGCTGGGCCATCTGGCTGCCCAGAGCGTAGAGGATTTCCGGGTCCTGGCGCGCCAATTCGCGAAACTTCTCATAACTGATTTCGGCTACTTCGCATTCGGTCTTGGCGCGCACCCAGGCACTGCGTTGCTGATCGCCTTCGGCTGGTTCGAACAGGCCCAGCTCGCCGAAGAAGTCGCCACTGTTCAGGTAGGCGATGATCATTTCATGGCCGTTGTCGTCCTCGATGAGAATGGTGACCGAGCCCTTGATGATGAACGACAGTGTCTCGGCCCGGTCGCCGGCGCAGATGATATTGCTTTTGGCGGTATAGCGACGGCGCTGGCAGTGCACCAGCAGCTTGTCGATGTTCTTGATCTTGGCGGGTAGGGCGGAAGCAACCATCACGAAATCCTGTTCGATATGACGCATAGGCTTTTTTATAAAGGTTGGCTGGCGGTGCGCGCCAGTCATTTGGCGCCAGCTTATCAGACACTACAGGATGTTTCGGTACTAAACCGACACGACTCGTACTTTTCCCACAGCCGCACAAGGTCTAAGCTGACACCCTTTTCCGTAAATCAGGAGTCCGGGTAGATGAAGGCACGTATCCAGTGGGCCGGTGAGGCGATGTTCCTCGGCGAATCGGGGAGCGGCCATGTCGTCGTGATGGACGGCCCGCCCGAGGCCGGCGGCCGCAACCTGGGCGTGCGCCCGATGGAAATGCTGTTGCTGGGCCTGGGTGGCTGCAGCAGCTTTGATGTGGTCAGCATTCTGAAGAAGTCGCGCCAGGCGGTGGAAAGCTGTGAGGCGTTCCTGGAGGCCGAGCGTGCCAGCGAAGACCCGAAGGTGTTTACCCAGATACACATGAACTTCGTGGTGAAGGGGCGTGGGCTGAAGGAAAGCCAGGTCAAGCGTGCGGTGGAGCTGTCGGCGGAGAAGTATTGCTCGGCTTCGATCATGCTCGAGCGTGCCGGGGTTGAGATTACCCACGGGTACCAGATTGTAGAGCTAGGTCAAGGCTGACATCTTGGGGCCGCTTAGCGCCCCATCGCGACACAAGGCCGCTCCCACAAGGGACAGCATACGCCGATCAATGTGGGAGCGGCCTTGTGTCGCGAAAGGGCCGCAAAGCGGCCCCGGCGATATTCAATCGCGCAGGGCCGGAAGGGTCGACCGCAACCATTGCGGTAATCCGTTTCTCAGTGCTTGGCTCAACCGCTCCCGCCGCTTCTGGTAAACCAGCCCCAACCCGATAACCCCCAGCCCGATCAGGGTCACCACTACCGGGAACAGCAGCGAATCGGCAAACACCTCGTACGACAGGTACCCCAGGTAAGCCGCCACGCCCAACGCCCCGAACACCATGAACACCGGCCGGCGCAGCAGCACCGCCATGCCCATCAGGGCAATGTTGATCAGGCAGTACAGGGCCTTGCCCAGCTCACTGCCGCTGTCCATCAGCGTCAGCCCACCCCAGAGTGCCGCCAATCCGGCCAGGTAACCCCAGCGGGCGTAATCGTCGCGAGTGCGCCCGTCCACCACCAGGAATACCACAAGCAACCCCAGCCCGAACCACAACGAAACCTCGCGGCGTTGCTCCCAGCTGAATGGCGAACCGAAGAACCATTCGCTCAGGTCCATCGACATGAACCACAAGGCCACGGCAATCGGCATGACGATGAACGGGTAGGGAATCACCCTCAGCATCAGCAACCCGGCGAGCACCGTGGCCGCTTCCATTGCCAGCCAGCCGCCCTGCACGTAGGTGTAGTACTGGTGGTAGTCGGCCTGCGCATCATCCAACGGCCACCAGCCGGCCAGCCGTTCGATGGCGAATACCACCAGCGGCACGATGCTGACCGCGACCGCCGCTAGTACCCCGGCCGCGACAGGTTGTTCGCGCCGTTGCAGGTTAACGGCGAACAGCGTGAGCAAAAGGAAATAGAGGCTGGCGATTAACAGCAGCGCCCAGTCGCCGATGCGCATCCAGGCTTCGGTGAGCAACCAGCCCATTGCGGCCATGATCAGCATGGCGCCAAAGTAAAAGGCGACATGGGCCAGCTGGAAGCTGCCACGTTGCGCCGGTTGCTGGCGCAAGAAAGCCAGCAGGGCCTGGTCCTGGCCCGGCTGGAGAATGCCGGCTTGCACGGCACGCGCCAAGTCCTTGGCGTCGAAACGGTCCGTCATGGCGATGCCTTCAGATACGGTAGGTGCTCTTGGTCATGACCTTGGCCAACAGGCTCATGCCAAAGCGGACAGGGGCAGGGAAACGATAACCGCCGGCTTCCAGTGCAGACTCGGCGTGCTGTTCCTCATCGACGCGCATTTGTTCGAGGATGGCCCGGGACTTTTCGTCTTCCTGGGGGATCTGCTCCAGGTGTTCGTCGAGGTGCTTGCACACCTGGTGCTCGGTAGCGGCGACGAAGCCCAGGCTGACCTTGTCGCTGACCAGCCCGGCGAGTGCGCCGATGCCGAACGACATGCCGTAGAACAATGGGTTGAGCACGCTGGGGTGGCTGTTCAGCTGGCGAATACGCTGTTCGCACCAGGCCAGGTGGTCCACTTCTTCCTCGGCGGCGTGTTCCATGGCCTTGCGCACTTCGGGTAGCTTGGCGGTCAGGGCTTGGCCCTGATACAGCGCTTGGGCGCAGACTTCACCGGTGTGGTTGATACGCATCAGCCCGGCAACATGGCGGGCCTGCTGTTCGTCCAGATCGACGTCCGGCTGGACGATGGCCGGCGATGGACGGGCGGGTTGGCCGCTGAAGGGCAGCAAGGTACGCATGGCCGTATCGGCCTGCAGCAACAAGCGGTCAAGCGGCGAGTAGTGACGTTCGGTAGCCATCGGGCACCTCCGCAAGAATGTGCCCGACAGTTTACCGCAATAGTGGCAGGGTCGCTTGCCGTGGATCAGCCCGGCGGCCAGTGCATCTGGCGCTGGCCAAGCACATGCATGTGGATGTGGTAGACAGTCTGGCCGCCTTGCTCGTTACAGTTCATGACCACGCGGAAGCCGTCCTCGCAGCCAAGTTCCTTGGCCAGGCGCTGGGCGGTGAACAAGATGTGGCCAGCCAGGCCTTTGTCTTCTTCGGTCAAGTCATTGAGGGTGCGGATGTGCTTTTTCGGGATGACCAGAAAATGCACCGGCGCCTGGGGGGCGATATCGTGGAACGCCAGGACCTGGTCGTCTTCGTAGATGATCTTCGCCGGGATTTCCCGGTTGATGATCTTGATGAATAAATCGTCCACAGCACTTGCTCCATGGTGAGGGTCGGGCCGAGTGTACTCAGCCGGGCGCCGCTCGCCCAGTAGCTATTCCATGCCAACCGGGCAATAGCGGCGGTGGATGGCCCCGGCCAGCTTGCGCACCAGCCAGCGCGGCAGCAGGCGCGGGGCGAACGCCAGCCAACGGTTGCGCCGGCCGGGCAGGATAAGTGCGCGGTTCTTGTCCAGCGCGCGCACGGTATACAGGGCCACCTCCTCAGGGCTGAGGCAGCGCGGCTTGCCATCCAGCCGTGGAATGCGCCGGCGCGAGGAGCGCACCGGGCCGGGGCACAGTACCGAGACCTTGATGCCGGTGCGTTTGAGTTCTTCGCGCAAGGCCTGGGAGAAGCTCAGCACATAGGCCTTGCTGGCGGCATAGGCGGCCATCCACGGGCCAGGCGCCACCCCGGCCAAGCCGGCGACATTGAGGATTTGCCCGCCGCCCTGCACGGCCATCAGGTTGCCGATGGCGTGGCACAGGCGGCTCAGGGCCAGCACGTTGACTTCCAGCAGGTCCTGCTCGTCGGCCCACTCATGGGCCAGGAATGGCCCGTAGGTGCGCAGGCCGGCACAATTGACCAGCAGGTCGATGCGCCGCTCGCCTTCTTCCAGTTCCAGCACGAAGCCCGACAAGCGCAACGGTTGGCTGAGGTCGCAGGCACGGAACAGCACCTCCACCCCGAAACGCTGGGTCAATTCGATGGCCACCGGCTCCAGCGTTTCACGCTGGCGTGCCACCAGGATCAGGTTGCGCCCGCGCCGTGCCAGGGCTTCCGCCAGGGCCAGGCCCAGGCCGCTGGAAGCACCAGTGATCATGGCGTAACGGGTCATGCAAGGCTCCTGGGGGCTGAAGAGGGCGCCTAGTGTACAGCTTGGCCGGGCAAGGTGTTGCCTTTTGCTACGGGGTACGGGTGCGCAGGGCCTGGCAGCGTTCCAGGGCGTCCCGGTACTCGTTATGCAGCCGCTCGATCAGCGCGCTGGCGCTGGGCAGGTCGTCGATACCGCCGACGCCCTGGCCCGCCGACCATACGGTCTTCCAGGCCTTGGCTTCGTCGTCGATCGGCTTGAGTTTGCCTTGCTCGTGGCCTCCCTTGAGGGCTTCCATGTCGTAGCCAGCCTGCTCCAGGCTCGGGCGCAGGAAGCTGGCAGGGACGCCGGACACCGCCGGGGTGTGAATGATGTCGGCGGCATGGGAATCGAGCAGCATCTGCTTGTAGGCGTCCGGAGCCTGGCTTTCTGCGGTGGCGATGAAGCGGGTGCCCATGTACGCAAGATCCGCCCCCAGCATTTGCGCGGCGAGGATCTCGTGGCCGTGGTTGAGGCAGCCGGCCAGCAGCAAGGTCTTGTCGAAGAACTGACGAATTTCCGCGGCCAGGGCGAACGGGCTCCAGGTGCCGGCATGGCCGCCTGCTCCCGCGGCGACGGCGATCAGGCCGTCGACACCGGCTTCGGCGGCTTTCTCGGCATGGCGGCGGGTGGTGACATCATGGAACACCAGGCCGCCGTAGCCATGCACGGCATCGACCACTTCCTTCACCGCGCCGAGGCTGGTGATGACGATTGGTACGCGGTGCTCCACGCACAACGCCAGGTCAGCCTTCAGGCGCGGGTTGGTCGGGTGGACGATCAGGTTGACGGCATAGGGCGCTGGCGCCTGCAGTTGCGCCAGGCCCGCCTCGATTTCCTCCAGCCAGGCCTTGAAGCCGGCGCTGTCGCGCTGGTTGAGGGCCGGGAAGCTGCCGACCACGCCGCTGGAGCAGCAGGCCAGAACCAGCCTGGGGTTGGAGATCAGGAACATCGGTGCGGCAACCACGGGCAGGCGCAGGCGTTGTTCGAGGGAGGCAGGTAACGACATGGCAAGGCTCCTTGAGCGGGTGGCTATGTCAGAACGGTTTGACCACCACCAGAATTACGATACCCAGCAGGAACAGCACGGGCACTTCGTTGAACCAGCGATAGTAGACGTGGCTGCGGGTGTTGCTGCCGCTGGCGAAGCGTTTGCGCTGGGCACCGCACACGTGATGGTAGCCGGTCAGCAGGATGACCAGGGTCAGCTTGGCATGCAGCCAGCCCTGACTCAGCCAGCCCGGGTTGAGATAGAGCATCCAGGCGCCGAACACGTAGGTGGCGATCATTGCCGGATTCATGATGCCGCGGTACAGCTTGCGTTCCATGGTCACGAAGCGGTCCTGGCTGATGCTGTCCTGGCTCTGGGCGTGGTAGACGAACAACCGCGGCAGGTAGAACAGGCCGGCGAACCAGCAGACCACGCTGACGATATGCAGCGCTTTGATCCATAGGTAAAGCATGGGGGAGTTCCTTCAGGGATTCACGGTCGTCAGATAGTAGTGGTCAAGCGCCCGAAGGGTCACCCGAAGAGTTGTTACAGGCGCCTTGCGCCCCTATTATCGTGCGCTTTCCAGACGGCTCGTTGATAAGGGGCAAGCGTTATGATCAAGGTCGGTATCGTCGGCGGCACGGGTTACACCGGCGTCGAACTGTTGCGTCTGCTGGCACAGCATCCACAGGCCGAAGTGGCGGTCATCACTTCGCGCTCCGAGGCGGGCGTTGCGGTGGCGGACATGTACCCGAACCTGCGCGGCCACTATGACGGGCTGGCGTTCAGCGTGCCAGACAGCAAGACCTTGGCCGCCTGCGATGTGGTGTTCTTCGCCACCCCGCACGGTGTTGCCCACGCCCTGGCCGGCGAGCTGCTGGCGGCGGGTACCAAGGTGATCGACCTGTCTGCCGACTTCCGCTTGCAGGACGCCGCCGAGTGGGGCAAGTGGTACGGCCAGCCGCACGGTGCGCCAGAGCTGCTCAAGGACGCGGTATATGGCCTGCCTGAAGTCAACCGCGAGAAGATTCGCCAGGCGCGCCTGATCGCTGTTCCGGGTTGCTACCCGACCGCCACCCAACTGGGCTTCCTGCCGCTGCTGGAAGCTGGCCTGGCCGACCCGTCGCGGTTGATCGCCGACTGCAAGTCGGGTGTCAGCGGCGCTGGCCGTGGTGCGGCGGTGGGCTCGCTGTTCTGCGAAGCCGGCGAAAGCATGAAAGCATACGCAGTGAAGGGCCATCGCCACCTGCCGGAAATCAGCCAGGGCCTGCGCCTGGCCGCTGGCAAGGATATCGGCCTGACTTTCGTGCCGCACCTGACGCCAATGATCCGTGGCATTCACGCCACCCTCTACGCAACCGTTGCCGACACTTCGGTCGACCTGCAGGCGCTGTTCGAGAAACGCTATGCCGATGAACCGTTCGTCGATGTGATGCCAGCTGGCAGCCATCCGGAAACCCGCAGCGTGCGTGGCGCCAACGTCTGCCGCATTGCCGTTCATCGCCCGCAGGGTGGCGACTTGGTGGTGGTGCTGTCGGTGATCGACAACCTGGTCAAGGGCGCGTCTGGCCAGGCGGTGCAGAACCTCAACATCCTGTTTGGCCTGGACGAGCGCATGGGTCTCTCCCACGCGGGCCTGCTGCCGTAAGCAGCCAGCGTTCGAAAAGGCCCGCGTCGTGCGGGCCTTTTTGTATGTCGCGACTAAAGCCGCACAATTCTTGACCGATTTTCTCGGGAAAGCGGATAATGCGCGTCATCGAGTTTTATGGCGGCTACCACGCCGGGAGAATCAACATGAGCGTCGAAACCTTCACCCCTACCGCTTTGGAATTCACCCACGGCGCTGCGCAAAAGGTGAAGAACCTGGTTTCCGAAGAGGGCAACGATCGTCTGAAACTGCGCGTGTTCGTCACCGGTGGCGGTTGCTCGGGCTTCCAGTATGGCTTCACCTTCGATGAAGACGTGGCTGAAGACGACACCATCGTCGAGCGCGAAGGTGTTTCCCTTGTGGTCGACCCGATGAGCTTCCAGTACCTGGCCGGCGCCGAAGTGGATTACCAGGAAGGCCTGGAAGGCTCGCGCTTCGTGATCAAGAACCCGAACGCTGCTACCACCTGTGGCTGCGGTTCCTCGTTCTCGATCTGAGGCCTGGCCATACGAAAACGCCGCGCAATTGCGCGGCGTTTTGCTTTCTGGCGTAGTTCAGGCCGGGTAGATTGCGCCGAGTACGCGAAGGCCCTTGGCCGCTGTCACGCTTGGGCGGTTGGCGGCTATACCCTCCAGGCAGCAGTGGGCCAGCCAGGCGAAGGCCATGGCTTCGACCCAGTCCGGGTCCACGCCATGGGCGCCGGTGCTGGCGACACGGGCGTAGGGCAGCAACTGGCCGAGGCGCGTCATCAGGGCGCCGTTGCGCGCACCGCCACCGCAAACCAGCAGCGCTTCGGTGCCTTGCTGGGCGTTGCTCAACGAGTCGATGATGCTGCGTGCGGTCAGTTCCAGCAAGGTAGCTTGTACATCCTCGTCGCGGTAAGCGGGCAGGCGGGCCAGGTGACCATCCAGCCAGGGAAGGTTGAACACTTCGCGGCCGGTGCTCTTCGGGCCGCTGCCGGCGAAGAACGGGTCGGCCAGCAATGCGTCGAGCAAGTCGGCCTGCACCACGCCCGAGGCAGCCCAAGCCCCGTCCGCATCGTAGGCCTGGCCGCGCTTGCGTTCGACCCAGGCATCCAGCAGCACGTTGCCCGGGCCGCAGTCGAAGCCATGGACCGGCTTGTCGTGTTCGATCAGGCTGAGGTTGCTGAAACCGCCCACGTTCAGAATGGCCAGGCGCTGGCCCAGGTGGCTGAACAGGGTTTCATGGAAGGCCGGCACCAGAGGTGCACCTTGGCCACCGGCGGCCACATCGCGACGGCGGAAGTCGGCTACCACGCTGATGCCGGTAAGCTCGGCCAGCAGCGCCGGGTTGCCGATCTGCACGGTAAAACCGCGCGCAGGCTCGTGGCGGATGGTCTGGCCGTGGCTGCCGATGGCGCGGATGGCTTCGGCCGGCAGCCCTTGCCTGGTCAGCAGTTGGCGGATGCCTTCGCCTGCCAGGCTGGCCCAGCAGTTTTCTGCCAGTGCGGCGCGGGCGATCTCGTCAGGGCCGCTGCTGCAAAGGCTCAGCAGTTCCTGGCGCAGGTCGCCGGGCATCGGCAGGTAGTGGGTGGCGAGCAGTTCTAGCTGCTCGCCTTGCTTGATCAAGGCAATGTCCAACCCATCAAGGCTGGTGCCGGACATCACCCCCAGGTAGAGCGCCACGGGATTAACGCTTGTTCGCTGCGAGCAGGGTGGCCTTTTCCTGATCCATGCGGGCGATCAGGGGCTGGCTCTGCTGCAGGAAACGCTGGCGCTCGTTCCTGGCGATCGGGTCGGCCATCGGCACTTTCTGGCTCAGCGGGTCGACGTGCACACCGTTGACCTGGAACTCGTAATGCAGGTGCGGGCCGGTGGACAGGCCGGTGGTGCCGATGTAGCCGATGATCTGGCCCTGCTTGACCGAGCTGCCGGTCTTGATGCCCTTGGCAAAGCCCTGCATGTGGCCGTACAGCGTCTTGTAGCGGTTGCCGTGCTGGATGATCACGGTGTTGCCGTAACCACCGCGACGCCCGGCCAGCTCGATGCGGCCGTCACCGGCTGCCTTGATCGGAGTACCGCGGGGGGCGGCGTAGTCGACGCCTTTGTGGGCGCGGATCTTGTTCAGGATCGGGTGCTTGCGGCCGGCGGAGAAGCGCGAGCTGATGCGGGCGAAGTCGACCGGGGTGCGGATGAAGGCCTTGCGCAGGCTGTTGCCATCGGCGGTGTAGTAGCTGGTGTTGCCCTGCTTGTTGGTATAGCGCACGGCGGTGTAGGTCTTGCCGCGGTTGGTGAAGCGCGCGGACAGGATGTTGCCTGTGCCGACGACCTTGCCGTCCATTACCTTCTGCTCGTAGACCACATCGAATTCATCGCCCGGGCGAATGTCCTGGGCGAAATCGATGTCATAACCCAGTACCCGGGCCATGTCCATGGTCATGCTGTGGGACAGGCCGGCGCGCTGGGCCGAAGCTGACAGCGAGCTTTTGATCACGCCGTGGGCGTAGGCGGTACGCACTACCGGCTTGCTGATTTCGCGATTGAAGGTGTAGCCCTTGTCGGTCTTGGTAAGGCGAATGGTCTCGAGGTTGCTGACCTTGGTGTGCAGGCTGGCCAGCTGGCCGTCCTTGTCGAGTTCGAACTGCAGCACCTGGCCATGCTTGAGCTGGCTGAACTGCTTGGCCTGCTTGTTGCTGGCCAACAGGTCGTGCACCGCATTGCTTGGCAGGCCGACCTTGGCGAACAGAGTGGACAGGGTGTCACCACGAGCCACGGTGACTTCGCGGTGGCTGGGTTCCTTGATGGCTTCGACGACCGGCGCGGCGCCAGGGGCTTCCTGTTCGGCGTTCTGGGTTTCGGGGGCTGCATCCTCTATCTGGGCGAATGGCGAGCCTTGCTCACCTTCTGCCTGCACCAGGGGTGCAGCGCGGGATTCGTCCTTCAACTGTTCGGCAGGGCTCTCCAGCTCGAGGTTGAGGGTGGTTTTCTTGGCTTCCACTTCGCTGGAGGGGAACACCAGCAGGGCCAGGCTGAGCAGGGCGGCGATGCCGCTTGCGGCCAACAGATGGCTTTTCGGATAAAGCGGGGGCGCTTTAGGCGGTTCGTTGGTCATGGGCAAGGTGACTTTGAAAAAGGTGAAATGGAAAAGATGAATGACATGATGAAGATGAAATAACTGTATAAAATATAACCAAATCCATTTTCACGCAAGGGCGCGTAGACGCCGGAAGCCCGTGTTCGGGTCACATTCCTTTGCGAAACTTGTAATTGACGGCCGATCTTGTATGGTTGGCTCCCCCTGAATCTGAGCCTTGCGGGTTTGTCTATGAAGTCGGTTGAAGAGCAGCTGGCGCTTATCAAGCGCGGTGCGGAAGAAGTACTGGTCGAGTCGGAACTGGTGGAGAAGCTCAAGCGCGGCCAGCCTCTGCGCATCAAGGCCGGCTTCGACCCGACCGCCCCTGACCTGCACCTTGGGCACACGGTGCTGATCAACAAGCTGCGCCAGTTCCAGGACCTGGGGCACCAGGTCATCTTCCTGATCGGTGACTTCACCGGCATGATTGGCGACCCGAGCGGCAAGAGCGCCACTCGCCCGCCGTTGACCCGCGAACAAGTGCTGGAAAACGCCGAGACCTACAAGCAGCAGGTGTTCAAGATCCTCGACCCGGCCAAGACCGAGGTTGCGTTCAACTCCACCTGGATGGACAAGCTGACCCCGGCCGACTTCATTCGCCTGGCGTCGCAGTACACCGTGGCACGCATGCTCGAGCGCGATGACTTCGACAAGCGCTACACCACCAACCAGCCTATTGCCATCCATGAGTTCCTGTACCCGCTGGTGCAGGGCTATGACTCGGTGGCGCTGAAGGCTGATGTCGAGCTGGGTGGTACTGACCAGAAGTTCAACCTGCTGATGGGGCGGGAGCTGCAGCGCGCCTATGGCCAGGAAGCGCAGAACATCGTGACCATGCCGCTGCTCGAAGGGCTCGACGGCGTGAAGAAGATGTCCAAGTCGCTGGGCAACTATGTAGGTATCCAGGAAGCGCCGGGGGTGATGTACAGCAAGCTGGTGTCGATCCCGGATACCCTGATGTGGCGCTACTTCGAGCTGCTGAGCTTCCGTTCGATGGACGAGATCGAGCAGTTCCGTACCGATGTCGCCAATGGTGCCAACCCGCGCGACATCAAGATCAAGCTGGCGGAAGAAATCGTCGCGCGCTTCCATGGCGAGGAGGCCGCGGCCAACGCTCACCGTGCCGCGGGCAACCGTATGAAGGAAGGCGAGCTGCCGGAAGACCTGCCGGAAGTTGAAGTGGCTGCGGCGGAAAGCCTGCCGATTGCTGCCGTGCTGAACCGGGCTGGCCTGGTGAAGAACTCGGCGCAGGCGCGGGATTTGCTGAACGGCGGTGCGGTCAAGGTTGATGGCGCGGTGGTTGATCGTGACTTCATGTTTGCGCTGGGTGCCACCCATGTGTGCCAGGCGGGCAAGAAGTCGTTTGCGCGGGTTACCTTGAAGGCTGAGTGATTGTCTTGGGGGTAGCTATATAGAAGCGGGGAGGCCGGTAGGCCTCCCCGCTTTGTTTTTGGGGCTGGGGTTTGGTTGTTGCTGTTGCTGTGGTGGGCGTCAGGACGGGTATGGGCCTGTCTATATGGGCCTGTCTATAGATGACATTGGCTTTGAGAGGTGTCCGCCACAGCCCTTGTAGCGCCTGTGAGATCGAGCGCCGCCCGCGCGGCGCTCGATCTCATAGGCGCTGAAGGTGTTGTGGCGAGCACCTGGTGGCTTTGGTGCGGTCTTTTCCCCTGATATTCCAATTTCTCGAAATTAAAGGTTGACGGGGTTCTGAATCCCCTTATAATGCGCCCCACTTCCAGCGACATCGAAACGAAAAACTCCTTGTTCATCAACGAGTTAAGTAGTCAAGAAGAAACTGAAAGCGCTACGATCGACTGATCGACAGCGGTTGAGATGATGGTTGACAGCGCTTTTAAACGCTGTATGATTCGCCTCCCGCTACGAGAGATCGCAGCGAGTCAAGTGTTTGAAGCTAAACGAGTTTCTCGCAAAAAACTTCAAAATAAACGCTTGACAGCAAATGAGG
>NZ_OPYN01000036.1 GCF_900277125.1 Pseudomonas inefficax
TCTATTGCCAGCCAGCCGCTCTGCACGTAGGTGTAGTACTGGTGGTAGTCGGCCTGCGCATCATCCATCGGCCACCAGCCGGCCAGCCGTTCGATGGCGAATACCACCAGGGGCACGATGCTGACCGCGACCGCCGCCAGTACCCCGGCCGCGACGGGTTGTTCGCGCCGTTGCAGGTTGACGGCGTACAGCGTGAGCAAAAGGAAATAGAGGCTGGCGATGACCAGCAGCGCCCAGTCGCCGATGCGCATCCAGGCTTCGGTGAGCAACCAGCCCATTGCAGCCATGATCAGCATGGCGCCAAAGTAAAAGGCGACATGGGCCAGCTGGAAGCTACCACGTTGTGCTGGTTGCTGGCGCAGGAAGGCCAGCAGGGCCTGGTCCTGGCCCGGCTGGAGAATGCCGGCTTGCACGGCGCGCGCCAGGTCCTTGGCGTCGAAACGGTCCGTCATGGCGATGCCTTCAGATACGGTAGGTGCTCTTGGTCATGACCTTGGCCAGCAGGCTCATGCCAAAGCGGACAGGGGCAGGGAAACGATAACCGCCGGCTTCCAGTGCGGACTCGGCGTGCTGTTCCTCATCGACGCGCATCTGTTCGAGGATGGCCCGGGACTTTTCGTCTTCCTGCGGGATCTGCTCCAGGTGTTCGTCGAGGTGCTTGCACACCTGATGCTCGGTAGCGGCGACGAAGCCCAGGCTGACCTTGTCGCTGACCAGCCCAGCGAGTGCGCCGATGCCGAACGACATGCCGTAGAACAATGGGTTGAGCACGCTGGGGTGGCTGTTCAGCTGGCGAATACGCTGTTCGCACCAGGCCAGGTGGTCCACTTCTTCCTCGGCGGCGTGTTCCATGGCCTTGCGCACTTCGGGCAGCTTGGCGGTCAGGGCCTGGCCTTGATACAGCGCCTGGGCGCAGACTTCACCGGTGTGGTTGATACGCATCAGCCCGGCAACATGGCGGGCCTGCTGTTCGTCCAGGTCGACGTCCGGCTGGACGATGGCCGGCGATGGCCGGGCGGGTTGGCCGCTGAAGGGCAGCAAGGTACGCATGGCCGTATCGGCCTGCAGTAACAAGCGGTCAAGCGGCGAGTAGTGACGTTCGGTAGCCATCGGGCACCTCCGCAAGAATGTGCCCGACAGTTTACCGCAATAGTGGCAGGGTCGCTTGCCGTGGATCAGCCCGGCGGCCAGTGCATCTGGCGCTGGCCAAGCACGTGCATGTGTATGTGGTACACNGTCTGGCCGCCTTGCTCGTTACAGTTCATGACCACGCGGAAGCCGTCCTCGCAGCCAAGTTCCTTGGCCAGGNGCTGGGCGGTGAACAAGATGTGGCCAGC
>NZ_OPYN01000037.1 GCF_900277125.1 Pseudomonas inefficax
CGGAGTGGACGAACCTCTGGTGTTCCGGTTGTCACGCCAGTGGCATTGCCGGGTAGCTATGTTCGGAAGAGATAACCGCTGAAAGCATCTAAGCGGGAAACTTGCCTCAAGATGAGATCTCACTGGGATCTTGAATCCCCTAAAGGGCCGTCGAAGACTACGACGTTGATAGGTTGGGTGTGTAAGCGCTGTGAGGCGTTGAGCTAACCAATACTAATTGCCCGTGAGGCTTGACCATATAACACCNAAGCAATTTGCTGACGCAGATTGCGGTGGTGAAGACGAAAGAACCGAAAGTTCGCAACATCACAAATATCGCATATCCGAATTCGCTGGGCTGTCCATCTGGACATTCTGGCAACAGAATTTCTTGACGACCATAGAGCATTGGAACCACCTGATCCCATCCCGAACTCAGCAGTGAAACGATGCATCGCCGATGGTAGTGTGGGGTTTCCCCATGTGAGAGTAGGTCATCGTCAAGATTCATTTCGCAAAACCCCTATCTGCGCATGCAGGTAGGGGTTTTGTCTTTCTGGCTAATAAAGTCCCAGACCTGCACAACCCTTCTCTGTGGGAGCGGGCGCGCCCGCGAACACCGGCAAAGCCGGTGCCATCCACCGCGCTGCCTGCTTCGCAGCTGAAGCCCACAAGTGCGGCGCGGTCTTCGGGGTGCTGCGCGGAGTGGCCTTCACTCTGCCGGCAGGCCCTTTTCCTATGCAAGCCAACAGCCCATAGCTATCATGCCTGCCTTATTCCAAGTCGAGACTGGCATGCTGAAGTTGTTGAATCTCCTCAAGGATGGCAGGTTCCATTCCGGAGAAGCTCTGGGGGCGGCCCTCGGGGTAAGTCGCAGCGCCGTTTGGAAGCAGCTGCAGCACCTAGAGAGCGAACTGAACCTCACCATTCACAAGGTTCGTGGGCGCGGCTATCAGCTGTCGGCGCCACTGGCTTTGCTCGATGCACAAGCGATTGCCGAGTTTACCGAAGGCGAGCAGTGGCCTGTTTTTATCCACGACACCATCGATTCGACCAATGCCGAAGGCCTGCGGCTCGCCGCGGAAGGGCAGATTGCTCCATTCCTGGTCCTGGCTGAGCGCCAGAGCGCCGGCCGTGGTCGGCGTGGTCGGCAGTGGGTCAGCCCGTTTGCCGAAAACCTGTATTACAGCCTGGTACTCCGTGTGGATGGCGGCATGCGCCAGCTCGAGGGCTTGAGTCTAGTGGTGGGGTTGGCGGTAATGCGTACCCTGCAGGCGTTTGGGGTGAAGGATGTGGGGCTCAAATGGCCCAATGATGTCCTCGTTCGCGGGCAGAAGATCACCGGTATCCTCTTGGAGTTGGTGGGCGACCCGGCAGATGTATGTCATGTGGTGCTGGGTATCGGCATCAATGTGAACATGCAGCTCAATGATCAGGTCGACCAGCTGTGGACCTCGATGCGCCGCGAAGCAGGGATGGCAGTTGACCGTAACCGCCTGGTGGCGTTGCTCAGCCAGCAGTTGCAGCGCGAATTGGCACGGCATCGTCGCTACGGGTTTGCCGCATTCCAGGAAGAATGGGAGCAGGCGCACCTCTGGCAGGGGCGCAAGGTTTCTCTGGTTGCCGGTAACACACGTATTGATGGCGTGGTTCTTGGTGTCGACGGGCAGGGCGGCTTGCGCCTTGAGGTGGACGGGGTAGAAAAGAGCTTCAGTGGTGGTGAGCTCAGTTTGAGGTTGCGTGATGATTCTTGAGCTCGATTGCGGTAACAGCTTCATCAAGTGGCGGGTAATCCATGTCGCTGATGCAGCGATTGAAAGCGGCGGTATCGTCGACTCCGATCAGGCGCTGGTAGCCGAGGTGGCTGCGCTGCCGTCGGTTCGTCTCACTGGCTGCCGCATTGTCAGCGTGCGCAGTGAAGAAGAAACCGATGCGCTTTGCGCGCTGATTGCCCAAGCGTTTGCCGTGCAAGCGCGAGTGGCGCATCCGGCCCAGGAACTGGCGGGTGTGCGCAACGGCTATGACGACTACCAGCGCCTGGGCATGGACCGTTGGTTGGCGGCGCTGGGAGCTTTTCACCTGGCCAAGGGCGCTTGCCTGGTCATTGACCTGGGAACCGCTGCAAAAGCGGATTTCGTTGCAGCGGACGGCGAGCACCTGGGTGGCTACATCTGCCCGGGTATGCCATTGATGCGTAGCCAGTTGCGTACGCACACCCGGCGTATCCGTTATGACGATGCCTCAGCTGAGCGTGCATTGGCCAGCCTGGCGCCAGGGCGTTCGACTGTCGAGGCGGTCGAGCGCGGATGCGTGTTGATGCTCCAGGGTTTTGCGCGTACCCAGCTCGAGCAGGCGCGGGCGCTGTGGGGGGACGATTTTGCAGTCTTTCTCACTGGTGGTGATGCGCCGTTGGTAAAAGAGGCCGTGCCGCAGGCGCGCGTCGTGCCTGACCTGGTTTTCGTTGGCTTGGCCATGGCCTGCCCATTGGATTGAGGTGCCTATGCGTTGGTTGTTTCTGTTGTTACTGGTGCTCAACGTCTTTTATTACGTGTGGCACCAGCAGGAAGCCCCGCTGAAGGTCAAGGAAGTCGCGCCCCTTTCGCTGTACAAGGGGAATCAGCAAGAAATCCGTCTGTTGCGTGAAACAGGTGTGTCGGCGCCACCCAAGCGTCGGGATGAGTGCCTGGTAGTCGGCGGCGTTATGGGGCAGGGGGAGCTCGATGCACTGCGTCAGCGTCTGTTAAGCCTGGATATTTCCACGCTACCGGTGGCGGGCCAGCTAGCGGGGGCGGAGGGTCGTTGGCTCAAGGTTGCCGCTGAAAGCGAGCGTTTGCTGGACCAAAACGTCATCGCAACTCTTTCCAACGATTTCAAAGACTTAAAACACAAAATTATTTTCTGCCAGGGTATTGCAACTGGCGAATAGCTTGATAGAATGGCGCCCGCTTCACAGGGAACACCACTCAGGTGGTAGAGCTGGAAGCGGTGTCAAAGCAGCTAAGTTTCAGATTTGATTGAAAAAATTTGAAAAAACGCTTGACACTAGGGCGGCAGACAAATAGAATGCCGGCCACATCTGGAGGGATTCCCGAGCGGTCAAAGGGGGCGGACTGTAAATCCGTTGCGAGAGCTTCGAAGGTTCGAATCCTTCTCCCTCCACCAGTTTTAGCGAGAGCCGCAAGCTCCGCGGGTATAGTTTAGTGGTAGAACCTCAGCCTTCCAAGCTGATGATGCGGGTTCGATTCCCGCTACCCGCTCCAAGTTTGCTGGATTTTGCACAAAGTGTTTCGCTCTTGTAGCTCAGTTGGTAGAGCACACCCTTGGTAAGGGTGAGGTCAGCGGTTCAAGTCCGCTCAAGAGCTCCATATAAACAAGGCAGATATGAAAATATCTGCCTTTGTTTTATCAGCGCAAGACTATTTCTTCTGCGGAGGATTGTATCGATGGCTAAGGAAAAGTTTGATCGTTCCCTTCCCCACGTTAACGTCGGCACTATCGGCCACGTTGACCACGGTAAGACCACTCTGACCGCAGCTCTGACTCGCGTCTGCTCCGAAGTTTTCGGTTCGGCAGTCGTTGAGTTCGACAAGATCGACTCGGCTCCGGAAGAAAAAGCGCGCGGTATCACCATCAACACCGCTCACGTCGAGTACAACTCGAACATTCGTCACTACGCTCACGTTGACTGCCCAGGTCACGCTGACTACGTGAAGAACATGATCACCGGTGCTGCCCAGATGGACGGCGCGATCCTGGTTTGCTCGGCCGCCGATGGTCCGATGCCACAAACCCGTGAGCACATCCTGCTGTCCCGTCAGGTAGGCGTTCCTTACATCGTGGTCTTCCTGAACAAGGCTGACCTGGTAGACGACGCCGAGCTGCTGGAACTGGTCGAGATGGAAGTTCGCGACCTGCTGTCCACCTACGACTTCCCAGGCGACGACACTCCGATCATCATCGGTTCGGCTCGTATGGCGCTGGAAGGCAAAGACGACAACGAAATGGGTACTACCGCTGTCAAGAAGCTGGTAGAAACTCTGGATGCCTACATCCCTGAGCCAGTTCGTGCTGTTGACCAGCCGTTCCTGATGCCGATCGAAGACGTATTCTCGATCTCGGGTCGTGGTACCGTTGTTACCGGTCGTATCGAGCGTGGTATCGTCCGCGTTCAGGATCCGCTGGAAATCGTTGGTCTGCGTGACACCACCACCACCACCTGCACCGGTGTTGAGATGTTCCGCAAGCTGCTGGACGAAGGTCGTGCTGGCGAGAACTGCGGCGTTCTGCTGCGTGGTACCAAGCGTGACGACGTTGAGCGTGGCCAGGTTCTGGTCAAGCCAGGTTCGGTCAAGCCGCACACCAAGTTCACCGCAGAAGTCTACGTTCTGTCGAAGGAAGAAGGCGGTCGTCACACTCCGTTCTTCAAAGGCTACCGTCCTCAGTTCTACTTCCGTACCACTGACGTGACCGGTAACTGCGAACTGCCGGAAGGCGTTGAAATGGTAATGCCAGGTGACAACATTCAGATGACTGTTACCCTGATCAAGACCATCGCAATGGAAGACGGTCTGCGCTTCGCTATCCGTGAAGGCGGTCGTACCGTCGGCGCCGGTGTCGTAGCAAAAATTATTGAATAAGTAGTTGATTTACTTGATCAGGCCGGTATAATGGCCGGCCTGATACAGCGTTACAGGTCAGTAGCTCAATTGGCAGAGCGACGGTCTCCAAAACCGTAGGTTGGGGGTTCGATTCCCTCCTGACCTGCCATTTCACTTCGGTGTGATGGCTTTCTTCTTACAGGATCCTCCTCGATGACTCCCAAAACTGAAGCCCAAGAATCGCGTTTTGATCTGTTCAAGTGGCTGGCTGTAGTGGCTTTGGTGGTTATCGGTGTAGTGGGTAACCAGTATTACTCCGCATCCCCGATCCTGTATCGCGTCCTTGCACTTCTCGTCCTGGCTGCTGTCGCGGGCTTTGTTGCCTTGCAGACTGCGAAGGGCAAGTCGTTCTTTACGCTGGCGAAGGAAGCTCGTACCGAGATTCGTAAAGTCGTGTGGCCGACCCGCCAGGAAACCACCCAGACCACGCTGATTGTCGTGGCTGTCGTGCTGGTTATGGCACTGCTGCTGTGGGGTCTTGATTCCCTGCTCGGCTGGGCGGTCTCCTTGATCGTTGGCTAAAGGTGATCCGTGGCTAAGCGTTGGTATGTTGTGCATGCTTACTCGGGTTACGAGAAGCATGTAATGCGCTCCCTGATCGAGCGCGTCAAGCTGGCTGGCATGGAAGACGGTTTCGGCGAGATCTTGGTCCCGACCGAAGAAGTCGTCGAAATGCGCAACGGCCAGAAGCGCAAGAGTGAGCGTAAATTCTTCCCTGGCTATGTATTGGTCCAGATGGAGATGAACGAAGGGACTTGGCACTTGGTCAAGGATACCCCTCGTGTGATGGGCTTTATTGGTGGCACCGCAGACAAGCCTGCGCCGATCACTGATAAAGAAGCTGAGGCCATCCTGCGTCGCGTTGCCGACGGTAGCGACAAGCCGAAGCCGAAGACGCTGTTCGAGCCGGGTGAAGTGGTTCGAGTCATTGATGGTCCGTTCGCTGACTTCAATGGTAGTGTCGAAGAGGTTAACTACGAGAAGAGCCGCCTGCAGGTTGCAGTGCTCATTTTCGGTCGCTCTACTCCGGTGGAGCTCGAGTTCAGCCAGGTCGAAAAGGTCTAGGCGGACGAAGCATCCCATACCCCGCAGCCCTGTGTGCTGCGGGGTTTTGTCGTCACTGGGATAAAACGCAAGTCATCCGGGGAGCCATCAGGCGTTCGTACCCGATTTTGGAGTAGCTCATGGCTAAGAAGATTCAGGCTTACATCAAGCTGCAAGTTAAGGCCGGCCAGGCCAACCCAAGCCCACCCGTTGGTCCAGCACTGGGTCAACACGGTGTGAACATCATGGAATTCTGCAAGGCCTTCAACGCCCGTACTCAGGGTCAAGAAGCCGGCCTGCCGACTCCTGTGATCATCACTGTCTACAGCGACCGTAGCTTCACCTTCGAGACCAAGAGCACCCCTGCCTCGGTTCTGCTGAAGAAAGCTGCTGGCCTGACCAGTGGTTCGGCTCGTCCGAACACCGTTAAAGTCGGTACCGTTACCCGTGCTCAGCTGGAAGACATCGCCAAGGCTAAACAGGCTGATCTGACTGCCGCTGACCTGGACGCTGCTGTACGCACCATCGCTGGCTCTGCCCGCAGCATGGGCCTGAACGTGGAGGGTGTGTAATGGCTAAGCTGACCAAACGCCAAAAGGCGATCGCCGAGAAAATCGAAGCAGGCAAGGCCTACAACTTCGAAGAAGCGGCCACTCTGCTGGCTTCGCTGCCGGCTGCCAAGTTCGTAGAGTCCTACGACATCGCCGTTAACCTCGGTGTTGACCCGCGTAAATCCGACCAGGTCGTACGTAGCGCTACCGTGCTGCCACACGGCACTGGCAAGACCGTTCGCGTTGCTGTCTTCACCCAGGGTCCAGCTGCTGAAGCCGCTCTGGCTGCCGGCGCTGACCGCGTAGGTATGGACGACCTGGCTGCCGAAATGAAAGGCGGCGACCTGAACTATGACGTCGTCATCGCATCGCCTGATGCCATGCGCGTTGTAGGTCAGCTGGGTCAGGTTCTGGGTCCTCGCGGCCTGATGCCTAACCCGAAAGTTGGTACCGTGACCCCAGACGTAGCCGGCGCCGTCAAGAACGCCAAGGCTGGTCAGGTTCGCTACCGTACCGACAAGAACGGTATCATCCACACCTCCGTTGGCAAGATCGGCTTCGAAGCCGGCAAGCTGAAGGAAAACGTTGAAGCCCTGATCGCTGACCTGAAGCGTATCAAGCCAGCTTCCTCGAAAGGTATCTACGTCAAGCGCGTTACCCTGAGCACCACCATGGGCCCAGGTCTGGTCATCGATCAGAGCTCGCTGAACGTGTAAGAACATGGTGGCGCGACCTGTCGCGCCACCAGCAAAAATTGGGGTCCCTGCCTGGCGGGGGCTATCCAAGACCGTAGGCGGCGCGAGCCTTAAAACACCAGCCCACGCAGATGGTGCTCCCGATTCGTTACCGAATCAGACACCAAAACGACATCCGGCTTCGGCCAGATGAAACGGTAAAAACCAGGAGTAAACCCGTGGCAATTAAACTCGAAGACAAGAAGGCCATCGTCGCTGAAGTCAACGAGGCTGCCAAAGTCGCTCTGTCCGCTGTCGTGGCTGATGCCCGTGGTGTGACTGTAAGCGCAATGACCGGACTCCGTAAAGAGGCCCGCGAAGCTGGCGTTTACGTACGTGTCGTACGTAACACCCTGCTCAAGCGCGCTGTTGAAGGCACCGAATTCTCGATCCTCAACGACGCGTTCAAAGGCCCGACCCTGATTGCTTTCTCCAACGAACACCCGGGCGCTGCTGCTCGTCTGTTCAAAGAGTTTGCCAAGGGTCAGGACAAGTTCGAGATCAAGGCAGCTGCGTTTGACGGCAATTTCATTGCAGCGAACCAGATCGACGTGTTGGCTACCCTGCCGACCCGCGACGAAGCTATCGCAAAACTGATGAGCGTTATTCAAGGCGCCACCAGCAAGCTGGCTCGTACTCTGGCAGCCATTCGCGACCAGAAAGAAGCTACCGCCGCCTAAGGCGCGCAAACTCTTTCAAAATCATACGTTTAATTTGATGGCTGCGTAGGCTGTCACCCCAATACAGGATTTAAGTCATGTCTCTGACTAACGAACAAATCATCGAAGCAATCGGCCAGAAAACCGTTCTGGAAGTTGTTGAGCTGATCAAAGCTATGGAAGAAACCTTCGGCGTTACCGCTGCTGTTGCCGCTGCTGGCCCAGCTGCTGCTGCTGCCGTTGTTGAAGAGCAGACCGAGTTCAACGTTGTTCTGGTTGAAGCCGGCGACAAGAAAGTGAACGTGATCAAAGCCGTTCGCGAACTGACCGGTCTGGGCCTGAAAGAAGCCAAAGAGAAAGTCGATGGCGCTCCTCAGGTTGTAGCTGAAGGCGTTTCGAAAGAAGCCGCTGAAGACGCTAAGAAGAAGCTGGAAGAAGCTGGCGCTAAAGTCGAGCTGAAGTAATCTCGACCTTGCGACTCCAGTCCGAGCGTTGAGCGAAGGGCTGATGGCTGGTGGCTTATGCCACCGGCCTTTTTCCGTTATTGGTGGCCGGTCAGGCCGGCCCCGATAACAAGCTGCAAGACACCCATGTGGGTGGCGCAAACCAAGGGGTTTGCACGATTTTCTGGCTGCTCCCGCCGGGAGAAGCCAAACAAGCAGGTGACCAAGCTGGGGAACGCTGATGGCTTACTCATACACTGAGAAAAAACGTATCCGCAAGGACTTTAGCAAGTTGCCGGACGTCATGGATGTGCCTTACCTCCTGGCCATCCAGCTGGATTCGTATCGCGAATTCCTGCAAGCGGGAGCATCCAAGGATCAGTTCCGCGACGTCGGCCTGCACGCGGCCTTCAAATCGGTATTTCCGATCATCAGCTACTCCGGCAATGCTGCCCTGGAGTACGTAGGCTATCGCCTGGGCGAACCCGCCTTCGATGTGAAGGAATGTGTCCTGCGTGGCGTGACCTTTGCGGTCCCACTGCGGGTCAAGGTGCGCCTGATCATCTTCGACAAGGAATCGTCGAACAAAGCGATCAAGGACATCAAAGAGCAAGAAGTCTACATGGGTGAAATCCCCCTGATGACTGAGAACGGTACCTTCGTTATCAACGGTACCGAGCGTGTGATCGTTTCCCAGCTGCACCGTTCGCCTGGTGTGTTCTTCGACCACGACCGTGGCAAGACTCACAGCTCCGGCAAGCTGCTGTACTCCGCTCGCATCATCCCTTACCGCGGCTCCTGGCTGGACTTCGAGTTCGACCCGAAGGACTGCGTGTTCGTACGTATCGACCGTCGCCGCAAACTGCCGGCCTCGGTGCTGCTGCGTGCCCTGGGTTACAGCACTGAAGAAGTGCTGAACACCTTCTACACCACCAACGTGTTCCACATTTCCGGCGAGAAACTCAGCCTGGAACTGGTACCGCAGCGTCTGCGTGGTGAGGTTGCAGTCATGGATATCCATGACGAAACCGGCAAAGTCATCGTCGAGCAGGGCCGCCGTATTACCGCGCGCCACATCAACCAGCTCGAGAAGGCCGGCGTCAAGCAGCTGGACGTTCCTATGGAATACGTCCTGGGCCGCACTACCGCCAAGGCCATCGTGCATCCGGCTACCGGCGAGATCCTGGCCGAATGCAACACCGAGATGACCACCGAACTGCTGATCAAGGTCGCCAAGGCACAGGTTGTCCGTATCGAGACCCTGTACACCAACGACATCGATTGCGGTCCGTTCATCTCCGATACCCTGAAGATCGACACCACCAGCAACCAGCTGGAAGCCCTGGTCGAGATCTACCGCATGATGCGTCCTGGCGAGCCGCCAACCAAGGATGCAGCCGAGACCCTGTTCAACAACCTGTTCTTCAGCGCCGAGCGTTACGACCTGTCCGCCGTTGGCCGCATGAAGTTCAACCGTCGTATCGGTCGTACCGAGATCGAAGGTTCGGGCGTGCTGAGCAAGGAAGATATCGTCGAGGTTCTGAAGACCCTGGTCGACATCCGTAACGGCAAAGGCATCGTCGACGACATCGACCACCTGGGTAACCGTCGCGTACGTTGCGTCGGCGAGATGGCCGAGAACCAGTTCCGCGTTGGTCTGGTGCGCGTCGAGCGCGCGGTCAAGGAACGCCTGTCGATGGCGGAAAGCGAAGGCCTGATGCCGCAGGACCTGATCAATGCCAAGCCGGTAGCGGCGGCAGTGAAAGAGTTCTTCGGTTCCAGCCAGCTGTCCCAGTTCATGGACCAGAACAACCCGCTCTCCGAGATCACCCACAAGCGCCGCGTCTCTGCACTCGGCCCTGGCGGTCTGACCCGTGAGCGTGCCGGCTTCGAAGTCCGTGACGTACACCCGACCCACTACGGCCGTGTGTGCCCGATCGAGACCCCTGAAGGTCCGAACATCGGTCTGATCAACTCCCTGGCAGCCTATGCCCGCACCAACCAGTACGGCTTCCTGGAAAGCCCGTACCGCGTGGTGAAGGAAGGCGTGGTCAGCGACGACATCGTGTTCCTGTCGGCCATTGAAGAAGCGGATCACGTCATCGCCCAGGCTTCGGCCGCGATGAACGAGAAGAAGCAACTGATCGATGAGCTGGTAGCTGTTCGTCACCTGAACGAATTCACCGTCAAGGCGCCGGAAGACGTCACCCTGATGGACGTTTCGCCGAAGCAGGTTGTTTCGGTCGCTGCGTCGCTGATTCCGTTCCTCGAGCACGACGACGCCAACCGTGCGTTGATGGGTTCGAACATGCAGCGTCAGGCTGTACCGACCCTGCGTGCCGACAAGCCGCTGGTAGGTACCGGCATGGAGCGCAACGTTGCCCGTGACTCCGGTGTCTGCGTGGTTGCTCGCCGCGGTGGTGTGATCGACTCGGTCGATGCCAGCCGTATCGTTGTTCGCGTTGCCGACGACGAAGTGGAAACCGGCGAAGCAGGTGTGGATATCTACAACCTGACCAAGTACACCCGTTCGAACCAGAACACCTGCATCAACCAGCGTCCGCTGGTCAGCAAGGGTGACAAGGTTCAGCGTGGCGACATCATGGCCGACGGCCCGTCCACCGACATGGGTGAACTGGCGCTGGGTCAGAACATGCGCATCGCGTTCATGGCGTGGAACGGCTTCAACTTCGAAGACTCCATCTGCCTGTCCGAGCGTGTGGTCCAGGAAGACCGCTTCACCACCATCCACATCCAGGAACTGACCTGTGTGGCGCGTGACACCAAGCTTGGCCCAGAGGAAATCACTGCGGACATCCCGAACGTGGGTGAAGCCGCACTGAACAAGCTGGACGAAGCCGGTATCGTCTACGTGGGTGCCGAAGTCGGTGCTGGCGACATCCTGGTCGGCAAGGTCACGCCAAAAGGCGAAACCCAGCTGACTCCGGAAGAAAAACTGCTGCGCGCAATCTTCGGTGAGAAGGCCAGCGACGTTAAGGACACCTCCCTGCGCGTGCCGACCGGCACCAAGGGTACCGTCATCGACGTACAGGTCTTCACCCGTGATGGTGTCGAGCGCGACAGCCGCGCCCTGGCCATCGAGAAGATGCAGCTGGACGAGATCCGCAAGGACCTCAACGAAGAGTTCCGCATCGTCGAAGGTGCAACCTTCGAGCGTCTGCGTTCCGCCCTGAACGGCCAGGTGGTCGACGGTGGCGCGGGCCTGAAGAAGGGCACCGTGATCACTGACGAAGTGCTGGACGGTCTGGAGCACGGCCAGTGGTTCAAACTGCGCATGGCTGAAGATGCACTGAACGAGCAGCTGGAAAAGGCTCAGCAGTACATCGTCGACCGTCGCCGTCTGCTGGACGACAAGTTCGAAGACAAGAAGCGCAAGCTGCAGCAGGGCGATGACCTGGCACCGGGCGTACTGAAGATCGTCAAGGTTTACCTGGCAATCCGCCGTCGCATCCAGCCGGGTGACAAGATGGCTGGTCGTCACGGTAACAAGGGTGTTGTCTCGGTAATCATGCCGGTCGAAGACATGCCGCACGACGCCAACGGTACTCCGGTCGATGTCGTACTGAACCCGCTGGGCGTACCTTCGCGTATGAACGTCGGTCAGATCCTCGAAACCCACCTGGGCCTCGCAGCCAAAGGTCTGGGTGAGAAGATCGATCGCATGATCGAAGAGCAGCGCAAGGCCGCTGAACTGCGCGTGTTCCTGACCGAGGTCTACAACGAGATCGGCGGTCGTCAGGAAAACCTCGACGAGTTCACCGACGAAGAGATCCTGGCCCTGGCGCACAACCTGAAGAAGGGCGTGCCAATGGCTACCCCGGTCTTCGACGGTGCCAAGGAGCGCGAGATCAAGGCCATGCTGAAGCTGGCCGACCTGCCAGAGAGCGGCCAGATGGTGCTGTTCGATGGCCGTACCGGCAACAAGTTCGAGCGTCCTGTGACCGTTGGTTACATGTACATGCTCAAGCTGAACCACTTGGTGGACGACAAGATGCACGCGCGTTCCACTGGTTCCTACAGCCTGGTTACCCAGCAGCCGCTGGGTGGTAAGGCGCAGTTCGGTGGTCAGCGTTTCGGGGAGATGGAAGTGTGGGCGCTGGAGGCATACGGCGCGGCATACACCCTGCAAGAAATGCTCACAGTGAAGTCGGACGACGTGAACGGCCGTACCAAGATGTACAAGAACATCGTGGATGGCGATCACCGTATGGAGCCGGGCATGCCCGAGTCCTTCAACGTGTTGATCAAAGAGATCCGTTCGCTCGGTATCGATATCGATCTGGAAACCGAATAACACGTGACGCGAAGGGGAGTGGGGCAGGTAATGCCCGCTCCCTGCTCCGCCAGGAGGAAAGGCCTTGAAAGACCTACTGAATTTGCTGAAAAACCAGGGTCAAGTCGAAGAGTTCGACGCCATCCGCATCGGTCTGGCGTCGCCTGAAATGATCCGTTCGTGGTCGTTCGGTGAAGTTAAGAAGCCGGAAACCATTAACTACCGTACGTTCAAACCTGAGCGTGACGGCCTGTTCTGCGCCAAGATCTTTGGCCCAGTCAAGGACTACGAGTGCCTGTGCGGCAAGTACAAGCGCCTCAAGCACCGCGGCGTGATCTGCGAGAAGTGCGGCGTTGAAGTTGCCCTGGCGAAAGTTCGTCGTGAGCGCATGGCGCACATCGAACTGGCCTCGCCTGTTGCCCACATCTGGTTCCTGAAGTCGCTGCCGTCCCGTATCGGCCTGCTGATGGACATGACCCTGCGTGACATCGAGCGCGTGCTCTACTTCGAGAGCTACGTCGTTATCGACCCGGGCATGACCACCCTGGAAAAGGGTCAGCTGCTGAACGACGAGCAGTACTTCGAAGCGCTGGAAGAGTTCGGTGACGACTTCGACGCCCGCATGGGTGCCGAAGCTGTCCGCGAGCTGCTGCACGCTATCGACCTGGAGCACGAGATCGGTCGCCTGCGCGAAGAGATTCCGCAGACCAACTCGGAAACCAAGATCAAGAAGCTGTCCAAGCGCCTGAAGCTGATGGAAGCTTTCCAGGGCTCGGGCAACCTGCCTGAGTGGATGGTCCTGACCGTCCTGCCAGTGCTGCCGCCGGACCTGCGTCCGCTGGTACCGCTGGATGGTGGCCGCTTCGCGACCTCCGACCTGAACGACCTGTATCGTCGGGTGATCAACCGTAACAACCGTCTGAAGCGCCTGCTGGATCTGTCGGCGCCGGACATCATCGTGCGCAACGAAAAGCGCATGCTGCAGGAAGCGGTCGACGCCCTGCTGGACAACGGCCGTCGCGGTCGCGCCATCACTGGCTCGAACAAGCGTCCGCTGAAGTCCCTGGCCGACATGATCAAAGGTAAGCAAGGTCGCTTCCGTCAGAACCTGCTCGGTAAGCGTGTGGACTACTCCGGCCGTTCGGTAATTACCGTAGGTCCGACCCTGCGTCTGCATCAGTGCGGTCTGCCGAAGAAAATGGCTCTCGAGCTGTTCAAGCCGTTCATTTTCGGCAAGCTGGAAATGCGTGGTCTGGCGACCACCATCAAGGCTGCCAAGAAGATGGTCGAGCGCGAGCTGCCAGAGGTGTGGGACGTGCTCGCCGAGGTGATCCGCGAACACCCCGTGCTGCTCAACCGTGCACCGACCCTGCACCGTCTGGGTATCCAGGCCTTTGAACCGGTTCTGATCGAAGGTAAGGCCATCCAGCTGCACCCACTGGTCTGCGCCGCGTACAACGCCGACTTCGACGGTGACCAGATGGCCGTTCACGTGCCGCTGACCCTGGAAGCCCAGCTCGAAGCGCGCGCGCTGATGATGTCGACCAACAACATCCTGTCGCCAGCCAACGGTGAGCCAATCATCGTTCCGTCGCAGGACGTGGTACTGGGTCTGTACTACATGACCCGTGAAGCCATCAATGCCAAGGGCGAAGGTCGCGTATTCGCCGACCTGCAGGAAGTCGACCGCGTATTCCGCGCCGGCGAGGCTGCCCTGCACGCGAAAATCAAGGTTCGTATCAACGAAACCGTGAAAGAGCGTGATGGTTCCGTGGTCAAGAACACCCGCATCGTCGACACCACTGTCGGCCGTGCGCTGCTGTTCCAGGTTGTACCGGCAGGTCTGCCGTACGACGTGGTCAACCAGCCTATGAAGAAGAAGGCGATCTCCAAGCTGATCAACCAGTGCTATCGCGTGGTTGGTCTGAAAGAGACCGTGATCTTCGCTGACCAGCTGATGTACACCGGTTTCGCTTACTCGACCATTTCCGGCGTTTCCATCGGTGTTAACGACTTCGTTATCCCGGATGAAAAAGCCCGCATCATCGGTACCGCTACCGACGAAGTGAAGGAAATCGAGAGCCAGTACGCCTCCGGCCTGGTAACCCAGGGCGAGAAGTACAACAAGGTCATCGACTTGTGGTCGAAGGCGAACGACGAAGTGTCCAAGGCGATGATGGCCAACCTCTCGAAAGAGAAGGTCATCGACCGCGAAGGCAAGGAAGTCGAGCAAGAGTCCTTCAACTCGATGTACATGATGGCTGACTCCGGTGCGCGGGGTTCCGCAGCCCAGATCCGTCAGCTGGCCGGTATGCGTGGCCTGATGGCCAAGCCGGACGGCTCCATCATCGAGACGCCGATCACGGCGAACTTCCGTGAAGGTCTGAGCGTTCTGCAGTACTTCATTTCGACCCACGGTGCTCGTAAGGGTCTGGCGGATACCGCACTGAAGACTGCTAACTCCGGTTACCTGACTCGTCGTCTGGTAGACGTTGCCCAGGATCTGGTGGTTACCGAGATCGACTGCGGCACCGACCAGGGCCTGCTGATGACCCCGCACATCGAAGGTGGCGATGTTGTAGAGCCGCTGGGTGAGCGTGTACTGGGTCGTGTCATCGCCCGTGACGTGTTCAAGCCAGGCACCGAGGACGTCATCGTTCCGGCAGGCACCCTGGTTGACGAGAAGTGGGTAGAGTTCATCGAGCTGAACAGCATCGACGAAGTAGTCGTGCGTTCGCCGATCAACTGCGAAACCCGCTACGGTATCTGCGCCAAGTGCTACGGTCGTGACCTGGCTCGCGGTCACCAGGTGAACATCGGTGAAGCTGTCGGCGTTATCGCTGCACAGTCGATCGGTGAGCCGGGTACCCAGCTGACCATGCGTACGTTCCACATCGGTGGTGCTGCAAGCCGTACCTCGGCTGCCGACAGCGTCCAGGTGAAGAACGGCGGTATGGTGCGTCTGCACAACCTGAAGCAGGTAGAGCGTGCCGATGGCAACCTGGTTGCCGTATCGCGTTCGGGCGAGTTGGCGATTGCCGACGAGTTCGGTCGTGAGCGTGAGCGCTACAAGCTGCCTTACGGTGCGGTGATTTCGGTCAAGGAAGGTGACAAGGTCGAAGCTGGCGCCATCGTCGCCAAGTGGGACCCGCACACCCACCCGATCGTTACCGAGCTGAAAGGTACCGTGACCTTCGTGGGCATGGAAGAAAACATCACCATCAAGCGTCAGACCGACGAATTGACCGGTTTGACCAACATCGAAGTCCTGGACGTCAAGGATCGCCCTGCCGCTGGCAAGGAAATCCGTCCGGCGATCAAGATGGTCGATGCTTCTGGCAAGGATCTGTATCTGCCAGGTACCGATGTACCTGCCCAGTACTTCCTGCCGGCCAACGCCCTTGTCGGTGTGGCTGACGGTGCCCAGATCGGCGTTGGTGACGTTATCGCGCGTATCCCGCAAGAAACGTCGAAGACCCGTGACATCACCGGTGGTCTGCCGCGCGTTGCCGACCTGTTCGAAGCGCGCCGTCCGAAAGAAGCCTCGATTCTGGCTGAAGTCAGCGGCACCATCGCGTTCGGTAAAGAGACCAAGGGCAAGCGTCGTCTGGTCATCACTCCGACCGACGGTAGCGATCCGTACGAAGAGCTGATTCCGAAGTGGCGCCACCTGAACGTCTTCGAAGGCGAACAGGTAAACCGCGGCGAAGTTATCTCCGACGGCCCGAGCGATCCGCACGACATCCTGCGTCTGCTGGGTGTGAGCGCGCTGGCGAAGTACATCGTCAACGAGATCCAGGACGTTTACCGTCTGCAAGGCGTTAAGATCAACGACAAGCACATCGAGACCATCCTGCGTCAGATGCTGCGCAAGGTCGAGATCTCCGAGTCGGGCGATTCCAGCTTCATCAAGGGCGACCAGATGGAACTGACCCAGGTGCTGGTAGAGAACGAGCGTCTCGCCGCCGAGGACAAGTTCGTCTCCAAGTTCACCCGCGTGCTGCTGGGTATCACCAAGGCGTCGCTGTCGACCGAGTCGTTCATCTCCGCGGCTTCCTTCCAGGAAACCACCCGCGTACTGACCGAAGCGGCGGTAACCGGCAAGCGCGATTACCTGCGCGGCCTGAAAGAGAACGTGGTCGTGGGTCGTCTGATCCCGGCCGGTACTGGTCTGGCCTACCACAGCGAGCGCAAGCGTCGCCGTGATGCCGACAAGCCGCTGCGTGTGAGCGCCAGTGAGGTGGAAGCCGCACTGACCGAAGCGCTGAACTCCAGCGGTAACTAAGTACAGGGCAGGGCCCCGGCAAGCCCCGAACGGTCATCGACGACATGAAATGTTGCCGATGATCGGGCGGGGAGGGCCGGGGCCTCGTCTTGACTGGGTGCAAGATCCTCTTTAGACTTTTGTACCCTTAAATTTGGTGAGGCTCCGTCTCGCCAATTTTTGGCTTTCTTGCAAGACAATAGAGTCGCAAGACAATCAGTGGAGCTAGTAGATGGCAACTATCAACCAGCTGGTACGTCAGCCGCGTAAGCGTTCGGTCGAGAAGTCCGACGTTCCTGCGCTGCAGAACTGCCCGCAGCGTCGTGGCGTGTGCACCCGCGTGTACACCACCACGCCGAAAAAACCTAACTCGGCACTGCGTAAAGTATGCCGTGTGCGTCTGACCAACGGTTTCGAGGTTTCCTCGTACATCGGTGGTGAAGGCCACAACCTGCAAGAGCACAGCGTCGTCCTGATTCGTGGCGGCCGTGTAAAAGACTTGCCAGGTGTTCGTTACCACACCGTTCGCGGCTCTCTGGATACTTCGGGCGTCAAAGGCCGTAACCAGGGTCGTTCGAAGTACGGTACCAAGCGTCCGAAGTAATCGGTCGTTTGCAGACATCCATTTATTTGAGTCGATAAGAGTAAGGTCGGGCAGGGGTCGAAGACCCACGTCCCGGGCTAACCTGAAGACCGTTTGAGGGCTTATCATGCCAAGACGTCGTGTAGCAGCAAAACGTGAGATCCTTGACGATCCGAAGTACGGATCCCAGATTCTCGCCAAGTTCATGAACCACGTGATGGAAAGCGGCAAGAAGGCCGTAGCCGAGCGCATCGTTTACGGTGCCCTGGATACCGTCAAAGCACGCAAGAACAGCGACCCCCTGGAAATCTTCGAGAAAGCTCTCGACGCCATCGCTCCGCTGGTCGAAGTAAAGTCCCGCCGTGTCGGCGGTGCCACTTACCAGGTTCCGGTTGAAGTTCGTCCATCCCGTCGTAACGCTCTGGCAATGCGCTGGCTCGTAGACTACGCCCGCAAGCGCGGCGAGAAGTCGATGGCCCTGCGCCTGGCCGGCGAACTGCTGGATGCTGCTGAAGGCAAGGGTGCTGCAGTCAAGAAGCGTGAAGACGTGCACCGTATGGCTGAAGCCAACAAAGCGTTCTCGCACTACCGCTTCTAATTCAAGCATCAATTATTTTGCGAGGGCTTTATGGCTCGTACTACAGCAATTAACCGCTACCGTAACATCGGTATCTGTGCCCACGTTGACGCGGGCAAGACTACCACTACCGAGCGGATCCTGTTCTACACAGGTCTGAGCCACAAGATGGGCGAGGTGCACGACGGCGCCGCGACCACCGACTGGATGGTGCAGGAGCAGGAGCGCGGTATCACCATTACCTCCGCTGCCGTTACCACCTTCTGGAAAGGTTCTCGTGGTCAGTACGACAACTACCGCGTAAACGTCATCGATACCCCCGGCCACGTTGACTTCACCATTGAAGTAGAGCGTTCGCTGCGTGTACTCGACGGCGCGGTCGTTGTGTTCTGCGGCACCTCCGGCGTTGAGCCGCAGTCCGAAACCGTATGGCGTCAGGCCAACAAGTACGGCGTTCCACGTGTTGTCTACGTGAACAAGATGGACCGTGCCGGTGCCAACTTCCTGCGCGTTGTCGGCCAGATCAAGAACCGCCTGGGTCACACCCCGGTTCCGGTCCAGCTGGCTATCGGTGCAGAAGACGACTTCCAAGGTCAGGTCGACCTGATCAAGATGAAAGCCATCTACTGGAACGACGACGACAAGGGCACTACCTACCGCGAGGAAGAAATTCCTGCGGATATGGTCGAGCTGGCTAACGAATGGCGCAACAACATGGTTGAAGCCGCCGCCGAAGCCAACGAAGAACTGATGAACAAGTACCTTGAAGAAGGTGAGCTGACCGTCGAAGAGATCAAGGCAGGCCTGCGCGCGCGCACCCTGGCCAGCGAGATCGTTCCGGCTGTCTGCGGTTCGTCGTTCAAGAACAAGGGCGTTCCCCTGGTTCTCGACGCCGTTATCGACTTCCTGCCTGCTCCGACCGAGATTCCGGCGATCAAGGGTATCCACCCTGACCTGATCGACGTGCCGAAGGACGAAGTCAAGCCTGAGCAGTTCGACGAGCGTCACGCTGACGACAACGAGCCGTTCTCGGCCCTGGCGTTCAAGATTGCCACCGACCCGTTCGTTGGTACTCTGACCTTCGTTCGCGTTTACTCGGGCTTCCTGACCTCCGGTGACTCCGTCATCAACTCGGTCAAGGGCAAGAAAGAGCGCGTTGGTCGTATGGTGCAGATGCACGCCAACCAGCGTGAAGAAATCAAGGAAGTACGTGCAGGCGACATCGCTGCTCTGATCGGCATGAAGGACGTCACCACCGGTGACACCCTGTGCAACGCCGACAAGCCGATCATCCTCGAGCGTATGGACTTCCCTGAGCCTGTGATTTCGCTCTCCGTAGAGCCGAAAACCAAGGCCGACCAGGAGAAGATGGGTATCGCACTGGGCAAGCTGGCTCAGGAAGACCCGTCGTTCCGCGTCAAGACCGACGAAGAAACTGGTCAGACCATCATCTCCGGTATGGGTGAGCTGCACCTGGACATCCTCGTTGACCGCATGAAGCGCGAGTTCAACGTCGAGGCCAACATCGGCAAGCCGCAGGTTTCGTACCGCGAGAAGATCACCAAGTCCAACGTCGAGATCGAAGGCAAGTTCGTTCGTCAGTCGGGCGGTCGTGGTCAGTTCGGTCACTGCTGGATCCGTTTCTCGGAGCCGGATCAGGACGACAAGGGCAACATCACCGAAGGTCTGGTGTTCTCCAACGAAGTCGTTGGTGGTGTGATTCCTAAGGAATACATCCCTGCGATCCAGAAGGGTATCGAAGAGCAGATGAAAAACGGCGTTGTTGCCGGTTATCCTCTGATCGGCCTGAAGGCCGCGGTATTCGACGGTTCGTACCACGACGTCGACTCCAACGAAATGGCGTTCAAGATCGCTGCTTCGATGGCAACCAAGCAACTGGCCCAGAAGGGCGGTGGCGTGGTTCTCGAGCCGATCATGAAGGTCGAAGTTGTAACCCCGGAAGACTACCTGGGTGACGTGATGGGTGACCTGAACCGTCGTCGTGGTCTGGTCCAGGGTATGGATGAGTCGGTCTCTGGCCGCGTCGTCCGCGCTGAAGTTCCGCTCGGAGAGATGTTCGGTTACGCAACCGACGTTCGTTCCATGTCTCAGGGTCGCGCAAGCTACTCCATGGAATTCTCCAAATACGCCGAAGCTCCGTCGAACATCGTCGAAGCACTCGTTAAAAAACAAGGCTAATCCCCTTTAGGCAAGAGGTTCACTGTCGTGGCTAAAGAAAAATTTGATCGTTCCCTTCCCCACGTTAACGTCGGCACTATCGGCCACGTTGACCACGGTAAGACCACTCTGACCGCAGCTCTGACTCGCGTCTGCTCCGAAGTTTTCGGTTCGGCAGTCGTTGAGTTCGACAAGATCGACTCGGCTCCGGAAGAAAAAGCGCGCGGTATCACCATCAACACCGCTCACGTCGAGTACAACTCGAACATTCGTCACTACGCTCACGTTGACTGCCCAGGTCACGCTGACTACG
>NZ_OPYN01000038.1 GCF_900277125.1 Pseudomonas inefficax
GAAGTCTACGTTCTGTCGAAGGAAGAAGGCGGTCGTCACACTCCGTTCTTCAAAGGCTACCGTCCTCAGTTCTACTTCCGTACCACTGACGTGACCGGTAACTGCGAACTGCCGGAAGGCGTTGAAATGGTAATGCCAGGTGACAACATTCAGATGACTGTTACCCTGATCAAGACCATCGCAATGGAAGACGGTCTGCGCTTCGCTATCCGTGAAGGCGGTCGTACCGTCGGCGCCGGCGTCGTAGCCAAAATCATCGAGTAATCACTCGACCGATTGAAAAAACCCCCGCTCAGCGGGGGTTTTTTTTATTGGGTTGACACTAAATGGGGGCGTCTATAGAATCACGCCTCCTTTTAGCGGGCGTAGTGCGTCCGTTGGGAACAGCCTGGAGTCTGAAATCCAATGCAAAATCAGCAAATCCGTATCAGGTTGAAGGCTTTCGACCATCGCCTGATCGACCAATCCACCCAGGAAATCGTGGAAACCGCGAAACGTACTGGTGCACAAGTGCGTGGTCCAATTCCACTGCCTACCCGCAAAGAGCGTTTCACCGTTCTGGTTTCCCCGCACGTCAACAAAGACGCGCGTGACCAGTACGAGATCCGCACTCATAAGCGTGTTCTGGACATCGTCCAGCCAACGGATAAAACCGTTGACGCGCTGATGAAGCTTGATCTGGCGGCAGGTGTGGAAGTACAGATCAGCCTCGGCTAAGACTTCGGTCTAGTCGTGTAACGCTCTGAAATGGGCGGCCATAGCGGGTGAAAGCCCCGTACACTCATGAGGTTTACAACATGACTATTGGTGTAATCGGTCGCAAGTGCGGTATGACCCGCATTTTCACCGAAGAAGGTGTCTCCATTCCGGTCACGGTCATTGAGATCGAGCCGAATCGCGTCACCCAGTTCAAAACTGAAGAAACCGATGGCTACCGTGCAGTGCAAGTCACTGTCGGCGAGCGTCGTGCTTCGCGTGTGACTGCCGCTCAGGCAGGTCACTTCGCCAAGGCCAACGTTGCCGCTGGTCGCGGTGTCTGGGAGTTCCGTCTTGAAGAAGGCGATTTCCAGGCTGGCGATCTGATCAAAGCTGAACTCTTCACTGCAGGCCAGCTGGTAGACGTTACTGGTCAGTCCAAAGGTAAAGGCTTCGCCGGTACCATCAAGCGCTGGAACTTCCGTGGCCAGGACAACACCCACGGTAACTCCGTGTCGCACCGTGTCCCAGGTTCCATCGGCCAGTGCCAGACTCCTGGTCGTGTGTTCAAGGGCAAGAAAATGTCCGGTCACATGGGCGCCGAGCGCGTGACTGTTCAGTCCCTGGAAGTTGTTCGCGTAGACGCTGAACGCAACCTGCTGCTGGTCAAGGGTGCCGTTCCAGGCGCTACTGGCGGCGACGTGGTTGTACGTCCAGCTGTCAAGGCTCGCGGTTAAGGGGAAACTGACATGCAACTCAATGTAAATGACGCTCAGGCGATCGAAGTTTCCGAACTGACTTTCGGTGGCGAATTCAACGAGACGCTGGTACACCAAGCAGTCGTGGCCTACATGGCCGGCGGCCGTCAGGGCACCAAGCAGCAGAAGACCCGTTCCGACGTGGCTGGTGGCGGTAAGCGCCCATGGCGTCAGAAGGGTACTGGCCGTGCTCGTGCTGGTACCACTCGTGGTCCGATCTGGCGTGGCGGTGGTGTAACCTTCGCAGCTCGCCCTCAAGATCACTCGCAGAAGCTCAACAAGAAGATGTACCGCGCAGCCCTGCGCTCCATCCTCGCTGAGCTGGTGCGTAGCGACCGTCTGGTCGTGGTTCAGGACTTCGCTGTTGAAGCGCCGAAAACCAAAGATCTGCTGAACAAGCTGAACGGCATGGGTCTGAACGACGTACTGATCGTTTCCGACGCTGTTGATCAGAACCTGTACCTGGCTGCTCGCAACCTGCCGCACGTCGATGTACGTGACGTACAAGGTTCCGACCCGGTCAGTCTGATCGCATACGAGAAAGTGTTGATCACTGTCTCGGCCGTGAAGAAATTCGAGGAGCTGCTGGGATGAACCAGGAACGCGTATTCAAAGTCCTCCTTGGCCCGCACGTTTCCGAGAAGGCTACCGTTCTGGCTGAGAAAAAAGGCCAGTTCGTATTCAAGGTTGCTACCGATGCAACCAAGCTGGAAATCAAGAAAGCTGTCGAAGGCCTGTTCAACGTAAAAGTTGAAAACGTGTCGACTGTTAACGTTCTGGGTAAAACCAAGCGTACCGCACGTGGTCTGGGCAAGCGTAATGACTGGAAGAAGGCGATCGTCTCCCTTCAGCCAGGCCAAGATCTCGATTTCAGCAGCAGTGCTGAGTAAGGAAGGGGTGCATCATGGCAATCGTTAAATGCAAACCGACTTCCCCTGGCCGCCGTTTCGTGGTCAAGGTGGTCAACAAGGAGCTGCACAAAGGCGCTCCTCACGCACCGCTGATCGAGAAAAAATCGAAGTCTGGTGGTCGTAACAACAATGGCCGCATTACCACTCGTCACGTTGGTGGTGGTCACAAGCAGCATTACCGTCTGGTCGACTTCCGTCGCAACGACAAAGATGGCATTCCAGCCACTGTCGAGCGTATCGAATACGATCCGAACCGTACTGCTCACATCGCCCTGCTGTGCTACGCAGACGGTGAGCGTCGCTACATCATTGCCCCTAAAGGCGTGAGCGCTGGCGACCAGCTGATCGCAGGTGCCCTGGCCCCAATCAAGGCCGGTAACTCCCTGCAGCTGCGCAACATTCCAGTAGGTAGCACCATTCACGGCATCGAATTGAAGCCGGGTAAAGGTGCTCAGATCGCTCGTTCCGCTGGTGCTTCGGCTCAGCTGATCGCTCGCGAAGGTGTCTACGTGACCCTGCGTCTGCGCTCTGGTGAAATGCGTAAAGTCCTGGCTGAGTGCCGTGCGACCCTGGGCGAAGTCTCGAACTCCGAGCACAGCCTGCGTTCGCTGGGTAAAGCTGGTGCCAAACGCTGGCGCGGCGTTCGCCCAACCGTTCGTGGTGTTGCCATGAACCCGGTTGACCACCCACACGGTGGTGGTGAAGGTCGTACCTCCGGTGGTCGTCATCCGGTATCGCCATGGGGCTTCCCAACCAAGGGTGCTAAAACCCGTGGTAATAAGCGTACCGACAACATGATCGTCCGTCGTCGCAAGTAACTAGAGGGATACGACAGTGCCACGTTCTCTGAAAAAAGGTCCTTTTATCGATCTTCACCTGCTGAAGAAGGTCGAAGTGGCGGTGGAGAAGAACGATCGCAAGCCAGTTAAAACCTGGTCGCGCCGTTCGATGATCCTGCCACAAATGGTCGGTCTGACCATCGCGGTACACAACGGTCGTCAACATGTCCCAGTTCTGGTGAACGAAGACATGGTCGGCCACAAACTGGGCGAGTTCGCCGGTACCCGCACCTACCGCGGGCACGTGGCTGACAAGAAAGCCAAGCGTTAAGGGGTAAGGAAATGGAAGTAGCCGCTAAGTTGTCGGGCGCTCGCATCTCCGCCCAGAAAGCCCGCTTGGTCGCCGACCAGATCCGCGGGAAGAAGGTGGGCGAAGCGCTCAACCTGTTGGCCTTCAGCAGCAAAAAAGCCGCTGAAATCATGAAGAAAGTCCTCGAGTCGGCCGTTGCCAACGCCGAACACAACGAAGGCGCAGACGTTGATGACCTGAAGGTCTCCACCGTCTTCGTCAACGAAGGGCGTTCGCTGAAGCGCATCATGCCACGTGCCAAAGGCCGTGCTGATCGCATCGTCAAGCGGTCTTGCCATATCACTGTCAAGGTTGCGGACAAGTAACGGAGTCGATCAGATGGGTCAGAAAGTACATCCCACTGGCATTCGCCTGGGAATCGTCAAGGAGCACACCTCCGTCTGGTACGCAGACGGTGCTACTTACGCAGATTACCTGTTGAAGGATCTGAAAACGCGTGAGTACCTCCAAGACAAACTAAAAAGCGCGTCCGTAAGCCGTATCGATATTCATCGTCCGGCTCAAACTGCACGCATCACCATCCACACCGCTCGTCCCGGTATCGTTATCGGTAAGAAAGGTGAAGATGTCGAGAAGCTGCGTCAGGACCTGACCAAGCAGATGGGTGTGCCTGTGCACATCAACATCGAAGAGATCCGCAAGCCGGAACTCGACGCTATGCTGGTTGCGCAGAGCGTAGCTCAGCAGCTGGAACGCCGCGTAATGTTCCGTCGCGCCATGAAGCGCGCCGTACAGAACGCCATGCGTATTGGTGCCAAGGGCATCAAGATCCAGGTGAGCGGTCGTCTCGGCGGTGCTGAGATTGCTCGTACCGAGTGGTATCGCGAAGGTCGTGTGCCTCTGCACACCCTGCGTGCCGATATCGACTACAACACCTACGAAGCTCACACCACCTACGGTGTGATCGGTGTGAAGGTTTGGATCTTCAAAGGCGAAGTTATTGGTGGTCGCCAAGAAGAACTGAAACCACAAGCACCAGCGCCTCGTAAAAAAGCTGCTAAGTAAGGGGTACGCCAAATGTTGCAACCAAAGCGTACAAAATTCCGCAAGCAGATGACTGGCCACAACCGTGGTCTGGCACTGCGCGGTAGCAAAGTCAGCTTCGGCGAATTCGCCCTGAAAGCTGTTGCTCGCGGTCGCCTCACCGCTCGCCAGATCGAGTCCGCACGTCGTGCGCTGACCCGTCACGTCAAGCGTGGCGGTAAGATCTGGATCCGTGTGTTCCCGGACAAGCCGATCTCCAAGAAGCCTCTCGAGGTTCGTATGGGTAAAGGTAAGGGCTCCGTGGAATACTGGGTTGCCCAGATTCAGCCAGGCAAAGTCCTGTATGAAATCGAAGGTGTTTCTGAAGAGCTGGCGCGCGAAGCTTTCGCCCTGGCTGCTGCAAAGCTGCCTCTCGCCACCTCCTTTGTTAAGCGGACGGTGATGTGATGAAAGCGAATGAACTTCGTGAAAAATCTGCACAGCAACTGAATGAGCAACTGCTCGGCTTGCTGCGCGACCAGTTCAATCTGCGTATGCAGAAAGCAACTGGCCAGTTGGGGCAGTCGCACCTGCTCTCGCAAGTTAAGCGTGACATCGCTCGCGTGAAAACTGTGCTCAACCAGCAGGCAGGTAAGTGATCATGGCTGAAGCTGAAAAAACCGTCCGTACGCTGACTGGCCGTGTCGTCAGCGACAAAATGGACAAGACCATCACCGTTCTGATCGAGCGTCGCGTAAAGCACCCGATCTACGGTAAATACGTTAAGCGTTCGACTAAGCTGCACGCGCACGACGAATCCAACCAGTGCAAGATCGGCGACAAGGTTTCCATCCGTGAAACCCGTCCGCTGGCCAAGACCAAGTCCTGGGCACTGGTTGAAGTCCTCGAACGCGCTGTTGAAGTCTAAGGGCTAGGGGTCGGAGAAATTTTATGATTCAGACTCAATCCATGCTCGATGTGGCCGATAACAGCGGCGCTCGTCGCGTCATGTGCATCAAGGTGCTCGGCGGTTCGCACCGCCGTTACGCCGGCATCGGTGACATCATCAAAGTAACCGTCAAGGAAGCAATTCCGCGCGGCAAGGTCAAGAAAGGCCAGGTGATGACCGCTGTTGTCGTCCGTACCCGTCACGGTGTACGTCGCGCTGACGGTTCCATCATTCGTTTCGACGGCAACGCTGCTGTTCTGCTGAACAACAAGCAAGAGCCGATCGGCACTCGCATCTTCGGGCCAGTGACCCGTGAACTTCGTACCGAGAAGTTCATGAAGATCGTCTCGCTCGCCCCTGAAGTGCTGTAAGGAGATCCGACATGCAAAAGATTCGTCGTGACGACGAGATCATCGTGATCGCCGGCAAAGACAAAGGTAAGCGCGGTAAGGTGCTGAAGGTTCTGGCTGATGACCGTCTGGTCGTTGGTGGTGTGAACCTGGTCAAGCGTCATACCAAGCCTAACCCGATGGCGGGCGTTCAGGGCGGTATCGTCGAGAAAGAAGCGCCTCTGCACGCTTCCAACGTTGCCATCTTCAACGGCGAAACCAACAAGGCTGACCGCGTTGGTTTCAAAGTAGAAGACGGTAAGAAAATTCGTGTCTTCAAGTCGACCCAAAAAGCGGTTGATGCTTGAACACTGCTAGGTAGAAGACCATGGCACGACTGAAAGAGATTTACCGGAACGAAATCGCTCCTAAGCTTAAGGAAGAACTTAAGCTGTCGAACGTGATGGAAGTTCCTCGCGTTACCAAGATCACCCTGAACATGGGTCTGGGCGAAGCGATCGGCGACAAGAAAGTCATCGAGCACGCAGTAGCTGACCTGGAAAAGATCACCGGTCAAAAGCCGGTCGTGACTTTCGCTCGCAAATCCATCGCTGGCTTCAAAGTCCGCGAAGGCTGGCCGATCGGCGTCAAGGTGACCCTGCGTAGCGACAAGATGTACGAATTCCTGGACCGCCTGCTGGCGATCTCCCTGCCTCGGGTTCGCGACTTCCGCGGCCTGAATGCCAAGTCCTTCGATGGCCGTGGCAACTACAGCATGGGCGTGAAAGAGCAGATCATCTTCCCGGAAATCGACTACGACAAGATCGATGCTCTGCGCGGTTTGGACATCACCCTGACCACCACTGCTCGTTCGGACGACGAAGGCCGCGCTCTGCTGCGTGCTTTCAAGTTCCCGTTCCGCAACTGATTGGAGTAGGAAAATGGCCAAGAAGAGCATGAAGAACCGCGAGCTGAAGCGTCAGCTCACGGTAGCCAAGTTCGCTAAGAAGCGTGCTGAGCTGAAAGCGACCATCGTCAACCAGAACGCCTCTCCAGAAGAGCGTTTCGCTGCCGTTGTCGCTCTGCAGAAGCAGCCACGTGACGCTAGCGCCTCGCGCCTGCGCAACCGTTGCCGCCTGACCGGTCGTCCTCACGGTGTATACCGTAAGTTCGGCCTGGGCCGTAACATGCTGCGTCAAGCTGCAATGCGCGGTGACGTACCAGGTCTGGTCAAGGCCTCCTGGTAATCGCTGCAGGCTGGATCCCGGCGGAAGGGGAGCAATCTTCCGACCGCCGGTGACCTCGCCAACAAACAAGCCCCTATATGGGGCTTGTTTCGTTTCTACCTTGTGTCTAGAATGACCGGCTCACCTGAGCCTGGGTTTTTTGCCCTGTCCGCTCAGGTGGTTGTGATAGCCGCAAGGCTAATAATTCTTGTATCAGGAGCATCTAGCCCATGAGTATGCAGGACCCGTTAGCGGACATGCTAACTCGCATCCGTAATGCCCAGATGGCTGAAAAGTCCGTCGTAAGCATGCCTTCCTCCACCCTGAAGGTCGCGGTTGCCAAAGTTCTGAAAGACGAAGGTTACATCGCTGGCTACCAGGTTACTGGTGAGGCCAAGCCTTCCCTGTCGATCGAACTGAAGTACTTCGAAGGCCGTCCGGTCATCGAGGAACTGAAGCGCTCCAGCCGTCCAGGCCTGCGCCAGTACAAGTCCGTCGCAGAACTGCCGAAAGTACGTGGCGGCCTGGGCGTGTCTATCGTCTCCACCAACAAAGGTGTGATGACTGATCGCGCTGCGCGCGCTGCCGGTGTCGGCGGCGAAGTTCTGTGCACAGTGTTCTAAGGGGAGATAGGCATGTCTCGCGTCGCTAAGAACCCCGTTAAGCTGCCAGCAGGCGTCGAAGTCAAATTCGCCGGCCAGCAGCTTTCGGTGAAGGGTGCCAAAGGCACTCTCGAACTGAACGTTCACTCGTCTGTTGAAGTTACCGAAGAATCTGGCGAGCTGCGTTTCGTCGCTCGCAACGGTGACCAGCAAGCTCGCGCCATGGCCGGTACTACCCGTGCTCTGGTGAACAACATGGTCCAGGGCGTAAGCCAAGGCTTCGAGCGCAAGCTCCAGCTGGTCGGTGTTGGTTACAAGGCACAGGCCAAGGGCACCGTCCTGAACCTGGCCCTGGGCTTCTCGCACCCAGTGGACTACGAACTGCCAGCCGGCATCACCGCTGAAACCCCAAGCCAGACCGACATCCTGATCAAGGGTATCGACAAGCAGCTGGTGGGTCAGGTGGCCGCTGAAATCCGCGACTTCCGTCCGCCAGAGCCTTACAAGGGCAAGGGTGTGCGTTACGCGGACGAAGTAGTCCGTCGTAAAGAAGCCAAGAAGAAGTAGGGCCTAGCAAATGACCGACAAAAAAGTTATCCGACTGCGTCGCGCTCGCAAAGCACGCCTCAAGATGCACGAACTCGAAGTCGTGCGCCTGTGCGTGTTCCGCTCCTCGCAGCACATCTATGCCCAGGTCATTTCGGCCGACGGCAGCAAGGTTCTGGCAAGCGCCTCGACCTTGGACAAAGAACTGCGTGATGGCGCCACTGGCAACATCGACGCGGCCACTAAGGTTGGCAAGCTGGTAGCTGAGCGTGCGAAAGCCGCCGGTGTATCTCAAGTTGCCTTTGACCGTTCCGGCTTCAAGTACCATGGCCGCGTCAAAGCGCTGGCTGATGCTGCTCGTGAAGGCGGGCTGGAGTTCTAAGTTATGGCAAATAACGATCAAAAGCGCGACGAAGGCTACATCGAGAAGCTGGTTCAAGTTAACCGCGTTGCCAAAACCGTAAAAGGCGGCCGTATCTTCACCTTCACCGCGCTGACCGTGGTAGGTGATGGTAAAGGTCGTGTTGGCTTCGGCCGTGGCAAGTCGCGCGAAGTACCTGCCGCGATCCAGAAGGCCATGGAAGCTGCTCGCCGCAACATGATCCAGGTTGACCTGAAGGGCACCACCCTGCAGTACGCCACCAAGGCCGCCCACGGCGCCTCGAAGGTTTACATGCAGCCTGCCTCGGAAGGTACCGGTATCATCGCCGGTGGCGCAATGCGTGCTGTCCTGGAAGTTGCTGGTGTTCAGAACGTTCTGGCCAAGTGCTACGGTTCGACCAACCCTGTGAACGTGGTTTACGCCACCTTCAAGGGTCTGAAAGCCATGCAATCTCCTGAATCCATTGCTGCCAAGCGCGGCAAGAGCGTCGAGGAGATCTTCTGATCATGGCAACCGTAAAAGTAACGCTGATCAAGAGCGTCTCGGGCCGTCTGCCTAACCACAAGCTGTGCGTTAAAGGCCTGGGTCTGCGTCGCATCGGTCACACTGTAGAAGTCCAGGATACTCCCGAGAACCGCGGGATGATCAACAAGGCTTACTACATGCTGAAGGTCGAGGGTTAATCGATGAAACTCAATGATCTGAGTCCAGCGCCGGGTTCCCGTCGCGAGAAGCATCGTCCAGGTCGTGGTATCGGTAGCGGTCTGGGCAAGACCGGCGGCCGTGGCCACAAAGGTCAGACTTCCCGTTCGGGTGGTTCGATCGCTCCTGGCTTCGAAGGCGGTCAACAGCCGCTGCACCGTCGTCTGCCGAAGTTCGGCTTCGTTTCCCTGAAAGCCATGGACCGCGCCGAAGTGCGTCTGTCCGAGCTGGCCAAGGTGGAAGGCGACGTGATCTCCGTGCAATCCCTGAAGGATGCCAACGTGATCGGCCAGAACGTACAGCGCGTGAAAATCATGCTGTCTGGCGAAGTCACTCGCGCAGTCACCATCAAGGGTATCGCAGCCACCAAGGGTGCGCGTGCGGCTATCGAAGCAGCTGGCGGCAAGTTCGAGGAATAAATGGCTAAGCAAGGTGCTCTCTCTTCGCTCGGTAAGGGCGGGATGTCGGAACTCTGGGCTCGTCTGCGCTTTCTGTTCATGGCGATCATCGTCTATAGGATAGGTGCGCATATCCCGGTTCCTGGCATCAATCCAGACCGTCTGGCGGATCTGTTTCGGCAGAATGAGGGGACCATTCTTAGCTTGTTCAACATGTTTTCCGGTGGCGCGCTCGAGCGCATGAGCATCTTTGCACTGGGGATCATGCCGTACATCTCGGCATCGATCATCATGCAGCTGATGACGGCGGTCAGCCCGCAACTGGAGCAGTTGAAGAAGGAAGGTGAAGCTGGCCGTCGCAAGATCAGCCAGTACACCCGCTACGGCACCGTTATCCTGGCACTGGTTCAAGCCATTGGCATGTCCATTGGCCTGGCCAACCAGGGCGTGGCGTTTTCTGCAGGGCTGGGCTTCCATGTCGTCGCCGTCTCCACCTTCGTGGCGGGCGCGATGTTCATGATGTGGCTGGGCGAGCAGATCACCGAGCGCGGTGTGGGCAACGGTATCTCGATGTTGATCTTCGCAGGTATCGTTGCCGGTCTTCCGAGAGCAATCGGGCAGTCTTTCGAGTCTGCGCGCACAGGCGATATCAACATTTTCGCCCTGGTCGCTATCGGTTTGCTGGCAGTAGCGATTATCGGTTTCGTGGTGTTCATTGAGCGTGGTCAGCGTCGTATCGCCGTTCACTACGCCAAGCGTCAGCAGGGCCGCAAGGTCTTCGCTGCGCAGACCAGCCACCTGCCGCTTAAAGTGAACATGGCGGGGGTTATCCCGGCCATTTTCGCGAGCAGCATTCTGCTGTTCCCGGCTTCGCTGGGTGCCTGGTTCGGTCAGTCCGAAGGTATGGGCTGGCTGCAGGACATCTCGCAGTCGATCGCTCCTGGTCAGCCGTTGAACATTCTGCTGTTTAGTGCAGGGATCATTTTCTTCTGCTTCTTCTACACAGCGTTGATGTTCAACCCGAAAGACGTAGCGGAAAACCTGAAGAAGTCCGGTGCCTTTATTCCGGGTATCCGTCCTGGTGAGCAGTCGGCGCGCTACATTGATGGCGTTCTGACCCGTCTGACCATGTTCGGTGCTCTTTACATGATGGCCGTCTGCCTTCTGCCCCAGTTCCTGGTGGTGGCAGCAAATGTGCCGTTCTACCTTGGCGGGACCTCGTTGCTGATTGTGGTAGTGGTTGTGATGGACTTCATGTCCCAAGTACAATCGCACCTCGTTTCGCACCAGTACGAATCCCTGATGAAGAAAGCCAACCTGAAAGGCTACGGTGGCAGCGGTCTGCTGCGCTGATACGCCCCTAAGGTTCGAGGAGTCGGTAATGAAAGTTCGTGCATCGGTGAAAAAGCTGTGCCGTAACTGCAAGATCATCCGTCGCGAAGGCGTCGTACGAGTGATCTGCAGCGCGGAACCGCGTCACAAACAGCGCCAAGGCTGAGTGTGATCTGCGCTTCAAACCCAGCAGCTAGTGTGCTGCTGGGTTGATTATTCGTTTCTACAGCGATATTATCTCGCGCCCTATTTCTTGGCTTCCGGGGCGTAGGTAGCTGTCAATTGGAGTCCCACTGAATGGCCCGTATTGCAGGCGTCAACATTCCAGATAACAAGCATGCTGTTATCTCGCTGACCTACATCTATGGTGTCGGTCGCACTACTGCACAGAAGATCTGTGCAGACGCTGGTGTAAACCCAGCCGCTAAGATCAAGGATCTGAGCGACGAGCAAATCGAAACCCTGCGTGGCGAAGTCGCGAAGTTCACCACCGAAGGTGACCTGCGTCGTGACATCAACATGAAGATCAAGCGCTTGATGGACCTGGGTTGCTACCGCGGCCTGCGTCATCGTAAAGGTCTGCCGGTTCGCGGTCAGCGCACCAAGACCAACGCACGCACCCGTAAGGGCCCGCGTAAGCCGATCCGCAAGTAATCGCCCAGGAATATAGACATGGCAAAACCTGCTGCTCGTCCTCGTAAGAAAGTCAAAAAGACAGTGGTTGATGGCATCGCCCACATCCATGCCTCTTTCAACAACACCATCGTGACCATCACCGACCGTCAGGGCAACGCTTTGTCCTGGGCGACCTCCGGTGGTTCGGGTTTCCGTGGTTCGCGCAAATCCACCCCGTTCGCAGCTCAGATCGCTGCTGAGCGTGCTGGTCAAGCTGCGCTGGAATACGGTCTGAAGAACCTCGACGTTAACGTCAAGGGTCCAGGTCCAGGTCGTGAGTCCGCCGTTCGTGCACTGAACAGCTGCGGCTACAAGATCGCCAGCATCACCGACGTGACGCCAATCCCGCATAACGGGTGCCGTCCGCCGAAGAAGCGTCGCGTGTAATCAGGAGACAGATAAATGGCACGTTACATTGGTCCAAAATGCAAACTGTCTCGTCGTGAAGGCACTGACCTGTTCCTGAAGAGCGGCGTTCGCGCTCTGGAATCGAAGTGCAACATCGAAGCAGCCCCAGGTATCCACGGTCAGCGCCGTGGCCGTCAGTCCGACTACGGTACCCAGCTGCGCGAGAAGCAAAAAGTTCGTCGTATCTACGGTGTTCTGGAGCGTCAGTTCCGCGGTTACTACCAGGCTGCAGCCTCGAAAAAAGGCGCAACCGGTGAGAACCTGCTGCAACTGCTCGAGTGCCGTCTGGATAACGTCGTCTACCGTATGGGCTTCGGCTCGACTCGTTCCGAGTCCCGTCAGCTGGTTTCGCACAAAGCGATCAGCGTCAACGGTAAGACTGTAAACATTCCATCCTACCAAGTTCGTCCGGGTGACGTGGTCGCGGTTCGTGAGAAGTCGCTGAACCAGCTGCGCATTGTTCAAGCCCTTGAACTGTGCGCCCAGCGTGGCCGCGTTGAGTGGGTTGACGTGGATGCTGCTAAAAAGTCGGGCGTTTTCAAGAACGTTCCTGCTCGCAGCGACCTGTCTGCCGACATCAACGAGAACCTGATTGTCGAGCTCTACTCCAAGTAAGGGCTAGAAAATAGGTGCATCCATGCAGATTTCGGTAAATGAGTTCCTGACTCCCCGCCACATTGATGTGCAGGTAGTCAGTCCGACCCGCGCCAAGATTACGCTCGAGCCTCTCGAGCGTGGTTTCGGCCATACCCTGGGCAACGCGCTGCGCCGCATCCTGTTGTCCTCCATGCCTGGCTGTGCAGTAGTCGAGGCCGAGATCGACGGCGTACTCCATGAGTACTCCGCGATCGAAGGTGTTCAGGAAGACGTCATTGAAATCCTGTTGAACCTGAAAGGCCTGGCTATCAAACTGCACGGTCGTGACGAAGTTACGCTGACCTTGTCGAAAAAGGGTTCGGGGGTGGTTACCGCTGCCGATATTCAGCTGGATCACGATGTCGAGATCGTCAACCCCGATCACGTAATCGCGAACCTGGCGTCGAACGGCGCCCTGAACATGAAGCTCACCGTAGCTCGTGGTCGTGGTTACGAGCCGGCCGACTCCCGTCAAACCGACGAAGACGAAAGCCGTAGCATTGGCCGTCTGCAGTTGGACGCTTCGTTCAGCCCGGTGCGTCGTATCGCCTATGTGGTCGAAAACGCCCGTGTTGAACAGCGTACCAACCTGGACAAGCTGGTCATTGATCTGGAAACCAACGGCACCCTGGATCCTGAAGAGGCTATCCGCCGCGCTGCGACCATCCTGCAACAGCAGCTGGCCGCGTTCGTCGACCTCAAAGGTGACAGCGAGCCTGTCGTAGTCGAGCAGGAAGACGAGATCGATCCGATCCTGCTGCGTCCGGTTGACGACCTGGAACTGACTGTACGTTCGGCCAACTGCCTGAAGGCGGAGAACATCTACTACATCGGCGACCTGATTCAGCGTACCGAAGTAGAGCTGTTGAAGACTCCTAACCTGGGCAAGAAGTCCCTGACTGAAATCAAGGACGTCCTGGCCTCTCGTGGTCTGTCTCTCGGCATGCGCCTCGACAACTGGCCGCCTGCAAGTCTTAAGAAAGACGACAAGGCGACCGCCTGATCGTCGTAATCACCGAACGTAGTGTTTGGTAAGGAATGAATCATGCGTCATCGTAAAAGTGGACGTCACCTGAGCCGTACCAGCTCTCACCGCAAGGCTATGTTCCAGAACATGGCAGTGTCGCTGATCGAGCACGAGCTGATCAAAACCACCCTGCCGAAAGCCAAGGAACTGCGTCGCGTTGCCGAGCCGCTGATCACCCTGGCCAAGGAAGACAGCGTAGCTAACCGCCGTCTGGCCTTCGATCGTACCCGTTCGAAGTCCGCTGTTGGCAAGCTGTTCAACGACCTGGGCAAGCGTTACGCCACTCGTCAGGGCGGCTACCTGCGCATCCTGAAGTGCGGTTTCCGCGCTGGCGACAACGCCCCTATGGCGTACGTCGAGCTGGTTGATCGTCCGGTCGGCGGTGCTGTAGAAGCTGCTGAGTAAGACGTTCTGTCTGCTACAAAGAACCGGGCCTAGTGCCCGGTTTTTTGTATCTAGGTGTATTGTTTATTTCTATTGATACAAGTCATGTAATGCATTTGTTCTTGTAACCTTGCTCGTCAATACTCTCTCCAGAGCCGATTAGCCGGCGCTTGAAGACCGATAAGGAGAGCCCATGAGCAAGATTCTCACCACCGCCAGCGGTGCACCCGTAGCCGATAACCAGAATTCCCGTTCCGCCGGCCCGCGCGGCCCGCTGCTGCTCGACGACTTCCACCTGATCGAAAAGCTCGCCCATTTCAACCGTGAGAACATTCCTGAGCGCCGCGTACACGCAAAAGGCTCGGGCGCTTACGGCACCTTTACCGTTACCCGCGATATCACCGGTTACACCAGTGCCAAGTTGTTTGAACAGGTTGGCAAGCAGACCGAAACCTTCCTGCGCTTCTCCACCGTTGGTGGCGAGCGTGGCTCCGCTGATACCGAGCGCGATCCTCGTGGTTTTGCCGTCAAGTTCTACACCGAGGAAGGCAACTGGGACATCGTCGGCAACAACACGCCGGTGTTCTTCATCCGCGACCCGCTGAAGTTCCCAGACTTTATCCATACGCAGAAGCGTCATCCGCAATCGAACCTGAAGAACGCCCAGATGATGTGGGACTTCTGGTCGCACTCTCCCGAGGCGCTGCACCAGGTGACCATTCTGTTCTCCGATCGCGGCATCCCGGACGGTTACCGCCACATGCACGGCTTCGGTAGCCATACCTACAGCCTGATCAACGCCGAAGGTGAGCGCACTTGGGTCAAATGGCACTTCAAGACCCAGCAAGGCATCAAGAACCTCGCACCGGCAGAAGCAGCGCGCCTGGCAGGTACTGACCCGGATTACGCCCAGCGTGACCTGTTCGAAGCCATCGAGCGAGGCGATTACCCACGCTGGACCGTATGCATTCAGGTGATGAGCGAGGCCGAGGCTACCAGCCGCGACGAGAACCCGTTTGATGTGACCAAGACCTGGTCGCAGAAGGACTACCCGCTGATCGAAGTGGGCGTGCTGGAACTCAACCGTAACCCGCTCAACTACTTTGCAGAAGTAGAGCAGGCTGCGTTTGGCCCGAGCAACATGGTGCCGGGTGTCGGCCTGTCGCCGGACAGGATGCTGCAAGGGCGGGTATTCGCCTACGCCGACGCGCACCGCTATCGTGTCGGCACCAACCACCAGCAGCTGCCAGTCAACGCGCCACGTTGCCCGGTCAACAGCTATCAGCGTGATGGTTCCATGGCTACCGGCAGTTACGGTAGCGCGCCGAACTATGAGCCCAACAGCTACAGCGATGCACCGAAGCAGTCGCCACGCCATGCCGAGCCTGCACTGGCCCTGCAGGGTTGCGCAGACCGCTACGACCATCGCGAGGACACCGACTACTACAGCCACGCCGGCGCGCTGTTCCGGCTGATGAATGATGAGCAGAAGGCTCTGCTGATAAGCAATATTGCCGGCACCATGGCAGGCGTAAGCGAAGATGTGATTCAGCGTCAGCTGCAATACTTCTTCAAGGCCGATCCGGCTTATGGCGAAGGGGTTGCCAAGGCTTTGGGCATCAATCTCGCCTAAGTCGAAGTGATAAGAAGAACCGCCCTCATTTGGGCGGTTTTTCAATGAATATCACTACTGTTTAACCGTTTTTTTGCTTCTAATTGCGCGGTTCTCAGTGACCGCAGGCAAAAGCTGGTTCACACTATGTGGCATAGACGTTTTCACATGGAGAAGCAGGGCGATGCAAGGTCACCCGGACGTAATCAACTACCTCGTTACGCTGCTGAAGGGCGAACTGGCGGCGCGCGACCAGTACTTCATTCACTCGCGTATGTACGAAGACTGGGGCCTGTCCAAGCTCTACGAGCGCATCAACCATGAAATGGAAGAAGAGACGCAGCATGCCGATGCTCTGATGCGTCGCATCCTCATGCTCGAAGGCACCCCTGACATGCGCGCGGACGACCTGGAAGTGGGCAGCACCGTGCCGGAAATGATCGAGGCCGACCTCAAGCTCGAGTACAAGGTACGCGGCGCGCTGTGCAAAGGCATCGAGTTGTGCGAGCTGCACAAGGACTACATCAGCCGCGACATCTTGCGCGCTCAGTTGGCTGATACTGAAGAAGATCACACGTACTGGCTGGAGAAGCAGCAGGGGCTGATCAAGGCCATTGGCCTGGAAAACTACCTGCAATCGCAGATGTAAAAGCCTGGGGCTGCTTTGCAGCCCTGTCGCGACACAAGGCCGCTCCTACAGGCGATCGCGCTAGCCCAAGGTTGACGCAATCGCCTGTAGGAGCGGCCTTGTGTCGCGATAGGGGCGCAAAGCGCCCCCAGAGTCTCACGCCCGATCCCGCTCCAGCAGCGGTTTCAGGTAATGCCCGGTATAGGATTGCTTCATCTCGCTCAGTTCTTCCGGCGTACCGCAGGCAATGATCTGCCCACCTTTCGAGCCACCCTCCGGCCCCAGATCCACCAGCCAGTCCGCGGTCTTGATCACATCCAGGTTGTGCTCGATCACCACCACCGTGTTGCCGTGATCGCGTAGGCGATGCAGTACGTCCAGCAACTGCTGGATATCGGCAAAGTGCAAGCCCGTGGTCGGTTCGTCGAGGATGTACAAGGTCTTGCCGGTGTCACGTTTGGACAGTTCACGCGACAGTTTCACCCGCTGTGCCTCACCGCCCGACAGGGTGGTCGCCGACTGCCCCAGCTTGATGTAGGACAGCCCCACATCCATCAACGTCTGCAGCTTGCGCGCCAGCGCCGGCACGGCGTCGAAGAACTCGCGGGCATCCTCGATGGTCATCTCCAGCACCTCGTGGATGTTCTTGCCCTTGTACTTGATCTCCAGGGTTTCGCGGTTGTAACGCTTGCTCTTGCACACATCGCACGGCACGTAGATGTCCGGCAGGAAGTGCATCTCCACCTTGATCAGGCCATCGCCCTGGCAGGCTTCGCAACGGCCACCCTTGACGTTGAATGAGAAACGCCCCGGACCATAGCCGCGCGAACGCGATTCCGGCACACCGGAGAACAGTTCACGGATCGGCGTGAAGATGCCGGTGTAGGTCGCCGGGTTCGAGCGAGGGGTACGGCCGATCGGGCTCTGGTCGATATCCACCACCTTGTCCAGGTGCTGCAGGCCATCCATGCTGGCATGCGGCGCCGCTTCCAGGCTGCTTGCACCATTCAGGGCGGTGGCGGCCAGTGGGAACAGGGTGTTGTTGATAAGCGTCGACTTGCCCGAGCCGGATACCCCGGTCACGCAGGTCAACAGGCCGATCGGGACTTCCAGATCGACGTTTTGCAGGTTGTTGCCACGCGCGCCCTTGAGCTTGAGTTGCAGCTTCTTGTTGCGCGGCGTGCGCTTGGCCGGCACGACGATCTTCTTGCGCCCGGACAGGTACTTGCCGGTCAGCGAGTCGGGGTGGTCCATGACCTCCTGCGGCGACCCCTCGGCGACGATCTGCCCGCCATGCACGCCAGCCCCAGGGCCGATGTCCACCACGTAGTCGGCCAGGCGGATGGCGTCCTCGTCGTGTTCTACCACGATCACCGTATTGCCCAGGTCGCGCAGGTGGTTGAGGGTGGCCAGCAGGCGGTCGTTGTCGCGCTGATGAAGGCCGATGGACGGTTCATCGAGGATGTACATCACCCCTACCAGGCCGGCGCCGATCTGGCTGGCCAGGCGGATACGTTGCGCTTCGCCACCGGACAGGGTATCGGCGCTGCGGTCGAGGGTGAGATAGTCGAGACCGACGTTGACCAGAAACTGCAGGCGCTCGCAGATTTCCTTGAGGATCTTCGCCGCAATTTCGCCACGGCGACCGGTCAGGGTCAGCTTGCCGAAGTAGTTGCTGGCTTCACCGATCGGCAGGTTGGTCACTGCCGGCAGCGTTTTTTCGCCCACCCACACATGCCTTGCCTCACGGCGCAGGCGGGTGCCGCGGCAATCCGGGCAGGGCTGGGTGCCGAGGAACTTGGCCAGTTCTTCGCGCACGGTGGCTGACTCGGTCTCGCGGTAACGACGCTCCAGGTTCGGCACGATGCCTTCGAACGGGTGCGAGCGCTTGACGATGTCGCCGCGGTCGTTGAGGTACTTGAAGTCGACGCTCTGCTTGCCGCTGCCCTGCAGGATCACCTTCTGGTGCTCGGCCGACAGTTGGCCGAATGGTTCCTCGAGGCTGAAGCCGTAATGCGCGGCCAGTGAACCGAGCATCTGGAAGTAGTACACGTTGCGCCGGTCCCAGCCGCGGATCGCGCCTTCGGCCAGGGTGAGCTCGGTATTGACCAGGCGTTTGGTGTCGAAGAACTGCTTCACTCCCAGGCCATCGCAGGTCGGGCAGGCGCCGGCGGGGTTGTTGAAGGAGAACAGCTTCGGCTCCAGCTCGCTGATGGCATGACCACAGACCGGGCAGGCAAAACGCGCGGAGAAGATCGTCTCTTCGCCTTGCTCGTCATCCATCGGTGCCACCAGGGCGATGCCGTCGGCCAGCTTGAGCGCGGTCTCGAACGACTCGGCCAGGCGCTGTTGCAAGTCGGCGCGGACCTTGAAACGGTCCACCACCACATCGATGCTGTGCTTCTTCTGCTTGTCCAGCTTGGGCAGTTCGTCGAGCTCGTAGAGCTTGCCGTTGACCCGGGCGCGCACGAAGCCCTGGGCGCGCAGCTCGTCGAACACCGCCAGGTGCTCGCCCTTGCGCTCGCGCACCACCGGTGCCAGCAGCATCAGCTTGCTGCCTTCCGGGCGCTCCAGCACCAGGTCGACCATCTGGCTGATCGTTTGCGCCTCCAGCGGGATATCGTGGTCGGGGCAGCGTGGGGTGCCGACGCGGGCGTACAGCAGGCGCAGGTAGTCGTAGATTTCGGTGATGGTGCCGACCGTGGAGCGGGGGTTGTGCGAGGTCGACTTCTGCTCGATGGAAATGGCTGGCGACAGGCCTTCGATGGTATCGACGTCGGGCTTTTCCATCATCGACAGGAACTGCCGGGCGTAGGCCGAAAGCGATTCCACATAGCGACGCTGGCCTTCGGCGTACAGGGTGTCGAACGCCAGGGACGACTTGCCGGAACCGGACAGGCCGGTGATCACGATCAGCTTGTCCCGGGGCAGGGTCAGGTCGATGTTCTTCAGGTTGTGGGTGCGTGCCCCACGAATCAGGATCTTGTCCACTGCGGCCTCGCTTGGCGGGCATAAACAAAGAATTATACGGCCCCCTGCCAGTACGCGGCAAAGCGTCGCGTAGATGCCGTCAAGCTGTCGGACTGATAGAATCGCCGCCGGTTCACACGAGGTTAATCCATGCACGACACCCACAACGAGCGCATGAGTGGCGGCGAAACCCGCGCCGCTGGCGGCCTGGCCCTGGTCTTTGCCTTTCGTATGCTGGGCATGTTCATGGTCTTGCCGGTGCTGGCCACCTACGGCATGGACCTGGCCGGTGCCACGCCGGCGCTGATCGGCCTGGCCATTGGCGCCTATGGCCTGACCCAGGCCGTATTGCAGATCCCGTTCGGGATGATTTCCGACCGCATCGGTCGCCGGCCGGTGATTTACCTGGGGCTAGTCATCTTTGCCCTGGGCAGCGTACTGGCGGCCCAGGCCGACTCCATCTGGGGGGTGATTGCCGGGCGCATCCTGCAGGGCGCCGGGGCGATTTCCGCTGCGGTCATGGCGCTGCTGTCCGACCTCACTCGCGAGCAGCACCGGACCAAAGCCATGGCCATGATCGGCATGAGCATCGGCCTGTCGTTTGCTGTCGCCATGGTCGTCGGCCCATTGTTGACCGGCGCCTTCGGGTTGTCAGGATTGTTCCTCGCCACGGCAGGACTTGCCCTGGTCGGCATCCTGCTGATCGCCTTTGTCGTGCCCAATGCCCACAGCATTCTGCAGCACCGTGAGTCGGGTGTGGCGCGCCAGGCCATCGGCCCGACCCTGCGCCATCCGGACCTTCTGCGCCTGGATGTGGGTATTTTTATCCTCCACGCCATCCTCATGGCCAGCTTCGTCGCATTGCCACTGGCCTTCGTCGAGCGCGGCGGCCTGCCGAAGGAACAGCACTGGTGGGTGTACCTGACCGCGTTGTTCATCTCATTTTTTGCAATGGTCCCGTTCATCATCTATGGCGAAAAAAAGCGCAAGATGAAACGCGTGCTGGCCGGGGCGGTCAGTGTGTTGCTGCTGGTGGAGGTGTTCTTCTGGCAGTGGGCTGACGGTTTGCGCGGACTGGTGATCGGCACCGTGGTATTCTTTACTGCATTCAACCTGCTGGAGGCATCGCTGCCTTCGCTGGTGAGCAAGGTGTCGCCTGCAGGTGGCAAGGGGACGGCAATGGGGGTCTACTCCACCAGCCAGTTCCTCGGCGCTGCCCTGGGAGGAATCCTCGGTGGCTGGTTGTTCCAGCACGGCGGGCTGAACATGGTGTTCCTCGGTTGTGCGGTACTGTGTGCCATCTGGTTGGTCGTCGCCTTGCGCATGAACGAGCCGCCCTATGTGACCAGCCTGCGCATGCCGCTGACGCCAGAGGCGGTCCGGGAAGCCGGCCTGACCGAGCGCCTGATGGCCGTACCGGGTGTGACCGACGCCGTCGTGGTGGCGGAAGAAGCTGCCATCTATATCAAACTGGATACGAAAATTTTGGACCGTACGACCCTCGAGCGCCTGGTGAACCCGGCCTCTTCGGCGTGCGAAGCCTAGGAGAACGTTATGGCCCGTGGGGTTAACAAAGTCATTCTGGTCGGCACTTGTGGCCAGGATCCCGAAGTCCGCTACCTGCCCAACGGTAACGCCGTGACCAACCTGAGCCTGGCCACCAGCGAGCAGTGGACCGACAAGCAGTCCGGCCAGAAGGTCGAGCGTACCGAGTGGCACCGTGTGTCGCTGTTCGGCAAGGTTGCCGAAATTGCCGGCGAATACCTGCGCAAGGGTTCGCAGTGCTACATCGAAGGCAAGCTGCAGACCCGCGAGTGGGAAAAAGACGGTATCAAGCGCTACACCACCGAAATCATCGTCGACATCAATGGCACCATGCAGCTGCTCGGCGGTCGTCCGCAGGGCCAGCAGCAGGGCGGTGACCCGTACAACCAGGGTGGCGGCAACTACGGTGGCGGCCAGCAGCAACAGTACAACCAGGCTCCGCCACGCCAGCAGGCCCAGCGCCCGCAGCAGGCTCCTCAGCGCCCGGCACCGCAGCAGCCAGCCCCGCAGCCGGCGGCTGACTTCGACAGCTTCGATGACGATATTCCGTTCTGATCAGAGCGGTTGAGCGTCTAGCAGGACCAGAAACCCAGGGCAGCTGCCCTGGGTTTTTTTGTGGGTAAACAGGAGTACTGCTAAGCGGGCTTGCCTGTAAAACGCGTTTGGAAGAAGTTTCCAATTTTATTTGGTTATAGGAAACGCTAACTTCGGATGTCAGATGTTTCTGTAGTTCTAGTGAAGTGCACTTTTGCCTGCCCTGATCGCTTAGTATCAACTTTTCAGGGAGTGGATCATGCAAATCGCCGAGAAGGAATGCCTATCAGGCCAAGTAGATCTTAGGTCAGATGCGCAAAATTATAATGTCTCTGGTTTTTCCGAGATGTATGCAGCTCATCTTGAGGGGCCTGCTGGGGACCCTGTGTTTTACGGCAGGCTACTAATAGTCATTGGTTTCGCAATTTCGGCGCTGGGCGTTGGCATCAAGCTATTTGGACCTGAGGTTATCTATTATGACCTTTTTTCAGGCCCCACCCTAATCCAATACATACAAGCGTATCCCGTTCTCGTTACAGTGGTCGGCGGGTCGATGATGGCGTGGGGAGGGAAGCAGAGGAATGACGGAATTATTTACCAGGAGGAATTTCTTCTGTCTCGTTACAGGTTTGTAACGGAAGAGGGGCGAGATGTTAGCGATCAGGTGTTCGTTCGGCATCTGGGGGGAGATAACTTCAGTGTATCTCTCAATTTGCAGTCGGGCGAGTAAGTTCGAACTTGCTAGGTATCCAATTCATTATTGATTCAAGAGTGTTTCTTACTTAAAGGGCTGTCCTCAGTATCAGCCACCCAAAGGAGTCTAAGCATGGACGTCGTCATGGGTTTGCTAGCCGCTGTGCTTTGGGGGGGCACGGATTTCCTGGTGGGGGTAAACGCCCGAGCTGTTGGAATTCGCCGAGCTGTCTTTTTTGGACAGGTATTAGGTCTGCTACTGATGGGCGTGATCGTCTCCATTTCGGCAAATCAGTTGGAGAAGGTGCTGGTGGCGCCTGCTAGTGCTTTGCTAATCGGTGGCGTTGCAGCGCTTTGTACAGTATTGGGGGCGCTGTCACTTTCCAAGGCTTTTGCTAATGGTAAAACCGCAGTCGTGGCCCCGCTGGTCACCTCGTATGGAATCTTTACGACGTTACTGGCCTGGCTGGGTGGTGATGAATTGTCGCCTTGGCAGATTGTAGGCTTGCTGACCTGTTTCTTTGGTGTGCTGTTGGCCAGTGGTAGCGATAGCAAAGCGGATGAGCGGGGGTACTCGAGGAGCCGTTTACCGGTGGTTTTTGCTTTATTGGCGGCGGTGCTCTACGGCGTCAGTTTCTGGCTTCAGGGGAAATATGCTTTGCCATCGCTCGGCCCTGTGAATATGTTGGCGCTAGGCTACGCAGTGGGAGTGCTCTTCCTGATGCCCGAAGCGATCAGGCTGATTAGAGGTTGGTCGGCAATCAGCCCAAGAACCTGTGCGACATTGTGCGGTGCCAGCCTGTTTAACCTAGGTGGCTTTTCTGCCTTTTCCTGGGGGGCGCTCAATGGTTCGATTTCCATTGTCACGGTGATCAGCACCCTGTCGGGCGGAATCGCTGCGATACTAGGCTTCTTCTTCTATCGGGAGCGGTTGTCGTGTTTTCAGGTGGTGGGCGTAAGCCTGGTTTTGGCGGGTGCCGTTCTGCTGCACCTGTTTGGCTGACCCCGATAAGCTCAGGTGCTGCATTCATCCGAGCCATGGCCTGAATGTACGGGGGGCGCTGTTTTGCAGTAAATCTAAAAGCTGGCACACACGCTGTGGGAGCGGGCAAGCCCGCGAAGCAGGCGACGCGATGGATGGCACCGGCTACGCCGGTGTTCGCGGGCATGCCCGCTCCCACAGGTTGCGTGAGTTTCTGCTATAGCGATGGCGCAATCCTGTGAGGGCGGGTCCAATCAGCCAGCGTTTCAGTAGAACAACCGCGGCTCCGGCGAATCCAGCAAGCTGGCCAACTTGGTCAAGGCAAAACCCAGTTCCTCGCGCTTGGGCGCCATCAAGGCGATGCGCACGCCGCAGGTGGCGTGGCTGCGTTCTGGCAGGAACTGGCTGCCACTGACTACCGTGACGCCGTTGTTGCGTGCCAGGTTGGCGAACTCGTCGCTGGTCCACGGCTCCGGCAACTCCAGCCAGATGTGGAAGCTGTTCGGCTGGCTGCGGATCTTGTACTTGCCAAGAATCTCCCGGGCCATTTGCTGGCGCGCGGCTGCTTCTTCCTGCTGAACCCGCACCAGTTGGTCGGCCATGCCGCTGTTGATCAGGTTGCTGGCCAGTTGCGCCATCAGTGGTGACGGCATCCAGACACTGCTGCGGACCATCGACGACAGGCGCGAGAGGGTTTGCGGTGGGGCGTACAGATAGCCGATGCGCAGCGCCGGCAGCACACTTTTGGACAGGCTGGTGAGGTATACCGAGCGCTCGGGCGCATAAGCGGCCAGTGGCTGGTAATCCGGTGCGGGCTCGAGAAAGCCGTAGATATCGTCATCGACGATGAACAAGTCGAACTCTCGGGCGATCTCGGCGATAGCCTGGCGCCGTGCGTGGGGCATGATTGAATTGGTAGGGTTCTGGTGGGTGGTGACGCACACCAGCAGGGAAGGGCGGTGTTCCACACAGGCCGCACGCAATGCCTCGGGAATCAGGCCGTGCTCGTCCATGGCGACGCCGCGCAGGCGGCGGCCCATGCTGTGCGCCAGGGAGATGATGCCTGGGTAGCAGAACGACTCGCACAGCACCACATCGTCACTTTTCGACAGGCTGCTGATGGCCACCAGCAGGCCGTGCTGGGCACCCGAAGTGAGCACCACCTGCTGCCAGCGCGCCTCGGGCAGCCAGCGCTGGATCCAGGCGGCACCTGCCTGCTTGTGGGTCGCGTGACCGCCCTCGGTGACGTAATCGAGTACCTGCCCCAAGTCTGGCGAGGCGGCCAACTCGTTTATGGCCCCGCGCAGCCAGTCGGTCATGTGGGCATCGTTGGGCTTGATGATCGACAGGTCGATCTGGGCGCTTTCACGCTGCGCGGTTGCAGGCTTCGGCGGTGCGGCCGGCACAGGGGCAGACCCTTGCAACTGCCGTTGCTGCAGCACGAACGTGCCGCGGCCGACTTCACCCACCACCAGGCCGCGCTTGGCGGCTTCGTCATAGGCGCGGCCGATGGTGCCGGGGGTCACGTTCAGGGACTCGGCCAGGTCCTTGAGTGTCGGCAAGCGTTCGCCAGCCACCAGCCGGCCACTGCCAATGTCCTGCTCCAAGGCGTCGGCGATCATCAGGTAGACCGGCTGCGCCAGGTCGCTGTAGTGAGGAACCCACATAGAAATGGCACCAGAATCTGCGAGAACGCGGAAGCCTAGCACGAAAGGTCTGATGGAAGTAATTGTGTTTTTTACGGGTAAATTGCCACGATTGAGTCGTTTTTTGTTTGTCTTGTTCGGTATCAGCTATTCGTCTGCGAAGCGACTGTATCTTCTTAAGAATACGTGTTGCTTGCGAAGGCAAGCAGAAATCTTTTGAAATCAATGAGTTGGTTGATTCGATGCAATCAGGTATTTTTGCACCGCTGGAAATGGATTGAATCGACTCAAGTTTTGTAATTACAATGATTGCGTCGATGCAATGTGCGAATGCCCCAGTGGCTTCCAGCGCTGCCATCGCATAGCTGTGAACGGCTTCAAAAAATACAACGTCTGCCGCCTCTGCCCGGCTTAGCACGACACCGACGGCCTCAAGCCAGCTCAACGGAATATCACTCGAAATGGAAAGCGCACACCTGCAACAAGGGGCCGAGCCTCAGACCTCACTCGAGATCCGCCTGCCCTGGGTCATCTCCAGCGCCTGGCAAACCCTGCTGAACAACACCCCGCTCGATTTCGAGACGAGCAAAGAACTTTATCCACAGCTCAAGGACCAGGCGCAGGAAGTGCTGGGGAAGGCCCTGTGCCAGCGCATCCGTGGCTTCGTTGAAGACCCGCACCTCACCAGTATGATCGTGCGCAACTGCCCCCGTGATCAGGACATCCCACCCACGCCTTATTCAGGTGTACTCAGCCCGCGGAGCACGCCCATTGCCTGCCTGGTCAGCCTGACCATGCAGAGCCTGATGGGCATCAACCCGGTTGTTTATGAAGGTGAGAACGATGGCCGCCTGTTCCGCCATGTGATCCCGTCGCGCAATTCTTCCAGCCACAAGAGTTCCCATGGTTCGCGACTGCGCTTTTCCTACCATGTGGATAACCCGGACCTGCCGCTGTCTTCGGAGCCACTGGGCAGCGCTTCCTGCTGCCCGGAGTACCTGTCGTTCTTCGGCATGCGCTGCGACCCGCGGATCAGCACCACGCTGGTCAACCTCGATGCGGTGGTCGAGGCGCTGCCTGCATCGACCGTGCGTGAACTGTGCCTGCCGCAATTCGAAATTCGCCGCCCGGACTCGTTCACCGGCAAGCGTCGTTGTACCGCAGAGTTGCCGGTTCTGGTGCGTGGCCACGCTGGAGAATGGCTGTGTCGCTTCGACAGCGAGAACACCCACGGCCTGAACCTGCGCGCCGAGCAGGCCCTGGGCAGCCTGCGCAGCGTGCTGGAAACCCGCTGCTTCGATGAGCCGCACCTGCTGCTGCCGGGCGACTTCATGATCTTCAAGAACCAGCGCGTGCTGCATGCCCGCGATGGCTTCGAGCCGCAGAACGATGGCGCCGACCGCTGGCTGTTGCGCCTGTTCGCGGTCAACGACCTGAACCGGGTGCACTTCGCCCGGGCCGACCATCTTTACGAAGTTCTCTCCTGATCCCTTTCACTGACTCGACGGAAGCATTTTTATGGAACTGTTAGGCGCTTTTTGGGCGGAACACTGGCTGCTGGCGATTCTCATGCTGGGCGCGATCGCCTTCGTCGCCGGCTTCGTCGATAGCATCGCCGGGGGCGGCGGGCTGTTCCTGGTGCCGGGCTTCCTGCTGGTCGGCATGCCGCCGCAAGTGGCGCTCGGCCAGGAAAAACTGGTCAGTACCCTTGGCACCCTGGCGGCCATCCGCAACTTCCTGGCCAACAGCAAGATGGTCTGGCAGGTGGCGCTGGTCGGCGTGCCGTTCTCGCTGCTCGGTGCCTACCTGGGCGCACACCTGATCGTGTCGATCTCCCAGGAAACCGTGGGCAAGATCATCCTGGCGCTGATCCCGCTGGGCATCCTCATCTTCCTCACGCCCAAGGATCGCCCGGTCGAGGAGCGCGAACTGTCATCGCGCATGCTGTTCACCGTGGTCCCGCTGACCTGCCTGGCCATCGGCTTCTATGACGGCTTCTTCGGCCCTGGTACCGGCAGCATGTTCATCATCGCCTTCCATTACCTGCTGCGCATGGACCTGGTCTCCAGCTCGGCCAACTCCAAGACCTTCAACTTCGCATCCAACATCGGCGCCCTGGTGGCCTTCATCATGGCCGGCAAGGTCGTCTACCTGCTGGCCTTGCCGCTGGTGGCCTGCAACATTCTCGGCAACCACCTGGGCAGCGCCCTGGCCCTGCGCAAGGGCAACGAAGTGGTACGCAAGGTGCTGGTGTTCTCGATGCTCTGCCTGTTCACCAGCCTGGGCGTGAAGTACCTGGCCTGACCCCATCCATAGGAGAAAACTGATGAAAACCGCATTCGTAACCGGCGCCTCCTCGGGCTTTGGCCGCGCCATCTGCCGTACCCTGATCGGCAAAGGCTACCGCGTGATCGGTGGCGCCAGGCGCATGGACAAACTGCAGGCGCTGGAAGCCGAACTGGGCGTCAACTTCATTCCGCTGGCACTCGATGTGACCGACCCGGTGTCGCTTGAGGCGGCAGTCGGGCAAATTCGCGATGCTTCGCTGCAGATCGACCTGCTGGTCAACAACGCCGGGCTGGCGCTGGGCGTAGACCGTGCCCAGGCCAGCAGCGCAGAAAACTGGCAGCGGATGATCGACACCAACATTACCGGCCTGGCCATGGTCACCCACAAGGTCCTGCCGCATATGGTGGAAGCCGACAGCGGCATGATCATCAACATCGGCTCGATCGCCGGGACCTACCCCTACCCGGGCGGCAACGTGTATGGCGCCAGCAAGGCCTTTGTCCGGCAGTTCAGCCTCAACCTGCGCGCCGACCTGGCAGGCACTCGCGTGCGGGTGAGCAATATCGAGCCGGGGCTGTGCTCGGGCACCGATTTCTCGGTGGTGCGCCTGAACGGTGACCTGGATGCCGTGCAGGCCCTGTACCGGGATGTGCAGGCCATCCTGCCCGAGGACATCGCGGCCACGGTGGCCTGGATTGCCGAGCAGCCGGCGCATGTGAACATCAATACCATCGAGATCATGCCGGTGGCCCAGAGCAGTGCAGCGCTGAACGTGGTGCGCAACCTGCCGCTTTGCTGATCGGCCGGTGGTGAATGGCACCGGCGTTGCCGGTGTTCGCGGACATGCCCGCTCCCACAGGAAAGCGCGACGGCTTGGGCAAGTGCAGTACCTGTGGGAGCGGGTTCACCCGCGAATCAGGCAACACAGCGCCCTCAGCTGACCCATGTCATCGCACCTTCCTGATTCTTGGCTAGTCTTACCTGTTGGCGGCCATCAACCGGCCGTCACCGTGACTACCAAGAGGCGCCGGCCATGTTCCGTGCGTCCACCATCTGATCAGGAGTGCACGATGGACCTGAACCGTCGGCAGTTCTTCAAGGTCGCCGCCGTCGGCCTTGGAGGCTCGAGCCTTGCGGCGTTGGGCATGGCCCCGACACCAGCATTCGCCGAGCAGGTGCGTCACTTCAAGCTGGCGCATACCAAGGAAACCCGTAACACCTGCCCCTACTGCTCGGTCGGCTGCGGCCTGATCATGTACAGCCAGGGCGATGCGGGCAAGAACGTCAAACAGAACATCATCCATATCGAAGGTGACGCCGACCACCCGGTCAACCGCGGCACCCTCTGCCCTAAAGGCGCCGGCCTGCTGGACTTCATCCACAGCCCGAGCCGCCTGCAGTACCCCGAGGTACGCAAGCCGGGCAGCAAGGAGTGGGTGCGGGTCAGCTGGGACGAGGCGCTCGATCGCGTCGCCGACCTGATGAAGCAGGACCGCGACGCCAACTTCATTGAAAAGAACGCCCAGGGGCAAACGGTCAACCGCTGGCTCACCACCGGTTTTCTCGCTGCCTCCGCCGCCTCCAGCGAGGCTGGTTACCTGACCCACAAGGTCGTCCGCGCAACAGGCATGCTGGGGTTCGATAACCAGGCTCGTGTCTGACATGGCCCGACGGTGGCAAGTCTTGCCCCGACGTACGGCCGTGGCGCCATGACCAACCACTGGTCCGATATCGCTAACGCGAATCTGGTCCTGGTGATGGGTGGCAACGCAGCAGAAGCGCATCCTTGCGGCTTCAAGTGGGTGACCGAGGCCAAGGCGCACAACAAGGCGCGGCTGATCGTGGTCGACCCCCGGTTCACCCGTACCGCTTCGGTGGCGGACTACTACGCACCGATCCGTACCGGTACCGACATCGCCTTCATGGGCGGGCTGATCAATTACCTGCTGAGCAACGACAAGATCCAGCACGAGTACGTGCGCAACTACACCGACGTGTCGTTCATCGTCAAAGAGAACTATGGCTTCGAGGATGGCCTGTTCAGCGGTTACGACGAGGCCAAGCGCGTGTATGCCGACAAATCCGGTTGGGGTTACGAGCTGGGTGAGGACGGTTTTGCCAAGGTCGACCCGACCCTGCAGCACCCGCGCTGCGTGTTCCAGCTGATGAAACAGCACTACAGCCGCTATACCCCGGAACTGGCCAGCATGACCTGTGGCATGCCGCAAGACGCCATGCTGAAGATCTGGGAAGAGATCGCCACCTGCTCGATTCCGGGCAAGACCATGACGATCCTCTACGCACTTGGCTGGACCCAGCACTCCATAGGCGCACAGATCATCCGCAGTGCGGCCATGGTCCAGCTGCTGCTGGGTAACGTCGGCATGCCGGGTGGCGGGGTCAACGCCTTGCGTGGGCACTCCAACATCCAGGGCCTGACCGATCTCGGCCTGCTGTCCAACTCGCTGCCGGGTTACCTGACCCTGGCCGGCGATGCCGAGCAGGACTACGCCGCGTACATCGACAAGCGCGCCTCCAAGCCGCTGCGCCCTGGGCAACTGTCGTACTGGCAGAACTACGGCAAGTTCCATGTCAGCCTGATGAAAGCCTGGTACGGCGCCAATGCCACGGCGGAGAACAACTGGGGCTACGACTGGCTGCCCAAGCTCGATGTCCCGGCCTACGATGTGCTGCGCATGTTCGAGATGATGAGCCAGGGCAAGGTCAACGGCTACATGTGCCAAGGCTTCAACCCGATTGCCGCGTTGCCGGACAAGAACCGCGTCACCGCGGCGCTGGCCAAGCTCAAGTGGCTGGTGATCATGGACCCGCTGGCCACCGAGACCTCGGAGTTCTGGCGCAACGCCGGGCCGTTCAACGATGTCGATACGGCCAACATCCAGACCGAAGTGATCCGCCTGCCCACCACCTGCTTCGCTGAAGAGGACGGCTCGCTGGTCAACAGCAGCCGCTGGCTGCAGTGGCACTGGAAAGGTGCCGACGGCCCGGGCGAGACGCGCACCGATGTGCACATCATGAGCGAGCTGTTCCTGCGCCTGCGCCGACGCTACCAGGCCGAGGGCGGCGCCTACCCCGACCCGCTGATGAACATCAGCTGGCCCTACAAGATTGCCGAAGAGCCATCCCCGGAGGAACTGGCCAAGGAAATGAATGGCTGGGCGGTAGCTGACGTCACCGACCCGACCGGGGCCGTGATCAAGGCCGGCCAGCAACTGGCGGGCTTCGGCCAGCTCAAGGATGACGGCAGCACTGCGTCCGGCTGCTGGATCTTCGCCGGCAGCTGGACCGAGCAGGGCAACCAGATGGCTCGCCGTGACAACAGCGACCCGTACGGCATGCACCAGGTGCAGAACTGGGCCTGGGCCTGGCCTGCCAACCGCCGCATCCTCTACAACCGTGCATCCAGCGACCCGCAAGGCAAGCCGTGGGACCCGGAGAAGAAGCGCCTGGTATGGTGGAACGGCAAGGCCTGGACCGGCACTGACGTGCCCGACTTCAAGGTCGACTCGCCGCCTGAGGCGGGGATGAACCCGTTCATCATGAACCCTGAAGGCGTGGCGCGGTTCTTCGCCATCGACAAGATGGCCGAAGGCCCGTTCCCCGAGCACTACGAGCCGTTCGAGACGCCGATCGGCATCAACCCGCTGCATCCGCAGAACAAGAAGGCTACCAGCAACCCGGCCGGCCGGATCTTCGACTCGGTATGGGACACCCTCGGCAAGCACGACGAGTTCCCTTACGCGGCGACCACCTACCGGCTGACCGAGCACTTCCACTTCTGGAGCAAGCATTGCCGGCTCAACGCTATCGCCCAGCCCGAGCAGTTCGTCGAAATCGGCGAGGTGCTGGCCAACGAGAAGGGTATCAAGGCCGGTGACCGGGTGCGTGTGTCGAGCAAACGCGGGCATATCGATGCGGTGGCGGTGGTGACCAAGCGGATTCGCCCGCTCAAGGTCAACAACCAGACCGTGCACCAGATCGGCATTCCGCTGCACTGGGGCTTCACCGGGGCAACACGGCATGGCTACCTGACCAACACCCTGGTGCCTTTCCTGGGTGACGGCAATACCCAGACGCCAGAGTCCAAGTCGTTCCTCGTCAAAGTGGAGAAACTCTGATGGCCAGCCAAGACATCATCGCCCGCTCGGCCACCACCACCGTACCGCCTTCGGTACGCCAGCAGCAGGAAGTCGCCAAGCTGATCGACACCACCAAGTGCATCGGCTGCAAGGCCTGCCAGGTGGCGTGTTCGGAGTGGAACGAACTGCGTGACGAGGTCGGCCACAACCACGGCACCTACGACAACCCCCAGGACCTCACTGCCGAGACCTGGACCCTGATGCGCTTCACCGAGCACGAGCGCGACGACGGCAACCTGGAGTGGCTGATTCGCAAGGACGGCTGCATGCACTGCGCCGAGCCAGGTTGCCTGAAGGCCTGCCCGAGCCCGGGGGCGATCATCAAGCACGCCAACGGCATCGTCGACTTCAACCAGGACCACTGCATCGGTTGCGGTTACTGCATCACCGGTTGCCCGTTCAACATCCCGCGCATCTCGCAGAAGGACCACAAGGCATACAAGTGCACCCTGTGTTCCGACCGCGTGACCGTGGGCCTGGAGCCGGCCTGCGTGAAAACCTGCCCGACCGGGGCAATCGTGTTCGGCACCAAGGACGAGATGAAGGTGCATGCTGCCGAGCGCATCGTCGACCTCAAGTCGCGAGGCTACGACAATGCCGGGCTGTACGACCCGGACGGCGTCGGTGGCACCCACGTGATGTATGTGCTGCACCATGCCGACACGCCGAAGCTGTATGCCGGCCTGCCGGATCAGCCGGTGATCAGCCCGCTGGTCGGGCTGTGGAAGGGCATCACCAAGCCGCTGGCGCTGCTGGCCATGGGCGCGGCGGTGCTGGCCGGGTTCTTCCACTATGTGCGGGTCGGGCCACAGAGGGTGGAGGAGGACGAACACCCGACACCAGTGGATGAAAGCGTGCACCAGGTGGACCCGTCGGTCCATGTCTATGATCCGACCAAGCCCGGTGGGCAGGGGGAGCAGCGACCATGAACGACAACAAACCCATCCTGCGCTACAACGCCAACGAGCGCAGCAACCACTGGGTCGTCGCGATCCTGTTCATCCTGGCTGGCCTGTCGGGACTGGCGCTGTTCCATCCGGCGCTGTTCTGGCTCAGCCACCTGTTCGGCGGTGGGCCGTGGACGCGCATTCTGCATCCGTTCCTGGGTGTGGCGATGTTCGTGTTCTTCCTCGGCCTGGTGCTGCGTTTCTGGCGCGCGAACTTCATCACTGCCAATGATCGGCTATGGCTGCGGCGTATCGATCGGGTCATGCTGAACAGGGAAGACGGCGTGCCACCGATCGGCAAGTACAACGCCGGGCAGAAGCTGCTGTTCTGGACCCTGTTGCTGTGCATGCTGGTGCTGTTGATCAGCGGCGTGGTGATCTGGCGTGCCTGGTTCAGTCATTACTTCGACATCGGCGCCATTCGCCTCGCCACCTTGCTCCACGCCCTGGCGGCATTCGTGCTGATCCTCAGCATCATCGTGCACATCTACGCCGGCATCTGGATCAAGGGCTCGATCGGCGCCATGCTGCATGGCTGGGTCAGCCGCGCCTGGGCGCGCAAGCACCATGAGTTGTGGTACCGGGAAGTGACCGGTGACAAGACGCCGGGCAATCACGGACGAAAAGAAGGATGAGCGCTTGAGCACGATACTCGAACCCGGGCAGATCGAAGCGTCGGCGGTGATGCCGCCGTTTCTGCACCTGCCCCCCGCCAACCTGTTCGAACTGCGCGCTGCGCGCCTGGAGCAGCTGGCCGAGGGCAATGCCCTTGGCCAATACCTGAAGCTGGTGGCTCGTTTGTGCCGTATCCAGCAGCAGCTTGTGGATAACCCGCCCGCTGGCATGCCGGTGGCCGAGGAGCGTCAGCGCCTGTGCATAAGTCATGGTTTGCCGCCGTTGGCCGCGGACAGCCTGGTGCGTGAAGGGCCGTGGCTGGTCTGGTTGCAGGCCTTGCTCGAACGCTTTGAGGGTGAAACTGGCGGTCCGCTAGGTGATGCGTTGCAGGTGCTGCGCGGCAGTGATGGCGAGCAGCGCAAGGGCTGGGGCATCGCCTTGCTCGGCGGCCAGTACGACGCGGTACCCGCAGCGCTGGTGCCGTTCATTGGCGCGGCCTTGCAGGCGGCGTGGTCCAGCTGGCTGTTGGCATTGCCCGCGCCCGAACTCAAGCCTGCTGGCAGCCTTGCCCAGTGCCCGGCCTGCGGTTCGCCGGCGATGGCCGGGGTGGTACGCAACCGCGGCAAGCACAATGGCCTGCGCTACCTGGCCTGTTCGCTGTGCGCCTGCGAATGGCATGTGGTGCGGGTCAAGTGCGTGTATTGCGAGTCGAGCAAGGACCTGCGCTATACCAGCCTTGACGATGACCGCCATGCACTGGGCAAGGCGCCGCTACGGGCGGAGTGCTGCCCGGAGTGCGAGAACTACCTGAAGCAGAACTACCTGGAAAACGATGCGGCGGCCGAGCCGCTGGCCGATGACCTGGCCAGCCTGGCACTGGACATTCGCCTGGACGAGGAGGGCTTCCATCGGTTGGCACCGAACCTGATGTTCGCGCCCGGGTAGTGGAGAGTGTCTACACTGTAAGACCGAGTCGCCTTCTTCGCGGGTAAACCCGCTCCCATAGGGCCCGCGCAGCTTTTTAGGCTTGCGCGGCCCCTGTAGGAGCGGGTTTACCCGCGAAGAGGCCAGTACAGACAACGGAATAGTCCAAGGTAGTACCGCATGTCCTCCAGCCTAGCCAGCGATACCCCACGCCTGCCCTCCATCGATACCCTCTTGCGCCACCCAGCCTGCCTTCCGCTGATCGACCGCCACGGCCGCGAGGCAGTCCTGTCCACCCTGCGCCAACTGCTCGACGACCTGCGAGACCCCGCCCGCCACGGCCAGCTCAGCGCCGCCGAGCTGGCCGCTGATGTCCTGCTGGGCCGCACCGGCGAGCGCCTGGCCACCCAGCAACGCAGCCAGGTCCGCCGTGTGTTCAACCTCACAGGCACTGTGTTGCACACCAACCTCGGCCGCGCCCTGTTGCCAGAGGAGGCCATCGAGGCCATGCAGACCGCCGCCCGTTACCCGCTCAACCTGGAATTCGACCTGGCCACCGGCAAGCGCGGCGACCGTGACGACCTGATCGAAGGCCTGATCCGCGAGCTGACCGGCGCCGAAGCCGTCACCGTGGTCAACAACAACGCCGCCGCGGTGCTGCTGGCGCTCAACAGCCTGGGCGCACGCAAGGAAGGCATCATCTCCCGCGGTGAACTGATCGAGATCGGCGGTGCCTTCCGCATCCCCGACATCATGGCCCGCGCCGGCGTGAAGCTGCACGAAGTCGGCACCACCAACCGCACCCATGCCCGCGACTACGAGGCTGCCATCAACCCACGTACCGGCCTGCTGATGCGGGTGCATTGCAGCAACTACAGCATCCAGGGCTTCACTACCCAGGTGCCCACCGCCGAGCTGGCGCGCATCGCCCACCAACATGACTTGCCGCTGCTTGAAGACCTGGGCAGTGGCAGCCTGCTCGACCTTACCCGCTGGGGCCTGCCCGCCGAGCCGACCGTGCGCCAGGCCCTGGCTGACGGCGCCGATATCGTCACCTTCAGCGGCGACAAGCTGCTGGGCGGGCCGCAAGCCGGGATCATCGTCGGGCGCAAGGAGCTGATCGCCAGGATCAAGAAGAACCCGCTCAAGCGCGCGCTGCGGGTCGACAAGATCACCCTTGCCGCACTCGAAGCGGTGCTGGCGCTGTACCGCAATCCCGACCGCCTGGCCGAGCGCCTGCCCAGCCTGCGCCTGCTGACCCGCAGCCAAGCCGAAATCCAGGCCCAGGCCGAGCGCCTGGCGCCAGAGCTCAAGGCCCGCCTCGGCGAGCAATGGGCAGTCAGCGTGGAACCGGCGTTGGGCATGATCGGCAGCGGCAGCCAACCGGTGGCCCGCCTGCCGAGCGCAGCGTTGTGCCTGCGCCCGCAGGTGTCGAAGAAGCTGCGCGGGCGCAGCCTGCATGTACTGGAGCGGGCCTTGCGTGACTTGCCGGTGCCGGTGCTCGGCCGCATCGCCGACGATGCCTTGTGGCTGGACCTGCGCCAGCTGGATGATGAGGCCCAGTGGCTGGCGCAGTTGCCCGCCCTGCAGCTGGGGCCGGTACAGTGATCGTTGGTACCGCCGGCCACATCGACCATGGCAAGACCGCACTGCTCCAGGCCCTGACCGGCCAGGCCGGTGACCATCGCCAGGAGGAGCGCGCCCGTGGCATGACCATCGACCTTGGCTACCGCTATGCGGCGCTGACCGAGGGGGCAGCGCTGACCGGCTTCATCGACGTACCGGGCCATGAGCGCTTTATCCACAACATGCTGGCCGGCGCCCACGGCATCGACCTGGTGCTGTTGGTGGTGGCGGCCGACGACGGAGTGATGCCACAAACCCGCGAGCACCTGGCGATCATCGAGCTGCTGGGCATCCCACAGGCTCTTGTGGCGATCAGCAAATGCGACCGGGTAGAGCCTGCCCGCCTGGCCGAAGTGCAGGCAGAGGTCAGCGAACTTCTGGCGCCGGGCCCATATGCCGGTGCATGGCAGTTTCCGTTGTCGAGTGTGACCGGCGAAGGTATCGATGCCTTGCGCCAGGCCTTGCTGGCCGCTCAACAGCGCGTGCGTCAGCGCAGTGTGCGCGGCGGTTTCCGCCTGGCCGTCGACCGCGCTTTCGCCGTTACCGGTGCGGGTGTGGTGATCACGGGTACGGCGCTGGCCGGGCGGGTCAGTGCCGGCGACACCTTGTTGCTGGGCAAGGCCGGTAAACCGGTGCGGGTGCGTGGCCTGCATGCGCAGAACCAGGCCGCGCTGGTGGCCGAGGCGGGCCAGCGGGTGGCACTGAACATCGCTGCCGAACGCCTGGCGGTGGAGCAGGTGCGCCGGGGTGACTGGCTGGTGCCCGAGTGGCTGCATGCGCCCAGCGTGCGGGTGGATATCGAGCTGAACCTGTTGCCGGGCGAGACCCGGACCTTCGAACATTTCAGTGCTGTGCACGTGCACCTCGGCACCCAGGACGTAACCGCGCGGGTGGCCTTGCTCGAGGGTGAAACCCTGGCTGCGGGCCAGCGCATGTTCGCCCAGTTGCTGCTCAACGCGCCGTTGCAGGCGGTACACGGCGACCGCGTGGTGCTGCGCGACCAGCGTGCCCAGCGCACCTTGGGTGGCGGCAAAGTGCTCGACCCGTTCGCGCCAAGCCGTCAGCGTCGTAGTGATGAGCGCCTGCGCCAATTGCAGGTGCTGCGTGATGCCGAGGACCTTGAGCAGGCCCTGCCTGCACTGCTCGCCAGCGCACCAGGGGGTATCGACCCGCAGCGCCTGGAGCGACAGTTCAATCGCCTGCGAGAAACCTGGCAGTTGCCGGAAGATGTGCTGGTGGTGGCCACTCGGCAGGGCCAACTGTTGTTTGCCTGCGCCCGGTGGCAGGCGCTCAAGCGCCAGGTGTTGGAGCAGCTGGCGCGGTTCCATGAGCAGGAGCCCGACCAGCTCGGCCCGGACCGCGACCGCCTGCGCCGCTTTGCTGCCTTGCCGCTGGAGCGGCCTGCTTTTGTCAGCCTGCTGGATGAGTTGCTCGGGGACGGCGCAATTGCCAGCAGCGGGCCTTGGCTGCACCTGCCCGATCACAAGGTGCAGTTGAGCGAAGCTGACAGTGTGTTATGGGCGAGCCTGCAACCGAAGTTGCTGGCCGGGCAATACGATCCACCTTGGGTCAGGACGCTGGCCAGTGAGGAAAATTGTGCCGAAGCCGATGTGCGCCTGTTGCTGCGCAAGTTGGCCCGGTTGGGCATGGTGCACCAGGTGGTGCGCGACCTGTTCTACCCTGAGGCGACGCTACAGCGCATGGCAGAGCTGCTGCTCGGGCAGGCCAGTGAAACGCCGATAGTGCAGGTTGCCGCGTTTCGCGATATGTTGGGCATCGGTCGCAAGCGCAGTGTGCAGATTCTGGAATACTTCGACCGCATCGGCCTGACCCGGAGGGTGGCCGACCAGCGTCACATTCGCGCCGACAGCGCCCTGGCCCAGCAGCAGGCCAGGCACTGAGTTCAAGGAAGGCAATCGCGCCCGGTGGCGCGGCCGGGCTTCAAACCCGGTTGGGGACGGCAGCCGTTCCCGGGCAGGTTCGACTCCCGCTGCCTTCCGCCATTTTCTTTTGCCTGTCAGGGCCCTATCGCCGGCAAGCCAGCTACCACAGGTACTCCACCGGCCTCAGGCCTTGTGTTATCCCTGTGGGAGCGGGTTCACCCGCGAAGAGGCCAGAGCAGGCAGCAGTCAGGCCCGCTCCCCACACAGATCCAAAGCAAACCACCGCTCCGCCGTGTCGACATCCAGCCCGGCCCCCAGCAACGCAACCATCTTGGCCAGTGCCGCCTCGCGGGTCATGCCGCCACCGCTGACCAGCCCGGCCCCGCGCAAGCGGTTACCGGCTGCATAGGTATCGAACACCACCGACCCTTCAGGGCACTGGCTGATCGCCGCCAGCATCACGCCGCGCTGGCGTGCCGCGCTCAGCACATCGAGCAATGCCTGGTCATCTGACGGCCCGGTACCACTGCCATAGCACTCCAGCAGCAACCCTTGCACACCGCTACCCAGCAACGCCTGCAAATGGCTGGCCTGCAGGCCCGGGAACACAGGGACCACCGCCAGGTTCACCGGCTGGCGCGGGTGCTTGTAGCCAAGCTCTGCGGGAATCGCCCCGGCCCGCTCGCTGTCACGATGACGCGGCAGCGCGACAAAGGCGTCGAATGCCTCGCTGCGCAGTTTGGTCGCCCGGCTGCCATGCAACAGCTGGCCATGGAAGAACAGCTGCACGCCGTCTTCCAACCCCTGTTCGAACTGGCGCAGGGCCCCGCACAGGTTACCCCAGGCATCGCTGTCCGCGGCGCCTGCCGGCAGCATCGAGCCAGTCAGCAGCACCGGCACCGGCAGGCCCAGCAGCAGGAACGACAATGCCGCCGCGCTGTAGGCCATGCTGTCGGTGCCATGCAGCACCAGCACGCCATCATGGCCAGCCACTTCTACCGCTGCGACGATGGCATCGCGCATCGCCAGCCAGTTGTGCTGCTGCATGTTGGCGCTGTCCAGCAGCGGGTCCAGTTCCTGCAAGGTCCAGCGCAGCTGTGGCGCATCGGTCATGTGGGCGAAGTGTTCACGCATGCGCGCTTCGAAACCACCTGCCGGCGCCAGGCCTTCGGGGGTTTCGAGCATGCCGATGGTGCCCCCGGTATAGAGCACGAGGAGATTCTTTACTGCTCGCATGGGAAGTATCCGTAGCGGTGAGCGGAGAAAGGTAAGCCGCCCACGGACGGGGCGGCTGGCAGGGGAGAATATCAGCGCTGCGTCTGGACTTCGCCGACTGCTTTGTCAGTGGCTGTTTCCGCCTGCGGATTGGCAGGCCAGGCATTGCGGTCCAGGTCCAGGTCGGCGAACTTGCTCGAGTCGAACACCGGCTGGTTGACACCGGCCTTGCGCTGCTCGTCGTAGTCGCGCATCACCCGCAGGCCGACCTTGAACAGCAGGGCCAGGGCAATCAGGTTGACGAAGGCCAGGCAGGTCATGGTGATGTCGGCGAAGGCGAACACGGTCGACAGGTCCTGCATCGAACCCCATACCACCAGTGCCAGCACCAGGCCACGGAACACCATCAGTACCACGCGGTTGCGGCTGAGGAACTGCAGGCTGTTCTCGCCCAGGTAGTAGTTGTAGAGGATGCAGGTGAACACGAACAGCGACAACGCCACGCTGACGAACACACGGCCCCAGTCACCCACTACGGCGGCCAGCGAGTTCTGGGTCAGGACGATGCCGTCACCTTCGAAGCCCGGGGTGTAGAAGCCCGACAGCAGGATCAGCAACGCGGTGCAGGTGCAGATCACGAAGGTGTCGAGGAACACGCTGAAGGCCTGGACCACGCCCTGGGCGCCCGGGTGTTTCACCGCGGCCACGGCAGCGACGTTCGGCGCACTGCCCAGGCCTGCTTCGTTGGCGAACACGCCACGCTTCACGCCCATGACGATGGCGCTGCCGAGCAGGCCCCCGAATGCCGGGTCGAGGCCGAAGGCGCTCTTGAAGATGGTTTCCAGCATGGCTGGCACGTGCTCGATCTGGGTGCCGATCACGTACAGGGTCACGCCGATGTAGGCCAGGGTCTTGACCGGTACCAGCAGGTCGGACACCGCGGCGATGCGCTTGATGCCGCCGATGAAGGTAATGGCCAGCAGCACGGCGAGGACGATGCCGGTGTGCTTGGGGTCGAAGGCAAAGGCGTTCTGCAGCGAGTGGGTCACGGTGTACGACTGCAGGCCGATGAAGGCGAAGCCGTAGGTGACCAGCAGCAGGATCGAGAACACGATGGCCATGCTTTTCAGCTTCAGGCCGTGCTGGATGTAGTAGGCCGGGCCACCACGGTACAGGCCGTCGCCATCGGCGCGCTTGTAGACCTGGGCCAGGGTGCATTCGAAGAAGCTGCTGGACATGCCCACCAGTGCGGTAACCCACATCCAGAACACCGCACCTGGTCCACCCAGGGTCACGGCAATGCCGACACCAGCGATGTTACCGGCGCCCACGCGGCCGGCCAGGCTCAGCATCAGGGCCTGGAAGGAGCTCAGCTGGCCTGCCTGGCCACGCAGCGATTCTTTGAACACACCGAACATGTGGCCAAAATGACGGAACTGGACGAACCGGGAACGGATGGTGAAGTAGCTACCCAGCCCTACGATCAGCACAATGAGAAGTTTCCCCGAGAGGAAATCGTTGAGTACTTCGAGCATTGGAAAATGACCTCGATTCTTATTGTTCGTGTGGAAAGACCAGCGGACGGCAGGCGCACCGCTATTCGTTGGGGCGCATGGTTGGCTATGACAAGAGTGGTTACAATTTCGCGGCTTGCTCTGTTTTGGTGCGACTTGATGCTACACTTGCGCCATTCGCGTCACCTGAGTCCCCTGTCATGAGCGATCATTTCGCTACCAACCTCAAACTGGCCTGCAGCCACTACCGCTCTATCTCCGAAGTTTGCCGCCAGCTTTCGATAAACCGCGCGCAATTCAACAAGTACCTGAGCGGGCAGAGCCGCCCGACGGCTTACAACCTCAAGCGCATCGGTGATTTCTTCGGCGTCGAGGATTACGAACTGAATTTGCCACCCGAGCAGTTCAGCCGCCTGATCGGTGCCCGCGTATCAACCCCGGCCGAGCAGCACGGCGATCCGATCAGCGAACTGTTCCGCCCGTTGCACGACCACGCGGGTAACCTGTCGCGCTATTGCGGTTACTACCTGGAGTACTCCAACTGCATGTCGGTGCCGGGCACGATCCTGGTGTCGCTGGTGCACCTGTGGGAAGAGCGCGGGCGCTTTCTGTTCGAGCGCCAGGAGCGCCAGGAACGCTCCAGCGCCACCGACCCCCATGCCGAGGTGCGTTGCCGCTACCTGGGGGCGGCGTTCCAGTTGCAGGACAGGATGTTTCTGGTCGACTACGAGTCGCTGACCTACAACGAGATGAGCCAGACCATCCTCATCCCTAGTTTCAAAAGCCGCATCACCCGCCTGAACGGCCTGAAGGCCGGCGTATCCAGTGGCGACCGGCGCAACCCTGCCTGCACCCGGGTGGTGTGGGAGTACCTGGGTGAGGAGATCAATCGCATCAATGCCTACCGGCAGGTAAAACTGTACCGGCCGGATGATCCACGCATAGATGACGATGTGCGTGAACGCCTGAGCGTAGGGCCGCTGCGTAACAGTCTGTTCGAGATCGAGTGATGTACCGTCAGAGAACGAGTTGACGTAACCACTCGCCAATCGGGTTGCCTGGGTCGAGCAGCAACTTGGTTGCCATGATGCAGCAAACACAGACCAGTAATGGCTTGATCAGCCGGGGGCCAAAGTGCACTGCGCAGCGTGCGCCCAGTTGAGCCCCCACAAAAGCCGCGAACGCCATTGCCAGCGCCAGTGGCCAGATGATCGCCCCGCTGAGTGAAAAGACTGACAATGCGCCCAGGTTGCAGGCTGCGTTCAAAAGCTTGCTGGTACACACGGCTTGTATCAGGTGCTGGCCCAGCAGGAGCACGCAGGCCAGCATGAAGAACGAGCCGACACCGGGGCCGAAGATGCCGTCATAAAAGCCAATGATCGGCGCTGCCGTCACGCAGAACAGGCTGGTCGATACCTTTGCCTTGCGCGCTTGTTCATTCGGCTTTGGGCTGAAGGCAAAGTAGGCGGCTATCAGAATCAGCAGAGGGGGGACGCACGCCTGCAGAACGCTTTTGGGCACGTAGGTGATCGACAAGGCACCCAACGCCCCTCCGATAAACGACATCACAGCCATTGGGCTGCCTCGCCGCCAGTCGATCATGCCTTTGCGGGCGAAGGCGCACGTGGCCGAAACCGTAGCCGAAGCCGCCTGGAACTTGTTGGTGGCAATTGCCGCCAAGGGTTCGATACCGGCAATGAACAACACCGGAAGTGTGATCAGGCCCCCACCCCCGGCGATAGCATCGAAAAAGCCGGCCATCAGTGCTACCAGCGCAAGCGTCAGAACAAGCGTCAAGTCAAATTCGATCATTAAGCGTTTTCCTGTGATCAGCCACGCACCAGCAGCGGGTCTTCAGCGAGCACCAACGGTACTGCGAAGGGGGAGTATCCGAATTGACGGATGAGCAGGCGCCGGTTGTCCTGGACCATGTCGCGGCCGTGCAAGGCTCGGCTGTTGTTTATCAACAGTGCGCTGTCAGGCCGCAGGCTACGCCTTTGGCCTCCGGTCCACCCAAGTCAGCAATGGCTTGGCTTGCAAAGGTTATGGCCTTGCTTTGCTCCGGGCTGAAATCCAGGTATGCAACTTCCGAGTGAAGCATTGAACGTTCCCTGTACTTGTTTTTGTGAAGTCCCCGGCTGGCAAGTGGGGGAATCGACTATTCAATGCGGTTGTGCTGCTGCGCGGAAGTCGGCTCGTTCCTGGTATGTCGTAGGAGATTTCTGCCTGTGGTGGTGTTGAAATGTGGAACTTTGGAATCACTACCGCCTGTGGCATCGAAAGGGTCCGGTGTTGGACTTCCCCGCCCGGAAACCGCAAAATGGCCACTTTCCTTCAATCAACCTCTCCGGATCTGCTGACTCTATGCGTATGCGCCTAATGCTGTTGGGTGGTGGCAATGCCCTCGGGCAAGCGCTGATTCGTCTTGGGGCCGAAGAGGACATCGCATTTCTGGCGCCGCGCCCGCCCGAGAACGGCTGGACGCCAGCCAGCCTCACCCAGTTGCTCGACGATCATCGTCCCGATGCCCTGGTCAACCTGGCCTATTACTTCGACTGGTTCCAGGCCGAGTCGGTCAGCGAGCAGCGCCTGGCCCAGCAGGAGCGGGCTGTGGAGCGGTTGGCGGAACTGTGCCAGCACCACCAGATCACCTTGGTGCAGCCTTCCAGCTACCGGGTGTTCGATGGTTCGCGGGCCACGGCCTACAGCGAAAAGGACGAGCCGGTACCGCTGGGCCTGCGTGGCCAGGCGCTGTGGCGCATCGAGCAGAGCGTGCGCGCGGCTTGCCCGCAACACGTGCTGTTGCGCTTTGGTTGGCTGCTCGACGAAAGCATCGACGGGGCGCTGGGCCGCTTCCTGACCCGCGCCGAGCAACCTCAGGAGCTGCTGCTGGCCGATGACCGGCGTGGCAACCCGACGCCGGTCGACGACGCCGCCAGGGTGATCCTGTCGGTGCTCAAGCAACTCGATTGCAGTGCGCCGCTGTGGGGCACCTACCATTACGCCGGCAACGAGGCGACCACACCGTTGGCGCTGGGCCAGGCGATCCTTGCTGAAGCAGGCCAGTACCGCCAGCTGGCCGTGCAGGCGCCGACGCCGCAGGCCCATGCCGCGCGGCCGGATGCCAGCGAAGAGCCGCAGCACGCGGTACTGGCCTGCAAGAAAATCCTTCATACCTTCGGCATCAAGCCGCGTGCCTGGCGCGCCGGCTTGCCGCCTCTACTGGACCGTTTCTACCGCCATGGCTGACGCCCCCATCCTGATCACCGGCGGTGCCGGCTTCATTGGCTCCCACCTGTGCGATGCGTTGTTGGACAAAGGCTACGCCGTACGCATTCTCGACGACTTCTCCACTGGGAAGCGGGGCAACCTGCAGGTCGGCCACCCACGGCTGGAGCTGGTTGAAGGCGATGTCGCCGATACCGAGCTGGTCACGCAGGTTGCGGCTGGTTGCAGTGCCGTGGTGCACCTTGCAGCGGTGGCTTCGGTGCAGGCCTCGGTGGATGACCCGGTGCGGACCCACCAGAGCAATTTCATCGGTACCCTCAACGTGTGCGAAGCCATGCGCGTGCATGGCCTGCGCCGGGTGCTGTTCGCCTCCAGTGCGGCGGTGTATGGCAACAATGGCGAAGGCGAGTCGATCGCCGAAGACACCCCCAAGGCGCCGCTGACCCCTTATGCGGTGGACAAGCTGGCCAGTGAGCAGTACCTGGACTTCTACCGTCGCCAGCATGGCCTGGAGCCGGTGGTGTTCCGCTTCTTCAATATTTTCGGGCCGCGCCAGGACCCGTCCTCGCCGTATTCCGGGGTGATCAGCATCTTCTCCGAGCGCGCCGTGAAGGGCTTGCCGATCACGGTGTTCGGTGATGGCGAACAGACCCGGGACTTTCTCTACGTGGGCGACCTGGTGCAGGTGATGGTGCAGGCGCTGGAGCAACCGCAGGTCGAGGAGGGGGCGGTGAATATTGGCCTCGACCAGGCCACATCGCTGAACCAGTTGCTGGCGGCGCTGGAGAAGGTGGTGGGTAGCTTGCCGGCGGTCAGCTATGTGGCGGCACGTTCGGGTGACATTCGCCATTCACGGGCGGACAACCAGCGTTTGCTGGCGCGGTTCGAGTTTCCGCAGGCGACGCCGATTGTCGAAGGGCTGGCGCGGCTGTTGGGCAAGGGCTGAAATCCCTTGGGGCGCTTTGCGCCCCTATCGCCCGCAAGCCAGCTCCCACAAGAGCGAGTACGCGGTCCCTGTGGGAGCTGGCTTGCCGGCGATTGGGCTGCACAGCAGCCCCAGAATCACGAATGCCGCACCACTTTCCGCAGGCAATCCCCTGCCGCCAGCACCCGCCCATCCCGGGCCCGCACCTGCAATGTTTCCAGCGCCTGCCCCGTATCACCGTCCACCAACTCCGAACGCAACTCACCCGCCTCGAACAGAAACCGCTCCCCCCATTGCCTCAAGCCAACCACCACCGGAAACACCGATCGCCCTTTCTCGGTCAGCACATACTCCTTGTAAGCACTGCCATCCGACGCCGGCTGTAGCGTCAGCAGCCCGCTCTCCACCAGCCACTTCAGCCGTGAGGCGAGGATATTCTTCGCCAGCCCCAGGTTCTTCTGGAACTCACTGAAGCGCCGCAAGCCATCAAAGGCGTCACGCAGGATCATTAGCGCCCAACGGTCTCCCAGTACCTCCAGGGCCCTGGCTACAGGGCATTGCGCATTGTTTTCATTGAGCATGTGCAGAGCCTTCTGTGATCACCTGGTTGCAGATTAAAACCACATTTGCTAAATAGCCAGTATGTGGTTTCAATTCGAAACCAGATTGACGAGGCCAGCCCGATGAACCCTACACTGACACGCTGGATAACCCTGTTGCTGGCCATCACCAGCGCCATGGCCGTGGCGACAGTGTATTTCGCCCAGCCTCTGCTCGAGTCGATGGCCACTGACCTGGGCGTGGCACAGCAGCAGATCGGTTGGGTAGTTGGCGCGACCCAGGCGGGCTATGCCCTGGGGTTGTTGCTGATAGTGCCGCTGGGGGACCTGATCGACCGCAAGCGCCTGTTGCTCGGGCAGTTGCTGTTCTCGGCCGTGGCGCTGGTTGGTGTAGGCATCGCACCCAACTGGGCACTATTGCTGCTGGCCCTGGCCATCACCGGGCTGATGGCGGTCATGGTGCAGGTAATGGTGGCGCATGCAGCAAGCCTCGCCACTCCCGGCCAGCAGGGGCAGGCCGTGGGTACCGTCACCAGCGGCATAGTGCTGGGCATTCTGCTGGCACGGCTGGTCTCGGGTGGCCTTGCCGACCTGGCTGGCTGGCGCAGCGTGTACCTGATCGCCGCAGGGCTGTTGATATTGCTGGCCCTGGTGCTGTGGCGCAGCCTGCCCACAGGGCAACCAGTGGCGCTGCGGTCTGGCTACCGGGCGCTGATCGTTGCCCAGTTCAGGCTGTACCGGAACGACCGGTTGCTGCGTCAGCGCGGGCTGTTCGGCGTGTTGATCTTCGCTGCGTTCAGCGTGCTCTGGAGTGCCATGGTCATGCCCCTGAGTGCTGCGCCACTGGCGCTGAGCCATACCGAGATCGGCCTGTTCGGCCTGGCGGGTGTTGCCGGCACCTTGGCGGCAGCGCGCGCCGGTCGCCTGGCCGACCAGGGGCTGGGGGAACGGACCACCGGGGTGGCGTTGGCTCTGCTGGTGTTGTCATGGCTGCCTACGGCCTTCGTCGGGCATTCACTGGTGGCGTTCGGGTTGGGTGTGCTGATGCTGGACTTTGCCGTGCAGGCGGTGCATGTCACCAACCAGAGCATGCTGCTGGCCGGGCGTGGCGCAATGGCCAGCCGGTTGATCGGCGCCTACATGTGTTGTTATTCGCTTGGAAGTGGAGCGGGGGCGGTGCTGGCGAGTTGGGTGTATGCCCATTGGGGTTGGGCAGCGGTGTGTGGGCTTGGGATGGGCATCAGCGCGGTCGCACTGGGGTACTGGCTATGGCTGCAACGCACGAGGGCGGCCGAAGCCGCCCTGCAGTGTTCAGGTCAGAACTTGTAGCCAAGGCCGACCATGTACACCCATGGGTCGACCTCGACGTCGACCTTGGTCTTGCTGTAGCCCAGTGCGGACGGGCCGTTGACGCTGGCCTTGGTGTCGATGTCGACGTACCAGACCGAGGCGTTGACCAGCAGGTTGTCGGTGATCATGTAGTCCATGCCCAGCTGACCGGCGATGCCGACCGAGTCCTGCAGCTTCAGGTTGCTGAAACCCTGCTGCTTGCGTGCACTGCTGAGGTCTTCATCGAAGAACAGGGTGTAGTTGATGCCGACACCGGCATACGGTTGGAACTTGGAAGTCGGCTCCATCGGGTAGTACTGCAGCGACAGGGTCGGTGGCAGTTGCTTGATGTCGGCCAGCTTGCCGTCCAGGCCGCCGCCCAGGCCTTTGACGCCGACGGTGTGCTTGAACGGGGTGGCTGCCAGCAGCTCCAGGCCGATGTGGTCGGTGAGCATGTAGGCGAAGGTCAGGCCCAGCTGGGTGTCGCTGTCCAGGGTCGCCTTGGTGCCCGAGACTTTGTTGCCGTCGAACTTCAGGTCGCCGCTGCTTTCGTTGGGAGCGGTGGTAATGGCACCGGCACGGACGATGACATCGCCTGCCTGGTGGGCTTGGGCGACAGGGGCAGCGAGCGCCAGGGCCGCGAGGGCGGCGCTGAGCAAGGACTTGTTCATGGAAGCTCCCAAAGGACGTGAGTAATCGAGTAGTCCAATGGTACGGATGCGGTTAAACAGAAAGTTTGACCCAGCTCAAAGAAGCGTCGTCACGAATTCGAAACAGTTCTCATCTCAGCTCATAAGCGTATATTTTTTCGGCTTCCATCTGGTAGCCGGCATCGGCCAGTTCGCTGCTGGAGGCTCTGACCTGCAGCTTTCCCTCGATCCAGTAGGGCTGGTAGAGGTCTTCTACGCGCACGCCCATTTCACTGAAAATATGCACGATCTGGTTCGAAGGTGGTGGTGGCACGTGGATGCACGCGCCGTAGTAGGGGACCAGCAGGAACTCGGTGGTGCGGCCTTCTTCGCTCACTTCCAGCGGCACGATGTAGCCGGGCAGTTTGATCTGCTGGCCGTCGAGGCTTTTTACCACCGGGGCATCGGGAGCCTGCTGGCGCGCCGCTGGGGCGGACTCGGCGGACAGCGCGTTGCTGAGTTGCGACATGTCGTGCAGTGGGGCGAGTTGGGGCTGGATGAGCGGGGCGCCTTCGGGGATGAGGGCGGGCCAGTCCAGTTCGCGGGGCTCCGCGGCCCACAGAGGCATCGCTACTGTCAGCAGCAGGATCAGCAGCGTATGCAGTGCTGGCCTCTTCGCGGGCATGCCCGCTCCCACAGGGTTCACCACAGGCTTCGAACCTTGTGAAAGGCCTGTGGGAGCGGGCGTGCCCGCGAAGAAGGCGGTGAGGTTTCTGATCATTGCACGCCCTCAGAGGTGAATGGACAAGCCATCGGCCAGCGACTGCCGATAGGCCCGCCATGCCGGCACGCTGCCCATCAGCAGCGCGGCTCCCAGGATGATAGCCAGCAAGGTCCATTCATGAGCGCTCGGCATGGCCAGCGGCAAATACAAACCATAGTTGGCCTGCACATACCCCTGTGCCAAGGCGATACCCGCATACAGCAAACCAAGCCCGGCGGCGATCCCGACCGCCGCCAGCGACAGCGCCTCCAGCACCAGCAGCCCCGCGATATGCCACGGCCTGGCGCCAACCGAGCGTAATATCGCCATCTCCCTGCGGCGTTCATTGAGGCTGGTGAGAATTGCCGTAAGCATGCCGATCAGGCCGGTCAGTACCACGAACAGCGACACCACGAACAATGCCTGCTCCGCAGTGCCCATCAGGCTCCACAACTCCTGCAGGGCTACCCCTGGCAGGATCGCCAGCAACGGCTCGTTGCGGTATTCATTGATTTCCCGCTGCAGGCTGAAGGTCGCGATCTTGCTGTTCAGGCCGAGCATGAACGCAGTGATGGCGGCAGGTTGCAAGTCCATGGTCCTTGCCTGCTCGGCGCTGATACGCCCGGCGCCACGAGCCGGCACGCCGTTGTGCCAGTCGATGTGGATGGCCTCCATGCCGCCCAGGCTGATATGCAGCGTGCGGTCTACCGGCGTGCCGGTGCGCTTGAGCACACCGACCACGGTGAACGGCTTGTCGTCGTGCTTGACCAGGCTGATAGCTGCGACACCATGCGCCAGCACCAGTTTGTCGCCCAACTTGTAGTGCAATGCCTCGGCCACTTCGGCACCGAGCACCACCTCGAACGGATCATCGGCAAACGCGCGACCCTGGCTCAATTCCAGGTGCTGACGGCGGCCGTACTGGTAATGGCTGAAGTAGTCGCCAGTAGTGCCCATTACCCGATAACCACGGTGCGAGTCGCCCAGCGAGATGGGGATAGCCCATTTCACCCGCGGATCTTTGGCGTAGTGCTCATAGCTGTCCCAGCGGATGTTGTTGGTGGCGTTACCGATGCGGAACACCGAGTACAGCAGCAGGTTCACCGAGCCGGAGCGGGCGCCGACGATCAGGTCAGTACCGCTGATGGTGCTGGCGAAGCTGGCCCGGGCTTCGGTACGGACCCGCTCCACGGCCAGCAGCAGGCACACCGACAGGGCGATGGCGAAGGCGGTGAGGAACGCAGTGAAGCGGCGGTTGGCCAGGCTGGCCAAGGCAAGGCGGAGCAGGTACATCAGGCCTCCCGGGGCTTGGCGGCACGGTTGAGTTCGGCCAGCGACAGGTGGCGGTCGAACAATGGCGCCAGGCTCTGGTCGTGGCTGACGAACAGCAGGCTGGCACCGGCGGCGCGGCATTCATCGAACAGCAGGCGGATGAACGCTTCGCGGGTGTCGGCATCCAGAGCCGAGGTCGGTTCATCGGCGATCACCAGTTCGGGTTGGCCGATCAGTGCGCGGGCGGCGGCAACCCGTTGCTGCTGGCCGATCGACAGGCTGTCGGCGCGCCGGGCCAGCAGGGCGGGGTCGTCCAGGCCCAGGTGGGCCAGCAGCGTGCTGGCTGCCTGGTCGACACTGCCGTGGCGCTGCTCGGCGCGGGCCTTGCGACTGCGCGAGAAGCGGCAGGGCAGCTCGACATTTTCGCGTACCGAGAGGAACGGCAGCAGGTTGAACTGCTGGAAGATATAACCGGTGTGGTCGACCCGGAAGCGGTCACGGGCGCCTTGGCCCAGGCTGCCGAGGTCCTGGCCGAGCAGCTGGATGCGGCCCTGGCCCGGCACGTTCACCCCGCCCAGCAGGCCCAGCAATGTGGTTTTGCCACTGCCGCTGGGGCCCTTGAGAAACAGGGCCTCGCCAGCCTCAAGGCGGAATGCCGGAATATCCAGCAGCGCCGGCTGGCCGGGCCAGGCGAACACCAGCTCATGCAGTTCGATCAACGGCTGGCGCATTCAGAACGCGACCGCGGCCTTGGCCGGCGTGGTTTCTACGCCTTTCTGGCCATTGGGGCCAATCAGTTGAACGTTGATCTTCTGCGTGGCCGGGAAGGCCTTGAACAGCGGAGCGAGGTCCAGCTGCGCCAGATTGTCGGGGTTGGCGCAAGTCAGCTGGTAATGGGCGCCGATGTCGCTGTGCTGGTGGCCATGCTCGTGTTCGTCACCCTCGTCGTCGGCTTTCGGGGCATCACCGAACAGTGGGCTTTCCAGTTCCTGCTGGTCTTCCTTGCAGCCGGCGGCAGCGGGCAGGCCGAACAGCTTCAGTGGCTGCTCCAGTTGCTGGCGCACCGCCGCGACCTTGGCCTTGTCGGCGTCGCTGCTCGCAGCATGTTCGAAGCCGACCAGGTTCATTGCCGGGCTGTCCAGCTCCAGCTCAAGGGTGTTGCCGTCGAGCACGGCATTGAGCTTGGCCACGCCATGCTCGTGGGCGCCAAGGGTGCCGTGGGCGTGGTCGTGATCATGGTCATCATCGTGGGCATGGGCCACGGCCAGGGGCAGCAAGGCGAAGGGCAGGGCGAGCAACAGGCGACGCATGGACGACTCCGGAGCGGGCGGGAAGATTGAGTTATGTTATAACAACTTTTCTGCATGCTGCCAGCCTGCGTGGCGCAGGTTTCATGTTGGGGTAGGATGGTGGCATTGATTTGGCTTCAGGGAATGCAGCATGAGAATTCGTGGACAGATTGGTGACTGGCCTGTGGATCTGACCATCGAGTTGGCGCCTGAAGAGTGGGCGCAACTGGGGCGGCAGGTCGAATTGCCCGCGGTGGCGCAGGCCGCAGCAACGGAAACCGTAGCGACAACTCGCCAGGATGACGGGCAATGGATTGCGGCACGTGAGGTGTTGCGCCTGGCAGGGCAGATGAGCGGGCCGGAATTGCTGGATCGGTTGGAGGGGCTGGCCGGGAGTACGGCGGCGGGTAAACGGCTGCTGGTGCGCTTGCGGCACAGCAGTGAGGTGAAGGTGGAAAGTGGCGTGGACGCGCCGGTGTATCACTGGGTGGGGTGAAGTTGCCTGTGCTGGCCCTATCGCCGGCAAGCCAGCTCCCACAGGGACTGCACATGGCTTGAAACCGATGCAGTCGAGGTGGCAGCAACCGTCTTGGATATCTCTTCAAGCCAGCACTGGCTCTTGTAGGAGCGGCCTTGTGTCGCGATGGGCCGCGCAGCGGCCCGGCAATCTTTGCTGCGAAGCTGAAAACCTGGGGCCGCTTCGCGCCCCATCGCGACACAAGGCCGCTCCTACAGGTATTTGCACATGGCTTGAGGCCGGTGTGGTCGTGGTGGGAGCTGGCTTGCCGGCGATAGGGCCGGTACAGGTCAGAACATCGCCGCCGACAACTTGCGACGATATACGCCGACCAGCGGGTGGTCCCCACCCAGCAGCTCGAATACCTGCAGCATCGCCTTCTGCGGCAACCCGTTCTCATAGCCACGGTTACGCTGGAACAGTTTCAACAACCCTTCCAGCGCCGCTTCATACTGCTGGCGCGCCAGCTGCTGAATGCTCAGCTGATAAGCCGCTTCGTCATCCTGCGGGTTCTGTGCCAAGCGACTTTTCAGGTCGGCCACTTCCGGCAGGCTGGCGGCCTGGCGCAGGAAGGTCAGCTGGGCCTTGGCGCCGGCCAGCGCAGCCTTGTGCTCGTCGGTTTTGACCGCATCCAGCACCACCTGGGCTTCACCCAGCTCCCCGCGCTCGGCCAGACAACGGGCATACAGGATCAGCGCCTCGGCATTGCTGTTGTCCTCACCCAGCAAGGCCTGCAACAGTGCTTCGGCCTCGGCAAAACGGCTTTCGGCAAACAGCTCCTTGGCCTGCTCCAGCGGCGATGCGCTCGGGGCGGCGGGCAGTTGCACGTGCGGCTCGAGCATGGCGCGGATCGCCGATTCCGGCTGCGCACCGGCAAAGCCGTCCACCGGCTGGCCGTCCTTGAACAGCACCACGGTCGGCAGGCTGCGTATGCCGAACTGGGCAACCACCTGTTGCTCCACGTCACAGTTGATCTTGGCCAGCAGCAGTTCGCCCTGGTACCCCTCGGTGATCTTCGCCAGCAGCGGCATCAATGCCTTGCACGGCGCGCACCACTCGGCCCAGAAGTCCACCAGCACCGGTTTGTGGAAGGAGTTCTCGATAACCAGTTGCTGGAAGGTGGCATCGGTAGCGTCGAAAATGTAGGGCGTGTCTTGGGTCATCGCGACTCTCGCAAACTCGTGAATGACACCACTATAAGGTGTCCCGGCTGGCGTGGTACAGGCTGACCCGGCGGAATTCGTGCGGCTCGGCCAGGTCCGGCAGGGTCAGCGCTTCCAGCACGCCCAGCTGCTGGTACAGCGGGTGGCTGAAGTCGCGCACCCGCGAGTCGGCCACCAGCGCCTGGCGCCCGCGGCCGAGGAAGGCATCCAGCAGCGGCAGGTTGGCGCGGTCGTAAAGCACGTCGGCAACCAGGATCAGATCGAAGCGATCTTCCTCGGCGAAGAAATCGCTGCTGTAACCCAGTTCCACCCCGTTCAGCGCGGCATTAGCGCGGCAGGCATCGAGTGCCAGCGTGTCGAGGTCGCAGGCCACCACTTCCAGCGCACCGGCGCGGGCGGCGGCAATACCGGCAATACCGGAGCCGGCGCCAAAATCCAGCACGCGCTTGCCGGCTACCCATTCCGGGTGCTCGGCCAGGTAACGGGCCATGGCCAGGCCGCTGGCCCAGCAGAAGCTCCAGTAGGGCGGTTCTTCAAGAATGCGCCGGGTCTCTTCGCTGCTGAAGGCACGGTCCATGTTCTGGTCGTCGATCAGCCACAGCTTGAGGTCGCAGCCGGGCAGCTCGCTGACGACAAGACGCGCTTCGCCGATCAGGCCGCTGAGGGCCTGTTGCAGGGGCTGTTGTAGGGAGACTGGCGCCACTTACGGCGCCTTCTCGAAACGCAGCGGGCCGATAGCCTGGGTCTGGGCCTGGGTAATGCGCACCGGCGGCAGGTGCATGATCAGTTGGCCAGAGCTGCTGGCGCGGCCGCGCAACTCGACCCGGGCACCGGCGGGGAAGGCCTCGGGGTTGAAGCGCAGCTGGTAGGGCAGGGCCTGACCGGTGCCTGTGAGATTGCTGCTGGCCAGCAGGCGCTGCGGGCGGTCGCGCTCGTCTATGACCAGCAAGGCCAGCTCCACGTCGGCACCGGCCGGGATTTCCAGCAAGGTGCCGCTCAGCTCGCGCTGGTAGGCCGGCAGCGGGCCCAGTACTGCGGCCGGCTTGGCCGTGCGGGCTGGCGTGGGTGCCGGAGGGGTGTCGGGCTTCGGCCTGTCGCTGCCGCAGGCGGCGAGCAGGGCGGCGCAGCACAGCACGACGAGCGCTCGGTAGTGCATGGGGTAGTCCTTCACGGGCAGATTTCCCATGGATGTTAACCCCTTTGGCTTGTCTTGCCAGTGGGATGCGCTACCATGGCCCTCCCTTTTTTTGTTGCCTGCCACCATGCACTGTCCCTTTTGCGGTGCCAACGACACCAAGGTCATCGATTCTCGCCTCGTCGCCGAGGGCGAGCAGGTGCGCCGCCGCCGCGAATGCGTCGCCTGCGGCGAGCGCTTCACCACCTTCGAAACCGCCGAGCTGGTGCTGCCCCGGCTGATCAAGCAGGACGGCACGCGCCAACCCTTCGACGAAGAAAAACTGCGTGCCGGCATGCAGCGGGCTCTTGAAAAGCGCCCGGTCAGCGTCGAACGCCTGGAAGCTGCGCTGGCGCATATCAAGAGCCGCCTGCGTGCCACCGGCGAGCGTGAAGTCAAATCGCTGGTGGTGGGTGAGATGGTCATGGCCGAGCTGCGCAAGCTGGACGAAGTGGCCTATATCCGTTTTGCCTCGGTTTACCGTCGCTTCCAGGACCTCGACGAGTTCCGCGAAGAAATCGACCGCCTGGCCCGCGAGCCAGCTAAAGAGTGACCATGCCCAGCCAAGCTGCCATCCTCGACGCCCACTACATGGCCCGCGCGCTGGAGCTGGCGCGCAAGGGCCTGTACACCACCCACCCTAACCCGCGCGTTGGCTGCTTGATCGTGCGCGATGGCGAGGTGGTCGGCGAAGGCTGGCATGTGCGTGCCGGCGAGCCGCATGCAGAAGTGCATGCCCTGCGCCAGGCCGGTGAGCGTGCCCGTGGCGCCTGTGCCTATGTCACTCTCGAGCCGTGCAGCCACCATGGCCGCACGCCGCCGTGCGCCGAAGCGCTGGTCAATGCCGGCGTGGCACGGGTGGTGGCCGCCATGCAGGACCCCAACCCGCAAGTGGCGGGGCAGGGCCTGCGGCGCCTGGCCGAGGCCGGGATCGAAGTGGCCAGCGGCGTGCTCGAAGCCGAGGCCCGCGCACTCAACCCCGGTTTCCTCAAGCGCATGGAGCACGGCCTGCCGTTCGTTCGCGCCAAACTGGCCATGAGCCTGGATGGCCGCACCGCCATGGCCAGTGGCGAAAGCCAGTGGATCACTGGCCCGGCCGCCCGCTCGGCGGTGCAGCGCCTGCGTGCCCGCTCCAGCGTGGTGCTGACCAGCGCCGCCAGCGTGTTGGCCGATAACGCGCGGATGACCGTGCGCGGCACAGAGCTGGGCCTGGATGCCGAAACCACCGCTCTGGCACTCAGCCGCACACCGCTGCGCGTGCTGGTCGATGGCCGCCTGCGCCTGCCGCTGGATGCCCCGTTCTTCCAGGCTGGCCCGGCGCTGGTGGTGACTGCTGTCGCAGATGACCCGCGCTATGCCGCTGCCGGCCACGAACTGCTCAGCCTGCCGGGTGACAATGACCAGGTAGACCTGCCGGCGCTGTTGCAGGCCCTGGCGACCCGTGGCGTCAACGAAATCCTGCTGGAAGCCGGTGCCGGCCTGGTCGGCGCCTTCGCCCGGCAAGGCCTGATCGACGAGTATCTGTTGTTCGTCGCCGGCACCTTCCTCGGTTCCCAGGCCCGCCCGCTGCTGGACTGGCCACTGGACAAGATGAGCGAAGCGCCGCGGCTGAAAATTACCGAAATGCGTGCAGTGGGCGATGACTGGCGGGTCACGGCCATCCCCTTGCCGGCGCCCGGCGTATAATGCCGGGCTTGCCCCGCGCAAACCGTTTTTGAGGAAGACCCCATGTTCACCGGCATCATCGAATCCATCGGCACCATCCGCAGCCTGACCCCCAAGGGTGGCGACGTGCGCGTCTACGTCGAAACCGGCAAGCTCGACCTGGGTGACGTCAAGCTCGGCGACAGCATCGCCGTCAACGGCGTGTGCCTGACCGCCGTCGAACTGCCGGGCGACGGCTTCTGGGCCGACGTCAGCGTCGAAACCCTCAAGCGCACCGCCTTCATCGACCTCAAGAGCGGCAGCAAGGTCAACCTGGAAAAGGCCCTGACTCCCACCACCCGGCTGGGCGGGCACCTGGTCAGCGGCCACGTCGACGGGGTCGGCGAAATCATCTCGCGCAGCGATAACGCCCGCGCCATCCAGTTCCGCGTGCGTGCACCGAAGGAACTGGCCAAGTACATCGCCCACAAGGGTTCGATCACCGTCGACGGCACCAGCCTGACGGTCAACGAGGTCAATGGCGCCGAGTTCGAGCTGACCATTGTCCCGCACACCCTGTCCGAAACCATCATGGCCGACTACCGTGCAGGGCGTCGGGTAAACCTTGAGGTCGACCTGCTGGCCCGTTACCTGGAGCGTCTGCTGCTGGGTGACAAGGCCGCCGAACCGAACAAGGGCAGTGGCATTACCGAAAGCTTCCTGGCCGCCAACGGCTTCTTGAAATCCTGATTGAGAAGGGGGTGCCGCGTGGCGCTCAACAGCATCGAAGAACTGGTCGAAGACATCCGCCAGGGCAAAATGGTCATCCTCATGGATGACGAAGACCGCGAAAACGAAGGCGATATCATCATGGCAGCCGAGTGCTGCCTGCCCGAGCACATCAACTTCATGGCCAAGCACGCCCGTGGCCTGATCTGCATGCCGATGACCCGCGAGCGTTGCGAAACGCTGAAGCTGCCGCTGATGGCGCCGCGCAACGGCTCGGGCTTCGGCACCAAGTTCACCGTGTCGATCGAAGCCGCCGAAGGTGTCACCACCGGCATCTCCGCCGCTGACCGCGCCCGCACCGTGCAGGCGGCCGCCGCCAAGGACGCCAAGGCCGAAGACATCGTCAGCCCTGGGCACATCTTCCCGCTGATGGCCCAGCCTGGCGGTACCCTGGCCCGTGCCGGCCACACCGAGGCCGCATGCGACCTGGCGCGCATGGCCGGTTTCGAGCCGAGCGGCGTGATCTGCGAAGTGATGAACGATGACGGCACCATGTCGCGCCGCGCCGAGCTGGAAGTGTTCGCCGCCGAGCACGGCCTGAAGATCGGCACCATTGCCGACCTGATCCACTACCGCATGATCCACGAGCGCACCGTGCAGCGCGTCTCCGAGCAATCGGTCGAGAGCGAGCTGGGCGAGTTCAACCTGGTCACCTACCGCGACGCGGTGGAAGGCGACGTGCACATGGCCCTGACCCTGGGCAAGATCTGCGCCGAAGAACCGACCCTGGTGCGCGTGCACAACATGGACCCGCTGCGCGACCTGCTGCTGGTCAAGCAACCGGGCCGCTGGAGCCTGCGCGCCGCCATGGCCGCCGTGGCCGAGGCCGGCAGCGGCGTGGTATTGCTGCTGGGCCACCCGCTGGACGGCGACGTGCTGCTGGCGCACATCCGCGAAAGCGCGGGCGATGCACCCACCAAGGCACCGACCACCTACAGCACCGTGGGTGCCGGTTCGCAGATCCTGCGCGACCTTGGTGTGCGCAAGATGCGCCTGATGAGTTCGCCGATGAAGTTCAACGCGATATCCGGATTCGATCTGGAAGTTGTAGAATACGTGCCCTCCGAGTGACTTGAGGCGGCAATGACGCCCTCTGCTCGAGTCCAGACCCCTGTCGAGGCCGCTTGTATGCGGCCTCGCTCTTGAAGATGAGAATATCGGAATGACCCTGAAGACCATCGAAGGTACCTTCATCGCCCCCAAAGGTCGCTATGCTTTGGTGGTTGGCCGCTTCAACAGCTTCGTCGTCGAAAGCCTGGTAAGCGGTGCAGTTGATGCCCTGGTACGCCACGGTGTCAGCGAAAGCGACATCACCATCATCCGTGCCCCGGGTGCATTCGAAATCCCGCTGGTGGCACAGAAGGTCGCCCAGCAAGGCGCCTACGACGCGATCATCGCCCTGGGCGCCGTGATCCGTGGTGGTACCCCGCACTTCGAATACGTGGCGGGCGAATGCACCAAGGGCCTGGCCCAGGTGTCCATGGAGTTCGGTGTTCCGGTGGCTTTCGGCGTACTGACCGTCGACTCCATCGAACAGGCCATCGAGCGTTCCGGCACCAAGGCCGGCAACAAAGGTGCTGAAGCTGCCCTGTCCGCTCTGGAAATGGTCAGCCTGCTGGCGCAGTTGGAGGCCAAGTGATTAGCGACGAAAGCGATCGTTTCAACCCGCGCGATCCAAAACCTGCGGATGCCGGCAAGCCCTCGAAGAGCGCCAAGCGCCGCGAAGCCCGCAAGCTCGCGACCCAGGCGCTGTACCAGTGGCACATGGCGCAGCATTCGCTGAACGAGATCGAAGCGCAGTTCCGGGTCGATAACGATTTCTCCGATGTCGATGGCGCTTATTTCCGCGAGATCCTGCACGGGGTCCCGGCGATCAAGAGCGAAATCGACAGCGCCCTGAAGCCATGCCTGGACCTGGCACTGGAAGAACTCGACCCGGTCGAGCTGGCCGTGCTGCGTCTGTCCACCTGGGAGTTCATCAAGCGTGTCGACGTACCGTACCGCGTGGTGATCAACGAAGGTGTCGAGCTGGCCAAGGTCTTCGGTGCCACCGACGGTCACAAGTTCGTCAACGGCGTGCTGGACAAGCTGGCGCCGAACCTGCGCGAAGCAGAAGTCAAGGCGAACAAGCGCTGATCCTGGCGCTTGCGAACCATGGGTGAGTTCGAGCTGATCAACCATTACTTCGCCGCCGCGCCCTGTGCGCAGGGCGGCGAAGGCGTGGCCCTGGGTATCGGCGATGACTGCGCCCTGCTGGCGCTTCCCCCCGGTGAACACCTGGCAGTGTCGACCGACACGCTGGTCGCCGGGGTGCATTTCCCTGCTGTTTGCGACCCGCTACTGCTGGGCCAGCGCTCCCTGGCCGTGGCGGCCAGTGACCTGGCAGCCATGGGCGCAACTGCCATCGGCTTTACCCTCGCCCTGACCCTGCCTGACGTAGGCCCGGACTGGCTGGCGGCCTACGCCAATGGCCTCAGCCGCATGGCCCACCGCTGCCGTATGAGCCTGATTGGCGGGGATACCACCCGGGGTCCGCTGAGCATCACTGTCACCGTGTTCGGCCGCGTGCCGGCTGGCCAGGCATTGCGCCGCAGCGGCGCCCGGCCAGGCGACCTGCTGTGTGTTGGCGGCACGCTGGGCAAGGCCGCCGGTGCCTTGCCGCTGGTGCTGGGTGAGCGCGAGGCGCCTGCTGCCCAGGCCGAGCCGCTGCTGGCCCATTACTGGTCGCCGATGCCGCAGCTTACCCTGGGCGAGTGGCTACGTGGGCGGGCGACGGCAGCGCTGGACATCTCCGACGGCCTGCTGGCTGATTGCGGGCATATCGCCAAGGCGTCCGGCGTGGCGCTTGAGGTGAACCTGGCCCAGGTACCAGTGTCTCCTGCTCTAGTGGCGTTCCTCGGTCGCGAAGCGGCATTGCAGGCAGCGCTCAGCGGTGGCGACGATTATGTACTGGCCTTCACCTTGCCGCCCGAAGCGCTGGCGCCTCTGGCGAACCTCGGTTTCATCGAGGTGCATACCATTGGTCGTGTGCTCGAAGGGCAGGGTGTGACCCTGCGTGATGCACAAGGCCGGGACATCACCCCCGAGCAGCGGGGCTATCAACATTTTAGGGAGACACCGTGACCGATCACCCCAACCAGGTGCCTGCGGAGTTCGTTCCGCCTTCGGTCTGGCGCAACCCGTGGCACTTCATCGCCTTCGGCTTCGGTTCCGGCACCTTGCCCAAGGCGCCGGGCACCTGGGGCTCGCTGGTGGCCATACCGTTCATTCCGCTGTGGCAGATGCTGCCCGACTGGGGCTACTGGCTGCTGCTGGGCGTAAGCATGCTGTTCGGCTTCTGGCTCTGTGGCAAGGTCGCCAATGACCTGCGCGTGCACGACCATGAAGGCATTGTCTGGGACGAGATCGTCGGCATGTGGATAACCCTCTGGCTGGTGCCGGAAGGCTGGCAGTGGCTGCTGGCGGGGTTCCTTATGTTCCGCTTCTTCGACATTCTCAAGCCGTGGCCGATCCGCTGGGTCGACCGCCATGTGCATGGGGGCGTCGGGATCATGCTCGACGATATCCTGGCCGGCGTGTTTGCCTGGCTGGGGATGCAGGTTCTGGTGTGGGCGGTTGCCTGATACAGGGAGCGTGTGAATGGCCATGAGGACGGTGCTGCTGGCAATGCTGCTGAGCCTTGCCCCGTGGGCGGCGGCTGCCGAAGGTGTGCCGAAGCAGATCCACCTGGTCAGCGAAGAGTGGCTCGACTACACCAACGCCGACGGTACTGGGGTGGCCTGGGATGTGCTGCGCAAGGTGTTCGAACCGGCCGGGGTCAAAGTGGTGACCCAGAGCGCGCCCTACAGCCGTGCGATCGGGCTGGTGAAGCGTGGCGAGGCTGACGCCTGGGTAGGCTCGTACAAGGAAGAGAACGACGACAACCTGTACCCGCGCTGGCATTTCGACATGGACCACATCTACGCATTGGGCCTGGTCAGCAAGCCTGTGCCTACCCAACAGACCATAGGCCAGTACCGCCTGGCCTGGGTGCGTGGCTACGACTTCGGCAGCTACCTGCCCAATGTGCATGAGTTTCGCGAAGTCCAGCGCCGCGAAGGCATTTTGCCGATGCTCGAGCATGACCGCGTGGACTACTACATCGATGCGCTGACCGAGGTCGACTACGTGCTTGGCCAGGCCTCTCACCCCGAGCGCTTCCGCCGCACCCACGTGGCCGAACTGCCGCTGTACCTGGCCTTTGCCCGCAACGACCAGGCCAAGGCCTTGCGCGACCTGTTCGACAAGCGCATGGCAGAGCTGGTGCGCAGTGGCGAGCTGAAGCCGATCTTCAAGCGCTGGCAGCAGCCGTATCCGTTCAGCCCGGATAGCAAACCGCATTGAGGCGCAGAGCGCTCAGGCATGTGTGGTCCCTGTGGGAGCGGGTTTACCCGCGAACACCGGCGAAGCCGGTGCCAGGCACCGCGCTGGCTTCTTCGCGGGTAAACCCGCTCCCACAGAAACCGCGTGGGGCACGGTTGATTGATGGCCTACTAAGCATCGAACTTTTCGATCTTAACCCACCGTATTCAGCCAGCCCACATCCCCCAACCTGCTGATACAATCGGCTCACGAGAAATTTCCTACTTATCCAGGAGCACAACGTGCCCGTCGTCTTTGTTGCCGCCTCTAAACTCCCGACTCCTTTCGCGACCTTCACCATGCATGGCTTCCTCGATGAAGCCACCGGCCGCGAGCACGTGGTGCTCAGCCTGGGTGACATCGCGGACGGCCAGCCGGTGCTGGGGCGCCTGCACTCGGAGTGCCTGACCGGCGATGCCCTGTTCAGCCAGCGTTGCGACTGCGGCTCGCAGCTGGAAGCCGCGCTACAAGCCATCGCCCGTGAAGGCCGTGGCGTGCTCCTGTACCTGCGTCAGGAAGGCCGCGGCATCGGCCTGCTGAACAAGATTCGCGCCTATGAGCTGCAGGATGGTGGCGCCGATACCGTCGAGGCCAACGAGCGCCTGGGCTTTGCCGCCGACCAGCGCGACTACGCCATGTGCCTGCCGATGCTGGAACACCTGGGCGTGAAGTCGCTGCGCCTGATGACCAACAACCCGCGCAAGGTCAAAGCCCTGACCGACATGAACATCGTCGTCGCCGAGCGCGTGCCGCTGCACACCGGGCACAACCCGCACAACCGTTACTACCTGGCGACGAAGGCTGGAAAGCTGGGCCACATGCTGGGTAACGAGCATCAGGGCGAGGTGCCCCAGGCGTGACCCGCACCGAGGTCAAGCGGCGCCTGGCGCTGGCCTGGTGGCAGTACCTGGCGGTGGGCCTGGTGCCGCTGCCAGTGATGGCCTGGGCCTTCGGTGGCGGTGATGCGCTGGCCTCGGTGCTGGCCATGCCACTGTTCATTGCCGGCGCGGCGACCATGTTCCTCAGCCTGCCGCGCTTCGGTGCCTACAAGCGCGCCCTCATCGCAACTTCAAAGGTGCTCGGCACTGGCGAAGAGCCCGCCGCCTGGATCGAGCTGGCGCGGGTGCGGCGCCTGGCCATGCTTTATGCCTGCTTCCCGGCCTGGGTCGCCGCTTTGTCGGTACTGGTCGGCCTCGAGGCGGTGCCGCAGATCCTGCTGGCGTTGTCCACCGCAGTGGTGCTTTACCTCTATCGCATTCCACGCCAGCTCGGCTGATGCGCCTGCTGCCCGGCCTGTTGGCGCTGTTCGCCTGCTCCGCATTGGCCGGCGAACCCCTGCGGGTGGTCAGCCTGGCCCCGTCGATGAGCGAGATCATGCTCGAACTGCAGGCCGATGACCTGCTGGTAGGTGTGCTCGACGGTGGCGAACGGCCGGCGGCGCTGCGCGAGTTGCCCTCGGTGGGGCGCCTGGGGCAACTGAATCTCGAACGCCTGCTCAGCCTTCGCCCCGACCTGTTGCTGCTGTGGCCGGGCAGTGTGCCGCCGGCCCAACGTGACCAGCTCAAGCGCCTGGGCATCGCCACCTTCAGCGCAGAACCCCATGATATCGACCAGTTGATCGAGCAGATCGAAGCCATCGCCGAACGTATCGGCCGTGCCGAGCAGGGCCATCGGTATGCCGAGGCCTTGCGTGAGCGGTTGCGTCAGTTGCGCCAGCAGTACCGGCGGGACGAGCCGTTGCAGGTGTTCTACCAGGTCTGGGACCGACCGCTGTATACGCTCGGTGGACAGCAGGTGGTCAGCGATGCCCTGGCCGTTTGCGGGGCGCGTAATGTCTTCGCCGATCTCACCCAGCCGGCGCCGCAGGTAAATGTGGAATCTGTGCTGCTGCGCAACCCGCAGGTCATTCTGGCGGGTGATGAAGCGCAGCTGGCGAGTTGGAAGGCGTGGCCGCAATTGCGTGCGGTGGCTGATGATCGTTTACTGGTGGTGCCAGACAAAGGCCTGGAGCGGCCCAGTGGGCAGATGATCGAAGCTACGGCGCGGTTGTGTGCGTTGCTCGCGGCTAAAGCGCCAACGCCCCGGTGAGCCTCTGCGAGGGCTGCGCCCTCGATCGCAACACAAGGCCGCTCCTACAGTGGCTGCGCAAGGCTCGATGCCTGCATGGCCCCTGTAGGAGCGGCCTTGTGTCGCGATGGGCCGCAAAGCGGCCCCAAAATCTCAAAGCCCGAGCCTGGCCATCCGAGCCTTCACCGAAGCCCCGATCCCGGCCGCATCCAGTCCACACTCAGCCAGCATCTGCGCAGGCTTGGCATGCTCGACATAAATGTCCGGCAACCCCAGGTGCAGCAGCGGTTTAACGATCGCCTGGTTAGCCAGGAACTCACCAACAGCCGCACCGGCACCGCCCATGATGGCGTTTTCTTCGATGGTCACCAGCAGCTCATGGCTTGCGGCCAGTTCCAGCACCAGCGCCTCATCCAGCGGTTTGACGAAGCGCATGTCGACCACGGTGGCCTTGATCTGCTCAGCCACCTGCATGGCCTCGGCCAGTTGTACGCCGAACACCAGCAAGGCGACTTTCTCGCCCTGGCGACGGACCACGCCCTTGCCGATTTCCAGCGGCTCCAGATCACCACTGATCGGCGCGTTCGGGCCGGTGCCACGTGGGTAGCGCACAGCCGCCGGGCCGTTGTACAGGTGGCCGGTGCTGAGCATCTTGCGCAGCTCGTTCTCGTCGCTTGGGGTCATCACCAGCATGCCCGGGATGCAGCGCAGGTACGACAGGTCGTAGCTGCCCGCGTGGGTCGGGCCGTCTTCGCCGACCAGGCCGGCGCGGTCGATGGCGAACAGCACGTCGAGGTTCTGTACCGCCACGTCGTGGATCAGCTGGTCGTAGGCGCGCTGCAGGAAGGTGGAGTAGATCGCCACCACCGGCTTGCTGCCCTCGCAGGCCATGCCGGCCGCCAGGGTCACTGCATGCTGCTCGGCGATCGCCACGTCGAAGTAACGCTCCGGGTAGCGCTCGCTGAAGTCGACCAGGTCGGAGCCTTCCTTCATCGCCGGGGTAATGCCCACCAGGCGGTTATCGGCGGCAGCCATGTCGCACAGCCACTGGCCGAACACCGCGGAGTATTTCGGGCCGCTGGCTTTCTTCGGTGCGGCTGGTTTGTCGGCCGGCTCCAGCTTGGTGATGGCGTGGTAGCCGATCGGGTCGATCTCGGCCGGGGCGAAGCCCTTGCCCTTCTTGGTCACCACGTGCAGGAACTGCGGGCCCTTGAGATCCCGCATGTTGCGCAGGGTGGCAATCATGGTCGGCAGGTCGTGGCCGTCGATCGGGCCGATGTAGTTCCAGCCCAGTTCTTCGAACAGTGTGCCCGGCACCAGCATGCCTTTGGCGTACTCCTCGGTGCGGCGGGCGATTTCCCAGGCGCCCGGCAGGCGCGACAGCACTTTCTTGCTGCCTTCGCGCATGCTCGCGTAGGTGCGGCTGGAGAGGATCTTGGCCAGGTAGTTGGACAGGCCGCCGACGTTGCGCGAAATCGACATGTCGTTATCGTTGAGGATAACCAGCATGTCGGCGTTGACTTCCTGGGCGTGGTTCAACGCCTCGAAGGCCATGCCGGCGGTCAGCGCGCCGTCACCGATCACCGCGATCGACTTGCGTTCGCTGTGCTGCAGGCGGGCGGCAATGGCCATGCCCAATGCGGCGCTGATCGAGGTGCTGGAGTGGCCGACGCCGAAGGTGTCGTACTCGCTCTCGCTGCGGCGCGGGAAGGCGGCGATGCCGTCCTTCTGGCGCAGGCTGAGCATGCGGTTACGGCGCCCGGTGAGGATCTTGTGCGGGTACGCCTGATGGCCCACGTCCCACACCAGCCGGTCGTCGGGGGTGTCGAAGACGTAGTGCAGGGCGATGGTCAGCTCGATGACGCCCAGGCCGGCACCAAAATGCCCACCGGTCTGACCCACGGTGTAGAGCAACTCCTGGCGCAGTTCGTCGGCCAGGGTCTCCAGGTCGGCTTCGGCCAGCCGGCGCAGGCCGGCAGGCGTGTCAGCGCGGTCGAGCAACGGCGTGACCGGGCGTTCGCGGGGAATCTCTTGAAACGTCGTGGGCATCAGGCGAGTCGTTATAGGTGTGTGAAGACGCGGCAGTTTACCCCATTGTAGGAAATACTGCCCATTCAACCACGGGTTTACGCGGCCCCTGTGGGAGCGGGTTTACCCGCGAATGCGGCGGTAAACTCAACATCGCATTCGCGGGTAAACCCGCTCCCACAGGGATTGGTGTCGCTGCTTAGTTGCGGCGTTCGACGATGTAACGCGCCAAGGCCCGCAGCGGTTCGGCCTTTTCGTCGAAGCCTTGCAGTGCGACCAGCGCCTGGTCGCGCAATTCGACCGCATAGGCCTTGGCCGCTTCCAGACCCAGCAGCGCCGGGTAGGTCGGTTTGTCACGGGCGATATCAGCCCCTTGGCGTTTGCCCAGGGTGGCGGTGTCGCTTTCCACATCGAGGATGTCGTCCTGCACCTGGAACGCCAGGCCGATGGCCTGTGCATAGGTCTGCAGGGCAGCCAGTTGCGCCTGTTCGGCGCGGGCGCTGGCCAGGGCGCCGAGGCGCACGCTGGCTTCGATCAGCGCACCGGTCTTGTGCCGGTGCATGAACTCCAGCGCCTGCTGGTCCAGCTTCAGGCCAACCGAACCCAGGTCGATGGCCTGGCCACCAACCATACCTGCCGGGCCGGCCGCCTTGGCCAGGGCCTGGACCATGGCCAGGCGAATGCTGTCAGCCTGCGGGCTCAGGCGCGGGTCGAGCAGGGCGCTGAAGGCCAGGCTCTGCAAGCCGTCGCCGGCGAGGATCGCGCAGGCCTCATCGAAGGCTTTGTGGGTGGTCGGCTGGCCGCGGCGCAGGTCGTCGTCATCCATTGCCGGCAGGTCGTCATGCACCAGCGAGTAGGCGTGGATCAGTTCCACAGCGCAGGCTGCGCCGTTGGCCTGTTCGGCCGGGGCGCCCAAAGCTTCGCAAGCCGCGTAGGCCAGCAACGGACGAACGCGTTTGCCACCGTTCATCACGCTGTAGCGCATGGCGGCGTAAAGGCGTTCGAGTTCCTTGGTCGGAGCGACGAATAACGGCTCGAGGGCGGCGTCGACCCGGGCCTGGGAGCTGGCCTGGTAGGTGCCGATCATGCTTCAGGCTCCGCGTCGAAGGGCTGGGCAGCCAGCTCGCCATCGCGTTCCAGCAGGATCTGCACCTTCTGCTCGGCCTGGGCCAGGGCGCCCTGGCAATCGCGGGTCAGGGCGATGCCTTGCTCGAAGGCGGCCAGCGACTCTTCCAGCGACAACTCGCCGTTCTCCAGGCGCTCGACCAGTGCTTGCAGGTCTGCGAGGGATTGCTCGAAATCGAGGGAGGCTTTTTTGCGGGCCATGGCGACTGTCTCGGTGGCATTCAGAACGGCGCGACACTAGCAGAGCGGGGCGGGGGGAGCAAACTTCAGGGGCAATGCTGCTGGTTTCAAGGGCCCTTTCGCGGGCACGCCCGCTCCCACAGGTACAGCACAGGTCTTGAAGGCTGTGGTGTAACCTGTGGGAGCGGGCGTGCCCGCGAATGGCCTGGAGGAGGCCTATCAGGCTGGCTCTGCTTCCAGCTCCAGCATGGCCTCACGGTACCGCGCCAGTTCCTCGATGGTCAGCACCGGCAGATTGTATTGCCGCGCATACACCGCCACCTGCTCGCCACGGGCCATCGTGCCATCGGGGTTCATCAACTCGCACAGCACCGCCGCCGGGCGCAACCCGGCCAGGCGTGCCAGGTCTACCGAGCCCTCGGTGTGGCCACGGCGGGTCAGCACCCCGCCATTGCGGGCGCGCAGCGGGAACACATGCCCCGGGCTGACGATATGGCGTTGGTCGGCAGTGGAGCGCAGTGCCGCTCCAATGGTGGTGATGCGGTCCTGCGCCGACACTCCGGTGGTAATGCCTTCCGCCGCCTCGATGGTGACGGTGAAGCCGGTGCCATGGCGGGCCTGGTTGTTCTGTACCATCGGTGCCAGCTGCAGGTCGTCGACGGTGGCCTCGTCCAGGCACAGGCAGACGATGCCGCTGCAATCGCGAATCATCATGGCCATGGTCTGCAGCGAGATGTTCTCGGCGGCGGCGATGATGTCCGCTTCGTCCTCACGGTCGTCGTCATCGAGCAGCAGCACAGGGCGCCCGGCCTGGAAGGCGGCGATGGCAGCGCTGACATTGGGGAATTGCGGGTGATGCTTGGTGGACATGAAACGCTCCTCGTGAAAAATCGATGAACGTCTCGGGGCGAACAAAATGCGCGCGCAAGGGCGCCCGGATGGCCCCTGCCTGACGCCTTCTTTCATCCGGACTATGACCGTCGGCTCTGGAGTCTCACCAGATCTGCTGACCCCCGGCATGGCCGGGGCGCTCGCGGGCTCATCTTTCGATTTACCGCCGGTGGGGACTTTCACCCCGCCCTGAAGACCCGCCAAGCATACAGCACATTGCCACCCCGCTGGCAACCCACGGCTCTACGACCTTTGGCGGTATCATGCGGCTATGCATTCGAGGAACAGCCCCATGGACATTCTCCAGGTCGCCGGCGGCAAGCCGGTAAAGTTGTGGACCGACGGCGTACCGGTGGAAGACGACGCCCGCAAGCAACTGCTCAACACGGCCAGGATGCCGTTCATCTTCAAGCACCTGGCGGTGATGCCGGATGTGCACCTGGGCAAGGGCTCGACCATCGGCAGTGTGATCCCGACGGTTGGTGCGATCATCCCCGCCGCGGTGGGTGTGGATATCGGCTGCGGCATGATCGCCGCGCGCACGTCGCTAAGCGCTCGCGACCTGCCGGACAACCTGCATGGCCTGCGCAATGGCATCGAACAGGCCGTGCCGCATGGCAAGACATTCGGCAAGCATGATCAGGGCGCCTGGGCCGATGTGCCGGCCCGGGCGGACAAGGCCTGGGCGCAGTTGGCCGGACGCTTCAAGGCCATCACCGACAAGTACCCGCGGTTGGAGAAGACCAACAACCGCCATCACCTGGGGACGCTGGGCGGCGGCAACCACTTCATCGAGGTATGCCTGGACGAGGCCGACCGCGTCTGGTTCATGCTGCACAGTGGCTCCCGCGGCGTAGGCAATGCCATCGGCAACCTGTTCATCGAACTGGCCCAGGCCGACATGCGCCAGCACTTGGCCAACCTGCCGGACAAGGACCTGGCATATTTCGAGGAAGGCAGCCGCCATTTCGCCGACTACGTCGAAGCGGTGGAGTGGGCGCAGGACTACGCCAGGCAGAACCGCGAGCTGATGATGCTGGCGGTGGTCGGCGCGGCTCGCAAGGCGCTGGGCAAGCCGTTCGAGGCCAGCCTGGAAGCGGTGAACTGCCACCACAACTATGTGCAGCGCGAGCAGCATTTTGGCCGAGAGGTGCTGGTGACGCGCAAGGGGGCGGTGTCGGCGCAGAAGGGGCAGTTGGGCATCATTCCCGGCTCGATGGGGGCCAGGAGCTTTATCGTGCGAGGGCTGGGCAATGAAGAATCGTTCTGTTCCTGCAGCCATGGTGCCGGCCGGCTCATGAGTCGGACCAAGGCCAAGAGCCGCTTCACCGTGGAAGACCAGCGGCGGGCCACGGCGCATGTGGAATGCCGCAAGGACAAGGAGGTGATCGACGAGATCCCCATGGCCTACAAGGACATCGATGCGGTGATGCGCGCGCAGCAGGAGCTGGTGGAGGTGGTGCACACCTTGCGACAGGTGGTGTGTGTGAAGGGCTGACGGGGGTTGCCTGTGCCGGCCTCTTCGCGGGTAAACCCGCTCCCACAGGAATCGAGTGAACCTGTGGGGCACAAGTTGCCATGAAAAAGTTGAAGCCTGTGATGGCACAGGTTGCCATGAAAAAGTTGAAGCCTGTGATGGCACAGGTTGCCATGAAAAGTTGGAACCTGTGATGGCACGGGTTGCCATGAAAAGTTGAAGCCTGTGATGGCACCGGTTGTGATGAAAAGACGGAGCCTGATGGTACAGGTTGCTACTGTAGGTGAAGCCTGTGGGAATATTGTGGGAGCGGGTTTACCCGCGAAGAGGCCAGTGCAGGATTATCGAGACATCCCTTCAATCACCCGCTTCAGCGAGGCCGGTAACATCGGGCCATGCCCCAGCCCGTCAAACCGTTCGAACCGTACCTGCATCCCCGGCACCATGGCCAGGTCTGCCACCAGCTCCCGCGCCGCCCGTTCTCCATCACCTTGCACCGGTATGCGCGGGTTAGCCGGCTCTTCACTCCCACGCATCATTAACAACCGAGCCTGGTTGCTACCCAAGCGCTGTCCAAGCCCCTGCGCCTCACGCATGATCGCACCATCATGCCACCACAGCGAAGGGCTGGCCGCCACGTAGTCACTGAAAGCCNCAGGCCGGGTGAACAGCGCATGCAGCACGGCCAACCCACCGTAGGAATGCCCCCACAACGTCTGCCGCTGCAGGTCGATCGGTGCCACACCCGCCACCAGCGGCCGCATGCGCTCGCTCAGCAGATCGAGGAACTCGTCCACGCCACCGCTCGGTTGCCCGGTCAACGGGTCCAGCTGCTCAGCCTGCCCAGGCAGCGCCGGGGTGTAGTCATAGGTACGCCCGACCCGCTCGATCCGCTGATCGGTCTGGTACCCCACGGCCACCAGCAATGGCGCCTGGCCGGCGGCAAGCTTGCCCAGCAGCAGGCTGTCCAACGCCCCCAGCGCGGCGTTGCCATCGAGCATCCAAAGCACCGGGTAACCTGCCGCTGGCGCCGGGCGGTCTGGTTGGCCGATCCACAAGCGGTAATGACGCTGGCCATCAGCCGAGTCCAGGTCGAGCTGGCTGAAGCGGTAGGCCAGGTCCTGGCGCTGCAGCAGCGAGGTATCCATGCTCTGTTGATGCTTGGGCTGCGCCAGGGCAGCAGGGGCCGCCAGGGCCAGCACCAAAGCCAGCGTCAGGGTCATCTTGCTCATCAGGTGTCTCATCAGGGCTTTGCAAGGAGCGCAAGGCAGGAGCGCCAAGATGATAATCAGTCCTGATTGAGCGTAAAGCGCATTAACTTTCTAAACAGTCCTGGCCCATCGGCAAGGTCATGTGCAGGCACAGACCCGGGTGACCGTTGCTGGCCCACAAGCGACCGCCTTGCAGTTCGATGGCGCGGCGGGCGATGGCCAGGCCCAGGCCGAAGCCCGCGCCGCTGTCGGCCAGCCGCTGGTAGGGCTTGAAAATGCGTTCGAGCTCGGCGGGCGGCACCCCAGGACCCTGGTCAATCAGGCGCAGGTGCCAGCAGTCGCCCTCCAGCCAGCCATCCAGGCTGACCCGGCCCTCGGCCGGCGAGTGGCGGATGGCATTGCGCATCAGGTTTTCCAGGGCTTGGGCCAGGCTGTCCAGGTGGGCTTGCACCACGCAGTCGGTGCCGAGCGAGCAGGGCAGGCGGGCGCGGTCCCAGCCGCTTTCGAAGCAGATGTCCTGGCACAAGGCCTCCCACACCGAAACCATCAACACCGGTTCGGTCGGCAAGCTGGGCTGTTCGGTGTCCATCCAGGCCAGGTCCAGCGTGTCCTCCAGCAGCTTCTGCATGTCGGCGACCTCGCGGTCCAGGCGCTCGCGCAACTGGGCCGGCGGCAAGCTGCTGTCATGGGCGATGCGCAGCCGCGCCAGCGGGGTGCGCAGTTCGTGAGACAGCGTGCGCAGCAACAGGCGCTGCTGCTCCAGGCTCTGGCGCAGGCGCCCGGCCATGTGCTCGAAGGCCTGCGCCAGTTCACCAAGCTCATCGCGCCGCTCCTGCAGGGGCAGGGCCGGGCTGTCGAGGTCGTCGGCACGCAGGGCGTCGGCACGGTCGCGCAGACGGTTCAGTGGCACCACAAGGTGGCGGTACAGCGCCAGAACCAGCAGCAGGGCGAGCAGCGTGGGGGCAACGCCATGGGTGTTCACATGGGTCCATGGGGTCAGGCCGGTAGGCAACAGGTGTTCGGGCAGTTGCATTACCAGGCGACCGTGCTCGGGGTGCTGCGGGAACTCGATGCTGACGTAGGGCAGTTCATCCTGCAGGCGCCGGCTCATCGGCCAGTCGAGCTTGCGCATGAAGGTCAGGTGGCTGGCTTCCTCAGCGCTCAGTGGGGTGCTGCCAAGGCTCTCCAGGTGCGGCCCGACCAGCGCCACCCAAGTGCCCTCGGCCTGTTCCAGTTGCCTGCGCCAGGCCTCGGCACCCGCCGCGCCGCCTTGCTCCCAGGCCTGTTCGGCTTGCTGTGCAAAGCGCGCCAGGTAGTCCTGGTCGGCTTGGGACAGGAAGTAGGTACTGCGCTCCACCGACAGGCCCCAGGTCCAGATCAGCCAGGTCAGCAACAGGCAGAAGCCGACCTGCAGTACGGCCAGCTTCCATAGCAAGGGATGACGGCGCATCAGGCTTGTTCCGTGTCGACCAGGATGTACCCTTGGCCGCGTACGGCCTGGATCTGCAGGTGCTGGGCAGCGATGTCGGCCAGCTTGCGGCGCAGGTTGCATACATGCACATCCAGGCCGCGGTCCAGGCGGGTGTAGGCCCGGTGCAGCACGGTCTGGTAGAGAAACGGTTTGCTCAAGGCTTCGCCGGGATGAGCCCGCAGGGTGGCCAGCAAGCGGAATTCGGACGCGGTGAGGCCGGCAGCCTTGCCGTTGTGGATAACGTCCTGGCGGTCCTGGTCGAGCATCACCTCGCCAACATCGGCATGCAGCGCCGTACCACGATCGAACGCCACACGCCGCAGCAACGCATCGACCCGGGCATCCAGCTCGGCCAGACTGAAGGGCTTGGGCAAGTAATCGTCCGCGCCCCGGGTAAAGCCACTGATGCGATCCTGCTCGGCCCCCAGCGCCGACATCAGCATGACTGGCACCGCCTGCTGCCGGCGCAACTCGTCGAGCAGGCTGAGGCCGTCGATGCCCGGCAGCATGATATCCAGCAGCACCAGCTCGAACTGTGATTGCTGTATGGCATTCAGGGCCTGGGCGCCGGTGGCGCATGCGTGCACCCGGAAACCCCGGTTGAGGAAATGGCGTTCCAGGTCCTGACGCAGGCGTGGGTCGTCTTCGGTGAGGAGAAGTGAGGTGGGCACAGCGAGCCTTGAATGAGAATTCGTATCAGTTACGAATCATCCCATTGCCGGCAGGGCGAGAGCAACGCCTGGATGTGTTAAGAAGGTTAATCCTGCTGCACCCCCGATTTCCCTTCGGTATCGTTCGCAAAAAGCAACTTGTTTCGTTTGCGAATTACTACCATTTGGGGAAAGGGCGTCATGAGCAGTTTCAAAAGTTCGGGGGACTCGCGACGGGTTCGGAGCTGGCTGGTGCTGGGGATGCTGGCGCCGTTTTCGTTGTCGGCACTGGCCGAAACGGTAGCGACCCAGGCGTCTGCCGAGGACAGCGCGCTTGACTTGCCGGCATTGACCATCGAAGGCAACCGCCTGTACGACATGCTGCCGTCGGAAGAAACCGGCGGCTACAGCGTGGACGCCGCCACCGTGGGCACCAAGACCCCCGCAGCGCTCAAGGACATTCCGCAATCGATCACCGTCTACACCCAGGACTACGTCAAGGACCGCCGGTTCGTGCACCTCGATGACCTGGCCAAGTACACCGCCGGCCTGCGAACCCTGACCAACGATAGTGGCCGATCGTCGATCTACGCCCGTGGCTACGAGTACAGCGAGTTCAATATCGACGGCCTGCCGGCGCCCATGGCCAGCATCTTCGGTACAGTACCGTCGCTGGCGGCATTCGACCGTGTCGAGATCATGCGTGGCCCGGCCGGGTTGTTCAGCAGTACCAGCGAACTGGGCGGCATCGTCAACATGGTGCGCAAACGCCCGACCGCCGAGTTCCAGGGGCACGTCGAAGGCAGCTATGGCACCTGGGATACCAACCACGAAGAAATCGACCTGAGCGGGCCGCTGGATGATGCCGGCCGCGTGCGCGGACGCTTCATCGCCTCGCGTGATGACACCAATGGCGAGGTCGACTACAACGCCAACACCAGCAACAGCTATTACGGTGCGCTGGACGTCGACCTGGACGACGCCACTACTCTCTCGTTCGGCCTGATTCATGAAGTGAAGAACATCACCCCGCACAATGGCTATCCTGCAACGCTGTCCGGCGAAGTGCCCGACTTCAGCCATTCGAAGTTCCTGGGGGCTGACTGGAATTACTTCGATGGCAAGACCACCGACCTGGTCGCCGAGCTGACCCACCGCTTCGACAACGGCGGCTATGGCCGTGTCGCAGCACGTGGTTCGCATCGCGACACCAATTACCTGTATGCCTTCACCGCGACTAACGCCACCACTGGCGCGAACTCCGAGCGCGCCAGCGCCCGCGATTTCACCCAGGATACCTACTCGCTGGACGCCAGCTACAGCCAGCCGTTCGAAACCTTCGGCCAGGTCAGCGAATTCGTGGTCGGCAGCGACTACAAGAACTACGACACCGAGTACCTCAATGGCACAACCAACCTGGGCGCCATTAACGTCAATACGTACTCGCCGAAGCAGTTCGCCAAGCCATCGCCCAACTACAGCACCGAGACCGGTATGCAGGAAGAGGAATACGGCTTGTACTCCAAGGTCACCTTCCGCCCTGTCGAGCGTCTGGCGCTTATCGCCGGGGGCCGCTTCAGCTGGTATCGCGGTGATTTCTACACCACTACTCTCAGCAGCGGCGCCACCACCAACGACAGCAAGCGCGTGGATGGCCACTTCACCCCGTATGGCGGCCTGGTCTACGACCTGACCGAGAACCATGCGCTGTACGCCAGCTATTCGCAGGTGTTCAAGCCGCAGTCCGACACCGACAGCAATGGCCGGGTACTTAAACCGCGTGAGGGCGAGCAGTACGAGTTCGGCCTCAAGAGCAGCTACTTCGGCGGCGACCTGAATACGCGCTTCTCGGTGTTCCGCCTGACGGACAAGAACCGCGCGACCACCGTGTATGACGCCGACGGTGTGGCTACCACTGACTCTGTTGCATCCGGCAAGACCCGTGTGAAAGGTGCCGAAGTGGAAGTGAGCGGCAAGCTGACGCCGAACTGGGAAGTGCTGGCCGGCTACACCTGGATGGAAACCGAAACCCTCAAGGGCGATGCCGAAACCACCTTCTTCATCATGCCGCGCAACCAGGCATCGCTGTGGAGCAAGTACACCATCAGTCAAGGGCTGCTGAACGGCCTGGCCATTGGTGGCGGTATCTCGGCGATGAGCAACTTCTATTCCGAGAACGGCGGTGTGCGCATCGACGCGCCAGGCTATGCGACCGTGGATGCAATGCTGTCGTATCCGGTTACCTCGAAGCTGACGGCCACCTTCAACGTCAACAACCTGTTCGACCGGGACTACCTGTCGCGGGTGGGGTCGACCTCGACGTTCAACTTCTACGGGCCGTCGCGGAGCATGATGGTTGGGGCGCGGTATGACTTCTGATAATCAGATTTTTCCCGTTGCGCGTAGGCCATTTCTGAAATAGCTTCCTAGCGCCTTTGCGCCATTGCGGTGGTGTTCCTGGCGGCCTAGTGTGGCCCTGTCGTTGCCAAATCAGCGACCGGGCCTGCAAGCCCGCTCAGAGAACGATTACCGATCACCGATAGCCAATGGCATGCCATTGCGCGCGCTTGATGGTGGCTGCGTACGGGAGGTTTTCGAACCTGCCGGTTTCGTTCTCTGTCCGGTCTTGCAGACCCGTACGTGGCCGCCACCCATCACACTGCAAGTCATGAGTGCCGGTCTCTGATCAACCTACAGAGAATGTCACTATGCTAAAAATTGTCCCCGATCCGCCCCACGCTACCCATTCCCTTGAAGACACCTTGATCCAGGCATTAGTGATGTGTTGTCTGGGCTGGCCTCTTCGCGGGCATGCCCGCTCCCACAGGATCTCCACAGGTCTCAAGGCTTGCACAGGACCTGTGGGAGCGGGCGAGCCCGCGAAAAGGCCGGCCCGGAGAGTCGAGAACTATCAGGGGATTGAACAATGACCTCAGAAGACACCCAATTCACCGTCGGCAAAACCACCTTCTACCAAGGCGAAAACGGCACCCACCCACTGTTCCGGTGTTCGCCTTAGCAATTTCAGCGCCTATGAGACCGAGCGCCGCGCGGGCGGCGCTCGGTCTCATAGGCGCTGCAAACCTGTCGGCATACACGTACCCTGCCTTCAGTCTTTATGCATGTGCTGCTTGCCATCGCGATGAGTATGCGCCTTTGAATGCCCCCCATCATGCTGGCCTGCGCCCGAGGGTTGCTCACCCTGGTGACCAGGCATATTGTCGCCATGCTGGCCTTCATGGTCATGCATTTCACTTTCGCCACCCCCATGCTGGTGGCCGCCACTGGCCGCGACCATCGTTTGGTACTGCTGGGCGTTCAACTGGGGTAGCTGATCCAGGAAAGCGACGATGCCCCAGATGTACTCATCGCCCATGCTCTTGCCCCAGGCCGGCATGCCAGAGGCCTTGATGCCGTGCTTGATGATCCAGAACGCCGCAGCGGGGTCGCCACCGATCCCGCTTTTGGTCAGGTTGGGGGGCGATGGATACAGCGCCTGGCTGAGCTCGGTCTTCTCGACGCCAGGGGCAAGGTGGCAACCGATGCACATGGCGTTGTAGTTACCGGCGCCGGTACGAATCAGCGCTTCATCTTTCAGGTCTGGCACCTCGATGTCCCTGGCCCGCACGGCGATCGAGCGGTCCCGTGCCATGGCCAGAAAGGCATGCACGGCGGGGAAATGAGGATCATCGGCGCCGACGTTGACCAGGCCGGAGTATGCAGCGCCAAGCACGGCCACGCTGGCCACTGCGCCTGCTGCAACAAGCGTTGTTATTGTTCTTTTCATGTCTGGTTCTCAAAACCACATGCGGATACCGGCAACGAAACGCGCTTCATCCACATCACCACCCTCGTCGCGGATGAAATCGGCGGTTTTGCCGTAAGAGCGGTTCCAGGTGATGCCGATGTAGGGGGCGAACTGGCGGACAATTTCGAAGCGCAGGCGCAGCCCGACTTCGGTGTTCGCAAGGCCCGAGCCCACGCCGCGCTCAGGGTCGTTCTTGCCATAGAAATTGGCTTCAGCGGTCGGCTGCAGGATCAGGCGGTTGGTCAGCAGAATGTCGTAGTCGCCTTCCAGGCGGGCGGCAGTTTGGCCGTTTTCGCCAATGAACGCGGTAGCCTCGGCTTCGAAGTCGTAAAGCGCCATGCCCTGGATACCGAACGCCGCCCAGGTCTGTGGCGATTCAGGCTTGAAGTCCTGGCGCACCCCGGCAACCACATCCCACCACGGGCTGATCGAGCGACCGTACAGCAACTGCAATTCGGCATCCTCGGTGACACCGTTGGTACGTTCGCCTTCGGAGCGGATCCACAGCCGGTTGATATCGCCGCCTATCCAGCCAGAGGCGTCCCAGGCCAGCGTGCTGCCTTCGTCGGCATCCTGGTACTCGAGCTGATCCAGCAGGAAGAAGCTGTTGATCGCGCTGTCATGCACGTGATGCCCGCCCAGCGGGGGGAAGGCCGCCTGGCGGTCGGCATCGGTCAGCACCGGGATCGGGGTACGGCTGGTCGTCGGCGTATCCGCCGAACCGTGGTTCATTGTCGAGTGATCCATAGCGCCATGGTCCATAGCTCCATGATCCATGGCTCCATGTTCCATGCCCTGCATGCTGCCATGATTCATCTTGCCGTGGTCCATCATCGAGTGGTCCATTTCTTCAGCGGCGAAGCTGGGCGTAGCACCCAGCACGCCGAGCGAAACGGACAATGCCAGCAGCGATGGTCGTGCCAGGCTATTGAGCATCTTTCCCTGCCTTAGCTTTGTCGCTGCCATGCGATTTCATCATCTTGTCGTGGTCCATGCCTTGCATCGAGCCATGGTCCATACCCTTCATGGCGTCATGGTCCATACCTTTCATCGAGCCGTGATCCATGCCCTTCATCGCACCATGGCCCATGCCTTGGGTGCTCTTGGCTTTTTCGGCATCGGCAGGCTGCTGATTGTTGTCGCCGGACCACGACGACGGGGCATAAATGGTGAACAGGCCCGCCATTACTGCAGAAAGGAAAAACGCGCTTCGTTTCATTGGTTTGTTCATCTCGGATCTCCAGTTCATTCGTCCACACGAACTTCGCGGAACATACCCATTTCCATGTGGAACAGCAGGTGGCAGTGGTAGGCCCAACGCCCCAAGGCATCTGCCGTGACGCGATAGCTTCGTTTCGAGCCAGGCGGCATGTCGATGGTGTGTTTGCGCACCATGAAGTTGCCGTTCTCATCCTCCAGGTCGCTCCACATGCCATGCAGGTGGATGGGGTGAGTCATCATGGTGTCGTTGACCAGGGTGATGCGCAGGCGCTCGCCATACTTGAGGCGCAGTGGCTCGGCATCGGAAAACTTGATGCCGTCAAACGACCAGGCGAACTTTTCCATGTGGCCGGTGAGGTGCAGTTCGATTGTGCGACCTGGCGCGCGGCCGTCCGGGTCCGGGAAGGTGCTGCGCAGGTCCGCATAGATCAGTACACGGCGGCCGTTGTCACGCAGGCCGATGCCCGGATCGCCCAGTTTTGGCGTCGGGGTCATCGTCTGCATGTCGACCAGGGGGTTGTTCGTCTCGGAGGCTGGGTGGCTCTGCATGGGCGCGCTGGTGCCAGCCATGTCGCCATGGTCCATGCCTGCCATGTCACCGTGATCCATGCCAGCCATGCTGCCGTGGTCCATGCCGCTCATGCCGCCATGGTCCATGCCCATATCGCTCATGGAAATGATCGGCCGTGGATCGACCGCTGGAACAGGGGCTTGCAAGCCTTCGCGAATGGCCAGGGTGCCTCTGGAATACCCGGTGCGGTCCATGGATTGAGCGAAGATAGTGTAAGCCTGCTCGCTTTCGGGCTCGACGATGACATCGTAGGTTTCGGCGACAGCGATGCGGAACTCGTCGACCGCAACGGGTTTGACATGCTGCCCGTCCGCCGCGACAACCGTCATCTTCAGGCCGGGAATTCGCACATCGAAATAGGTCATTGCCGAGCCGTTGATGAAGCGCAGACGAATTTTCTCGCCCGGCTTGAACACCCCCGTCCAGTTACTGTCCGGGGCCTGGCCGTTCATCAGGTAGGTGTAGGTGTAGCCGCTCACGTCGGCGAGATCGGTGGGGCTCATTTTCATCTCGGCCCACATCTTGCGGTCGGCTACTGCGGCGGACCAGCCCATCTCGCTCACATCGTTGACGAAATCACCGACCGTGCGCTTGTGGTAGTTGTAGTAGTCAGACTGCTTCTTGAGCTTGGACAGCACCCGTGCAGGGTCTTCATCCGTCCAGTCGCTGAGCATGACCACGTAATCGCGGTCATAGCTGAACGGCTCAGGCTCTTTCGCATCGATGACCAAGGCACCATACACCCCGACCTGCTCCTGAAAACCGGAGTGGCTGTGGTACCAGTAGGTGCCGTTCTGCTGGACCTTGAACTTGTACTCGTACATGCCGTCGGGCGCGATGCCATGGAAGCTCAGGCCCGGCACGCCGTCCATGTTTGCCGGCAGGATGATGCCGTGCCAGTGGATGGAGGTGTCCTGCTGCAAGCGGTTGCGCACACGCAGCGTGACGGTGTCGCCTTCGCGCCAGCGCAGGATGGGCCCGGGAATGGAGCCATTGATTGCCATCGCTGTGCGCGCAGCGCCGGTAATGTTGACCGGCAGCTCACCGATGTATAGGTCGAAGTCGGTGCCGCTCAGCACGTTCGGTTGGCCGGGGCTGGTCACGGCCCAGACCGGCGCGCGCCACATGCCCAGCCCGCCAAGCAGTCCGGTAGCGGCCAGGCCTTTGACGAAGGAGCGTCTGGTGGTTTTGCTTTGCATGCCGTTGCGTCCAGTCAGTCGAAAAGTTGCTGGTGTTCAGGCGGTTGAATGCCCCAGCCTTAACGCTAGCGGACCTGCCCTGTCAGCTGGCTGAGGTCCAGATTACTTTTCTGTCAGCTTGCGGTGGGTCGAATTCAGCAAGCGCGCCGCGCACCCTGTGGGAGCGGGTTCACCCGCGAAGAATGCGACGCGGTGTATGGCACCGGCTTTGCCGGTGTTCGCGGGTAAACCCGCTCCCACAGGGTCCTGCGGAATCTTTGGGTTATGTACTCTGTGGGAGCGGGCGTGCCGCGAAGGGCTGCAAAGCAGCCCCATCAAGGGGCTCTTTGGCCTGGCCGCTACTCGATGCGCAGCGCCGCCACCGGATGCAAGCGGGCCGCCCGCACGGCCGGGGCCAGGCCGGCGAGAATGCCGAGTACCGCCGCCAGCAGCAGCGCCAGCAGCAGAAACAGCGGCTGCAGCGCCAAGGGCAGGCTCGGCATGGCCAGGTGCAGTAGCCCCAGCAGCAGGCCCATCAACAGCAGGCCAAGCAGGCCACCGGCCAGGGACAGCAGCGTCGCTTCAGCCAGAAACAACCCAAGTACCTGTCGCGGGCTGGCGCCAATCGCCCGCAACAGGCCGATTTCTGCCGTGCGCTCGCCCACAGTGGTCGTCATGATGGTGAGAATGCCGACGGCACCGACCAGCAGCGAAATGCCCCCCAAGGCACCAATGGCCAGGCTCAGGGTGCCGAGAACGCGGTTGAAGCTGCGCAGCATGTCGTCCTGGGTGGTCAGGCTGAAGTCCTCAACGCCGTGTCGTTCACCGAGCACCTCGCGAATCTGCCGGCTCAACGCCCGTGAAGTGGTACCTGCGCCAAACACCACATGGGCTTTGACCACCCCGGTGCGGTTGAACAGGCTTTGCGCCCAGTCCACCGGGATGTAGGCGACATCGTCGAGGTTGAAACCGAGCAACTGGCCTTTCTCCGCCATCACGCCGATCACCCGGAAGCGCACACCGCCGACACGGATCAGCTCACCCAGCGGGTTGCGCGCCCCGAACAGCTCGGTACGTAACTGATGGCCGAGCACCACATAGGGCGGCGAAAGGCCGTCACGCGCCGGGGGCAGGAACTCGCCCAGGCTCAGTTGCATGCGCCAGGCCTGCGCCATCTGATGGCCGCCACCAAGAATGTCGCTGCGTCGGCTCAGTTGACCGAACCGGATATTCCCGCTGCCCTGAATGATCGGCACCGCCGCCTCGACATGCGGCAAGCGTCGCAGGACGTCGGTGTCACTGATGGTCAGTGGCCGCACGCTGCCAAGCAGGCCGCCGAGGCCGCTGGTCTGGGTCTTGCCCGGGCGCACGGTGATGATCCGTGTACCAAACTGCGAGAAGTTCTCCAGCACATAGCCGCGCACGCCTTCGCCTATGGCCGTGAGCAGCGCCACGGCGGCTATGCCGATCGCTACCCCGAGCAGGGTCAGCAGGCTGCGCAGCGGGCGGCAGGTCAGTGCCGAGCTGGTCAGCCGCAAACCATCTTGCCAGCGCATCAGTGCGCCCCCGGTGGGCGTAGCGCTGCCACCGGCTCCAGTGCCGAGGCCCGAGCGGCCGGCAGCCAGGCGAACAGCAGCGCCGTGCCGAGTGCCAGCAGCACGGCACCCGCCCGCGCCCACCAGGGGGCATAGAGCGGCAGATCGAACGCCAGGCGCCCCAACCAGAGCAAGGTTTCGGCCAGCAGCAGCCCTGCCAGCGCCCCTGTCAGGGCCAGCAGCGCTGCCTCGCCAAGGAATAGCAGGCGCAGTTGCGCCGCCGTCACGCCTATGGCTTTGAGCAGGCCGATCTCGGCGCTGCGCTGGCTCACTGCAATCCAGGTCACGTTCATGATCAGGATGCCAGCCACCAGCAGGCTGATCGCGGCGATGCCGGCCACCGCCAGGGTCAGCACCGCGAGTATCTGATCGAAGGCGCTGAGCAGGCTGTCCTGGCTGACCAGGGTAACGTCCTCCTCACCCTCGTGGCGCTCCTTGAGCGCGGCGAGTATCAGCCGCTTGCTACGGTCGAGAAAGCTCGGTCCATGCACCTCGACAAACACCCGCGACAGCCCTTCGCTATTGAACAAGGCCTGGGCACTGGCCACCGGGATGATCACCATTTCGGCAAAATCCATCCCCAGCGATTCGCCCCGCTCACCGAGAATGCCAACCACCCGGAAGCGTCGGTCACCGGCGCGCAACCATTCACCCAAGGCCGGGCGAGCCCCGAACAGTTCACGTCGGAGTTTGCCGCCGATCACACAGACCGCTTCGGCCTGCCCCGGGTCCAGCGTCGGCAGGGGTTGGCCCTGGACGACCGTCAGTTGACGAATGGCGAAGAAGTCCCGGGTGGTGCCCAGGGCCAGCACCTCACGGTTGCGGTTGCCGACTATCACCTCCAGCTGCCCGGCCTGCTGCGGCGCGACCCGGCGAATGCCCGGCAACCGGGTGATGGCCTGGACATCCTGCAAGGTCAACTCGTGCGGTGTCAGCCCGGTGAGCGGCGGCATTCGCCCCGTGGTTTCCTTGCGCCCCGGAAAAACAATGAGTATGTCGCGCCCGAGCAGCGAGAACTCGTTCAGAACGAAGGCCCGTGCCCCCGCGCCGAGGCCGGTGAGAAGGTTGACCGCGACCACCCCGATGGCGATGGCCAGCAGTAGCATCAGGCTGCGCGAGCGATGCCCACGCAAGGCGCCGAGCCAGAAGCCCAGGGCATCGGCAGCGCGCATCAGGCCAGCGCCCGCTGCGGCGCAATACTGTGGATGCGCCCGTCACGCATGTGTAGCTGGCGCTGTGCGCGGGCGCCCAGGCTGGCGTCGTGGGTCACCACTATCAGGGTCAGGCCCTCGCCGTTGAGCTCTTCCAGCAGGCTGAAGACCTCTGCGCCGGCCTGGCTATCGAGATTGCCGGTGGGCTCGTCGGCCAACAGCAGCGCCGGTTGCATGGCCATCGCCCGGGCGATCGCGACGCGCTGGCGCTGGCCACCGGACAGCTCGGCCGGGCGATGGGCAATGCGCTCGCCCAGCCCCAGGCGCGCCACCAACTGGCTGCTGCGCTTGTGCCGTTGTGCCGCACCGATGCCGGCGAGGACCATCGGCAGCTCGATGTTTTCCAGCACCGTCAGCCGTGCGATCAGGTGGTAGGACTGGAACACGAAACCTATCAGCCGGCTGCGCAACTGGGCGCGGCGCGCCTCGCTCAGCGCCGCCGTGGCCTCGCCTTGCAGCCAGTATTCGCCGGCGCTCGGCGCGTCGAGCAGGCCGAGGATGTTCAGCAAGGTCGACTTGCCCGAGCCCGACGGGCCCATCACCGCCATGTAGTCGCCAGCGGCGATGTCCAGGTCCAGGCCGTCCAGGCCCATCACCTGCTGTTCGCCCAGCTGGAAGCTGCGGCTGCCGCCGCGCAGGCAGATCATTTCTCGGTCTCCGCAGCATCCACCGGGATCACCGCCACGGTATCCTTCAGCCCTTCCTGCTCGTGGCTGGCGACTATGCGTGCGTCCTCGTCCAGCCCTGCGAGCACCTCGGTCCAGCGCCAGTTGCTCAGCCCGGTTTGCACCTGCACCTCGCGCAACACTCGGGCGCTCGGGTCATAACGCAGCACACGCTGCCCCTCCAGCAGGGTCTCGGTGGGGATGCGCAAGGCACCTGCATGCTGCTCCAGAAGGATCTCGACATCGGCGCTATAGCCGGTCAGCAGGGCCAGGTCTGCTGGCGGCTTGTCGAAGCGCACCTCGACATCGACGGTGCGCGCCTGCTTCTCCAGTTCGCGCACATAGGGCGCGATGCGGCTGACGCGCCCGGTGAAATGCTGGCCACGGAAGGCATCCAGGCTGATCCGTACGGCTGTGCCGGGGTGAACGCGGGCAGCGTCCACCTCATCGATCGGTGCCTCTACATACAGGCAGCTGTCGTCGATCAGGTCGACTGCTGGCGGCGTGGGAATACCCGGCGGCGAAGGGGTAACGAACTCGCCGAGCTCGCCGTTGATTTCTGCGACGATGCCGGCAAATGGAGCACGCAGGGTTGTCTGTTCCAGCAGCGAACGCTGCAACTGCAGGCTGGCGTCGGCCTCGCGGATCAGCACGGCACTGGCACTGCACATCAGCTTCGCCAGGTTGGCCTTGGTCGTGGCCTGATCGAGGCGATCGGCGGCAATCAACTTGCGGTCGGCCAACTGGCCCAGGCGATCAAGGTCGCGCCGGTCCAGAAGAGCTTGCTGGCAGCGCTGTTCGCGGGTGTTGCGCTGGGCCTCCAGCCGCGCCTCGGCCTCCTGTAGCCTGGCTTGTTGCTCGTCCTGCCGCAGGCGCATGAGCACCTGATCCGGCTGGACCCGTTGGCCCTCGCTGACCAGCAACTCGGCAACCTGACCTCCGACATTGAAGGACAGGTGCGAGCGTCGACAGGACTTCAGCGTACCTGCGCGCGTATTGGCCACCACCGTCTCCACCGGCCCCCGCTCAACTTCCAGCAGCCTGACCGGCAACGGCTGCGGTCGACTCAACCAGCCGCCCAACACCACGAGACAAGCCAGGATCGACGAGCCAATCAATAATTTGCGCATGGACTACACCTCCTTCCATATGGCTTGAGCCTAGATCCAGGAGGGTGAAAGCTCCACGCGAAGCGTCATTTATCCGACGATTTTCGGATGAGCGTTAGATCTGTGTCAGATAAATGGCGAATGAGATTTTTTTCGCTCACGCAGCGGCAATTTCCCGGCCATGGGAAGGCTGCAGAAAGTTTCAGGGGATGAGAATGGCGGGCATTAAAAAGCCGGCTTGTGGCCGGCTTCTCGGGGACGCTTCCGACTAATTTATGGTAAGCCGCAATCGCCTTAACTGTGTGGCCATCAAGGGCCTGAAAGAGATGGCAGATGCCCGTGTGGGATATCGCCGAGCCCTCTGGAACGCGGCTTGCGCCGGCCGGGGCTGAATGTGCGGCGTAGCATACAAGGGCGCGCGCAGGATGCCCAGCAAAAAATGGCACAGGTTGTTTCAGCCAGGCCGTTGCTGGCGGAAATGTGACCAGTGGAACACCCAGCCGAGAATTTCCAGCCCTTGTGTCTGGCGCTGGGCGGCGGTGTAACGTTCGACCGCATAGTTGCGCCGATCATGGCTGTGCAGGTACAGCGTGCCGTGCTGGCCGAGGCTGAGGTTGTTCACCCTGAGCACGCCGTTGTGCAACAGGGCATAGGTTTCGCCCTCGACCACCTGGGTCATGCCCAGGTCGACGGCGAGGATGGCCTGGAGCGGAATCAGCGGGGTCATGTTGCTGGCGGGCATTGCCAGGCATATGGCGTTACAGGCCTGCACACCCAACCCTTTCAGGGATTTTGCTGGCAGACACAGGTGTTTGCCGACCACGGGCGACAGTAGGCCGTTGTGCATTTCGTAAAAGGGCACCTTGCGTGCCCGGCCGCCTTGCGCCGACAGCTGCGTGTGTGGGTTGGCGGGTGGCGGCCCTAGCGGGCTGTTGCGCAGGATCGGGCTGTGGTGTTTGGGCCCTTCGCCGGTGCGCAACCAGCGGCGATGCACGCAGAACAAGTCGGCCATTTCGTCCAGCCGGGCCAGGGGTACGCCGCGCTTGAACCAGTTGTTGACGTGCTGGGGAGTAACGCCGCGCTGGGCGGCGAAATCGGAAGGGGTCAGCCCACATTCGTGGAGGAGGGCTTTGAGTCGGTCGCCGGATGTGTTCATGGCGGCGAGTGTAGCGGCGGTGTGCCAGCTAGGAAATGAACCGGATGTTGACGGGCGTTGTGTGAAAAGCGCCCGTTTGTAGGGCAGTGGAGTAGGACTGTGTAGGAGTTTTTACCGTGCCAGGCCTTGGCGCGGTAGCTGTAGGAGCGGCCTTGTGTCGCGATGGGGCGCGAAGCGGCCCCAAACCATCCCGCACGATGTACCTGAAAGATCGCATGTACCGTTTTTGCGGCCGCTGCGCGCCCGATCGCGACACAAGGCCGCTCCTACACCGGATCATGACAGCGGCCGACCATCCATCAGGCATAAAAAAACCCCGCCAAGGCGGGGTTCTTCATGCAACCGGTATCAGCCCTTGTAGGCGGCAACCGATTTGGTGATCGCGGCACGGGCGGCATCAGCGCCTTCCCAGCCTTCGATCTTGACCCACTTGCCCTTCTCGAGATCTTTGTAGTTGGCAAAGAAGTGCTCGATCTGCTGGATCAGCAGGGCTGGCAGGTCGGTGTATTCCTTCACGTCGACGTACAGCTGCGACAGCTTGTCGTGAGGAACAGCGATGACCTTGGCGTCGCCGCCGCCGTCGTCGGTCATGTTCAGTACGCCGACCGGACGGGCGCGGATAACCGAACCTGGGGCTACCGGGTAAGGGGTAACGACCAGCACGTCCAGCGGATCACCGTCATCGGCCAGGGTGTTCGGGATGAAGCCGTAGTTGGCTGGGTAGAACATCGGGGTAGCCATGAAACGGTCGACGAACAGGGTATCGCTGTCCTTGTCGATCTCGTATTTGATCGGCGCGTGGTTGGCCGGGATCTCGATGGCGACGTAGATGTCGTTCGGCAGGTCTTTGCCCGCCGGAATCTTGCTGTAGCTCATTGGGCAGTGCCCCCGTGTTTGACCAAAAAAGTGGCGGCGATTATAGGCACATTCTGCATGGGCATGCCACGCCTGGCCTGATGTGCGGCCCCGTCAGGCGTGGCTTTCGCGGTATTGCGGGTGTTCGGCCTGCAGCCGGCACAGGCGCGCCAGCGGGTCCTGGCGGTAGAACAGCGACAACTGGCGGTAGACCTGTGGATAAGCCTGTTGCAGCAGGTCGGGAGCACTAAAGAAGTACTCGCTGGTTACGGCAAAGAACTCCGCGGGGTTTTCCGCGGCATACGGGTCGATGGCGGTTTCGGCGTCGGGGTTGGCGTCAAGCTGGCGGTTGAGGTCGTCATAGGCCTGTTGCATGGCGGTTGCCCATTCATCCACAGGCATGCCGCTGTGCAGCGGTGGCAGGCCGTTGGCGTCACCATTGAGCATGTCGAGCTTGTGCGCCAGTTCATGAATGACCAGGTTGTAGGCTTCCCAGCCGCCACTGGCCAGCACGCCGTTCCAGGCAAGGATGATTGGGCCCTGCTGCCAGGCCTCGCCGCTGTGCTCGCCGTCCCATACGTGCTCCACGCCACTGGCATCGCGGTGGCGCTGGGGGCTCTTGAAGTCGTCGGGGTAGAGGATGATTTCGTGGAAACCCTGGTACCAGTTCAGCTCGCCCAGGTGCAGCAGCGGCAACTGCGCCTGGGCGGCCAGCACCAGGCGCTGCTCGTCGTCCGGGTCGACGCCGGGCAGGCAGGTGAGGTGCTTGTCGAGCAGGAACAGGATGCAGGCTTCACGCAGCCAGCGGTCCTCTTCGTCGGTGATGCCGTCCAGCATCGGCAGGCGCTCGCGCACGGCCTGCCATTGCTGGGGGGCGATAGGGTAGCGCGCCAGGGTGCGCTTGCGCCGCCAGGCGCTGAACGACCACATCGGCAGGTTTCAGTGCGCCTTGGCCGTGCGGCCCAGGCGGCCACGCAGCAGGCCGAGGATCATCGGCACCAGCGACAGGATGATGATGCCTACCACCATCAGCGACAGGTGCTGCTTGATGAATGGCACGTTGCCGAAGAAGTAACCCAGGGTCACCAGGCCGCCGACCCACAGCAGCGAACCGGCGACGCTGAAGCCGAGGAAGCGCGGGTAGTGCATGTGGGCGATGCCGGCGACGAAGGGCGCAAAGGTGCGCAGGATGGGCAGGAAGCGCGCCATGGTCACGGTCTTGCCGCCGTGGCGTTCATAGAAGTCGTGGGTACGTTGCAGGTAGTCGCGACGGAAGATCTTCGAGTTGGGGTTGTTGAACAACCGCTCGCCGGCCGTGCGGCCGATCACGTAGTTGGTGCTGTCGCCGAGGATCGCGGCGGCCATCAGCAGGCCGGCCAGCAGCAACGGGTCCATACCGCCACCGGCGGCTACGGCGCCGGCAATGAACAGCAGCGAATCGCCGGGCAGGAAGGGCATGACTACCAGCCCGGTTTCACAGAAGATCACGGTGAAGAGGATGGCGTAGATCCAGGGACCGTAGTTGGTGACCAGCAGATCGAGGTAGGCATCGAGATGCAGGATAAGGTCCAGCGGGTTGAAATCCATGTACAGCACCTGTGTTCTTGGGCGTAGGCTCGGTTACCTGGCGATGGGTAAATTTTCACACATGACAGGTGGGCCATTATACGGCTAAGTCAGGAACATGCCCGGGGAGTTTGTAGCGGGGGGTTACGGGAGGGGGATTCCTGTACCGGCCTCTTCGCGGGTGAACCCGCTCCCACAGGTACAGCACCGATTTCAGATACGTTGCTATCACTGTGGGAGCGGGTTTACCCGCGAAGAGGTCGGAACGGTCAATCCTGGCTGATCGGCAGGATGTAGCTCTTGAACTCGTTATCCTCACGAAACCCGATGGATTCGTAAGTCTTGTGCGCTACTTCATTGTCCGCGCTGGTCGATACCCGCATGCGCACGGCGTTGGTTTCCTTGGCCATTTTCTTCGCCTCGCGCATCAGGTGGTCGGCCACCAGCATGCGCCGCGAGTCCTCGGCCACGTAGATATCGTTGAGAATCCAGACCCGCTTCAGCGACAGCGACGAGTAACTCGGGTACAGCTGGCAGAAGCCCAGCAGTTTGCCGTCATCATCATCGGGTAGCGCCAGGTAGATCACCGACTCATCCCGCTTCAGGCGCTTTTCCAGGAAGCTGCGCGAGCTGTCGGGGTAGGGTAGCTGCCCATAGAACTCACGGTATTTGACGAACATCGGCGTAAGCAGGTCGAGGTGTTCCAGGGTTGCCTTGATGATGCGCATGTGCGGCCCTCAGAGTCCATTAGGGGGAAACAGCGGATTGCCTGCAGCTTTCAAGGGCATGCTGCCCAATGCGCGATGCGAGTGCAATCCGCCTTCCGTGACATGTTTTTTACCCTTTGCCGAGCAGGAAGTTACCTTTCTGGCCGGTGCTGTGTTCACTCTCCAGGCTATGGACCTCGGCTTCGTCCTTCAGATTCACCCCGGAAAGCTGGCGCCGGCAGGCTTCGCGCATCAAGTACAGCAAGCGGTGCGCCGCCATGCCATAGCTCAGCCCCTCCAGGCGGATATTGGAAATGCAGTTGCGATAGGCATCGGTCAGGCCGACCTTCGGTGCATAGGTGAAATACAGGCCAAGGCTGTCGGGCGAACTGAGCCCCGGGCGTTCGCCGATCAGCATCACTGTCATCCGTGCACCCAGCAGTTCACCGACCTCGTCGGCCACTGCCACGCGGCCCTGCTGCACCAGCACCACCGGGGCGCTGGTCCAGCCGTCGGCGGCGGCCTGTTCCTCGAAGCGCGCCAGGAAGGGCAGGGTGTGACGGTGCACGGCCAGTGCCGAGAGGCCATCAGCGACGACGATGGCCAGGTCGACTCCGCCGGGGTTGGCTTGGGCGTGCTGGCGCAGCGCAGCAACCGAATCTTCGTTCAGCCGTCGCCCCAGGTCCGGGCGTTGCAGGTACTGGTTGCGGTCGCTGGCGGCGCTGTGCAACACCAGGCTTTCGCGCCCGCGGTCACTCAGCTGGGTAGCCAGGCCCGCATGGTCGAAGGCCAGGTGCACGGCATCGCGGGCCTGGGCATGGGCGAACTGGAAGTCCAATTGCGCCCCGGTCGGAAGGCTGGTGCCGGTGCGGCCCAGGGCGATGCGTGCCGGGGTCAGGTTGCGCAGGGCCAGCCAAGGGTTGTCGGGGGTAGGCGTGCGGTGGTCCATGGTCATCCCTATGCAAGCTGTGCCAAGGCCTGGCGGAAGGCCGGCGGCAGGTTGTCACCAAAGCGCACCCGGCCATCGGCCTGGGTGAAGATGCCGGTGCGGGCCAGCCATGCCTCGAATTCCGGCCCGGGCTTCAGGCCCAGGGTCTGGCGTGCGTACAGCGCGTCGTGGAAGGAGGTGGTCTGGTAGTTGAGCATGATGTCGTCGGAACCGGGGATGCCCATGATGAAGTTGATCCCGGCCACGCCCAGCAGGGTCAGCAGGGTGTCCATGTCGTCCTGGTCGGCTTCGGCGTGGTTGGTGTAGCAGATGTCGCAACCCATCGGCACGCCTAGCAGCTTGCCGCAGAAGTGGTCTTCGAGGCCGGCGCGGATGATCTGTTTGCCGTTGTACAGGTACTCCGGGCCGATGAAACCGACCACGGTGTTGACCAGAAACGGCTTGAAGTGGCGGGCCACGGCATAGGCGCGGGTTTCACAGGTTTGCTGGTCGACGCCGTGGTGGGCGTTGGCCGACAGGGCGCTGCCCTGGCCGGTTTCGAAGTACATCAGGTTTTGCCCGAGGGTGCCGCGTTTCAGCGAAAGCCCCGCTTCGTAGCCTTCCTGCAGCACGTTCAGGTTGATGCCGAACCCGGCGTTGGCAGCCTCGGTGCCGGCGATGGACTGGAACACCAGGTCCAGTGGCACACCACGGTTGATCGCCTCGATCGAGGTGGTGACGTGGGTCAGCACGCAGGCCTGGGTGGGGATGTCGTAGCGCTGGATGATGGCGTCGAGCATTTCCAGCAGGGCGCAGATCGAGGCGATGCTGTCGGTGGCCGGGTTGATGCCGATCATGGCATCGCCGTTGCCGTACAGCAGGCCGTCGAGAATGCTGGCGGCGATGCCGGCTGGCTCGTCGGTCGGGTGGTTGGGCTGCAGCCGGGTCGACAGGCGCCCGCGCAGGCCCATGGTGCCGCGGAACCGGGTGACCACGCGGATCTTCTGTGCCACCAGCACCAGGTCCTGCACGCGCATGATCTTCGATACCGCTGCGGCCATTTCCGGCGTCAGCCCGGGCGCCAGGCTGCGCAAGCTGGCCTCGTCGGCCTCTTCGCTCAGCAGCCAGTCGCGCAGGCCACCCACGGTCAGGTGGCTGACCGGGGCGAAGGCCTGGGCATCGTGAGTGTCGATGATCAGGCGCGTCACTTCATCCTCTTCGTAGGGAATCAGCGCTTCGTTGAGAAAATGGGTCAGCGGGATATTGGCCAGGGCCATCTGCGCGGCGACCCGTTCGCCGTCGTTGCTGGCCGCCACGCCCGCGAGGTAGTCCCCCGAGCGGGCGGGGCTGGCCTTGGCCATCACTTCCTTGAGGCTGTCGAAGCGGTAGACCAGGTGGCCGACCGTGTGTACGAAACTTGCCATACAGACTCTCCAGAGCCGCGGGTTGCCCCGCGGCGGGTGGCGGCGATCAGTGCAAGGCCTCTTCGGCCTTCTGGATCGCGGCGAATTCCTCTTCCGGTGTGCCCGCGACCAGGTGGTGGCGGCTGTAGAAAGCAAAGTAGGCAATTAATACCGCATAGATCACTGCGGCGCCAATCACCACCCGTGGGTCGACCAGGAAACCGGCGACCACGGCGATACAAGCCAGTACCAGGGCCACGCCCGAAGTGAAGATGCCACCGGGGGTACGGTATGGGCGCTCCATCTTCGGCCGGCGGATGCGCAGGGTGATGTGCGCGGCCATCATCAGCACGTAGGACAGGGTAGCGCCGAACACCGCCACCAGGATCAGCAGGTCACCCTGGCCAGTCAGCGACAGGGCAAAGCCGATGATCCCGGGGATGACCAGGGCCAGTACCGGGGCCTTGCTCTTGTTGGTTTCCGACAGCTTGCGCGGCAGGTAGCCGGCGCGGGACAGGGCGAAGATTTGCCGGGAGTAGGCGTAGATGATCGAGAAGAAACTGGCGATCAGCCCGGCCAGGCCGACCAGGTTGACGAAGCCGCCCATCCAGGTGCTACCGCCGTAGGCCTTGGACAAGGCTTCCACCAGTGGGTTGCCGGACGCTTTCAGTGCTTCGGAGCCTGCGCCGCCGGGGCCGACCACCAGGATCAGCAGGGCGAAGGCCAGCAGTACCAGCATGGCGCCGATCAGGCCGCGTGGCAGGTCGCGCTTAGGGTTCTTGGTTTCTTCGGCGGCCAGCGGCACGCCCTCGACGGCGAGGAAGAACCAAATGGCGTAGGGGATGGCCGCCCACACGCCGACATAGCCGAACGGCAGGAAGCTGCTGGCGCCCACGGCGTCCGTTTTGGCGATGTCGAACAGGTTGGCTGCATCAAAATGGGGCACCATGCTCACCAGGAACACGGCCAGGGCGATGGCGGCGATGGCGGTGATGATGAACATCAGTTTCAACGCCTCACCCACACCAAAGATGTGGATGCCGATGAACACGATGTAGAACGCCAGGTAGATCATCCAGCCACCGATGCCGAACAGTGACTGGCAGTAGGCGCCGATGAACACCGCGATGGCGGCGGGGGCGATGGCGTACTCGATGAGGATCGCCGTCCCGGTGAGGAAGCCGCCCCAAGGACCGAAGGCGCTGCGGGCAAAGCCGTAGCCGCCGCCTGCGGTGGGGATCATCGACGACAGCTCGGCCAGCGAGAAGCACATGCACAGGTACATGGTAGCCATCAGCAGCGTGGCGAGGAACATGCCGCCCCAGCCGCCCTGGGCCAGGCCGAAGTTCCAGCCGGCATAGTCGCCAGAGATGACGTAGGCCACGCCCAGGCCGACCAGCAGGACCCAGCCGGCGGCGCCTTTTTTCAGTTCACGTTGCTGGAAATAGTCCGAGCCGACCTTTTCGAAGTCGACGGAGGAGCCTGCCGGCGAGCCGGCGGAGTGATCGCTTGGCATAGATTCACCTGTTGTTTTTCTTGGTGGCCGGACGGGTTCCGGGCCGATGGTGATGGGTATTGCAGGAAGCGAGCCAGAGGCCAGGGGCCGCTTTGCGGCCCATCGCGACACAAGGCCGCTCCTAAAAGTGGACGCGGTTCCTGTAGGAGCGGCCTTGTGTCGCGATGGGCTGCGCAGCAGCCCCAAATGCGCCGCTTTAGAAGAAGCCCAACGGATTGATGTCGTAGCTCACCAGCAGGTTCTTGGTCTGCTGATAGTGGTCGAGCATCATTTTGTGCGTCTCACGCCCGACCCCCGACTTCTTGTAGCCACCGAACGCAGCATGCGCCGGGTACAGGTGGTAGCAGTTGGTCCACACGCGCCCGGCCTTGATCCCACGGCCCATGCGGTAGGCACGGTTGATGTCGCGCGTCCACACGCCGGCACCCAGGCCGAATTCGGTGTCGTTGGCGATTGCCAGGGCTTCGGCTTCGTCCTTGAAGGTGGTGACGCTGACCACCGGGCCGAAGATTTCTTCCTGGAACACGCGCATCTTGTTGTTGCCCTTGAGCAGGGTCGGCTGGATGTAGTAACCGGTAGCCAGCGAGCCTTCCAGTTTCTCGACCTTGCCGCCGGTCAGCAGCTCGGCGCCTTCCTTCTGGGCGATGTCGAGGTACGACAGGATCTTCTCGAACTGCTGTTGCGAGGCCTGGGCGCCGACCATGGTGTCGGTGTCCAGCGGGTCGCCGCGCTTGATCTGCAGCACCTTCTTCATCACCACTTCCATGAACTGCGGGTAGATCGACTCCTGTACCAGTGCCCGGGAAGGGCAGGTGCATACCTCGCCCTGGTTGAAGAACGCCAGCACCATACCTTCGGCCGCCTTCTCGATGAAGCTTGGCTCGGCTTGCATGATGTCTTCGAAATACACGTTCGGCGACTTGCCGCCCAGTTCGACGGTGGACGGGATGATGTTCTCGGCGGCGCATTTCATGATGTGCGAGCCGACCGGGGTCGAGCCGGTGAACGCGATCTTGGCGATGCGCTTGCTGGTGGCCAGTGCTTCACCGGCTTCGCGGCCATAGCCTTGCACCACGTTGAGTACGCCTTTTGGCAGCAGGTCACCGATCACTTCCAGCAGCACGGTGATGCCCAGCGGGGTCTGTTCGGCCGGCTTGAGCACCACGCAGTTGCCTGCGGCCAGTGCCGGGGCGAGCTTCCAGGCGGCCATCAGGATCGGGAAGTTCCACGGGATGATCTGCCCGACCACGCCCAGCGGCTCGTGGATGTGATAGGCCACGGTGCCTTCGTTGATTTCCGCAGCGCCGCCTTCCTGGGCGCGGATGCAGCCGGCGAAGTAACGGAAGTGGTCGACCGCCAGCGGAATGTCGGCATTGAGGGTTTCGCGGATCGGCTTGCCGTTGTCCCAGGTTTCGGTAATGGCCAGCAGCTCGAGGTTCTGCTCGATACGGTCGGCGATCTTCAGCAGAACGTTGGAGCGGTCCTGCACTGAAGTGCGGCCCCAGGCGTCGGCCGCAGCGTGGGCGGCATCCAGGGCTTTATCGATGTCTTCGGCAGTGGAGCGAGGGAATTCAGCGATCAGCTTGCCATTCACCGGGGAGGTATTTTCGAAGTACTGCCCCTTTACCGGAGGAACGAACTCACCACCGATGTAGTTGCCGTAGCGGCTCTTGAAGGAAACCTTCGCGCCTTCGGTACCGGGATGTGCGTAACGCATGGTGTGTCTCCTGGCTATTGTGTTTGTTAGGGAGTTGGAAAGCGTAGAGCAAAGGTTGGGCCAGCGTTGCGAGCACCAGGCAAATCAATGACTTGGCCCGGTTGCCGGGGCCTGGCCCACCGTCGCTGTGCCAGCGCCGGTACGCGCGGGGGTGACACTTTGTGCCATTTGCGACACGTAACCGGAGGGTGCATTGCAAAGCCTTCCCGGGTGGAGGATGCTGGCGGGACTCTCTATCTGCGGAGAACTACAACAATGCAGAGCAATCATTTCAGTCGCCATGCCCAGCAAGTCCATACCGTCGCCCATGGTGGGGCCGGGGAGGGCGGCAGTGACCCGTCCATCGCCCGCTCCTGGCTGCGCTGCCTGGAGGACTACCACCTCGACCCGTCGGTGATCGAGGCCCCGGTGGTGCTCGAGCATGGGCGCCTGCTGGAAAGCCGCGAGCGCCTGCGCCAGGTGCTGCAGATTGCCGACCATGAAATGAACAGCCTGCACCAGCAGCTTTCCGGGGCCGGCCATGCGGTGCTGCTGACCGATGCCCGGGGGGTGATCCTCAATTGTGTCAGCGCGCCGACCGAGCGGCGCAGCTTCGAGCGCGCCGGGCTGTGGCTGGGCGCTGACTGGAGCGAGGCGCGCGAGGGCACCAACGGCATTGGCACTTGCCTGGTCGAGCGCCAGGCGCTGACCATTCACCAGAACGAGCACTTCCGTGGTCGCCACACCGGCCTGACCTGCTCGGCCAGCCCGGTGTTCGACCCGCATGGCGAGTTGCTGGCAGTGCTGGATGTGTCTTCGGCACGGCCCGACGTTTCCCGGCAGAGCCAGTTCCACACCATGGCCCTGGTCAACCTGTCGGCGAAGATGATCGAAAGCTGCTACTTCCTGCGCCATTTCGAACAGCAATGGCTGCTGCGTTTTCACCTGCAGGCCGAGTCGGTCGGCCTGTTCAGCGAAGGCCTGCTGGCGTTCGACGGTGACGGGCGCATCTGCGCCGCCAACCAGAGCGCGCTGAACCTGCTTGGCAAGGTGCGTGGTGGCGTGCTGGGCAAACCGCTGGAACGCTTTTTCGCTTGCAGCCACGACGAACTGTTCAGTCGCGCCACGCCCGGCGGCAGCACTGCCTGGCCGCTGCATACCCTGGACGGGCGCCAGGTGTTCGCCAGCCTGCGTGGCCAGGCGCGCGCACCGGTGTGGTCGGTGCCGGCCGCCCAGCCGCGACCCGCGCGGGAAGTGGAGCCGCTTGTCTGCCTGCTCGACCCGGCCTTGCAGAACGACTTCCGCCGCAGCGTGCGGGTGTTCGAGCGCGATGTGCCGCTGCTGCTGCGCGGCGAGACCGGCTGCGGCAAGGAAGCCTTTGCCCAGGCCGTGCACCAGGCCAGCGAGCGGCGCGGCAAGCCGTTCGTCGCCATTAACTGTGCCTCGATACCGGAGAGCCTGATCGAGAGCGAACTGTTCGGCTACCGCGGCGGCAGCTTTACCGGTGCGCGCAAGGAGGGCATGCGCGGCAAGCTGCTGCAGGCCGACGGCGGCACCTTGCTGCTGGACGAGATTGGCGACATGCCACTGGCCCTGCAAACCCGCCTGCTGCGCGTGCTGGAGGAACGCCAGGTGGTGCCGATCGGTGGCGAGCCGCAGGCGGTCGACGTGCGCATCGTCAGTGCTACCCACCGTGACCTGCTGGAACGGGTGGAGCAGGGCAGTTTCCGCGAGGACCTGTATTACCGCCTGAATGGCCTGGAGGTGGCATTGCCGGCGGTGCGCGAGCGCAGTGACAAGGCACAGTTGCTGGACTTTCTGCTGCGTCAGGAGGCGCAGGGAGAACAGATCGATATCGAGCCGAGGGCGCGGCAGGCACTGCTCGACTTCGCCTGGCCGGGCAACGTGCGGCAGATGCGCAACGTGCTGCGTACCTTGGTGGCGCTTTGCGAAGAGTCCCGTATCGTGTTCCCTGATCTCCCCGCCATTCTCCGCAACAGCACCGTCCTTGTAGGAGCGGCCTTGTGTCGCGAAAGGGCCGCAGAGCGGCCCCAGAATCCCAGCCGCGCCGACCAATCTGCCGGGGCTGCTTCGCAGCCCGATCGCGACACAAGGCCGCTCCTACAGGATGCGGAACGGCAAGCGCTCATGGAGACCCTGGAGGCAAAACACTGGCACCTCACCCGTGTCGCCGAGCACTTGGGCATCAGCCGCAATACCTTGTATCGAAAACTGCGCAAACACGGCATTACCAGGGCCGACTGAGCGAAACATCTGGTGCGATTTGTCGCGCCCTGGGCTACCCTGCCTCGATGTTTTGCGAGGTCGACCATGCATATTCACATTCTCGGTATTTGCGGCACTTTCATGGGCTCGCTGGCGGTGCTGGCCAAGGAACTTGGCCACCGCGTCACCGGCTCGGACGCCAACGTCTATCCCCCGATGAGCACCCAGCTCGAAGCCCAGGGCATCGAGCTGACCCAAGGCTATGACCCGGCCCAGCTGGACCCGGCGCCAGACCTGGTGGTCATCGGCAACGCCATGTCGCGTGGCAACCCGGCGGTAGAGTACGTGCTGAACAAGGGCCTGCCCTATGTTTCCGGCCCGCAGTGGCTGGCCGACCACGTATTGCAGGGCCGCTGGGTGCTGGCCGTTGCCGGTACCCACGGCAAGACCACTACCAGCAGCATGCTGGCCTGGGTGCTGGAACATGCCGGCATGAGCCCGGGCTTCCTGATCGGCGGTGTACCGCAGAACTTCTCGGTTTCGGCGCGCCTGGGCGATACGCCGTTCTTCGTGGTCGAAGCCGACGAGTACGACAGCGCCTTCTTCGACAAGCGCTCGAAGTTCGTCCACTACCACCCGCGCACGGCGATCCTCAACAACCTTGAGTTCGACCATGCTGACATCTTCCCCGATCTGGCCTCGATCGAGCGGCAGTTCCACCATCTGGTGCGCACCATCCCCAGCGAAGGCCTGGTCATCCACCCCACCACCGAGCAGGCGTTGGAGCGGGTGATCGGCATGGGTTGCTGGACCCCGGTGCAAACCACCGGCGAAGGTGGCCAGTGGCAAGCTCGCCTGCTCAGCCCTGACGGCTCGCGCTTCGAAGTGCTGTTCGACGGCGAAGCGCAGGGCGTGGTGGATTGGGCACTCACTGGCCAGCACAACGTCGCGAACGCCCTGGCCACGCTGGCAGCGGCGCGTCATGTAGGCGTTGTGCCAGCCATGGGCATCGAAGGCCTGAGCGCCTTCAAGAGCGTCAAGCGGCGGATGGAGAAGGTTGCCGAAGTGCAGGGCGTGACCATCTACGATGACTTCGCCCACCACCCGACCGCCATCGCCACCACCCTCGACGGCCTGCGCAAGCGCGTCGGCGAGGCCCCGGTGATCGCCGTGATCGAGCCGCGCTCCAACTCGATGAAACTCGGTGCCCATCGCGATGGCCTGCCGGAAAGCGTCAACAACGCCGATCAGGTGATCTGGTACGCCCCGGCCAACCTTGGCTGGGACCTGGCTGCCACCGCCGCGCAATGCAAAGTGCCCAGCGTGGTGGCCGACAGCCTCGAAGCGATCATCGAGCGGGTCAAGGGCCAGGCCCGCCCAGGCACCCATGTAGTGATCATGAGCAACGGCGGCTTCGGCGGCCTGCACGGCAAGCTGGCCGAGGCACTCAAGTGAGCGGGCCGGAACGCATCACCCTGGCCATGACGGGCGCCTCTGGCGCCCAGTATGGCCTGCGCCTGCTCGACTGCCTGGTGCGTGAGGACCGCGAAGTGCACTTCCTGATCTCCAAGGCCGCGCAACTGGTGATGGCCACGGAGACCGACGTGGTGCTGCCGGCCAAGCCACAGGCGATGCAGGCCTTTCTCACCGAATATACCGGCGCTGCCGACGGGCAGATCCGCGTGTATGGCAAGGAAGACTGGATGTCGCCGGTGGCCTCGGGCTCCGGCGCTCCGGCGGCGATGGTGGTGGTGCCCTGTTCCACCGGCACCTTGTCGGCGATTGCCACCGGTGCCTGCAACAACCTGATCGAACGTGCTGCCGACGTTACCCTCAAGGAGCGTCGCCAGCTGATCCTGGTGCCGCGCGAGGCGCCGTTCTCCACCATCCACCTGGAAAACATGCTCAAGCTGTCGCAGATGGGCGCGGTGATCCTGCCGGCGGCGCCCGGCTTCTACCACCAGCCGCAGACCATCGACGACCTGGTCGACTTCGTGGTGGCGCGCATTCTCAACCTGCTGAACATTCCCCAGGACATGTTGCCGCGCTGGGGTGAGCACCACTTCGGGGTGGATGATTGAAGCGAGCGCTGGTGGGGGTGTTGATGCTGGTGCTGCTCGGTGGCTGCGCCACTGTGCGCACGCTGGATGCCAACAAGCCCGGGGCACCGGTGGTGTATGCCGGTACCCGGTTGGACCTGTATGTGATCAATGGCGGCTGCTGCCCGCAGGATCATTACGGGGCTGAAGCGCCGGCGTATCCGGGGCTGGACCTGCCGGGGAGCATGCTGCTCGATACCCTGTTGCTGCCCTTGTCCTTGCTGACAGCGGCCGGTGTAGGCTTCCAGGCCACCGGTGGCCTGTGATGGCCCTTTCGCGGGCACGCCCGCTCCCACAGGTACTGCACCGCCCTCAGGCCTGGCGCAGTACCTGTGGGAGCGGGCATGCCCGCGAAGAGGCCGTCACAAGTGAAGCCTATTTCTTGCCCAACCTGCGCAACTCATCCGACTCCACAATCCGCACCCCGTCCTCTTCCTCCAGCGCCAGCCGCCACAGCGCCCGGGCCAGGGTACAAGCCTCGATCCCCCGATATTTCCCAGGTATCAGCTTGGCAAAAGGCGAAGCCAGCCGTTCACTGAGCCGTGGCTGAATCCGTTCGCCCAGCAACAACGACGGCCGCACGATGGTCAGCTGCGGCCAATCCTGCGCCTTGAGTGCCTCTTCCATCTCGCCCTTGACCCGGTTGTAGAAAATCGATGATTTCGGGTCGGCGCCCAACGCACTGACCACCAGCAGATGCCGCGCGCCCAACTCCCGGGCCCGCTTGCTGAATGCCACGACCATGTCCAGGTCCACCGCACGGAAAGCCGATTCGGAGCCTGCCTGCTTCAGCGTGGTGCCCAGGCAGCAATAGGCGATATCGACCCGCCCGGCCAGCTGCGGCAGGAATACCGCCGGGTCACCCACCGGGTTTTCCAAATGCGGGTGCTCGGCCAGTGGCCGGCGGGTAGGCGCCAGTACGCGGGTGATGGTGGGCTCGTTGAGCAGGCGGTCGAGCAGGTGTTCACCTGTCAGACCCGTGGCACCGGCAAGCAGGACATGCTGAGGCGTCAAATACATGATGTCTCTCCCTTGTTACACACAAGCTTAGTGGCTGGGTGGCGTTTGCGCCTGTTCCCCCACATCGGCCTGTGCTGCGTTACGCAATGCTTCTTCGGCCTGTTGCCGGCGCAGGTGCTGCCAGTGCTCCAGCACGCTTGGCGGCGCCCACAGCTGCGGTTCGGAGGCCTCGAAACCTTCCCTTTGTTCTCTTTCGGCAACGCTGGCGCGCGCCAGTTCAAACGCTTGTTTCAGGTCGTCGGTCTGGTTCAGCGCTTCGGCGAACAGGGCGTCGCCAAAGTAGGTGAAGTCGGCTTCTTCCGAGCAACCGAAGGACACGCGATCGGCCCGGGCGGCGGTCATGATCAGCGTGCGCTCATCCTTGAGCGGGGCGATATAGCCCCCGGAATAGCACGCGGATATGACAATGACCTTGTCGCGGTCCTTCAGCGGCGCCAGGGCGCTGGCCAGTTCGTCGGCGGACAGGTCGGCCAGCTGCAGGCGCGGCTGGTCGAACACCAGCTGATGGTCGTGGCTGCCATGGCTGGTGAGGTAGATGAACACCAGGTCTTCGGGGCCGCTGCGCTCAGCCAGGGTGCGTGCGGCACGAGTAAGGTTTTCACGCGTGGCCATGGGGCGGGTGGTCATGTGGTCGCGGTGGTTGACCAAGGTCACCTGGCCGCGGGCGCCAAAGCGTACCTTGAGCATGTTGCTGACGTAGTCGGCTTCGCGCAGGAACACGCTCTGCTGGCCATCGCCGGCGACCACCAGGCTGTACAACTGGACCGCTGGCGCCGAGCGCGGTACCCGCGCCAGCGCTTCGTCCAGCAAACGGCCCTGGTTGAGCAACGCCAGGTCCAGCGGGTCGGGCAACAGCTTGCCGTTCTGGTCGCGCACGCGCACGCCGTTGCTCCAGGTGCCGCTTTCGACCTTGCCGTTGGCCAGGATCAGCCGGCCCTGACCGTGGTAGGCATCGTTGAGGAAGCCACCGATGTACTTGCTGCCGTCGGCCAGCTGCAGGCTGCCCTGGCCCGACAGACGCCAGTCGGCGAAGGTGCCCTTGTAGTGGCTGCCATCGCTGCCCAGCAGTTCGCCTTCGCCGACCAGCGAGCCGTCCTTGAATTCACCGATCCACACATCACCATCGGCATTTTCGTAGCGGCCACGGCCTTCGAGGCGGTTGTCCTTGAACTCGCCGATGTACTGCTCGCCGTCGATGCTGTCGTAGGTGCCGCTGCCTTCCAGCTGGCCGTTGATGAAGTGACCGCTGAACTGGTTGCCGCTGGCATCGCTGCGCACCCCGGCACCGTTGGGCTTGCCTTTGGCGAACAGGCCCTGGTAGCGGCTGCCGTCTGCCAGCTCCAGCTCGCCGGCGCCTTCGTACAGGTCGTCCTTGAACTGGCCGCGGTAGGTCTGGTCGGCTTGCTTGAGGGTGCCTTCGCCGTCGCGGCGGCCGTGGCTGAAGGTGCCGGCATAGTGGCTGCCTGGGGTGCTCAGCTCACCCAGCCCCTGGAACAGCCCTGCGGCGAACTGGCCGCGGTACACCTCGCCGTTGCGGCCGTGCCATTCGCCCTGGCCGTGCCATTGGCCGTCCTTGAACGTACCGGCGTACCAGCTGCCGTTGGGGTAGTCGATCCGTCCCTCGCCTTGCAGCAGGCCATCGACCACCTGCCCCCGGTACCGCCCACCGTCAGGCAGGCGCGCGTCCGGCGGGAGCAGCGATTCGCCATCGCCGCAGGCGGCGAGCAGCAGGACCAGGGTGATGGGGAGCAGTGAACGCATGGCGAGAACCGGGCAATAGGTCTGCCGAGTATGACGCAGAATGGGATCCTGAAACAGCGAACGCGATCCCTGTGGGAGCGGGCATGCCCGCGAACACCGGCGAAGCCGGTGCCATGCACCGAGTCGCCTGATTCGCGGGCACGCCCGCTCCCACAGGTTCCGCAGGGACTTCAGCTTTGTGCAATACCTGTGGGAGCGGCTTTAGCCGCGAACACCGGCGAAGCCGGTGCCATGCACCGTGTGGCTTTCTTCGCGGGTGAACCCGCTCCCACAGGTATTGCGGGGACCTTCAGCTTTGCGCAATACCTGTGGGAGCGGCTTTAGCCGCGAACACCGGCGAAGCCGGTGCCATGCACCGTGTGGCTTTCTTCGCGGGTGAACCCGCTCCCACAGGTATTGCGGTGAATTTCAGCTTTGTGCAATACCTGTGGGAGCGGCTTTAGCCGCGAACACCGGCGAAGCCGGTGCCATGCACCGAGTTGCCTGCTTCGCGGGCGCGCCCGCTCCCACAGGGTTGTGTGCTGCCTGTGCGGCTTAGCGCACGCCCGGCGATACGATGATCTTCACGTTCTCCTCCTTGTTGTTCACCAACTCCTCGAAGCCGAGCTCGACAATCTGCTCCAGCCCGATCCGCCCGGTCACCAGCGGGCGAATGTCCAGCCTGCCGTCAGCGATGAAGGCAATCACATCGGCAAACTCGCCGTTGTACGCCAACGCCCCCAGCACCTGCTTTTCGGTGGACACCAGTTCGAAGAAGTTGAACTCGCTAGGCTCCTCGAATATCCCCACCAGCACGCACTTGCCGGCCTTGCGGATGGTGTCGATGGCCAGCTTGGCCGTGTGCTTGTTGCCGATGCATTCAAAACTCACATCCGCCCCCAGCCCGGCCGTCAGCTTGCGGATTTCCGCCAGGGCGTCGCACTGGCTGGGGTCCAGCACCACGCTGGCGCCAACTTCCTTGGCCTTGGCCTTGCGCGCCGAGGACATTTCCAGGGCGATAACCTGCGCCGCGCCAGCCGCCTTGGCACACATGATGGTGCACAAGCCGATGGTGCCGGCGCCGACCACCACCACCGTCTGGCCAAGCAGGCTACCGGCCTTTTTCACCGCATGCATGCCCACTGCCAGCGGCTCGATCAGCGCCCCGGCCTCCGCCGGAAACCCGTGCGGCAGCTTGTACAGCAGGTTGGCGGGCACGTTGACCAGTTCGGCAAAGGCGCCGTTGTTCATCAGGCCGGTGAAGGCCAGGCGCTCGCAGATGTTGTACAGGCCGTGGGTGCAGTAGTAGCAGGTGCCGCAATGCTGGCAGGCGTCGGCAGCCACTGGGTCACCGACGGCAAAACCTTCCACGCCTTCACCCAGCTTGGCAATTTGGCCGCAGAACTCGTGGCCGAGGATGCACTGGCCCTGGATGCCGGTCAGCGGGTGTGGTGCCTCTACCGGGATGAATACCGGGCCGGCGACGTATTCGTGCAGGTCGGAGCCGCAGATGCCGCACCAGTCCACCTTGATCTGTACCCAGCCGGGCGCAGGGTCCGCCGGCAGAGGCACCTGTTCGACGCGAATATCATTGCGGCCATGCCAGACGGCGGCACGCATGTGGGTGTGGCTCAGGTCATTCATTGTTGTTCTCCAGGCTCACGGGAAGGGTTCAGTGCTTGCGCAGGAACGCGAGCAGTTGCTGGTTGACCTGTTCGGCCGCCTCCATCTGCACCATGTGCCCAGCCTCGGGCAGCACCAGTACCTCAGCCTCCAGCCCTTCGGCATGGCTGGCCGGGATGATCGCGTCCTTGCCGCCCCACACCACCAGGGCCGGGTGTTGCCCCAGTACCCGGCGCAGGTCATGGCGCTGCCGGTCGCCGTCGGCGATGGCCGATGCCAGCAGGCGCAACGCATCGTCTACCCCTTCCAGGCGCTTGAACTTGAGCATGTCCTCCAGCATCTGTCGGGTGACCAGTGCCGGGTCGGCAAACAGCTGCACCATCTGCGGCTTGAGGGCATTGCGGTTGGCGGCAGCGACGAAGCCTTGCAGGTACTGCCCGTTGATCGCCTCGCCCAGCCCGGCACTGGCCACCAAACTCAGGCTGGCCACCCGCTGCGGTGCCAGGCGCGCCACGTTCAGGCTGACCGCGCCGCCCATGGAGTGGCCGGCCAGGTGGGCCTTGGCGATGTCCAGGTGGTCGAGCAGGGCCAGTACGGTTTCGCTCAGTTCATCCAGATCGCCGCGTTGCAGGGCCTTGGCCGACTCGCCATGGCCCGGCAGATCGAGGGCGATTACCCGTCGTTCAGCAGCCAGTGCCGGGTGGTTGAACAGCCAGTTGTTCAGGTCGCCACCAAAACCGTGCACCAACACCAGTGGCGTGCCGCCTTCGCCCAGCTCGAACCAGCGCAGCAGGCGACCACCCACTTCCGCCTTCTGCGGGGCTGGGCCTTGGGCCTGGTCGGCACCACCTTCGGCGACGAACTCGGCCTGGAAACGCTGCACCACGGCATCGATTTCGGACTCTTCGGCTTCGCCCTCGACGACCACCGCCAGCAGCGCACCGACCGGCAGGGTTTCATCAGGCTTGGCCACCTGGCGACGCAACACACCGCTGAACGGGGCTTCGACGCTGCTGCTGATCTTGTCGGTCTCGACGTCCAGCACCTCGTCGCCCTTGTTGATTTCGTCACCTTCCTGCTTGAGCCAGGTGTCCACCCGGCCCTCGGTCATCGACAGGCCCCACTTGGGCATGGTCAGGGTATGGATCTGGCTCATGCGGCACTCCTTGCGGCTTCGATCACTTTGCGTACCGCAGCCTCGATCTTCGCCGCGTCAGGGATGTACAGGTCTTCCAGTGCATCGGAGAACGGCACAGGAGTATGCGGGGCGGTGACCATTTCGATCGGGCCCCTGAGCGCGCCGAAGGCCTTCTGTGCCACCAGCGCGCTGATGTCGGTGGCCATGGAGCAACGCGGGTTGGCTTCGTCGATCACCACCAGGCGGCCGGTCTTTTCCACGCTTTCCAGGATGCTGTCCTCGTCCAGCGGGCTGGTGGTGCGCAGGTCCAGCACTTCGCAGTCGATACCCTGGCGGGCCAGGTTGTTGGCTGCTTCCAGTGCCACATGCACCATGCGGCCATAGGTGACCAGGGTCACATCGTCACCATCGCGCAGGAAGTTGGCTTCACCGAACGGCACGGTGTAGACCTCTTCCGGCACCTCGCCTTGCATGCTGTACAGCAGCTTGTGCTCGCAGAAGATCACCGGGTCGTTGTCGCGGATCGCCTGTATCAACAGGCCCTTGGCATCGTACGGCGAGGAGGGGCACACCACCTTCAGGCCGGGAATGTGCGTCCACAGCGAGGTCAGCATCTGCGAGTGCTGGGCCGCCGCGCGCAGGCCGGCACCGTACATGGTGCGCATCACCAGCGGGGTGACCGCCTTGCCGCCGAACATGTAGCGAAACTTGGCGGCCTGGTTGAGGATCTGGTCCAGACAGCAGCCGGCGAAGTCGACGAACATCAGCTCGCACACTGGGCGCAGGCCCTGGGTGGCAGCACCGACGGCGGCGCCGACGTAGCCGATTTCCGACAGCGGCGCGTCCAGCACGCGCCCCGGGAACTGGTGGTAAAGGCCCTTGGTCACGCCCAGCACGCCACCCCAGGCGTCATCCTCGCCGGGGGCACCGGCGCCGCCGGCAACGTCTTCGCCAATGATGAACACCGTGTTGTCGCGGCGCATTTCCTGGGCCAGGGCTTCGTTTATGGCCTGCTGGTAGCTGATCTTTCTTGCCATGGTGGTTCTCCTGTTGTTCTTGTAATCCGCGGCTCACGGGTAGGCGACGTAGACGTCGGTGAGCAGGTCGGCGGGCTGTGGCTTGGGATCGGACTTGGCGCGGCGCACGGCGTCTTCGATCAGGTCCTCGACGCGGGCATCGATGGCGTCCAGTTGCGCAGCCGTGAGCAGGCCGGCGCGGGTGGTCTTGTTGCGGAACTGCATGAGGCAGTCGCGGAATTCACGCAGGTTCTTCACTTCATCAGGGGCGCGGTAGGTTTGTGCATCGCCTTCGAAATGGCCGTAATAGCGGCTGAGCTTGACCTCGATCAGCGACGGGCCTTGCCCGGAACGTGCGCGTTCGATGGCAGCACCTGCGGCCTCGTACACGGCAAAGAAGTCGAAACCGTCGATGGTGACACCGGGCATGCCGAAACCTGCAGCGCGGTCGGCGATATGGTCGCAGGCCACCGACCAGGTCGAGGCGGTGGCTTCGGCGTAGCCGTTGTTTTCGGCGACGAAGATGCACGGCAGGTTCATGATCGACGCCATGTTCATGGCTTCGAACACCGCGCCTTCGTTGGAAGCGCCATCGCCGAAGAAGGCCACCGACACGTCGTCACGGCCCTTGATCTTGGCTGCCAGTGCGGCCCCGGCCACCAGGGGGGCACCGGCACCGACGATGCCGTTGGCGCCGAGCATGCCTTTTTCCAGGTCGGCAATATGCATCGAGCCGCCTTTGCCCCCGCACACGCCGGTCTTCTTGCCGTAGATTTCGGCCATCATGCCGTACACATCCACGCCCTTGGCGATGCAGTGGCCATGACCGCGGTGGGTCGAGGCGATGCAGTCGCTGTCGCGCAGGTGGGCCATGACCCCGGCGGCGGAAGCTTCTTCGCCGGCATACAGGTGGACGAAGCCGGGGATCTCGCCGGTGGCGAACTCCACGTGCAGGCGTTCTTCGAAGGCGCGGATGGTGCGCATCACTTCATAGGCATGCAGCAATTGTTCGGTACTGAGTTGATTGGACATCTTGTTGTTCTCCAGGGTTGTCTCAACACGGGTTTGCAGGGTGCAACCGGTGGCCGCGGGGTACCGCCAGCAGGTGATGGCGGGCGGCATGCGCCAGCACGGCCTCGACGTCCACGCTCAACGGGCCTTGGTGGTCGAGGGTGATGGTGGGGGTGTCGTGTTCGGCGAATTCGATTTCGCGTTCACCGTCCAGCGCCAACGTGCCGCTGGCCAGGCTCAGGCGATGGGCAACACCGGGCGTCAGCGGGCCGCTGGCGGTGATGCCGCAGCCTTGCAGCAGGCCGGGCGCCAAGGGGGCCAACAGGGCTTGTTCGGCACCGGGGTTCAGGCGTACCCAGGCGCCGTGCGGGTCTTGGCGCGACACCGGGCACCACAGGCCGCACAGGGCCGACAGGCCGATGGCATGCGGCTCGGCGAAACAGGCGAAGACTTCGCTGAGATCCTCGCTGCGGCTGAGTGCACGGGCACCAATGAAGCGCTGCGGCGACACCGCCACCTCCACCAGGGCCCATTCGGCAAGCTGTTGTTCGGGCACCTTCACCAGCAGGCGCTTGTTGCGGCGCAGGCCGATGCTGGCCGGTACTCGGCCGCTGGCAAGGAGGCCGCCAGCCAGGCCGGCACTGGTGGCTTCGCGCAGTTCGGGGAAGGCATTGTTGGTGCCGGTGGACAAGGTCAGCAGCGGTACGTCACCGGCCTCGGCGGCGACTGCCTTGTGGGTGCCGTCGCCGCCGAGCACAGCGATCATCGCCACACCGCGCTCGACCATGAGGCGGGTGGCCAGGCGGGTATCGGCAACAGTCTGGGTCAGCGGCAGGTCGAGTATCTCGATGGCTGGCCAGTGCTGGTCACGGGCGACCGGGCCCTGGCTGGCCTTGAGCACGGCGGCGGCAATACCGGTCATGTCGCTGGGCAGCAGCACCTGGCCGATGCCGGTGGCACCGAAGGCGGCCAGCAGGCGCTGGATCGCCGAAGCCTTGTCGGTGCTCGAATAGAGCCCGGCATTGGCGGTCAGGCGGCGCAGGTCGCGGCCAGAGGCAGGGTTGGCAATGATCCCGACGGTCGGGGCGGGTAGCGGCATGGCGCACCTCGTATTTTTGTTTGCCAAGGCAGGAGCAAGCGCGGTGCCAGCTTTCTTTCGGGTGGCCGAAAATGGCGCGTTAGAGGGGTTGGTTGGCATTCAGGCGCGCAGCCAGGACGGCGCCGGCGAGACGCCGGGTACCAACGCCGGGCCGGCATGACCGAGACGCTGAGACGCTGCGTCTCAAGCCGGCCGGTAATCACGCAGTGCTTGTCGAGGCATGCCAGGAGGCGCTTAATGGCCGGACAACGATAAAAACAGCAACGAGAACCGGAGGGCCCGAATGCTTGCCGCGAACTCCCGAGCCCATGTCGACTGTGTCAGCAGGGTGCTGAAGAATGCCGACCGCCTGCCGCAGGCGCCGGTGCCGCCGCTGATCCTCGATTCATGGCGCCGTTCCATGGAGCTGTACCGCCTCGACCCCGGTTCCCAGCAGGGGCCGCGCATCCTGTCTCAAAGCCTGCTCAACGAATGCCGCGAACGCGCCGAACTGTTCCTGCGCATCGCCAGCGATGCCGTGGCCCGCCTGCATGAGCGGGTACGCGGTGCCGACTACTGCGTGCTGCTTACCGATGCCCTGGGGCGCACCATCGATTACCGGGTCGAGTCGGCCATCCGCAACGACTGCCGCAAGGCCGGGCTGTACCTGGGCACCTGCTGGTCGGAAGGCGAGGAGGGCACCTGCGGCGTGGCGGCGGTGTTGACCAGCAAGGCGCCGGTCACGGTGCACAAGCGCGATCACTTCCGCGCTGCTTTCATTGGCCTGACCTGTACGGCCGCACCGGTGTTCGACCCGCTGGGCGAGTTGCTGGGCGTGGTGGATGTCTCGGCCTTGCAGTCGCCGGACGACCGCCGCAGCCAGCACCTGATCCGCCAACTGGTCGAGCAGACTGCCCGCGAGATCGAAAATGCCTTCTTCATGCACAGTGCCCAGGGCCATTGGGTGATGCGTGCCCATGGCACGCCGGGCTATGTGGAAAGCCAGCCCGACTACCTGCTGGCCTGGGATGGCGATGGTCGCCTGCAGGCGATCAACAGCCTGGCTCGGCAGCGCCTGGTGGAGCACCTGGGGCGTTTGCCCGAGCACATTGGCGAACTGTTCGACATGGACCAGTTGCGCCGCGTGAATGCATCGTCCGCTCAACGCCTGCCGGGCTTGGGTGGGCTGTACGGCCGGGTCAGTGCACCCAGCCAACGGCAGCGTGCGCAGCCATTGCGCCAGGCCCAGGACGCCCGCATCGAGCAGCACCTGCGCCTGGCCACGCGGGTCAAGGACTGCAACCTGGCGGTGCTGGTGCAAGGCGAGACGGGGGCCGGCAAAGAAGTATTCGCTCGCCAGCTGCATCAGCAAAGCCTGCGTCGCGATGGCCCGTTCGTCACCCTGAACTGCGCGGCCATCCCGGAAAGCCTGATCGAGAGCGAACTGTTCGGCTATGTGGCCGGGGCTTTCACCGGGGCTTCCAGCAAAGGTATGCAGGGGCTGTTGCAGCAGGCCGATGGCGGCACGCTGTTCCTCGACGAAATAGGTGACATGCCGCTGAACCTGCAAACCAGGTTGCTGCGTGTGCTGGCCGAGGGTGAAGTGGCGCCGCTGGGCGCGGCGCGGCGGGAGCGGGTGGATATCCAGGTGATTTGCGCGACCCATCGCGATTTGTCGGCGATGGTGGAGGATGGGCGTTTTCGAGAGGATTTGTACTTCCGCCTGGCCAATGCCCGCTTCGAGTTGCCGCCGCTGCGCGAGCGAGAGGACCGCTTGGGGCTGATTCACCAGTTGCTGGCCGAGGAGGCAGATGCCTGCGGAGTCGAGGTGGTATTGGCGGATGATGCGCTGCAGGCGCTGCTGGTTTATCGCTGGCCGGGGAATCTGCGCCAGCTGCGGCAGGTGTTGCGCTATGCCTGTGCGGTGAGTGAGGGCGGGCGGGTGCAGGTGCAGGACCTGCCGCAGGAAGTACGCGGCGAGGTGGTCGCTTCGGCTGAAAGCAGCATGTCTTGTCCGGCGCGGCAGTTGTTGCTGGATGCACTGATCCGCCATCGCTGGAAGCCGGCTGATGCGGCGCGGGCATTGGGTATTTCGCGGGCCACCCTGTATCGGCGGGTGCATGAACACCGCATTGAAATGCCGCGGATGAAGGGATAGGGCCTTGGGGGCGCTTTGCGCCCTTTTCGCGACACAAGGCCGCTCCTACAAGGACGGCGTCGCTCCTGAGGTATGCGCGATACCTGTGGGAGCGGGTTCACCCGCGAACACCGGCGAAGCCGGTGCCATGCACCGCGTCGCATTCTTCGCGGGTAAACCCGCTCCCACAGCTACCGCACAAGCCTCAAGGGCAGCATGAGTTCTGTAGGAGCGGCCTTGAACTGGCCTAATGATCCCGGACACCTCTTAAGGGCGATATGATTCGCCCAATCAGGAGGTTTCATGCAAGAACGAAAGACCTACACCCGCGAGTTCAAGCAACGTGCTGCCAGCATGGTTCTAGATGACCACTGCTCGATTCCCGACGTCTGCGCATCAATGGACGTCGGCCCTACAGCCCTGCGCCGCTGGGTTGATCAGGTACGTAAAGAGCGACAGAAGGGCCAGCCAGTAGCCGGTACCAAAGCGATCAGCGACGAACAGCGAGAGCTCCAGCAACTGCGAGCCAAGATCAAGCGCCTGGAGACCGAGGCTGAAATCTTAAAAAAGGCTACGGCTCTCTTGATGTCGGATCCCGATCGTTTTTCCTGATCGAGGAACTGAGAGAGTCAGGTTCGTATCCGACCAGCCTCCTTTGCAGTGCGCTGAGCGTGTCCCGTAGCGCGTTTTATGACTGGCTTCGCCGCCGTTCAGTGCCGAATACCAAGCGTGANGAACTCAGAGAAAAAGTCATTCAACTGCACGGCGAAAGCAGGGGAAGCGCGGGTGCGAGAATGATCTCTGAGCACCTGAAGGCCCAGCAGCTCAAGGTGGGGAGGTATCTGGCCGGAAAACTCATGGATGAGGCAAATCTGGACAGCAAGCAACGCCGTCCGCATCGAAATCAATCTAAAGGCGTTGAAGCTTTTGTGGCCAAGAATCTGCGCGCGCGTAACTTTGAGCCAACAGCAATTAACCAGGTCTGGTGCGGTGATGTGACCAGTTTGATGGTCGGGAAGCGCTGGTATCACCTAGCAGTAGTGATTGATTTGTTCGCGCGTCGGATCGTTGGCTGGGCGTTTTCCCTGATCAAC
>NZ_OPYN01000039.1 GCF_900277125.1 Pseudomonas inefficax
CGACCGCCTGGCCGAGCGCCTGCCCAGCCTGCGCCTGCTGACCCGCAGCCAAGCCGAAATCCAGGCCCAGGCCGAGCGCCTGGCGCCAGAACTCAAGGCCCGCTTGGGCGAGCAATGGGTGCTCAGCGTGGAGCCGGCGTTGGGCATGATCGGCAGCGGCAGCCAACCGGTGGCCCGCCTGCCGAGCGCAGCATTGTGCCTGCGCCCGCAGGTGTCGAAGAAGCTGCGCGGGCGCAGCCTGCATGTGCTGGAGCGGGCCTTGCGTGACTTGCCGGTGCCGGTGCTCGGCCGCATCGCCGACGACGCCTTGTGGCTGGACCTGCGCCAGCTGGATGATGAGGCCCAGTGGCTGGCGCAGTTGCCCGCCCTGCAACTGGGGCCGGTACAGTGATCGTTGGTACCGCCGGCCACATCGACCATGGCAAGACCGCACTGCTCCAGGCCCTGACCGGGCAGGCCGGTGACCATCGCCAGGAGGAGCGCGCCCGTGGTATGACCATCGACCTCGGCTACCGCTATGCGGCGCTTACCGAAGGGGCAGCGCTGACTGGTTTCATCGACGTACCGGGCCATGAGCGCTTTATCCACAACATGCTGGCCGGCGCCCACGGCATCGACCTGGTGCTGTTGGTGGTGGCGGCCGACGACGGAGTGATGCCACAAACCCGCGAGCACCTGGCGATCATCGAGCTGCTGGGCATCCCACAGGCTCTTGTGGCGATCAGCAAATGCGACCGGGTAGAGCCTGCCCGCCTGGCCGAAGTGCAGGCAGAGGTCAGCGAACTACTGGCGCCGGGCCCATATGCCTGTGCACGGCAGTTTCCATTGTCGAGTGTGACCGGCGAAGGTATCGATGCCTTGCGCCAGGCCTTGCTGGCCGCCCAACAGCGCGTGCGTCAGCGCAGCGTGCGCGGCGGTTTCCGCCTGGCCGTCGACCGCGCTTTCGCTGTTACCGGTGCGGGTGTAGTGATCACGGGTACGGCGCTGGCCGGGCAAGTCAGTGCCGGCGACACCTTGTTGCTAGGCAAGGCCGGTAAACCGGTGCGGGTGCGTGGCCTGCATGCGCAGAACCAGGCCGCGCTGGTGGCCGGGGCGGGCCAGCGGGTGGCACTGAACATCGCTGCAGAACGCCTGGCGGTGGAGCAGGTGCGCCGGGGTGACTGGCTGGTGCCCGAGTGGCTGCATGCGCCCAGCGTGCGGGTGGATATCGAGCTGAACCTGTTGCCGGG
>NZ_OPYN01000040.1 GCF_900277125.1 Pseudomonas inefficax
GCCACATCGCTGAACCAGTTGCTGGCGGCGCTAGAAAAGGTGGTGGGTAGCTTGCCGGCGGTCAGCTATGTGGCGGCACGTTCGGGTGACATTCGCCATTCACGGGCGGACAACCAGCGTTTGCTGGCGCGGTTCGAGTTTCCGCAGGCGACGCCGATTGTCGAAGGGCTGGCGCGGCTGTTGGGCAAGGGCTGAAATCCCTGGGGGCGCTTTGCGCCCCAATCGCCGGCAAGCCAGCTCCCACAAGAGCGAGTACGCGGTCCCTGTGGAGGCTGGCTTGCCGGCGATTGGGCTGCACGGCAGCCCAGAATCACTCATGCCGCACCACTTTTCGCAGGCAATCCCCTGCCGCCAGCACCCGCCCATCCCGGGCCCGCACCTGCAATGTTTCCAGCGCCTGCCCCGTATCACCATCCACCAACTCCGAACGCACTTCGCCCGCCTCGAACAGAAACCGCTCCCCCCACTGCCTCAAGCCAACCACCACAGGAAACACCGATCGCCCTTTCTCGGTCAGCACATACTCCTTGTAGGCACTGCCATCCGACGCCGGCTGCAGCGTCAGCAGCCCGCTCTCCACCAGCCACTTCAGCCGTGAGGCGAGGATATTCTTCGCCAGCCCCAGGTTCTTCTGGAACTCACTGAAGCGCCGCAAGCCATCGAAGGCGTCACGCAGGATCATTAGCGCCCAACGGTCTCCCAGTACCTCCAGGGCCCTGGCTACAGGGCATTGCGCATTGTTTTCATCGAGCATGTGCGGAGCCTTCTGTGATCATCTGGTTGCAGATTAAAACCACATTTGCTAAATAGCCAGTGTGTGGTTTCAATTCGAAACCAGATTGACGAGGCCATCCCGATGAACCCTAGGCTTACACGCTGGATAACCCTGCTGCTGGCCATCACCAGCGCCATGGCCGTGGCGACAGTGTATTTCGCCCAGCCTCTGCTTGAGGCGATGGCCACTGACCTGGGCGTGGCACAGCAGCAGATCGGTTGGGTAGTTGGCGCGACCCAGGCGGGCTATGCCCTGGGGTTGTTGCTGATAGTGCCGCTGGGGGACCTGATCGACCGCAAGCGCCTGTTGCTCGGGCAGTTGCTGTTCTCGGCCGTGGCGCTGGTTGGTGTAGGCATCGCACCGAACTGGGCACTATTGCTGCTGGCTCTGGCCATCACCGGGCTGATGGCGGTGATGGTGCAGGTAATGGTGGCGCATGCAGCGAGCCTTGCCGCTCCCGGCCAGCAGGGGCAGGCCGTGGGTACCGTCACCAGCGGCGTAGTGCTGGGCATTCTGCTGGCGCGGCTGGTCTCGGGCGGCCTTGCCGACCTGGCTGGCTGGCGCAGCGTGTACCTGATCGCAGCAGGGCTGTTGATGTTGCTGGCCCTGGTGTTGTGGCGCAGCCTGCCCACGGGGCAACCAGTGGCGCTGCGGTCTGGCTACCGGGCGCTGATCGTTGCCCAGTTCAGGCTGTACCGGAGCGA
>NZ_OPYN01000041.1 GCF_900277125.1 Pseudomonas inefficax
GCATGCCTTTTTCCAGGTCGGCAATATGCATCGAGCCGCCTTTGCCCCCGCACACGCCGGTCTTCTTGCCGTAGATNTCGGCCATCATGCCGTACACATCCACGCCCTTGGCGATGCAATGGCCATGACCGGGGTGAGTCGACGCGATGCAGTCGCCGTCGCTCAGGTGGGCCATGACCGCGGCGGCGGAAGCTTCTTCGCCGGCATACAGGTGGACGAAGCCGGGGATCTCGCCGGTGGCGAACTCCACGTGCAGACGTTCTTCGAAGGCGCGAATGGTGCGCATCACTTCATAGGCATGCAGCAATTGTTCGGTACTGAGTTGATTGGACATCTTGTTGTTCTCCAGGGTTGTCTCAACACGGGTTTGCAGGGTGCAACCGGTGGCCACGGGGCACGGCCAGCAGGTGATGGCGGGCGGCATGCGCCAGCACGGCCTCGACGTCCACGCTCAATGGGCCTTGGTGGTCGAGGGTGATGGTGGGGGTGTCGTGTTCGGCGAATTCGATTTCGCGTTCACCGTCCAGCGCCAGCGTGCCGCTGGCCAGGCTCAGGCGATGGGCAACGCCGGGTGTCAGCGGGCCGCTGGCGGTGATACCGCAGCCTTGCAGCAGGCCGGGTGCCAGCGGTGCCAACAGTGCTTGTTCGGCACCGGGGTTCAGGCGTACCCAGGCGCCGTGCGGGTCCTGGCGCGACACCGGGCACCACAGGCCGCACAGGGCCGACAGGCCGATGGCATGGGGTTCGGCGAAACAGGCGAAGACTTCGCAAAGGTCCTCGCTGCGGCTAAGGGCCCGAGCGCCGATGAAGCGCTGGGGCGACACTGCCACCTCGACCAGGGCCCATTCGGCAAGCTGCTGCTCGGGCACCTTCACCAGCAGGCGCTTGTTGCGGCGCAGGCCGATGCTGGCCGGTACCCGGCCGCTGGCAAGCAGGCCGCCGGCCAGGCCAGCGCTGGTGGCTTCGCGCAGTTCGGGGAACGCATTGTTGGTGCCGGTGGACAAGGTCAGCAGCGGTACGTCACCGGCCTCGGCGGCGACTGCCTTGTGAGTGCCGTCGCCCCCGAGCACCGCGATCATCGCCACACCGCGCTCGACCATGAGGCGGGTGGCCAGTCGGGTATCGGCAACAGTCTGGGTCAGCGGCAGGTCGAGTATCTCGATGGCTGGCCAGTGCTGGTCACGGGCGCCCGGGCCCTGGCCGGCCTTGAGCACTGCGGCGGCAATGCCGGTCATGTCGCTGGGCAGCAGCACCTGGCCGATGCCGGTGGCACCGAAGGCGGCCAGCAGGCGCTGGATCGCCGAAGCCTTGTCGGTGCTCGAATAGAGCCCGGCATTGGCGGTCAGGCGGCGCAGGTCGCGGCCAGAGGCAGGGTTGGCAATGATCCCGACGGTCGGGGCGGGTAGCGGCATGGCGCACCTCGTATTTTTGTTTGCCAAGG
>NZ_OPYN01000042.1 GCF_900277125.1 Pseudomonas inefficax
GTGGTCGATGTCTCGGCCTTGCAGTCGCCGGATGACCGCCGCAGCCAGCACCTGATCCGCCAACTGGTCGAGCAGACTGCCCGCGAAATCGAAAATGCCTTCTTCATGCACAGTGCCCAAGGCCATTGGGTGATGCGTGCCCATGGCACGCCGGGCTATGTGGAAAGCCAGCCCGACTACCTGCTGGCCTGGGACGCTGATGGCCGCCTGCAGGCGATCAACAGCCTGGCTCGGCAGCGCCTGGTGGAGCACCTGGGGCGTTTGCCCGAGCACATTGGCGAACTGTTCGACATGGACCAGTTGCGCCGCGTGAATGCATCGTCCGCTCAACGCCTGCCGGGCTTGGGTGGGCTGTACGGCCGGGTCAGTGCACCCAGCCAGCGGCAGCGTGCACAGCCGTTGCGCCAGGCCCAGGACGCCCGCATCGAGCAGCACCTGCGCCTGGCCACGCGGGTCAAGGACTGCAACCTGGCGGTGCTGGTGCAAGGCGAGACGGGGGCTGGCAAAGAGGTGTTCGCCCGCCAGCTGCATCAGCAAAGCCTGCGTCGCGATGGCCCGTTCGTCACCCTGAACTGCGCGGCCATCCCGGAAAGCCTGATCGAGAGCGAACTGTTCGGCTATGTGGCCGGGGCTTTCACCGGGGCTTCCAGCAAAGGCATGCAGGGGCTGTTGCAGCAGGCCGATGGCGGCACGCTGTTCCTCGACGAAATCGGTGACATGCCGCTGAACCTGCAAACCAGGTTGCTGCGTGTGCTGGCCGAGGGTGAAGTGGCGCCGCTGGGCGCGGCGCGGCGGGAGCGGGTGGATATCCAGGTGATTTGCGCGACCCATCGCGATTTGTCGGCGATGGTGGAGGATGGGCGTTTTCGTGAGGATTTGTACTTCCGCCTGGCCAATGCCCGCTTCGAGTTGCCACCGCTGCGCGAGCGTGAGGACCGCTTGGGGCTGATTCACCAGTTGCTGGCCGAAGAGGCCGAGGCCTGTGACGTGGAGGTGATGTTGGCGGATGATGCGCTGCAGGCGCTGCTGGTTTATCGCTGGCCGGGCAATCTGCGCCAGCTGCGGCAGGTGTTGCGCTATGCCTGTGCGGTGAGTGAGGGCGGTCGGGTGCAGGTGCAGGACCTGCCACAGGAAGTACGCGGCGAGGTGGTCGCTTCGGCTGAAAGCAGCATGTCTTGTCCGGCGCGGCAGTTGTTGCTGGATGCGCTGATCCGCCATCGCTGGAAGCCGGCCGATGCGGCGCGGGCATTGGGTATTTCGCGGGCCACCCTGTATCGGCGGGTGCATGAACACCGCATTGAAATGCCGCGGATGAAGGGATAGGGCCTTGGGGGCGCTTTGCGGCCCTTTCGCGACACAAGGCCGCTCCTACAGGACTCATGCTGCCCTTGAGGCTTGTGCGGTAGCTGTGGGAGCGGGTTTACCCGCGAAGAATGCGACGCGGTGTATGGCACCGGCTTCGCCGGTGTTCGCGGGTAAACCCGCTCCCACAGGTATCGCGC
>NZ_OPYN01000043.1 GCF_900277125.1 Pseudomonas inefficax
CTGGACAGCAAGCAACGCCGTCCGCATCGAAATCGCTCCAAAGGCGTTGAAGCGTTTGTGGCCAAGAATCTGCTCGCGCGTAACTTTGAGCCAACAGCAATTAACCAGGTCTGGTGCGGTGATGTGACCAGTTTGATGGTCGGGAAGCGCTGGTATCACCTAGCAGTAGTGATTGATTTGTTCGCGCGTCGGATCGTTGGCTGGGCGTTTTCCCTGATCAACGACGCCAACTTGGTTAGCAAGGCGCTGAGGATGGCGGTAGGGGTCAGGGGCAAGCATGCAGGCTTGATGTTTCACTCGGATCAAGGCTGCCAATACACCAGCCAGCGCTTCCAGTCCGAGCTGCTTGAGCATGGGATAACGCAGAGCATGAGCCGGAGGGGACAATGCTGGGATAACGCACCGACAGAGCGTTTCTTTGGGACGCTCAAGTCAGAATGGGTGCCGCCCAAGGGCTACAAGGAAATTGAAGAGGCCAAGCAGGACATGACCAGCTTCTTCATGCGATACAACCGAATCAGACTCCATAGCTACAACAACTACTTGTCGCCAATAGCTATGGAGCAGCAGGCGGCTTGATCACCGTAACTGGTGTCCGGAAATACTTGACCAGAACACCTTGTGTCGCGAAAGGGCCGCAAGGCGGCCCCAGGGCCTGGCAGCCAATAAAAAACCCCGGCACAAGTCCGGGGTTTTCGGTGCATCACACTACTCGATCACTCTTCGTTAGCCAGTTTGTGCTCGAGGTAGTGAATGTTGACGCCGCCTTTGCAGAAACCTTCATCACGCACCAGGTCGCGGTGCAGCGGGATGTTGGTCTTGATGCCGTCGACGACGATCTCGTCCAGGGCATTGCGCATGCGCGCCATGGCTTCGTCGCGGTCCTTGCCGTAGGTGATCAGCTTGCCGATCAGCGAGTCGTAGTTCGGCGGAACCGAGTAACCGCTGTACAGGTGCGAATCCACACGTACGCCGTTGCCGCCCGGAGCGTGGAAGTGCTTCACCTTGCCTGGGCTCGGGATGAACTTCTTCGGGTCTTCGGCGTTGATACGGCATTCCAGCGCATGGCCACGGATGACCACGTCTTCCTGGCGGAACGACAGCTTGTTGCCAGCGGCGATGCTCAGCATCTCCTTGACGATGTCGATACCGGTCACCATCTCCGACACCGGGTGCTCAACCTGCACGCGGGTGTTCATCTCGATGAAGTAGAAGCGGCCGTTCTCGTACAGGAACTCGAAAGTACCCGCACCACGGTAGCCGATCTCGATGCACGCATCGACGCAGCGCTTGAACACTTCCTGACGGGCTTTCTCATCGATGCCCGGGGCTGGCGCTTCTTCCAGTACCTTCTGGTGACGGCGCTGCAGCGAGCAGTCACGGTCGCCCAGGTGGATGGCGTTGCCCTGGCCGTCGGACAGTACCTGTACTTCCACGTGGCGTGGGTTGGTCAGGAACTTCTCCAGGTAGACCATCGGGTTGCCGAAGGCGGCGCCGGCTTCGGTACGGGTGAGCTTGGCCGAGGCAATCAGGTCCTCTTCCTTGTGCACCACGCGCATGCCGCGACCACCACCGCCACCGGCGGCCTTGATGATCACCGGGTAGCCGACGTCACGAGCGATCGCCAGGGCGACCTCTTCGTCTTCCGGCAGTGGGCCATCGGAGCCCGGCACGGTCGGTACGCCCGACTTGATCATCGCGTCCTTGGCCGAAACCTTGTCGCCCATCAGGCGAATGGTGTCGGCTTTCGGGCCGATGAAGGCGAAACCGGATTTTTCCACCTGCTCGGCGAAATCGGCGTTTTCCGCCAGGAAGCCGTAGCCCGGGTGGATCGCGGTGGCGCCGGTCACTTCGGCGGCAGCGATGATCGCCGGGATATGCAGGTAGGAATCCTTGGACGATGCAGGGCCGATGCAGACCGACTCGTCTGCCAGGCCCAGGTGCATCAGTTCACGGTCGGCGGTGGAGTGCACGGCGACTGTCTTGATACCCAGCTCTTTGCAGGCACGCAGGATCCGCAGGGCAATTTCCCCGCGGTTGGCGATCAGGACTTTTTCGAGCTTCCCAGACATCGTTGGCTCTCCGCGATTCAAACGACGGTGAACAGCGGCTGGTCGAACTCAACCGGCTGGCCGTCTTCTACCAGGATGGCGTCGATGACACCGCCAATATCGGCTTCGATGTGGTTCATCATCTTCATGGCTTCGACGATGCACAGGGTGTCGCCTTTCTTCACGGTCTGGCCAACTTCAGCGAAGTTCGGCGAGGTCGGCGAAGGCTTGCGGTAGAAGGTACCTACCATTGGCGAACGGATCACGGTGCCTTTCAGGGCCGGGGCGGCGGCAGCGGCTTCGGCGGCAGGGGCAGCAGCGGCAACCGGGGCAGCAGCAGGAGCGGCAGCCATCGGGGCAGGTGCGTAGAACTGCTGGGCAGCCGGGGTCTTGCTGTGACGGCTGATACGGACCGACTCTTCGCCTTCCTTGATCTCCAGCTCGTCGATGCCAGACTCTTCCAGCAGCTCGATCAGTTTCTTGACTTTACGGATATCCATTAATCATCAACTCCCAAAGGTTCGGTCAGGGGGCGAAATACAAAAAAACGTATCTGAAACGTTTCTCTCGAACCCTGGCCCACTGAGGCCAGGGTTTTCATCATTTGGGCTGTGCGTTGGCAGCCAGTTGTTCCAGCGCGGACTCCAGGGCCAGGCGATAACCGCTGGCGCCCAGGCCGCAGATCACCCCTACGGCAACATCGGAAAAGTAGGAGTGGTGGCGGAACGGTTCGCGTTTGTGCACGTTGGACAGATGCACTTCGATGAATGGGATGCTCACCGCAAGCAATGCGTCACGTAATGCGACGCTTGTGTGGGTGAAAGCAGCCGGATTGATCAGGATGAAGTCCACACCCTCGTTGCGTGCGGCGTGAATTCGGTCGATCAGTTCGTATTCGGCATTGCTCTGCAGGTACTGCAGATGGTGGCCTGCGGCGCGGGCACGTTGCTCCAGGTCCTGGTTGATCTGGGCCAGGGTCACGGCGCCGTAGTGGCCAGGCTCGCGGGTACCGAGCAGGTTGAGGTTGGGGCCGTGAAGCACCAGTAGCGTTGCCATCTGCGGATTCCTTGGATTTGTAGGGCAATTCGACACAGCGCGGCGAGTGTGCCGTAAAGCGACGGCAAGTGTCCAGTTCCCGGCAATAGCCAGCACGATGTCCGAGGTTCGCGCGAAGTATGTGACCAAATATTTAAATTCGGTCACTGATTTGAGGATTTTTCACAGCTCGCGGGAAGTTATAGACCGACTTTGCCACGCACGCGTGTCAACGTTTGCGCAAATTCACCGGTATTTATCTCGCCAATGACCCGATCAGCGGTTATTTCGCTACCGTTCGCGGCAAAGAACAACAAGGCGGGGGGGCCGAACAGCTGGTAGCGGTCGAGCAGGCTGCGTTGTTCGGCATTGCTTTCGGTGATGTCGAAACGCATCAGCTTGAAGCCGACCAGTTGCGCTTGCACCTGCGGGGCGGTTAGCACCTCACGTTCGATCACCTTGCAGCTGATGCACCAGTCGGCGTACCAGTCCAGCAGCACCGGCTGGCCGGCTGCTTTGGCCTGGGCCAACGCAGCTTCCAGTGCGGCGGGGGTAGTGATGGTCTGCCAGCTATCCGCCTGCACCGCCGGCCCGTTGTCGGTGGCCAGCAGGGTTACCGGCGGCAGCGGGCGCAGCGGGTCGCCCTGGCCGCTGAGGGCGCCGTACCAGCAGGCCAGGGCGTACACCAGCAGGGCCAGACCGAGCAGTTGGGCCAGGCGCTGGCGCGCGGTCTTGACCACGAACTCGAGGGCGCCGAGGAACAGCGCCACGCCAGCTGCGAGGAAACCGACCAGCAGCAAGGTCAGCGGGCCTGGCAGCACACGGCTGAGCAAGCCGATGGCCAAGCCCAGCAGCAGGACGCCAATGGCGTTCTTCACCGTGTTCAGCCAAGGGCCGCTTTTCGGCAGCCAGGCTGCGCCACCGGTGGCCACCAGCAGCAATGGTGCGCCCATGCCCAGGCCCAGGGCGAACAGCTTGAGTGCGCCGCCCAGGGCATCGCCGCTGGCGCTGATGTACAGCAGCGCACCGGCCAGCGGCGCCGACACACAGGGCGAAACCAGCAGGCTGGAGAGTACGCCCAGTATTGCCGCGCCCAGCAGCGAGCCGCCTCGGGTGTGGCTGGCGACATTGTTCAGTCGGTTGTTCAGGGCTTGCGGCAGTTTCAGTTCGAACAGGCCGAACATGGCCAGGGCGAACACCACGAAGAACAGCGCGAAGGGCACCAGCACCCAGGCCGACTGCAGGCGTGCCTGCAGGTTCAGGCCGGCGCCGAACAACCCCATCAGGGCGCCGAGTACCGCGAAGCTGGCTGCCATCGGCAGCACGTAGGCCACTGACAGTGCCAGCCCGCGCAGGCCGCCGGCCTGGCCACGCAGCACCACGCCGGAGAGGATCGGCAGCATCGGCAGCACGCAGGGGGTGAACGTCAGGCCCACCCCGGCGAGGAAGAACAGCAGCAGCGACTTCCAGGTCCAGGCGTGTTCAGCGCTGGCCGGGGTGCTTGCGCCGCCTTCGCCATCAATGCTCAGGCGTGCGGTTTCCGGTGGGTAGCACAGGCCTTTGTCGGCGCAGCCCTGGTAGCCCACCAGCAGGGTGAAGGCACGCGGGTCGTTGCGCGGCAGCTCGATATCGAGCACGCCGTGGTACACCTCGACATCGCCGAAGAACTCATCGTGCTTGGCTTCGCCCTTGGGGATGTTTGGTGTGCCCAGGGCAATGTCGGCCGGTTCGGTGCGGAACTGGAAGCGGTGCCGGTAGAGGTAGTAGCCGTCGGTAGCGACGAAGCGCAGCTTGATGGTTTGCGCATCGGCCTGGACCAGGCTGAGCTTGAAGGCCTCGTGTACCGGCAGGAAGTCGGCGTTGTTGGCCAGCGAGGCTGCGCCGAGGGTGGCGCTGGGGCGGTTGTCGAGCAGGCCCGTGGCGAAGACAGGGCTGGCCAGCAGCAGGAACAGCAGGAAAAACAGGCGGCGCATGGCGGACTCGCGAGGTGGAACGTGCTGGGCATGATAGCGGAGTTGGTGCGGGTTGGGGCCATGCTGGTATCGGGGGCGACACATGGCCGCTGGCTCAGGTGCTGCCTGTGCCGGCCTCTTCGCGGGTGAACCCGCTCCGACCTCAAGGCATATGCTGTACCTGTGGGAGCGGCCTTGTGTCGCGAAAGGGGTGCGAAGCGCCCCCAGGATCGGTGCATCACAGCTGATATTGCCGGGGCCGCGTTGCGGCCCTTTCGCGACACAAGGCCGCTCCCACAAAGGTACAGCATATGCCTTCTCAAACCCTGAAGGCCCGCACAGCCCGGTTCAGCTCACCCCCCAGGCTCAGCAGCTGCTCCCCTTGCTCGCGCCCCTCGCCAATGCGCTGCAGGTTGTCCTCACCCAACTCATGAATCCGCTCGCTGTGGTCGCGGATCTCGCTCACGGCGCCACTCTGCTGCGCCGTGACATCGGCAATCCGCACCGCAGTGTCCGAAATGGTGCGAATGGCGCAGACAATCTCGTCGAGCGCCCCATCCGCCGCCTGGGCCTGGTTGGCCGTGGCCTCGGCATGCTCAAGCTGCGCCCGCATCCCGGCCACCGAACTTCTGGCTGCCTGCTGCAAGCGGTCGATCAGGGCCTGAATTTCGCCGGTAGCACCGGTGGTGCGCTGTGCCAACGAACGCACCTCATCGGCCACCACGGCAAAGCCACGGCCCATTTCACCGGCGCGGGCCGCTTCGATTGCGGCATTCAGCGCCAGCAGGTTGGTCTGCTCGGCGATCGAGCGGATCACTGTCAGCACGCCGCCGATGGTTGCAGACTCCTCCGCCAGTTGTTCGATCATGCGGGCGTTGCCCTGCACCTCGTCGACCAGCTCGCGCAAACCCGACAGGCTCTGGCCGATCACCGCCTGGCCCTGCTCCACTGCACGCCCTGCATCGCGGCTGGCATCGGCCGCGGCGCTGGCGTCGCCGGCCACTTGCTGGATGGTCGCTTCCAGTTCGCCCAGGGCATCGCGGATCTGCCCGGTGTCGCCGGCCTGGCGTTCGGCGCCGTCATGCAGGGCGGCGCTCATGCCGGCCAAGGCATGGCTGCTGCCAGCCACCTGCTCGGCGTTGTGGCGGATGGTGCCGACCAGCTCCACAAGGTACTGGCGCAGGCGGTTGAGCGATTCCTGGATGTCGCGCAGTTCGCGGTTGGTCCTGCCCAGGGCAATGGCTTCGGCGAAGTCACCCTCGGCCCATCCCGACAAGGCTGGGGCCAGGCCTGTCAGGGTACGCGCCAGGCGACGTTGCAAGGTGTCGATAAGCAGGGCGATAAGCAGGATCAGGCCGATCATCAGGCCCTGGATGAGGCGTACTTCGGCGGCAATTTTCGCATGCTGGGCACGTACCTCGGGCTCCAGCGCCGCAATGGCCTGCTGCACGGCCTCCAGGCGCTGGCCGGTGCTGGCGGCCAGGGCGACGCGGCGCTCGATCTGTTCGCGGGTGCGCTGCAGTTCGGACGGGTAGCGGCTGATCAGGCTCTGCAGCTCGCGCTTGAGGCCAACGGCAATGTCTTCCTGCTGGGCGCTGGCCTGGGTTTCCAGGCCCATCATCGCGGCGAAGTCGTCGGCACCGGATTCAGCGGTGCGGGTTACGCCCAGCAAGGGCAAGGCATCGATCGCCTGGGCCTGGGCGCGGATCAGTTGCAGCTCGCGCTCCACTTCGTCGGCCAGCTCCGGGCGGCCGCTGCTGACCAGCTTGTCCCGGGCCAGTGACAGGCGACCGAGGTGCACGGTGGCTTCGAGCAGTGGCACCAGGTAGCGGTTGGCGTCGGCGCTGCCGCTGTCGCGGGCGTAGCCGGCCAGTTGTTCGAAGTTGGCCCCCAGTTCCCGCTCGGCCTGCAGCAGCAGCGCTTGCGGGTCGCCGGCCAGCTTGCCCGCGGCCAGCAGCTCTTCGGCGGTAAAGGCTTGCAGGTTGTCCAGGCTGGGGCGCAGTTTGTCGGCCAGTTCGCCGGGCCATTCGGCCAGCGCGGCCTGCAGCTGCTGGTTAGCCTCCATCGCCGCAGCGTGGCGCAGGGCATCGCCGCTGGCCAGGTAAGCCTGGATGTTGCGGGCCGCCTGGTTCTGGAACTGCTGGGACAGGCCCAGGTAGCGCTCCATCAGTTGGTAAGGGCGCTCCAGGGCCCGCTGCGACCACCACAAGGTGGCGCCCAGGGCGATACACACGGTTACCAGCAACAGGGTGTTGAAATTGGTCAGCCACTTCAGGCGCATAGCCGCGAGCTTCCTGCGGGGAGGGGAGAGGTCGGTGGCTGAAGTTATTGCGATTTTGTGACGGGGTGATGACGACAGGGGGAGGGCGCCATAAAAAAAGTGGCACAGTGCCTCTATTGGTGACCGCCTGCACTGGCCTCTTCGCAGCGCAAGGCTGCTCCTACAGGTATCGCACGCTCTGTAGGAGCAGCCTTGTGCTGCGAAGAGGCCGGTACAGGCGATGAAGAACTCAGGGCTCTACACGCACCACGCAATTACGCCCGGCATGCTTGGCCCGGTATAGCGCCTCGTCCGCCGCACTGGCCATGGTCAGCGCATCCAGCCCCTCATCCAGCTGCACCACCCCTGCACTGAAGGTGCACTGCAAGTCCCGCGGCTGCGCCGGGTAGAGTATCTCGGCAAAGCGCTTGCGGATTTCGTCCAGCACCTTGTGCGCCGCGTCCAGCGCGGTATTGGGCATGACAATGGCGAACTCTTCACCACCGTAACGGCCAATGAAATCGGTCTTGCGCAAGCGCTGCTTGAGAAACAGCGCCAGGCTCTTGATCACCCGGTCGCCCATGGGGTGGCCGTGGCGATCGTTGATCTTCTTGAAATGGTCGATGTCGAGCATGGCAAAGCTCAACGGCTGCTGCTCGCGACGGGCGCGGAAGCTGCAGTCTTCCAGCAGTTGCAGAATGTGGGTGTGGTTGTACAACCCGGTCAGGCTGTCGCGCACCATGCGCGCCTTCAGGTGCCGGGCACGGGCGGCGCGGTTGCGCACAGTGGTGATCAGGTGGCGTGAGCGAAACGGTTTGGTCAGGAAGTCATCACCGCCTTCGCTCATGGCATCCAGCTGCTTGTCCAGGTCGTCCTCGGCAGACAGGTAGATGATCGGCACGCTCACATAACGGTCGCTGTGACGGATCACCTTGGCCAGCTCAGGACCGGTGCAGGCTGGCATGTAGAGGTCGAGGATGATCAGGTCGGGCTGGAAGTCGGCCAGCTCGGCCATGGTGCGGATCGGGTCGGTCAGGCTGCGGGTGATCATGCCTGCGCTGGCCAGCACGCGCTCGGTGTACAGGGCTTGGGTGCGCGAGTCGTCGATGATCAGCACGCGCAACGGGTCGTGCTGGGTGGCATTGGTCAGCAGTTCGACCTTTTCCAGCAGGCTGGAGGCTTCCAGGGTGCCGGTGAGGAAGTCCTGGCCACCGGCGCGCACGGCTGCCAGGCGGGTCGGGGTGTCGGTTTCGTGGTGGCTGAAGAACAGCAGCGGTATATGTCGGGCCAGCCCCTGCTGCACCTGGGCAGCCAGCAGCAGGCCTTGGCCGGCACCATTGAAGTCGACATCCATGATGATGGCCGAGGGCGGATATTCGCTGATCGAGGCCAGAAAAGCTGCGGCGCTGGCAAGCGTCTGCACCACCAGGCCAAAGAATTCCAGTTGCTGGGCCAGGCGCTGGGCTCGCTCGTGGTCCTGCAGCAGGATGTACACCGGCCTGCGCAGGGGCGGCAGCAGCACCTGATCGAGCGGGTCGTCCTTGCGCAGGCCGCTACGCGTCAGCTGTTGGGCGGGGCACAGCGGGCTCGGCTCGGCTGCTTGGCTCATGTCCTGGCTACTTGTAGGTTGGGGTGTGCAGCGGCAATGATGGCTCTATGCTAGCAGTTCTTTTCAGGTGCGTGACTGCCCTGCATCAACAAAGCGGCCAGAACGAATATTCAGTTGCTGACCGATTGGTCGCTTATGCGTAAGGCGGTGTCTGCTTTATAGTGCTGCCACGCGGGCTTGCCGTGGCACCCTGGCGCAGGCCTGTGGTCCAAGCCCCTGAACCGTCGTGACTGATTAAGGACAAAGCCATGCTGGACTGGAAAAACCGTGAGGCCAAAGCCGAGCCCCGCGAGCGTGTCGACGGCCGTGGCGCCGCTGCCCGTAGCTACCTTGGCGGCCTCTGGAGCCGTGCCCTGGGGACCCTGATCGGGTTGTACCTGCTGGTGTGTATCGGCCTTGGCTGGTACTGGAGCCAGGAGCCGGAGCTGTTCCCGGTGCAGCAGAGCGCCCAGGCTGCAGCCGAGCGCACTGGCCAGCAGATGGTGGTGGGCTACACCACTATCGAAACCCTCAAGACCGTGGCCGGCACCTTGCTGAACAAGCCGGGTGGCTACATTTCCAACGACCGCTTCCCGCCAGGGCTGTGGATGGACAACATGCCGAGCTGGGAATACGGCGTATTGGTCCAGGTGCGCGACCTGTCCCGCGCCCTGCGCAAGGACTTCGCACGTTCGCAGTCGCAGTCCACCGAAGACGCCGACCTGGCCAAGGCCGAGCCGCGTTTCAACTTCGACAACAAGAGCTGGATCCTGCCGTCGAGCGAGTCGGAGTTCGAAGAGGGCATCAAGTCGCTCACCCGCTACCAGACCCGTCTGGCTGCCGGCGACAAGGGCGCGATCTTCTACACCCGTGCCGATAACCTGAACAACTGGCTGGGTGATGTGGCTACCCGCCTGGGCTCGCTGTCACAGCGCCTGTCGGCCAGCGTTGGCCGGGTCAAGCTCAACACCACGCTGAAGACCGAGTCGGTGGTCGCCGGCCAGGCGCCGCAGGTGGACGAGGAGCTGGTGGAAACCCCATGGCTGCAGATCGACAACGTGTTCTACGAAGCCCGTGGCCAGGCTTGGGCGCTGTCGCACCTGCTGCGCGCCATCGAGGTGGACTTTGCCGACGTGCTGGCGAAGAAGAACGCCACGGTCAGCGTGCGCCAGATCATCCGTGAGCTGGAAGCCTCGCAGGAAGCACTGTGGAGCCCGATGGTGCTCAATGGCAGCGGCTTCGGCATGTGGGCCAACCACTCGCTGGTCATGGCCAACTACATTTCCCGGGCCAACGCGGCGGTCATCGACCTGCGTCAGCTGCTGTCGCAAGGTTGATGATGGCTATCAGCCCGAACGAGGCCGCCCACCGGGCGGCTTCCGACCGAGAACTGGTCACCTGGGTGGACGAAGCCGACCAGGTGCTGGGGGCCCTGCCCCGCGCCGAACTGCGCGAGCGCGGCCTGATCGGGCGTTGCACGTTCATTCTGCTGTTCAACAGTGCCGGTGAACTGTGCGTGCACCGGCGCACCTTGAGCAAGGCGCTGTACCCGGGGTACTGGGATGTGGCGGCAGGCGGCATGGTGACGGCAGGGGAGGCGTATGCCGATTCGGCGGCGCGGGAGCTGGCCGAGGAGCTGGGGATCGACGGTGTAGAGCTGCGTTTTCATGAGCGGTTCTATTTTGACCAGCCGGATAACCACTTGTGGTGTGCGGTGTATTCGGCGGTGTCGGATGCGCCGTTGCGCTTGCAGCCGGAAGAGGTGAGCGAGGCGCGCTTCATTGGCCTGGAGCAGGCGGAGCAAGAAAGCCTGACGAAGCCGTATTGCCCGGACTCGTTGGCGGCGTTGCAGCGCTATAAAGCCAGCCTGACTTAAAGCTGGGACCGCGTTGCGGTCCTTTCGCGACACAAGGCCGCTCCCACAAGGTCCTGCGTACACCGATCAATGTGGGAGCGGCCTTGTGTCGCGAAAGGGCTGCGAAGCAGCCCCGGTACCCTGATAGTCGCAAAACATTCGCAAAATGCCGCATTCCGGTACTTAGCAACAGCCGGATTTATCGTTACACTGCGCGCCCTTTTCGGGCTGCCGCAGGTCTTGCGGTGGTAGCGCCGCCCCTGCCAGAGTGGGGCTTCGCGGTCGGGCTCAACCCCCTGGGGCCGACCAGTTTTTGTCCTCAGCACAGAGGAACAAAAGTGGCCAAGAAAGCTTCTTCCTTCGCCGCCCTTGGCGGTCTCGTTTACTCCACCGACGCCGGTCGGCACTGCCCCGACTGTGGCCAGCCGGTGGATGCCTGTACCTGCAAGCAGCAGGTCATCCCCGAAGGCGATGGCATTGCCCGTGTGCGCCGCGAAAGCAAGGGCCGCGGCGGCAAGACCGTGACCACCGTCACCGGCGTGCCGCTGCCGCTCGACCAGCTCAAGGAGCTGGCCACTACCCTCAAGCGCCGTTGCGGTACCGGTGGCGCCCTGAAGGATGGGGTCATCGAAATCCAGGGCGACCATGTCGAGCTGCTGATCGGTGAGCTGACCAAGCAGGGCTTCAAGGCGAAAAAGTCCGGCGGCTGATGCGGCCACGCGATTTTTTGCCCAGTGCTTTCTAAACTCGTTGCCATGACCAGGGTCTACCCCAGGGCACGGACGAATCGTCATTTTTGGCTTTTACACTGCGCCCGCCACCTTGCGGGGCAGTGTCTTCGACTTATCTATAGGGGACTTGAATGTCCGTACGACGCACACGCAAAGACGATGGTAGCCAATGGACCGTGGCCGACAGCCGCAGTGTTTATGGTATCCGCCATTGGGGCGCTGGTTATTTCGCCATCAATGAAGCCGGGCGCGTCGAAGTGCGCCCCAACGGCCCGAAAAGTGCACCGATCGACCTGTTCGAACAGGTCGACGAATTGCGCCAGAGCGGCTTGTCGCTGCCATTGCTGGTGCGCTTCCCCGACATTCTGCAGGACCGCGTGCGCCAGCTGACCGGCGCTTTCGATGCCAACATCGCGCGCCTGGAATACCAGAGCAAGTACACCGCGCTGTACCCGATCAAGGTCAACCAGCAGGAAGCGGTGGTGGAGAACATCATCGCCACGCAGAACGTCTCCATCGGCCTGGAAGCCGGCTCCAAGCCTGAGCTGCTGGCGGTGCTGGCGCTGGCACCGAAGGGCGGCACCATCGTCTGCAACGGCTACAAGGACCGCGAGTTCATCCGCCTGGCGCTGATGGGCCAGAAGCTTGGCCACAACGTGTTCATCGTCATCGAGAAAGAGTCGGAAGTGGCTCTGGTGATCGAGGAGGCCGCCGAGCTCAAGGTCAAGCCGCAGGTCGGCCTGCGCGTGCGCCTGTCGTCGCTGGCTTCGAGCAAGTGGGCCGACACCGGCGGCGAGAAGTCCAAATTCGGCTTGTCCGCCGCCCAGCTTATTTCGGTGGTACAGCGCTTCCGCGATGCCGGCCTGGACCAGGGTATCCGCCTGCTGCACTTCCACATGGGCTCGCAGATCGCCAACCTGGCCGACTACCAGCACGGCTTCAAGGAAGCCATCCGTTACTACGGTGAGCTGCGTGCGCTGGGCCTGCCGGTCGACCATATCGATGTGGGCGGCGGTTTGGGCGTGGACTACGACGGTACCCACTCGCGCAATGCCAGCTCGATCAACTACGACATGGACGACTACGCTGGCGTGGTGGTGGGCATGCTCAAGGAGTTCTGCGACGCGCAGGGCCTGCCGCACCCGCACATCTTCTCGGAGAGCGGCCGTTCGCTGACCGCGCACCACGCCATGCTGGTCATCCAGGTGACCGACGTCGAGAAGCACAACGACGACGTGCCGACCATCGAGAACAAGGAAGCCCTGCCCGAGACCGTGCAGTGGCTGGTCGACCTGCTCGGCCCGACCGACATCGAGATGGTGACCGAGACCTACTGGCGCGCCACCCACTACATGGGTGACGTGGCTGCGCAGTATGCCGATGGCAAGATCAGCCTGGCCGAGAAGGCCCTGGCCGAGCAGTGCTACTTTGCCGTGTGCCGCCGCCTGCACAACTCGCTGAAAGCCCGCCAGCGCTCGCACCGCCAGGTGCTGGACGAGCTGAACGACAAGCTGGCCGACAAGTACATCTGCAACTTCTCTGTGTTCCAGAGCCTGCCGGACACCTGGGCCATCGGCCAGGTACTGCCGATCATCCCGCTGCACCGCCTGGACGAAGAGCCGATGCGTCGTGCCGTGCTGCAGGACCTGACCTGCGACTCCGACGGCAAGATCAACCAGTACGTCGACGAGCAGAGCATCGAGACCAGCATGCCGGTGCATGCGGTGAAGGAGGGCGAGGACTACCTGCTGGGTGTATTCCTGGTCGGTGCGTACCAGGAAATCCTTGGTGACATGCACAACCTGTTTGGCGACACCGACTCGGTGAACATCTACCAGAATGCCGACGGTAGCGTGTACCACGCCGGTATCGAGACCCACGACACCATCGAGGACATGCTGCGCTACGTGCACCTGTCGCCGGAGGAATTGATGACGCACTACCGTGACAAGGTGGCCAGCGCCAGGATCACCGCGCGTGAGCGGACCCAGTACCTGGATGCCCTGCGCCTTGGTCTGACCCGGTCGTCGTATCTGTCGTCATGAAGCTCGGGGGCCGCTTTGCGGCCCATCGCGACACAAGGCCGCTCCTACAGGGGACCGCGAAACCACATGGAATTGCGATATCACGGGAAATCGCGAAACCACATGGGGCGCGATCTGTTGTAGGAGCGGCCTTGTGTCGCGATCTGAGGGCGCAGCCCTCACCGCGTCATACTCGGTAATGATCCACCGGCGATGTCCTTCATCGCTACGCCTATCCTGTGAATGCAATGTTCAAAGGAAGTCGACATGGATCCTCACGGCAACCATCGCTTGCGCCAAGGGCGCTTTTCAGAGCCAGGCCGGCTCTACCTGCTAACCACCATCACACGCCATCGCCTCCCGTTGTTCGAGAACCTCTGGTTTGCGCGTTCGGCCATTCATCAATTGCGGCTGAGTGATCGAGAGGGGAGTTGCCGTTCGCTAGCCTGGGTCTTGATGCCGGACCATTTGCATTGGCTGATCGAGCTCGGCCCGACCAGCCTGGGTAAACTCATGTGTGCCTTCAAGTCGCGAAGCAGTTGCGCGCTCTACCGTAAAGGTGCCGAGCGACAACACATCTGGCAGCCCGGCTTTTATGACCGGGCGCTGCGCAAGGAGGAGGATGTGAAGGCCGCTGCTCGCTATATCATCGCCAACCCGATTCGGGCTGGCCTGGTGCGGCGGGCTGGCGAGTATCCACATTGGGATTGTGTGTGGCTGTAAATCCGCAGGTGAGGGCTTCGCCCTCATTTCGCGACACAAGGCCGCTCCTACAGGAGATCGCGATACCGTGCCGTACCGCAATCCATGTAGGAGCGGCCTTGCGTCGCGATGGGCCGCAAAGCGGCCCCGGCATTACTGAATCCACTCACCTTTTTCCTGCAGCCGCCACCCCACCCACCCCAACGTCACCGCCCGCAACGCCATGAACCCGAGAAACGCCAACCACAACCCATGGTTGCCCAACCCACCCATGAGCACTCCCAACGGCAGCGCAATCACCACCGACACCAGCATTGCATTGCGCATCTCCCGCGCCCGGGTCGCGCCAATGAACAGCCCATCCAGCAAGTAGCTCCATACCGCAATCAACGGCAGCAATGCCAGGTACGGCAGGTACGGATAAGCCGCTGCCCGCACGCTCTCGATGTCGGTCTGCAAATCGATGAACAGGTGCCCTCCCAGCAGGAACAACCCGGCAAACCCCACGCTGGTGATCAGCGACCAGCCACAGGCCACCACCAGCGAGCGGCGCAGGGTGTCACGGTCGCGGGCGCCGATGGCATGGCCGCAAAGCGCCTCCAACGCATGCGCCAACCCGTCAAGCGCATACGCAGTCAGCAGCAGGCCGTTGAGTATCAGGGCATTGGCCGCCACCGTGGCTTCGCCCAGGCGAGCGCCTTGCACGGTGATCAGCAGGAACACCAGTTGCAATGCCAGGCTGCGCAGGAAGATGTCGCGGTTCACCGCCAGCAGCGGCCGCCAGGCCTGCCAGCGCTTGAGCGCCGCCCATACGATTTGCCCTGGGTAGGCACGCAAGGCCGGGCGTGTCAGGGCCAGGCCGAGCAGGGCAGCGCTCCATTCGGCAATCACCGACGCCCGCGCCGAACCCAGCACGCCCCAGTTCAGGCCAAGCACGAACCACAGGTTCAAGGCGATGTTCAGCAGGTTGGTGGTCAGCAGGATGGCCAGCGGAGCCCTGGCGTTCTGGGTGCCGAGGAACCAGCCGACCAGGGCGTAGCTGGCCAATGCTGCCGGCAGGCCGAGCAGGCGGGTATGGAAGAAGTCTTCGGTGGCTTGCTGCAGAGCCGCGCTGGGTTGCATCGCGTGCAACGCCAGCTGGCTGAAGGGCAGCGCCAGCAGGCCGATCAGCAGGGCGAAGCCGACCGCCAGCAGTAGCCCTTGTACCAGCACCTGACGCAACGCTGCACCGTCGCCACGGCCGGCGGCCTGGGCGGCGAAACCGGTGGAACCCATGCGCAGGAAGCCCATCAGGCCGACCATGAAGGTAAACAGCGTGGCGCCCACGGCCACGGCACCCAACTGGTGGGCATGCGGGAGGTGGCCGATGACCGTGCTGTCGACCAGGGCTACCAGCGGCACGGAGATGTTGGACAGGATCATCGGAGCGGCCAGGGCCCAGACCTTGTGGTGGGTGGGGCGGTGGCGCCAGTCGGTGGTCAATGAGGTCATCGGGTGTCCTGGGGAATTCTGGGGCTGCTGCGCAGCCCTTTCGCGACACAAGGCCGCTCCCACAGGGATCGTGTAAACCGGAAGCCTGTGCAGTACCTGTGGGAGCGGCCTTGCGTCGCGAAAGGGGCGCAAAGCGCCCCCGCTTTTCTAAATTGCCAGCAGTGTACCGGCCATGCAGCTAATTCGCGCGACCATAGTTGCGCTATAGTTGCTGCCCTCACGTACACGCTGCCTAAGAGTTCTACTCCATGTTCAACAAAGGATTGTTGCTGGCCTGCGCGCTGGCTTTGCTCAGTGCCTGTGACTCTTCGACGCCGGACAAGCCGGCGCCATCCGAAAAACCGGCGGCCACAGCGCCCGCCGCCGCCCCGGCTCCCCAGCGCGAAGACCCGGCTGTACTCGCCAAACGCTACGAGGGCCGCGAGCTGACGGTGCTGGATGTCTCCGAAGTGCAGCTCGATGGCGCTGCAACGCTGTCGATCAGCTTCTCCGCGCCGCTGGATGCCAAGCAGGATCTCGCCAGCAAAGTGCATCTGGTCGATACCGTCAAAGGCAAGCTCGACGGCGCCTGGGAGCTTTCCGACAACCAGATGGAGCTGCGCCTGCGCCACCTGGAGCCGCAGCGCAAACTGGTGTTGACCGTCGACAAGGGCCTGCTGGCCGTCAACGGCAAGCAGCTGGACAGCGAGTCGATAACCCGCCTGGAAACCCGCGACATGCAGCCGACCATCGGCTTCGCCAGCCGCGGTTCGCTGCTGCCCACGCGCCTGGCCGAAGGCCTGCCTGTAATCGCGCTCAACGTCGACAAGGTCGATGTCGAGTTCTTCCGCGTGAAGCCGGACATGCTCTCGACCTTCCTGGCCAACTGGGGGCGTAACAGCAGCCTGTACTACTACCAGTCCAAGGAAACCCTGGACATGGCCGAGCTGGTCTACAGCGGCCGCTTCGACCTCAACCCTGCCCGCAACACCCGCGAGACCGTGCTGCTGCCGATCGCCGGCATCAAGCCGTTGCAGGAGCCAGGCGTGTACCTGGCGGTGATGCGTGCCTCGGGCACCTACGACTACTCGCAGCCAGCGACGCTGTTCACCCTCAGTGACATCGGTGTGTCCGCGCATCGCTACCGCGACCGCCTCGACGTGTTCGTCCAGGCCCTGGAAGGTGGCAAGGCAATGAACGGCGTCAACCTGGAAATCCATGACGACAAGGGCAAGCTGCTGGCCCAGGCCAGCACCGATAGCGATGGCCACGCCCAGCTGCCGATCACGCCAAAGGCCGACACCCTGATCGCCACCCAGGGTGTGCACACCACTCTGCTGCGCCTGAGCAGCGCGGCGCTGGACCTAGCCGAGTTCGACATCACCGGCCCGCAGGCCAACCCGCTGCAGTTCTTCATCTTCGGCCCGCGTGACTTGTATCGCCCCGGTGAAACGGTGTTGCTCAACGGCCTGCTGCGCGACCAGGACGGTAAGCCGGTCAAGGCTCAGCCGGTGAGCGTGGAAGTGCGTCGCCCGGACGAGCAGGTCAGCCGCAAGTTCGTCTGGGAAGCCGACGGCAATGGCCTGTACCAATACCAGCTGCAGCTGGCCAGCGAGGCCCCGACCGGCCGCTGGCAACTGCTGCTCGACCTGGGTGGCGGGCGCAAGCAGGTGTATGAATTCCTCGTCGAAGATTTCCTGCCCGAGCGCCTGGCGCTGGAACTCAAGGGCAGCAGCAAACCGTTGTCTCCGGATCAGGATGCGCGCATCCAGGTCAATGGCCGTTACCTCTACGGCGCCCCGGCTGCCGGCAACCGCCTTAGCGGCCAGGCCTATGTTCGCCCGCTGCGCGAGGCGGTACCGGCGCTGCCTGGCTACCAGTTCGGCTCGGTCACCGAAACCGAGCTGAACCAGGACCTGGAGCTGGACGAAGTCACCCTCGACCAGGCCGGCAAGGCCGTAGTCGACATCGAAAGCCGCTGGGCCGAAGCCCGCTCGCCGCTGCAACTGACCGTGCAAGCCAGCCTGCAGGAGTCGGGAGGCCGGCCGATCACCCGGCGCCTGGAACAACCCATCTGGCCGGCCGAGCGCCTGCCGGGCCTGCGCGGCCTGTTCGACGGCGAAGAAACCGACAGTGACGGGCCGGTGGAGTTCGAGTTCCTGGTGGCCGACCGCAACGGCAAGAAGCTGGCGGCCAACGACCTCAAGGTGCGGCTGATACGCGAGCGCCGCGACTACTACTGGAACTACTCGCAAAGCGATGGCTGGAGCTACGCCTATAACGAGAAATTCCTCACCCAGAGCGAAGAGACCGTAAGCGTCAAGGCCGGCTCCACCGCCAAGCTGAGCTTCCAGGTGGAATGGGGCCCGTACCGTGTCGAGGTGGAAGACCCGCAGACCGGCCTGGTGTCCAGCGCGCGCTTCTGGGCCGGCTATCGCGCCCAGGACAACGCCGAAGGCGGTGCGGTGCGGCCGGACCAGGTCAAGCTGGCGCTGGACAAACCGGCATACGCTGACGGCGCTACCGCCAAGGTTACTGTGACCCCACCCGCAGCCGGCAGTGGCTACCTGATGATCGAGTCCAGCGATGGCCCGCTGTGGTGGCAGGAGATCGACGTGCCCGCCGAGGGCAAGACGTTCGATGTGGAGCTGGACAAGCAGTGGGCACGCCACGACCTGTACATCAGCGCGCTGGTGATCCGCCCGGGTGAGCGCAAGGCCAACGCCACGCCGAAACGCGCGGTAGGCGTGCTGCACCTGCCGCTGAACCGCGCCGAACGCAAGTTGGCGGTGAGCCTGCAGGCACCGGAGAAAATACGCCCGAAACAGCCGCTGACCGTGAAGGTCAAGGCTGCAAATGCCGATGGCAGCGTGCCCAAACAGGTGCATGTGCTGTTGTCTGCGGTGGATGTGGGCATCCTCAACATCACCGACTTCAAGACACCCGACCCGTTCGCCAGCCTGTTCGGGCGCAAGGCCTACGGTGCTGATCAGCTGGATATCTACGGCCAGTTGATCGAAGCCGGCCAGGGCCGCCTGGCCAGCCTGGCATTTGGCGGTGACGCGGCGATGGCCAAGGGTGGCAAGCGCCCCAACACCACGGTGACCATCGTCGCCCAGCAGAGCCTGCCGGTGACCCTGGACGACAAGGGCGAGGGCCAGGCCACGGTCGATATCCCCGACTTCAATGGCGAACTGCGGCTGATGGCCCAGGCTTGGACCGAGGAACAGTTCGGCATGGCCGAAGGCAAGACCGTGGTCGCCGCGCCGCTGATCGCCGAGCTCTCGGCGCCGCGTTTCCTGGCCGGTGGCGACCGCACCAGCCTGGCGCTGGACCTGGCCAACCTGTCAGGGCGTGCTCAGCAGTTGAACGTTGAAATTCGTACTGAAGGGCAGCTGAGCCTGGCGGCCAACGCCGTGCAGAACGTTGCCCTGGCTGAAGGCCAGCGCTCGACGCTGATGATTCCGGTACAGGCCCAGGGAGGCCTTGGGCAAGGCAAGGTGCATGTGCGGGTCACTGGCCTGCAGCTGCCCAACGAGCCGACCGGCGCGTTCGAGCGCGAGTGGACGCTGGGCGTGCGCCCGGCCTACCCGGCGATGCTCAAGCACTACCGCGTGGCCTTGAAAGACCAGCCATGGACCCTGCCTGAAGCAGACCTGGCCGCTTTCGAACCCGCCGGGCTTGAAGCCAGCCTGGCCTTGTCGAGCCGGCCGCCGCTGAACCTGGCCGAGCAGATCCGTGCCCTCGAAGCCTACCCTTACGGTTGCCTGGAGCAGACCACCAGCGGCCTCTACCCGTCGCTGTATGCCGATGCCGACAGCCTGAAGCGCCTGGGCATCAAGGGCGAGCCTGCCGATGTGCGCAAGCGCAAGATCGAGATGGGTATCGAGCACCTGCTGGGTATGCAGCGCTACAACGGCAGCTTCGGCCTGTGGAGCTCGGACAGCGAAGAAGAATACTGGCTGACCGCCTATGTCACCGACTTCCTGCTGCGCGCCCGTGACCAAGGCTATGGTGTGCCGGCCGAAGCGCTGAAGAAGGCCAGCGAGCGCCTGCTGCGCTACCTGCAGGAGCGCAACCTGATCGAAGTCGACTACAGCGAGAACGCCGAACACACCCGGTTCGCCGTGCAGGCTTATGCGGCGTTGGTGCTGTCGCGCAGCCAGCAGGCGCCGTTGGGCGCTTTGCGTGGCCTGTTCGAACGCCGCGCCGACGCCCGCTCTGGCCTGCCGCTGGTGCAACTGGCGGTGGCGCTGGACAAGATGGGCGACAAGCCGCGTGCCGAGCAGGCCCTGCAGGCGGGCCTGGGTATCAGCCGCGGTAAAGGCTGGATGGCCGACTATGGTAGCGCTCTGCGCGACCAGGCACTGATCCTGGCGCTGCTGCAGGAAAGCAACCTGGCCAGCCGCCAGGTCGACCAGCGCTTGTTCGCCCTGTCGGATGAGCTGGCGGCCAACCGCTGGCTGTCGACCCAGGAGCGCAATGCGCTGTTCCTGGCTGGCCGTGGTCTGCTGGGCAAGCCGGAAGGCCAGTGGCAGGCGCGCCTGGACAGCGCGGGCGAAGTTCGCGAGTTCAACAATGCCGAGTCCGGCATGAAGCTCGAAGGCCCGTTGCTGGCTTCGCCGCTGAGTGTGCAGAACCAAGGCAGCGAGACGCTGTACCAGCAATTGACCTTGTCGGGTTACCCACGCCAGGCGCCTGCTGCCGGAGGCAACGGCATGCAGATCCGTCGTGAGTACCTGGGCATGAATGGCCAGCCGTTGGACCTGCACAACCTGCGCAGCGGCGACCTGGTGTTGGTGCATCTGGCGCTCAAGGCTGAAGACAGGGTGCCGGATGCGCTGGTGGTGGACTTGCTACCGGCAGGCCTGGAGCTGGAAAACCAGAACCTGGCGCAGAGTGCTGCCAGCCTGGACAACGCCAGCAGTGCGGTGAAGGAATGGCGCGAGTCGATGCAGAACGCCAGCGTTGTGCACCAGGAATATCGCGATGACCGTTACGTCGCGGCGCTCAAGCTGGACAGCTACGGCACCACCCACCTGCTGTACCTGGCTCGTGCGGTGACCCCGGGCACCTACCGCGTGCCGCCGCCGCAGGTCGAATCGATGTACCGGCCGAACCTGCAGGCGGTGGGGGATGGGCAAGGGGAGATGACTGTAAAAGCCCGCTAAGCACCTGCGTTGCGCGCACTATGTGGGAGCGGCCTTGTGTCGCGAAAGGGCCGCAAAGCGGCCCAGGCATTTCAAGCGGCGCAGCTGAGATCCTGGGGCTGCTGCGCAGCCCTTTCGCGACACAAGGCCGCTCCCACAGGTCTGCGCCGGGCAGTTCAATGTCAGTGAATCACCCAGCTCATCACCCACAACCCCAGCAGCAGCCAGATGATCCCGAGGATGATCGAGGCGCGCATGAACGCACGGATGGCCGAATACAGCAGCGCCAGCCCGACGATCAGGGCGAGGATGCTGAGCAGCGAGGTGTCCATGCCCAAGGTGCGCGCCAGGCCATCGATGAAATTGCCACCGGCATTGGCCAGCAGGTTGAACAGCCCGCTCAATGCGTCGACGATGAAGCGGATCAACGACCCCAGCGCCTGCCCCAGCCACTCGAAAAAACCTTCTACATGCATAGTTGCTTCCTGATGAACGAATCGGCGATGTTGCCGTTCCCAAGCCTTTGGCCATCACCTGGCAAGGTCGGTTCCCGATGCCAAGCTTAACGCGGCCGCGTACCCGTGCGGGCAGGCTGTTGCGCGCTACGGTGATCGGCCTGCTGGTGCTGTTCGGCCTGTTGTGGCTGGCCGACCGTCTCTGGCCGCTGCCCATGCCCGGCGACGACCTGGCCCGGGTGGTGCTGGCCGAGGACGGCACGCCGTTGTGGCGCTTCGCCGATGCCGATGGCGTGTGGCGCTACCCGGTCAGCCCCGACGAGGTTTCGCCGCTGTATCTGCAGGCGCTGCTCACCTACGAGGATCGCTGGTTCTACAGCCACCCTGGGGTCAACCCGCTGGCCCTGGCCCGCGCTGCCTGGCTGAACCTGCGTGGCGGGCGTGTGGTGTCGGGGGGCAGCACGCTGTCGATGCAGGTCGCGCGCCTGCTCGACCCGCATGAGCGCACCCTGGCCGGCAAACTGCGGCAGCTGTGGCGCACGGCGCAGCTGGAATGGCATCTGTCCAAGCGCGAAATCCTGCAGATCTACCTGGACCGTGCGCCCTTCGGCGGTACCCTGCAGGGCGTGGCGGCCGCCAGCTGGGCCTACCTGGGCAAGTCGCCCATGCACCTGACCCCGGCCGAAGCGGCGCTGCTGGCCGTGCTGCCCCAGGCGCCCAGCCGCCTGCGCCCGGACCGCCACCCCGAACGAGCCCAGCGCGCCCGGGACAAAGTGCTGCAACGCCTGGCCGAATACCAGGTGTGGCCGGCCCAGCAAATCCGTGAGGCTGGCGAAGAACCGCTGGTGCTGGCGCCACGTCAGGAACCAACCCTGGCGCCGCTGCTGGCCCGGCGCCTGAACAGCGCCGACAGCCCGCCGCTGATCCGCACCACGCTCGACGCCGCGTTGCAGCGGCGCCTTGAAGACCTGCTGCTGGGCTGGCGCGCACGGCTGCCGGAGCGCACCTCCGCAGCCATACTGGTGGTCGATGCGCAAACCATGGCGGTGCGTGCCTACCTGGGCTCTATCGACCTGGCCGACGAGCGCCGCTTCGGGCATGTCGACATGGTGCGTTCTTTGCGCTCGCCGGGCTCTACCCTCAAGCCGTTCCTCTACGGCATGGCACTGGATGACGGCCTGATCCATTCCGAGTCGCTGCTGCAGGATGTGCCGCGACGCTATGGCGACTACCGCCCCGGCAACTTCTCCATGGGCTTCAGCGGGCCAGTGTCGGCCAGTTCGGCGCTGGCGCTGTCGCTCAACCTGCCGGCGGTGCAGCTGCTGGAGGCCTATGGCCCGAAACGCTTTGCCGCGCAACTGCGCATGGCGGGCATGCCGCTGATACTACCGCCCCTGGCCGAGCCCAACCTGTCGCTGATCCTGGGTGGCGCGGGTAGCCGCCTGGAGGATCTGGTGGGTGGCTACGCTGCGCTGGCGCGGGGCGGCAATAGTGCGCGGGTGCGCCTGCAACCGCAGGATCCGTTGCTGGAGCGGCGCCTGTTGTCACCGGGGGCTGCGTGGATCATCCGGCGCATCCTCAGCGGCCAGGCGCGCCCCGACCGCGACCCGCATGCCGAGCTGGTGCAACGTCCGCAACTGGCCTGGAAAACCGGTACCAGCTATGGCTTTCGCGATGCCTGGTCGATCGGCGTGGGCCCGCGCTACCTGATCGGCGTATGGATCGGCCGCCCCGACGGCACACCGGTACCCGGCCAATTCGGGCTGGCTTCGGCAGCGCCGCTGATGCTGCAGGTGCACGACCTGCTGAGCAACCGTGACAGCCAGCGTGGCATCAGCGTGCCGGTGGAGCGGGTGCCGGCGAATGTCGGTGTGGCGGCGATCTGTTGGCCGCTGGGCCAGCCAATGAACAAGCAGGACCCCAATTGCCGGCGCCAGCGTTTCGCCTGGACTCTGGACGGCACTACGCCGCCAACCCTGCAGGCCGCCGACCAGCCACTCGGCCTGGGCCTGCGTGAAAGCGTATGGGTCAACGACCAGGGGCTGCGCGTCGATGGCAGTTGCCCGGGCGCCAAGGCCCGCGACATTGCTCTATGGCCCGCGCCGCTGGAGCCTTGGCTGCCACGCGCGGAGCGGCGTGCGGCGCGCCTGCCGGCCATCGACCCGGCCTGCCCGCCGCAGGTGCCAGCCAGCGCTCCACCGCTTTCGATCGTGGGCGTGCGCCCGGGCGACAACCTGCGCCGCCCGGTCACCAGCAGCGAACCGTTGCAGCTATATGTGTCGGCGCTGGGGGGCGGCGGGCGGCGCTGGTGGTTCCTCAACGGCCAGCCATTGGGCGAAACCCAGGGGCAGGACAGCCTGCTGGTGCGCTTCCAGCAGGTAGGCCAGGCCGAAATCAGCGCGCTGGATGAAAGCGGCGAGACGGCGCGCGTGGCGTTCCAGGTCAGTGAGTAGGCGTTCGACGAGGGCCGGGGCAGCACCTACGCTTGCAGGTAACGGGTGTGACCGGCTGGCGCCCTTGATGCCTGTCAGTCAAGCAATTCGGGGCCGCTTTGCGGCCCTTCGCGGGCACGCCCGCTCCCACAGGTTTGGCGCTGGGTTCAGGAAAGCGCGATCTCTGTGGGAGCGGGCGCGCCCGCGAAGGGCTGCAACGCAGTCCCAGGGAACATGGAGCGCCCTATGCGTTCTCTGGCCGTGCCCTTGTTGCTGCTGCCTTGGGCGCTTGCCGCCCATGGCGAACCGTTGCCGGGTTTTCTTGACAGCCATGAGTACGAACGTCGCCTGCCCGCCGCCAACCTGCCGATAGACGCCTACCGCCCGGTCAGCGCTCACCTGCAGATGGCCGCGGTGGATGGCGGCAGCCCCGCCTGGGCGCCTGCCGATACCCGGCTGGTGCTGCATAAAGTGCGCTTCGAGGGCGGCACGGTGTTCCCCCTGAGCGAGCTGCGCGAACACTACCAACCGCTGATCGGGCGCCAGACCACATTGGGCGAGCTGCAGCAGTACACCGCACGCCTGACCCAGCGCTATCGGCAGGAAGGCTACCTGTTGTCATACGCCTACCTGCCGCCGCAGGAGGTGACCGAGGGCCGGGTCAATGTGGTACTGGTCGAAGGTTATATCCGTGATTACCACGTAGACGGCGATATCGGCCCGGCCAGCGCCTATCTGCAGCAGTTGCTGCAGCGGCTTGCAACCGAGCGCCCGCTGACCCGGGAAACGCTGGAGCGCTACCTGGGCCTGGCCGAGCGCCTGCCAGGGGTGACGTTAGAGCCGCAACTGGCCGTGGCGCAAACCGCTGATGGTGCCGCGCGGTTGACCGTGCATGCCCAGCGCAGGCCGTTCAGCGCTGCTGTTACCGTGGCTGATGGCAACCGCGACGATGCGCAGGCGCTGCTGACGGCAACCAGCCACGCTCAGACCCGCTTTGCCGAACAGTTCGAGGCCAGCCTGTTGCTGCCGCCAGGGGATGACCAAGTGCATTACCAGCGCCTGGCCTACAGCCAGTACCTTGACGCAGGTGGCAGCCAACTACTGGTGTCGGCCTCGCGCTACCGCAGCGAACCGGGCACGCGAATTCGGCTGGAAGATGGCCGTGACATCACCCGCAAGCGCGACAGCGATCGCTACGCGATCGGCCTGCGCCAGCCGGTGATCGTCAGGCCGGATGAATGGATGCAGCTGCAGGGGCAGGTGTATTCGGTCAGTGAGCACTTCGAAGACCAAGTGGACGGACTGCCACCGGCACGGGACTACGACACCTACGTGCGTGCGCTGTCATTCGAGGGCGACTGGCGCAAGGTGGACGGGGGCCGTTTGCGTATCGTCAGTGCCGGCGTCTATCAGGGCCTGGATTACCTGGGAGCGCGCAGCGATGTCGACTACGATCTGGATTTTCTGCGGTTGCGGCTTTCCGGCTTGCAGAGCGACAGGTTGCTCGGTAACTGGCAGGGGGTGGTCTCCGGGGCTTTGTACTGGAGTGATGACCGCTTGCCTGACAGCGAGCGTGCGGGGTTTGGCGGGCAGAATTTCGGCCGTGGCTACCCGCGCGACCAGGCGGACGGAGACAAGGGCTGGGGTGTGGCTTACGAGGTGAACTACAGCATGCACCGCAGCTGGCTGGCGTTGTTGCAGCCCTATGTGGTGCTGGATACGGCGCAGGCCTGGCATAACCGGGGGCCTGTGGAGGATGCCCACCTGGCTTCGGCGGCGCTTGGTGTGCGGTTGGGCGATGGGCGCTTGTTCAATGTGGCGCTGGAGGTGGCCAAGCCTTTGGCGGATGTGGCATTGGACAGCCTGGATCGTGGTCCGCGCGTAACGTTAAATCTGGCTATCCAGTTGTAACAGGTGTACCGAGGATCTGTAGGAGCAGCCTTGTGCTGCGAAGAGGCCAGTTCAGGCGCAATCTTTTGTTTGCCATGAGGGCCCTTTCGCAGCGCAAGGCTGCTCCTACAAAAAACGGTGTGCCTACCGGTCACTCAATGAGTAGTAAACCGCTGATGCACCGGCGACGAACTGGGTGTCAGTGCCAGTGCCAGCTGGGTGCGGTTGTGCATGTGGGTCAGGCGCAGCACCTGCGACACATACAGCTTCACGGTGTTCTCGGTGATGCCCAGCTCACAGGCGATCTGGTAGTTGGTCTTGCCCTTGCCCACTAGGCGGGCCACTTCCAGCTGGCGTGGTGACAGCTTCTCGAACGCCGCTGGCAGCTCGCTTTCACTTTCTTCCACATCTGTTGCACGCCGATGGGTTCCCTGGCCGCGGGCTTTTTCCAAATCCTGGTAGAGCTCGTCAATCGATTCGGCCAGATTCTGCAGGCGCTGGTTCAATCCGCCGAGGTCGCGGAAGTTGCGCTGGCGTTCCAGCAACGCCTCTTCCTGCCGACGTACGCCTTCGAGCAGTTCATCAAGGTCCACTGGCTTCTGGTAGTAGTCGGCAAAGCCTTCACGTAGCGCGCGGATCACATCCTGCTTCTCGGCACGCCCGGTCAACATGATGGCTTCGAAAATGCGCTGGTTACCGTTGGTCTGCTTCAAGGTGCGCATCAGTTCGATGCCATCCCGTTCCGGCATGTGCAGGTCGCAGATGACCAGACCAATGTCCGGGTTTGCCATGTAGCGCTCGATGGCTTCGTCAGCAGAATGGGCCGGTACACAGCCATAGCCCTTGGTTTCGAGGAATTCACAAAGTTCTTCGACAATGATCGGTTGGTCGTCTACCACCAAAACCTTCAGTTCACTCACTTGTCTGGACACGATCCACTCCCTGTTCGTATGCGGCCCTGCTCCCGGGCCAGACGCTCTGGCAGTTTAAAAATAGTCGCAACAAGCGAATATGTACAAGATTTGTACAAGGTTACGAACATAGGCCAGCTCACTGGACCCATACCGCTGTCAAAAGAAAGCCGGCCAGCACATAGGGGACGAACGCCTGCTTGTCGCCCATTTCCTCGGTCAGCGCTTGCAAACGTTTTTTCACCTTGGGGTTGAGCAATGTCCACAGTCGCCGACGGGTGAGCAGCCACAGCAACACGCTGACACCGGCGCCGATGAAAGTGCCAAGCACGTATTGCGGGCTGGTTGCCAGGGCCAGCGCGCCCATCAGCTTGACGTCATCGGCGCCGAAACGGCCTAGCATGTAGCCGGGCAGGGTCAGCAGCATGACGATGGCCAGCGCCCAGCCGGCATCGCTGGCATTCGCGCCGATCCAGCTGTGACCGGTGGCGAAAAGCCAGGCCAGTGCGCAGGTAGCCACGCCAAGGGTGAGCATGTTGGATATCTGGCGTTGACGCACATCCTGTTCGCAGCACAAGGCAAGCCACAGCAGTAGAACAATGCTTTGCATTGGCAGGTCGCCTTTCCCAAATGTTGAACGCATCTACCCGGTCAGTCAGGTTTCCTTAAGTGAAGATAGACAAGAACCTGCGGGCGAGTGGAGCGGGAGAGGGAAAAAGGCGTGGTCGGGAAGGGTTTTGTCGCTGTTGAAACAGGCCTTGCAGGCGACCCTTGTGGGAGCGGGTTTACCCGCGAACACCGGCAAAGCCGGTGCCATGCACCGCGTCGTTCTCTTCGCGGGTAAACCCGCTCCCACAGGGGCTGTGGCGCATGCATAAACGCGCTCGGAGTTACTTTTTGCTACCCGGCGGATAGTTGCCCAGCACTTTGGCCACGGTGTTCTGGATCGCGCTGTTGCGTTCCTCAGGGCTTGGCGGGTAGTTGTTCATGATCTGCTCGGCACTGCCGCGCCACACCAGCTTGCCGTCACGACCATCGAACAAGTCGATCTGGATGGTGGCGACCTTATAGTCGACGCTTCGCGTTTCGTTGTACATCGGGCCACCCCAGTAGCCGCCCCAGTAGCCTCCCCAGCCACCGCCGTAGTTGGTGGTGATTTGTTGCTGGCGCTGCTCGACGATCAGGTAAGCGCGCACTGTCAGGTCCGGCCGCGCGCCACCTTGTACCGGGCGCAGGCCGCGCTGGTCGAGTTGGCTTGCGACTGCCTGGCGAATGCGCTGCTCGGTCAGGTCGCTCTTGATTCGTGGGTCGTCCGGGCGGTACTGCAAGCCCGGCTCCTGCCATGCCCAGCTGCGATAGGCGGCAAAGTCACGGCTGGCATCGAAATCCTGCTGGACGTTATTGCTGGAGCAGGCGGCGAGCAATAACGCGAATGACAGTAGAACAAGACGGCGCAACATGATGGTTCTCCGTTGGATATCAACTGGGAGGATAGCCGTTGAGCGCCTTGTGCACAGAATCACGCAGGGCGCTTTCGCGTTCACGCGGCGAGTCCTTGTCGCTGCCGCTTTCGGCGCTGGCACTCCATACCGGCTGGCCGCTGCGGGCGTCGTACAGATCGATACGCACCACCATCACCTGCACCTCGTAGGTGCGCACGATGGGCACGCTAGCATAGCCACCATAGCCGTTGCGGTAGCCGCCATAGCCGACGCCACCGTAGGGGTACGGGCCGTAGTAAGGGTCGTAGGCATCGTAGTCGCGTACCTGGCGCAAGCGTTTTTCCAGGCGTATGTCGGCGCTGACCAGCAAGTCGCCGGTGCCGCCCCGGGCGGGACGCAGGCCATGCTGGTCCAGCGCGCCGCTGACGGCATCGGCTAGTTGCGCCGGGTCGGTATCGACCGAACCACTGGGCAACTGGCCGTTACGCCAGCTCCAGCTGCGGTAGTGCCCGTAATCACGGGCCGGTGTCGGGTAGGCACTGGCATCGAAGGTGCTGGCCGCCTGGGCCGGTGCCGGTGGTAACGGGCGGCTGCTGGCCACATAGGGGTTGCTGCCCTGGCAGCCAGCCAGGGCAAGCGGCAGCACGGCCAGGCACAACAGACGGTACGGCATGTATTCCTCCCGGCGGGCAGGTCAACGGGGGCGGCAGACCCAGTGCAGGTAGCGGCCGAGCCCGGCGAAGCTGGGGTGTCGACGGTAGGCCAGTTCCATTTCCAGTAGGTCGAGCAGCTCGGCCTTGCCCTGGAATTCCTTGGGCATGTAGTCGTGGAACACCCGCACGCCGCTTTCGCTTTCAACCTGCCACATAGGTTCAAGTTGCGCCCTGAGTTCGCGCGGATCAAGTGGTTTTTGCGGGGTCAGGCTCTGCTTTTCTCCTTCCAGACGGTTGCTGCGCAACTTGCGGAAGTGGCCCTTGAGCAGGTTGCGATAGACCAGCGCGTCGCGGTTGTAGAAGGCCAGCGACAGCCACCCGGAAGGGGCGGTGAGCTGGTGCAGCACCGGCAGGATGCTTTCGGGGTCGGCCAACCATTCGAGCACGGCGTGGCACAGCACCAAGTCGTAGGGTTCGGTCAGCTGGCCGAGCAGGTCTTGCCAGGGGGCCTGGATGAAGGTGGCCGGTTGGCCAGCCTCGGCAAAGCGCGCCCGTGCGCCGTCGAGCATCGGCGCGGCAGGTTCGGCCAGGGTCAGCTGGTGGCCGCGCTGGGCCAGCCACAGGGCCATGTGACCCAAGCCGGCACCTATGTCGAGGATGCGCAGCGGGCGGTCGGGCAGGGCTTCGGCCAGGTCGGCCTGCAGCACGGCCAGGCGGATGGCGCCCTTGGCGCCGCCGTAGATCTTCTCGGCAAAGCGGGTGGCCAGCTCATCGAAGTGACGGTCGTTCATCGGGCGAAGCGCCTCTCGCTGTCGGCCAGCTTGGCCCGCACCACCTGGTCCATGTCCAGGCCTAGCTCGCTGCACAGCAGCAACAGGTACAGCACCACATCGCCGATTTCCTGGCCGGCATGGGCCAGCTTGTCGGCGGGTAGCTGGCGCGATTGGTCTTCGCTCAGCCACTGGAAGATTTCCACCAGTTCGGCCATTTCGACGCTGGCGGCCATGGCCAGGTTCTTCGGGCTGTGGAAGCCGCGCCAGTCGTTGTTGTCGCGGATCTGGTGCAGGCGTTGGGTGAGTTCTTGCAGGTTCATCGGGGGTCTCCTAATGCTGCATAGCTTCTGCGCAGGCCCGATGCAAAGCAAGCGTATACCGGCAATACAGGCAAGGTCCCTGTAGGAGCGGCCTTGTGTCGCGATGGGGCGCGAAGCGGCCCCAGATTATCAGCTTCGCCGCTGGCATCGCCGGGGCCGCTTTGCGGCCCATCGCGACACAAGGCCGCTCCTACAGAGGTGCCCAGCGCCCGACCATATGCAGCACCCCTCCATGCCCATCCAGCCGCAGCTCACCTGCAACCCCGGCATCACTGGCCCCGAGCACCAGCTCGGACGGCAACCGCACCGGTTTGCGGAAATCCACCTCGAAGGCATAGCCACTGTGCGGCAGGTGCCCGCGCAGCGCCGCAAGGGCCATGGCCTTGCTCCACATGCCATGGGCGATGGCCGTGGGAAAGCCGAACAACCGTGCACTGGCTGCGCTGAGATGGATCGGGTTGTAGTCCCCGCAAACCTTGGCATAACGCCGGCCGATATCGCTGTCGGCGTACCAGCGGGTCACCTCTGGCAGCACTTGTGGTTCGTCCTCGGCAGGCTCACCTGCCGCGCTTTCCAGCTTCAGCCCGCGCACCAGCATGCGGCTGGTCTCGCGCCAGAGCAGGCCGATGCCGTCTTCGGCTTCGGTGACCAGGTCGAAGGTGCCGCCCTTGGCATGCGCTTGCAGGTTGCCTGCATGCACCGCAAAGCGCAGCCCTTCGATACCGCCCAGTGGGCGCACCACTTCGATGCGGTTGTGCAGGTGCACCAGGCCAAGCAGCGGGAAGGGGAAGTTGGGCGCGGTCATCAACTGCAACTGCAGCGTGAACGCCATGACATGTGGATATGTACCCGGCAGGCGGCCATCGTCGGTGAAGTGGCACAGCCGTCGATAGGCGGCCAGGTTGCCCGGCTGGACGCGGATGAAACAGCGCAGGCCATCGTCCGGCAGTTGGTCGCCGCTTATGCTGCGCTTGCTGGCCGCGCGCAGGTACAGACTGGCGCGCGAAGCCGGGCTGTGCAGGTCGTGCCAGTGTCGGCTCATGCTCAAGCCCCCATCAAGGCCTGGCCGCATACCCGCAGCACCTGGCCGTTGACTGCACCGGAGCCCGGCTGGCTGAGCCAAGCGATGGCTTCGGCTACATCCTGCGGGCGGCCGCCCTGGCCCAGCGAACTCAAGCGTCGCCCGGCCTCGCGCAGGCCCATGGGCATGGCGGCGGTCATGTGGGTTTCGATGAAACCGGGTGCCACGGCATTGATGCTGCCGCCGCGCTCGGCGAGCCGGGGCGCCCACGCCTGGGCCAGGCCGATCAGCCCGGCCTTGCTCGCGGCATAGTTGGCTTGCCCGCGGTTGCCGGCGATGCCACTGACCGAGGCCAGCAGGGTGATTCGCGCGTTTTCACCCAGGGCACCGTTGTCGTACAGCGCCTGTGTCAGCACCTGCGGTACCTTGAGGTTGACCGCCAGCACCGCGTCCCAGTATTCCGGGGTCATGTTGGCCAGGGTCTTGTCGCGGGTGATGCCGGCGTTGTGCACCACGATGTCGATGCCGTCGGGCAGGGCCGCAAGCAGTTGTGTTGCGGCGTCGCTGGCGCAAATATCCAGAGGCAGCGCCTTGCCGCCCAAACGTGCGGCCAGGGCGTCGAGGTCCTGGCTGGCTTGCGGCACATCCAGCAGCAGCACGTCGGCACCATCGCGCGCCAGGGTTTCGGCAATGGCCGCACCGATGCCGCGCGCGGCGCCGGTCACCAGGGCGCGTCGGCCAGCCAGCGGCCGGGTCCAGTCCTCGACCTGGCTGGCGCAGGCATGCAGGCGCAGCACCTGGCCGGAGATAAAGGCACTTTTGGGCGAGAGGAAGAAGCGCAGGGCGCCTTCCAGCTGGTCCTCCGCGCCGGGGCCGACATACAGCAACTGCGCGGTCGCACCATTGCGCAGTTCCTTGGCCAGCGAGCGGCTGAAGCCTTCCAGGGCCCGTTGGGCAATGCTGGCCAACGGGTTGTCGAGGCTTTCTGGCGCGCGGCCCAGCAGCAGCACATGGGCGCACGGCGCCAGGCTGCGCAGCAGTGGCTGGAAAAATTCGCGCAACTGCTTCAACGCGTCGCTGTCGGACAGGTGACTGGCATCGAATACCACGGCCTTGATCTTCGGCCCCAGGCCAGCCACCCACGGCTCGGCCTGCAGGTGGTCGGTATTGAAGCTGTAAAGCGTGTCGGTCAGGCGCGGGGCAATGGCTTCGACCTGGCTCGCCAGTGGCCCGCCACCCAGTACCAGGGCACCTTCGACCGGGCGCAGGCGGCCGGCCTGCCAGCGCTCCAGCGGCGCCGGGCGTGGCAGGCCAAGGGCATCCACAAGACGGCGGCCGAGGTTGGAGTTGGCAAAGCCGAGGTAGCGATCGCTCATGAGTGGTCTCCCGGAAGGCAAGCTTGAAAGTGTGGACCAACTTTGTGGCAAGGTCGTTCGAATGCGGTAAAAACACCTAGGCTGTACGGATCAAATTGTTTCAGGAGGAACAAGCGCATGCGTTTACTTCGCCGGGTCGCGATCCTGGGCGGCAACCGAATTCCCTTTGCCCGCTCCAATGGCGCCTACGCCACGGCCAGCAACCAGGCGATGCTTACCGTCGCCCTTGAGGGGCTGATCGAAGGGTACCGCTTGCATGGGTTGCGCATGGGGGAAGTGGTGGCTGGTACGGTGCTCAAGCACTCGCGAGACATGAACCTGACCCGGGAATGCGTGCTGGGCTCGCGCCTGTCGCCGCAGACGCCGGCCTACGACATCCAGCAAGCCTGCGGCACCGGGCTGGAGGCGGCGTTGCTGGTGGCCAACAAGATTGCCCTGGGGCAGATCGATTGCGGCATTGCTGGTGGCGTGGACACCACCTCCGATGCGCCGATCGCGGTCAATGAAGGCCTGCGCCATATCTTGCTGCAAGCCAACCGTGGCAAAAGCCTGGGCGAGCGGCTAAAGCCATTCCTCAAGCTGCGCCCTCACCACCTGAAACCCGAATTGCCGCGCAACGGCGAACCGCGCACTGGGTTGTCGATGGGTGAGCATTGCGAACGCATGGCCCAGGCGTGGCGCATTGGCCGTGCCGAACAGGACGAGCTGGCGTTGCTCAGCCACCAGGCGCTGGCTGCCGCGTACGCCGAAGGTTGGCAGGATGACCTGCTGACGCCGTTTCTGTCGTTGACCCGTGATAACAACCTGCGCCCCGACCTGACCCTGGAGCAACTGGCCAGGCTCAAGCCAGCCTTCGATCGCAGCGGGCAGGGCACACTGACGGCGGGCAATTCCACACCGCTGACCGATGGTGCTTCGCTGGTATTGCTGGGCAGCGAGGAATGGGCCGAGCAGCAGGGGCTGTCGGTGCTGGCCTATCTGGTCGATGGCGAAACCGCTGCGGTGGATTTCGTTACAGGTCGCGAAGGCTTGCTGATGGCGCCGGTGTATGCGGTGCCGCGGCTGCTGGCGCGCAACGGCCTGACGCTGCAGGACTTTGACTATTACGAGATTCACGAAGCCTTTGCCGCCCAGGTGCTGTGCACGCTCAAGGCCTGGGAAGATGCCGATTATTGCCGTGAGCGGTTGGGGCTGGATGCGCCGCTCGGGGCAATTGACCGCAGCAAGCTCAACGTCAAGGGCAGTTCGCTGGCGGCCGGGCACCCGTTTGCCGCGACCGGGGGCCGGATATTGGCCAACCTGGCCAAGTTGCTGGCGAAGGCGGGGAAGGGACGGGGGCTGATTTCGATCTGCGCAGCGGGTGGGCAAGGGGTGACTGTCATCGTCGAGCGGTGAAGCCAAGCTTTGTGGGAGCGGCCTTGTGTCGCGAAAGGGGCGCGAAGCGGCCCCGGGGTTTCAGCGTCACAGCAAAAATTGTTGGGGCCGCTTTGCGGCCCTTTCGCGACACAAGGCCGCTCCCACAGAGACCGCGCCTGACTTGATCACGAATCAGCTGTTAGGCTTGTCTGGCCAGAACTACAAGAAACCGCCATGCCGATCATCGGACACCCTCGCGCCATTCCGGCGTTGGACCACCTGCCCAGGCCGCTGTATGCCCGTGCCGAAAGCCTCGGCGCCGGTTCGTGGACCACCCGCCACCAGCACGACTGGGTGCAGTTCTCCTACACCATCAGCGGCGTCCTCGGGGTGTATACCCGCGAAGGCAGCTACTTCGCCCCACCCCAGTGGGGCGTGTGGATACCAGCCGATGCCGAACACGAGGTAGTCACCTCGATGCAGGCCGAAATGCGCAGCCTTTACGTGCGCCGGGATGCCTGCCCGTGGGCACCTGAGCAATGCCGGGTACTGGAAGTGACCCCGCTTGCGCGCGAACTGATCAAGCAGTTCTGCCTGTTCCCGGCGGACTACCCGGAGGGTGACAGCGCCGAAGCGCGGCTGGTGGCGGTGCTGCTCGACCAGTTGCGCATGCTCCCCGAGGTCGGCTTTTCGCTGCCACTGCCGCGGCACCCGGGGTTGTTGGCGCTGTGCAATGGGTTGATTGCGGCACCGGATCAGCCGCAGACCCTGCAGCAATGGGCGCGGGAGCTGGGCTGTTCGGAGAAGACGCTGATGCGGCTGTTCCAGCGGGAGACGGGGCTTAGCTTTCGCAACTGGCGGCAGCGTATGCGGCTGTTGTCATCGCTGGCGTTGCTGGAGGCAGGGGAGAGTGTGACCGAGGCGGCGTTGGGGTGTGGGTATGACTCCACCTCGGCTTACATTGCGGCGTTCAAGCAATTGTTCGGTGCGACGCCGGGGGAATTGAGGCTTTAGTGATTGGTCGCCTGTGCCGGCCTCTTCGCGGGCGCGCCCGCTCCCACAGGATCACCGCAGCTTTGCAAGCTGTGCAGTACCTGTGGGAGCGGGCGTGCCCGCGAAGAGGCCGGCGCAGGCAACATCAGGTACGGAACCTGCGCACCAGCGCATCCAGCTCATTGGACAACCCGGCCAGGCTCTCCGAATCCACCCGCGCCGCCTGCGCCAGTTCGGCCACCAGTTGCGCATCGCCGTGAATCTGGCTGATGTGGCGGTTGATGTCCTCCGCCACCTGGTGCTGCTCTTCGGCCGCCGTGGCAATCTGAGTGTTCATGTCGCGGATCACATCCACCGACTCGCGAATCTGCCCGAAGCTGTCACGGGCCAGGCCGATGCGGCTCACCGACTGCTGCGAAACCTCCAGGCTGGCGTGCATCTGTGCGGCCACTTCGGCAGTGCGGCTGGCCAGGTTGCCCAGCAGGCCGTCGATCTCGGCCGTGGAGTCGGCAGTACGCTTGGCCAGCGCCCGCACTTCGTCAGCAACCACGGCAAAACCACGGCCCTGCTCGCCGGCACGGGCGGCTTCGATGGCGGCGTTGAGCGCCAGCAGGTTGGTCTGCTCGGCAATTGAGCGGATGGTGCCGAGGATCGACTGTATGGCGTTGCTGTCACGCTCCAGCTGCTGGATCGACTGCGCCGACTGCTCGATCTCCTGGCTCAGGCGATCAACGCTATGTACCGCCGCATCGATCTGCTGCTGGCCTTCGCGCGCCTGTTGCTGGCCGCTGTCGGCCGACTGCGCCGCCTGGCTGCATGAGCGTGCCACTTCGTTGGCGGTGGCGACCATTTCGTGGAAAGCAGTAGAGACCATGTCCACCGCTTCGCGCTGGCGGCCTGCGGCTTCGGCCATGTCGCTGGAGACCCGGGTCGAGCTGCTGGAGGTGCTGAGGATCTTGTTGGCGGCAGCACCAATATGCTGGATCAGGCTGCGAATGGCACCGAGGAATTGGTTGAACCAGCTGGCCAGTTGCGCGGTTTCGTCGCGGCCACGGATTTCCAGGTTGCGGGTCAGGTCGCCCTCGCCCTGGGCGATGTCTTCAAGGCCGCTGGTAACGCTGTTGATCGGGCGCACGATCAGCTTGGCAAAGGTGGCACCGACCACGGCGAACAGCGCTGCCAGTACCAGGGCCACCACGCCGATCAACCAGGTCAGGCGAGTGGTGGTCTGCATCACTTCGCTCTGCTCGATCAGGCCGATCAGGGTCCAGCCCAGCTGTTCGTCCGGGTAGATGTTGGCCATGTAGCGCACGCCATTGAGCTCCACTTCAGCCAGCCCCTTGCCGTGCTTGGCCAGCTCGGCGTACCCGTCGCCAAAGCTCGCCAGTTGCTTGAAGTTGTGCTTGGCGTCACGGGGGTCGACCAGTACGTTGCCGTTGTTTTCCACCAGTAGCACGTAGCCGCTTTCACCCAGCTTGATCTGCTGGACGATCTCGGTGAGGCCTTTGAGCGAGACGTCGACGTTGACCACGCCACCAGGGTTGCCCAGCTGGTTGGCGACGGTGCGCACGGTACTGACCAGCACTGCGTCGTCGGCAGCCCAGTAGTAGGCGCCGGTACGCAAGGTCTTGCCAGGGTTGGCCATTGCCAATTGGTACCAGGGGCGGGTGCGCGGGTCGTAATTGACGAACTTCTGCCCGGCCGGCCAGCCGACGTAACCACCGTCACTCACCCCGTAGGAGAGGTACGCATAGCTGGGGTGGGTAGTGGCCAGGCGGGTCATGAACTCCAGCACTTTGCTGGCCTGTTCGCCCAGCTCATAGGACGGGGTTGCGCTCATGTACTTGTTCAGTTCGCTGCCCGTGGCGGCGACCAGGGGCTGCGCGGCCATGTACTCGACGTTCTGGTTGATGCCCTGGAAGAAGATGTTCATCGCGTTGCTGACCTGGCGGATTTCCCGGCTGCTGCCATCGAGGAATCCGTCGCGGGCTTCGCCACGCAGGTTGAGGACCACCAACGTGGCCACAAGGACGATGGGCAAGCCGGCGATGACCGCGAATGCCCAGGTCAGTTTCTGTTTGATGCTCATCGACGCTCCCGGATTTTTTGTTTTCGATACACGAGGCAGGTATCAATTGCATCGGCAGCATCCGGGTTTAATGTAGGAAAACGCCCGTATTTATTGGAGAAAGTCGCAGTTGATGACTATTTGGTCGTGTTTGGACGTATATGGCATACCAAAGGGTTGCGGGCTGGCTCAGTGACAGCAGCCACCCGCAGCGCCATTGGCCAGGTCCTTGAGGATCGGGCAGTCCGGGCGCTCGTCTCCCTGGCAGTGCGATACCAGTTCGCCAAGGGTATCGCGCAGGCTCACCAGCTCTTCGATGCGGCGGTTAAGTTCATCGATGTGTTGCATGGCCAGCGCTTTCACATCGGCGCTGGCGCGCTGGCGGTCCTGCCACAAGGTCAGCAGCTTGCCTACCTCCTCTAGGGAAAAGCCCAGGTCGCGGGAGCGCTTGATGAAGGCCAGGCTGTGCAAGTCCTCCGCCTGGTACAGGCGGTAGCCGCTGTCGCTGCGCGTGGCGGGCTTGAGCAGGCCGATGGACTCGTAGTAACGGATCATCTTGGTGCTGAGCCCGCTGCGACGGGCGGCCTGGCCGATGTTCATGGGGCCTCCTGGTTGTTGCTGGTGGGTTTCCACGCCTTGAGCCACAGCGCGTTGCTCACCACGCTGACGCTGGACAGGGCCATGGCGGCGCCTGCCAGTACCGGGTTGAGATAACCCAGCGCGGCCAGCGGGATGCCGATCAGGTTATAGATGAACGCCCAGAACAGGTTCTGGCGGATCTTCGCATAGGTCTTGCGGCTGATCTCCAGGGCGGCCGGTACCAGGCGGGGGTCGCCGCGCATCAGGGTGATGCCGGCGGCCTGCATGGCCACATCGGTACCGCCACCCATGGCAATGCCGATATCGGCGGCGGCCAGAGCCGGCGCATCGTTGATGCCATCGCCAACCATGGCGACCACACCATCCTGCTTGAGCGCGGCCACGGTCGCGGCCTTGTCGGCCGGCAGCACTTCGGCATGCACATCGTCGATGCCGAGGGCATCGGCCACCACTTTGGCGCTGCCGCGGTTGTCACCGGTCAGCAGGTGGCTGCTGATGTGTTGCGCGTGCAGGGTATCGATTGCCTGCGCGGCGCCGGGCTTGAGGCTGTCACCAAAGGCGAACAGGCCCAGCACCCGCGGCTGCGCGCCGCGTTCTATCAGCCATGACAGGGTGCGCCCCTCGGCTTCCCAGGCCTGGGCCTTGGCGGCCAGGTCACCGGGTGGCAATGCGCTTTCGTCGAGCAGGCGGTGGTTGCCCAGCGCCAGTTCACGGCCCTCCACGCGCCCGGCGATGCCACGCCCGGTCAGCGACTGGCTGTCGGCGACGGTGGGTACCTCCAGACCCTGTTCGGCACAGGCATCCAGCACCGCCTTGGCCAGCGGGTGTTCACTGCCGCGCTGCAGGGCGCCGGCCAGGCGGTGCAGGTCGGCGCTGCTGCCCACCTGCGCCTCGCTGTGGACCACCCGTGGGCTGCCGGAGGTGAGGGTGCCGGTCTTGTCGAACACCACTCGGTTGACCGCATGGGCACGCTCCAGAGCTTCGGCGTCCTTGATCAGGATGCCGTGGCGGGCGGCGACCCCGGTGCCGGCCATGATTGCTGCGGGCGTGGCCAGGCCGAGTGCACACGGGCAGGCGATTACCAGCACGGCGACGGCATTGATCAGCGCGGTTTCCAGCGGTGCGCCGGCCAGCCACCAGCCGACCAGGGTGAGCAGCGCCAGTACCAGCACGGCCGGGACGAATACCTGGCTGACCCGGTCGACCAGCTTCTGGATCGGTGCCTTGGCCGCCTGGGCGTCTTCCACCAGGCGGATGATGCGTGCCAGCACGGTTTCGGTACCCAGTGCCTGGGTACGTACCAGCAGCCGGCCTTCGCCGTTGATGGCCCCACCGGTGACGCTGTCCCCTGGCTGCTTGGGCACTGGCAGGCTCTCGCCGCTTATCAGGGCTTCATCGGCATGGCTGCTGCCGTCTTCCACTACGCCGTCGACCGGGAAGCGCTCGCCGGGTTTGACCAGCACCAGGTCGCCGAGGCGCAGTTGGGCAATGGCCACGTCTTCCTCTCGGCCATCGACCAGGCGCAAGGCCCGTTCCGGGCGCAGGGCCTCGAGGGCACGGATGGCGCTGGCAGTCTGGCGCTTGGCCCGGCTTTCCAGGTACTTGCCCAGCAGTACCAGGGCAATCACCACGGCCGAGGCTTCGAAGTACAGGTGCGGGGCCATGCCGGCGGGGGCTTGCGCCCACTGGTAAAGGCTCAGGCCGTAGCCGGCGCTGGTGCCCAGGGCCACCAGCAGGTCCATGTTGCCGGTACCGGCGCGCACGGCCTTCCAGGCGGCCACGTAGAACCGTGCGCCGAGAATGAACTGCACCGGTGTGGCCAGCAGAAACTGTACCCACGCTGGCAACATCCAGTGCATGCCAAACGGCTGCACCACCATTGGCACCACCAGCGGCAGGGCGAGCAGCAAAGCTGCGCCGACCGCCAGCCGTTCGTTACGCAGGCGGCGCTGGGCAGTGTTTTGGTCGTCCCTGGCGGTTTGCGGCAGGCTGGCGCTGTAACCGGCCTTTTGCACGGCGTCGATCAGCAGATTGTCGTCGAGGGCCGCGAGCACTTCGAGGTGCGCGCGTTCGCTGGCCAGGTTGACGCTGACCTGTTCAACCCCCGGCAGCTTGCCGAGGGCGCGCTCCACGCGGCCGACGCAACTGGCGCAGGTCATGCCGCCAATCTGCAGTTCGACGGTGCGAGTGGGCACGCCGTAGCCGGCTTCGCGTACGGCGTCGACCAGTGCGGGCAGGCTGTTGGCCGGGGCCTGGACCCGGGCCTGTTCGGTGGCGAGGTTGACGCTGACCTGTTCAGCGCCGGTGACCTTGCGCAGGGCGCGTTCGACCCGGCCAGCACAGCTGGCGCAGGTCATGCCGGAGATCGGCAGGTCGTATGTGGTGGATGCGGGCATGGCTCTCCTCCTTGGACAGGCCTCCAGCATCAACCTTGCCACGCAGGTAAGGTCAATAGCCCAGGCCGGCTCGCTTCAACTCCAGTCCATATTGCCCCATGGCGATCCGGTATTTGTTGATCTGGCCCGCCTGCAGGTTCAGTCGCGTGCTGCGTTGGTCCTCCACACCGGGGGCGCAGCCGGGCATTTGCCCAGGCAGCAGGCGCAGGCGCACGTCCACCGGGCCGGGCGGCAGGTTGAACGAGGTCGACTGCTCCTGAAACACGCGCCCGGAGAGCTGATCGTTGAGGTAGATGCCGATTTCGCAACTGGTGGCCACCTCCAGGCGCTCCCGGGAAATGATCAGCACGCTGTAGTCCGAGTTGCCCTCGGCACTGGCCGGTGGCACTGCAGCCAGCGTGCTCAATAGCCCGACGACGCCCAATGCTGCCCTGAACATGAAGAATCTCCTGCTTGCCTGATCATCAAAGGCGCAGCTTGGCCGACGCGAGCGCGGATTTCCACCCCGGCTGTAGTCGGCAGGTCTTGACCTTGCCCCGATGGCAAGCTTGAAACTCTTGGAAAACCTGAAGGAGGTAACCCCCATGCAAGTGTTCAATGTACAAGGCATGACCTGCGGCCATTGCGTGAAGGCCGTGACCCGGGCGGTGCAGGAGCAGGATGCTGCGGCCAAGGTGGAGGTCGACCTGGCGGCCAGGCAGGTGCGGGTGCAGAGCGAGTTGGCGCAGGAGCAGATCCTCACGGCCATTCGCGATGAGGGTTATCAGGCCGAAGTCGCCTGAACACTTACCTGTGGGAGCGGGCGCGCCCGCGAACACCGGCGCCGCCGGTGCCATCCACCGCGGCGCCTGCTTCGCGGGCACGCCCGCTCCCACAGGGACCGCGCCAGCCCCTGGGTTGAGAGCAAGGCAGTTGCCCTTGCTGGGGCCAGTTTGTTGCAAATGTTTTCGTACTGAAGGGGTCTACAGCAGGTAGAATCGAGCACTTGCTTAGCCTGCTATGGATTCCTGATGAACCTGCGAATGGTGCTCATCCTGGGCGCACTCAGTGCGTTCGGGCCCTTGGCGATCGACTTCTACCTGCCCGCCTTCCCGGCCATGGCGCAGGCGTTCGCCACCGACGAAAAACATGTCCAGGCCACCTTGGCCGCCTACTTCCTTGGCCTGTCCATCGGGCAACTGGCCTACGGGCCGGTGGCTGACCGCTTTGGCCGACGCAAGCCGCTGATGTTCGGGGTGACCCTGTTCACCCTGGCATCCCTGGCCTGTGCCTATGCCCCCAACCTCGACACCCTGGTGCTGGCGCGTTTCGTCCAGGCGTTGGGCGGTTGCGCCGGGATGGTGCTGTCGCGGGCCATCGTCAGTGACAAGTGCGACCCGGTGGCCTCGGCCAAGGTGTTCTCGCAACTGATGCTGGTCATGGGCCTGGCGCCAATTCTGGCACCGATGCTGGGCGGTGTGCTGGTGAACGTGGCCGGCTGGCAATCGATCTTCCTCGCCCTGAGCCTGTTCAGCGCCGGCTGCTTGTTGGCGGTCAGCCTGGGCCTGCCGGAAAGCCTGCCCGAGCACATACCGCGGCAACCGCTGTCTGGCGCCTTGCGCCAGTACTTGCGCCTGTTCGCTGACCGGGTGTTCATCGGCCATGCCCTGACCGGTGGTATAGCCATCGCCGGCATGTTTGCCTACATCGCCGGTTCACCTTTCGTGTTCATCAAGCTCTACGGCGTGCCGGCCGAGCATTACGGCTGGTTGTTCGGCACCAATGCCGCCGGCTTTATCCTTGTGGCGCAGGTCAATGCACGCTTGCTGGCCAAACGCGGGCCGGCGTTCCTGCTGGCGCGTGCAGTGTGGCTGTACCTGGCTGCGGGCCTGGTGTTGCTGGGCGTGGCGGCAATGCATCCAACACAGCTATGGCCACTGCTGGTACCGCTTTTCGTCTGCATCTCCAGCCTCGGCTGCATCATCCCCAACGCCTCTGCCTGTGCCATGAGCGGCCAAGGCGCACGGGCCGGTAGTGCCTCGGCGTTGATGGGCTGCCTGCAGTTCAGCGTCGCCGCCGGCGCAGCGGCACTGGTCGGGCTGCTACATGATGGCAGTGCGGTGCCGATGGCGCTGGTGATCAGCCTGTGCGGGGCGCTGGTGGTCAGTGTCGCGCTGCTGACCCGACGCTTGTCGGCCAAGGCTCCCGCATAAGCGGGTGAGGTGCCTGCAGGCGGTTTTCCAGCGTGGCGACAAAGGCACGCGCCTCGGCCTCGCTGCGGAAACTGACCACGTGTTGGTCGAGTTGAACCTGCCAGGGGCAGGCTGGGTTTCGGCTCGACGCACTGACGACAATTTTCATCGCGGCATACCTCCAAAGGGGTAGAGCGGATGTAGTGTAGCGCTACACCTTCTGCCTGCCATGACTTGCATCGGTGTCCTGACTGACGGTTGGAGGAAACGTTTTCAACATGTTTTTTCCTGCTTGGGGTGCAATGCCCGCAAGCACGTGGAACCTTCGCTTTAGCTTGCGCTACTTGTGGAAGTTGGTTGTCGGCCGCGTCCGAAGTTGCATCCGGTGTTTTTTCCGCCTGTCGTTTCCTTGCTCCTGCCATGTGTGCCGGGCCGCTTGCCCGCGCGGTCCGGGCAGATTGCACGCACTACTTCACTGCTTGCCATGGGTAGGCATACCCAGTGGTTTATGCCGTTGGTGCCACTGCGCGGCGCTGCCTGACTGGCGTTTTTTGCGGCTTATACTGGCGAACCAGGCCAGTGCCAGCGAGAGGCGCTTCCCTGCCAGGGGTGGCCATCGCATCCACAAGTGAACTTGCAGGGAGTTACAGGGACATGAACGCAGCCAGCAGTATCAGCCAGATTGCCAGCCTGATGGCCGACCCCAAGCGCAGTGCCATGTTGTGGGCATTGATCGATGGCACGCCGCGGCTGGCCAACGAACTCGCGGTAATGACAGGCCTGACCTCGTCATCGGCCTGCGCTCATCTTTCGTTGTTGTCGTCGGCCGGCTTGCTCCGGCATGAAGCACGGGGCCGCAAGCGCTACTTCCGGCTGGCCACCCCGCAAGTCGGGGCAGCGGTGGAGGCGTTGGCCAGTGTCCAGCTGGAGAGCGCCAGGGGGGAACGGGCCAAGGCGCCGGTATCATCGCTGCCCATGTCGATACGCAGGGCGCGTCGCTGCGGTGATCACCTGGGCGGGGAACTGGCCGGCGAGCTGTATCACCGTCTGGTGGTGGCCGGCTGGCTGGAGGGTAGTGGTCGACAGCTGATGGTAAGCGAGGAGGGGCGGACGCAGTTGGCTTTGGTCGGGGTCTACATCGACGCCTTGGCGCCGCATCAGCAACGTGGCTGTGTGATCTGCCGCTGCACCGAGTGGAACGACCAGGGGCCGCACCTGGGCGGCGTGCTGGGGCAGGCCTTGTTCCGGCTGTTCCTGCAATCTGGCTGGATGCGCGAGGCCGAGGATTCGCGGGCATTGCATATTTCTGCGCTGGGTATCCAGCAGATCAATCGCATTGCCCGCGTGGCGACGTTACAGGTCGGTTGAGCGCACGTCGCCGTTCCAGTTACACCAACCGGGCGTCCAGGCTGTTCTGCGCCAATCGGCGAGCCTGATCTTCGGTCATGCCAAGGTGGGTGTGCAGGGCCATGAAGTTCTCGGTGACGTAGCCACCGAAGTAGGCCGGGTCATCCGAGTTGACGGTTACCTTCACGCCGCGCTCGAGCATGTCGAGGATGTTGTGCTGGCTCATGTGGTCGAACACGCAGAGCTTGGTGTTCGACAGTGGGCACACCGTGAGCGGGATCTGCTCCTCGATAATGCGCTGCATCAGCCGCTCGTCCTCGATGGCGCGCACGCCGTGGTCGATGCGTTTGATCTTCAGCAGGTCCAAGGCCTCCCAGATGTATTCGGGTGGGCCTTCCTCGCCAGCATGCGCGACGGCGACGAAGCCTTCGCTGCGGGCGCGATCGAACACACGCTGGAACTTGCTCGGTGGGTGGCCCATTTCCGAGCTGTCCAGGCCAACAGCGATGAACGCGTCGCGGAACGGCAGCGCCTGGTCGAGGGTTTTCTGCGCCTGCTCTTCACTGAGGTGGCGCAGGAAGCTGAGGATCAGGCCACTGCTGATGCCGAGCTGCTCACGGCCGTCCTTCAGCGCCTGGTTGATGCCGTTGAGCACCACTTCGAAGGGGATGCCGCGGTCGGTGTGGGTCTGAGGGTCGAAGAACGGTTCGCTGTGGATGACGTTCTGCGCCTTGCAGCGTTGCAGGTAGGCCCAGGTCAGGTCGTAGAAGTCCTGCTCGGTGCGCAGCACATCGGCGCCCTGGTAATACAGGTCGAGGAACTCCTGCAGGTTGTTGAAAGCATAGGCACCGCGCAAGGTCTCCACATCGGCCCAGGGCAAGGCGATCTTGTTGCGCTCGGCCAGGGCGAACAGCAGCTCGGGCTCCAGCGAGCCTTCCAGGTGCAGGTGCAGTTCGGCCTTGGGCAGGGCGTTCAACCAGTCATACATAGTGGGTCATCTCGATCAGGTACGGTTGCCGCCATTCTACAGAGCCTGGCCGGGCATTGCGCCCGGCCAGGCTGCGACCTGGTGAATCACCAGACCAAGGGTTCGCCCTTGTAGTTGATGAAGCGCAGGCCAGCGTTGCCGCTTTGTGCCTTGATCTGTTCGAGCATGCCGCGGGTGCTGGTCAGTACGTCGATCTCGGCGTTTTCGCCACCCATGTCGGTTTTCACCCAGCCCGGATGCATGGCCAGCACGCACAGGTCGGGCCGTTGTTGTTCCACGACAAAGCTGTTGATCATCGAGTTCAGGGCCGCCTTGCTGGCCTTGTACAGGCAGATTTCGCCGCCGTCGGGGATAGTCACGCTGCCCAGGATCGAGCTCATGAAGGCCAGCACGCCGCTGCCTTCGCGTACCTGGCCGACCAGGCGGCGGGCCACGCGGATTGGCGCCACGGCGTTGGTCATGAACAGGTCGCCGATGTCCTTGTTCTGCACCGTCTCCAGATCTTGTGGCAGGGGGCCCATGACACCCGCGTTGACGAACACCAGATCGAACAGCTGGCCTTGCAGGCGTTGCTTCAGGCCATCGAGCTGAGCCGTGTCGTTCATTTCCAGCTGTTCGATGCGCACGCCTGGCACATCCGCCAGAGCGCCGGGCTGCTGCGGGTTGCGCACGGTGGCGGTAATGTTCCAGCCGTCTTCGTGCAGGCGTTGCACCAAGCCCAGGCCCAGCCCGCGCGAGGCGCCGATGATAAGTGCGGTTTTTGCGTTAGCCATGTGGATGCGCTCCGTGATCGGTTGGCAAAGAAAGGTATTGAGGATAATGCACCGGGGCCGCTTTGCGGCCCATCGCGACACAAGGCCGCTCTTACAGGAGTATGCGATCCCCTGTAGGAGCGGCCTTGTGTCGCGAAAGGGCTGCAAAGCAGCCCGGCAATCTCAAGCCTTGCCCGCTGGCTGGTTAAAAAACGATCAGTCGCCCCGTAGCCTTGCGTGGCCGGGCGCTTCGCCTGTTGGCGCACGGGTTATCCACAGGCTGTTCCACAGTTATTGTGTGCAAGCTGAGGCGCCGCAGGCTGGCGCTTGCGGCCTTGCGCTGGGGATAACTCCTGAGCATTCAGCACATTGCGGCTGTCATCAAACAGTGATCAAAATATGATCAAAGCTCTGGGCGCCTTGAAAACATTAGCCTGCAAGCGAATGCCCCAAGCTTATCCACAGGCCGGCCCACAGTTGCTGTGGGCAATGTTCAGCGTGCTTCGAGCAGAATGCGCCCGCGGCTCAAGTCGGCCAACTGCTGCTGCAGTGGCGCAAGGTGGGTGTCGCCGAGTGCAATCAGCAGGTCCACGCCATTGGCGGTGAATTGTTCATTCAGGACCAGGCCGTCAACCTCCGCCAGACGCAGCTTCAGCAGTGCCAGTTCGCTGAAACTGCAACTGCAGGTGTATTCACTGCGCTGCACCAGCAGCCGCTTGGGAGCCTGTTGCAGGCACTTGTTGGCGCCGCCGCCATAGGCCCTGGCCAGGCCACCGGTGCCCAGCTGGATGCCGCCGTACCAGCGGATCACTAGCACCACCACCTGGTCGCAGTCCTGCGCTTCGATGGCCGCGAGGATCGGCCGCCCCGCAGTACCGCCAGGTTCGCCGTCATCGCTGCTGCGGTATTGGGCGCCAAGCTTCCAGGCCCAGCAATTGTGGGTGGCGGCCAGGTCGCTGTGGCGTTCGATGAAACTCATCGCATCGGCGGCACTGCTGATCGGCCCGGCCAGGGTGATGAAGCGGCTTTTGCGGATTTCCTCGCGGTATTCGCAGAGGTCGAGCAGGGTAGAAGGCATAAATGACGATCAGGCAACCGGCTTGATGCCGCAGCCCTTCAGAATGATGTGGATAAGATTGTTGCTCGCGTCTTCCATGTCCTGCTTGGTCAGGCGGCTGCGGCCGGTTACCTGGCAGATCTGGGTGGCGAAGTCGGCGTAATGCTGGGTGCTGCCCCAAAGCAGGAAGATCAGGTGCACGGGGTCGACCGGGTCCATCTTGCCGGCTTCGATCCAGGCCTGGAACACTGCGGCCCGGCCACGGAACCATTCGCGGTAGTCGGCACTGAAGTACTCACTGAGGCAGGTGCCGCCGCTGATCACCTCCATGGCGAAGATCCGTGAAGCTTGCGGGTTGCGCCGCGAGAACTCCATCTTGGTGCGGATGTACTGGCTCAGGGCTTCGCCAGGGTCGTCGTCGACGCTCAAAGCGTTGAAGGTGCTGTCCCACAATTCGATGATGTTGCTGAGCACGGCAATGTACAGGCCCAGCTTGTTGGTGAAGTAGTAATGCAGGTTGGCCTTGGGCAACCCCGCCTTGAGGGCGATAGTGTTCATGCTGGTGCCCTTGAAACCATGGCGGGCAAACTCGTCTTCGGCGGCCTGGATAATGGCCTGTTCGTTCTTCTGGCGGATGCGGCCCGCGGGCTTGCCCGAGGCGGAGAGGCGATGCGCAGGGACTTCTAGGGTCATGGACGATTCCGTACGGGTCAGTGGCTGCGGCTGTCGGACAAGATTACCTGCCTGTGCCGAAGTGACAAGCGTTTGCGGCACAGACTGGCATCAGCGTGTCGCAGCCAGGCTTTCGAGGAAGCTTTCCAGCACCAGGTTCGGCCGCCGGCCCTTGCGCGTGACCCAGCTGAGGCTCAGGTCATAGAAGCGTTGCCGGGGCTTGAGAGCACGCAAGCGACCTTGCTGCACCCAGAACGTGGCGTAGTGGTCTGGCAGGTAGCCGATGTAGCGCCCGGTAAGGATGAGAAACGCCATGCCTTCGCGGTCCGAAGCGCTGGCCGTGCAGTTCAGCGCCTGGTAATGCGCCTGGATTTCAGCCGGCAGGCGGAAGGTGGGGGTGATGGCTTCCTGGCTGTTCAGGCGGTCGTCGTCGATCTGCTGGTCGTCGGCATAGAACAGCGGGTGGCCGACCGCGCAGTACAGCAGCGAGCGCTCGCTGTACAACGGTTGGTATTCGAGGCCCGAAAGCGGGCTGGTCTGCGGCACCACGCCGACATGCAGGCTGCCATCGAGCACGCCGTGCTCGACCTGACTGGGTGCGATCATGCGGATCTGGATACGCACATCGGGTCCGCGGTCTTTGAGTTCGGCCAGCGCATGGGTAATGCGCATGTGCGGCAAGGTCACCAGGTTGTCGGTCAAGCCAATGTTCAGCTCGCCACGCAAATGCTGGTGCAGGCCATTGACCTCTGTGCGGAAGCTTTCCAGGGCGCTGAGCAGTTGCAGTGCCGAATGATAGACCTCGCGACCTTCCTCGGTCAGCGAGAACCCGGCGCGGCCGCGTTGGCACAGGCGCAGGCCGAGACGTTGCTCGAGGTCGTTCATCTGCTGGCTGATGGCCGAACGGCCAATGCCCAGCACGTTTTCCGCGGCCGAGAAGCCGCCGCACTCGACGACACTGCGGTAGATCTTCAGCAGGCGGATGTCGAAATCGCTGACTTGGGCGAGTGGATCGGGGCGTCGGCTCATTAGTTTAGTCAGGGCCTGTCTGAAGATTAGAAATGTTGGCTTTTTCAGACTTTATCGCCGTGCCAATTTAGCTGCAACAACATCCATCGTTGCCTAATCGTCTTCCGAGGAACCGCCGATGAACATGCCCGAAACCGCTACCGCCGGTATCGCCAGCCAGCTCAAGCTGGATGCCCACTGGATGCCCTACACCGCCAACCGCAACTTCCAGCGCGACCCACGCCTGATCGTGGCGGCCGAAGGCAGCTACCTGTTCGACGACCAGGGGCGCAAGATCTTCGATGCCCTGTCCGGCTTGTGGACCTGTGGCGCCGCGGATACCCACAAGGAAATCACCGAGGCCGTGGCGCGCCAGATCGGCACTCTGGACTACTCCCCGGCCTTCCAGTTCGGCCACCCGCTGTCGTTCCAGCTGGCCGA
>NZ_OPYN01000044.1 GCF_900277125.1 Pseudomonas inefficax
ACCGCNCGCCTGACCCAGCGCTATCGGCAGGAAGGCTACCTGTTGTCATACGCCTACCTGCCGCCGCAGGAGGTGACCGAGGGCCGGGTCAATGTGGTACTGGTCGAAGGTTATATCCGTGATTACCACGTAGACGGCGATATCGGCCCGGCCAGCGCCTATCTGCAGCAGTTGCTGCAGCGGCTTGCAGCCGAGCGCCCGCTGACCCGGGAAACGCTGGAGCGCTACCTGGGCCTGGCCGAGCGCCTGCCGGGGGTGACGATAGAGCCGCAGCTGGCCGCGGCGCAAACCGCTGATGGTGCTGCGCGGTTGACCGTGCATGCGCAGCGCAAGCCGTTCAGCGCTGCTTTTACCGTTGCTGATGGCAACCGCGACGATGCGCAGGCGCTGTTGACGGCAACCAGCCACGCCCAGACCCGCTTTGCCGAACAGATCGAGGCCAGCCTGTTGCTGCCGCCAGGGGATGACCAAGTGCATTACCAACGCCTGGCCTACAGCCAGTACCTGGACGCGGGCGGCAGTCAGCTGCTGCTGTCGGCTTCGCGCTACCGCAGCGAGCCCGGCACGCGGATTCGTCTGGACGATGGCCGTGACATCACCCGCAAGCGCGACAGCGATCGCTATGCGATCGGCCTGCGCCAGCCGGTGATCGTCAGGCCGGATGAATGGATGTTGGTGCAGGGGCAGGTGTATTCGGTCAGTGAGCACTTCGAGGACCGGGTGGATGGGTTGCCATCGGCACGGGACTACGATACCTACGTGCGTGCGCTGTCATTCGAGGGCGATTGGCGCAAGGTGGAAGAGGGCCGTTTGCGTATCGTCAGTGCCGGCGTCTATCAGGGCCTGGATTACCTGGGGGCGCGCAGCGATGCCGACTACGATATGGATTTTCTGCGGTTGCGGCTTTCCGGCTTGCAGAGCGACAGGTTGCTCGGTAACTGGCAGGGGGTGGTCTCCGGGGCGTTGTACTGGAGCGATGACCGCTTGCCCGACAGCGAGCGTGCGGGGTTTGGCGGGCAGAATTTCGGCCGTGGCTACCCGCGCGACCAGGCGGACGGAGACAAGGGCTGGGGTGTGGCTTACGAGGTGAACTACAGCATGCACCGCAGCTGGCTGGCGTTGGTCCAGCCCTATGTAGTGTTGGATACGGCGCAGGCCTGGCATAACCGGGGGCCTGTGGAGGATGCCCACCTGGCTTCGGCGGCGCTTGGTTTGCGGTTGGGCGATGGGCGCTTGTTCAATGTGGCGCTGGAGGTGGCCAAGCCTTTGGCGGATGTGGCATTGGACAGCCTGGATCGTGGCCCGCGCGTGACGTTAAATCTGGCTATCCAGTTGTAACAGGTGTACCGAGGATCTGTAGGAGCAGCCTTGTGCTGCGAA
>NZ_OPYN01000045.1 GCF_900277125.1 Pseudomonas inefficax
TGAGCTCGAAGGGGCCACGGTGGTGGCGCANTGGGCCGGGCTGCGGCCGGGGTCGCCGGAAGGTATTCCGTATATCGGGCCGCTGCCGGGGCATCAGGGGTTGTGGTTGAACTGTGGGCATTACCGCAACGGGCTGGTGCTGGCGCCGGCTTCGTGCCAACTGTTTACCGACCTGTTGACCGGGGCAGAGCCGATCATTGACCCGGCGCCGTATGCGCCAGCCGGGCGCTTGAGCTGAGGGCCTCTTCGCGGGTAAACCCGCTCCCACAGGTACATCACAGGTTTCGAAAACCGTGCGAGCCCTGTGGGAGCGGGTTTACCCGCGAAAGGGCCGGAGGGGCCAGTAGGGAATTCAGCCAGTAATAGGTGCCTGCAAGTGCCGGCTAGGGTAATGCTGCTCATACACCTTGCACACCCGCAGAACCTGTTCATCGGCATAGCGCCCGGCGACCACCTGCAGCCCTACCGGCAACCCCTCGCGGGTGAACCCGCACGGCACCGAAGCCGCCGGCTGCTGAGTCAGGTTGAAGGGATAGCTGAACGGCGTCCACTCCATCCACTGCGCCATCCCCGACCCAGGCGGCACATTGTGCCCGGCCTCGAATGCCACCAGCGGTAGCATCGGCGATACCAGCACGTCATAGCGCTGGTGGAAGGCATTCATCCTGGCGATCAACTCTGCCCGTGCCTCCAGGGCCTGGGTGTATTCGCCAAGGCTGATTCGCGCTCCCTGTTCGGCAATCCAGCGCAGCCCTGGGTCAAGCAGCGCCCGCTGTTCATCGCTGAACGCACTGGCCAACCGCGCCGCACCGGCAAACCACAGGGTGTTGAACGTCTCCAGCGGGTCGCCGAACCCCGGGTCGACTTCTACAACCTGTGCGCCCAGCCGTGCCAGGCGCTGCACGGCCTGGGCCACCAATGCCTGGACCTGCGGATCGACCTGCATGTAGCCGAAGTTGGCACTGTAGGCGATGCGCAGGCCGCTCAGGTCCCGCTCCTGGCCCAGCCACGGCGCCTGCCTGGGTGCGCCGGCTAGTCCGTCACGGGCATCGGGGCGGGCGACGCAGTCGAGCATCAGTACCGAATCGTCGACGGTGCGCGTCATCGGCCCCAAGTGCGACAGCACGGTCATGGCACTGGCAGGCCATTGCGGTACATAGCCGAAGGTCGGCTTGATGCCGAACGTGCCGGTAAAGGCGCAGGGGATGCGAATCGAGCCGCCGGCATCGCTGCCTTGGTGCAGCACACCCAGGTTCAGCGCGGCTGCCGCCGCAGCACCACCGGACGAGCCGCCGGCGGTCAGCCGGGTATCCCAGGGGTTACGGGTAATGCCGTACAGCGGGTTGTCGGTTACCCCCTTCCAGCCGAACTCCGGCGTAGTGGTCTTGCCCACCAATACAGCGCCGGCTTCGCGCATGAAGGCCGTGAAGGGCGCATCGACTTCCCACGGGCCGGCGCCCGAGGTGGTGCGCGAGCCCTTGCGTGTGGGCATGCCGCGGGTCAGGGTCAGGTCCTTGATCGAGGCGGGTACGCCATCCAGCCGGCCGCAGGGCTCGCCACGCTGCCAGCGCTGTTCGCTGGCGCGGGCGGCAGCGCGGGCACCTTCGCCGTCGACATGGCAATAGGCGTTGACCGCCGGGTTGTGCAGGTCGATGCGCGCCAGCACATCGTCGATCACCTCGACCGGTGACAGTTGGCGGCGCTGATACAGCTCGAGCAGTTCGACGGCGGTGAACTCGCCAATCGCGGTTTTCTGGGTCATCTCAACGGGCTCCCGGGTTGGCGGCCTGGAACATGGCGCGCAGCAGAACGTCACAACCATCGGCCAGGTCCTGTGGCGCGGCATTTTCGATTTCGTTGTGGCTGATGCCGCCCTCGCAGGGCACGAAGATCATCCCGGCCGGGCCCAGCTCGGCGAGGAAGATTGCGTCGTGGCCGGCGCCGCTGACGATATCCATATGGCTCAGGCCCAGCTCCCGCGCGCCTTGGCGCACGGCGTCCACGCACTGCTCGGCGAAGTACAGCGGCGGGAAGTCGGCGGTTGGCGTCAGCTCGAAACTCAACCCGTGTCTTGCCGTGCTGGTTTCAATGGCCGCGCGTACTTCGCTGACCATGGTGGCGAGGTGCTCGGGGTCGAGGTGGCGCAGGTCGATGGTCATCTGCACCTGGCCGGGGATGACATTGCGCGAGCCCGGGTGCAGGTTCAGGCAGCCGACTGTGCCGCAGGCATGCGGCTGGTGGGCGTGCGCCACGCGGTTGACCGCAGCCACCACCTCGGCGGCACCGACCAGGGCATCCTTGCGCAAGTGCATCGGGGTGGGGCCGGCGTGGGCCTCTACGCCGGTCAGTACCAGGTCGAACCATTTCTGCCCCAGGCAGCCCTGGACCACGCCAATGGTGGTGCGCTGGTCTTCCAGCACCGGGCCCTGTTCGATATGCGCCTCGAAGTAGGCGCCGACGGCATGCCCGGTGGGCACGCGCGGGCCGGCGTAACCAATGCGCTGGAGTTCCGCGCCTACCGACAGGCCCTTGTCGTCGACCTTGGCCAGGGTCTCCTGCAGGCCGAACTTACCGGCGAACACCCCCGAGCCCATCATGCATGGCGGGAAGCGCGAGCCTTCCTCGTTGGTCCATACCACCACTTCCAGCGGGGCTTCGGTGGTCAGGTTCAGGTCGCTCAAGGTGCGCAGCACCTCGAGGCCGGCCATGACGCCGTAGCAGCCATCGAACTTGCCGCCGGTGGGTTGGGTGTCGATGTGGCTGCCGGTCATCACCGGTGGCAGCGCCGGGTTGCGGCCGGGGCGGCGGGCGAAAATGTTGCCGATGGCGTCGATGCTGACCGTGCAACCGGCTTCTTCGCACCAGCGCACGAACAGATCGCGGGCCTGGCGGTCGAGGTCGGTCAGGGCCAGGCGGCACACGCCGCCTTTGGCGGTGGCGCCGAGCCGGGCCAGGTCCATCAGCGATTGCCAGAGGCGTTCGCGGCTGACCAGCGGGCCCTGGCCGAGCAGGTGTTGCGAGGGATCGATGCGGGTGTTCATGGTTCATCTCTCCTGAAAGTACTGGGTTGCTTGTGCCGGCCTCTTCGCGGGTGAACCCGCTCCCACAGGGATATCACCGGCCTGAAGACAGTGAGGTCTCTGTGGGAGCGGGTTTACCCGCGAAGAGGCCAATACAGGTAAACGAGGCCTGTATCAGGCACTAAGGGCCAGATAACGGTTCTTGACACTCGGGTCCTCGCGGAACTGCGCCGCACTGCCTTGATAGGCAACCCGACCCTGCTCCAGCACGTAATGGCGGTCAGCCAAGGCGTCGCAGACCATCAGGTTCTGCTCCACCAGCAGGATCGACAGGCCTTCGTCCTTGATCCGCCGCAAAATCTTCACGAGCTCGTCGACAATCACCGGGGCCAGGCCTTCAGTCGGTTCGTCGAGGATCAGCAGCTTCGGCCCGTTGAGCAGGGCGCGGGCGATGGCCAGCATCTGCTGTTCGCCGCCGGAAAGGGCGAAACCGCCGTTGCGGCGCCGTTCCTTCAGCCGTGGGAACATGCTGTACACGTCTTCCAACTGCCAGCGGCTGTCCTTGCGTGTGGCAATCCTCAGGTTTTCCTCAACGCTGAGCTGGCGAAAGATGCCGCGGTGCTCCGGCACCAGGGCAATGCCGAGCCGGGCGATATCGAAGATTTCGCGGCCGACCAGCTGCTGGCCGTTGAAGCTGATCTGCCCCTGCCGTGGGCGGACGATGCCGAGGATGCTGCGCAGGGTGGTGGTCTTGCCCGCGCCGTTGCGCCCCAGCAGGGTCACCAGTTCGCCAGCCTCGACCTTGAGCGAGACGCCTTCGAGCACATGGCTCTTGTCGTAGTAGGAGTGGATCGAATCGACGTTGAGCATCAGGCGGCCTCTCCAAGGTAGGCGGTGCGGACACGCTCGTCGTTGCGCACCTGTTCAGGGGTACCCTCGACCAGGATCTGGCCGTGACTCATCACCGTGATGCGCTGGCTGATCGACATGACGATGCTCATGTTGTGCTCGATCAGCAGCACGGTGTGGTCGCGGCCGAGGTCGCTGATCAGGTCGGTCATCACCGGGATGTCATCGATGCCCATGCCCGAAGTGGGTTCGTCGAGCATCAGCAGCGTAGGTTTGGCGCAGATCGACATGCCCACTTCCAGCACCCGCTGCTGGCCGTGCGACAACTCGCCGGCCAGGGTCTCGGCGCGGGCGGTCAGCTTCAGGCGCTCCAGCACCTGGTCGGCAGTGTTCCAGTGGCTGCGCTTGTGCTCGACGCTACGCCAGAAGTTCAGCGCACCCAGGCCATCGCGGCCCTGGGCGGCCAGGCGCAGGTTTTCGCGCACCGACAGGTTCTGGAACAGGCTGGTGAGCTGGAACGAACGGGCCATGCCCAGCGCCACGCGCCCGTGGGACGGCTTGCGGATGATGTCCTGGCCGTTGAACAGGATCTTGCCCCCGGTGGCCTGGCGCTCGCCGGTCAGGCAGTGGAACAGGCTGGTCTTGCCGGCGCCGTTGGGGCCGATGATGGTGTGGATGGAGCCGGCGCGAACCTTGAGGTCGACACCCGCAACCGCCTTGAACGGGCCGTAGGCCAGCTCCAGTTGGCGGGTTTCCAAGAGGTAGTCACTCATCACAGGGTCTCCTTGGTCTTGGCCTGGGGTTTGTCATCGGCATTGCGGTTAGCCAGCAGGCGCTTGCCAAGTTCTGCCAGGCCGCCCCACAGGCCGCCACGCATGAACACCACCACCAGGATCAGGATCACCCCCAGCAGCATCAGCCAACGCGGCCACAGCTCCGACAGCACATCACCCAGCAACACGATGGCGCCGGCCCCCAGCAGCGAGCCGAACAGCGAGCCGGTGCCACCGACGATGGTCATGATCAGGATGTTCTCGCTCATCATCAGGTCAATGTTCGACAGCGGCGCAAAGTGCAGCAGCATGGCGTACAGCGCCCCGGCGATACCGGTGATGGCACCCGACAGCATGAACACCAGGATTTTGAAGTGACGGGTGTCGTAGCCGATGGCTGCGGCGCGGGTCTCGTTTTCGCGGATGGCCAGCAGGGTGCTGCCGAATGGTGAGCGGATCACCCGCAGGGCGCCGGCAAAGATCAGCAGGAACAGCACCGCGACAAACACGTAGAAGTGCCGTGGGTCGGCCAGGTCGACCAGCACATGGCCGGCGATTTCGATGTTGGGCCGGGGCACATCGAGCAGGCCGTTGTCACCGCCTGTCCAGCCGCTGAGGGTGTAGGCCAGGAAGTAGGCCATCTGGCTGAAGGCCAGGGTCAGCATGACGAAGTAGATACCCGTGCGGCGGATCGCCAAGGCACCTACCAGCAGCGCCAGGAAGGCACCGAACACGGCGGCGCCAAGCAGCGCGGCGAACATGCCCCACTGCAGGTGGATCATCAGCAGCGCCGCGCCATAGGCGCCCACGCCAAAGAAGATGCCTTGGCCGAACGACAGCAGGCCGGTGTAGCCGAGCAGCAGGTTGCAGGCCAGCGCCGCCAGGGCAAAGATCAGGATCTCGGTGGCCAGGGTGGCCGATGGCAGCAGCAGCGGCAGCGCCACCAGGCTGGCGACCACCAGCAACAGCAGGGCCGGGGCGCGGCCCTTGGCGACTGGCAATGGGTTTTTATCGCTCATCTCAGGCTCTCCCGAACAGGCCATAGGGACGGACCAGGATCACGGCGGCCATGGCGCCATAGATCATCAGGCTGGCGCCTTGCGGCCAGAGGCTGGTCATCATGCTTTGCACCACACCCACCAGCAGGCCGCCGACCAGTGCACCGCCAAACGAGCCCATGCCGCCGATCACCACCACCACGAAGGCGATGCCGAGGATTTCCGGGCCGACGAAGGGCTGGGCGCCACGCAGCGGTGCGAACAGCACGCCCGCCACGCCGGCCAGGCCCACGCCCAAGGCGAAGGTCAGAGAGAACAGGCGGAAGATGTTGGTGCCCAGCAGCGACACAGTTTCGGTGCTTTCGCTACCGGCCCGCACCAGGGCGCCGAAGCGGGTGCGCTCCAGCAGCAGCCACAGGCCAAGGCCGATCAGCGCGGCGAAACCGATCAGGAACAGCCGGTAGTAGGGGTAGATGAAGTCACCGACGATCAGCACCCCGCGCAGCTCCGGTGGCACGGCGATGTTCTTGCCCACCGGGCCCCAGATCAGTACCGAGGCTTCCTGGATGATCAGCGCGATGCCAAGGGTGACGAGGATCTGGAAAGTGTGCGGCAGGTGGTAGATGCGCTTGATCAGCAGGCGCTCGACCGCCCAGGCCAGCGCCGCCACCACCAATGGTGCGATCAGCAGGGCAAGCCAGAAATTACCGGTAATGGCCACGGCGGTGTAGCACAGGTAGGCCCCCAACAAGAAAAACGCGCCGTGGGCGAAGTTGACGAAGTTGAGCAGGCCGAAAATGATCGTCAGGCCCACGGCGATGAGGAAGTAGATCATCCCCAGGCCCAGGCCGTTGAGCAGTTGGAACAGGTACAAATCGAGCATGAGCGTGCCCTCGACAGCGCGCGGTGCGGCTGCCTGTACGAGTGTGTGTGACTGACGCCGCGGCTTCAGGCCAGGGCGCAACCGGTGTGGTCGACTTCGACGAACGAGCGGCCCGAGCTGATGACTTCGGCCAGGTCGTCCTCATCGCGCATCTGCCCCTGGGGCTTGCCGCGCAGCAGGTAGTAGTCCTTGAGCACCTGGTGGTCGCCCGGGCGGATCAGTTCTTCACCGGTCGGGCCTTGGAAGCGCATGCCCTGCAACGCCGCGGACACCGCGGCGCCATCCAGGCTGCCGGCCTTGATGATGGCTTCGAGCATGACCTTGGTGCCGATGTAGTCGGCCGCCAGCGGGTAGTTGGGGTTGATGCCATAGGCCTTGCGGGTGGCGGCGACCAGCTGCTTGTTCAGTGGTGTATCGACCTGGTGCCAATACTGCGCGCCCAGGTACACGCCTTCGAGCACGTCGCTGCCCAGCTCCTGGAACTGGTCGAGGCCGGCGGACCACACCATCAGCACTTTCATGCGCTCCTTGATGCCAAAGTTCACTGCCTGGCGCAGGGCATTTGATGCCTGGCTACCGAAGTTGAGCAGCACCAGCACATCGGGCTTGGCGGCGATGGCGTTGGTCAGGTAGCCGGAAAACTCCTGCTCCTGCAGCGAGTGGTAGCTATTGCCGATGTGTTCCACGCCGAGCTCGGCGAACACCTTGCGGGCATTGTCCAGCAGGGCATCGCCGAACACGTACTGCGGGGTGATGGTGTACCAGCGCTTGGCCTGAGGGAGTTGGCGGCTCATCGGCACCAGTGTTTCGCGGATGGCGCCGTAGGTGGGCACCGACCAGCGGAAGGTCGAGGCATTGCAGTCCTTGCCGGTAATTTCATCGGCGCCGACAGGGGTCATGAACACGCCGCCGGCCTTGTGGATTTCCTTCGACACCGCCAGGGCCGAGGACGACAGCGTGCAGCCCTGGAAGAAGCGTGCGCCATCCTGGCCGATGGCTTCCTGCACCTTGCGCACCGCCTTGCCGGCGTTGCCTTCGGTGTCGATGACCTTGTACTTGAGCGGGTGGCCGAGCAGTTGCGAGTGTTCGGCGATAGCCAGGCGCGAGCCCATATCGGCGTACTTCCCGTAGCTGGCAAACGCGCCAGACATCGACTTGAGCCCATAGAAGGTCAACGGTTGGTCGGCGAATGCCCGGTGCGCCCCCAGGGGGAGGCTACCTAAGGCACCCAGGGCAAGGCCTGCCTTGAGCAGGGTACGTCTTTGCATGAGTAACTCCTTGGTTGTGGTTATTAGGCAGGAGTGGCAATGACAAAGCGGGTACGGCCGGGCCTGTGTGCAGGCCTCTTTCCAGGCGGATCAGTGGTGGTGTTCGAACTCCAGCAGGAAGTTGCGGGCAACCTCGCCTTCCAGCGCGGTCATGTGGTGTTCGGCGTCGCACATGTGTTCGTGCATCAGCCGGCGTACGGCGGGCTCGTCACTGGCGCGCAGGGCGGTGAGCAGTTGCTTGTGGTAGGCGATGTTGGCAGCGGCGAATTGCTGGCGCTTGGGCAGGTAGGCTTTTTTCAGCACTACCAGGTCGCGCAGCAGGTCGTTGAGGAATATCGCCATGAAACGCAGTAGCGGGTTGGAGCAGCGGTCGGCCAGCAGGGTGTGGAACTCCAGCTCCGCCAGGCGCTGTTCGCGCTGGCCTTCCTCGCTGTCCTCCGGTGCACTGCAGAAGTCGATGTTGGCCTGCAGCGCGGCGTAGTCGGCTTCGCTCAGCTTGCCCATCACCGACACCGCCAGCTCCACCTCGATGACCTTGCGCAACTGGTACACCTGTTCGCCGTCCAGGTGCTGGAAGTGCAGGTAGTTGCGCAGTGCGCGGCTGGCAGGTTCGGTGCCGACTTCGTTGAGGTAGGCGCCACCGCTCGGGCCGGTGCGGGTGCTGACCAGGCCCTCGACCTCCAGGGCCTTGAGCGCTTCGCGGGCGGTACCCTTGGAGCATTCGAAATGCTCCATCAGCTCACGCTCGGTGGGCAGGCGGTCGCCAGGGTGCAGCGCTTCGGTAACGATCGAGCGCTTTACCGATTCGACGATCACATCGGACAGCTTCTGGCGCTTGCGTTTGGGTTTGAGCATTTCGCTATTTTTCATATTTATGCGGATAAATAGGATTTAGCGAGTTTTGCCGGGGTGGGTCAATGCTGGCGGCGGGGAGGGGTCGCAAATGGTGCGAAAGGGTCGGGGAGGGATAAGTGATGTTGGGATTCACCGCACAACCTGTGGGAGCGGGTTTACCCGCGAATGCTGCAGTGAAGCTACCGACGCATTCGCGGGTGAACCCGCTCCCACAGGTTACTGTGTTCAGTTCTGGCGGCCGGGGCCTTGCTGCAGGTGCGCCTGGCTGCAATACCACTCGTTGCCCTGTTGCAGCGCCCGGTCATTGGGCAGGTGCACGCCGCAATGGGCGCAACGCACCATCTTCAGCGGCGCATCCAGCTTCGCCTCGGGGTGCGACTGTTGGCTGGCTTTGAACTTGCGCCACAGCCAGAACGCGGCGGCGATCAGGGCGATCCAGAAAAGTAGGCGAACCATGGTGTCCAGCTTGTCGGTTTGAGAAGCCGACAGTCTAGGGCGCGGCTAATAAAAAAGGGAGGCCCAAGGCCTCCCTTTCATGTACCGCTGCGTATCAGTCGAACAGACCAAAGGTCATGTAGCTGAACCAGGAGCGGTCCTTCTCGGCTTCCTTCGGCCCTTCCGGCACGATCGGGTCACCGTTCTCG
>NZ_OPYN01000046.1 GCF_900277125.1 Pseudomonas inefficax
GTAAGGGCGCACCAAGGGGACGATACGTAACTGGTCTGAGAGCATGATCAGTCACACTGGAACTGAGACACGGTCCAGACTCCTACGGGAGGCAGCAGTGGGGAATATTGGACAATGGGCGAAAGCCTGATCCAGCCATGCCGCGTGTGTGAAGAAGGTCTTCGGATTGTAAAGCACTTTAAGTTGGGAGGAAGGGCAGTAAGTTAATACCTTGCTGTTTTGACGTTACCGACAGAATAAGCACCGGCTAACTCTGTGCCAGCAGCCGCGGTAATACAGAGGGTGCAAGCGTTAATCGGAATTACTGGGCGTAAAGCGCGCGTAGGTGGTTCGTTAAGTTGGATGTGAAAGCCCCGGGCTCAACCTGGGAACTGCATCCAAAACTGGCGAGCTAGAGTACGGTAGAGGGTGGTGGAATTTCCTGTGTAGCGGTGAAATGCGTAGATATAGGAAGGAACACCAGTGGCGAAGGCGACCACCTGGACTGATACTGACACTGAGGTGCGAAAGCGTGGGGAGCAAACAGGATTAGATACCCTGGTAGTCCACGCCGTAAACGATGTCAACTAGCCGTTGGAATCCTTGAGATTTTAGTGGCGCAGCTAACGCATTAAGTTGACCGCCTGGGGAGTACGGCCGCAAGGTTAAAACTCAAATGAATTGACGGGGGCCCGCACAAGCGGTGGAGCATGTGGTTTAATTCGAAGCAACGCGAAGAACCTTACCAGGCCTTGACATGCAGAGAACTTTCCAGAGATGGATTGGTGCCTTCGGGAACTCTGACACAGGTGCTGCATGGCTGTCGTCAGCTCGTGTCGTGAGATGTTGGGTTAAGTCCCGTAACGAGCGCAACCCTTGTCCTTAGTTACCAGCACGTTATGGTGGGCACTCTAAGGAGACTGCCGGTGACAAACCGGAGGAAGGTGGGGATGACGTCAAGTCATCATGGCCCTTACGGCCTGGGCTACACACGTGCTACAATGGTCGGTACAGAGGGTTGCCAAGCCGCGAGGTGGAGCTAATCTCACAAAACCGATCGTAGTCCGGATCGCAGTCTGCAACTCGACTGCGTGAAGTCGGAATCGCTAGTAATCGCGAATCAGAATGTCGCGGTGAATACGTTCCCGGGCCTTGTACACACCGCCCGTCACACCATGGGAGTGGGTTGCACCAGAAGTAGCTAGTCTAACCTTCGGGAGGACGGTTACCACGGTGTGATTCATGACTGGGGTGAAGTCGTAACAAGGTAGCCGTAGGGGAACCTGCGGCTGGATCACCTCCTTAATCGACGACATCAGCCTGCTGATGAGCTCCCACACGAATTGCTTGATTCATTGTAAAAGACGATGCTGTAACGCGACCCTGTTATAGGTCTGTAGCTCAGTTGGTTAGAGCGCACCCCTGATAAGGGTGAGGTCGGCAGTTCAAATCTGCCCAGACCTACCATTACATGGTTCAGCCGTAGAATACGGGGCCATAGCTCAGCTGGGAGAGCGCCTGCCTTGCACGCAGGAGGTCAGCGGTTCGATCCCGCTTGGCTCCACCACTTCCGCAGTACACAGTAACTTGTCAGAACTTAGAAATGAACATTCAGATCGAATGTTGATTTCTGACTTTTGTCAGATCGTTCTTTAAAAATTCGGATATGTGATAGATATAGACTGATGACCAGTTTCACTGCTGGTTAATCAGGCTAAGGTAAAATTTGTGAGTTCTGCTCGAAAGAGCAACATGCGAATTTTCGGCGAATGTCGTCTTCACAGTATAACCAGATTGCTTGGGGTTATATGGTCAAGTGAAGAAGCGCATACGGTGGATGCCTTGGCAGTCAGAGGCGATGAAAGACGTGGTAGCCTGCGATAAGCTTTGGGGAGTCGGCAAACAGACTGTGATCCAGAGATCTCTGAATGGGGGAACCCACTCAGCATAAGCTGAGTATCTTGTACTGAATACATAGGTGCAAGAGGCGAACCAGGGGAACTGAAACATCTAAGTACCCTGAGGAAAAGAAATCAACCGAGATTCCCTTAGTAGTGGCGAGCGAACGGGGACCAGCCCTTAAGTTGATTTGAGATTAGTGGAACGCTCTGGAAAGTGCGGCCATAGTGGGTGATAGCCCCGTACACGAAAATCTCTTGTCAATGAAATCGAGTAGGACGGAGCACGAGAAACTTTGTCTGAATATGGGGGGACCATCCTCCAAGGCTAAATACTACTGACTGACCGATAGTGAACCAGTACCGTGAGGGAAAGGCGAAAAGAACCCCGGAGAGGGGAGTGAAATAGAACCTGAAACCGTATGCGTACAAGCAGTGGGAGCCTACTTTGTTAGGTGACTGCGTACCTTTTGTATAATGGGTCAGCGACTTATATTCAGTGGCGAGCTTAACCGAATAGGGGAGGCGTAGCGAAAGCGAGTCTTAATAGGGCGTTTAGTCGCTGGGTATAGACCCGAAACCGGGCGATCTATCCATGGGCAGGTTGAAGGTTAGGTAACACTGACTGGAGGACCGAACCGACTACCGTTGAAAAGTTAGCGGATGACCTGTGGATCGGAGTGAAAGGCTAATCAAGCTCGGAGATAGCTGGTTCTCCTCGAAAGCTATTTAGGTAGCGCCTCATGTATCACTCCAGGGGGTAGAGCACTGTTTCGGCTAGGGGGTCATCCCGACTTACCAAACCGATGCAAACTCCGAATACCTGGAAGTGCCGAGCATGGGAGACACACGGCGGGTGCTAACGTCCGTCGTGAAAAGGGAAACAACCCAGACCGTCAGCTAAGGTCCCAAAGTCATGGTTAAGTGGGAAACGATGTGGGAAGGCTTAGACAGCTAGGAGGTTGGCTTAGAAGCAGCCACCCTTTAAAGAAAGCGTAATAGCTCACTAGTCGAGTCGGCCTGCGCGGAAGATGTAACGGGGCTCAAACCATGCACCGAAGCTACGGGTGTCATCTTTGATGACGCGGTAGAGGAGCGTTCTGTAAGCCTGTGAAGGTGAGTTGAGAAGCTTGCTGGAGGTATCAGAAGTGCGAATGCTGACATGAGTAACGACAATGCGAGTGAAAAACTCGCACGCCGAAAGACCAAGGTTTCCTGCGCAACGTTAATCGACGCAGGGTTAGTCGGTCCCTAAGGCGAGGCTGAAAAGCGTAGTCGATGGAAAACAGGTTAATATTCCTGTACTTCCAGTTATTGCGATGGAGGGACGGAGAAGGTTAGGCCAGCCTGGCGTTGGTTGTCCAGGTTTAAGGTGGTAGGCTGAAATCTTAGGCAAATCCGGGATTTCAAGGCCGAGAGCTGATGACGAGTTGCCTTTAGGCGACGAAGTGGTTGATACCATGCTTCCAAGAAAAGCTCCTAAGCTTCAGATAACTGGGAACCGTACCCCAAACCGACACAGGTGGTTAGGTAGAGAATACCAAGGCGCTTGAGAGAACTCGGGTGAAGGAACTAGGCAAAATGGCACCGTAACTTCGGGAGAAGGTGCGCCGGCGAGGGTGAAGGACTTGCTCCGTAAGCCCATGCCGGTCGAAGATACCAGGCCGCTGCGACTGTTTATTAAAAACACAGCACTCTGCAAACACGAAAGTGGACGTATAGGGTGTGACGCCTGCCCGGTGCCGGAAGGTTAATTGATGGGGTTAGCGCAAGCGAAGCTCTTGATCGAAGCCCCGGTAAACGGCGGCCGTAACTATAACGGTCCTAAGGTAGCGAAATTCCTTGTCGGGTAAGTTCCGACCTGCACGAATGGCGTAACGATGGCGGCGCTGTCTCCACCCGAGACTCAGTGAAATTGAAATCGCTGTGAAGATGCAGTGTATCCGCGGCTAGACGGAAAGACCCCGTGAACCTTTACTATAGCTTTGCACTGGACTTTGAATTTGCTTGTGTAGGATAGGTGGGAGGCTTTGAAGTGGGGACGCCAGTTCTCATGGAGCCATCCTTGAAATACCACCCTGGCAACTTTGAGGTTCTAACTCAGGTCCGTTATCCGGATCGAGGACAGTGTATGGTGGGTAGTTTGACTGGGGCGGTCTCCTCCCAAAGAGTAACGGAGGAGTACGAAGGTGCGCTCAGACCGGTCGGAAATCGGTCGTAGAGTATAAAGGCAAAAGCGCGCTTGACTGCGAGACAAACACGTCGAGCAGGTACGAAAGTAGGTCTTAGTGATCCGGTGGTTCTGTATGGAAGGGCCATCGCTCAACGGATAAAAGGTACTCCGGGGATAACAGGCTGATACCGCCCAAGAGTTCATATCGACGGCGGTGTTTGGCACCTCGATGTCGGCTCATCACATCCTGGGGCTGAAGCCGGTCCCAAGGGTATGGCTGTTCGCCATTTAAAGTGGTACGCGAGCTGGGTTTAGAACGTCGTGAGACAGTTCGGTCCCTATCTGCCGTGGACGTTTGAGATTTGAGAGGGGCTGCTCCTAGTACGAGAGGACCGGAGTGGACGAACCTCTGGTGTTCCGGTTGTCACGCCAGTGGCATTGCCGGGTAGCTATGTTCGGAAGAGATAACCGCTGAAAGCATCTAAGCGGGAAACTTGCCTCAAGATGAGATCTCACTGGGATCTTGAATCCCCTAAAGGGCCGTCGAAGACTACGACGTTGATAGGTTGGGTGTGTAAGCGCTGTGAGGCGTTGAGCTAACCAATACTAATTGCCCGTGAGGCTTGACCATATAACACCCAAGCAATTTGCTGACGCAGATTGCGGTGGTGAAGACGAAAGAACCGAAAGTTCGCAACATCACAAATATCGCATATCCGAATTCGCTGGGCTGTCCATCTGGACATTCTGGCAACAGAATTTCTTGACGACCATAGAGCATTGGAACCACCTGATCCCATCCCGAACTCAGCAGTGAAACGATGCATCGCCGATGGTAGTGTGGGGTTTCCCCATGTGAGAGTAGGTCATCGTCAAGATTCATTTCGCAAAACCCCTATCTGCGCATGCAGGTAGGGGTTTTGTCTTTCTGGCGCAAAAACTCCCAGGCATACGCGGCCCCTGTAGGAGCGGCCTTGTGTCGCGATCGGGCGCGCAGCGGCCGCCAAACCTGTATCCCGGATCTCACAGGTAAACCGCGTCGCCCGGATGGCGGCCGCTGCGCGCCCGATCGCGACACAAGGCCGCTCCTACAAAGATCGCGCAGGCCCGCTGTTATGTCGCCTCCCACAATTCGAGCCAGAACACTAGAATAGGCCCACGCACCTATTCAGAAGCGCTATATGCCCAATCCTGTCGAACCTGAAACCTTGGCCCAGTTGCCGCTGGACGAGCTTGTCGCCTGCCATGAATGCGACTTGCTGTTGCGCAAACCCGTGCTCCAGCATGACGAGAAGGCCCAATGCCCACGCTGCGGCTACGAGCTCTACGCCCATCGGCACAACGTGGTCAACCGCAGCCTGGCGCTGGTACTCACTGCCTTGCTGCTGTTTGTGCCTGCCAATTTCCTGCCGATCATGCAGCTGCACCTGCTTGGCCAGACATCGGACGATACTGTCTGGAGCGGCGTGCTGGGCCTGTACAACTCGGGAATGCGCGGCGTGGCCGTGGTAGTGTTCCTGTGCAGCATGGCCATCCCTTTGGCAAAACTGCTCTGTCAGCTGCTGGTTCTCTTGAGCATCCGCCTGAACGTGGGGCGTAGTTTCGGCCTGCTGTTCTATCGCATCTATCACCACTTGCGTGACTGGGGCATGCTCGAGGTCTATTTCATGGGCGTGCTGGTGGCCATCGTCAAGCTGGTGGACCTGGCCGAACTGACCGTGGGGCTGGGGCTGTTCTGCTTTATCAGCCTGTTGTTGATCCAGGTGTGGCTCGAGGTGGTGATGTCACCGCACCAGATCTGGAGTGCACTATCAGGGGAGGACCTGCATGCGGGCGATTGATGCAGGCATTCTCGTCTGCAATGAATGTCACGAGCTGAACAGGCAACAGCCAGACAGCACTTCACAAACCTGTACACGCTGCGGCGCGATCGTGCATGCCCGTCGGCCGAACAGCATCGCACGCACCTGGGCGCTGCTGATTGCTGCGTCGATCCTGTACATCCCGGCCAACATGCTACCGATCATGACCGTGAGTACCTTGGGCCAAGGCAGCCCCGACACGATCATGTCGGGCGTCATCACCTTGCTCAAGCATGGCATGGTGCCCATTGCTGCCGTGGTGTTCATTGCCAGTATCCTGGTGCCCACGTTCAAGCTGGTGGGCATTGGCTTGCTGTTGTACTCCGTTCAGCGTCGGCAGCCACTTTCGGCGCGGCAACGGATATTGATGTACCGCTTCATCGAATTCATTGGACGCTGGTCCATGCTCGATATCTTCGTTATCGCCATCCTGGTGGCGGTGGTGAATTTCGGCCGAATAGCCAGTGTCGAAGCCAACCTGGGCGCTGTCGCCTTTGCAACTGTGGTGATCCTGACAATGCTTGCCGCTTTAACTTTCGATCCCCGACTGATTTGGGATAACACGGAGTCGGATGACGACCATGAGTGACCTGCCAACGGCTAAAACCCGCCCAGCCTCGAACTGGTCGGCCATCTGGATCCTGCCTTTGATCGCCTTGATGATCGGTGGCTGGCTTGCGTGGCAGGCTTACCGCGATGCCGGTGTGGAAATTGAAGTCCGCTTCGAATCGGGCGAGGGGATCGTCGCCAACAAGACCGAGGTGATCTACAAGGGCATGCCGGTGGGCAAGGTCAAAAGCCTGGTGCTCGACGCCAAGGGTGAGAACCAGGGTGTAATCGCCACCATCGAGATGAACAAGGCTGCCGAGCCTCATCTGACCAAGGGCACGCGTTTCTGGCTGGTGAAACCGAGTGTCAGCCTGGCGGGTATTTCCGGCCTGGAAACACTGGTATCAGGCAACTATATCGCCGTCAGCCCGGGGGAGGGGGAGCGCACCAAACGTTTTACTGCCTTGAAGGTGGCGCCGCCACTGTCGGACACCGAGCCGGGCCTGCACCTTACCCTGAAGGCCGAGCGGCTGGGGTCGCTCAACCGTGACAGCCCGGTGTTCTACAAACAGATCCAGGTTGGCCGGGTTAAAAGCTACCGCCTGTCCGAGGACCAGAGCACCGTCGAGATCAAAGTCTTCATTGAGCCGGCCTATGCCAGCCTGGTGCGCAAGCATACGCGTTTCTGGAATGCCAGCGGCGTCAGCATCGATGCTTCGCTCTCGGGCGTGAAAGTGCGGAGCGAATCGCTGTCGAGCATTGTTGCCGGTGGCATTGCCTTCGCCACACCGGAACACCGCAAGGACAGCCCACCCACCGACTCGAACCTGCCGTTTCGTCTGTATGAGGACTTCGATGCGGCCCAGGCCGGTATCCGGGTAAAGGTGAAATTGAGCGATTACGAAGGCCTGCAGGCGGGCCGTACACCGGTCATGTACAAGGGCATCCAGGTGGGCTCGCTGAAATCCCTGACAATGGCAGACAACCTGGCCAGTGCATCGGCCGAGCTTACGCTGGACCCGTTGGCCGAGGACTATCTGGTCGAGGGCACGCAGTTCTGGGTGGTCAAGCCATCGATTTCCCTGGCAGGTATCACCGGCCTGGAGGCGCTGGTAAAGGGTAACTACATCGCCATTCGCCCCGGTGACAAGGGGGCGCGGCCCGAGCGTGAGTTCGAAGCCCGCGCCAAGGCGCCGCCGCTCGACCTCAAGGCACCAGGCTTGCACATGGTGTTGTTCGCCGACACCCTGGGTTCGCTGGAAGTCGGTAGCCCGGTCATGTACCGCCAGGTGAAGGTGGGTAGCGTGCAGAGCTACCAGTTCGCCCGCAACAGCAACCGCATCCTGATCGGTGTGCATATCGAGAAGGAATACGAAAAGCTGGTCAATGGTTCGTCGCGCTTCTGGAATGTCAGCGGTATCACCCTGACGGGCGGCTTGTCGGGCATCAAGATCAAGAGTGAATCACTGCAAACCCTGATGGCTGGTGGTATTGCGTTCGACACGCCACGGCCCGATGTGCCGCTCAAGCGCCACATCCCGCGCTTCCGCCTGCATGACAGCCAGGAAGCGGTCAATCGCGCGGGTACGTTGATCACCATTCGCGTGGACCGTGCCGATGGCCTCAAGCCGGGTACGGCGATTCGCTTCCGCGGCCTGGATGTGGGCAGCATCGAGAGCGTCGACCTGACCGATGACCTGCAGGCGGTGCTGCTGCGGGCGCGCATTACCGAAGCGGCGGACCGTATCGCCCGCGTTGGTACGCAGTTCTGGGTGGTCAAGCCAGCCTTTGGCCTGGTGCGCACGCAGAACCTCGACACGCTGGTGGGTGGGCAATATCTGGAGGTGCAGCCGGCTGCCAAGGACCGTGGCCCGCAGCGCGATTTCATCGCCTTGGCCGACGCCCCGCAGGTGGCTGGGCCGGAGGTTGGCCTGCCTTTGACACTAAGCGCCCCGCGCCGTGGCTCGATCAAGCCGGGCGTGCCGGTAACCTACCGTGAGGTTGCAGTGGGCAAGGTGACGGGCTTCGAGTTGGGCCAGAGCGCTGACCGTGTACTGATCCACATCCTGATCGAGCCGCGCTATGCGGCCCTGGTGCGCAGCGGCAGCCGCTTCTGGAACAGCAGTGGCTTCGGTTTCGACTGGGGGCTGTTCAAGGGGGCTACAGTGCGTACCGAGTCGGTGGAGACCATGATCGACGGCGGTATCGCCTTTGCCACGCCGGATGGCGAGCAGATGGGCAACCCGGCACGGCCGCAGCAGACCTTTGCCTTGTTCGACAAGGCTGAGGATGAATGGCTGCAGTGGGCGCCGAAGATTCAGATTGCCAAGTAACACGGGGTAAACACGGCCCTGTTGTAGGAGCGGCCTTGTGTCGCGATCGGGCTGCGCAGCAGCCCCTCGGTTTCAGCGTCGATACTGATATTGCTGGGGCTGCTGCGCAGCCCGATCGCGACACAAGGCCGCTCCTACAAAAGCGGATCGGCGATGTTGCATGGGTTGCGGCGATGTTGCACAAATCGCAGGCAACAAAAAGCCGACCCTAGGGTCGGCTTTTCGACTAGCGCGTCGCTTAGGCAGCTGCAGCTTCTTTCAGCGCCTTGATGTGGCCATTCAGACGGCCTTTGTGACGAGCAGCCTTGTTCTTGTGGATGATGCCCTTGTCGGCCATACGGTCGATTACAGGCACAGCCAGAACGTAAGCGGCTTGCGCTTTTTCGGCGTCTTTTGCGTCGATGGCCTTGACTACATTCTTGATGTAGGTGCGGACCATGGAACGCAGGCTGGCGTTGTGGCTGCGACGCTTCTCAGCCTGTTTTGCACGTTTCTTGGCGGAAGGTGTGTTGGCCACCGTCGAGCTCCTCGAAAGACTTTAGGTAAATAGCAAACAAAATAGGCCGCGAATCATGCCGATCAGTCGAACGGATGTCAAGGCCACCTGCAAGGTTCCGCCGAGCGGTGCGCCAACAAGAGGGAAATATTCCTTTCTGCTGCGCGACCTGTAAACTCGGGAATTTTTGGCTCCCCTGCGAAGGCGCGGGAGTATCGCACATTCGGACGCTGTCTGGCAGCGTCCTCTGCCCTTGGCGTGAATCTTTTCGATGAACCTGCTCAAATCCCTGGCTGCGGTAAGCTCGATCACCATGATTTCGCGGGTGCTGGGCTTTGTCCGCGACACCATCCTGGCGCGTGTTTTTGGCGCCGGCATCGCCACCGATGCCTTCTTCATTGCCTTCAAACTGCCCAACCTGCTGCGGCGCATCTTCGCCGAGGGCGCGTTTTCCCAGGCCTTCGTGCCGATTCTGGCTGAATACAAGACCCAGCAAGGCGAGGAGGCGACCCGCACCTTCGTCGCCTATGTCAGCGGCCTGCTGACCCTGGTTCTGGCGCTGGTGACAGCCATCGGCATCCTGGCGGCGCCGTGGGTGGTGTGGGCGACTGCGCCAGGCTTTGTCGACAGTGCCGAAAAATACGAGCTGACCACTGCCCTGTTGCGGGTGACTTTTCCTTATATATTGCTGATCTCGCTGTCCTCCCTGGCCGGTGCGATCCTCAATACCTGGAACCGTTTCTCGGTGCCGGCCTTTACCCCGACCCTGCTGAACGTGGCGATGATCGCCTTCGCGGTGCTGCTCACGCCGTATTTCGACCCGCCGATCATGGCCCTGGCGTGGGGCGTGCTGGCCGGTGGCCTGGCGCAGTTGCTGTACCAGCTGCCAGCGCTGAAGAAGATCGGCATGCTCGTGCTGCCGCGCCTGAACCTGCGTGACGCCGGTGTGTGGCGGGTGCTCAAGCAGATGCTGCCAGCGATCCTCGGGGTGTCGGTGAGCCAGATCTCGCTGATCATCAACACCATTTTCGCCTCCTTCCTGGTAGCCGGCTCGGTGTCGTGGATGTACTACGCCGACCGCCTCATGGAGCTGCCTTCCGGCGTACTGGGCGTGGCCCTGGGCACCATACTGTTGCCGACCCTGGCCAAGACCTACGCCAACAAGGACCGCGAGGAGTACTCGCGGATCCTCGACTGGGGCCTGCGCCTGTGCTTCCTGCTGGTGCTGCCCTGCACCCTGGCCCTGGCCATCCTCGCCGAGCCACTGACCGTGGCGCTGTTCCAGTACGGCAAGTTCACCGCCACCGATGCGGCCATGACCCAGCGGGCGCTGATTGCCTATTCCGTAGGCTTGCTGGCGATCATCCTGGTCAAGGTACTGGCACCCGGCTTCTATGCGCAGCAGAATATCCGTACACCGGTGAAGATCGCGGTATTCACGCTGGTCTGCACCCAACTGTTCAACCTGGCCCTGATCGGCCCGCTCGCGCATGCCGGCCTGGCCCTGGCGATCAGCCTGGGGGCCTGCCTGAACGCCGGCCTGCTGTTCTGGAAGCTGCGCAGCCAGCAGCTGTTCCAGCCGCAGCCAGGCTGGGGGATGTTCCTGTTCAAGCTGGTGTTGGCGGTGGGGCTGATGTCGGCGGTTTTGCTGGCCGGCATGCATTATCTGCCGGCCTGGGAGCAGGGCAACATGCTCGAGCGCCTGGTGCGTTTGGGGGCTCTGGTTCTGGCCGGCGTCGTGACCTATTTCGGCTGCCTGTACCTGTGCGGCTTCCGGCCTCGGCATTTCGCCCGCAAGGCCTTGCACTGAGGCTTCGGGCGGGTCAGGCGTCGGTTTTTCGCATTCCACGCCGCCCTTGGGCGCTGCTGCCTGTCACCGGCGCCCGGGTGTGGTTATAATCGGCCACTTTATGAGCAAGAAGCGCGTTATGCAGCTGGTTCGAGGTCTTCACAACCTGCGCCCCGAGCACCGGGGCTGTGTCGCCACCATTGGCAACTTCGACGGGGTTCACCGCGGCCACCAGGCGATCCTGGCGCGCCTGCGCGAGCGCGGCCAGGCCTTGGGCCTGCCGACCTGCGTGGTGATCTTCGAACCGCAACCACGCGAGTATTTCGCCCCCGACACCGCGCCGGCCCGCCTGGCCCGCCTGCGCGACAAGATCGAACTGCTGGCGGGCGAGGGTATCGACCGGGTGCTGTGCCTGGCATTCAACCAGCGCCTGAGCAAGCTCGGTGCCGATGCCTTCGTCAAGGCCATCCTGGTCGACGGCCTGGGTGTACGCCACCTCGAAGTGGGTGATGACTTCCGCTTCGGCTGCGACCGCGCCGGCGACTTCGCCTTCCTGGTCGAGGCCGGCAAGCAGTACGGCTTCACCGTCGAGGCCGCCAACACGGTGATCCAGGACGGCCTGCGTGTCAGCAGCACCGAAGTGCGCAAGGCCCTGTCCGAAGGCAACTTCGAGCTGGCCGAGCACCTGTTGGGCCGCCCGTACCGCATCAGCGGCCGCGTGCTGCATGGCCAGAAGCTGGCCCGCCAGCTCGGCACACCTACCGCCAACATCCAGCTCAAGCGCCGCCGCGTACCGCTGTCCGGGGTCTACCTGGCCAGCATCGAAATCGACGGCAAGGCCTGGCCGGGTGTCGGCAATATCGGCGTGCGCCCCACCGTTGCCGGTGACGGGCGCCCGCACCTGGAGATTCATCTGCTGGATTATGCCGGCGACCTGTATGGCCGGCGCCTGACGGTGGAGTTCCACCACAAGCTGCGTGAAGAGCAGCGTTTCGCCTCCCTGGAGGCGCTGAAGTCGGCGATCGATGCGGATATCGCCGCCGCACGTGCACATTGGCACGCTCAACCGTTAACGAAGAGCCTGAAATGACCGACTACAAAGCCACGCTTAACCTTCCGGACACCGCCTTCCCCATGAAGGCCGGCCTGCCTCAGCGCGAACCGCAGATCCTGCAGCGCTGGGACAGCATTGGCCTGTACCAGAAGCTGCGCGAAATTGGCAAGGATCGTCCCAAGTTCGTCCTGCACGACGGCCCGCCCTATGCCAACGGCAAGATTCACATCGGTCATGCGCTGAACAAGATTCTCAAGGACATGATCGTCCGTTCCAAGACCCTGGCCGGCTTCGATGCGCCGTACGTGCCGGGCTGGGACTGCCATGGCCTGCCGATCGAGCACAAGGTCGAGGTCACCCACGGCAAGCACCTGTCCGCCGACCGCACCCGCGAGCTGTGCCGCGAATATGCCGCCGAGCAGATCGAAGGGCAGAAGACCGAGTTCATCCGCCTGGGCGTGCTGGGTGACTGGGACAACCCGTACAAGACCATGAACTTCGCCAACGAGGCCGGTGAAATCCGCGCCCTGGCCGAAATGGTCAAGCAAGGCTTCGTGTTCAAGGGCCTGAAGCCGGTGAACTGGTGCTTCGATTGCGGTTCGGCCTTGGCCGAGGCCGAGGTCGAGTACGCCGACAAGAAATCGCAGACCATCGACGTTGCCTTCCCGGTAGCCGACGAGGCCAAGCTGGCCGCTGCCTTCGGCCTGGCTTCGCTGGCCAAACCGGCCGCCATCGTGATCTGGACCACCACCCCGTGGACCATCCCGGCCAACCAGGCGCTGAACATCCACCCCGAGTTCAAGTACGCCCTGGTCGACACCGGCGAGCGCCTGCTGGTACTGGCCGAAGAGCTGGTCGAGTCGTGCCTCAAGCGCTACAGCCTGGAGGGCTCGGTCATCGCCACCGCCCAGGGTTCGGCGCTGGAACTGATCAACTTCCGCCACCCGTTCTACGACCGCCTGTCGCCAGTCTACCTGGCCGACTACGTCGAACTGGGCGCCGGTACCGGCGTGGTGCACTCCTCGCCAGCCTACGGTGAAGACGACTTCGTCACCTGCAAGCGCTACGGCATGGTCAACGACGATATCCTCACCCCGGTGCAGAGCAACGGCGTGTATGTCGATTCCCTGCCATTCTTCGGCGGCCAGTTCATCTGGAAGGCCAACCCGGCCATCGTCGAGAAGCTGAGCGAAGTCGGTGCGCTGATGCACACCGAAACCATCAGCCACAGCTACATGCACTGCTGGCGCCACAAGACTCCACTGATCTACCGCGCCACCGCGCAGTGGTTCGTGGGTATGGACAAGCAGCCGACCACCGGCGAGCCGCTGCGTGAGCGCGCACTGAAAGCCATCGAGGACACCAAGTTCGTCCCGGCCTGGGGCCAGGCGCGCCTGCATTCGATGATCGCCAACCGCCCGGACTGGTGCATCTCGCGTCAGCGCAACTGGGGCGTACCGATCCCGTTCTTCCTGCACAAGCAGACCGGCGAGCTGCACCCGCGCACCGTCGAGCTGATGGAAGCAGTGGCCAAGCGCGTCGAACAGGAAGGCATCGAGGCCTGGTTCAAGCTGGACGCCGCCGAACTGCTGGGCGCTGAAGCCGAGCAGTACGACAAGATCACCGACACCCTCGATGTCTGGTTCGACTCGGGTACCACCCACTGGCATGTGCTGCGTGGCTCGCACGACATCGGCCACGCCACCGGCCCGCGTGCCGACCTGTACCTGGAAGGCTCCGACCAGCACCGCGGCTGGTTCCACTCGTCCTTGCTGACCGGTTGCGCCATCGACGGCCACGCGCCGTACCGCGAGCTTCTGACCCACGGCTTCACCGTGGACGAGAACGGCCGCAAGATGTCCAAGTCGCTGGGCAACACCATCGAGCCGGAGAAGGTCAACAACACCCTGGGTGCCGATATCCTGCGCCTTTGGGTCGCCGCTACCGACTATTCCGGTGAAATGGCCGTTTCCGAGCAGATCCTGCAGCGCAGCGCCGACGCCTACCGACGTATCCGCAACACTGCACGCTTCCTGCTTTCCAACCTGTCCGGCTTCGACCCGGCCCGCGACCTGCTCGCCCCGGAAGACATGCTGGCACTGGACCGCTGGGCTGTAGACCGTACCCTGCTGCTGCAGCGCGAGCTGGAAGAGCACTACAGCGAGTACCGTTTCTGGAACGTCTACTCCAAGGTGCACAACTTCTGCGTGCAGGAGCTGGGCGGTTTCTACCTCGACATCATCAAGGACCGCCAGTACACCACCGGCGCCAACAGTGTCGCCCGCCGTTCCTGCCAGACCGCGCTGTACCACATCAGCGAGGCCCTGGTGCGCTGGATCGCGCCGATCCTGGCGTTCACCGCCGACGAGATCTGGCAGTACCTGCCAGGCGAGCGCAACGAGTCGGTAATGCTCAACGGCTGGTACCAAGGCCTGAGCGAGCTGCCAGAAGGCAGCGAACTGGACCGCGCCTACTGGGACCGCGTGATGGCCGTCAAGGCATCGGTCAACAAGGAGCTGGAAAACCAGCGTACCGCCAAGGTCATCGGCGGCAACCTGCAAGCCGAGGTCACCTTGTACGCCGATGAAGGCCTGAGTGCCGACCTGGGCAAGCTGGGCGATGAACTGCGCTTTGTGCTGATCACCTCGGCTGCCAGCGTGGTGCCGTTCGTGCAGGCGCCGGCCGAAGCCGTGGCCACCGAAGTCGAAGGCCTCAAGCTGCAAGTGGTCAAGTCCGGTCATGCCAAGTGCGGCCGTTGCTGGCACTTCCGCGCCGACGTCGGCAGCCACCCGGAGCATCCGGAAATCTGCGGCCGTTGCGTCGACAACCTCAGCGGTTCCGGCGAGGTGCGCCACTATGCCTAACCCTGCAGCGGGGCGCTTCGGGCGCCTTGCATGGCTTTGGCTTAGCCTGGTGGTACTGGTCCTCGACCAGGCCACCAAGCTGTATTTCAACAACGCCCTGACCATGTACCAGCAGATCGTCGTCATCCCCGACTACTTCAGCTGGACCCTGGCCTACAACACCGGCGCGGCGTTCAGCTTCCTGGCGGACAGCTCCGGCTGGCAGCGCTGGCTGTTCGCCCTGATCGCCGTGGCGGTCAGTGCCGTGCTGGTGGTGTGGCTCAAGCGCCTGGGGCGCAACGAGACCTGGCTGGCCGTGGCGCTGGCGCTGGTGCTGGGTGGCGCGATCGGCAACCTGTACGATCGCGTCGTGCTCGGCCATGTGGTCGACTTCATCCTGGTGCACTGGCAGAACCGCCATTACTTCCCGGCCTTCAACCTGGCCGACAGCGCCATCACCGTCGGTGCTGTGATGCTGGCGCTGGATATGTTCAAGAGCAAGAAGTCCGAGGATCCGGTCCATGACTGACACCCGTATCGGCCAGAACACCGAAGTCACTCTGCACTTCGCGCTGCACCTGGAAAACGGCGACACTGTCGACAGCACGTTCGACAAGGCCCCGGCCACCTTCAAGGTTGGCGATGGCAACCTGCTGCCAGGTTTCGAGAACGCACTGTTCGGCTTCAAAAGCGGTGACAAGCGTACCGTCGTGGTGGCCCCGGAGAACGCCTTCGGCCAGCCCAACCCGCAGAACGTGCAAGTCATGCCGCGGTCCCAGTTCGAGGGCATGGAGTTGTCCGAAGGGCTGTTGATCATCTTCAACGACGCCGCCAACACCGAGCTGCCAGGTGTTGTCAAAGCGTTCGATGACGACCAGGTGACCATAGACTTCAATCACCCATTGGCTGGCAAGACCCTGACCTTCGAGGTGGAGATCCTCGAGGTGAAGGCCCTGTAAGCCTGGAGCCGAGCATGCAAATCAAACTCGCCAACCCTCGCGGCTTCTGCGCGGGGGTCGACCGGGCGATCGAGATCGTCAACCGCGCGCTGGAAGTCTTCGGCCCGCCGATCTACGTGCGTCACGAAGTGGTGCACAACAAGTTCGTGGTGGAAGACCTGCGCAACCGTGGCGCCATCTTCGTCGAAGAGCTGGACCAGGTACCGGACGATGTCATCGTCATCTTCAGTGCCCACGGCGTTTCCCAGGCCGTGCGCCAGGAAGCCGCTGGCCGTGGCCTGAAAGTGTTCGATGCTACCTGCCCGCTGGTGACCAAGGTGCACATCGAAGTGGCCAAGTACAGCCGCGACGGCCGTGAGTGCATCCTCATCGGCCACGAAGGGCACCCGGAAGTCGAAGGCACCATGGGCCAGTACGACGCCAGCAACGGTGGCGCCATCTACCTCGTCGAAGACGAGGAGGATGTTGCCAACCTGCAGGTGAAGGACCCGGACCACCTGGCGTTCGTTACCCAGACCACGCTGTCGATGGACGACACCAGCCGCGTCATCGACGCCCTGCGTGCGCGTTTCCCGAACATTGGTGGCCCGCGCAAGGACGACATCTGCTACGCCACCCAGAATCGCCAGGACGCGGTCAAGCAACTGGCGGACGAGTGTGATGTGGTACTGGTGGTCGGCAGCCCGAACAGTTCCAACTCCAACCGCCTGCGCGAGCTGGCCGAGCGCATGGGCACCCCGGCTTACCTGATCGATGGTGCCGAGGACCTGCAGCGTGACTGGTTCGACCAGACAGCGCGGATCGGCATCACCGCCGGTGCTTCTGCCCCTGAAGTACTGGTGCGTGGCGTGATCGAACAGCTCAAGGCCTGGGGTGCCACCGGCGCTGAAGAACTGGATGGGCGGGAAGAGAACATCACCTTCTCCATGCCCAAGGAGCTGCGGGTTCGGTCGCTGATCTGACACGGCCCCTACCTGGGGCTGTTTTTTGTGGGAGCGGCCTTGTGTCGCGAAAGGGCCGCAAAGCGGCCCCGGCAATGGCAGCACCAGCGCTGAAATCCTGGGGCTGCTTTGCAGCCCTTTCGCGACACAAGGCCGCTCCCACAACGATCGCACATGCTAGCTGGCGGAGCCTTTGCACCGGGAGTTCTTGGCCTCTCCCATTTCTACCCTGACCCTGCCAGTCTGTGCCATCACCACTCGATACTGACTAGTTGCAGTCAAGCGCTCGCAAACCTCCATCGTTGAACCAAACCAGTTATTGTTCGCCCCCAGTGGAACCCCCTGCGCACTGAACTTCAGTTGTCCGCCGCCATTGCTGGTGATCGTCAGCGGCCGTGAAAGGCGCTGCTCGCGCAGCACCTGCTGGTTATGCTCCAGCATCACCCGCCAACCATTCCCCCAATCACCATCCAGCGCCTGCACCAGCACCGGCTGGCTCTGCAGCATGGCATGGCTGCGCGCACTGCGCAGCGCCTGCGCCAAGTCACGCGCAGCCGCCGCCCTGTGCAGGTCGTCGCTCAATCTGGCGTAGGCCGGCATGCCGAGCTGTGTCAGCAATACGGCCACCGCCAGGGCGGACAACATTTGTATCAGTGTTACACCTCGTTGCTTCACCGTGCATTCCTCCCTGGAAGTGCTTGGCTATAGCTTCACGGTCGTTGGACCGGCGGTCCAGTCGCCCGGGTTCAATGCAATTGCAGGAAAAGTCGCAGGAGGTGCAGGGATGCGTGCAATACAACGGGGCATGACGCTTCTGGAAGTGTTATTGGCGGTGGGAGTGGTGGCCGTGGGTATGTTCGCAGCGGCAGGCTTGCAACTGCGGGCATTGCAGGCTGCCGAGGACGCGCGTCGCGATGGGCAGGCGCTGATGGCGGCGCACAGTGAGCGGGAAAGGGGGCGGCCATGAGGTGCGGCCAGCGTGGTTTCGGCTTGCTCGAGCTGATGCTGGCGCTGACCATCGGGTTGCTGCTGTTGGCGGCCGCCAGCCAGCTCTTTACCTCGGCCCACCACACATGGCGGCTGCAAAGCACGGCAGTACGCATGCAGGATGAGGCGCGCCTGGCATTGCTGCGAATAGCCCAGGATATCCGCATGACCGGGATGTTCGGCTGCCTGCGACTGCGGCCACAGCACTTCAGCAGTTCCAGCGCAGAGCACGCATTCGCCCGGCCGATGGAAGTCGAAGCATCCACCCTGAGCCTGGTCGTGACGGAGTTGCCTGGGCAAGCCGGGGCGCCGCTGTGGTTCCTGCACACGGACTGCACCAGTGAAGTGTCTGTGGATGACAATTTGAAGGAGGGCTACCCACAGGCTTACCCCATCAGCAGATATGTCTACCAGCTCCAGGGCAATACGCTGAGATTCAAACGCAACAACAGCAACTTCCAGCCGCTCGTTGAGAATGTGCGGTCCATGCGTTTCCAGCGTGTGCAAATGGCGCAAGGTGAGCGGGTGGATATTGCCCTGACGCTTTACGAACCCACGCTCGAACTCGAACAGCGCCATGAACTGAGCGTGGCAATCCGCAACCCGGTGCCGGCCTCATGAGTCGTCAGCGTGGCATAGTCCTATTGGTGGCCCTGGTCTTGAGCACGCTGCTGGGGTTGCTTGCGGCGTCCGCCCTGCGTGATGCCCTAGCGGCAACGCGGATGACCGGTTACCTGAGCGAAGGCCTGCTGGCGCTGGAGCAGGCCGAGGACACGTTGCTGGCAGGGGCAGGCGAGCTCGAACGGGCTCCCCCCGACCCTTGCGAAGGGTGCCCGCCACCAGCTCGACCGCACGACCTGAGCGGGCAGTGGCAGCGCACGCGAACTGGCTACTTCCACTTGCAGAATCTGGGTACCAGCGATTACGCCGCGCATATGCCGGAAGGGCAGCAGGTCACGCTGTACCGAGTCACCGCCGTCAGCTTGCAAACCCAGTCACGGCATGTGCTGGAAGCGGTCTATGCCATGGACGGCGACACAACCCGGCGCATCGCCTGGCGGCAGAGATTGCGAGGAGACTGACATGCAGCAAGGCTTGAGCCTGATCGAGTTGTTGATTGTGCTGGCCGTGACCGGCATTCTGGCAGCCATTGCCTACCCCAGTTACAGCGACCAGTTACGGCGAGCCGCGCGCAGCGAAGTGGTTGGCCTGCTGCATGATGCCGCCCTGCGCCTGGAACGCCATCGCGTACGCACTGGCCAATACGCCGAGGGCGACCCGGCCTTGCCCGACGGTACCCGCTATTACAGCCTGCAGGCCCAGCGCGACAGCGACACCTTCACGCTGCGCGCCCGGCGACTGCCGAATGGGCTGATGGCACAGGACCGCTGTGGCGATTTCCAGCTCGACCAGGCTGGCGTGCAGCGCAATCCGGGGGCCGTCGAAGACAGCGTGCACTGCTGGGGAAGCTGAAGGTTGAATGATGCCCGGTGCATCGCGGATTTACTTCAGGTGTTGGATCGACAGATGAGCAAGCAAGTAGTGGTGGTCGGTGGCGGGGTGATCGGCCTGCTGACGGCATTCAACCTGGCGGCGAAGGTCGGGCAGGTAGTGGTGTGTGATCAGGGTGAAGTCGGCCGCGAGTCGTCCTGGGCCGGCGGTGGCATCGTCTCGCCGCTGTACCCGTGGCGCTACAGCCCGGCCGTGACTGCCTTGGCACACTGGTCGCAAGACTTTTATCCACAGCTGGGCGAGCGCTTGTTCGCCAGCACCGGCGTCGACCCCGAAGTGCACACTACCGGCCTGTACTGGCTCGACCTGGACGACGAGGCCGAAGCGCTGGCCTGGGCCGAGCGCGAGCAGCGGCCGCTGAGTGCCGTGGATATCTCGGCGGCCTATGACGCAGTGCCGGTGCTGGGCCCGGGCTTCAAGCGTGCCATCTACATGGCCGGGGTGGCCAACGTGCGCAACCCGCGCCTGGTGAAGTCGCTCAAGGCGGCGTTGCTGGCGTTGCCCAACGTGACCTTGCGTGAGCACTGCCAGATTACCGGCTTCGTCGAGCAAGGCGGCCGCGTGACCGGTGTGCAGACGGCAGACGGTGTGCTGGCGGCGGATGAGGTGGTGCTAAGTGCCGGCGCCTGGAGTGGCGACCTGCTGCGTACGCTAGGCCTGGAGCTGCCGGTGGAGCCGGTGAAGGGCCAGATGATTTTGTTCAAGTGTGCCGACGACTTCCTGCCGAGCATGGTGCTGGCCAAGGGGCGCTATGCGATCCCCCGGCGTGACGGGCATATTCTGGTGGGTAGCACGCTGGAGCATGCCGGGTACGACAAGACCCCGACCGGCGAGGCGTTGGAGAGCCTGAAGGCGTCGGCGGTGGAGTTGTTGCCTGAGCTCGAGGGGGCGCCGGTGGTGGCGCATTGGGCCGGGCTACGGCCGGGGTCGCCGGAAGGTATTCCGTATATCGGGCCGGTGCCGGGGCATCAGGGGTTGTGGTTGAACTGTGGGCATTACCGCAACGGGCTGGTGCTGGCGCCGGCTTCGTGCCAACTGTTTACCGACCTGTTGACCGGGGCAGAGCCGATCATTGACCCGGCGCCGTATGCGCCAGCCGGGCGCTTGAGCTGAGGGCCTCTTCGCGGGTAAACCCGCTCCCACAGGTACATCACAGGTTTCGAAAACCGTGCGATCCCTGTGGGAGCGGGTTTACCCGCGAATGCTGCAGTGAAGCTACCGATGCATTCGCGGGTGAACCCGCTCCAACAGGCTACTGTGTTCAGCCCTGGCGGCCGGGGCCCTGTTGCAGGTGCGCCTGGCTGCAATACCACTCGTTGCCCTGTTGCAGCGCCCGGTCATTGGGCAGATGCACGCCGCAATGGGCGCAACGCACCATTTTCAGCGGTGCATCCAGCTTCGCCTCGGGGTGCGACTGTTGGCTGGCTTTGAACTTGCGCCACAGCCAGAACGCGGCGGCGATCAGGGCGATCCAGAAAAGTAGGCGAACCATGGTGTCCAGCTTGTCGGTTTAAGAAGCCGACAGTCTAGGACGCGGCAAATAAAAAAGGGAGGCCCAAGGCCTCCCTTTCATGTACCGCTGCGTATCAGTCGAACAGACCAAAGGTCATGTAGCTGAACCAGGAGCGGTCCTTCTCGGCTTCCTTCGGCCCTTCCGGCACGATCGGGTCACCGTTCTCGTCAGTTGGCAGCAGCTCGCGCGGCATTTCGTCACGGGCATCCTGGAACTGCTTGACCACATCCTGGTTGGCGCGGGTTTCGCCCGGCGGCAGCGGGGTGTCGGTTTCGATCAGGCCCAGGGTTGCCTTGGACAGCCAGCCGCGGCCGTCAGACTCGGTCTGCTTTGGCTGGAACTCGCCATCTGCCAGGCTCGGGTGGTCAGGGTAGTTGAGCTTGAGGGTTTCCAGGCTGGTGGCGGCCAGTTCGTCCAGGTGCATCTTCTGGTACGCCTCGACCATCACTGCCAGGCCGTCGCCGACCGATGGGGTTTCCTGGAAGTTCTCCACCACGTAGCGGCCACGGTTGGCGGCAGCTACATAGGCCTGGCGGCTCAGGTAGTAGTCGGCCACATGGATTTCGTACGAGGCCAGCAGGTTGCGCAGGTAGATCATGCGCTGCTTGGCGTCGGGCGCGTAGCGGCTGTTGGGGAAGCGGCTGGTCAGCTGGGCGAACTCGTTGTACGAGTCGCGGGCGGCACCCGGGTCACGCTTGGTCATGTCCAGCGGCAGGAAGCGCGCCACCAGGCCACGGTCCTGGTCGAACGAGGTCAGGCCCTTGAGGTAGTAGGCGTAGTCGACATTCGGGTGCTGCGGATGCAGGCGGATGAAGCGCTCGGCCGCCGACTTGGCTGCCTCTGGCTCGGAGTTCTTGTAGTTGGCGTAGATCAGCTCGAGCTGCGCCTGGTCGGCATAGCGGCCGAACGGGTAGCGCGACTCCAGGGCCTTGAGCTTGTTCACGGCGCTGGTGTAGCTGGAGTTGTCCAGGTCAGCTTGCGCCTGCTGGTACAGCTCGGCCTCGCTGAGGTTCTCGTCGATCACTTCTTTATTGGAGGAACAGGCCGCGGTGAGCCCGAGGATGGCGATCAGCAGCAGGTGTTTCACTTGCATGGCGGCTTGCGTCCCTTTGACGGCCGCTGTCTTGGGCGGTGCCGTCCTGTTATGATGAGCGCCCCGGCCAACCCCGGGACAAAAGAAGTCGTATTTAACCACAAGCTCGCAGCCGAAACCAAAGGCTGTGCGCCCGCCGAATCGAGCATGTCCGAGATCATTCAACTTAGCGCAGAGGTCCCGTCCGAACTGGGCGGTCAACGCCTCGACCAGGTCGCCGCCCAATTGTTCGCCGAGTACTCGCGTTCCCGGCTGACTTCGTGGATCAAAGAAGGCCGCCTGACGGTCGATGGTGCCGTGGTGCGCCCTCGAGACCTCGTCCATGGTGGCTCGCAACTTGTCCTTGAGGCCGAGCAAGAAGCCCAGGGCGAGTGGGTCGCCGAAGATATCGAGCTGGATATCGTCTACGAAGACGACCATATCATGGTGATCAACAAGCCTGCCGGGCTGGTTGTGCATCCGGCCGCCGGGCATGCCAGCGGGACTTTGCTCAATGCACTGCTGCACCACGTGCCTGACATCGTCAACGTACCGCGCGCCGGTATCGTGCACCGCCTGGACAAGGACACCACCGGCCTTATGGTAGTGGCCAAGACCTTGCAGGCGCAGACCCGGCTGGTCGAGCAGATGCAGGCGCGCAAGGTCAGCCGCATCTACGAGTGCATCGTGATTGGCGTGGTCACTGCCGGCGGCAAGATCGATGCCCCGATCGGCCGCCATGGCGGCATGCGCCAGCGTATGGCGGTCACCGACGGCGGCAAGCCGGCGGTCAGCCACTACCGTGTACTCAAGCGCTTCCGCTCGCACACCCACGTGCGGGTCAAGCTGGAAACCGGCCGTACCCACCAGATTCGCGTGCACATGGCTCACGTTGGCTTCCCGTTGGTCGGCGACCAGACGTACGGCGGGCGCTTCCGCATTCCGCCGGCAGCCAGCCCGACCATGGTCGAGGCGGTGAAAACCTTCCCGCGCCAGGCTCTGCATGCGCGCTTCCTGGCTTTGGCCCACCCGATTACCGGTGAAGTCATGAAGTGGGAATCGCCGCTGCCGGATGACTTCGTCTGGTTGCTGTCACTACTGAACCAGGACCGCGAGAGTTTTATCGGATGAGTGGCCTGACGCAGTCGCTGCTGTTCCCCGACTGGCCGGCCCCGGCCTCGGTGCGCGCCTGTGTCACCACCCGCCAGGGCGGCATCAGCCTGCCGCCCTATGAAACCTTCAACCTTGGCGACCATGTAGGGGACGACCCTGCCGCGGTGGCCGAGAACCGTCGCCGCCTGAGCGACGAATTCGCCATCCAGCCGGCCTGGCTCAAGCAGGTGCATGGGCTGGTGGTGGCGGATGCCGACCCTGCCGTGGTGGCCGAGGCCGACGCCAGCTGGACCGACCAGCCTGGCGTTGCCTGTACCGTGATGACTGCCGATTGCCTGCCTGCGCTGTTCTGCGACCAAGCCGGTACCCGCGTGGCGGCGGCGCATGCTGGCTGGCGCGGGCTGGCCGGTGGTGTGCTGGAGGCCACCTTGGATCGCCTGGCACTGCCGCCTGAAGAGGTGCTGGTGTGGTTGGGGCCGGCGATTGGCCCGCAGGCGTTCGAAGTGGGGCTGGAGGTGCGCGATGCCTTTACAGAGGTGCACCCGGAAGCGGCCAGGGCCTTTGTCGAGGGTGCCCGGCCGGGCAAGTTGATGGCCGACATCTATGAGCTGGCGCGTATTCGTTTGGCGGCGCGTGGGGTGACTGCTGTCTATGGCGGTGGCTTGTGCACGGTCAGCGATGAGCGGTTCTTCTCCTATCGCCGTACCCCGCAGGGTGGGCGCTTTGCTTCACTGGTGTGGCTGGAACCGCGTTAACCTGCGCCGGCCTCTTCGCGGGTGAACCCGCTCCCACAGGTACTGCATCGCTCTCAAGGTCTGTGAGGATCCTGTGGGAGCGGGTTCACCCGCGAATGCCTCACCGCTAATCCACCAGGTTGACCCCGGTCAACCCCGCTACGCTTGAATCTTCCAGAATCAGCCTTATCTATAAGGTCATCTCAGGCAGGTTTCTTCATAAACAGGCGCTGTCCATCGCTCCGACCTGCCCTTTAAAGGAAGGTACCCCATGCGAATAGACCGTTTGACCAGCAAGCTGCAGCTTGCAATATCCGATGCCCAATCCCTGGCCGTTGGCATGGACCACCCCGCCATCGAGCCCGTGCACCTGTTGCAGGCACTGCTCGAGCAGCAGGGCGGTTCGATCAAGCCACTGCTGATGCAGGTCGGCTTCGACATCAACAGCCTGCGCCAGGCGCTGGTGAAAGAACTCGACCAACTGCCGAAAATTCAGAACCCCACTGGCGACGTGAACATGTCGCAGGACTTGGCGCGCCTGCTCAACCAGGCTGACCGCCTGGCCCAGCAGAAGGGTGACCAGTTCATTTCCAGCGAGCTGGTGCTGCTGGCTGCCATGGACGAGAACAGCAAGCTCGGCAAGCTGTTGCTGGGCCAGGGCGTAAGCAAGAAAGCCCTGGAAAACGCCATCAACAACCTGCGTGGCGGCGCGGCGGTCAACGATGCCAACGCCGAGGAGTCGCGCCAGGCGCTGGACAAGTACACCGTCGACCTGACCAAGCGCGCCGAAGAAGGCAAGCTGGACCCGGTGATCGGCCGTGACGACGAAATCCGCCGTACCGTGCAGGTGCTGCAACGCCGTACCAAGAACAACCCCGTGCTTATCGGTGAGCCTGGCGTAGGTAAAACGGCCATCGCCGAAGGCCTGGCCCAGCGCATCATCAATGGTGAAGTGCCCGACGGCCTCAAGGGCAAGCGCCTGCTGGCGCTGGACATGGGCGCGTTGATTGCCGGTGCCAAGTACCGCGGCGAGTTCGAAGAGCGCCTCAAAGGCCTGCTGAACGAGCTGTCCAAACAGGAAGGCCAGATCATCCTGTTCATCGACGAACTGCACACCATGGTCGGCGCCGGCAAAGGCGAGGGCGCCATGGACGCTGGCAACATGCTCAAGCCGGCCCTGGCCCGTGGCGAGCTGCACTGCGTTGGCGCCACCACGCTGAACGAGTACCGCCAGTTCATCGAGAAGGACGCTGCGCTGGAGCGCCGCTTCCAGAAGGTGCTGGTCGAGGAGCCGAGCGAGGAAGACACCATCGCCATCCTGCGTGGCCTGAAAGAGCGCTACGAAGTGCACCACAAGGTGGCCATCACCGACGGCGCCATCATTGCCGCGGCCAAGCTCAGCCACCGCTACATCACCGACCGTCAGTTGCCGGACAAGGCCATCGACCTGATCGACGAGGCGGCCAGCCGCATCCGCATGGAGATCGACTCCAAGCCGGAAGTGCTCGACCGCCTCGACCGTCGCCTGATCCAGCTGAAGGTGGAATCGCAGGCGCTGAAGAAGGAAGAAGACGAAGCGGCGAAAAAGCGCCTGGAGAAGCTGACCGAGGAAATCGACCGGCTGGAGCGTGAGTACGCCGACCTGGAAGAAATCTGGGCCTCCGAGAAGGCCGAAGTGCAGGGCTCGGCGCAGATCCAGCAAAAGATCGAGCAGGCCCGCCAGGAGCTGGAAACCGCCCGTCGCAAAGGCGACCTGAGCCGCATGGCCGAGCTGCAGTACGGGGTGATCCCGGACCTGGAGCGCAGCCTGCAAATGGTCGACCAGCACGGCAAGACCGAGAACCAGCTGCTGCGCAACAAGGTAACCGAGGAAGAAATTGCCGAAGTGGTGTCGAAGTGGACCGGTATCCCGGTGGCCAAGATGCTCGAAGGCGAGCGCGAGAAACTGCTGAAAATGGAAGAGCTGCTGCACCAGCGCGTGATCGGCCAGGGCGAAGCGGTAACCGCCGTGGCCAACGCCGTGCGCCGTTCGCGTGCCGGGCTGTCCGACCCGAACCGGCCAAGTGGTTCGTTCCTGTTCCTCGGCCCGACCGGGGTGGGCAAGACCGAGCTGTGCAAGGCGCTGGCCGAGTTCCTGTTCGACACCGAAGAGGCGATGGTGCGTATCGACATGTCCGAGTTCATGGAGAAGCATTCCGTGGCTCGCCTGATCGGTGCCCCACCAGGCTATGTAGGGTATGAAGAGGGCGGTTACCTGACCGAGGCAGTACGGCGCAAGCCATACTCGGTGGTGCTGCTGGACGAAGTGGAAAAGGCCCACCCGGATGTGTTCAACGTACTGCTGCAGGTGCTGGAAGACGGCCGCCTGACCGACAGCCACGGGCGCACCGTGGACTTCCGCAACACCGTGATCGTGATGACCTCCAACCTGGGCTCGGCGCAGATCCAGGAACTGGTGGGTGACCGCGAGGCACAGCGTGCGGCGGTGATGGATGCGGTGGGTGCGCACTTCCGTCCGGAATTCATCAACCGTATCGACGAAGTGGTGGTGTTCGAGCCACTGGGCCGCGAGCAGATTGCCGGCATTACCGAAATCCAGCTGGGCCGCCTGCGCAGCCGCCTGCTGGAGCGCGAACTGTCGTTGAGCCTGAGCCCGGAGGCCTTGGACAAGCTGATTGCCGTGGGTTACGACCCGGTGTACGGCGCACGGCCGTTGAAGCGGGCGATCCAGCGCTGGATCGAAAACCCGTTGGCGCAGTTGATCCTGGCAGGCAAGTTCATGCCTGGGACGGCGATTACCGCCAAGGTGGAAGGCGACGAAATCGTCTTCGGCTGATCTGTTTCACCATGAGCCCCGCATTTGCGGGGCTTTTTTTTGCCTGTTTTCCTGTGCTGGCCTCTTCGCGGGTAAACCCGCTCCCACAGGAATACCGACAGCCTCGAGGCTTGCGCAGCACCTGTGGGAGCGGGTTTACCCGCGAAGAGGCCAGCACAGGCCCCGCGAAACCAAGGCTTTTCAGGCTTTCTGGATAACTTGCTGAAATTTTTGAAATTTTTGCTTGCATCTAAAATCGGGTGCCCCTAATATACGCCGCGTTGTCAGGCACTAAGCGAATCACCAGCAACATCGGTGACCGCAAAACAACTTACAAATCAGTAAGTTGAATGAAAAAAAGTGGTTGACAAGCAAAACGAAGAATGTAGAATAGCCGGCCTCAGCAGCTGTAACGCGAAAGCGGATAGCCAAAGAGACCGAAGCTAACACAAGCTTCGAAGCTGTAAAGATGTACCGAAGTTCAGTTCCGCGATAGCTCAGTCGGTAGAGCAAATGACTGTTAATCATTGGGTCCCTGGTTCGAGTCCAGGTCGCGGAGCCAATCTCGGGGTGTAGCGCAGTCCGGTAGCGCGCCTGCTTTGGGAGCAGGATGTCAGGAGTTCGAATCCCCTCACCCCGACCATTTTCCGGGTCGTTAGCTCAGTTGGTAGAGCAGTTGGCTTTTAACCAATTGGTCGTAGGTTCGAATCCTACACGACCCACCATGTAAAAAGGGCATCTCAGCGAGATGCCCTTTTTCTTTAAGTATCACGGGGTGTAGCGCAGTCCGGTAGCGCGCCTGCTTTGGGAGCAGGATGTCAGGAGTTCGAATCCCCTCACCCCGACCATTTCCGGGTCGTTAGCTCAGTTGGTAGAGCAGTTGGCTTTTAACCAATTGGTCGTAGGTTCGAATCCTACACGACCCACCATGAAAAAAAGGGCATCTCGCATGAGATGCCCTTTTTTTGCCTCGAAATTAAGATGCGCTATTGGGGCCCACACAATCCTTTGTGGGAGCGGGTTCACCCGCGAATGCGTCAGCAGGTCCACCATCGCATTCGCGGGTAAACCCGCTCCCACAGGGCATGCTAGCGCCTGTCAGTGCAACTTCAGGCGCGGCTCGGTACCCCGGCCAATCTTGCTACCCAGCATCATCAACGCCGTACGGAAGAACCCGTACAACGCCATCTGGTGCATCCGGTACAGCGACACGTAGAACATCCGCGCCAGCCAACCCTCCAGCTTCACGCTGCCCATCAGGTTACCCATCAGGTTGCCCACCGCCGAGAAGCGCGACAGCGACACCAGCGAGCCATAGTCCTTGTACTCATAGGTCGGCAACGCCTTGTTCTCCAGCCGCGCCTTCAAACTCTGCGCCAGCATCGAAGCCTGCTGGTGCGCCGCCTGGGCACGTGGTGGCACGTTGCGGTCGCTGCCCGGTTGCGGGCAGGCGGCGCAGTCACCGAAGGCAAAGATATTGTCGTCGCGCGTGGTCTGCAGGGTCGGGCGCACCACCAGTTGGTTGATGCGGTTGGTTTCCAGGCCATCGATGTCCTTGAGGAAGCCCGGCGCACGGATACCGGCCGCCCACACTTTCAGGCTGGCCTGGATCACTTCACCGTCCTTGGTTTTCAGCCCATCCTCGGTCACTTCACTGACTGCGGCGTTGGTCATCACCTTCACCCCGAGTTTTTCCAGGGTCTTGTGCACCGGTACGCTGATGCGCTCTGGCAGTGCCGGCAGCACGCGCGGGCCTGCCTCGATAATAGTGATGTGCATGTCCTTGGGCTGGATGCGGTCCAGGCCATAGGCCGCCAGTTCGTGGGCCGCGTGATGCAGCTCGGCTGCCAGCTCCACACCGGTGGCACCGGCGCCGACGATGGCCACGCTGATCTTCTCGCTCGCCACATCACCGGCATGAGCACGCAGGTAGTGGTTGAGCAACTGCTGGTGGAAACGCTCGGCCTGCTTGCGGGTGTCGAGGAACAGGCAGTGCTGCGCCGCGCCCAGGGTGCCGAAGTCGTTGGTGTTGGAACCCACGGCAATCACCAGCGTGTCGTAGCCCAGTGTGCGCGCAGGCAGCAGCTCGCGGCCCTCTTCATCGAGGGTGGCGGCCAGTTGAATCTGCTTGCCTTCACGGTCCAGGCCGCTCATGCGCCCCAACTGGAAGTTGAAGTGGTTCCACTTGGCCTGGGCCACGTAGTTCAGTTCATCTTCCGAGGAGTTGAGCGAGCCGGCGGCCACTTCGTGCAGCAGAGGCTTCCAGATGTGCGTGAGGTTGGCGTCGACCAGGGTGATCTCGGCCTGCTTGCGCTTGCCCAGGCTTTTACCCAGGCGGGTCGCCAGTTCCAGGCCGCCGGCGCCGCCGCCGACAATCACGATGCGATGAGTCATTGGGATATCTCATAAGGTTTACGGAATTCGTGGCCACGGGGGCCGGCCGCAAACTGCACGAGGGGAGGGCGAGCGCGAAGCGGCTCATAGCACCAGTCCACTGAGCAGGCGGCTGATGAGACCCAACCCGATGGTCACGGCCACCACCAGCACAAGGAGCAGCCACGGCCGGAAGGGCCGGCGCTCGACTTGGTGCTGGGGGGCTCGCAGATACTCATCGACACGACGCTGATCTTCAGGATTCAGGCGGCTGGTCATGGTGGGGCCTCGTCAGGTAGACGTTTGTGACTGCGTAAACGCTACAGTGTTCACGCAAGCGCATGAAACAAATGATAAGGCTTTCTATAGCTGGCGCCGAGTTTACGCCATCGCAAACACTCGCTGCACTGGATCAAAGACTGATGCCTACGTCGAAAACAATGCTGCGGCCCAGGTTGCCGCGCAGGAAGTCCGGCGCATCGGGGTGGGCGAACAGCACCCGGGCGAAGGTCGGCCCGACCAGCGACAGCGAGCGCCAGCCCTGGCGCAGGTATTCGGTGGGCGGCGGGAAGTGGGTGTTGAGGTCGAGCACTTCGCGCTTGAGGCTGGCGAAGGCAATGATGTCCAGTTCGTTCAGCTCCAGCCCGCGCTCCCTGTAGTTGTGCGCCTTCTTGCGCAAGGTCGGCGCCAGCCGCCCCAGCAGCTCGGTGGCACTGATGCGCCGCGGGCGCGCTTCGCGGCGTACCAGCTGTGCCAGGGAGAACGCACTGCGCCGGCGCTGCAGCTCTTCGCGCCATTCATCGTTTAGCCGGCGGCCCTCGTCGAGCACGAAAAACACCTCGAAGGCCGCATCGCGGAACAGCACATCTGGCGGTTCTTGCCCGGCCGGGGTGAAGTCCTCGCTGCGGTAGGGGATGTTCAGCCCCTGCAACAGGCGTTGGCACACCCAACGCTCCCGCTCCCACTTGCGGGCGTTGGAGAGAAAGGCATTGGCTTGTTCGGCCTGGATAGTAAGCAGGCGCAGGTAGTCTGAGTCATCCATGGGACAAGCTTAGACGTTAATCGATGACGATAAGATGCTGTTTGTGCGCAGAAATCAGCCCAGCACAGGCCACTGCTGAACTACCCCCAGCAAATGCACCAGGCCGAAGCCCAGGCAGACCAGTGAACTGACCACGATGAAACGCCGCGAACGCCCGGTGCCGGCCAGCAGCATGGGGCCGAGCAAGCCGCGGGCGAGGAACACCAGGGTGATCAGGCAGATGGCTGGCAACAGCAGGGGCAGCCGCCCGATTGCCCCGGCAGCCGACAGGGCATAGGCCGACCAGACCAGCAGCACGCAGGCGATGGCGGCCGTGATCAGCCCCGGGTACCAACGGCCCTTCTCGGCAGCTATGGCCATGCGCTCGCCCGCCCCGAACAAGCGGTACCAACGCGGCCCGACGACGATGATGGCCAGGTGAAGCACGGCTATGATGGCGTCGAGTGCCGCTGCCAGCAGCAGGGCGAGGTTGAGTCCTTCCGGCATGAGCAATGCTTCCTGCATCGAATAAGGGCGCCAGCCTACCGCAGCCGAAGGTAAGGGAGAATGGGTGTAGAATCGATTTTATCCACAAGGTAACAAGGGGCATTCGTCAGGTGATCAGCGCGCAGGTGTTGTCCGGCACCACCCTTACGCTTGGCTGGCTAGGTTATGTGCCGTTGCTGATCTGGGCGGTCAGCCAGGTGCGCTGGGTTGAGCTGTTCACTGACCGGCGCCGCCAGCATCTGCTGTTCGGCACGGTGTTCTGCCTGTTTGCCTTGTGGTTGGTGCGGCGCGATTTCGATACCGGGGTGTCGTACCACTTCATTGGCATGACGGCGGTCACGCTGTTGCTGGACTGGCCACTGGCGGTGCTTGGCGGGTTCATGGCCCAGCTTGGCTTGCTGTTGCTGGGGCGCCACGACCTGGCAGCGCTGGGGGTGAACGGCTTGTTGCTGGTTGGCCTGCCGGTGCTGATAGCTGAGGCGTGCGCGATAGGGGTCGAGCGCGCCCAGCCGCGGAATCTGTTCGTGTATATCTTCTGTTCAGGGTTCTTCCCGGCAGCACTGACCGTACTGGTCTGCCTGTCGACCGCGCTGGGGCTGTTGTGGCTGGACGGGCGCTTCGCCATGCCGGAGTGGCTCAGCGATTTTGTCGGCTACCTGTGGCTGATGATGTTCCCCGAAGCGTTCATCAACGGCACGGTGATCAGTGCGCTGGTGGTGTTTTGCCCGGAGTGGCTGGAAACCTTCAACCGCACGCGGTATCTGCAGGCGCCGTGGAAGGAGGATGAGCGGTGATTTAACCGGGTGTGATCCCTCCTTGTAGGAGCGGCCTTGTGTCGCGAAAGGGCCGCAAAGCGGCCCCGACAATATCTGAGTCAACACTGAAATCGAGGGCTGCTTCGCAGCCCTTTCGCGACACAAGGCCGCTCCTACAGAGGTACCGCGCCAGTCCTGAAGCTTGTGGGGCTCCCTGTGGGAGCGGGCATGCCCGCGAAGAGGCCGGCAAAGCCACCCCAACATCAGCTCAATGCCGCGGCTCCAGGTCCCCCGAATACAGCTCATCCTCGGACTCTTCCGCCCCGGGAATCTTGTGCTCTTCAGCCGCCCAGGCCCCCAGGTCGATCAGCTTGCAACGGTCCGAACAAAACGGCCGGAACGGGCTTTTCTCGTTCCATTCCACAGGTGCGCCACAGGTCGGGCAATCGACGGTCAATGGCTGGCTCATGGCTGGCCTCCTCGTAAAGTCAGGTAAAAGTGGTGCAGGCGATCAATCTGCTCATGCAGCGCGGCGAGGTCGCCGTCATTGACCACCACATCATCGGCATGGCGCAGGCGCTCCTCGCGGGCCAGCTGGGCCTTGAGAATGGCCTGCACCTGCTCGGCGCTGGTGTTGTCACGCGCCAGGGTACGCGCCACCTGCAGCTCTTGCGGCGCGTCGATCACCAGCACCCGCTGGGTTTTCTGGTACTGGCCCGACTCGATCAGCAGCGGCGACACATACACCGCATACGGCGACTCTGCCTTGGCCAGGTAGCTGAAAATTTCCTGCCCGATCAGCGGGTGCAGCAATTGCTCCAGCCATTTGCGCTGCGCCGGGTCGGCAAAGATCAGCTGGCGCAGGGCGGCACGATCGAGTTGGCCGTCCGCCTGCAACACACCGGCGCCGAAGCGCTCGACGATGCTGGCCAGGGCAGGGCGGCCAGGCTCGACAACCCAACGCGCCGCCTGGTCGGCATCGACCAGGTGCACGCCAAGCTCGACGAAACGCTCGGCAGCGGCGCTCTTGCCGCTACCAATGCCGCCGGTCAGGCCGAGAATCCAGGGGGTAAAGGCCGCAGTGGTCATCAGAATCCAAGCAGTTGTGTGTATGAAGCGTATATTTCATCACCCCAGAGCACGGCAATCCACCCCGCAATTGCCAGATAAGGCCCGAACGGGATCGCCGTGCCCATGGCATGGCGGCGCAGACGCAGCAGGCACAGCCCAGCCAGCGCCCCGACCACCGATGACAACAGCAGGGTCAATGGCAACACCTGCCAGCCACCCCAGGCCCCGATCAGTGCCATGAGCTTGAAGTCGCCATAGCCCATGCCTTCCTTGCCAGTGGCCAGCTTGAACACCCAGTACACCGTCCACAGGCTGAGGTACCCGGCCACCGCGCCCCACAGCGCACTGCTCAGCGGGACGTAGAGGCCGAAGGCATTGACGATCAGCCCCAGCCACAGCATCGGCAGCACCAGCGCATCCGGCAGCAATTGGTGTTCGGCATCGATCAGGCTCAGGGCCAGCAAGCACCAGGTCAGCGGCAGCGCCAGCAAGGCCTCGGGCGAAGCACCAAAGCGCCAGGCCACTACCAGCGACAGCAGCGCACTGGCCACCTCCACCAACGGGTAGCGCGGGCTGATGCGGGTTTTGCAGGCAGAACAACGCCCACGCAAGGCCAGGTAGCTGATGACCGGAATGTTCTCCCACGCGCGAATTCGATGCGCGCAATGCGGGCAGCGCGAAGCAGGTAGCCACAGGTCGAAACGCTCGTGCGGCGTGATCGGCAATTCCAGCATTTCCTGCGCCTCACGCTGCCATTGCCGCTCCAGCATGATCGGCAGGCGGTACACCAGCACATTGAGAAAACTGCCCACCAGCAGGCCGAGCACCGTGGCCAGGGTGAGAAAATACGCTGGCTGCTCAGCCAGCAAAGTCCATAAAGTCATGTTCAGATCAAGCTACCCAACTGGAAGATCGGCAAGTACATCGCCACCACCAGGCCGCCCACCAGCAGGCCCAGGACCAGCACGATGGCCGGCTCCAGCAGGCTGGTCAACTGGTCCAGCGCCTGGCCGACCTGTTCCTCGTAGTGGCTGGCGGCTTTTTCCAGCATCTGGTCCAGCGTGCCACTGGATTCGCCGATGGCCGTCAGTTGCACCAGCAGCGGCGGAAACAGCGGCTCGGCGGCCATCGCCTGGTGCAGCCCCTGCCCATTGGCCATGCCCTGGCGCAGCCGCATCACCGCCTGCTGATGCAGGTCGCCGCCACTGACCCTGGCCACAGTGCCCAGCGCATCCAGCAACGGCACCCCGGCGGCATAGGACGTTGCCAGGCTACGCGCAAAGCGCGCCAGCGCCGCCTGCCCCAGCAGCGTGCCGAACACCGGCAAGCCCAGCACCCGGCGAGATATCCACAGGCGCGCTGGCGCATGCTGCCGGTAGAGCTGGCGCATGGCAAAACCCAGTACCACACCCATCACCAGCAGCAGCGGGGCAAACCGGCTCAGCCCTGTGGACAAGTCGATCACCCATTGGGTAAATGCTGGCAACGCCACGCCCATGCCAGAGAACATGCTCTCGAATTTCGGAATCACCTCCAGCAACAGGATCGCCGACACCCCCAGCCCCGTCAGCAACAGCATCAGCGGGTAGATCATCGCCTTGCGCACTTTCTTGTGCAGCACCCGACGCTGCTCCAGCATGCCCGCCAGCTGTTCCAGCTGCCGGTCGAGCGTGCCGGACTGCTCACCCACCCGCACCAGGTTGCAGTACAGCCCATCGAACCACCCCGGGTGGCGCTGCAATGCATCCGCCAGCCCCAGACCCGAGGCCACATCCTGTTTCAATCTATCCAGCAATGCCGCCTGCGCCGCATCGCAGCCACTGCGCCCCATCACCTCGAACGCCTGTAGCAGCGGCACCCCGGCCTTGAGCAAGGTCGCCAGTTGCCGGCTGAACCCCGCCGGGTCGGCCTTTTCCCGCCGTTTCGGCAAGCTGAACTTAAGCCCACCGGCAGGCCGCAAACTGGCGACCTTGATGCCCTGGCGGATAAGCCCGGCCCGCACATAGGCCGGGCTGCGCCCGGGCGTTTGGCCGCTGACCGGCGTACCGTTGGCGTCGGTGCCGTGCCAGGAGTAGAGGAGTGTGGATTGGGTCATGCAAAGGTCCTTTTTCTGCCCGTGCGACAAGCCTGGAAACAGCTTGCCGCGTCCATGCAAGGGCGCGCGTCCGTGATGCTCACTAGAGTAGTTCAGCGAAGACGACGCCCGAGCGGGCAGGGGTGACAAAAGGTGTCTGTTCAGGCCTACTGCGCCGCTGCCAGCCGGGGTCGAGCCTGACCTCAACGAGTACGCGTATCAAAAAGGAAACGTTCATGAAAGGGCAACGCGGTATCACCCTGATCGAACTGATGATCGTCGTCGCGATCATCGGCATTCTGGCGACCATCGCCTTACCGATGTACACCAACCACCAGTCACGCTCCAAGGCTGCGGCCGGGTTGCTGGAGATCAGCGCGCTGAAGACCGCGATGGACCTGCGGTTGAATGACGGCAAGGACGTGGCGGGCGTGGCCGAGCTGGGTGGCCAGCCGGCGACGGCGCACTGTGCGATCACGGCTAGCGGCAACGCGGCGGATGGCACCGGGAGCATCGTGTGCACGCTGGTGGATGCGCCGGCCACTGTGCTGGGCAAGGCACTGACCCTGACGCGTTCGGCCACCGGGTGGGCGTGTACGACCGACATCGAGGAAGACCTGGCGCCGAAGGGGTGCAAGGCGCCTTGAGGGCAGGGCAATAAACTAGCGGAAACAGGGGTTTGCGTAACGGGTGCGAGCAGTGGTACGTTGCGCTACACGCCGGTGTAGCTCAGTCGGTAGAGCAGCGCACTCGTAACGCGAAGGTCGCAGGTTCGATTCCTGTCTCCGGCACCAGAGACCAGTTTCCAGAAGTCTATGACTGTCTACGGAACACCCCACAAAGCCCGCCTAGCGCGGGCTTTGTTGTTTCTGCCTGTCTCGTTTTGTCTCTGGGCATCTACGCGATTTAGGGATATGGTTAGGGATATCTCGGTTCGACAAGGAAACGTATCCCTATGGCGCGCACTGTGGTGCCTCTCACCGATCCCAAATGTGATGCGGCCAAGCCTCGGGAGAAGGATTACAAGCTGTTCGATGGCAAAGGCCTTGGCCAAGCAACTTGCCGCTGTGGGCTCTCGAATTCTCGCCGCAGACCATCATCGAGGTAGCGGGGGCATGATGTTGACAGACCTGTCGATCCCGCTCTTCGGCCCTTCGGCCAGGGAGATCTTCCGCGACGATGTGCTAGAGGGAGCTAAAGGCATCACCCTAATAGATCTTATCGAAGCCTAACCCCCGAAACAGCCCGCATAAGCGGGCTGTTTGCTAATAGAACTGTTCAAACCTCTGTCACGCGCTTGACGCTGGGGCTGAGGACAGCCATCTGGCCTGTCGTGCTGGCTGAGCGCGTGTTCATCACTACCTGCGTATTGTGGCTATCTGGCACCTTAAACCCGATGGATTGATAAAAGGGCACTTTCTTGACCGAGCAGGTCAGCTACTGAACGACCATCTCCTTCATAAGTTCGCTACCAATTCCCCGTCGACGTCGACTCTGCTTGACGGCCATGTAGTTGACCCCACAGGCTTCGGGATGAGTGGGAACTGGAGAATAAAGAAGAAACCCAACTACCTCCTCCCCCGCAGCGTCGTCTACCTGGCAAAGCCCGCGACTGGGCGGGCTGGTGATGCAGCGTGGATTCATGCTAGCTGGACACGTTTCCCAAGAGCCACTGTACCTTGCAGCAACAGTTCAGCGATTGGTTGGTTTGACACTTCTTGATCCCAGTAACGGAGGATGTGTGGCCGAGCGCTCTCGAAGTTCATTTCTTCAGTCACACGATCCAAGATCACCATGTCCGCCTCAAAAACAACTTTGCAGGCTTTAATTTCGATCTCGCAAGCTAGCTTATCGCCCATTTTGTCACCCCAGTGTTTGTCTCGGTATTGACTGAGCGATGGTATGTCTTTGCTGGCGAAGTAGGACTTCAACCTAGTTGGGCATGTAGGCCGGTCTGCGATTCTGACCTGTTCGTATAAGGTCTCCCAGAAAGTTGCACTAAATTTTTCATCAAGGATTCTATTGGATGAGTTGGCCAGTGCAATAAGCTCACGTCTTTGAGTATCCGAAATTTTGTCGGGAATGCGAGGCTGGTAGCTTCTATTCTGGAAGTCGAGAAACATCCACAAGATTTGCTGGAACGATAGGCTGTACTGTCGGGATAGATCGAGCGCCGAAAGGATAAGGGCGGTTGTGGGCTGATCCTTGAACATGCGCTTACCATAGTTCGCTTTCGACGTGAGTACCTTCGCTCCAGGCTTGTAGTACCTTGAGCGCATGATTTTGTAAGCGAGCATCTGTAAAATTTTCCCTCAAATGTTAAGCGCAAAAGCCGCGTCCTGATATTACGGAAGGCCCAATTAAGGGCCGGTGGTGTGCAGCGGTTTCCTGCAACAAAGCTGGCCCGCGAACAGGCCAGCCCAGATTATTCTTTGATCAGAGCACCCCAGTTAATATCGTCGCGCTCTTCAACCACAATATTGATACCGCAGAAGAGTTTTTCCCCCGAGCGCACATAGTTGAACAGCCGCGATTTAACTACACCCTGAACACCAGCGTGGCCTTCCATTTCCGGAATGTTTACAACATCACCCACGTTTGGAATCAAGGCAAAACCTGCCTCGCTCTCAAAGCTCACTCCGACAACGTCACCGTCGTCGGTAGGGCGTTCGCGACCTTTGTGTAACTGCTGAAAATCGATGCTGTAATGCACGTTGCTTCTCCATATGGGGTATGGGAATCATACCCTTCTACCACCCTAGCCCTGGGTTTTAGGCCAGGGCTTAGGGTGCAGCAGGACGGTTTTCCTATATTTCTCCAGGGTCGTAAGTACCACCCTCATTTAGCTGCTTCAGGTAGAACTCAAGATTGCCTGATATCTTATTCAGGACGCTTGGAAGGTAGGGAACCAAGTCGGCAAATCCCGCGCCGAAAGGGCCTCCGTGGTAGTCCCGGCAGTGGTTGAGGATAGCTTCGCGCTCCTCGGGTGAAAGGAGAAACATCGGATCTCGGTCGGTATAATCATGCATGTTGGACAAGTGGATAAAAGCACACCCGAATTTGTAAACGGATTGTGTCCAGGCTTGGAGCTGTTGCGCCAGAACAACCATTTCTTGATCTGTTACCCGGCCGCGTCCACTGGATTGCCGCCAGAGCTCGCCATTAACAGATGCGGTGATTAATTCTCCTCGCCGTATAGGGTCCTGAGCCAACAGGTAGATGACTCGGACCATCGAATCCAGCTCTTGACGTAAAATTGCCATCATCTGACTAGGGATATTGGCTACCGACACGAGCTGCATGGCCCGCTGATGATCATTGGAGCGCCTAAGAATCTGCCGGGTGAAAACAGCGACTTCCTCCATTTGGATGCTCCTCCACTTATCCTATCTTCGGGTGACTGTTTAGCTCTGTGGACTATAACCTTTCGGCAATCGTCAATCTGCCTGGTTGTGCAAGCGCTCCAAGGCATCGTTCAAAGCCCGAAGTACAATAGTGGCCATAAGTTTGAAATCAGCAGCGTCGATTAACTCTGCGTCACGTAGAGCATCAATGTAGCCCATTGCCTTCTGGTAGTGCTCACGTACGTCCTTTTTAGAGGCTCCTCCCATAATTTGCGTCTGTAACACGAACCACGCAGCTTGGACCCGTTCATTCGGCAACAGAGATTGCCCGCGTAATTCCTGATGTGTGTTGGCCATCGCTTTTCCTCGAACGGTTCTCAGTTGTTGTCCTGGTCTACCACTACACCATCTACGGTCAGTGTCAAGAATACAGGCCAACTGGAACTGTTCTTGATATCCCAAACATAAAAGTGACTGCCAGGAACACCCATGATCTGCGAATTATCCTCAACCTGAGGTAGCGCTTGCTCGTCCGGTGCGATTACCTCGAAGGCGTATCGAGGCCGGCCAGAGTCCAGGTCGTAAGGACCTGCCTGCCGACGATATCGAGAACCAGGAGCTAGGGTGATTTTGTGCTCTTTCTTTTCACTGCTCATGGGATTGTCCTTCAACATTCTACGAGTTTGGTAAATGCCAAAGCAGGTTCACCAGAGACGCTATCCATAGTCGGGACAGGGGCATCAGACAGCAATCGTGTTGCAACCCCAATGGAAGCCAAGTTGGACGTGCCTATCACCGCCTCCACGTAGAACCTTTTGACTCCGTGCCGGGCCAGGCCATTGCTGAGCTCGTTTAGTCCTGCTCCAGTATCTCTATTGCCCAGCCCCTGCCTCGGTACGCCTCTGGAACGGCATAGCCAACCTGAAAACATCCAATACCGTCGATCTTGTCCATGCTCACGAACATTGCCATTGCTTTCACCCGGCCATGCTCTAACCGAGCATAGGTGTACCGAACACGTCCGTTTCTTTCATCCAGCACCAACCGAACCGAAGGATATTTTTCGGTAGGATGGGTGGGCATGCCCTTACGAATCTCAGCTTGAAGGCTCAAGAGTGCTTGAAGTGGATCAGTCAATGCCATGCGTCATACTCCCGCTTCCAGAGCCTTAATGAGGCAGCATCTAAAACCTCGGCCCTGTGGCTGGGCTTTTCTTCGCGATTACGCTCATGAATGCGCCTCCTGTCATTTTCGCGGACGCGAAATTGGGCGTCCTTCCGGTGCCGCTGCTGCCCAGCTCGATGGCTGGGCTTGGCGTGTACCTAGTCCGTTTACCTGAAATTGGCCGTCGAGCCGATCAATGGTCAGACTTTCGGAGGGAGGCGCACGAAGCTCACTTACATTTGTGTCCGGCGCACTCCGTTCCTCAGCCTTCCATTTAGGCCTTCATGCGAATGTAAATGTGGAGAACCTCGCCAGAGGGCACCTCTTTCACTTCGATGTAGGGCACGTCGCGCACCAGCGTGCTCAATTTGGCAAAGCCATAGTTTCGTGGATCAAACGAGGTGTGGTTTTTTTGGATGTAGCTACCCACTGCCGACAGCGGCGCGAAACCGTTCTCGCGCGCTTTGGCCTCGATAGCTTGGGTCAGAATTTCCTTGAGGTCAGGCAGGTCTTCGATGGCCACTGGCGCCGCATTCTGGGCTGGCTTTTTGAGCACTTCGAAGAACACGAACTTTTCGCAGGCGGCTCTGAAAGCTTCAGGAGCCTTACGTTCGCCAAGGCCGTACACATGTTTGCCGGCCTCTCGCAAACGGGTGGCAAGACGCGTGAAGTCGCTGTCGCTGGAAACAATGCAGAACCCATCCACGTTTCCGGCATACAGCAAATCCATGGCATCAATGATGAATGCCGAATCTGTCGAATTCTTGCCCTGGGTGTAAGCGAACTGTTGAATAGGCTGTATCGCATGTTTGTGCAGGTGGTTTTTCCAACCCGACAGGTTGGAGGTGGTCCAGTCGCCATACGCACGCTTGACCGTAGCAGTCCCTAGGGTTGCTACCTCCTGCAAAAGCTCCTGGACCACGGACGAACTGGCGTTGTCAGCGTCGATAAGCACAGCCAAGCGAAGACTTTCAGACAGGCTCATGGAAAGAGGTCCTTTTCAATTAGTCAAGCAGTTAGCCCGCATTGCTGCTGCGAGCGTTACCGCACATGGCTGGACGGGCGTGTCCTGTATGCGCGTTTGAGCATTTTACCTCCTGGATCCTGACAACCCTGGATTGTGCCTCTCCTAAGGCATAGGCCTCACGTTCGACGGCAGGGATTGGGTGTGCATGGGGCAATTCCAGTGTAAAGATGAATCCAGATCCGATAAACACTACTGATGTCGCTATGCCAGTGCAACCTCGAATGCATGTCGTACCGTCACTTGGTCAACGGCCAAATAAGGCTTGTTGTGATCAAGACAGGAATGTCCAAGAATAGTCTGCACCGTCTCAACAGCTCCTGTTGCTGCCAGTACTTTGGCAGACAGGGAGGCCTGCCGCGGTGCGAAGACCCCAGCTTGATACCTGCCTGTCGGTAAAGCCTGCTAATGGTCTGCTGCAGCGAATCACAAGGTCGATGCAATGGGGTAAGGTTTGAGTAGTGCGTACTCACTACACATGGAAAAATCTAGTTGTTCGAGACGCTCTTCGAATCAGCGATCGGTTGTAGGTCTTAATGTGGGCGGGGACTCAATAGACGGTCTTGAGAAAGAGTGCCGCGATAGCCCGAATTGGTTAGCTACAGGATAGGATTTAGGATCGAGTGCTAGTCGATGCTATTTTCGATCCTACGCTTCGATATGTGCTGGCATGATTTCTCATGGCATCAGCACATTCGAAGGAGGAAATCTATTTCTAGGATTTCTTTACATTGGTTAGGCTGTGAAGATTTCAACTGCTTTGCCGGTGGCAGAGTAGTCAGCAAACTTTTTAAGTCGACGATAAAATGCCAAAAGGATTTTAACTCCAGCTAGTTCGTCGTTCTGGGATAGTTCGAAGATATGATCTCGATAGTCAATCAAACCAAACTTCTCGCAAAGGTCATCCATGATGGCCTTGACCCTGTCCTTTTCATCCTGTGAAAGATCAGGTATCTCATCCTCTGACCTCGTCAACCAGTTTCGCACTCTGAGATACTCTCTGGCTTCATAGTAAGAGTTAGCGGCAGGGCTTTCCGGAAGGTTTATCTCTACAATCAAGGTTTTGATCAGGTCTGCCACATCATCGCGAAGAGAGAACTCGATGAAGCCTGGGGATGCGTATTGCATCTTTGTGACTTTCATAAGCTCATCAGCATTAATGTTGTCGCTGAGATCCCTAAAGAACCCTAATGAACTGCCGCCTCCGCGCCACGGATAGTGCTGAAATATTTGCTTCAGTGCTAACGTGCTTGTATCGCGCAGAAGCGCATGACCAAATGCGTAGCAGTCTCGTATGAGGTCTGAGAACAAACTCAAGTCAGCGACATCCCAACGACCATCAATTTCAATTTTTCTGCGCGTAACAGCAGCAGAGCGAGGCGCTGGTGTTGGGTTGAACAACCGAGGGGCAGGAAGCATTTCCTCAGTTAGCTCGATTTCAAGCTTGCCTAGGGTGACTTCTTCTTTTTCATCACCCCAAGTGGATGCTACATATTTCTGCTTATAGCACCCATGAAGAATAACATAGCGCAAGTCAACTTTTTGGTTCATGAAGCTGCGCAGTTGCTTGGAGCGAGGGCGAATAAAGTAAAAGCTATAAGGTGTCCCGTCTTCCGGGTCATCATAGTTAATGCCCAAAAATACTCCGCCCTGTTCGTTCTTTGCGAGAACTACGAGCGGCATGCCATAGTTCAAGAGAACCTGAGTTACGGTGATTTTCATCATAGCGCCCTTACTTCGCCAGCGAGGACTTTATGATCGAAGCCAAAATAAGGCCAGAAATGACAATGGGTAGGCTTATCCAGGTGCCAAGCTCCGGCTTTTTCGTCATAGCGAACCGCGACAGCATGAGTAAAGTTCTTTTTGCGCATGACTGGTGACTTCACGGCTGCGACGGCTTGTTCAAAAGTCGGAACCAGCGAAATAGACGCGCCACCGCAAGGGTCGCGGAATTTTCTGGTCGGGTCTTTTAGGAGTTCTGATTTAAAGTCAGCATCGCTAAAAGCCTGGGACTGTAGCAGTCGCCAAAGGGTATCGGTCTGCGGCTTCACAACATCTGCAGGTGGGCAGCTTCCAGGCAATGTCTCGTGATAAGCCGATGCGATGGTCTTAACCGAAACCTTCACTTCCATGTTCACCATATTCATGCTCTATCAATCTTGTATTCGAGATAGCAATTAGCTATCAAACTGATTCAATTATATTCATACAAAAGATCTCATGTCGCCTGGTTAAACAACCAGTCGATGATCGGTACCGATGGTGTTTAGCCATCTTCTCAACCAGTGAGGCGCATAGATGATCGCAGGCCAGATGTGCGTGGCCTCTAAGCATGAGCTCGATTGTCCACCTCTGGGCGCAGGAAAATCGCTGAGCGAACCATAAAAGCAACACGTCGCGTTCTGGTAGGCGCCCAGTCACGGATGTTATGCGGATCAGGTGCTTGTACTGTTCTGGGCGAAGGGACAGTGCTCGGCGGCTGGGTGCAGTCACGGGGTTCTCTGTCGGGATTGGTGACGAATCGCTAACGATCCTGAGAGAGTTGGTAGCCCGCCTTCTGAACAGCGTACAGGCCCGAACGCTGTGGTGTTAACGGAAAACAGAACGGTATCGATCTATTGTCAGCGCTCAGTCACAGCCCCCCTTTATCTGGGGTTACACCGATCCGGCCGTTACACTCTAGCCACGAGCATACAAGCTAGCGTGTAACCATGCTTTTGCCCTTTAAAATCAATAGGTTGGTAGGATTGTTACACGGATTACACTTGTTACACTGCTAGATTGAGATTGGCAACCTAATAACCCCATGCCCCTATTTGTTCGTGCCTTCAGCGGTAGAGGTGATCTCCATCCCCGCTTTCTGTTACCAGTCGGGGACCCTGGGAGTTTGGGCAGCATACGGGGCTGGGAACCCGCGGATCTTCGTTAGCGGCTGACCGTACAGCTTAGTGAACTGGTTAACTAGGTGAACTGGTGATGAATGGTGCGCCTTCATTGACACCCGCCATTTCGCTGATCTCCGTCAGAGTTAGGCCCTCTCGTACCTACCCAATTGCATACCTTCGGTTATGCTCAGCCTTCCAGCGGCGCGAGCATGAAGCGAGTGCCTTACACAAAAGGTTGATGGATGAGTGACTCCTTAGCTGACCTAGACACCCTTGTGCTCAAGTGCCGAGCAGAGCGTTCAAGGGACTACATTTCTGAGTCGATCCAATGTTACAAGGCTGGCGCTTACAGGTCGGCCATTGTCAATGTGTGGATCGCTGTCGTGTTTGACTTGGTCGACAAGATCAGGGATCTCGCGCTTGCAAATGACGCCACCGCCCAGCGCATCAACAATCGCTATGAAACCTACATCGACCAGATCAACGAGGGTAACGATCAAGGGGTAAAAAATGCCCTCGATTTCGAACGTACCATCATCAGTACCTGCGGAACTGAGCTGGGTTTTTTTGACCACCAGCAAATGCGCGATCTCCAGCGTCTCCGTGAAGACCGACATCAATGTGCTCACCCGTCATTTCAGTCGGCAGGAATTCCTCATCGCCCAAATGCTGAGCTTGCAAGGCTCCACCTCCGTAACGCTGTAGAGCATGTGTTGTCTCAGCCTCCTATTCAGGGCCGCGCCGCTATTGCTGAGCTGCTTACTACCATCGCCTCTGAATATTTTCCAAGGGATCACCACCAGGCATCAATTGCTCTGCTTCAAACCCCTTTAGCCAATCCGTCGGATGCCCTGGTTCGTGGTCTAGTCGACGCCCTCATTTTCGGATTTGCCAATAACGAGAGCCCTGTGTTTGCAAAGACCCAGGTTGGTGCTGTGCTGTCGGTGCTGCTCGATTCTCACCGAGCGGTTGCTGAGGCGCGAATTTCCCAGCAGCTAAGTGCTCTAGTTCGGCAGGTAGGAGACCTGGGCTTGCCATCAGTGGCGCGGTTAATAGCGACGGCACCTGAGATCACGGGACTTATTGACGAGGCTGCGCGCGTACGCTTGAACGAATTTCTCAGGGTAGGGCCTGAAGGTGATGTGTTGCCGGCCTTGGCCGTGGGGCGCCATCCCTCGTTTGCTAACGCAGCGTACCTACGAATCCAGGGTCTCAGTATCGACCGCCTCGCTACTGCAATACAGGAGCACGGTCTAGGAACTCTTGTTAAGCCCCAGGCATTGCAGTTGCTTTCTGAATCTCGCAACTGGCATGCGACAAACGAAATTATTGAGAAGCTGGTCATCCCGTTGTTTGACAGCCTAGGTCGTGATGATGTCGAACGGATTATCAGGATGCCTCGTGAAACCGGTGCTGACCTACCAGGTTCTAACATGTACAGCCGATTTGTCAGTCAGGTTGATCGCTCAGGTGTCATTCCTAGGTTGGAGCTCGATCGGCTGTTAATCGAGAACCATGGAGAATACATTGTGGAGAACCTCCAGCGTGCTCGTGAAGCTGCCGAGTAAGTCACAGCAGGGCAGATTCTCGTTTAGGGATACGTTTAGGGATACATTTCGTGAGGTGTGATGGAAAATCCTAGTAATTACTAGGCGTAACCTACTTCGTTTGGTTCCTGTCTCCCGCAGCCGAAGCACGGATTCATGAGATGGATACCTCAGTTTGGGAATGCATTAGCGGGTTTGATTTCCGAGCAGCTTTGATGAACATCGCCGTTCCACCATTCCGCATATCGATCTCGAACAGCCCTGAGGTTCGAATCAGATCGCCAAGGGTCCGGTGCCCGTAGTTCACGGCTGAAAACGAACTGTTGTTGCGGATAAAAGTACCGACCTGGCTGAGGTGCGACCAGCCTGCGTCATCGGCGGTCTTCTCTGCTGCAGTTCTCAGCAAGCGTACAAGTGATGTGTCATTGCGAAGCTCGTTCCGGGTGCGTTTACTGCATTTCGACGCTTCGCCTTCAACAATTTTCTCCTGATCATCGCCAAGCAGGTTCTCCGTGTAGATGAACTGCGAGCACGCATCTACAAATGGCTTCGGTGTCTTTTTCTCCCCAAAGCCATAGACCGGCAAGCCACTTTCCAGCAACCGAAGCACCAACGGGGTGAAGTCGCTGTCGCTTGTCATGAGCGCAAAGGCATCGACATTTTTGCTGTATAGCAAATCCATCGCATCAATGATCATCGCCGAGTCAGTGGCATTCTTGCCCTTGGTGAAAGCGAATTGCTGCATGGGGCGGATGGCGAACGGGTGGATCTTCTCGACCCAGCCTGCGAGGAGGGGAGAACTCCAGTTCCCGTGTGCATGCCTGATGTTGACCATGCCGTACTTGGCCAGCTCATCGAGCACGCCCCCGATGGAAGCATGGCTCACATTGTCGCAGTCAATCAGCAGTGCTATCCGTTTCGACTCCCACGGTCAACCCCCGTTAGTTCCTGTGTCACCAAACTCTAGCTCAACTGCCGTGGCAGCAGTTCCAATGTTCATCGTGCGCATCACCTCGCCTTGGCGTTTTCAGCTGAGCCTATGTCGCTGCATTCGAATTCTGAATGGGTATGTGAATGCGGAGGGCCGTATGTGGCTTTGACCTAAAGTTAGACGCTGTTCGCACGTTATTTGACGACGTTTCCTACAACTTTGCCACTTGTTTAGTTGAGAAATGTGAGGCTAAATTTCCCCGTCGCGGAAAATTCCGTGACCGGGCGTAGGAACCCGTTGGTAAACTTGGCGCACGCACTACGCGCCCCTGCACCACAGCTGGCGCTTTTTTTGTGCCTGCCGTGCTGTGTCATGGCGGCTGTGTGTGGGCAGGCTTCGGCCTGGCCGGGTTTCCAAGTTTCCCGGTATTCCTACCCCATGCACAGCTGCCACCCAATCCCGTAGGAAGGATCGTGGTAGCTCCAACTCAAACTTGGAGTGTCATGCATGCTTATCTCAAGTTCATCCAGGATCCACGCATCCGTTCTCCACCGTCGTTCATCTATGGCCGTCAGTGATCTCACCTCCAGCCAATCTCGCTGTGTCTCGGAAACAAGGGAGGCACGCCATGACTAACCAAGAACGCCTATCCACCATCCAAAGCTACGCCTGGACCCTCGAACTGCTAGGCGAAGCCCTGGTCCAGCACGACGAAATGCTGGAGTGCGAACACAACCCACGCCTGAGCTTTCGCAACACGGCCGGTATCCATCAGGCGATCCGGATCATCAGCCGTTTGGCCAGTGAGCAGTGTGGAAAGGTGATGGAGCGAAACGGGCAGGGCCCTGAAAGTTAGGCAAGATCGTTGTTGGGGGGGCGGGCCAGATATTGGCGATTGGCCCTCTGGCGAAGGCCGCTTGAGGTTTACTCCTGCTAGGTAGAGTATGGGGCTGCTGCGCAGCCCATCGCAGGCAAGCCAGCTCCCACAGGGACCGCGCTAATTCCTGGATATTTGCTTTACCTGTGGCAGTGGTGCAGGCGCGGGGAAACGGCAAAACGGCACGGGCTTCGCTCGTCTTCGCTTTGAATAGCAATCATTGTTGGGGCGAGCCAGATATTGGCGACTGGCCCTCTGCCAAAGGTCGCCTGGGGTTTATTCCTGCCAGGTAGAGTATGGGGCTGCTGTGCAGCCCATCGCAGGCAAGCTCCTACAGGGGGCGCGAAATCATGAGGTATCTGCTTTGGCTGCGGCAGTGGGAAGGCGCTGGGGCAAATGGCACGCCCTCCTGAAACCCGCCTTGTGGCGGGCTCTTTCCTTATCCACCACAGCCGGCCAGCACTAAACGCCGTGATAGTCAGAGCCCGCAATCGCTCGCAGAAAGCCTCGATCGGCCAGCCGCCGCAGGTCCCGCCACTCGCGCCAGTCCACCAATCCAAGGCGGTCCATCTCATCGGCCAGGCGCAACAATTCCTCGTGGTGGGTGCTAGGGCAGTTTCGTCTTTGCTCGACGTCGTCGTACAGCAGAAACCAGCGATTGATCGCTTCGAGCCGGCGCTGTCCCAGGGCTATCTCCTCGCTGAACGCGTTCATGCCGAAAACTGCGCCTGCACATCAGCGAGCGATGACACTTCGCAGTGCAAGTCTTCCTGGTAACTGCATAACTCGCAGGTACCGGGCTGGCCGAGGATGCAGGGGATCAAGTACAGGTAGTTGACCATTGCGAATGCCCTCTTGGCGGAACTGGGACAAGCAGCTCAGTTAGGTTGATCCCGATCGAGCCGCATCCGTTCAGCCGGATAGATGGCTGGCTGGGAATCAAACTGTGTTTCGCCCCACAGGCGAGCGATTGTTTTTGGACAAGGCTTTGAGGGCCGCTGATAAACGCGATTTGTATACCTCGCCACCATGATCGTTTTCGCAAGAAGTAGGGGCCACATCCATTAGGGCATTTCGTCAGCTCCTTTAAAATCCGTTGCGAGATGCGCCGCTTGGGCTCTGTCACTGATGAACACAGACCTTCCTGTGTAACTACCGACATGAGGTTCCAATCATGGCTAGCAATCAGGACAACCGCGGTAACCAAGGTGGCAACGCCAATACCAATCCAGGCAACTTTGCCAACGATCGCGAAAAGGCATCGGAGGCCGGGCAGAAAGGCGGCCAGATGTCAGGGGGTAACTTCAAGAACGATCCAGAGCGTGCATCGGAAGCAGGCCACAAGGGTGGCCAGGCGTCGGGTGGCAATTTCAAGAACGACCCTGAGCGTGCGTCCGAAGCTGGCCGCAAGGGCGGTCAGGAGTCCGGAGGCAACTTCGCCAATGACCGGGAAAAGGCTTCGGAGGCCGGACGGGTCGGTGGCCAGCATAGCCACGGCGGTGGTCGCAAGAGTGACGACAACCGCTAGTCATCCGTGAAAAACGCAGGGGCAGCCGCGCTGCCCCTGCATGCCTGAGGAGCTGCTTATGTTCATGCACAACAAGCGATTGCAATACACCGTACGGGTGGCACAGCCTGATCCGGGCCTGGCCAACCTGTTGCTGGAGCAGTTCGGTGGCCCGCAGGGGGAGCTGGCTGCCGCCATGCGCTATTTCACCCAAGCGGTCAGTGAGGACGACCCAGGCCGCAAGGACATGCTCTACGACATCGCGACCGAGGAGCTCAGCCACCTGGAGATCATCGGTTCGATCGTGGTGATGCTCAACAAAGGGGCCAAGGGCAACCTTGCTGAGGGCGTGGAGGCCGAGGGCGAGCTCTACCGCTCGCTCACCGGTGCTGGCAATGACTCACATGTCACCAGCCTGCTGTATGGGGCCGGGGCGCCGCTGGTCAATTCCGCCGGCGTACCTTGGAGCGCTGCTTACATCGATACCATTGGCGAACCGACTGCCGACCTGCGTTCGAACATCGCCGCCGAGGCACGGGCCAAGATCGTCTACGAACGGCTGATCAACCTCACCGACGACCCAGGCATCAAAGACGCGCTGGGCTTCCTGATGAGCCGCGAAATCGCCCACCAGATGTCGTTCGAGAAGGCATTGCACGCCATCCAGCCAAACTTCCCGCAAGGCAAGTTGCCAGGTGACCCAGAGCTCAACCGCACCTATTTCAACCTGTCCCAGGGCGGTGAAATGCGTGGGGCGTGGAACCAGGGGCAGGACTGGATCTATGTCGACGAGCCTCATCCGGCGGTAGACGGCGGCGATGGCTCTGCCAGCGTCCAGCTGGACGAGCACAGTGCGTCGGCGGTCGAGGCAATGAAGCTTCGCACGCAGTCGAACCCGGAGGCGCAACCTCTGACCGGAGCGGAGCTGGGCAAGGTCAACAGTGGACAACAATGAGAAATGCCCGCGCCGGAGTTGATCCGGCGCGGGGCAGCACACTTAGCGCTTGGCTGTGGCATCAGGGTCGGCCGAGCGGGCCAGGAACGCCCGGGTTACCTCCGGCAGGTGCTCCTTCAGCCATTCGGCCATGGCGACTTCTTCCTTCAGAATCGAACGACATGCCTGTGCAGTGGCGCTGTCCCCGGCCGCCTCGGCCGCCTCGATCAGCACTGTGTAAGACGCGATTTCCATGTTCTCGAACACGTACCCTGCCATGGCGCCTTTGACCACTTCATCGCTCATGGCCATCCCGCCCACTGCCTGCCCGAACGCCATGAGTTTGCCGGCCAGGTCCTTCAAGGTCGATGTGCTGCCGCCCAAGCGCTCGATGCACTCCACCAGCACGCGCTGTTGGCCTTGGGTCTCTTCAATATGCCTGACGATACGGCCCTTGAGTTCCGGGTAGTGCTCCAGGCGCTCGGCCTGGCCTTTTAGCATGCTTTCCGCTTGCTGCTCCATTGCATGGGCATCACGCAGCCAGTCGAGCAGGTTGTCCCTTGGAGTTGCCATGATCAGTCCTCGTTTCCAGTGATGGGTATCTGTTCAGAGAACCCTCACCGCTGCCACGGTCGGCTGGACCGACGAACGGCGCAAGAGAAGGCGAGACCGAGGACATCCACGAAAAAGTACCTACCTGGTCGGCCGGGTGCTGCACCGGGGATGGCTGGCATCAACCTTCGAGTGGCCTTTTCGCCTCAGCGGGCAATACTTCTGTGTATTGCAGGCGTGTTCCTGGTGGCGCGCGCCGCTGGGAGGTGTCACGTGAACAAACTAGCAATCGTGGGTGCCGGCATGGTCGGCGAGGCGGCGGCGCAGATCATCGCCCGGGAAGAGTTGTGCCGTGAGTTGGTGTTGATGGATGTGCAGGGCGAGTTGGCCCAGGGCAAGGCGCTGGACATGTGGCAGGCGGCAGTCGAGTCGGGGTCCGATACCCGCGTTTACGGCGGGGCCAAGGCTGAAATGCTGGACGGGGCTGAGCTGGTGGTGATCACCGCAGGCGTGCCGCGCAAGCCTGGGCAGTCGCGTCAGGACGTGCTCAGCATCAACCTGCCGATTATCGATAGCATCATGGCGGACATCAAACACCATGCGCCAACGGCGACGGTGCTGGTGGTGTCGAACCCGGTCGATGTACTCACCTACCGCGCCTGGAGCCTCAGCGGGCAGGGGCGCAGCAAGGTGTTCGGCCAGGCGGGGGTGCTGGATACCGCGCGCATGAAGTGCTTCATCGCCGAGCAGACCGGGTTTTCTGCCCGGGATATCACGGCGCTGGTCCTGGGCGGGCATGGCGACAGCATGGTGCCGCTGATGCGCTATTGCCAGATCGGCTCGGTGCCGCTGGCGCACTTCCTCTCCAGCGAGCAGATCGAGCAGATTGTCGAACGCACCCGCAAGGGTGGTGGCGAGATTCTGGGGCTGAAGAAGCTGGGCAGTGCCTGCGATGCGCCGGGCGTGGCGATTGCGCAGATGGTGGATGCGATCGTCAATGGGCGAAGCCGCATCTTGCCGGCAGTGGCGATTCTGGAGGGCGAGTACGGGCGAACGGACATCGCCATGGGTGTGCCCTGTGTGCTGGCAGGGGAGGGGCTGGCGCAGGTGATCGAGTTGCCGCTGGATGCGCAGGAGCAGGCGATGTTCGACCAATCGGCTGATCAGGTGGCGCGGGATATCGCTGAGATGAAGGCCTTGTAAGCGAGGCCAAGCGCCTTGGGGCGGGCTGGCGCGGTCGGTTGTAGGAGCGGCCTTGTGTCGCGAAAGGGCCGCGAAGCGGCCCCCGGATGTTAACGCTGCCGCAGTTATCGAGGGGCTGCTTCGCAGCCCTTCGCGGGCTCGCCCGCTCCCACAGGTTCACCGCAGGCCTGGGGATTTGCGCGGTCCCTGTGGGAGCTGGCTTGCCGGCGATGAGGCCAGTACCGGCAACACATTCTGTTGCTCTGGCGGGGCTGACGGTTCAGCGCACCAGCAGCGGCACTGCCCGCACGTAAACCAGTTCACACACCAACTCCACCAGCGTCTGGGTAATCACCGCAGCGGCGGCCAGCCCGCGCATTTCTTCTGGCAGTGCCAGCGCCAACGGCAGCACCACCAGCGAGTTCCGCGTGGCGGCGCTGAAGGTGACCGAGCGTGCCTCGGTCACCGGCAAGCGCAGCAAGCGCGCCGCAACGAACCCGAGCATTGGCGCCAATAGCATGAAGCCGATGTACACCGGAACCACCGGCAGCAAGCGGTCGAAATCACGCAGTACCACGGCAATCTGCGAGGCGATCACTACCACCAGCACCAGGGCCATGGCCGGTACCGGCATCCACGCCCAGGCATCGTTCCAGGTCGAGACCGTGCGCGAGCGACGGGCGCCGGCGCTGGTGAGAACGGCGAGGACCATCGGCAGCACGATCAGCAGCACGAAGGCTTCCACGAACGGGGTGATGGAGATGGCCACGTTGCTGTTGTCACCCAGCATCAGGGCCAAGTAGAGCGGCAGCAGCGCCAGTTGCACCAACAGCAGCACGGGGGTGGCGGCCAGGGTCAGGCGGGAGTCGCCTTTGCCGATGTGGGTGAACACCACCACGTAGTCGATGCACGGCGTCAGCAGCACCAGCAGCGCACCCATGAGGATCGCCGGGTGTTCGACCAACCCGCGGGTGATGGCCCAGACCAGTAGCGGCACGAGGACGAAGTTGGCCAGCAGCAGGGCAGCGATGAAGCGGCGGTTGCCCAGGCCTTGGCGCAGGTCGAGGAAGGGGATTTGCAGGAACATCGCGTACATCAGCACGGCGATGGCGGGGGTGACCAGGGCTTGCAGGTGGCGTGCAGTGTCGCTGGCCAGCAGGCCGAACGTGACGGCGGCGAGCACGGCGGCGAAGTAGATGGGGACCTGGTGGGTTTCGAGTTGCTCTCTGGTCAAGGTATGGCCTGTGCTCGGTGGTGCGGAAGGGCACAGGGTAATATGAGATGGCAGCAGGATATCGTGGTTTTTTGTGGGAGCGGCCTTGTGTCGCGAAAGGACCGCAAAGCGGTCCCGGCGATCTCGATGATGAAGTTGCAATCGTGGGGCCGCTGCGCGCCCCTTTCGCGACACAAGGCCGCTCCACATTGACCGCATCGACTTCAAGTCATGCACCCTGAATCAAACGAAAAAGCCCGGCACTAGGCCGGGCTTTTTCCTGTCAGGCAATCGCCAATCAGTTGCCGTAAACCGGCAGCTTCTTGCAGATGGCCTTGACCTTCTCACGCACGGCGTCGATCACCGCTTCGTTGTTCAGGTCAGCCAGGATGTCGCAGATCCAGCCAGCCAGTTCCTTGCACTCGGCTTCCTTGAAACCACGGGTGGTAACGGCTGGGGTGCCGAAACGCAGGCCCGAGGTGACGAACGGGGAACGTGGGTCGTTCGGTACCGAGTTCTTGTTGACGGTGATGAAGGCTTTGCCCAGGGCGGCGTCAGCGTCCTTGCCGGAGATTTCCTGCTTGATCAGCGACAGCAGGAACAGGTGGTTCTGGGTACCACCGGAAACCACGTCGAAACCACGCTCGATGAACACGCTGGCCATGGCCTGGGCGTTCTTCACCACTTGCTGCTGGTAAGCCTTGAACTCAGGCTGCAGGGCTTCCTTGAAGCAGATGGCCTTGGCCGCGATGACGTGCTCCAGTGGGCCACCCTGGGCGCCTGGGAATACGGCGGAGTTCAGCTTCTTCTCGATCTCTTCGTTCTTGCGAGCGAGGATCAGGCCGCCGCGCGGGCCGCGCAGGGTCTTGTGGGTGGTGGTGGTGACCACGTCGGCGAACGGAACAGGGTTCGGGTATACGCCAGCGGCAACCAGGCCGGCAACGTGGGCCATGTCGACGAACAGGTAGGCACCGACCTTGTCGGCGATGGCGCGGAAGCGGGCGAAGTCCAGAACCTGCGAGTAGGCAGAGAAGCCGGCAACGATCATCTTCGGCTTGTGCTCGACAGCCAGGCGCTCGACTTCGTCGTAGTCGATCAGGCCGTTGCCGTCGATGCCGTACTGGATGGCGTTGTACAGCTTGCCCGAGGAGCTTACCGAAGCACCGTGGGTCAGGTGGCCACCGTGGGCCAGGCTCATGCCCAGGATGGTGTCACCGGCCGACAGCAGGGCCAGGTAGACGGCGGCGTTGGCCTGGGAGCCGGCGTGCGGCTGGACGTTGGCGTAGTCGGCGCCGAACAGTTGCTTGGCACGGTCGATGGCCAGTTGCTCGACGACGTCGACGTACTCGCAACCACCGTAGTAGCGCTTGCCTGGGTAGCCTTCGGCGTACTTGTTGGTCAGGACCGAGCCCTGGGCCTCCATGACTGCCGGGCTGGTGTAGTTTTCCGAAGCGATCAGCTCGATATGCTCTTCCTGGCGCAGAGCTTCTTGCTGCATGGCTTCGAAGAGCTCGGCGTCGTACTTGGCAATGGTCAAATCACGGCTGAACATGGCGGTCCTCAAGGATCGGGGTGAATTGGGGGGGCATTCTAACCGATTGATTCGCGGCTGGCATATGAAGTGGCATCAAGTCGCGGACCAATGGGCTTCATGTTGCATCCCGCGCCGTGTCTGGGCTGGGCGGGGATCGGAGTTGACTCAAAGGTCCGTTTTTACAGGCGCGCTTCTCAGCCCGGGTGCGGTCCCTGTAGGAGCGGCCTTGCGTCGCGAAAGGACCGCAACGCGGTCCCGACGATTTCGGCGGCAACGCTGCAATCGTGGGGCCGCTGCGCGCCCCTTTCGCGACGCAAGGCCGCTCCTACAAGAGTCCGTGCCCGCCAGGAGGCGTCGGGGTCAATGGAACATGAACAACGTCTCGTTGGCGAACTGCGCCTCGAACTGATGCGCCGGCATCGGCCGCCCGAACAGGTAGCCCTGCACTTCGTCGCAACCATGCTCGCGCAGGAACTCCAGCTGCTCGTGGGTTTCCACGCCTTCGGCGATCACCGCCAGGTTGAGGCTGTGGGCCATGGCGATGATCGCCCGGGCAATCTGCGCATCCTGCTCGCCTTCGGGCAGGCCGTCGACGAAGGTGCGGTCGATCTTCAATACGTCGATTGGGAACTGTTTGAGGTAGTTCAGCGACGAGTAACCGGTGCCGAAGTCGTCCACCGCGATGCTCAGGCCGAGGTTTTTCAGGCTGGCGAGAATCTGCATGGCTTCGTTCACTTCGCGCATCAGAATGCTTTCGGTCAGTTCCAGTTCCAGGCATGCCGGTGGCAGGCCGGTTTCTTCCAGAATGGTGGCGATGCGCGTGCCCAGCTGGCCGTCGGAGAACTGCCGCGCCGAGATGTTCACCGACACCTTGGGCACACGCACCTTGGCCTTGTGCCAGGCCTTGAGTTGGCGGCTGGCCTCGCGCAGTACCCAGTCGCCCACGTCCACCACCAGGCCCAGCTCTTCGATCACCGGGATGAAATCGCCCGGCGGCACCAGGCCGCGGGTCGGGTGTCGCCAGCGCAGCAGGGCTTCGGCGCCGGTCAGGCGCTTGCCGTCGCCGCTGAACTGCGGCTGGTAGTAGAGAATGAACTCGTTCTGTTCCATGGCATGGCGCAGGTCGCTCTCCAGCTCCAGGCGTTCCAGCGCGCTGGCGTTCATCTCCGCCTGGTAGAACTGGAAGTTGTTCTTGCCGCGCTCCTTGGCGTGGTACATGGCGGTGTCGGCGTTTTTCATCAGCTGGCTCAGCTCGCTGCCGTCCTGCGGGCTGAGGGCGATGCCAATGCTGGCGGTAACGAAGAACTCGCGGTTTTCCAGCACGAACGGCCGCACCAGGCTGGCAAGAATGTTTTCGGCCACGTGGATGGCGCGGTTGAGTGCCATCTCGCGGGTAGCGCGCGGTTGCAGCAGCAGGGTGAACTCGTCGCCGCCCATGCGCGCCACGGTGTCGTCGTTGTCCACGCAGGCCAGCAGGCGCTGGGCCATGTCCTTGAGCATGCGGTCGCCAGCGGCATGGCCGAGGGAATCGTTGATCGGCTTGAAGCGGTCCAGGTCCAGGAACATCAGCACCACCCAGGCCTTTTGCCGCTCGGCCTGCTGCAGGGCGTTGTACAGGCGGTCCTGGAACAACGTGCGGTTGGGCAGGTGGGTGAGGGCGTCGTAGTAGGCCAGGCGGTGGATGCGCTGTTCGCTGGCCTTGCGCTCGCTGATGTCGGTGAAGAAGCACACGTAGCTGGCCAGGTCGCCTTCGTCGTCCAGCACCGCGGTAATGCCGACCCAGGCCGGGTAGTGGTCGCCGTCGCGGCGCTTTAGCCACACTTCGCCCTCCCAGCTTCCGCGCTGGAACAGCTGCTTGACCACGTAGCGCAGGTGGCCTTCCTGCTGCTCGTCGACGGTAAGCATGCCCGGCAACTGGTCGAGCACCTCGCTGACGGCATAGCCACTGACGCGGCTGAACGCTTCGTTGGCCTGGACGATATAGCCTGCCGGGTCGGTGATGAGGATGGCCGATGTGGAATGCTCGAATACCGTCGCGGCCATGCGCAGGTCTTTTTCGGCGCGGCGTTGCTGGCTGATGTCGCGGCCTACCCCAAGCACGCCTTCGAAGCGTTCTTCATCGTCCCACACCAGCACCAGGCGCAGTTCGATGGGGATCTTGCGGCCATCGGCGCGCAGGCAGTCGAACAGGAACAGCTGGGTGGGCAACTGGCTGCGCAGCAGGGCCAGCTGGGCCGGGTCGCCCATGGCCTTGCTGACGCGTTCCATCAGGCTGTAGATACCGGTGAGCTGGGAGGGGTTGGCAACGATCGACTGCCAGCCGTTGGTAAAGATCCAGTCGGCCTGGTAGCCCAGCACGCTCTGCACCGAGGGGCTTACGTAGTTGAGCTGGAGCAGCCTGTCGGTGGAGAAGATCACATCGCTGATGCTTTCGGCGAGCATGCGGTAGCGCTGTTCGCTGTCGCGCAGTGACTGGCTGGCCTCGATCTGCACCGTCACGTCCTTGCCCACGCCGATGATGCGCGTCACCAGGCCGTCGGCGTCACGGGTCAGCACTTGTTCGCGGATGTCGTAGCAGCGCCAGCCGCCATCACGGTGGCGGAAGCGCAGTTGGCAGTGCAGCGGCTGGTCATGGCCGCTGTCGCGCTGTTGCTGGCGCAGCGCCTGGTAGTGCGCGGCGTCCTCGGGGTGCAGCAGCAGCTCCCAGAAGCGGTCGCCCATCTGCGCCAGCTCGGTACGGTCGTAGCCCAGGGTCTGGCCGAGGTGGCGGTTGCTGAAGATCATGCGCTGGCTGAGCACGTCCTGCACGTACAGCTGGTCGGGCACGGTGCGCACCACGTCCGACCAGAAACTTTCGCGCTCCAGCAGCGACAGCTCCACCTGCTTGCGGCTGGTGATGTCGCTGATGCTGAGGATGACCGCCTGGTAGTCACGGCGCTGCTGCGGCAGGCGGGCCATCAGCCACAGGTGCAGCTCGCCACCCAGCGGCGCCGGCAGGCGTACTTCCAGCTCCAGCAGCGGGCGCTGCTCGATCAGCGCGTCAATCAGTTGCATGCCGATGCTGTCGCGGCCATCGCCTGTGCCGTCGATCAGGCGCTGCCAGGCACCTTCGTGGCTGTCGATGTTCAACAACTGGCGGGCCACCTGGTTGATCTCGGTGATCTTCAGCTCCAGCAGCAGCGAGCGGCGCAGGTTCGGGTCCAGCGCCAGGCTGTGCTTGAGCGCGGCACGGTTGCGCAGGTGGTAGCGGTCGAGTTGGCCGGGCAGGCTGGACAGGTCGAGCACGCACAGGGCCACGCCGGTGCCTTCGAAGATTTCCTGATAGCGCCGACGGTCTTCCTGCAGCGCCCGTTGGCGGCGGCGCATGTTGATCAGGGCCAGTACCGGCAACAGGGCGCAGAACAGCACCAGCAGACATTTGCCGAGCAGCGCCGGCAGCAGCTTCTGCTGGGCCAGCTTGGCGTCGAACAGGCCGCGCAACTGCCAGGTACTGTTGTCGATGAAGGCCAGCATCACGCTTTGCAGCGGCTCGTTGCTGGTATCGGCTGGCGCATGGCTTTGCAGTACTTCGCCGTTGCGGCTGTTTTCCAGCAGCCACAGCGGGTGGCCGGCACTATCCAGGTGGAGGGTGAGGGTGCGGTAGTAATCCGGTGACAGGCGCAGCAGCCAGTAGCCGCGACCCTGTTCGGTGGCCTGGCGTAGCAACAGGTAGAGGGTGCGGTTGTCGGCCGAATTGGTGAAGAAGTACGGGCTGCCCTGGTTCAGCCTGAGCAGTTCGTCAAGCAAATGGCGATCGGGGCTGCCGGCCAGGCTGTCGGCCTGCACCTGCCCGGTGGCGTCCAGCCAGGCCACGTTTTGCAGGGCCGGTAGGCGTTCGCGCAGGGTGGCCAGCAGGCTGGGCAAGGCCGAGGGCGTCGGCGCCTTGACGTAGGGCTGCACCACATTCACGGCCTGCTGGGCCTTGAACGCCATGTTCAGGCTCAGGTGGTCGGCCAGTTCGGCGGTGGCGTCCAGGCTCTGTTTGCGCAGGTCGGCCTGGGTATGGTTGAACTGGGCGAACAGTTGCCACAGCAGCAGGCCCAGCAGGATCAGGGCCAGCAGCGCCAACGCACCCTTGATCGACCCGCGCAGCGAGGCGGCGGGCGTCTGTGGCGCGGAACGCAATGACGACGGATGAGTAAGATTGGTCAAGCGTTGATCCTGCGATTTGGCTGGCGATGGCAGGGATGGATCATGCACGGTGTGTGCCGGTGTCTGGTTGCCAGACCGCGGTGGCGCACTATAAGGCCGGACACCCGAAACGAGCTAGCATGCCGAGAATTATGGCAAAGTGCCAGCCGATATGACCGATGGTGCCTGCCCGGTGGTTCGGCAAGCCCCTGCAACCTGTGCGAGAATGCGCCCGCTTCAAATGACAACGCATCGGAGATGTTCGGTTTTGGTTACTCACTTTTCCTCCAATGGCCTCGATTCCGCCTGCGGGCGCAGCAGTCAGACCCTTGTCAGCACTGCCGTGACCGAGGACGTATCCTGCAAGTCTTGCCAGCGTTCGCTGAGCAAACCGGAGGCGGCAGCTGTCGCCAAGAGCAAAAGCCCGTCGCTGGCTGAACTGCGCAAGACCGCCAAGGCGGCAGCAGAGCCGGCAGTTGCCGTGGCCGAGGCCAAGCCGGCGGCCAAGGTCGTCAGCAATGTGCCTGCGGCCGCCAAACCGGCCAAACCGGCCAAGGCTGCCGAGCAGCAGCCGGCTCGCAGCGGTGGCTTCAGCGTGAAGTCCGCCTGGGCCGCGCGCCTGGCCGAGCAGGGCGAGCGTTGCCGGTTGCCGCGCGGCAAGGCCAGGCAGCGTCACGTCTGAGCCATAGTTGGCTGCTGTGCCGGCCCTTTCGCGGCTAAAGCCGCTCCCACAGGGATATCACTGCCTTTGAGTTCTGTGCAGTTCCCGTGGGACTCCTCAGGGATATCACTGCCTTTGAGTTCTGTGCAGTTCCTGTGGGACTCCTCAGGGATATCACTGCCTTTGAGTTCTGTGCAGTTCCTGTGGGGCTCCTCAGGGATATCACTGCCTTTGAGTTCTGTGCAGTTCCTGTGGGGCTCCTCAGGGATATCACTGCCTTTGAATACTGTGCAGTACCTGTGGGAGCGGCTTTAGCCGCGAAGAGGCCGGTCCAGGCAATAGATTCCTTCCGATTCCACCCCACCATCCGCCCCTCCTATGCAACGCCGCGCGTTGGCGTAGAATGGTCGACTTTGTTCAATGACACCCCGTAAATACATCCCCCTGGCCAGCGCGCCGGGGCGATCGTCGATGTCTTTACCTATCTGATTAGAGGGCTTGGTTTTGGCTCAATACGTCTACACCATGCATCGGCTGAGCAAGGTCGTGCCGCCGAAGCGGGAAATTCTCAAGAACATTTCCCTGTCGTTCTTCCCGGGCGCCAAGATCGGCGTGCTCGGCCTGAACGGCGCGGGTAAATCGACCCTGCTGCGGATCATGGCGGGCGTCGACAAGGAATTCGACGGCGAAGCCCGTCCGATGCCCGACATCAACGTTGGCTACCTGCCGCAGGAACCGCAACTGGACCCGAACAAGTCGGTGCGCGAAGTGGTCGAGGAAGCGGTCAGCGTGATCAAGGACGCCCAGGCGCGCCTGGACGAGGTCTATGCAGCCTACGCCGAACCGGATGCCGACTTCGACAAGCTGGCCGCCGAGCAGGCCAAGCTGGAAGCCATCCTGCAGGCTGCCGACGGCCACAACCTTGAGCGCCAGCTGGACGTTGCCGCCGACGCCCTGCGCCTGCCGGCCTGGGATGCGCGCATCGAGCACCTGTCCGGTGGTGAGAAGCGCCGCGTGGCCCTGTGCCGCCTGCTGCTGTCGGCCCCCGACATGCTGCTGCTGGACGAACCGACCAACCACCTGGACGCCGACTCGGTGGCCTGGCTGGAGCGCTTCCTGCACGACTTCCCAGGTACCGTGGTAGCCATTACCCACGACCGTTACTTCCTCGACAACGTCGCCGGCTGGATCCTGGAACTGGACCGCGGCGCTGGCATCCCGTACGAAGGCAACTACTCGGGCTGGCTGGAAGCCAAGTCCGAGCGCCTGGCGCAGGAATCCAAGCAGCAGAGCGCCCACGAAAAGGCCATGAAAGAGGAACTGGAGTGGGTGCGCAAAGGCGCCAAGGCCCGCCAGTCTAAGTCCAAGGCCCGTTTGCAGCGCTTTGAAGAAATGCAGTCGCAGGAATTCCAGAAGCGCAGCGAAACCAACGAGATCTACATCCCGGCCGGTCCGCGCCTGGGCGACAAGGTCATCGAGTTCAAGAACGTCACCAAGGGCTACGGCGATCGCGTGCTGATCGACAACCTGTCGTTCTCCATGCCTAAAGGCGCCATCGTCGGCGTGATCGGTGGTAACGGTGCCGGTAAGTCGACTCTGTTCCGCATGCTGATGGGCAAGGAACAACCAGACTCGGGCAGCATCGAGATCGGTGAAACCGTGCAGCTGGCCTGCGTCGACCAGAGCCGCGAGGACCTGGACGGTGCCAAGACCGTGTTCCAGCAGATTTCCGACGGTTCCGACATGATCCGCATCGGCAACTACGAGATCCCGTCGCGTACCTATGTGGGCCGCTTCAACTTCAAGGGTGGCGACCAGCAGAAGTTCGTCAAGGACCTGTCCGGTGGTGAACGTGGCCGCCTGCACCTGGCCCTGACCCTGAAGGAGGGCGGTAACGTCCTGCTGCTCGACGAACCGTCCAACGACCTCGACGTCGAAACCCTGCGTTCGCTGGAAGAAGCCCTGCTGGACTTCCCGGGCGCGGCGATCGTGATCTCCCACGACCGTTGGTTCCTGGACCGTGTGGCTACTCACATCCTGGCCTACGAAGACGACTCTAACGTGGTGTTCTTCGAGGGTAACTACACCGAGTACGAAGCCGACCGCAAGAAGCGCCTGGGCGATGCTGCTGCCCAGCCGCACCGTGTACGGCACAAGAAGCTGGCCCAGTAAGCCGGTGTTCTGATGCACAGGAATGGGGCCCTTTGAGGCCCCATTTTTGTGCCTGGCTGGAAAGCGGTGTGGGGTTCTTCGCGGGTGAACCCGCTCCCACAGGAAAGCCCACAGTTTTAAACTTTTGCAAAAACCCTGTGGGAGCGGGTTTACCCGCGAAGATGCCACCACTGATGGCTGGTTTGTATACAGTTATAGAAAACGCACCAAATAATTTCAAAAAAACGACATCTCGCCCTATTCCGGTGCGATTGCTTCTTGGTACATTCCTGAAAAAAACCAATAAGTCCAATCCTCTTGGTGAGATGTCTACCATGATCGAATCTGTCGACAATTTCCTCGCGCGCCTGAAGCAACGCGACCCAGGCCAACCAGAATTCCACCAGGCGGTGGAAGAAGTGCTGCGCAGCCTGTGGCCATTCCTCGAGGCCAACCCGCATTACCTGCAGGCGGGCATTCTGGAACGCATGGTCGAGCCCGAGCGTGCCGTACTGTTCCGCGTGTCCTGGGTCGATGACCAGGGCAAGGTGCAGGTCAACCGCGGCTACCGCATCCAGATGAGCAGCGCCATCGGCCCGTACAAAGGCGGCCTGCGCTTCCACCCGTCGGTCAACTTGGGCGTGCTCAAGTTCCTGGCCTTTGAGCAGGTATTCAAGAACTCCCTCACCTCGCTGCCCATGGGCGGCGGCAAAGGCGGCTCGGACTTCGACCCCAAAGGCAAGAGCGACGCCGAAGTCATGCGCTTCTGCCAGGCGTTCATGAGCGAGCTGTACCGCCACATTGGTGCTGACCTGGACGTCCCGGCCGGCGACATCGGCGTGGGTGCCCGCGAAATCGGCTTCATGTTCGGCCAGTACAAGCGCCTGGCCAACCAGTTCACTTCGGTGCTGACCGGCAAGGGCATGACCTACGGCGGCAGCCTGATCCGCCCGGAAGCCACTGGCTACGGCTGCGTGTACTTTGCCGAAGAAATGCTCAAGCGCCAGGACAAGCGTATCGATGGCTGCCGCGTGGCGATTTCCGGTTCGGGTAACGTGGCCCAGTATGCTGCGCGCAAGGTCATGGACCTGGGCGGCAAGGTGGTGTCGCTGTCTGATTCCGAAGGCACCCTGTACGCCGAAGCTGGCCTGACCGATGCCCAGTGGGATGCGGTGATGGAGCTGAAGAACGTCAAGCGTGGCCGCATCAGCGAGCTGGCCGCGCAGTTCGGCCTGGAGTTCCGCAAGGGCCAGACCCCGTGGAGCCTGCCGTGCGACATCGCCCTGCCGTGTGCCACGCAGAACGAGCTGGACGCCGAAGACGCCCGCACCTTGCTGCGCAATGGCTGCATCTGCGTGGCCGAAGGCGCCAACATGCCGACTACCCTGGAGGCTGTGGATATCTTCCTCGAAGCCGGCATCCTGTACGCCCCGGGCAAGGCCTCCAACGCCGGCGGCGTGGCCGTGTCGGGCCTGGAGATGTCTCAGAACGCCATGCGCCTGCTATGGACTGCCGGTGAGGTGGACAGCAAGCTGCACAACATCATGCAGTCGATTCACCATGCTTGCGTGCATTATGGTGAAGAGGCCGATGGCAGCATCAACTATGTCAAAGGTGCGAATATCGCAGGCTTCGTGAAAGTGGCTGATGCGATGCTGGCGCAAGGCGTCGTTTGAGCAGATGCCGTTGGGGCCGCTTTGCGGCCCTTTCGCGACACAAGGCCGCTCCCACAGGGAATTGCGTACTCTTGTGGGAGCGGCCTTGTGTCGCGATGGGCTGCAAAGCAGCCCCCACGGCCCTCACTCTTCACCCATAACCTCAACCACTTCGATCATCTGATCCCCCGCCGGTCGACGCCACAGCACCTCATCCCCAGGCCCCGCCCCGAGCAAGGCCCGCCCCAACGGCGAACCCCAGTTGATCAGCCCCCGCCCGGCATCCGCCTCATCCTCGCCCACCAGCCGCACCACATGTTCCTGATCCTGCGTATCGACAAACCGCACCCGGCTTCCAATCTGTACCTTGCTGCGGGACATCGCCGCCGGCACTACCTGGGCACTCTGCACCCGCGCGCTGAAGTAGCGCAGGTCCCGTTCGGTATCTGCCAGGCGCTGCTTGTCGCCCCGTTCACCCTGGGCCTGCAGTTCACTGCGCAGGGCATTCAGTTCGGTCACGCGCTCCTGCAGCTGGCGCAGGCCGCTGGCGGTGACGTAGTTGGGTTGTTCACTGACCCGTCGCTCGACCGGCTGATCAGCCTGGGCGGCGGCCTGGTCTTCGTTGACGAATGCTCGGCTCATGTGTGGCCTCCTTGTGCAGGAGACCATCATCGCAGGCTGCCGGTTTCAAGGAATGTCCGTTTGCGACTCAGTTGTGGCGATAGGCGCGTGCGGCATCGCGGTCTTTTTCCTGCTCCCAGTCGCGCTCGCGCTGGTCCCAGAAGCGCTCGTGGTACTGGCGCTGTTCTTCGCTGTTCTGCATGGCGTGGCACTGGCGAAAACCGTCGTCCCAGCCGCTTTCGTACTGGCGCTCGTGCAGGTAGCGCGGTACGTCCTTACGAAAACCACCGACCATCAGCCCCGCCGCCTGGCGGCCGCTGCTGCAGCCGTCCTGGAAGCCATCGGCATAGGCGGGGGGATAACCCTGATTGACCATCTGCTCGTGGGTGGTTTCGCAACCAGACAGCAACAACGCCATGCACACGCCAAACCAGTACCGCGACATAACCACAAAACCCTCCGGTTGATACTGGAAAGTCTAGGTGGCGATCTGTCGGGGAACCGTCAAAACAGTGTCAAAGACTCGGTTGGTTCACACAGGTCAGCCTTGATGCTGTCATTTGTGGGAGCGGCCTTGCGTCGCGAAAGGGCCGCAAAGCGGCCCCGGCAATTCTGCATGAGCGCAACAATCTGGGGGCGCTTCGCACCCCTTTCGCGACGCAAGGCCGCTCCCACAAAGTCCGCTTCAGTAGTGGTACCACTTCAGCTCAAGCATCACCTCGTTCTGCGCCGTAGCCAGGTGGCTGAACTCCCGCGAAGCACTCAACCGAACGCCCAGGTTCTGGCTGATCTCCCACTGCTGGTTCAGGCTCACACTGCGCCGCACCTCGCCATTGGCGAAATAATCGCCCTTGGCCTCAAGCGTCATGTTACCCAGCCCGTTGCGCCACAGCAGCCCGCCATTGAAGCCCGCCGCCGGGGCGATGAACCGGGCAAAATCATTGTGGTGCTCGACCCGCACCGTGCCCAGGGCAAAGCCCAGCAACCCGTCGGCCAGTTGCCAGGTGCCGCCCGCCCCGCCGTTCACATGGCTCACCAGCACTTCGTCATCATGCTTGCCCGGCACGCGCTCCAGCCCGCCGGCCACCTGCCACGACCAAGGCCTGAGCAGCTCGTTGCGCGGCGTCAGCGAGCGAATGGTGGCCAGGTCCAGGCGCTGTACCTGCCAGTCATTGCCTTCGTACTGGCGCAGCTTCAGCTGCAGGATCTCGATCTGCGCACCCAGCGGAAAGCCGTAGGCGTTGTCATTCAGGTCGTGGTAGGCCATGCGCAGGCCGTACTCGGCGTAGGCGCGATCTTCGCGGGTGCCCACGCCCAGCTGCCAGGTGCGCGAGTCGTGGCCGTCCTCGGGTAGGCCCGGGCGCTCGATCTGCAGGGGCGGTGGCGGGTTGCTGTTGATTGCCCGCAACAGGTCGAAACTGCGCTTGGCCTGCCCAGGGTCGCGCTCCTGGCCATTGGCGCGGTAACGCTCCAGGCGGTACGCGGCATCCTGCACCAGCGCCTGGCGCTGGCGGGGGAGGGCCTTGAATTCGGGGCTCTGCAGTTGCGCGGTGTCGGCGCTTACAGCCAGCACCTGGCGCTTTTCGCCGTGATCGAGCGGCTCGGCACGGGCCAGCAGTTCGCGTTCGCGAGAGGGGCGGTACGTCTCGCTGGCGACCATGCCGGACTGCTTCACGGCCTTCACCGTGTCGGTCGGGATGGCGGTCAGCGGGAACTGCGACGTCAGGTCCAGGCTCGGGCGGGCCACCTGCAGCAGTTCCAGCAGGCGATACGAGCAGTTCTCGTCGAAGAAGAAGTAGTCGAACTGGATCTGCTTCAGCTCCCACACGTGTTCGACCATGCGCCCGGTTTCTTCCGGGGTCAGGTCCAGCTGGTACTCCCACAGGTCGCGGTTTTCCAGGCTGCGGTATTCGGACAGTTTTTCCTGGTAGGGCATCAGCGCGAACAGGCCCGGGTAGCCGCCCATCAGGCCTTTCCAGGCATACAGGATGCTGTTGTCGCTGCCTTCGATGTAGGCGCCGAAGTTGATCGCGTAGCTCAGCAGCGTGGTGTCGTCGCTGCGGGTGTTGGACTGGTCGATGCGCAGCAAGGTGTGGCCGAACATCGATGACGGGCTGTTCAGGTAGGCCGCCGGGAAGATCAGCGCCGCACTGTGCGGGTCGATCGACTGGTACCAGGTGGTGAATTCCTGGCAATCCGGTTGCGGCAAATCCTGCAGGTCGAGCTGTTCGCGCAGCCAGCGGGTGCGTGCCGGGAACACGCACTGGGCATGCTTGTCGCCGAGGTTGGCCGGGGCGTACAGCGCTTCGACCGTGGCTTGCAGCTCCTGGTCGGGGTGGTGCGCGCCGTCCTCGGCAAGGAAGAACGCATCATCGTCCACATAGCTGCGCCAGCCACCCAGCTTGGCGGTTTCGTAATGGCCCAGGGCAATCCAGTAAGGGGTGTTGGCCAGTTGCTGGACACGGCCTTGGTCCAGCACGGGCGCGGCATGAACAGGGGCGCAGGCACACAGCGCCAGGGCAGCGAAGCGTTTGAGCATATCGGGCAACTACTTCTTGATGATGCCGAAAAAAGGCGAAACCCGCCCCGGGGTCGGGGCGGGAGCAGCTGCACTCAGGCCTCGGTAGCGTATTTGGCCAGGCGTGGGTCGTTCTTCAGAACGGCCAGGGTGTTGCTGTGGACGGTTTCGGCAGTGACGTCGGCGCTGCTGAAGATCTGGTTGAAGTGCTGGTGGGTGACCGAAGCGAAGTAGCCACGGTCTTCCGGAGCCACACCGAGGACCACGGCATAGGTGGTCAGCGCCTCACCCTGGCCCATGGCCATGTCTTCGGACAGTTCGTTCATCATGCCGTTCATGGCGAACCAGGACTTGCCGCCATAGGTCAGCGACGCCCTGGTCGAGCAGCCGTTGGTGCCGGAGGTCATGCCGAAGGTGGCGTTACCGGACGTGCCGTTGGTGGTGGAAGCCAGGAAGTGTGCCGGAGTGCCGCGCTGGCCTTCGAACAGCATGTTGCCCCAGCCGCAGTTCGGGCCGCCTGGCGCTTCGGCCATGGCATTGAGTGAGACCACGGTGAACAGAGTACCCAGAAGAATCCGTTTCATAGCATTTGTTCTCTATTTGACTTAACCAAGGGTCAGGGTTTCTGGCAACTCGGTTGCCAGGTCGGGAAAGCTTTTCACCCACCCGCGCAGCTTGGAGTTTAGGCACGATCTAAAGGTTGCGTTGTTGATTGCGAAAAATTTGCTGTTCCATGACCCGCTTCGGCTGCGACATAAAGTCCTGCGGAGCCTTGCAAGGCGCGCGCGGGCAGCGCCAGAATGCTGCGTATCTGCCCCGCCGAAGTAAGGAAACCCAATGCCCGATCCTGTCGCTGCGCGCCTGCGTCTCGCGCCCGAAGCCCTGACCCGGCGTTTCTCCCCCGAGCAGTTTGCCTTTACCCATACCGACGATCTGGAGCCGTTTCGCGGAGTCCTGGGCCAGGAACGTGCTGTCGAGGCCCTGCAGTTCGGCGTGGCAATGCCGCGCCCTGGTTACAACGTGTATGTGATGGGCGAGCCCGGCACCGGCCGTTTCTCGTTCGTCAAGCGCTACCTCAAGGCCGAGGGCAAGCGCCAGCAAACCCCTTCCGACTGGGTCTACGTCAATCACTTCGACGACACCCGCGAACCACGTGCGCTGGAATTGCCATCCGGCAGCGCCGGGGCGTTCATCGCCGACATGAACGGGCTGATCGACAACCTCTTGTCGACCTTCCCGGCGGTGTTCGAGCACCCGTCGTACCAGCAGAAGAAAGGCGCCATCGACCGCGCCTTCAACCAGCGTTACGACCGCGCCCTGGATGTGATCGAGCGCGCCTCGCTGGAAAAGGACGTGGCCCTGTACCGCGACGCCAGCAACGTTGCCTTCACCCCGATGGCCGACGGCAAGGCGCTGGATGAAGCCGAATTCGCCCAGTTGCCGGAAGAGGTGCGCGAGCAGTTCCACGAAGATATCGCCCTGCTCGAGGAACGCCTGAACGAAGAGCTGGCCAGCCTGCCGCAGTGGAAACGCGAGTCGAACAACCAGCTGCGCCAGCTCAACGAAGAAACCATCACCCTGGCCCTGCAGCCATTGCTGGCGCCGCTGTCGGAGAAGTACGCCGAGAACGCTGCCGTCTGCGCCTACCTGCAGTCGGTGCAGCTGAACCTGCTGCGTACCGTGGTCGAGCAACTGGTCGAAGACAGCAAGACCGACGCTGCCGCGCGCAAGCTGCTGGAAGAGCAGTACGCCCCAAGCCTGGTGGTCGGCCACCACGCCGACGGCGGTGCACCGGTGGTATTCGAGCCGCACCCGACCTACGACAACCTGTTCGGCCGTATCGAATACAGCACCGACCAGGGTGCGCTGTACACCTCGTACCGCCAGCTGCGCCCGGGCGCGCTGCACCGCGCCAATGGCGGCTTCCTGATCCTCGAAGCCGAGAAGATGCTGGGCGAGCCGTTCGTCTGGGACGCGCTCAAGCGCGCGCTGCAATCGCGCAAGCTGAAGATGGAATCGCCGCTTGGCGAGCTGGGCCGGGTCGCCACCGTCAGCCTGACGCCGCAGATGATCCCGCTGAACATCAAGCTGGTCATCATCGGTTCGCGCCAGCTGTACTACGCGCTGCAGGACCACGACCCGGACTTCCAGGAGATGTTCCGGGTACTGGTGGACTTCGACGAAGACATGCCCATGGTCGACGAGAACCTGGAGCAGTTCGCCCAGCTGTTGCGCACCCGCACCAACGAAGAAGGCATGGCGCCGTTGACCAGCGACGCGGTGGCGCGCCTGGCCACCTACAGTGCCCGCCTGGCCGAAAACCAGTCGCGCCTGTCGGCACGTATCGGCGACCTGTTCCAGCTGGTCAGCGAAGCCGATTTCATCCGCCAGCTGGCCAGTGACGAAATGACAGACGCCGGGCATATCGAGCGTGCGCTCAAGGCCAAGGCCACCCGCACCGGGCGTGTTTCGCAGCGGGTGCTGGACGACATGCTCGCCGGCATCATCCTGATCGACACCGAAGGCGCGGCCATCGGCAAGTGCAACGGCCTGACCGTGCTGGAAGTGGGCGATTCGGCGTTCGGCATGCCGGCGCGTATCTCCGCCACCGTGTACCCGGGTGGCAGCGGTATCGTCGACATCGAGCGTGAGGTCAACCTCGGCCAGCCGATCCACTCCAAGGGTGTGATGATCCTCACCGGCTACCTGGGCAGCCGCTATGCCCAGGAGTTCCCGCTGGCGATCTCGGCGAGCATCGCCCTGGAACAGTCCTACGGCTATGTGGATGGTGACAGCGCCTCGCTGGGTGAAGCCTGCACACTGATCTCGGCCTTGTCGCGCACGCCGCTCAAACAGTGCTTCGCCATCACCGGCTCGATCAACCAGTTTGGTGAAGTGCAGGCAGTGGGCGGGGTCAACGAGAAGATCGAAGGTTTCTTCCGCCTGTGCGAGGCGCGTGGCCTGACCGGCGAGCAAGGGGTGATCATCCCGCGTGCCAACGTTGCCACGCTGATGCTCGACGAGCGCGTGCTGCAGGCGGTGGAGAACGGCATGTTCCACGTGTACGCGGTCAGCCAGGCCGACGAGGCGTTGAGCCTGCTGGTGGGCGAGGAGGCCGGTGTGCTGGATGACAAGGGCCAGTTCACCGAAGGCAGCGTCAACGCCCGGGTGGTTGAGCGCCTGCGTGAGATCGCCGAGATGATCGGCGAGGAAGAAATCGAGAAGGCGGAGAAAGAACGCCTGGAAGAGGTGATAGCCCAGGCCAAGCCGGCCTGAGTCAATAAACCGGCGCTGGCGGCGATGTGCTACCGTTCAGCGCCGGTTTTCCATCTTTCTATACCGTTCTTCTATGCTGGAACTTAAGGACGGTATCAGCGTTCAGGATGGAAACAGCCTGAGGTTCAGGCTGAACAAGGCTTATTGGAGGGGGCGCGGCCATGCGCAATCTCAGCCTCACACGCCAGTGCCTGGGCCTGGTGACCCGCATCGAATGCAGCATCCGTCCGCTGGCCGGGGACAACGGTATGTGGACGCTGCTGTTCGCCGCCGGCATGGCCGGTGAACAACCCTCCGCGATCAAGGCACAAGGGCCGTTCCATGGGCCGCTGGTGGCCGAATCGGTGCTCAATGCCATTGTCGACAGCCTGACCTTGCATGGCTATCAGGTGGCCGAGGATCCGCAGATCTGGTGTTTGCATTTGCAGGCGCAGTTGCGGCGGATCAACGGGGAGCGGTGTCGGAACCTGGGGGATTACCAGTTTCATCCTGAGACCTGATTGAGGCCGGGGGCCGCTTTGCGGCCCATCGCGACACAAGGCCGCTCCTACAAGGGACCGCGATCTCTTGTAGGAGCGGCCTTGTGTCGCGATGGGCTGCAAAGCAGCCCCCATTTCACCGGGCTTTTGCTGTAACAGGTGGCTGGCTATACTCGCCGTCGCTTTTTTAGTCACCTGATGAGTCCCGACACTCCATGGAACGTATCCTCGAAAACGCGATGTATGCCTCGCGCTGGCTGCTCGCCCCCATCTATTTCGGCCTGTCCCTCGGCCTGCTGGCCCTGGCGCTGAAATTCTTCCAGGAAGTGGTTCACGTCCTGCCCAACGTCTTCGCCCTCAGCGAAGCCGACCTGATCCTGGTGATCCTGTCGCTGATCGACATGTCCCTGGTGGGCGGCCTGCTGGTGATGGTGATGATCTCCGGCTACGAGAACTTCGTCTCGCAACTGGACATCGACGAGAGCAAGGAAAAGCTCAACTGGCTGGGCAAGATGGACTCTTCGTCGTTGAAGATGAAGGTTGCCGCGTCGATCGTGGCCATCTCGTCCATCCACCTGCTGCGGGTGTTCATGGATGCACAGAACATCTCCACCGATTACCTGATGTGGTACGTGATCATCCACATGACCTTCGTGGTCTCGGCATTCTGCATGGGCTACCTGGACAAGCTGACCAAGCACTGAGCCTTCAGGCCTCTTCGCAATCCCTGTGGGAGCGGGCAGCCCGCGAAGAGGCCGGTACGGTCCACCTGACGAGCGGCGTCAGTCATGCCTTGTGCATTCGTCCATTCTGTACAAAAAATGAGCTCTCATGCGTGGTTCTCATCGCGAGGTGCTTTCATGAACCTGCATCAGCTCAACACCGAGGCCAGGGCTGGCCATGTCGACGAACTGAACCTGATCGCCATCGAAGGCGGTGACTACCTGCTCGAGGCCCGGATCAAAGGCCACGCCCACCCCCTCTCAGACCCCCGTGGTGAACGCCTGCGCGTGCACTCGGTGGAGGATACGCGCAAGTTGCTGCAAACCATCCCCATGGTCTCGATGAACCTGGTGCACTGGTCGGTGCAGGACGAAATGTGCGGGATGGGCACGCACCCGGAAGAAGACTTGAAGGTGCCGATTTCCCAGCGCTCGGCCTGGTAGCTGCTCGCAGCGCCCCAGTATGCTAGGCTGCTCGCCCTTTTCATCAAGGGCGCGGCTTCACTGCGCCCTGCAGTGGAGCACGACAATGTCCGAACTCAACCTGTCCACCGACGAAACTCGCGTCAGCTACGGCATCGGCCGTCAGCTGGGCGGCCAGCTGCGCGACAACCCGCCACCAGGCGTCAGCCTGGAAGCCATCCTGGCCGGCCTGACCGACGCCTTCAACGGCGCCGACAGCCGCGTCAGCGAAGCCGACCTGTCGGCCAGCTTCAAGGTCATTCGCGATGTGATGCAAGCCGAAGCAGCCGCCAAGGCTGAAGCCGCTGCTGCCGCTGGCAAGGCATTCCTGGTCGAGAACGCCAAGCGTGACGGCATCACCACCCTGGCTTCGGGCCTGCAGTTCGAAGTACTGACCGCTGGCGAAGGCGCCAAGCCGACCCGCGAAGACAACGTGCGCACCCACTACCACGGCACCCTGATCGACGGCACTGTGTTCGACAGCTCCTACGACCGTGGTCAGCCGGCTGAATTCCCGGTAGGTGGTGTGATCGCTGGCTGGACCGAAGCCCTGCAGCTGATGAACGCTGGCAGCAAATGGCGCCTGTACGTGCCGAGCGAGCTGGCCTACGGCGCCCAAGGCGTTGGCAGCATCCCGCCGCACAGCGTGCTGGTGTTCGACGTCGAGCTGCTCGACGTTCTGTAATGCCGCTGGGGCCGCTTTGCGGCCCATTCGCGGCACAAGGCCGCTCCTACAGGGGTACGCGTTTTCCTGGGATATGCGTACCCCTGTAGGAGCAGCCTTGTGCTGCGAACGAGGGCGAAGCCCTCGCCGTTAGTTCCAATCTGTTCCCCCGGGGCGCAATGCCCGCGCATAGCAGAACAGAAACAGATTCCGCACCAGCTCCTTGAGCACCCCCGGTTCACTCGAATTCAGCCCGCTCATGTCCAGGTCGCCCAGGTCACGCAGCTCGTCGAGCGCTTCTTCTTCAAGCACCGCGCACACTTCACCGGTTTCCCGATGAAGAATGCGCAGGTAGGGGTGAGGGCGGTCCAGCCAGGCGTCGATCAGATAAGTCATGGCTATTCTCCTTGGATAGCAGTCCCAATGAGAATAATTCTTATTATCTGAATAGCAAGCGCCAATTGGTGGTTTTCTGAAAAATCAGACCTTACGTACGAATTCGGACTTCAGCTTCATGGCGCCGATGCCGTCGATCTTGCAGTCGATGTCGTGGTCGCCGTCGCACAGGCGGATGTTCTTGACCTTGGTACCGACCTTGACCACCAGGGACGAGCCCTTGACCTTGAGGTCCTTGATCACGGTGACGGTGTCGCCATCCTGCAGGATGTTGCCGACCGAGTCCTTCTTCACCACCTCGTCGCTGGCCGCTTCGGTGTCACCGCTGGCCGACCACTCGTGGGCGCATTCAGGGCAGATCAGCTGAGTGCCATCCTCATAGGTGTATTCGGAGTTGCATTTCGGGCAGGGTGGCAGAGTGCTCACTTCGGTTCCTCAAACAAACAGACGGGCGGTTGAAAACCCGAATTGTAAAAGGTATTTCTGCGAAAGTGATTATGTCCGGACAAAAGCTTCGCGGGTAAACCCGCTCCCACAGGTACAACATAGGCCTGGAGCCCTGCGATATCCCTGTGGGAGCGGGTTTACCCGCGAATGAAGGCGACTCGGTCTATCAGTGAGTACGCGCGACAGCAAACTCGCTCAGCTCGACCAGCGCATCCCGGTATTCGCTTGCCGGCAGCACTTCCAGGCAGGCGATGGCACGCTTCACATAGTCACGCGCCAGCTCCGCCGTGTACTTCAGCGCACCCGACTCTTCTACCGCCACGCGAATCTGCTCCAGGTCTTCCAGGCCACCTTTCTGAATGGCCTGGCGCACCAGCGCAGCCTGTTCGGCAGTGCCTTCGCGCATGGTGTAGATCAGCGGCAGGGTGGGCTTGCCTTCGGCCAGGTCGTCACCGACGTTCTTGCCCAGGGTCTGCGAGTCGCCCTTGTAGTCCAGCAGGTCGTCGACCAGCTGGAACGCCACGCCCAGGTGGTCGCCAAAGGTGCGCAGGGCCTCGCGCTGTTCGTCGGTTGCCTCGGCCAGCGCGGCGGCGCTGTGGGTCGAGGCCTCGAACAGCATCGCGGTCTTGCCGCGGATGACCTCCATGTAGACTTCCTCGGTGGTGCTGGCATCGCGTACCCGCGACAGCTGCAGCACTTCACCCTCGGCAATCACGCGGGTGGCCTTGGACAGGATCTGCATGACCGGCATCGAGCCCAGTTCGACCATCATTTCGAACGAGCGCGAATAGAGGAAGTCGCCCACCAGCACGCTCGGTGCGTTGCCCCACAGGGCATTGGCGGTGGAGCGGCCACGGCGCATGCCGGACATGTCGACCACGTCGTCGTGCAGCAGGGTAGCGGTGTGCAGGAATTCGATGGTGGCAGCCAGCAGGCGCAGGTCGTCGCCTTCGCGGCCCAGGGCCTTGCCACACAGCAGCACCAGCAGGGGGCGCAGGCGCTTGCCACCGGCGGACGTGATATAGTCGCCGATCTTCGATACCAGCGGCACGCGCGAGGTCAGCTGCTTCTTGATGATCTCGTCGACGGCGCTGAAATCATCAGCCACCGCGCGGTAGAAGGATTGGGGTTGCATCGGCTGCTCCAGTGAGGTTGCGCGGCATGCTAGGTCGCGGGTCCCGGTGTGTCAAGGCGCGGTGCCAGCGCGCCGGGGGCGGTACTTGCAAGCAAAACCGCGGTTGCGTACAATCGCGCACCCTAACTTCCTGGGCAGCACCTGCCTTACGCAATTGCGCCGGGCCGTTCCAGCCCTGTGCAGCCATGCCAGCCAATACTCATCATATAAAGCGCTGGGTGAGCAGGATTATCGGAGAAATACCATGTCTTACGCAGTAATCGTTACCGGCGGCAAGCAGTACAAAGTCGCTGAAGGTGAATTCCTCAAGATCGAAAAACTGGAAGTCGCCACTGGCGAATCCGTGACCTTCGATCGCGTCCTGCTGGTCGCCAACGGTGAAGAAGTCACCATCGGTGCTCCAGTTGTTGCTGGCGCTAAAGTAGTGGCCGAAGTCGTATCGCAAGGCCGCCACGACAAGGTTCGCATCATCAAGTTCCGTCGTCGTAAGCACCACATGAAGCGTATGGGCCACCGCCAGTGGTTCACCGAGATCAAAATCACCGGCATCCAGGCTTAATCCCCTAGATCCCCTGAATTTATTTGGAGAATTGAACCATGGCTCACAAGAAGGCTGGTGGTAGTACTCGTAACGGTCGCGACTCAGAATCGAAACGCCTTGGCGTGAAGATGTATGGCGGCCAGGTTATCAAGCCAGGCAACATCATCGTCCGTCAGCGCGGCACCGAATTCCACGCTGGCTACGGCGTTGGCATGGGCAAGGATCACACCTTGTTCGCCAAGATCGAAGGCGTGATCAAGTTCGAGAAGAAAGGCGAGTTCATGCGCCGTTACGTGAGCATCGTCGCCGCTTAATCGCGACGTCGCTCCAGAAGCCCCGTCACGCGACGGGGCTTTTTCGTTTGTGGTGAGCCTCTTGCAAAGCTGTTTGTATGGGCTGCCGGCGTGAGTTTCTACGGTCGTACGGGGCCGCCGCGCTCATTTTTGCAAGAGCCTCATGTTTTTGAGTCATTCAGCTCGTCTACCGACGAGAGGCGGTTTTAATGAAGTTTGTTGACGAAGTATCCATTCGGGTCAAGGCCGGTGACGGCGGCAACGGTTGCATGAGCTTCCGTCGTGAGAAGTTCATCGAGAACGGTGGCCCCAACGGTGGTGACGGTGGCGACGGTGGTTCGGTGTACATGATCGCCGACGAAAACCTCAACACCCTGGTCGACTATCGCTACACCCGTCACCACGAGGCCCAGCGTGGCGCCAACGGTGGCAGCACCGACTGCACCGGCAAGAAGGGCGAAGACCTGTTCCTGCGTGTGCCGGTCGGTACGACCGTGATCGACGCCTCCACCCAGGAAGTGATCGGTGACCTGGTTACCCCGGGCCAGAAGCTGATGGTCGCCCAGGGCGGCTGGCACGGCCTGGGCAACACCCGTTTCAAGTCCAGCACCAACCGTGCGCCGCGCCAGACCACCCCTGGCAAGCCGGGTGAGCAGCGCGACCTGAAGATGGAAATGAAAGTGCTGGCCGACGTCGGCCTGCTGGGCCTGCCGAATGCTGGCAAGAGCACCTTCATTCGCTCGGTTTCGGCCGCCAAGCCGAAAGTGGCCGACTACCCGTTCACCACCCTGGTGCCGAACCTGGGTGTTGTCAGTGTCGACCGCTGGAAGAGCTTCGTCATCGCCGACATCCCCGGCCTGATCGAAGGTGCTTCCGAAGGCGCCGGCCTGGGTATCCGCTTCCTCAAGCACCTGGCGCGTACCCGCGTGCTGCTGCACCTGGTGGACATGGCGCCGCTGGACGAAAGCAGCCCGGCCGATGCCGCCGAAGTCATCGTCAACGAGCTGACCCGCTTCAGCCCTTCGCTGGCCGAGCGTGAGCGCTGGCTGGTGCTGAACAAGGCCGACATGGTCATGGACGACGAGCGCGACGAGCGGGTCAAGGAAGTGGTCGAGCGCCTGCAGTGGGAAGGCCCGGTCTACGTGATCTCGGCCATCTCCAAGCAGGGCACCGAAAAGCTCAGCCACGACCTGATGCGCTACCTCGAAGACCGCGCCGACCGCCTGGCCAACGACCCGGCCTACGCCGAAGAGCTGGCCGATCTCGACCAGCGCATCGAAGACGAAGCCCGCGCCCAGCTGCAGGCCCTGGACGACGCCCGTACCCTGCGCCGTACCGGCGTCAAGAGCGTGCACGACATCGGCGACGATGACGGTTGGGACGATGATTTCGAGGACGACGAAGACGGCCCGGAAATCATTTACGTGCGCGACTGACCGGTTGCAGTACACTAAACGCCGCTCTTTGGAGCGGCGTTTTTGTATCCACGGTATCTACAGATTCGACATAGGTTGGAAGAAGATGCGAAGCAAGGTGACGGGCGCCAAGCGCTGGGTCGTGAAGATTGGCAGTGCTCTGCTGACCGCCGATGGCAAAGGCCTCGATCGCGGTGCCATGGCCGTTTGGGTCGAGCAGATGGTTGCGCTGCGTGAGGCGGGCGTGGAGTTGGTACTGGTCTCCTCCGGGGCCGTGGCTGCCGGCATGAGCCAGCTGGGCTGGACGTCGCGACCGAGTGCGATGAACGAGCTGCAGGCGGCTGCCTCGATCGGCCAGATGCGTCTGGTGCAGGCCTGGGAATCGAGCTTCGGCGAGCACGGCAAGCACACCGCGCAGATCCTGCTGACCCATGACGACCTGTCCGACCGCAAGCGCTACCTGAACGCCCGCAGCACCCTGCGCACGCTGGTCGACCTGGGCGTGGTGCCGGTGATCAACGAAAACGATACCGTGGTCACCGACGAGATCCGCTTCGGCGACAACGACACCCTGGCGGCGCTGGTGGCCAACCTGGTCGAGGCTGACCTGCTGGTGATCCTTACCGACCGCGATGGCATGTTCGACGCCGACCCGCGCAACAACCCCGAAGCCCAGCTGATCTACGAGGCCCGCGCCGACGACCCGGCACTGGACGCCGTAGCCGGCGGTACCGGTGGTGCCCTGGGCCGTGGCGGCATGCAGACCAAGCTGCGCGCCGCGCGCCTGGCAGCCCGTTCCGGTGCCCACACCATCATCATCGGTGGCCGCATCGAGCGCGTGCTGGATCGCCTCAAGGCTGGCGAACGCCTGGGTACCTTGCTGTCGCCCGAGCGCGGCATGCTTGCGGCGCGCAAGCAGTGGCTGGCTGGCCACCTGCAGACCCGTGGCACCCTGGTACTGGATGCCGGTGCCGTGCAGGCGCTGCGCCAGGCCAACAAGAGCCTGCTGCCGGTTGGCGTGAAGACCGTGCAGGGCAGCTTCCGTCGTGGCGAGATGGTGGTGTGCGTCGGCCCGGACGGCCTTGAAGTGGCACGGGGCCTGGCCAACTACAGCGCCCTGGAGGCGCAGAAGATCATCGGCCAGCCTTCCGATGCCATCGAAAGCATCCTGGGCTATATCGCGGAGCCCGAGCTGGTGCACCGTGACAATCTGGTTCTGGTCTGAGGACGTGCGCGTGCTGAAAAGGATGATTGCCCTGGCGGCACTGGCGTTGCCGATGCTGGCCGGGGCCGAGGAAATTGGCCAGGTGTCCACCGTGTTCAAGTTCCTCGGGCCGAATGACCGTATTGTGGTCGAGGCGTTCGACGACCCCAAGGTCGAGGGCGTGACCTGCTACCTGTCGCGGGCCAAGACGGGCGGTGTGAAGGGTGGGTTGGGGCTGGCGGAGGACCGGGCGGAGGCATCGATTGCCTGCCGTCAGGTCGGGCCGATCAGTTTCAAGGGTGAGCTGAAGGATGGCGAGGAAGTGTTCAAGGAACGCACTTCGCTGGTGTTCAAGACCATGCAGGTGGTGCGCTTCCTCGACAAGAAGCGCAATACCCTGGTGTACCTGGTGTATAGCGACCGCATCGTTGAAGGTAGTCCGCAGAATGCGGTGACCGCGATTCCGATTCTGCCTTGGGCGCATTGATCGCCTGGTAGATTTTTGGGAGGCCTTTGGCCTCCATTCGCAGCACAAGGCTGCTCCTACAAAGGTATGCGTACGCCGATCGATGTAGGAGCAGCCTTGTGCTGCGAATGGGCCGCAAAGCGGCCCCAATTACCTCAGGCCAATTCCTCGGCCTGATCCTCCCGCACAATCGCTTTCACTTCATCCCGACGGCTGATGAACTTCCAGTCCGCCTCGTCGATATAGATGCCATTCGGCCCGCTGCCGCCTTCCAGGTCGATCGCCACACGCGCCGACACCTGCGGCTTCACGCTCGCCAGGATCGGCACGAAGCCCAGCTGCAGGCTGGTTTCCAGCAGCGCAGCCTGGTTGCGTTCGTCGATGTCCGCCGCTTCGTCCAGGTAGTACGGCAGGCGGATGCGGCCGGCCAGGTCGCGGTCCATCAGGTGCAGCAACAGGTACATGTTGGTTAGCGCCTTGATGGTCATGGTGGTGCCGTTGGATGCCGCGCCGTCGATGTCGGCATGGATCACCGGCTGGCCGTTGACCTTGGTGATCTCGAACGCCAGCTCGAACAGGTCCTTCAGGCCCAGCTGGTTGTGGTTGGCCGCCACCAGCCGTGCCAGGTATTCCTTGGCCTCTTCGTTCTTGTTGTCCTGCTCGGCGCTCTGGGTCAGGTCGAATACCGACAGGGTTTCGCCTTCTTCGTACTGACCAGCGCTGTGGATGATCTGGTCGATGTGCTTGAGCGCTTCCTTGTTCGGCGCCAGCACCACACGGAAGCTCTCCAGGTTGGATACCTGGCGCTTGTTGATCTCGCGGTTGAACAGAGCCAGCTGGTGCTCGAGGCTGTCGTAGTCGCTGCGGATGTTGCGCAGGGTCCGGGCGATGTCGGTGACTGCCGCGCGGCGGGCCTTGGCCAAGGTCAGGGCTTCGTCGGTGCGGTGCGCATAGGCATTCACCAGCAGTTGCAGGCGGCGCTCCATGTCGTCTTCGCTGTCGAACTTGGCCACGCCTTTCAGGCGCACCTGGGCGTACAGCGCCTCGATCTGGTTGTCCACCCGCTGCAGGCCCTGCCAGCTGTCCTGGTAGTCGTTGAGCAGTGGCAGCAGGTTGTCCATCGAGTCGTCGACGGCTTCCATGTACGGCGTGCCGTAGGGCAGGTCGGCCGGCAACAGCTGACGACGGCGCAGGGCGTCTTCCAGGGTGCGCTGCTTGGCTTCGAGGTCGCCGATCTGCCGGCCGACCAGCTGCAGCTTGGCCGACAGTTGCTGGACACGTTCGGTGAAGGCGTCGCTGGAGCGCTTGAGTTCGTCCTGGGCGGCTTCGAGCTGCGACAGCTGCTCCAGCTTCTCGGGCTCTTCGGCGGCCAGGGTTTCGCTGCGGCGGAAGTCTTCCAGCGCTTTTTGCGCGTCCAGTACTTCCTGGTACAGGGTTTCGGTCTGCGCCTTGGAGGCGGAGCGGTCGGCGGCCACGGCTTGCTGGGTCTTGAGCTGCTTGAGCTCCTTTTCCAGGCGCTCTTTCTGGTCGCGCAGGGCGGCACGGTCGGCCAGGGCCTGCAGTGCTGGCGGGTCGATGTGCGACAGGTCGATGGACAACCCCGGGGCTTCGAAGCGTTCGCCCTTGAAGCCGTCGAGCACCGCCTCCAGCGATTTTACCCACAGGTCGCTGTCGTCCAGTTCGATACCACGGTCACCCAGCGGCAGACTGAACAGCGCGCCGTTGAACAGGCGCATCAGGCGGTCGACGTCCTGCTGCGAGAACTCTTCGCGCAGGCGGGCGTAGCTGTTGTTGTCGGCGTGGTCGAGCTGTTGCTTGACCTGCTTCAGGCGTTTTTCCAGGTCGCGGACGCGTTCGTCGAGGTCTTCGGCGCTGAACTGTCGCGACTGGGCCAGGGCGCCGGCCAGTTCGTCGTGGGCGTCCTTGGCCGCCAGCAGTTGCTGCTCCAGCACCTTGACGTCATCGACCAGGGCGAAGCGGTGCTTGAGCACCGACAACTCGCCCAGCCAGCGCTGGATACCGGTGATTTCACGCTCCAGGCGCATCAGTTCCTGGGTGCCGCCGCGCTGGTCGTTCTGCAGGCGGTCCTGCTCGCCACGGTAGTGCTCGGCCTGGATCACCAGCTCTTCCTTGCGCGCCATGGCGTATTCCTGCCAGGTGCCCAGCAGGGTGTCGAGCACTGGCGAAATGCGGTGCAGCTTGCCGCGCAAGATGTCGCGCTGGGCCACGCCACCGGCCAGGGCCTCGACCAGCGGGCCGGCGGCGACCAGGGCGTTGTAGTCCTGCTCCATGCGGCGCACGTCGCGGAAGGCTTCCTCGCAGGCGGCGATGTAGTCGACGCTGCCGGAGCGCAGGCTGTGCTCGAAGGCGTCGAGGAACAGCTGCTTGAGCTTGGCGGCGGTGATTTCGCGCATGTGCAACAGGTTGATGAACAGCGCACGGAAGGTTTTCAGGCTTTGCTCGCTGGTCGAGCGCAGCGGGATCATGGTCAGGTCCAGCGGCACCGAGGTGTGGCCGCCGACCAGCAGCCGGCGCAGTTCGTCCGGCTTCAGCTCGTAGGCCTTGATCCCCAGGCGCTCGAGGTTGGTGAACAGCTCTTTCTGGCGCAGGCAGGTGTCGTTCTTCTGGTAGTGGGCCAGGTCCAGTTCGCCCTTGTAGGCAAAGAACTGGTGGCCGAAACCGCCGCCCGGGCCGCGGCCGACCACGCCGATGACATGCGGGCCGTGGGGCAGGCTCAGTTCGCAGAGAATGTACGAGGTGTCGCTGGCGAAGTAGAAGCGGCGCGACTGCTCGAGGCTGTACTTGCCGAAGCTCATGTCCGACATGCGCGCCAGGATCGGGAACTGCAGGGCGTTGATCGACGCCGATTTACCCAGGTTGTTGGCACCGTATACCGACAGTGGATGCTCCAGCGGGAACAGGCCAAGGCTGTAGCCGGCGGTGTTGAGCAGTGCGAAGCGGCGGATGCCGTAGCGTTCCTGGCTCATGCGTCAATCTCCTGTTGCTCTTCGCGGATCGCCCGGGCCAGGGCTTCCTCTTCGCTTTCCTCGCCCTCGAAGGGGCTGAGGTCGAGCGGGTCGTCGGTGCGGTTGAGTTCTTCGGGGCTTTCTTCCTCGACCAGCACCGGGGTCGGCAGCGGCAGGTCGCTGTGCAGGGTGGCCGCCAGGTCGCGGTCCTGCTGCACGGCCAGGCACACATCGAGGAACCGGTGCATCGGCGGCAGGAAGCGGTAGATGCCGCCTTCCTCGAAGGCGAAGCCTAGCTGGGTCATGCGGCGCAGGATTTTTTCTTCCAGCTCGTCCACGGTCTGCACTTCGGCCTGCAGGAACAGGTCGCGGTACTTGTCCAGCAGCGAGGGCAGTTCGTCACGGCCGATGCTGCCGCCATCGAGCACGGCCATCGGGTCGCGGCCCTGGTCGGCCAGGTGTTCGACCAGGATGAAGGTGAATAGCGACAGGCGCTGCGCGGTCTTGTTGACCTGCGCGGCAGTCATGTCCGGCACGAAGTAGTAGAAGCCACGGGTATCGCACACCAGTTCGAAGCCCAGGGCCTTGAACAGGGTGCGGTACTGGTCCTGGAAGTTCGACAGCTGGGCGTACAGCTCGGGGTCGCGGCGGCTGACGTGGAAGCCTTTGAACAGCTCGCGGAAGATCGGCGCGAGCTGGGACAGTTCGGAAAGATCAAGATGCATGGGCTGGGCTCGCGTTGGATTCGGTAGGCGCGCTGGCGGCGTCTTCGCGGCTGGAGGTCAGGGCGAACGAGCGCAGGCTGACCAGGTGTTCCTGGGTGATGTACTCGCGGCGGTCGAGGCGTTCGCGCTTGAAGCGCTTTTCCCGCGACAGGCGCGAGAACCAGTACAGCAGCTCGTCGGTGGCGCCTTCGGGTTCCTGCTCCAGCAGCCAGACCATCAGGTCGGGCAGCGGCAGGGCCTGTTCGCAGCGTTCGGCCATTTCCTTGACCGTACGCGGTGCACGGGGCAGGGCGCCGGACTGGGTCTTGTGGGCCTTGGGGAAGCGCGCCGGCTTGGGCTCGAAGCGGGCCAGGGCGTAGACATAGGCTTCCACCTGGCTGGCGCTGCCGAGGAAGGTGCTTTGCGGGCGGGTGAACATCGGCATGGCCGCTTGCGGTACGGCGTCGATGCCCTTGCGCCGGATCACCGACAGGGCCAGCGCGGCGCCACGGGTCACGGCGTTGTGCCGGCGGGCTTCTTCACGCAGCGGCAGCAACAGTTCGCGGGCGTGACGCAGGGTCAGCTGGGCGCTGGTCTGCATTTCCAGGATGCGCGCGTGAGTGCGCAGCAGCATGTCGTCGTCGACCAGGTGGCCCAGGCGCGCCTGTTCGCCCAGCAGCTTCAGCAGCACGGTCTCGACCTTGCGCACGCCCTGTTCGAAGGCGCCGTCGGCGTTGACCAGCTGGATCATCGGCTCGACGTACTCGTCCCAGGTCGCCAGTACTTCGGCATAGCGCTGGCGCAGCGGGATCTGGCGGTTGCTGGTCTTGGCCCGCTCGGCCACGGCCACCAGTGCCTGCTCGTCGTTGTCGAGCTTCTTCAGTACATCGCGCACGCGCATGTCGAGCAGGCGCAGCTGGCGTGCCAGGTCGTCGCTGTCGCGGTTGTCGAAGGCGTCCTGGATATGCCCGGCCAGGCGTTCCAGGTGGCGCAGGTAGGCTTCGATCTCCAGGCACAGGCCCAGCCGGTGTTCGCGGCGCAGGTAGGCGAGGAAGTCATGGATCTGCGCGTTGAGCTCGAAACGGTTCGGGCTCTTGGCCACGGGGACCAGGATATCCAGACGGATCCACACGTCGAGCAGCTGGGTGATGTCCTGCGGGGTGCTCTCGACCTGCTGGCGGCCCACATGCTGACGCAATTCGACCAGGCTCAGGGTGCCCTGGTCGAAACGCTCGCACAGCGGCTCGATCAGGGCCCAGTGTTCGGCTAGGGCGCGCAGGACGCGCTTGGGTTCGATCATTGGCTTCGACTCGTTGCCAAGAAAAAGGGGGCGATTGTACTGCATCCGGGGGGGAGGTTTTCACCCCTTGGTCTGTAATGAGCGATAACCTTGATCCGTGCAGGGGATTCACTGGCCTCTTCGCGGGTGAACCCGCTCCCACAGGCACTGCACAAGGCCCTGTGGGAGCGGGTTCACCCGCGAAGAGGCCGGTACAGACAACAAAAATCCGCTGACCAGTTGCGGCACTAGAATGCCAACAGCGTTAGAATGCCCCACTGTCTCCACCCCTCGGATACCCGCTCTTGCTCACCGAACCCCGTCGCCGCGCCTACCTTTCCGCCATGCAAGTGGTGCACTGGCTGCCGCGCGCCGAGCTGCCGTTCGCCGCACCGTCGCGGCCCGAGCTGCTGATGCCGGTGGCGCCGGTCGAGGACCTCGATTTCGACGTCAGGCCGGCACCGGCTGCTACCGAGGCACCAGCCGCCCCCCAGGCTCGCTCCGGCGAGCGGCCGAAAATCGAGATTCCGCGCCCGGGCAGTGCGCCAAAACCGGCCACCAAACCAGCCGAGGCCGAGGAGCAGGCCGCGCCACCGCGCCCGGCCCCGGTGCCGCCTCCGCGCTTTTCGCTGCAGCTGCTGCGCGCCGGCAGCTGCCTGCTGCTGGTGGAGCTGGCCACCGGCCAACCGTTCCAGAGCCGCGATCCGTCCTACCTGCTGCTCAAGGACATGCTGCGCGCCGCCGGGCTGCCCGACGCCCCGCAGATCATCGGCGAGCCGGTGCGCTGGCCGCTGCTGGTGCGCGGCAACATGGACCAGGGCCCGGAGGCCGCGCGCGATTTCGTCCAGGGCTTTGTCCAGGCGCGCCTGGAAGAGGCCCCGTGCAGCTGCCTGTGGCTGATCGGCCTGCCAGCTTTGCGCTTTGCCGCCAACGCCGACGGCGAAGCCTATTACCAAACCCTGAAGCTCGAGGGCCTGGGCGAAGCCTGGGCCTTGCCGGGCCTTGAACTGTTGATGGACGAGCCGCAGCGCAAGGCGGACGTCTGGAAAGCCATGCGCCAGCTGATGGCGCGCTGGAAGAGCGTTGAATGAGTGACTCGATCAGCTTCCGCCCGATGACCGAGGCGGATCTGGATGCTGTACTTAAGATCGAATATGCCGCGTTCAGTCATCCCTGGACCCGCGGGATCTTTCAGGATGCGCTCAAATCGTACGAAGTCTGGCTGATGTTCGACGGCCAGCAGCAGGTGGGCCATGGCGTGATCAACGTGATCATCGACGAGGCGCACCTGCTCAACATCACCGTCAAGCCGGAAAACCAGGGCCGCGGCCTGGGCCTGCGCCTGCTCGAGCACCTGATGGCCCGGGCCTACCAGCTCAATGGCCGCGAGTGCTTCCTGGAAGTGCGCGCAAGCAACCAGTCGGCCTATCGTTTGTACGAGCGCTACGGTTTCAACGAAATCGGCCGCCGCCGCGACTACTACCCGGTTGCCGGCGGCCGTGAGGATGCGCTGGTGATGGCCTGTACCCTGCTCGAAGACTGAGCAGGCCTGCACGGGCCCTTTCGCGGGCACGCCCGCGAAAGGGCCGGTGTGTCGATCACAAATCCTGCGGCTGAACCTCGGCCGGCTTGTCCAGCTCGCGCAGGCTTCTGGTCACGCTGCCGGTATTGCATTTTGCCGCCGCCTGCTCCGGTGTGTACTTGCGCACGGTGCGGAAGAACAGCTCGCAGGTCTGTTTCTTCTGTGTAACCTGCCACTTGGTCGAGCAGGCATCCAGCGTCAGCTTGGCATCGGCCCGTTGATTGCGCCCCATCCCTGCCTGCCAGCAGGCCGCTGTCAGGTCTTGTCCCATCATCTTCAACCCGGCAGCGTCGGCTGCATCCTGGTCGCCACCGTGGCTGTCCTTGTTCGCCGCATACCATATGGCGCTGGGGTGGTTGGCGCCCAGCACCGGCACCTTGGCCCCTGGCTGCGGACTGATGCTGACCAGGCCCAGTACATTCACCTGCGGCCCGTACTGCTGCTGGATCCAGCTGCGTACCGGCGCGCCGAATGCCACCATCGGCAGAGGCCTGGCGGGGTTTTGCAGAGTCATCTCGCTGACCATTCGCACCTGGTAGTCCTTGAAGTAGGTGTAGGTTTCCTTCAGCGTTTCACCCGCGCTGGCGGGGGCGGCGATGGGAGCGATATCGATAATGGTCTGGTAGGCCGGGGTCTGGCCGGCGTCAACGCCGTTGAATGTCAAAAGCTCCGCCCAGCGGTCGGTGGTGTTGGAGCGCAGGTAGTCCTGGGCCTGGGTCAGCGAGTAGTCCGGCGGGAAGTGCAGCAGTTCGATGCTGCGGCGATTCTGTAGGGCCATACCCAGTGGCAGGAACAGATACCAGTCATAGGACCATTTGCCTTCCTCGTTCAGCCGGGTGGCCGCCTGATAGGCAAGATCGCCGCTGTCGAGCAGCTTGCGCAGGGGTTTTGCATAGTTGGCGGGTACGCCACTGATGGTTGCGTGCAGGCGATCGTTGTCGCGGCTTACATGCACCTGGGCCGCGGCATGGCCGTCGCGGCGGACGCTCTGGGTCAGGTAGTGTTCTACGGTTTGCTCCAGGGTCCAGTCGCGATAACAGATCACGTGGCAGTTGTTGGGGAAGGCGAAAAGGCGGGTGACGCGCTGGGCGTCGCCCAGGTCGATTCGCGCATCGGCGGCGGCAAGGCCGCTGAAGGCCAGGGCGGCAAGGCTCGGTAATGCCATCTTGTGCATGCTTAACTCCTTGTTGGGCGCAGCCGTATTCGGCAGCGTGGCACATACTGTGGCAAGGGGAGCAGGGATGAAAAGTGCTGGATGGCTGCCGCTGGTGCTGGGCATGCTGGGTGCAGGGGCGCAGGCCGATGAGCGTGATATCTGGTTGTTCGCGCAATGGGCTGGAGACCATCAGACCCGGCCGTTTCGCGAGATGCTGGTGGATGCCCGCCTGTATGGCGTGGTGCCGATCCATCAGTTGCTGCGTTCGGCTTCGGACTGGAAGCTATGCCGCGCGTCCCCCTTCGCCGTGCCACCTGCCAGCAACTGGCCGCAAGTGCGGTCAACGCTCTCGCTGATCAAGACGCTCGACGAGCAAGGCATCCTGCGCCAGTTCGAGGTGGTTTCGGCCTACCGCGATCCACGCCTGAACGCCTGCGCCGGCGGGGCGGCCAACAGCGCGCATACCCGCGCGTTCGCCGTCGATATCCTGCTACCCGACTGGGCGGACCCCAACCCGCTGTGCCGTTTCTGGCAGCAGTATGGCCAGGCCTGGAACATGGGCCTGGGGCGCTATCCGTCCGGGCGCATACATGTGGATACTGCGGGTTACCGTACCTGGGGTGGTGACGGCCGTGCGGGTTCGTCGTTCTGTATCAAGCCCAGATGAGTCAGGCAGTTTGTGCATTCGCCCGTCACCCACGTGGCGAAGCGCTGGCGCTTGCCGTTGTCTTCCAGTGGCTGGGGGCTGAGCAGATGGTAGGCCGAGCCGTCACGCACAAAGCCGAACGGTGCCTGCAACTGCCCGTTGTCGAGCTCGTCGCGCACCATGAGGGCTGAGGCAATGGCCAGGCCCAGGCCAGCGCTGGCGGCCTGGATAGACAGGTAGAAATGCTCGTAGTCGCTGCGCTCGGTGTGCCGGGCCTGCTGGCCGCTCAGGCGCAGCCAGTTGGGCCAGGCGCCGGGGCGGGTGGCGCTGTGCAGCAGGCGTTGGCCTTCGAGTTGGGTGGGGGCGGTGGGGCGGCAGACCGGGCCGATCCATTCGTCGCAGATCTTCTGGTTGTACAGCTGCTCGTCCCAGTGGAAGTCATCGCGGCGTATTGCCAGGTCGACACCACTGCGGGCGAAGTCCAGTGGCCCGCCCGCGGCCACCAGGTGCAACTGCAGGTCGGGATGTGCGGCATGGAAGCGGGGCAGGCGCGGAATCAGCCAGCGCATCGCGATGGTCGGCTCGCACGACAACACCAGCACGTTGTCGCGGGCCTGTTGTTGCAAGCGCTGCACGGCGCCTTCGAGCTGCTCGAAGATCGCCTGGGTGGTGCCCTGCAAGGCACGCCCGGCAGGGGTGAGGAAAATGGCCCGGTTGCGGCGCTCGAACAACTCCACACCAAGGCTTTCTTCAAGCAGGCGCACCTGGCGGCTGACTGCGCCATGGGTGACATGCAGATGCTCGGCGGCGCGCACGAAGCTTTCGGTCTCGGCGGCTATGTCGAAGTAGCGGAAGGCGTTGAGTGGCGGCAGTTTCATGGCATTCCTTTATGCCTTTGCGGGCCTCTTCGCGGGTAAACCCGCTCCCACAGGTGATACGCACCCCTCGGGTTTGGTGAAGTCCCTGTGGGAGCGGGTTTACCCGCGAAGAGGCCCGCACAGGTTCTATATTTCTGTGAGGAAAGCTATCAGATTTGCCCCACTATAAATCGATTTTCCCCTATCCATAAGCTCTCGATAATTACCTGGTCTGTGCATTTCCATCGCCTATCGAGAGCCACCAGCATGACCGAAATCATCGCCGTCGCCCTGTTCACCTTGCTCGCCGTCATCAGCCCCGGTGCTGACTTCGCCATGGTCACCCGCAGCAGTTATGCACAGGGTCGCAAGGCCGGGCTGGCTGCTGCCGTGGGTATTGCCCTGGGAGTGCAGGTGCACGTCCTGTACACGGTGCTGGGCATCGCGGTGATCATCAGCCAGAGCCCGACCCTGTTCCTGACCATGAAAGTGCTGGGCGCGGGTTATCTGGTCTACCTGGGCTACCAGTCACTGACCAACACCCGACGCATCAGCCTCGACGGGGTTATCGCATCATCAGCCGCCAGCGTAACGCAGGCATTGCGCACGGGCTTTCTGACCAACGCCCTCAACCCCAAGACCATGCTGTTCGTCATCAGCGCCTTCACCCAGGTGGTGCAACCTGGCAGCTCGCTGGCGCTGGATTTTGCCTACGGCGCTTTCATGTCCGTTGCCCACTGGCTGTGGTTCAGCCTGGTGGCGGTGTTCTTCTCCAGTACGGCATTGCGCAAGGCGATGATCGAGCGGCAAAGGCTGGTGGACCGGGTAATCGGCCTGGCGCTGATCGGGTTGGGGCTGGCCGTGGCGGTAACCGGCATGCGTTGAGCCGGCAACCGAATGCCCTGTGCAGGAAGGGGGCAGGGCTGTGGGGAATTTTTTGCAGGCAAAGAAAAAGGGCTTACCTTGCGGTAAGCCCTTCGTCTTGTTTGGTGGCTACACAGGGACTTGAACCCCGGACCCCAGCATTATGAATGCTATGCTCTAACCAACTGAGCTATGTAGCCGATGGCGCGCATTATTCTCTTGAACGGCCCCCCTGTCAACACTCATTTCAAAAAAAATTTGCACGCTTTCAAAAACTTAGCGGCCAGGCGCGGGTTCTGTCTTGCCCAACGGCATGTCGCCGGCTTTCAGCTGCCCGCTGCGCCAGCCATCGGCGGCCTTGAGGTCGGCTTTCTGCACCGGGCCGATACGCGCGCCATCGAAGGTTACCCGCTCGCCCGCCGATACCATGCGCTGTTCGCCACCCTGGTTAACCATGGCCTTTCCGCTGAGCACCACCAGTTCGTCATGGCCGGCATGGCGGGCGACCTGCAGGCGAGTACCGAACACCTGGATGCGCGCGTCGCCCACTGCCACCTCCATGGCCCGGCCGTCGAGCGTCACCTCAAGGTACACCCGGCCCTGCACCAGGTGCAGCTGGCGCGTGCGCCCGCGCAGGTCAGCGTTCATAGCGCTGGCGCTGCCCAGGTGCAGGGTGGTGCCATCGGCCAGGCGGACACTGCGGCGTTCGCCTGTATCGGTGTGCAATTGGCTGCCCAGACGCTGCATCAGCGGCCAGTACAGGTAGACGGCGGTGCCCAGCCCCAGCAGGAACAGTAGCGCCAGCCATTTGCTCAAATGGCTGGCGCGCGTGGTGATCTGTCGTGGACGGGGGCGAGCAGGCATCGGGCTCATGAATTCGGTCTGCTCGCGGTGAGGGCTGTTTCGCCCAATGATTGCAGGGTATTGAGCCGAAGATGCTAATTATATTGAGAACCATTTACAAGTACGCTGTCGCAGAGAATTAAAAAAGGTAGCTATGTATCTATTCGTTTCCCGATAATCGGATCCCAAACTACGGATGGAGATTCAGGCACATGGCTATCAGTAGCGCCTCTACGGCGCCAACCGGTGCGACGACGAGCCAAGCCACGCCGCTGGTGATGCGCATCATCGGCTTTTGCGCCCTGGCGCACCTGATCAATGACCTGATCCAGTCGGTGCTGCCGGCGATCTACCCGATGCTCAAGGCCAACTACGACCTGAGTTTCGCCCAGATCGGCATGATCACGCTGACGTTCCAGATCACCGCCTCGCTGCTGCAGCCGTGGGTCGGCTTCTTCACCGATCGCCGACCGGCACCGAACCTGCTGCCGCTGGGCACCCTGTGTACCTTGGTGGGTATCGTGATGCTGGCCTTCGTCGGCAGCTTCCCCATGATTCTGCTGGCATCGGCGCTGGTGGGGATCGGCTCGTCGACCTTCCACCCGGAAACCTCGCGTATTGCGCGCCTGGCCTCGGGCGGGCGTTTTGGCCTGGCCCAGTCGACCTTCCAGGTCGGCGGCAACACCGGCTCTGCCCTGGGCCCACTGCTGGCGGCGGCCATTGTCATTCCGTTCGGTCAGAGCCACGTGGCCTGGTTCGGCCTGGCTGCGCTGTTCTTCCTCGGCGTCACCCTGATGCTGCGTGGCTGGTACAAGGAGCACCTGAACCAGGCCAAGGCGCGCAAGGCAGTGCAGGCGACCCATGGCATTTCCCGCGGGCGGGTGGTTGCGGCGCTGATCGTGCTGGGCCTGCTGGTGTTCTCCAAGTACTTCTACATGGCCAGCTTTACCAGCTACTTCACCTTTTACCTGATCGAGAAGTTCGATGTGTCGGTGGCCAGCTCGCAGCTGCACCTGTTCCTGTTCCTCGGTGCGGTGGCGGCGGGTACCTTCTTTGGCGGGCCGATCGGTGACCGCATCGGGCGCAAGGCCGTGATCTGGTTCTCGATCCTTGGCGTGGCGCCGTTTACCTTGGTATTGCCGTATGCCGACCTGTTCTGGACTACCGTGTTGAGCGTGGTGATCGGCTTTATCCTGGCCTCGGCGTTTTCCGCGATCGTGGTGTATGCGCAGGAGCTGGTGCCGGGCAGCGTGGGCATGATTGCCGGGATCTTCTTCGGGCTGATGTTTGGCTTTGGTGGCATCGGTGCGGCCTTGCTGGGGTATGTGGCGGACATGCGTGGCATCGAGTACGTGTACGAGGTGTGTTCGTTCCTGCCGTTGTTCGGGTTGTTGGCGGTGTTCTTGCCGAGTACCGGCAAGCGTTGATATTGCCGGGGCTGCTTTGCAGCCCATTCGCAGCACAAGGCTGCTCCTACAAGGTGCACGCGGTCCGCTGTAGGAGCAGCCTTGTGCTGCGAATGGGCCTCGTAGAGGCCCTCGGCATTTGACGACCCAGCCTGCAGTGGCCTAGAGTCCGCCCTTTCTCCAACCACCTGCGTAGTAGCCAAAGCAATGTGCCGTACCCAGTCCCTGCCAAACGCCCGCCAGCCTGCCTTCCAGGCCCTGCGTCGTGCGTGGCCGAGCGATACGGTGCTCAAGCGTCGCCGCAGCGTGCTGTTTGCCTTCACCTTCTCGCCACACCTCGCTTGAACTGATCTGCGCTTTCGCGTCGCTCGCCGCCCTGGCGTGCGCGCCTGTGTCTGCACGTCTTTTCGGTTTGCAAGGAGTGGTACATGAACATGCGTTTTCTGGCGGGCTTGTTGTTCGCCGTTTCGGTCGTGGGTTTCAGTCTGGGGGCCAGCCTGCCGCTGGTGTCGTTGCGCCTGCATGAAGCCGGTGCGAGCACCCTGGAAATCGGCATCATCTCGGCCATACCCGCTGCGGGCATGATGCTCTCGGCGTTCCTGGTCGACGCCTGCTGTCGCCACCTCACCCGGCGCACCATCTACCTGCTGTGCTTCAGCCTGTGCACGCTCAGCATCGCCTTGCTCGAGTCTGCGTTCGGTTCGCTGTGGCAGTTGGCGCTGCTGCGCCTGGGCCTGGGGTTGGGCATGGGTATTGCCATCATCCTTGGCGAGTCGTGGGTCAACGAGCTGTGCCCGGAGCACAACCGCGGCAAGATCATGGCCCTCTACGCCACCAGCTTCACCGGCTTCCAGGTGCTCGGCCCGGCCATGCTGGCAGTGCTGGGCGCCGACAGCCCGTGGATAACTGGTGTGGTCACCGCCTGTTATGGCCTGGCGCTGCTGTGCATCGTGCTGACCGTGCCCAACGACCATGTGGAACATGAAGAAGGTGAAAAGAGCTTCGGCCTGGCTGGTTTCTTCCGTGTGGCGCCGGCGTTGTGCGTGGCGGTGCTGTTCTTCTCGTTCTTCGATGCCGTGGTGCTGTCGCTGCTGCCGGTGTATGCCACCAGCCATGGCTTTGCCGTGGGCGTGGCGGCGCTGATGGTGACCGTGGTGTTTGCCGGTGACATGTTGTTCCAGTTGCCGCTTGGCTGGCTGGCCGACCGGGTGGAGCGCACCGGGCTGCACCTGGTGTGCGGGCTGCTGGCGATGGCGATCGGTATCGGCCTGCCCTGGCTGCTGAACCTGACCTGGTTGCTGTGGCCGCTGCTGGTGCTGCTGGGCGCTGTGGCAGGGGGCATCTATACCCTGGCGCTGGTGCTGATCGGGCAGCGCTTCAAGGGGCAGGACCTGGTTACCGCCAATGCCAGCGTGGGCTTGCTGTGGGGTGTGGGCAGCCTGGTCGGGCCGCTGGTCAGCGGTGCGGCGATGGATGTGGCGCCGCATGGTCTGCCCATCGCGCTTGCGTTGATGGCCGGGTTGTTCGTGTGCTTTGCCCGGCAGTCGTACCGACGCGCGGGGCGGTTGCGGGCGGTGGCGGACTGAGGCCTTCCTGGCGTGCGCAATACATGTGGGAGCGGCCTTGTGTCGCGAAAGGGCCGCAAAGCGGCCCCAAAAATCTATCCGGCGCAGTTGAAACCCTGGGGCCGCATCGCGGCCCTTTCGCGACACAAGGCCGCTCCCACAAGGCGACCGTGTTGCTCTGTCAGAAACTCCCGCGCAAGGTCACCGACACATTGCGCGGCTCGCCCCAGTAGTACCCCGTCGCCGTGGTGCCGATCTGTCGGTAGTACTTCTTGTCGAAGATGTTGTTGGCGTTCAGTTGTACTGAGTAGTTGTCGTTGATGCGATACCCGAGCATGCCGTTGTATACCGCATACCCCGCCTGGGTCGCCTTGGCCGTGCCGCTTTCTGAATAGATGTCGCTCTGCGCCTGCACGCCGCCGCCAATGGTCCAGGCATCCAGCGTGCCCGGCAGGCGGTAGCTGGTGAACAGCCGCAGCATGTGCTCCGGGTCGGTGGTGCGGATCGCGTTGCCATTGGTGGCTGCCGAGTTTTTCAGGTACTCGGTGGTGTTGTAGGTGTAGCCACCGGTGACCTGCCAGCCCGGCAGCACTTCGCCGGAAATCTCCAGGTCGATGCCCTCGCTGCGGCTCTTGCCCGAGGCGATCTTGCAGCGGCCGGTGGTGCCGTTGCAGCCGATTGGCGTGGACAGGTCATCCACCGGCGTACCGACCTGGTTGATACGGAAAAACGCCAGGCTGGTGTTCAGCCGGCCATCGTAGAACTCGCCCTTGATACCCGTTTCGTAGGCTTCGCCGATGATCGGGTCGAGCACCGAGTTGTTCTTGTCCACCACCGTTTGCGGGCTGAATATCTCGGTGTAGCTGGCATACACGCTGAAGTGGTCATCCAGGTCGTAGATAAGCGCCGCATACGGCACGATCTTCTCGTCGACGCTGAACTTGCCGTTGGCACCGGTGTTGTTTTCCTGTTCGTAGTCATACCAGTTGGCCCGTGCGCCGATGATCGCGGTCAGCGGTTCGGCCAGCGAGATGCGCCAGGTGGCATGCGCCGCTTGCTGGGTGGTACGGGTGCGCACCGGATGCGCGGTGATGTCGATGTCCGGTTCGGGCAGGCTGGTTTTCGGGTCCCAGTAGCGGATGTCGTACAGCCCGGAAATCACCCGGTTGGTGGCCGAAGCGTAGGAGTCGTTGCGAATCCGTTCGACGCCGACCATCAGCTCGTGGGTGCGGCCAAACAGGTCGAACGGGCCGTTGAGGGTGGCGCTCAGGTTGTTCTGCAGGCTCTCGCCGCCGTCGCCTTCGGTAACCTGATATTGCATCAGGTACGGGTTGCCGCTGGGGTTCAGGTTGGCCGGTGCGCGTTCCATGTAGGTTTGCTTGAAGCCATGGTCATCCAGCTCGAAGTGGGTACGCAGGGCCATCAGCTTCAGGGTCCAGTCGTTGTCGAAGCGGTGTTCCAGTTCGGCAAAGGTGTTCAGGTTGCTGCGGTCCCAGCGGTTCCAGTCGGCGCCCAGGTAGGTGCTGCGTCCGAAAGGCAAGGGGGCGCCGCTGGCGTCGGCGGGCAGGTTGCCCCAGGCTCCGGTGGCGTCGAGCTTGGTCCATTCGACACCGGTGGTCAGCGTGGTGCTGTCGTCCAGGTCGAAGGCCAGCGAGCCGCCGAACGCTTCCTTGCGCTCCATGCGCGAGTCCTGGAACAGGTCGCGGTCGTCATGCACGGCGATCACCCGCCCGCGTACGTTGCCGGTTTCGGTCAGCGGGCCGGAGATATCGGCCACGTAGCGCTGGGCATTCCACGAGCCCAGGGTCACGCTGCCCGTAGCCTGGAAGTCATGGGTCGGGCGCTTGCGCACCAGGTTCACCGTGCCCGACGGGTTGCCGGCGCCACGCAGCATGCCGGTGGCGCCGCGCAGCACTTCAGCGCGGTCGATGAACGCCGAGTCGGTCTGGATGAACGAACCGCCACCGCTGCTCTGCACCACGGTGGCGCCGTCGTACTGGATGGCATCGATGGCAAAGCCGCGCGAGTAGTACTGCACCCGCTCGCTGTCGGTGTAGTTGACCACCACGCCGGGTGTCTGCTCCAGCAGGTTGGTCAGGTTGGTGATGTTCTGGTCATCGATGCGCTGGCGGGTTATCACGCTGACCGATTGCGGGGTGTGGCGCAGGGTTTGCGGCATCTTGCCGATGGTCACTTCGCCGGTAGTGTAGGAGCCGGTGTGCTCGGTGGTTTCGCCCAGGCGGTCGCTGGAAATACTGGTAGCGCCCAGCTCAAGGGCGTTTCCCACATCCAGCGCCGGCATCAGCAGGAAGCTGGTTGCGCTTTCCTGCTGGACCTGCACGTTGCTGCCCTGCAACAGGATCGACAGCGCCCCCGCACCGTCATGTCGGCCCTGTACGCCGCGGGTGGTCTTGCCCTGCAGGCTGTTCGCGTCGAACGACAGGTTCAGGCCGCCCTGGCGGGCCAACTGGTCCAGCGCCGGAGCCAGCGGGCCGGCCGGGATGTTCCAGTCGGTCTGCTGGCTCTGGCTGGCCGCTGCAGCCTGGGCCATGACCGGCAAGGTGCCGCCAGCTGCCAGGCCAAGGCCGAACACGGCCGCGCGTACGGCACGGCGCAGCCTGTCGTTGCGAGGGGAACACGGGGCAATCATGAAGCGCTCCTGAAGGTTGTGAAGACCACTTTTCGGGTTTTGTTCCTTCAGGCCGGACGAGAATGAGATTCCACCTCATTTATTTTCGAGAATTTTTCAGGCCGCACCGATGCTCACCCAATAACGCGTGCGGTATTCGACCCGCACAGGCAGGCTGCGGGTTAGCAGTTGCAGGATCTGCCCGGTGTCGGCCAGCTGGTAGGTACCAGATACCTTCAGCTCTGCCACTTCGGGGGCGCAGCGCAGCAGGCCTGGGCGGTAGCGCGCCACTTCGGCGATGAACTCGCCCAGCGGCATCTGCTGCACGCTGAGCACGCCGTCGGTCCAGCCCCAGGGGTCGCTGTGCAGCGTCACCGCCTGGAAGCTGCCACTGGCCCACACCTGCAAGGTTTCGCCTGGCAGCACCCGGCGTGGCGAGGCCGAGGAGGGGAACAGCGTGACGTCGCCCCGGCGTACCGCCAGCAACAGGCCCTGGTCGTTCTCGCGCAGCAGCAGGTGGCTGTCGAGAGTGGCCAGTTGGCCAATGCGTGTGTCGATGCGGAACGGGCGGTTGTCGTTGGGGTTGCTGTCCAGGCTCACCTCGCCACGCACCAGTTGCAGCCTGCGCTGCTCGGCGCTGTAACTCAGGTCGATGGCGCTGGCGGTATTGAGCTGGATGCGGCTGCCATCGCTGCCTTGCAACCGGCGGCGCTCGCCGGTGGCAGTGCTGCTGTCGGCAAGCAGTTGGGGTATGCCCAACGGCTCGCGCGCGGCCCAGCCCAGGCTGCCGCCCACGGCCAGCACGGCCAGCAGCTTGAGGTGGTCACGGCGGCTGATGCGCTGGCGCTGGCTGGCATCCAGAGTGCGCCGGCTCAAGGCCTTGGGCAGCCCGGCCAGTTCGTCACCGAGGTGGCTGACCCGCTGCCAAGCCAAGGGATTGTGCGGATGGCTGGCCAGCCAGTGCTGGAACTGTTGCTCGGTACGCGGACAGGGGCTGTCGAAGCGCAATTTCACTAGCCAGTCGATGGCCTGGTCGACCTGCGCCTGCGCGGGCGCGCTGTCAGGCGTCGGCATAGCGCAACCGGTAGCAGACGCCCAATGCCTTGGCCAGGTCGCGTTCGACGGTGGCCCGCGATACACCCAGGCGCAGGGCGATCTGGACGATGCTCAAACCGTCGAGCTGAGCCAGCAGGAATGCCTGGCGGGCACGCGGTTTCAGCTGGTGCAGGGCACGGTCGAGGCGCGCCAGGGTATCGAGGATAACCAGTCGATCTTCTTCACTGGGTACTTCGGCTGCGGGCAGGTGAGCCAGGCTTTCCTGGTAGGCCCGTTCCAGCGCGCGGCGGCGGAACTGGTCGATCATCAGGCCACGGGCGATGCTGCTGAGATAGGCGCGTGGCTCCTTCAGCGGCGACAGCTGGCGGGCCCGCAACAGCCGCACGAAGGTATCCTGGGCCAGGTCGGCGGCGTGCTCGCTGCAGCCGACCCGGCTGCGCAGCCAGCCGTGAAGCCAGCTGTGGTGGGCCTGGTAGAGCAGAGCGACCTCGGTCGGCTTGAGCGTGTCGTTGATCTGCATCTTGGTGAAGGCCCGGTCCTGTGGATATATGCGATTGTGAATTGTTCTCAATTCTATGCGGGGACGATAGCTCGGAGCAATGGCATGCCAGGAATTAGCCGCGCAAGAACCGGCGTTTGCCCGATGAGCGGCTGCGCTAAGCTGGACCTGCAATCGACTTGATGGAGGTGCCATGATCCTGGCCGACCTTTCGCATGACGCGTACCGCGAGGCCACCGAATACCTGGCGGCGCTCGACCCTGACTGGTCGCGGCATATCGCGGCGACCGGGCCTTGCCTGCACCAGGCCACGCCGGGGCGTGAGCCTTACGAGGTGTTGGTGCGGGCGATTGCCTACCAGCAACTGCATGCCCGTGCTGCCGAGGCAATTCTTGGGCGCTTGCTGGCGCTGTTCCCGGATGCCGCGTTCCCAGGGCCGGAGCAGTTGTTGGCGGTTACACCGGAAACCATGCGCGCTTGTGGTTTTTCCGCGAGCAAGATGGCGACGATCCAGGGTATTGCCCAAGGCCGGCTGGACGGCCTGGTGCCGACTCGGGAAGAGACACTGGCCCTGGCTGACGAGGCGTTGATCGAACGGCTGGTGGCATTGCGCGGGGTAGGGCGGTGGACGGTGGAGATGTTGCTGATCTACAGCCTGGCGCGTTCGGACGTACTGCCCGTCGACGATTTTGGCGTGCGCGAGGGCTACCGGCGGCTGAAGGGGCTGGACAAGGCACCGACGCCTGCGCAGATGCGTTCGCTGGGCGGCGGTTGGCGGCCGTATCGCACCGTGGCGGCCTGGTACCTGTGGCGGGCCTGAGGTCTTGCACTGCCTGTGCCGGCCCTTTCGCGGGTAAACCCGCTCCCACAGGGATTTCCACAGCCTTGAACGTCTATGCAGTACCTGTGGGAGCGGGTTTACCCGCGAAGAGGCCGGCAAAGGCAACAACCTACCTGGACATTTACCCATGAGCTCCTACACCACCCCCGACCAACGCTGGCAAGCCGTAGCATCCCGCGAAACCGCCGCCACCGGTCACTTCGTCTACGCCGTGCGCACCACCGGTATCTACTGCCACCCCGGCTGCAAATCACGCCTGGCCAAGCGAACCAACGTCGAGTTCTACGACACCCCAGCCGCCGCCGAGGCCGCCGGCTACCGCGCCTGCAAACGTTGCATCGCCACCACCAGCGCCACGCGCCACAGCCAGCTGGTCACCCGCGCCTGCCGGCTGATCGAAGCCAGCGACCCTGCGCCCAGCCTCGACCAACTCAGCGCCCAACTGGCCGTCAGCCCTTTCCACCTGCACCGCCTGTTCAAGGCCGAAACCGGGCTCACCCCCAAGGCCTACGCCACCGCCTTCCGCGCCCGGCGCCTGCGCGCGCACCTGGAAGATGGCCAGCGCTCTGTCACCGATGCCATCTATGATGCCGGCTACAACTCCAACAGCCGTTTCTACGAAAGCGCCGACCAGCGCCTGGGCATGCGCCCGCGGCAATACCGCGCCGGCGGCGCCGGGGCAACCATCCACTTCGCCCTAGGCCAGTGCTCTCTGGGCGCGATCCTGGTGGCCCAGAGCGAGAAGGGCATTTGCGCGATCCTGCTGGGCGACGACCCCGAGGGCTTGCTGCGCGACCTGCAGGACCAATTCCCCAGGGCCCACCTGGTCGGCGGCGACAGTGCTTACGAACGGTTGGTCGCCGAGGTAGTGGGCTTCGTCGAAGCCCCCGCGCTAGGCTTGGCCTTGCCACTGGATGTGCAAGGCACAGCGTTCCAGGAACGGGTGTGGCAAGCCCTGCGCGAGGTGCCGGCCGGCAGCCGGGTCAGCTACACCGACATCGCCGAGCGCATAGGCGCGCCCAAGGCGGTGCGTGCGGTGGCCCTGGCCTGCGCAGCCAACCACATCGCCGTGGCCATCCCTTGTCATCGGGTGGTGCGCCGGGACGGCGACATCAGCGGCTACCGCTGGGGTGTCGAGCGCAAACAACAACTGCTCAAGCGAGAAACGGCACTCTCCTGATTGCCTGAAGCCGCGTAGAATCCCCCGCCAAATCGAATTGTAAAGAGGAATATTCGATGAGGCGTGTCAGCCTTGCCCGTTATTGCCCAGGCCTGATGGTTTTCATGGCCCTGATGCTGGCCATTGCCAGCCCGGTTTGGTCGGCCCCGGCCACGCCTTTGTCCAATTTGGCGGTTGCCGAAGCGAACGTGCTGGATGAAAACGCCAGCATCGAGCAGTTGAGCGATCGACTGGACCAGATCCGCCAGGGGGTAACCAGCGAGGCCAACGACGACCTGCTGTCGCAACTGCGTCTGGGCGCCATGCAGGTCCAGCGCCAGGCCGATGCCTTAAGTGCCCTGCGCACCACGGATGTAGAGAAAGTCGACGACAAGCTCAAGGTCATCGGGCCGGTCCAGCCGGACGAGGCTGCCACCCTGACCCAGCAGCGCAAGGAGCTGGAGGCCGAGAAGAAGGCCTTGGTAGCCCAGCAGGAGCAGGCGACCAAGCTGACCCAGTCGGCCCGCGACCTGTCCACGCAAATCGTCAACCTGCGCCGCAGCCAGTTCAACTCGCAGATCACCAGCCGCGCGGCCTCACCGCTGAGCCCGGCGTTCTGGCAGAGCATCATTCGCCCCACCCAGGACGACGTGGCACGCCTGCGTGACCTGCGTGGCGAGACTGCCGATGCCATTGCCAGCGCCTTCAGCGCCGAGCATCGCTGGCTGTTCATTACCAGCCTGGTGGCGGCAATCCTGGTATGGACCCTGGTGCGCCGCATGCTCGAGCGCCTGCTGGCCGGCGCCATGGTCAGCTGGCTACCCGAAGGCCGCCTGCGCCGCAGTGCGTTGGCGCTGGGGGTGAGCCTGGCAACCCTGGGTACCATCGCCGGCTCGGTCTCGCTGCTGCGTTGGGGGCTGGAGAGCAGCGCCGAGCTGGGCTCCGATATCGCCAGCCTGGCCAACCATGTGCTCGCGCTGGTGGTGTTCAGCGCCTTCATCACCGGCCTGGGCCGCGCCATGCTGATGCTGCAGCGCCCATCCTGGCGCCTGCCGCCGATTCACGACGAAGTGGCCAGCGCCCTGGGCTGGTTCCCCAAGGTGCTGGCGTTGGCGCTGATGGTCATGATGACCATGGAACGCATCAACAGCGTGATCGGTGCCAGCCTGGCGCTGACCGTGGCGGTCAACGGCCTGACCGCGCTGGTAGTGGCGGTCACCTTCGCCGGTGCGCTGCTGCGTTACCGCCGCACCCTGCGCAAGCATGACCTGGAGCGCCCCACAGGCCTGGCCGGGCTGATCCCGTTCGTGATGGTGATCTGGCTGACGCTGATCCTGCTGGCCCTGCTCGCCGGGTACCTGACACTGGCCTACTTCCTCACTGCCAAGCTGCTGTGGGTCAGCCTGGTGGTCACCTGCGCCTACCTGCTGACCACGTTCTTTGGCGACCTCTGCGAAACCCTGCTGTCGCCCCGCCAACCCGGCGGCCTGGCGCTGGCCTCGACCCTGGGCCTGGCGCCACGTCACCAGGCCCAGGCCAGCACCATCCTGGCTGGTATCGGCCGCACCGTGGTGCTGTTCCTGGCGTTGTTGCTGGCACTGATGCCATCGGGCACCAGCCCCAGCGAGCTGCTGCTGAGCCTGGGTGATTGGGACGAGACCGGCGGCAAGCTGCTGGGCAACATGAACATTGTCCCCCAGGACATCCTGTTGGCAGTGGTGATGTTCCTCGGCGGCCTGTTCGCCATCCGCGTGGTCAAGCGCTGGCTGAGCGATCGCCTGCTGCCGGAAACCGACATGGACGCCGGCATGCGTGCCTCGCTGGTGACCCTGGTGGGCTACCTGGGCTTCATCTTCCTGGCCATGCTGGTGATGTCGACCCTGCGCATCAACCTCACCAGCCTGACCTGGGTAGTCAGTGCCCTGTCGGTGGGTATCGGTTTCGGTTTGCAGCAGATCGTGCAGAACTTCATTTCCGGCCTGATCCTGCTGACCGAGCGCCCGGTGAAGGTGGGCGACTGGGTCAGCCTGGCGGGCGTCGAGGGCGACATTCGCCGTATCAACGTGCGCGCCACCGAGATCCAGATGTCCGACCGTTCGACGGTGATCGTGCCCAACTCGCAGTTCATCTCGCAGAACGTGCGCAACGTGACCATGGGTAATGCGTTGGGTGTGGTCGGCATTACGCTGACGCTGCCGCTGGAGACCGACGCCAACCGCGTGCGCGAGTTGCTGCTGGCGGCGTACCAGGAGCACGAAGCGATTCTGGACGCGCCGGCGACGTCAGTGTCGTTCAAGGACCTGACCAGCAGCGGGATGGTGATTGGTGTAAGTGGTTACGTGGCGGGGCCGCGGCAGGTGTCCGGTACCCGTAGCGATCTGTTGTTCACCATTCTTGGTCGTTTGCGTGATGAGGGCATTTCCCTGTCGTCGCCGCAGAGCATGGTGTTGGTGCAGGAGGGCGCGCGCTCGGCTGACGAGTCGGTGTGAGCCTTGGGGGCTGCGTTGCAGCCCATCGCGACACAAGGCCGCTCCTACAGGGAATGTGCAATCCAACCGGCTGCGCGATCCCTGTAGGAGCGGCCTTGTGTCGCGATGGGGCGCAAAGCGCCCCCAGCCTCAATGCTGCTTGGCCTGCCTGATCCTCAGCAAAATCACCAGCAACACCAACAGCACAGGCGGCGCCATGGCCAATAGCCCATCCCGCGCCGTCAGCCCCAACCCCAGCACATTCAGCCCGCCATACAGCAGCTTGAACAAGTTCAGCAGGTAGTAGGTGATGGCAATGATCGACAGCCCCTCCACCGCCCGCTGGATCTTCACCTGAGCATCGGCCCTGGCATTGAGGCTGCGCAGGATCTCGGCGTTCTGTTCTTCCATCTCCACCTGTACCCGCGCTTGCAACAGATCGCCCAGGTTGGCCACATTCTTCGCCAGCTGCTCCAGGCGCTGTTCGGTGGCCGCGCAGTAACGCACGGTCGGCTTGAACCGGCGTTCGATGAACACCCCCAGGCGCTGGCAGTCGCCCACATGGCTTTCCCGCAGTTCGCCCAGGCGCTCGAACACCAGTTGCGCATAGGCTTGCGTGGCGCCGAAGCGGTGGCGGGTCTTCACCGTGCGGCTGACCACCTGGCGTGACAGGTGGGCAATGGCCTCCAACAACCCTTTGGAATCATGGCCATCGACCCCGGCACTACGCTCCGAGAGGCTGACCAGGGTCTTGTCGAAGGCATCCAGCTCCAGGCTCAGGTCCTTGGCGGTGGTCAGGGTCAGCGAGGCCATCATGCGGTAGGTCTCGATCTCCAGCAGACGGCGGATCATGCGGCCCTGACGGTAGGCATTGAGGCGACGGTTGATGAACAGGAAGCGGTTGGTGCCGTCCTCGGTCAGGCGAAAATCGCTCCACACCACCGCATCGCCACCGCCGACGCAGGAGCCGCACGGGTCCTTGAAGCCGTATTGGGGCAAGTCCAGGTCCTGTTCGTCACGGACCAGCACCTGCACGGCGTTGATCACTTGCGCCGCTTGCGGGGCGATAGCCTCGGCCAGCACCGGCGGCAGGGTTTGCCACTTGGTGTCGGCGGCAGTGCAGGGCACCACCAGGGTCAGGGTGAAGAACTCGGTGTGCCGCTCCCACTTGAACGGGTGGCCATTCAGGCGGGTGATGCCTTGGGCGGCTGCGGTGTCCAGGGCATCCGGGCAGCAGCGTTGCAGCAGTGCCGCACAGGCAGCATCGCCGCCGAGCAAGGCCAGATGGAAGACATGCGCCGGGCCGTCGAAATACAGCGACGGGCGGGCGTGCAGTTCGTTGTGCAAGGCGGTGCGTTGAGGATGCATGGGTGGTCCGGCCTGGTGTTGTGATTGTGGGGGTACCAGGAAGTGGGACTTTGCGGGGGGAGGGGAAAGTCACGCGGGGGCAGAGTTTTGTGTCGCTTGTACCGGCCTCTTCGCGGGCAAGCCCGCTCCCACAGGTACTGCACAGCACTCACGGGCGGCACCGTCCCTGTGGGAGCGGGCGTGCCCGCGAAGAGGCCGGTGAATCCAGCATCAATGTCAGGCTTTACTCGCGGTTCAACAGCAACTGGTTGAGCGCCCGGGTCATTTGCACGTTATGCACAGTATTGACCAACAACCCGATGCCCGGTTCGCCAGCGTTGGCGCAGTTGTATTCGTCCAGGGTGTCCTCGATGCCGAGCAGCAACCGCGAGACGTATCGCAGCGCCTCGGGTGAGGGTAAGTCGTTGTTGATGGTGTAGAGAAACGGCTGCGGCGTGGGTTGGATGATTCCCAAGCTACTTCCAGCTGAAGCATTTGGTTTCAGGTTGGGAAAAATCTTACATTTGAAGGGCCAAGACGAGGGCTTCGCCCTCGATCGCCGGCAAGCCAGCTCCCACAGGGATAGCGCATGGCTTGAGGTCAATGCGGTCGGGGTGGGAGCAACTGTCTTGGATATCTCTTCAAGCCAGCACTGGCCCTTTTAGGAGCGGCCTTGTGTCGCGATGGGCCGCAGCGGCCCCGGCAATCTTTGCTGCGAAGCTGAAAACCTGGGGCCGCTTCGCGCCCCATCGCGACACAAGGTCGCTCCTACAGGTATTTGCACATGGCTTGAGGCCGGTGTGGTCGAGGTGGGAGCTGGCTTGCCGGCGAATGGGCCGCAAAGCGGCCCCTTGCGATATCAGCCTAAACACCGCGTCACATGCTTGACCGACTGGTAGGCCGACAACCCCCAAGGCCCCAGTTCACGCCCGATCCCGCTGCCCTTGGTACCGCCCCACGAGGTTTCGACGAACACCGCCTGTACCGAATTGATCCACACATGGCCAACCTCCAGGGCATCGGCCACCCGCTCGGCGCGCTCCAGGTCGGCGGAGCACACCGTCGCCACCAG
>NZ_OPYN01000047.1 GCF_900277125.1 Pseudomonas inefficax
TGTACGCCGCGGGTGGTCTTGCCCTGCAGGCTGTTCGCGTCGAACGACAGGNTCAGGCCGCCCTGGCGGGCCAACTGGTCCAGCGCCGGGGCCAGCGGGCCGGCCGGGATGTTCCAGTCGGTCTGCTGGCTCTGGCTGGCCGCTGCAGCCTGGGCCATGACCGGCAAGGTGCCGCCAGCTGCCAGGCCAAGGCCGAACACGGCCGCGCGTACGGCACGGCGCAGCCTGTCGTTGCGAGGGGAACACGGGGCAATCATGAAGCGCTCCTGAAGGTTGTGAAGACCACTTTTCGGGTTTTGTTCCTTCAGGCCGGACGAGAATGAGATTCCACCTCATTTATTTTCGAAAATTTTTCAGGCTGCACCGATGCTTACCCAAAAACGCGTGCGGTAGTCGACCCGCACCGGCAGGCTGCGGGTGAGCAGCTGCAGGATCTGCGCGGTGTCGGCCAGCTGGTAGGTACCGGACACCTTCAGGTCTGCCACTTCGGGGGCACAGCGCAGCAGGCCCGGGCGGTAGCGCGCCAGTTCGGCGATGAACTCGCCCAGCGGCATCTGCTGCACGCTGAGCACGCCGTCGGTCCAGCCCCAGGGGTCGCTGTGCAGCGTTACCGCCTGGAAGCTGCCGCTGGCCCACACCTGCAACGTTTCGCCTGGCAGCACCCGGCGTGGCGAGGCTGAGGAGGGGAACAGCGTGACGTCGCCCCGGCGTACCGCCAGCAACAGGCCCTGGTCGTTATCGCGCAGCAGCAGGTGGCCGTCGAGTGTGGCCAGTTGGCCGACTCGGGTGTCGATGCGGAACGGGCGGTTGTCGTTGGGGTTGCTGTCCAGGCTCACCTCGCCACGCACCAATTGCAGGCGGCGCTGCTCGACGCTGTAACTCAGGTCGATGGCGCTGGCGGTATTGAGCTGGATGCGGCTGCCATCGCTGCCTTGCCACCGGCGGCGCTCGCCGGTGGCAGTGCTGCTGTCGGCCAGCAACTGGGGTATACCCAACGGCTCGCGCGCGGCCCAGCCCAGGCTGCCGCCCACGGCCAGCACGGCCAGCAGCTTGAGGTGGTCACGGCGGCTGATGCGCTGGCGCTGGCTGGCATCCAGAGTGCGCCGGCTCAAGGCCTTGGGCAGCCCGGCCAGTTCGTCACCGAGGTGGCTGACCCGCTGCCAGGCCAAGGGATTGTGCGGATGGCTGGCCAGCCAGTGCTGGAACTGCTGCTCGGTATGCGGGCTTGGGCTGTCGAAGCGCAACTTCACCAGCCAGTCGATGGCCTGGTCGACCTGCGCCTGCGCGGGTGCGCTGTCAGGCGTCGGCATAGCGCAACCGGTAGCAGACGCCCAATGCCTTGGCCAGGTCGCGTTCGACGGTGGCCCGCGATACTCCCAGGCGCAGGGCGATCTGGACGATGCTCAAGCCGTCGAGCTGAGCCAGCAGGAATGCCTGGCGGGCACGCGGTTTCAGCTGGTGCAGGGCACGGTCGAGGCGCGCCAGGGTATCGAGGATAACCAGTCGATCTTCTTCACTGGGTACTTCGGCTGCGGGCAGGTGAGCCAGGCTTTCCTGGTAGGCCCGTTCCAGCGCGCGGCGGCGGAACTGGTCGATCATCAGGCCACGGGCGATGCTGCTGAGGTAGGCGCGTGGTTCCTTCAGCGGCGACAGCTGGCGCGCCCGCAAAAGCCGCACGAAGGTATCCTGGGCAAGGTCGGCGGCGTGCTCGCTGCAACCCACCCGGCTGCGCAGCCAGCCGCTAAGCCAGCTGTGGTGGGCCTGGTAGAGCAGAGCGACCTCGGTCGGCTTGAGCGTGTCGTTGATCTGCATCTTGGCGAAGGCCCGGTCCTGTGGATACATGCGATTGTGAATAGTTCTCAATTCTATGCGGGGACTATGGCGCGGAGCAATGGCATGCCAGGAATTAGCCGCGCAAGAACCGGCGTTTGCCCGATGAACGGCTGCGCTAAGCTGGACCTGCAATCGACTTGATGGAGGTGCCATGATCCTGGCCGACCTTTCGCCTGACGCGTACCGCGAGGCCACCGAATACCTGTCGGCGCTCGACCCTGACTGGTCGCGGCATATCGCGGCGACCGGGCCTTGCCTGCACCAGGCCACGCCGGGGCGTGAGCCTTACGAGGTGTTGGTGCGGGCGATTGCCTACCAGCAACTGCATGCCC
>NZ_OPYN01000048.1 GCF_900277125.1 Pseudomonas inefficax
TCCGGGCAGCAGCGTTGCAGCAGTGCCGCACAGGCAGCATCGCCGCCGAGCAAGGCCAGATGGAAGACATGCGCCGGGCCGTCGAAATACAGCGACGGGCGGGCGTGCAGTTCGTTGTGCAAGGCGGTGCGTTGAGGATGCATGGGTGGTCCGGCCTGGTGTTGTGATTGTGGGGGTACCAGGAAGTGGGACTTTTCGGGGGGAGGGGAAAGTCACGCGGGGGCAGAGTTTTGTGTCGTCTGTACCGGCCTCTTCGCGGGCAAGCCCGCTCCCACAGTTCAGGCCTGCACCGCAAAGGAGTCCCGGTATCATTACTGTTCGGTTTTTTCAGCGAACAGCTGATCTGCGATTTGCTTCCCTCGCTCCATGCCTTCAGGTGTCAACCGAACTGATTTCGCCTTGCCCCGCGGTTGAGTAATAAAGCCTTGCTCATGCAGATTGTTCATTACCTCGAAGTCAAAACCTTTCCAGGCACTGCCTCCGTTGAAGCTGAAGGTGGCTAGCAGGGCAAGTACAGCTTCTTCGATCAACTTGTCGTCATAGGTCATGATCTCGGCCTCGTTCAGTGCTGCATCTATGTGTCGTTGGCAGCGACATATTTACCAAACGTGTTCTCGAAATGGCTTTTTTGCGACATATCCTGTGAAGCCTGTACCGGCCTCTTCGCGGGCAAGCCCACTCCCACAGGTACGGTGCTGCTCAGGCCTGCGCTATCCCTGTGGGAGCGGGTTTACCCGCGAAGGGGCCGGTGAGCTCGGCATCAATTCCAAGCCTTACTCGCGGTTCAACAGCAACTGGTTGAGCGCCCGGGTCATTTGCACATTATGCACAGTATTGACCAACAACCCGATGCCCGGTTCGCCAGCGTTGGCGCAGATGTATTCGTCCAGGGTGTCCTCGATGCCGAGCAGCAACTGCGAGACATATCGCAGCGCCTCGGGTGAGGGCAAGTCGTTGTTGATGGTGTAGAACGAAGGGGCTTTGACAGGTGGATCTGGAACGACTTTTTTCATGGGCTGACTCTCTTGAGTGGAAAAGAGCCACCGCCGACATTCCTCTCACAGAACAAGGGTGGCAGCCGTACGCGGGGTGAGAGTCCGGTAGGGAGTCAGCAAAAACCGGCCAGGCCAAAGGCCTGCCCACGCACAGCTGCCATTGCAGCGCTGATCCCCTCATGAAGCTGGGCTCTCACACCCAATCGCCAATTGTGACGACCCGGGGAAATTAGCCCTGATGCTCATGTTCAACAACAGAGAAACGGCTGCGACGCGGGTAGGATAATTCCCAAGCTACCTCCAGCTGAAGCATTTGGTTTCAGGTTGGGAAAAGTCTTACGAATGTCGGGGGGCCTGGCTTGAATTTTGTGGTGGTGCACAAATCGAGCGCCGCGCGGGCGACGCTCGGTCTAACAGACGCTGAAAGCCTCTCGACGAACCCCTAGCCCAAACACCGCGTCACATGCTTGACCGACTGGTAGGCGGACAACCCCCAAGGCCCCAGCTCACGCCCGATCCCGCTGCCCTTGGTACCACCCCACGAGGTCTCGACGAACACCGCCTGTACCGAGTTGATCCACACATGGCCAACCTCCAGGGCATCGGCCACCCGCTCGGCGCGCTCCAGGTCGGCGGAGCACACCGTCGCCACCAGCCCGAAACGGCTATCGTTGGCCTCGGCAATCGCCTGTTCCTCGGTCGCAAAGCGGCGCGCGCACAGCACCGGGCCAAAGATTTCCTCGGTCCACAGGCGGCTGTCTTTCGGCACATCGGCATACAGCGTCGGGCTGACGAACCAGCCATCCCGGTCCAGCGCCTTGCCTCCGGCCAGGCACTGCAGGCCTTCTTCCCGAGCCGTGGCAAAGTAACCGGCCACCTTCAGCCACTGCGCCTGGCTGGTCAGCGGCCCCATGTCGACCTCTTCGCTCAACGGATTACCAACCCGCAGGTTTTCCAGTGCAGCCTGCAAGCGCGGCAACAGCGCATCGGCGATGCCTTCCTGCACCAGCAGCCGCGAAGTGGCCGAGCACATCTGCCCGGCGTTCCAGGTGATGCCCGCGACGATCCATTCCACCGCCTGGCCCACGTCGCAATCATCGAACACCACGATCGCCGACTTGCCGCCCAACTCCAGCGTCACCGGCCGGCACTGCGCCGAAGCGCTGCGCATTACCTGGCTGCCGACACTATTGCTGCCGGTGAACGACAACTTGTCCAAGCCATTGTGATTGCTCAGTGCGGCGCCGGTCTCGGCCTTGCCGTTGACGATGTTCAACACCCCGGCCGGCAGCCCCAGGGCATCGGCAATCTGGCCATAGGCCTGTTCGATCAGTGGGGTGACTTCCGACGGCTTGAGCACCACGGTGCAACCGGCGGCCAGGGCCGGGGCGAGCTTCCAGGCGCTGGTCACCAGCGGGAAGTTCCACGGCACGATCAGGCCGACCACGCCCACCGGTTCCAGGCGGGTGCGAGCGCTGAAGCCCGGCGCAGCCAACGGCACATCACGGTTTTTCGATGGCAGTTGCTCGGCCAGTTCGGCGTAGTAGCCGAAGGTGGCAATGGCGTCGTCCAGGTCGATTTCCGCCTCGTGACGTGGCTTGCCGTTGTTGCGCATCTGCAAGGTGATCAACGCTTCACGGCGCTGCCCGAGTTGTTCGGCAAAGCCGCGCAGGTAGGCGGCGCGTTTGCTGGCGCTGGTGATTTTCCAGGCGGGCAGGGCGCCACGGGCAGCGCTCACCGCCTGGTCTACCTGGGCGACGCTGGCGGCCATCAGTTCGGCAAACGGTTGCCCAAGGGCCGGGTCATTGACGCTGATGCAGTCGCTGCCCTGGCCTTCGACCCAGCGGCCGGCAATGTAGTGGGAAGTGGTCATGGTCGGTTTCCAGTCAGGCCATTTCGGCGGTGGTTACCGGCGTGTGCGCGGTGCTTTTGCAACGCACCCAACGCGGGCCCTGGGGGCCATACACGCCGGCAGGTTCGGGGAACAGGTTGAGCAGCAGCAGGTACAGGACGCCTGCCAGCCCCAGGGTGACCGGCAGGCTCAGGTCGATGCCGCCGGCCAGGTCGCCCAGCGGGCCGACGAACTGCCCAGGCAGGTTGACGAAGCACAGGCCGACCGCCGCGCTGGGGATCCATGCCCCCATGCCGCGCCAGTTCCAGCCATGCAGGAACCAGTAGTGGCCGCCACGCTGGCCGCGGGTGAACACCTGCAGGTCGTCGGCATGGTAGAAGCCGCGGCGAGTGATCAGGCCGAGGATCATGATCACCATCCACGGGCTGGTGCAGGTGATGATCAGCACGGCGAAGGTCGACACGCTCTGCACCAGGTTGAAGGTGAAACGGCCGATGAAGATGAAACCGATCGCCAGCACGCCGATTAGCAGTGTGGCGCCGGCACGGCTGAGCAGGCGCGGGAACACGCTGGACATGTCCAGGCCGGTGCCGTACAGCGCCGTGGTGCCAGTGGACATGCCGCCGATCACTGCAATCAGGCACACCGGCAGGAAGAACCAGCTTGGCGCCACCGCCAGCAGGCCACCGACGTAGTTGTTGGCAGCGATGTAGTCCGGTGCCTGGGTGGCCACCAGGGTGGCGGTGCACAGGCCGAACAGGAACGGGATGAGTGTCGCGCCTTGGGCCGCGATCACCGCCAGCATGATGCGCGCCTTGGGCGTTTCACGCGGGATGTAGCGCGACCAGTCGCCGAGGAACGCACCGAACGACACCGGGTTGCTCATGGCCAGGATCGCCGCACCGACGAATGCCGCCCAGAAGCCCGCCTGGCCGAGGTTGACGCTGCCCGCGTAACCGGCATCGAACGGCCCGGCAAAGGCAACGATGCCCAGCAGGAACAACAGGCTCGAGGCCCACACGGCAATCTTGTTCACCCACAGCATGAAGCGGAAGCCGAAGATGCACACCACCAGCACCAGTACCGCGAACAGGCCGTAGGCCAGGCCCAGGGTCAGGTCGGTTTCCGGCAGGCCGGCCAGGCGCTTGGCGCCGCCGACCAGGGCATCGCCCGAGCTCCACACCGACAGCGAAAAGAACGCCACCGCGGTGAGCAGCGACAGGAACGAACCGACGATGCGCCCGTGCACGCCAAAGTGCGCACCCGACGACACCGCGTTGTTGGTGCCGTTGAGCGCGCCGAACAGGCCCATGGGCGCGAGGATCAGCGCGCCCACGCCAACGCCGAGCAGGATCGCCCACACGCCGGCCTGGAACGACAGCCCGAACAGCACCGGGAAGCTGCCCAGTACGGCCGTGGCAAAGGTATTGGCGCCGCCGAAGATCAGGCGGAACAGGTCCAGCGGGGAGGCGTCGCGTTGATCGTCGGGGATCTGTTCGACGCCGTTGGTCTCGATACCGGTCGAGTGGCTCATGGTGATGCTCCAGCGCGGTTGTTGTGGGCCGGCGCAGTACGCGGGCCTTATTGTGGGTGCGATGGCAGGGCGGCAGGGCCGCGTGAAGGGATGATCAGGCCGGCGATACGACCGACAGGTGCTCGTGGCAGGCCAGCCACCGTTCGCCGTGGCGGCGGAAGACGATGGTCTCGCGCTCGCTCAAGTGGTGTTCTTCACCGGCGATGCGGATGTGCGTGGCCACATCGTGCATGAAGATCGCCACGTCACCTTGCAGGCTCACCTGGGCATTGCCCGATTCGCAGGCCAATACCGCAAACCCGTCGGCCTGCCACTGGGCCCAGAGTTGCTCGTAGGCATGGCGCGACAGCAGCGGTTGCGGCAGGGTGTGGAAAAGGAAGGTGGCGTCTTCGCTGAAGCAGGCAAAATAGCGAGCGGTGTCGTTGCTGGCGAACGCGGCAACGAGGTCGGCGGCGGCCTGCCGTACCTGGAGTGTCTGGTCCACGGGAGTGGCCTCACGGTTCTTGTGATTGTGGTGAAGCGATTCTGGTGGCGGTTGGCGAGGGGAAAAATCGCTGCGGGCAAATAATCAGTTCAGGAATTTGTGAAGTGATGGCTGCGCTTGCTTGGGTATCGCGCCGCATATCCTGTGGGAGCGGGCGTGCCCGCTCTCATAAGGCTGCACATAATTCATTGAATTAGCAGGGACCCTGTGGGAGCGGCTTTAGCCGCGAACACCGGCGCAGCCGGTGCCAGGCACCGCGTTGGATTCTTCGCGGCTAAAGCCGCTCCCACAGGGTATGCGGACCGCTTGCGAATTCGGCTCTCTACGCTACAGCGCAGCCCAAAGGGCTTTCAGCTATCCAACTGTCATCTGACTGCAACGAATATTCAAAGCGGGCCCCAAACAGCAGTATCGGCGGGTTGAAAGGCAGGTTTCGCGCCGCGCATCCTGTGGGAGCGGGCGTGCCCGCGAAGCATGCAACGCGGAGCATGGCACCGGCTTCGCCGGTGTTCGCGGGCGCGCCCGCTCCCACAGGGTCATACTGAAGCGACGATCGCAGGTCAGTTCGCCTCCCGCACGGCACTGAGGAATGCACGGGTCCGCTCCTGCTGCGGGTTTTCGTAGATCTGCGCCGGCGTCCCCTGTTCGTGGATCTGCCCCTTGTAGAAGAAGCACACCCGATCCGCGAACTCGCGGGCAAAGCCCATCTGATGCGTCACCATCAGCATGGTCAGGTTGTGCTCGCTGCCCAACCGGCGGATCACGTTCAGCACCTCGCCACACAGTTCCGGGTCCAGCGCCGAGGTCACTTCGTCGAACAGCATCACCTTGGGCCGCATCGCCAGTGCCCGGGCAATCGCCACGCGCTGTTGCTGGCCACCGGACAATTGCGAGGGGTAGTGCTCGAACTTGTTGCCCAGGCCAACCATCTCCAGCAGCTCGGCTGCCCGTTCGCGCGCCTCGGCCGGCTTCACGCCCAACACCTGGACCGGGGCCTCGATCACGTTCTGCAAGGCACTCATGTGCGGGAACAGGTTGAAGCTCTGGAACACCATGCCGATCTTCGCCCGCACCTTGCGTACATGGCGCTCGTTGGCGATGAGCTGCGCGCCGTTGCGCCCGGGCATGTGGGTGAGCGATTCGCCATCGACTTCGATCATGCCCTGGTCGATGCCTTCAAGCGTCATCAGTACCCGCAGCAACGTCGACTTGCCCGAGCCGCTGGGGCCGATGATCGCCACCTTTTCGCCGGGGGCGACATCGAGGTTGAGGCCGTCGAGCACGGTGAAGCTGCCGTAGCGTTTGGTCACGTCCTTGAAGCTGACGATCGGTTGGGCAATGGCCGGTGTGGGCATGTGGGTGTCCAGCGGCTGGGTGGCGGTGGCAGTGGCGAAGTGGGTCACAGGGGCGATCATCAGCGGAGCTCCAGGCGCACTTCAAGGCGCCGAACGAGGTAGGCCAGAGCGACGCTCAAGGCCAGGAAGAACAGACCGACCAGGGTGATCGGCTCGAGGTAGCGGAAGCTTTCCGAGCCGACGTTCTTGGCCTGCTGCATGATTTCCACCACGGTGATGGCCGACAGCACCGGGGTGTCCTTGAGCATGGCGATCAGGTAGTTGCCCAACGGCGGCAGGATCGGCCGAATCGCCTGGGGCAGGATGACTGCCCGGTAGGCGGTCCACGGTGCGAAGTTGAGGGCGACTACCGCTTCCCATTGGCTGCGCGCCACCGAGTCGAGGCCGCCGCGGTAAACCTCGGCCAGGTAACAGGCGTAGTGCACGCCGATACCGATGATGCCAGCCTGCATGGCGGTCATGTTGACGCCGTAGTTGGGCAGCACGTAATAGAGGAAATACACCTGGATCAGCAGCGGTGTACTGCGGATGAACTCGATCAGCAATGCCACCGGCCACGACAGCCAGGCCTGACGGCTGCGCCGGGCGATGGCCAGGAACAGGCCCAGCACCACCGCAATCAGGAAGCCTACCAAGGTGATGCCCAGGGTTTTCAGCGACGCCTGCAGCAAGTCGGGCAGGATTTGCGCGACGTAGTTCCAGTCCCAGAAATTCATGACAGGCTCCCCCGCAGGCGACCGCGGCTAAGGCGCCGTTCGACCCGACGCATGAGGAAGTTGATGACCTGCGCCAGGACGAAGTAGAGCAGCAGGGTGAGGCTGAAGATTTCCAGGGTCTGGAAAGTCGCCTGGTCCAGCTGACGGGCGCGGAAGCTAAGGTCCGACAGGGTGATCAGCGACACCAGCGAGGTGTTTTTCAGCAGTTCGATCAGCAGGTTGGTGCCAGGTGCGATGGCCGCCAGCAATGCCTGCGGCAGGATGATCCGCCGGAAGCGGATGGTGGCGGGCATGTTCAGCGCGGTGCAGGCTTCGTACTGCCCCTTGGCCACCGAGCTGATCGCCCCGCGCATCACTTCGGCACCGTAGGCACCGATATGCAGCCCGAGGCCGACGATGGCCACGGTGTAGGCGCTGAGTTCGAGGTTGAACGGTGGCAGCGGCAATACGAAGAACAGCCAGAACAACTGCACCAGCAACGAGGTGCCGCGGAACAGCTCGATGTAGGCCACGCACAGCCAGCTCAATGGCCGCCATGACGAACGCCGGCCGAGGGCGGCGAGGATCGCGGCGACGATGGCCAGCAGCGAGCCGAAGAAGGTGACCTGGATGGTGACCCAGGCGCCTTGCAGTAACAACGGTATCAATTCACCCATGGTTCGACCTGAATAATCGGATTACACAGGGACTGGCATGGCAAACGCCATGCCACCTCGATTCACTGCTGGGCACAGAGCTCGGCGGCGGTTTTGTCAGTCACGTTGCTGCGGTCGAAGCCGAACGGCGCGACGGTCTTCAGATGCTCCTCGCTGCCCAGCCACTTTTTCATCTCGGCGTTGACCGCATCGCGCAGGGCTTTGTCCTCGGGGCGGAAGGCCAGGGCACCGTAGCCGGTGTGGGCCGGGTCATCCGTGAAGTCGCTGATCGCCTCGACCTTGTCGCCACCCTTTTTCGCCAGGCCCTTCATGGTCAGCTGGGTGCCCACGGCAGCGTCGGCACGGCCGGCGCGCACGGCCTGCAACTGGGCGGTGGTGTCCGGCACCTGAAGGATCTGCGCATCGGTGATGCCGGAGTCGCGGGCATAGGCGAGGTTGACCGTGCCGGCCATGATCGCCAGCTTCACGTCCGGGTTCCTGGCGATGTCGGCGTAGCTGTGCAGGTTCTTCGGATTGCCCTGTGCCACCAGCAGGGTATCGGGCAGGGCGTACTGCGGGTCGGTGAAGATCACCTGCTTGCAGCGTGCCGGGGTGATGTACATGCCGGCGGCAATCACATCGAAGCGCCCGGCGCGCAAGCCCGGGATCAACGAACCCCACTCGGTGAGCACGCCATCGACCTGCTTGATGCCCATCTTCTCGAAGATGACCTTGGCGATTTCCGGTGACTCCCCGGTTACCCGGCCATCGGTTTCGGTGAAGGCGAACGGGGTTTCGTTGGCGTAGCCGATGCGGATATGGCTGGTTTCCTTGATCTCGTCCAGGCTCGCGGCCTGGGCGCTGGCGAGCACGCCGAAGGTGGCACAGGCCATAAGCAGGCGCTGGAAGGGACGTGGAACGTTGAAAGGCTGGCTCATCAATGAAACTCCTGTTTGTTATAAAAACCGTCGTCGACGGCTCTGTGTTAGGAGGCAGTGGAGCAAAACAGCGAAAGCAGGGTGGGTCGTTTGTTCGAAGCTGCCAGGCAGCGGGAGTTCGACCTTGGGCCGAGCATACAAAAGCTGAAACGGCGATGGCATTGCACTAGGACAATTGCCCGAAGCACTTGTACGGGAGATGCTGTGACCCTGGCCCCGGCAAGTGAAGCGAACATCATGATGCACAGTTGGAAGGCAGCCCTGGACGCCGCCCGCATCGGCGAGTCCAAATACAAGATCCTGGTGCAGGCCGTCACCAGCGAGATCGAGCGCGGCGTATTGGTACATGACCAGCGCCTGCCACCGCAGCGCCAGGTAGCCGATGCCCTGGGCATCAGCGTGCAGACCGTGACCAATGCCTACAAGGAGCTGGAACGCCAAGGCCTGGTGCGCTGCGAGATCGGCCGTGGCAGTTTCGTCAGCCGGCGCATGAGTGACCGTGTGTCGGATGACATCATCGACCTGCCCGAGCGTACCCTGGTCGACTTCTCTATCACCCGCATCCTGCACACCCAGGTGCATGAACGCATCTGGCGCGACACCTGCGCCGAGCTGGCCGTGGAAGAGGAGCAGCCGTGGATCCATGCCTACCGGCCCATCGCCGGTTTCGAGAGCCACCGCGAGGCCGCGGTACGCTGGCTTGGCGGCCTGGGCATGCAGGTCGAGCGTGACGATGTGCTGGTCACCAACGGCGCCGCCCACGCCATCTTCCTGGCCCTGGCCTCGCTGGCCGGGCCGGATGACGTGGTGCTGTGCGAGGGGTTGACCGACCATGGCGTGATCGGCAATTCACAGGTGCTCGGTTTCACCCTCAAAGGCCTGGAGATGGACCGCGAGGGTATCAACCCGGAGCATTTCGAGGACATCTGCAGCAACGAGCGGGTCACCGCGCTGGTGTGCACGCCCAACCTCAACAACCCGACCGTCAGCCTGATGCCCGACAGCCGGCGCCAGGAGATTGCCGAAATTGCCCGGCGCTTTGGCGTGCATATCATCGAAGATGACGTTTACGGGCCGCTACTGGGTGGCAGCCATGCCAGGCCGCTCAGTTCCTATGCACCGGAGCTGTCGTTCTACTGCACCAGCATGACCAAGTCGGTGCTGACCGGCCTGCGCGTGGGCTACCTGGCCATGCCCAAGCGCCTGGCGCTGCGCACCGAGAGCATCTTGCGGGTCAACAGCTGGATGGCCACACCCCTGGTGGCGGAGATTGCATCGCGCTGGATCAATGACGGGCGCGCGGCGCAGCTGGTGGCGCTGCAGCGCACCTTGCTGGGCGAGCGTCAGGCGTTGTTGCGTGAGTACCTGGGGGAGTATGTGCGTGGCCAGCACGCCCATGCCCTGGGTGCGTGGCTGAACATTCCCGAGCGCTGGGAAGTGGACAGCCTGGTGCGTGCCTTGCGCCGCCGACAGATTGCGGTGACGCCACCGGAGCCGTTCCTGGTGCGCGGCACGCCGCGGCCGCGGGCCGTGCGCTTGTGCGTGGGCGCCGAGTGTTCGGACGCAAAGCTGCGCCAGGCCTTGGGCTATATGCGGGAGTTGTTCGGGCAGTATCCGCAGATCCACGAGCTTTGAGCGGTCTGTACCGGCCTCTTCGCGGGTAAACCCGCTCCCACAGGTTCCATGCGGGGTCCAGGAAGTGCGCGATTCCTGTGGGAGCGGGTTTACCCGCGAAGAGGCCGGTGCAGTCAAAAACAAATTCCCCGGCAAATTGCCCTAGTACATTCATCGTGACAATTTTCGCCTCATACACTCCGCCCAACATCAGCTCACTTGTTGGGTCCCGGTCATGTCAGCGCTCTCGCTTCACGATCTCTACCTCGCCCGCCAGCGTATTCACGGCCTGGTGCGCAGCACCCCGCTGGAACTTTCCCCCAGCCTGTCACGGCACCTGGGCACGCCGGTCTACCTGAAGCTCGAAGCCCTGCAGACCACCGGCAGCTTCAAGCTGCGCGGCGCCAGCAACGCCATCGCCGCACTCAGCGCTGAACAACGCGCATGCGGCGTGGTTACGGCCTCCACCGGTAATCACGGGCGGGCAGTGGCCCACGCTGCTGCACAGCTGGGTGTGAAGGCAACCGTGTTTCTTTCGCAACTGGTGCCAGCCAACAAGGTCCAGGCCATCCGCGACCTGGGTGCCGAGGTTTGCATCGTCGGCCACTCCCAGGACGACGCCCAACAGGCCGCGCAACAACATGCCGAGCAACAGGGCGCAACGCTGATTCCACCTTTCGATCACCCCCAGGTCATCGCCGGCCAGGGCACGCTGGGCCTGGAAATCATCGAGCAGTTGCCCGAGGTGGAGCAGGTGCTGATTCCGCTGTCCGGTGGTGGCCTGTTCGCGGGTGTGGCGTTGGCCATGAAAAGCATCAAGCCGGCGATCACCACCCATGGCATCAGCATGCAGCGCGGCGCTGCGATGTACGCCAGCCTGCAGGCCGGCAAACCGGTCGAGGTGGAGGAACTGCCGACCCTTGCCGACTCGCTTGGCGGCGGCATCGGCCTGGGCAACCAGCACACCCTGAGCATGACCCAGCGTCTGCTCGACCAACTCCACCTGCTGCCGGAAGCGTCGATCGCCAATGGCATGCGCCACGCCTACCAGCACGAACGGCTGGTACTCGAAGGTGCCGGTGCAGTCGGCATCGCCGCGCTGCTCGACGGCCTGGTGACGGCCCGCGGCCCGGTCGTGGTGGTGGTCAGCGGGCGCAACGTCGACAGCGCACAGCATCAGCGCGTCATCAACGGCGGCGACGCCTGAAATTCACGTTTCCTTCACTGGAGGTATTCGAATGCCGGCCATCACCTTGCTCAGCGAAGCCGACCTGCGTAGCTGCATCACCCTCGACCGCGACGCGATCGATGCCATCGAGCAGGCCTTTGCCCTGCTTGCCACGGCCAAGGTGGCGATGCCGCCGATCCTGCGCCTGGATGTGCCCGAGCACAACGGCGAGGTAGATGTGAAAACCGCCTACCTGCCTGGGCTGGAGCGTTTCGCGATCAAGGTCAGCCCGGGCTTTTTCGACAACCCCAAGCTTGGCCTGCCCAGCCTCAACGGCATGATGATGCTGCTGTCAGCCCGCACGGGCCTGCTCGATGCCTTGCTCCTCGACAATGGCTACCTCACCGCCGTGCGCACCGCTGCAGCCGGTGCGGTAGCTGCACGCTGGCTGTCGCGGCAGGACAGCCGTAGCGTGGCCTTGATCGGCAGTGGCGAACAGGCACGCCTGCAACTGCAGGCACTGCGCCTGGTGCGGCCGATCGAGCAGGCCAAGGTGTGGGGGCGCGATGCGCAGAGAGTCGCAGCCTTGTGTGATGACCTGGGGCGCGATGGGCAACTGCAGGTACAGGCTTGCGACAGTGTCGACCAGGCCATGCAGGCGGTGGATATCGCCATCACCTGTACCCCCAGCCGCGAGCCGCTGATTCAGCCGCATCACCTGCAACCGGGGCTGCACATCACTGCCATGGGCTCGGACGCCGAGCACAAGAACGAGATCGCGCCAACGGCCCTGGCCCTGCTCGACCGTTATGTCGCCGACCGCCTGAGCCAGACCCGCGTGCTGGGCGAACTGCACCACGCCTTGCGCGCTGGCGCAGTCAGCCAACAGGCCGCTCATTCCGAGCTGGGCCAGATCATCGCCGGCCTGCACCCGGGCCGCGTACAGGCCGAAGAGGTCACCCTGTGCGACCTGACCGGCACCGGGGCCCAGGACACCGCCATCGCCAACCTTGCCTTCGAACGCGCAATCGCCGCCCACAAAGGCCTGGCGTTTAACAGCTGACAGTTTTCGCAACCCACTCACAAGAAGGGCATCCGTATGTCGCAGACAGTGGTCAACCTGCCGTTCAGCCGGCAGGAATACGCCCAGCGCCTGGCCAAGACCCGCGTTGCCATGCAGGCACAGGGCCTGGAGCTTTTGCTGGTTACCGATCCATCGAACATGGCCTGGCTCACCGGCTATGACGGCTGGTCGTTCTACGTGCACCAGTGCGTGCTGCTGGCGCTCGATGGCGAGCCGATATGGTTTGGCCGCGGCCAGGACGCCAATGGCGCAAGGCGCACGGTGTTCATGCAGCACGACAACATCGTCGGCTACCCGGACATCTATGTGCAGTCACGCGAGCGCCACCCGATGGACTACCTGTGCCAGGAGGTGATTCTGGCCAAGGGTTGGGGCGGCCTGAGCATCGGCGTGGAGATGGACAACTACTACTTCAGCGCGGCGGCCTACCAGGCGCTGTGCAAGCACTTGCCGCAGGCGCGTTTCAGCGATGCCGCCGGGCTGGTCAACTGGCAGCGGGCGGTCAAGTCGCCGCAGGAAATCGAATACATGCGCATCGCTGCGCGCATCGTCGAACAGATGCACGGGTGCATCCTCGAGCGTATCGAGCCCGGCATGCGCAAGAACGAGCTGGTGGCCGAGATCTACCGCAGCGGCATTCTTGGTGTAGATGGCCATGGCGGCGACTACCCGGCCATCGTGCCGTTGTTGCCGACCGGCGCTGATGCCAGCGCGCCGCACCTGACCTGGGACGATTCACCGTTCACCCGCGGCGCCGGCACGTTCTTCGAGATTGCCGGCTGCTACAAGCGCTACCACTGCCCGCTGTCGCGCACCGTGTACCTGGGCAAGCCGCCGCAACACTTTCTCGATGGCGAAAAGGCGGTGGTCGAAGGTATCGCGGCCGGCCTCGATGCCGCGCGGCCAGGCAACACCACCGGTGACATCGCCAGGGCGTTCTTCCGCGTACTGGAGAAGTTCGGCATCCACAAGGACAGCCGCTGTGGTTACCCGATCGGCATCAGCTACCCGCCAGATTGGGGCGAACGCACCATGAGCCTGCGCCCCAGCGACAGCAGCGTGCTGCAACCGGGCATGACCTTCCACTTCATGCCGGGGCTGTGGATGGACGACTGGGGCCTGGAGATCACCGAAAGCATCCTCATCACCGAGACCGGGGTCGAGACCCTGTGCAACGTGCCGCGCCAGCTGTTCGTGAAGGACTGACCCATGAATGCAATCGCACAGGCCGCCGCCACGGTGGCCAACCCGATCACCTGTACCCTGGATTTCGAGCAGGACGGCGTGCAGCACGGCTTCCTCAAGCTGCCGTACTCGCGTGACGACTCCGCCTGGGGGGCGGTGATGATTCCGCTGACGGTGGTCAGGAACGGCAATGGCCCGACGGCCTTGCTCACGGGTGGCAATCACGGTGACGAATACGAAGGCCCGGTGGCACTGAGCAAGCTGGCCCAGCAGCTGCAGGCCGGGCAGGTAAGCGGGCGGGTGATCATCGTGCCGTTCATGAACACACCGGCGTTCCAGGCGGGCACCCGCACCTCGCCGATCGACCGGGGCAACCTCAACCGCAGCTTCCCTGGCCGGCCTGATGGCAGCGTGACGGAAAAGATCGCCGACTATTTCCGCCGCACCTTGCTGCCGTTGGCCGATATCGTCCTGGACATCCACTCCGGTGGTCGCACCCTCGATTTTCTGCCGTTCGCTGCGTGCCATGTGCTGCCCGACAAGGCCCAGCAGGCCCGCTGTGAAGCTGGCATGCAGGCCTTCGCCGCGCCCTACAGCATGCGCATGCTCGAGCTGGATGCGCAGGCGATGTACGACACCGCGGCAGAAGAGCAGGGCAAGGTGTTCATCACCACCGAACTGGGCGGTGGTGGCACCTCCACGGCGAAAAGCGTGGCCCTGGCGGAGCGCGGCGTGCGCAATGTGCTGATCCACGCCGGCATCCTCGCCGGCGAAGTGGAGCAGGGCGAGACAACCCTGCTGGACATGCCCGATGGCGATTGTTTCATCGCCAGCGAGCATGACGGCTTGCTGGAGATGTGCCGCGACCTGGGCGAAACGGTCCGCCAGGGCGAAGTGATCGCTCGTATCCACGACATCCGCCGCACCGGCAGTGCCCCGGTCGAGTATCGCGCCCGCCGCAGTGGCTTGCTCGCAGCCCGGCACTTTCCCGGCCTGGTGCAGTGCGGGGACACCCTGGCGGTGATCGCCGACGTACTGGCCTGAACCTGGCGCCACGACAACGAGGTATGGAGAACAGTCATGTCACACCACTACCCATTCAACAGCCTGTGCCACGTCGATGGCCAATGGCTGCACAGCCACAGCGGCAACAGCATCGCCGTGCATGACCCGGCCAACCGCCAGGTGATCGGCCATGTGCCACTGCTCGACCACGAGCAGATCGTCGCCGCAGTGGATGCCGCCCAGCGGGCTTTCACGGCCTGGCGCCAGCAGAGCCTGGGCAGCCGCGCTGCGCTGTTGCGGCGCTGGGCCGAATTGATGCTCGAACACCAGGAGGCGCTGGCGCGCATTCTCAGTGAGGAGCAGGGCAAGCCGCTGGCCGAAGCACGCGGTGAAATCGCCTATGCGGCAAGCTTCATCCCCTGGTTTGCCGAGGAGGCCCGGCGCCTCAACGGGCAGACCATCCCCAGCCATATTCCGGGAGCCCAACTCAGTACGCTGAAGGAGCCAGTCGGGGTCTGCGCGCTGCTCACCCCATGGAACTTCCCCAGCGCCATGATCACCCGCAAGGCGGCTGCGGCGTTGGCGGCCGGCTGCACGGTGGTGGTCAAGCCGGCCCACGAAACACCGTTCTCGGCGCTGGCCCTGGCCCAGCTGGCAAAGGACGCCGGCTTCCCGCCGGGAGTGTTCAACGTGGTGATCGGCGAACCGCAGATGGCCATGGAAACCCTGGTGCGCGACAGCCGCGTGCGGGCGGTCAGCTTCACCGGCTCGACCCGGGTCGGCAAGCTGGTGCTGCAAGCCGCGGCTCAGGATGTGAAGAAAGTGGCGCTGGAGCTGGGCGGTAATGCGCCGTTCATCGTCTGCGCCGATGCCGACCTGGAGCTGGCCGTGCGGGTGGCCGTGGCCGCCAAGTTCCAGACGTCTGGCCAGGACTGCTGCGCGGCCAACCGGATCATGGTGCAGCGGCCGTTGTACGAAGCATTCCTGGTGCGCTTTGCAGAAGCAGTGCGGGCGCTGAAGGTTGGCCCGGCGATGGTCGATGGCGAAGAGACGGCGGCAGAGATCGGCCCGCTGATGCACCAGGCCGCCTTCGATGCCACCCAGGCCCGGGTCGAGGATGCCCTGCAGCGTGGCGCCCGGCGCCTGGTCGGTGGCGAGGGCCATGCGTTGGGTGGCTGGTTCTTCCAGCCGACGGTGCTTGCCGATGTCACGCCGGCGATGCGCATCTACCAGGAAGAAAACTTCGCGCCGATTGCCGGGGTGATGCCGTTCGACACGCTGGAGCAGGCCATCACCATGGCCAATGACACCGAGTACGGCCTGGCTGCCTACATCGTCGGCAACCGCCTCGATGTCGTGCACCCGCTGGTGCGCCGGCTCGACCACGCGATGGTGGCGATCAACGGCGTCAAGTTCACCGGCCACCCCATCCCGTTCGGCGGCATGAAAGCCTCGGGCCTGGGCCGCGAAGGCGGCAGCGAGGGCTTCGAACCCTTCGTCGAAACCAAATACGTTTGCTTGCACCACCACGGTCAGTTCTAAGGAGTGTTTGCCATGAGCCAAGATTACAGCCAGCTGTTCGAACAGGACCGCGCCCACTTCATGCACCCCTCGACCCACGCCCATGACCACGCCAACGGCGCGCTCAAGGGCCGGATCATCACCGGTGCCGAGGGCATTCGCCTGCGTGACCACGAAGGCCGCGAACTGATCGACGCCTTCGCCGGCCTGTACTGCGTGAACATCGGTTACGGGCGTACCGAGGTCGCTGACGCCATCCATCGCCAGGCCAAGGAGCTGGCGTACTACCACACCTACGTCGGCCACTCGACCGAGGCGATCATCGAGCTTTCCAGCCGCATCATCGACTGGGCGCCGGCCGGGATGAAAAAGGTCTACTACGGCCTGTCGGGTTCCGATGCCAACGAGACCCAGGTCAAGCTGGTGCGTTACTACAACAACATCCTGGGGCGCCCACTCAAGAAGAAGATCATCTCGCGCGACCGTGGCTATCACGGCTCGGGCATCATGACCGGCAGCCTTACCGGCCTGCCAAGCTTCCACCAACATTTCGACCTGCCGGTGGAGGGCGTCAAGCATACGGTCTGCCCGCACTGGTACCGCAAGGCACCGGCCGGCATGGACGAGCAGGCCTTCGTGCGCTACTGCGCCGACGAGCTGGAGCAATTGATCCTGGCCGAAGGCCCCGACACCGTCGCCGCGTTCATTGGTGAGCCGCTGATGGGCACCGGTGGCATCATCGTGCCGCCCAAGGGTTACTGGAAGGCGATCCAGGCCGTGCTCGACCGTTACGATGTGCTGTTGATCGCCGACGAAGTGGTGTGCGCCTTCGGCCGCCTGGGCTCGAAGATGGGCAGCCAGCGCTACGACATCCGCCCGGACCTGATCACTACGGCCAAGGGCCTGACCAGCGCCTATGCGCCTCTGTCGGCGGTGATCGTTGGCGAGAAGGTGTGGAACGTGATCGAAGAAGGCTCGCAGAAAGCCGGCCCCATGGGCCACGGCTGGACCTACTCCGGGCACCCGATCTGCGCAGCGGCGGCGCTGGCCAACCTGGATATTCTCGAACGCGAGAACCTGACCGAGAATGCCGAAGTGGTGGGGGCCTACCTCAACCGGCGCATGCGCGAAACCTTCGAAGGCCACCCGTTGGTAGGTGAAGTACGGGGTGACGGCATGCTTTGTGCGGTCGAGTTCATGGCTGATCGCGAGGCGCGCACGGCGTTCGACCCGGCGTTGAAAGTAGGGCCACAGGTGTCGGCAGCATGCCTTGAGCGCGGGATGATCGCCCGGGCCATGCCGCATGGTGACATTCTCGGTTTTGCACCGCCGTTGGTGCTGAGCCAGGAGGATGCCGAGCAGATCGTCGCCATCACCAAGGCGGCTGTCGATGAGGTGGCTGGCAAGGTGCTTGGCTAAGCATTGCAGGGGCCGCCATGCGGCCCCATCGCCGGCCTTGGCAGGCAACCCGACTGACGGTCCCACCCATCCTTCATCCTTGCCTACGCTGATAATCCCAACCTGCTGAAGCAAGGAGAACCGTCATGGCCTTCCAATACAAGCGTCTGGACAAGAACAACGCCGCCGTGCTGCTGGTCGACCATCAGACCGGCCTGCTCTCGCTGGTAAGGGACATCGACCCCGACCGCTTCAAGAACAACGTCCTGGCCCTGTCGGACCTGGCCAAGTACTTCAAGCTGCCGACCATTCTCACCACCAGTTTCGAGACCGGCCCCAACGGCCCACTGGTGCCCGAGCTGAAAGAGCAGTTCCCCGACGCCCCGTACATCGCCCGCCCTGGCAACATCAATGCCTGGGACAACGAGGACTTCGTCAAGGCCGTCAAGGCCACCGGCAAGAAGCAACTGCTGATCGCCGGCGTGGTGACTGAAGTGTGCGTGGCCTTCCCGGCACTGTCGGCACTGGAGGAGGGCTTCGAGGTATTCGTCGTCACCGACGCCTCCGGCACCTTCAACGAACTGACTCGTGACTCGGCCTGGCGGCGCATGGAGGCCGCCGGGGCGCAACTGATGACCTGGTTCGGTGTGGCTTGCGAGCTGCACCGCGACTGGCGCAATGACATCGAAGGGCTGGGGACCCTGTTCTCCAACCATATTCCGGATTACCGCAACCTGATGACCAGCTACAACAAGCTGGCCAAGTAATCCGGCCTTGAGGCCACACCCTGCCCTGTGGGAGCGGGTTTACCCGCGAATGCGTCAGTGAAGCTACCGGCGCATTCGCGGGTGAACCCGCTCCCACAGTCAGCCGAACACCCACCAAATCAATCGACTAGACGCACAGCCAGCGGAAACATAAACCGGCTACAACAAGCCGGCCAAGTAATCCGACCTCGAGGCCACACCCTACCCTGTGGGAGCGGGTTCACCCGCGAATGCGTCGGTGAAGCTGCCGACGCTTTCGCGGGTGAACCCGCTCCCACAGTCAGCCGAACACCCACCAAATCAACCGACTAGACGCACAACCTGCGAAAACATCAAGCGAAGCGGAAAACTGCCATGGATCGACCATACTGACTCTTCATTCGCCCTCAGGAGAGTGCCATGTCGAAGTCGTCCAGGAAGAAAGACCACAAGGACCAGCCGGAGAAATTGGGCGGCAAGGCGTACGAGAAGGAACTCAAGCAGCTGCATGTGGAACTGGTGAAGCTGCAGGAGTGGGTGGTGGCCAAGGGACTGAAGGTATGCATTGTCTTCGAAGGCCGCGACGGCGCTGGCAAGGGCGGCACCATCAAGGCCATCACCGAGCGCGTCAGCCCCAGAGTATTCCGCGTGGTGGCACTGCCGGCACCAACCGAGCGGGAAAAGACCCAGATGTACCTGCAGCGCTATGTCGGCCATCTGCCGGCCGCAGGTGAAGTGGTGATCTTCGATCGCAGCTGGTACAACCGGGCCGGGGTCGAACGGGTGATGGGCTTCTGCTCGAACGAACAGGCCGACCGGTTCCTGGCTGGCGTGCCGCTGTTCGAAAAGGTCATGGTCGAGTCGGGCATCATCCTCATCAAGTACTGGCTCGAGGTCAGCGCCGAAGAGCAGACCCGGCGCCTGCAGGACCGCATCAATGACGGCCGCAAGCTGTGGAAGCTGTCGCCCATGGACCTCAAGTCCTACACCCGCTGGGATGACTACACACAGGCCCGTGATGAGATGTTTGCCGCCTCGGATACCGCTTGGGCGCCCTGGTTCATGGCCCACTCCAACGACAAGCGGCGTGCCCGGCTGAACATCATCAGCCATCTGCTGACACGCATTCCCTACAAGGACATCACCCGGGAGCAGGCAGTGAAGCTGCCCAGACGCGGCAAGATCGGCAAGTACAAGGCCGTTGCCTACCCGTTCAAAGAAGTGGAACAGCGTTTCTGATCCCCTCCCTGCGGGGAGCAGCGAGGGTGCAAACCTATGCCACATGACGGCAGCCTGCTACAGGCGACGGTGGTGTTTTTGCTGGCCGTGGTACTTCTGGTACCGCTGGCGCAGCGTTTGAAAATGGGGGCGGTGCCCGGCTATCTGCTGGCGGGCATTCTGATAGGGCCATCGGTATTCGGCCTGCTGAACAACCCGGATAACGTGGCGCGCCTGTCGGAGATGGGCGTGGTGATGCTGCTGTTCGTCATCGGGCTGGAGCTGTCGCCGCGGCGTTTGTGGAGCATGCGCCGCGCGTTGTTTGGCGTTGGCTCGCTACAAGTGGGCCTGAGCGCTGCGGTGCTTGGCCTGCTGGCGTACTGGCTATTCGGCCAGTCGAAGCCGGCCGCCATCGTGCTGGGGCTGGGCCTTGCGTTGTCGTCCACCGCGTTTGGCCTGCAGGTACTGGCCGAGCGCAAGGACCTGGGCAAGCCGCACGGCCGCTTGGCTGTGGCGATCCTGCTGTTCCAGGACATTGCCGCGATCCCGCTGATTGCTGTGGTGCCACTGCTCGGTGGTGATGTCAGTACCGCCGACGAAGGTGCCTGGCCGATGCTGGCGGTGGCGGTTGGCATAGGTGTGGTGATCATCTTTGGCCGCTACCTGCTGACCCCTGTCTTCAAATGGACAGTCGGTTCGGGCCTGCCCGAACTGTCTACCGCTACCGCCTTGCTGGTAGTGCTGGGCACCGCCTGGGTGATGGAGCACGTGGGTGTGTCCATGGCGCTGGGGGCATTTCTGGCAGGTGTCCTGATGGCCGAGTCGCCTTTCCGCCACGAACTTGAAACCCAGATCGAGCCGCTCAAGGGTTTGCTGCTGGGGCTGTTCTTCGTTGGCGTGGGGATGAGCGCCGACCTGCGTCTGCTGTTCGGCATGCCGTTGCTGGTGCTGGGTCTGACCCTGCTGCTGGTGATTATCAAGTTGCCGCTGCTGTATGGCCTGGGCCGCATGGCGGGTGGGCTCAACCAGGCCCAGGCGCTGTGCCTGGGCGTGGTGCTGGCATCTGGCGGCGAGTTTGCCTTCGTGGTGTTCAAGCTGGCGCTCGACCATCAGGTGCTGGCGCAGCAGGTGCATGACCTGCTGGTGCTGGCCATCACCTTGTCGATGGCGGTGGTGCCCTTGGTAATGATGGCTCTGGCGCGGCAGTTGCGTGACGACAGCCCAGCCCAGGCAAGCCCTGAAACGGGCCATTGAAGCGCGCCACATGGCGCACCTGAATTGGGAGGTGAAGCATGCAACCGGGTATCAAGCTGGACAGCAGCCTGTCGCGGGGCTTGCTCGATGTGCTCATCAAGGCCGGCCTGGTGGCTGCACTGGTGATTTTCGCCTTCCAGACGTTTCAGCCGTTTCTGGAGCTGATGCTGTGGGCGGTGATCCTGGCGGTGACCTTGTACCCGTTGCATTGCCGCATCCAGCGCCGCACAGGGCTAAAGGACGGGCTTTCGGCGACGCTGGTCGTTCTTCTGGTACTGGTCGTGCTGCTGGTGCCGATCTACCTGGTGGTGATGTCCATCGGCGAATCGGTGGACAGCCTGGTAACGCTGCTCAAGAGCGGCGCCTGGAGCGTGCCGGCACCTCCCGAGTCGGTGGCGGCCTGGCCACTGATCGGGCCGAAGGTGCATGCCCTGTGGCTGGCGGCCTCGGAAAACATGGCCAGTGTGCTGAACCAGTGGATGCCCCAGCTCAAGGGGGCAGGGCGCACGGTACTGGGGGCGGCGGCCAGCGCTGGTGGAGCCTTCCTGCTATTCATCGGCGCTATCATCATCTCCGGGGTGATCATGGCTTTCGGGCAACGCGGTGAAATCGCGGCGCAGCGTATCGCCATGCGGGTATCGGGCGAGGAGCGCGGCAAGCCACTGGCCAAGCTGTGCACCGCCACCATTCGTGCGGTGGCCCAGGGCGTGATCGGCATTGCCTTCATCCAGATGCTGCTGATCGGCGTCGGCTTCGTCATCAAAGGGGTACCGGGGGCCGGGATGCTGGCGATCGTCATCCTCATGCTGGGGATTGCCCAGGCCCCCGCCACGCTGATCACGCTGCCGGTGATCATCTACGTATTCAACGTCGAAGGCTTTACCGTGGCGACCATCATCTTCGCCATCTATACCTTCGTCGCCGGGCTTGCCGACAACGTGCTCAAACCGCTGCTGCTGGGGCGCGGAGTGGATGTGCCGATGCCGGTGGTGCTGATCGGGGCACTGGGCGGCATGGTGGTCAAAGGCATCATCGGCCTGTTCATTGGCCCAGTGATTCTGGGCGTCACTTATGTACTGTTCTGGCAGTGGGTGGCGCTGCAGGTGCCGGAAAACCCCGTCGAACCGACGGCGTGAGCCAAGGACTGCCATGCCCGGACGCGTCTATGGTTGTGCACTGAGCCTGGCGGCCATGTTGGTGGGCTGCACTCAAGTGGGCCCGGACTTCCAGCCGCCGCAAGACCCATGGCTGGGCACCTGGAACACCCCGCTGCTAGAGCAGGCCGGGCAGCAGGCCGCGGCGCCCGACCTGCGCCAGTGGTGGACCGTGTTCGCCGACCCAGCGCTGGATGCCTTAATCACCGAGGCCGATGCCAATAACAGCAACCTGCGCGTGGCTGGCTTGCGCATTGCCGAAGCCCGCGCCCAGTTGGCCATCGTGCAGACCGGGCGTTATCCACAGCTGCAGCAGCTGCGCGCCCAGAGCCTGTACCTGAAACAGGACCAGTCCGGTACTGCCACCGCTCGCGATTCGGTGTTCTGGCAATCCAGCGCGGGCTTCGACATCGGCTGGGAAATCGACTTCTGGGGGCGCTTCAGCCGCGCCATCGAAAGCGCCGACGCCGTCTACTTCGGCTCCCAGGCCAACTACGCCGATGCCATGCTGCTGTTGCGTGCGCAGGTGGCCGATACCTACTTTGCCCTGCGCACCGCCGAGGCGCGGCTGGATATCGCCGAAGAGAACGCCCGCCGCCAGGCGCGCAGCCTGGAGATAACCGAGCGGCTGTTCCGTCATGGCGAAAACGACGAACTCGACTGGCAACAGGCGCGTACCCAGTACCTGGCTACCCAGGCTACCATCCCCGAGTTCCAGAACCAGCTCAATGTTCTGCGCAATGTGCTGTGCTCGCTGTTGGGCCGGCCGCCCGGGCCGCTGCCACAGCTGGATGCCGGCCACGGCCAGTTGCCGTTACCGGACCGTGCCGTGCTGCAGGACGTGCCCGCCAACCTGCTGCAGCGCCGCCCGGACATCCGTGCCGCCGAGCAGGCGGTAGCGGCGCAGTCGGCGCTGGTCGGGGTGGCCGAGGCCGACCTTTATCCACAGCTGAGTCTGCTGGGCAGCATCGGCTGGAGCTTCGTCACGGCCAATCACCTGCCCGATACCTTCGACATCGCCGCCGGGCCCAGCCTGATCTGGAACCCGTTCGACTACGGCCGGCGCAAGAACGCCGTGCGCGTGGAAGACGCCCGCTTGCAGCAACTGATCGAGCTGTATCACCAGGATGTACGCGAAGCCGCCCGCGAAGCCGACGATGCCGCCAGCGGGCTGGTGCGTTCGCTGCAGAGCGCAAGTATCCGCGACCAGGCCTCGCAGGCCGCACAGCGCTCGCTGAACCTGGCCAGCTCGCAGTACCGCGAAGGCTTTGCCGACTTCCAGCGCGTGCTCGACGCCCAGCAACTGCTGCTGCAGCAACAGGACGGCTACCTGGTCAGCCGCGGCAATGCCGTCAGCAGCCTGGTAACGCTGTACAAGGCCCTGGGCGGCGGCTGGGACGCCAGCCGCACACCGATCGACCCGGCCACCCGCCAACAGATGCAGCAACGCACCGACTGGGGCGAACTGCTCGACGAGCCAGGCCCCAGCGCCCATGCACAAGGTGAAACGAAATGAGCGACGCTACGCCGACGCCACCCCCGCCAGCCCCCGATCGCGGCATGCGCTGGGTGCTGCTGCTGATTGCCGTGAGCCTGCTGTGGTACCTGCTGGCTGACCGCTTCACGCCCTATACCCAGCAGGCCCGCCTGCAGGCCTACGTGGTGCCGGTGAGTGCCGAGGTGGCCGGGCAGGTGAAGCGTGTGGCGGTGGGCAACAACCAGGAAGTACGCAAGGGCGATGTGCTGTTCGAACTGGACCAGGAGCAATACCGCATCGCCCTGGCCCGCGCCGAAGCCGACCTGGACACGGTACGCCGGCAGATCGGTGCCCACACCGCTGGCATCGACTCGGCCCAGGCGGCTCTGGTGGCGGCTCAGGCCAACGAGCGCAAGGCGCGGCAGGACGCCGAACGGCTCAAGCGCTTGATCGATGAAGACCCGGGCACGGTGTCGGTGCGCCGCCTGGAAGGCGCCCAGGCCACCCGCGACCAGGCTATCAGCCAGGTGGCGGCAGCCCGTGCCGAAGTTGAGCGGGCCCGTGAGCAGCAGGGCGGGGCGCAGGACGACAACGCCCAACTGCGCAGCGCAGCGGCCAATGTCGAAAAGGCCCGACTGGACTTGGCGCGCACTGTGGTACGCGCCGATGCAAACGGGCTGATTACCGACCTGCGCACCGACGTTGGCCACTATGTCGGTGCCGGCAGCCCGATGATGACCCTGATCGCCATTCATGACGTGTGGATAAGTGCCGACATGACCGAGAACAACCTCGGTCGGCTGCGCCTTGAAACCCCGGTGCTGGTAGTGCTCGATGCGCTGCCCGGCACGGTGCTGAAGGGGCGCATTCGCAGCATCGGCTACGGCGTGAGCGTGGGCCAGAGTAATCCGCCGGGCACGTTGCCGACCGTGCAGAACAGCCGCGAGTGGCTGCGCTCTGCGCAGCGCTTCCCGGTGATCGTCGAACTGGAGCGTGACCAGTTGCAGGACAAGAGCGGTTTGCGGGTTGGCGGCCAGGCCGAAGTCATGGCCCTGCCAACCGAGGGCAACCCTTTGAACCTGCTGGGCCGGCTGTTCATGTGGCTGATGAGCTGGCTGTCGTATGCCTATTGAGCTGCGCCGCCTGCGCGCCCTGCGCCTGGCGTGGGGCGTGGCGTTGTGCCTGGCGGTGAGTTTCGGCATCGGCTTGCCGGTGCCAATACTGGCGCCGGTATTTGCGGTGCTGTTGCTGGCCATGCGCAGCCAGCCCTTGCCCCTGCGCGCGGCACCGGCCCTGGCGGTGCTAGTGCTGCTTGCTTGCGGCAGCGGGCTGCTGCTGATTCCGCTGTTGCGCCATGCCCCGGTGAGCGGGGTGTTGCTGGTGGGGATGGGGGTTTTCCTGACCTTGCGCTATGCACTGAAGGGCGGCAACGGCCTGCTGGCCAATTTGCTGGTGATCGGCCTGACCATGATCGCCGCCGCCGGCACCAGCGACTTCACCCTGGCGCTGTCGGTGGTCGAAGCGCTGGCCAAAGGCATGCTGCTGGCGGTGTTGGGCACGGCAGCGGCGCATGTGCTGTTTCCCGAGCCGGCCGATGCGCCGGCGCAACCGGCACCGCCTCTGCTCGACAGTGATCAGGTGAGCTGGGTCGCCTTGCGTGCCACGCTGATCGTCATGCCGGCCTTTTTGCTTGCGCTGATCGCTCCGGACCAATACATGCCGCTGATCATGAAGGCAGTGAGCCTGGGGCAGCAGGCCAGCGAAACCCGCGCGCGGCATGCCAGCCGCGAGCTGATCGGCTCGACCTTGCTTGCCGGGTTGCTGGCGATACTGACGTGGGGCGCGTTGAGCCTGTTCGTGCACCTGTGGATGTTTTTCCTGTGGGTGCTGCTGTTCGTCCTTTGGCAGGGGCGCAGGCTTTACCGTGCGGTGGATACCAGGCAAAGCCCGGCGTACTGGGTGAGTTGCCTGACGACCATGCTGATCTTGCTGGGGCAGTCGGTGCAGGACAGCGCGGGCGGGCAGGATGTGTACCGTGCCTTTGCCGTGCGCATGGCGTTGTTTCTGGCGGTGTCGGTGTATGCCAGTGCCATGCTCATATGGATTGATCGGCTTCGGATGCGGCGTGGGCTTCTTCGCGGGTGAACCCGCTCCCACAAGGATTGTGTGATCCCATGGGCATCGCCATACCTGTGGGAGCGGGTTCACCCGCGAAGAGGCCAGCCCAGGAAAATCTAAGGCTTCCAGTCAATCCCACTCTCCTCCAGATAGGCATCCACCGCCGCACCGACAGTAGGGTGAAATGCCGATTCCCCCATATGCTCGAACAACTCGAACCGCCGCATCTTGTCCTTCACCGGGTCCTTCATCTCGGCAAACTGCAACTCCACCCCCCGCGCCTCCAGCGCCCGGTCCAGTTCGGCCAGCATGTCCGCCGAGGTGATATCGATGCTGGTCACCGGCTCCGCCGCAATCACCAGCCGTTGAACCGGGGTAGGTGATGCGTCCACCGCCGCCATCACCGTGCTCTGGAACTGCTCGGCATTGGCAAAGAACAGCGGCGCGTCCCAACGCAGCAGCACCAGCCCTGGAATGCGTCGGGCCTGTGGATAACGCTGCACATCATGGTAACCGCGGGTGCCATCCACCCGTCCCAGCACCGCATGATGCGGCCGCCAGCCGTCCCACAGGAATTCGATCACCGATATCGCCACGGCAATGCAGATACCGGGAATGGCCCCGAATACCGCTACGCCGACGAAGCAGGTGAACGACAGCCAGAATTCCCATTGCTGCATGCGGAAGATGCGCTTGAGGTCGGCAAACTCGAACAGGCCCAACGCTGCGGCGATCACTACTGCCGCCAGGGCACTGTTGGGCAGGTGTTGCATCAGGTTGGGCGCGACCAGCAGCAAAAGGGTTACCGCCAGGGCGCCGATGATGCCGGTGAGCTGGGTCTGTGAACCGGCCGCTTCAGCCACCGGTGTGCGTGACGAGCTGCTGCTGATCGGGATGCCCTGGAACAGCCCGGAGGCCAGGTTGGCCACACCCAGGCCGAACATTTCCTGGTTGGGGTTGACCGGGGTCTTCATGCGCGCGGCGTAGGAACGTGACAGCACACTGGTATCGGCGAACGACACCAGCGCTACCGCAATACCGCCGAGCAATACTTCCACCAAGTCGATATCGCTGACCCAGGGGAAGACCAGGCTGGGCAGCCCCTGGGGCAGTTCGCCGAGCACTTTCACGCCTTGCTGGTCGAGCCCCAGCAGGCTCACCGCCAGCGTGGCCGCCACCACCGCAATGAGAATGCCCGGCACGCGCTTGAACGGCTTGAGCAGCAGGATCAGCGCCAGGCTACCGCCACCGACCACGAAGCTTGGCCAATGGCCCTGGCCGGCGAGCAAGGCCTGGATCAGGTTCCAGGTATCCCGCAGCGGGCCCTGGCTGTCGACCGACAGACCGAACAGTTTGGGCAACTGGCTGATCAGCACCGTGAGGGCGATACCGTTCATGTAGCCATAGCGGATCGGCTTGGACAGCAGTTCGGTGATGAAGCCCAGGCGCAGCAAACCGGCGATCACGCAGAACGCCCCGGCCACCAGGGCCATCATGCTGGCGATGGCGATCGCCCGTTGCGGGTCGCTGGCGGCGTACTGCACCACCACCGCCAGGATCGGCGCGGCCAGTGCCGAGTCCGGGCCCAGTACGAGGATGCGGCTGGGGCCGAACAGGGCATAGGCCAGCAGCGGGATGATGGTGGCGTACAGGCCATAGATGCCGGGTACGCCAGACGCTTCGGCATAGGCGATGCCCACCGGCACCAGCATGGTGGTGAGCACCAGGCCAGCGGCGATGTCTTTGGGTAGCCAGGCGGGTTGGTAGTGGAGCAGGGTGACCAGGCCGGGAAGCCAGCGTTGCCAGTCGAGGCGGGGTTTTTCGGGCATGATGCGCGCGTCCGGGGGAGGGTGCTGAATCACAGCTTAGATGCTGAATTCCGGGGCCGCTTTGCGGCCCTTTCGCGACACAAGGCCGCTCCCACAGGGATCGCGCGCCCTGTCAAATGCCAGATAAAACAAAACCCCTTGAGGCGTTGGCCTCAAGGGGTTTGTGGGTACTGCAAGCTGGCGCTTAGACGTTGAAGCGGAAGTGCATCACGTCACCGTCCTTGACGATGTAGTCCTTGCCTTCCAAGCGCCATTTGCCGGCTTCCTTGGCACCGCTTTCACCCTTGAACTGGATGAAGTCGTCATAGGCCACCACTTCAGCGCGGATGAAGCCTTTTTCGAAGTCGGTGTGGATAACCCCGGCTGCCTGCGGAGCAGTGGCGCCGACGCGGACGGTCCAGGCACGTACTTCCTGCACGCCGGCAGTGAAGTAGGTCTGCAGGTTCAGCAGCTCGTAACCGGCGCGGATCACGCGGTTCAGGCCAGGCTCTTCCAGGCCCAGGGCCTCGAGGAACATGTCCTTCTCTTCACCATCGTCCAGCTCGGCGATTTCCGCTTCGATCTTGTTGCACACCGGCACCACTACCGCGCCTTCTTCCTCGGCGATGGCCTTGACCACGTCCAGGTGCGGGTTGTTGTCGAAGCCGTCTTCGGCCACGTTGGCGATGTACATGACCGGCTTGCTGGTCAGCAGGTGGAAACCGCGAATGACCGCCTTGTCTTCGGCGCTCATGTTTTTCATCAGGCTGCGCGCAGGCTTGCCTTCGGTGAAGTGCGGGATCAGCTGTTCGAGGATGGCCTTTTGCGCCAGGGCTTCCTTGTCGCCGCCCTTGGCGTTGCGGGCAACCTTCTGCAGTTGCTTCTCGCAGCTGTCGAGGTCGGCGAAGATCAGCTCGAGGTCGATGATCTCGATGTCGCGCTTGGGGTCGACGCTGTTGGAAACGTGGATCACGTTCTCGTCTTCGAAGCAGCGCACCACGTGGGCAATGGCGTCGGTCTCGCGGATGTTGGCGAGGAACTTGTTGCCCAGGCCTTCACCTTTCGAGGCGCCAGCCACCAGGCCGGCGATGTCGACGAACTCCATGGTGGTCGGCAGGATGCGGTTTGGCTTGACGATTTCAGCCAAGGCATTCAAGCGCGCATCGGGCATCGGCACGATGCCGCTGTTAGGCTCGATGGTGCAGAAGGGGAAGTTCTCCGCCGCGATGCCAGACTTGGTCAGGGCGTTGAACAGGGTGGACTTGCCGACGTTGGGCAGGCCGACGATGCCGCAATTGAAACCCATGGGTATTCCCCTCTCTAAAGGAAATCAGGCCTTCTGGCTGTGCAGCTCGCGCATCGCCTTGGCGAAGTCGCCGGCAAGCACGTCCGGCAGCACGCCGAGGGCAAAATCGATGCTGGCGTCGAGCTTCTCCTGCTCGGCGCGCGGCGCGCGGCCCAGGACGAAGTTGGAGACCAGTTTGGCGTCGCCCGGGTGGCCGATGCCAAGCCGCAGGCGGTGGAAGTCGTTCTGGTTGCCGAGCTGCGCGATGATGTCGCGCAGGCCGTTGTGCCCACCATGGCCACCGCCGCGCTTGAGCTTGGCGACGCCCGGGGGCAGGTCGAGTTCGTCATGCGCCACCAGGATCGCTTCCGGCTTGATGCGGAAGAAATTGGCCAACGCCGCCACGGCCTGGCCGCTGCGGTTCATGTAGGTGGTGGGGATCAACAAACGAACGTCGTTGCCCTGATGGCTGAATTTAGCCGTCAGGCCGAAATACTTTTTGTCAGCGGTCAGCGAAACGCGCTGGGCGCTGGCAATGCGTTCAACGAAAAGAGCCCCTGCGTTATGCCGGGTCTGTTCGTATTCGGGGCCGGGGTTACCCAGGCCGACGATCAACTGGATGGCGGTCACGTCAGGGGCTCTTCCTTGGAGTTGGTGGGTTACAGGGCGCGCGGCACTGTAACCCGATCAACGCCGGCGTGCGAGTGGATTACTCGGCAGCGCCTTCTGCTTCTGGAGCAACGCGTGGAGCGTGAACGTTGGCAACAGCTTTGTCATCACCGTGGGCCAGAGCTACGAACTCTACGCCTTTCGGAGCTTTCAGGTCCGACAGGTGGATGATGGTGCCGATTTCAGCGTTGGCCAGGTCGACTTCGATGAACTCAGGCAGGTCTTTGGCTTCGCAGGAAACTTCGATCTCGGCTTCTACGTGGGAGATCTCGCCGCCTTTCTTGACCGGGGCTTCTTCGTTGATGAAGTGAACCGGTACCTTAGCGGTCAGTTTCTGGCCAGCAACGACGCGAATGAAGTCGGCGTGCATGATGAACTGCTTGGCTGGGTGACGCTGCATGGCCTTGATGATGACGTTCTGCTTGACGCCGTCAACGTTCAGCTCGATTACGTGGCTGAAGGCAGCTTCGTTTTCGAACAGCTTGGTGATTTCCTTGGCCAGGATGGTCAGGGACTGAGCTTCCTGGTTACCACCGTAGACAACGGCTGGGATGTTCGCGGAGTGACGCAGGCGGCGGCTCGCACCTTTCCCCAGGTCAGTACGCGCTTGGGCGTTCAGAGTGAATTCGGTCATTTTGTTTCTCCAAAATAGCCCCCCGAGGGCGTTTGCGACCAGCGCCAACGGGGATGGCAAAAAAGCCCCGCCCCAACAACCAGTGTTGGGGCGGGGCGCTTTTCGTCAGCGTGTGTTCCGCTTAGCGGAACATCGCGCTGATCGATTCTTCGTTGCTGATGCGGCGGACCGCTTCAGCGACAACCGGTGCGATATCCAGCTGGCGGATACGGTCACAGGCTTGAGCAGCGGCGGACAGCGGAACGGTGTTGGTCACCACCAGCTCGTCCAGTACCGACTTCTCGATGTTCTCGATCGCGCGGCCCGACAGGACAGGGTGCGTGCAGTAGGCGTAAACCTTGGCAGCGCCGTGTTCTTTCAGGGCTTTGGCCGCGTGGCACAGGGTGCCGGCGGTGTCGACCATGTCGTCTACAAGGATGCAGGTGCGCCCTTCGACGTCGCCGATGATGTGCATGACCTCGGAGTGGTTAGCCTTCTCGCGGCGCTTGTCGATGATACCCAGGTCGACGCCCAGGGATTTGGCGACGGCACGTGCGCGCACGACACCGCCGATGTCCGGGGAGACGATCATCAGGTTCTCGAAACGCTGGTCTTCGATATCGTCGACCAGTACGGGCGAGCCGTAGATGTTGTCGACCGGGATATCGAAGAAACCCTGGATCTGGTCAGCGTGCAGGTCGACGGTGAGTACACGGTCGATACCTACGACAGTGAGCATGTCAGCGACGACTTTGGCGCTGATGGCTACACGTGCCGAACGCGGACGGCGGTCCTGGCGGGCGTATCCGAAGTAAGGAATCACGGCGGTGATTCGGGATGCTGAGGAGCGGCGGAAGGCGTCGGCCATCACTACCAGTTCCATCAGGTTATCGTTGGTCGGGGCACAGGTCGGCTGAATAATGAAGACGTCTTTACCGCGGACATTCTCATTGATCTCAGTGCTGATCTCGCCGTCGGAGAACTTACCGACAGAGACGTCACCGAGAGGGATATGCAGCTGACGTACGACACGCCGAGCCAGATCGGGGTTAGCGTTCCCCGTAAAGACCATCATCTTGGACACGCGCAGTACCTGAAGGCTGAGGGTAACCTGGATGAGTATAAGGAAAATGGCAGGGGCGGCTGGATTCGAACCAACGCATGGCAGGATCAAAACCTGCTGCCTTACCGCTTGGCGACGCCCCTGTATCTGTTGCTGCGAACGCTTATGCGCTCGACTTCTTGACCAGACTTTGCAGCTTGCGATGCAACATCGAAACGTTGCTTCCTTTCGCCACAAACCCTGTTTGGGTCGCTGAAAGAAGGGCCAGAACTTTATCAGCTTCGGCTTTGCTTGGGAAGGCCCCAAACACACAACTTCCAGTACCGGTCAGTCGAGCTTCAGTGAATTTACCCAGTGAATTCAACGCATTGCGAACTTCCGGGTAACTCTGCTCTACCACCGGTTGGCAGTCATTTCGACTGTTTCCCTCGGGAACGGGGCGCATCTTAAGGGGGAGCGAATCACGTGTCAACTGTGGATGTGAAAAAATTTCTACTGTGCTGACAGACACTTGCGGCACAAGCACGACATACCACGGCTCTTCCGGGTCGACCGGGGTCAGTTGTTCACCCACGCCCTGGGCGAACGCCGCGTGGCCGCGCACGAAAACCGGTACGTCGGCGCCCAGGCTCAGGCCCAGGGCGGCCAGGCGGTCTTCGCTCCAGTCCAGTTGCCACAGGTGGGCGAGGGCCAACAGGGTAGTGGCGGCATCCGAGCTGCCGCCGCCGATGCCACCGCCCATGGGCAGCACCTTGCTCAGCCAGATGTCGGCGCCCAACTTCGTGCCCGATTGTTCCTGCAGCTTGCGCGCGGCACGCACGATCAGGTTGCTGTCGTGCGGCACCGCCTCGATTTCGTTATGCAGGCGGATCACGCCGTCGTCACGCACGGCGAAGCTCAGCTCGTCGCAGTGATCGAGAAACTGGAAGACGGTTTCCAGCTCGTGGTAGCCGTCCGCGCGGCGGCCGATGATGTGCAGCCACAGGTTGAGCTTGGCTGGGGCTGGAAGGGTAAGGGGCTGCATGTATCAGTGCCCCAGCTGGCGCGGCTGCCAGTCCTTGACCACCAGGGTCACATCGAGGTCCTTGCCGTGCAGCTTCAGGCGCTCGGGCAGCCAGTAGCCGTTCTGCTCCGTGTAGCTCAGGTACTGTACCTGCCAGCCATCCTGGTCGAGGCTGGCCAGGCGGCTGTCGCCGTCCAGGGTCAGCTTGCTCTTGCTGTCGGGAGCGGGCAGGCCGCGTACCCACCAGACCAGGTGCGAGACCGGCAACTGCCAGCCCAGTTGCTCTTCCAGCAGGGCTTCGGGGCTTGGGGCCTCGTAGCGGCCCTGGTTGGCGACTTCCAGTACCACGTTGCCGGGGCGGCCGGTCAGGCGTGCGGCGCCACGGCCCAGCGGGCCGGCCAGGCGGATGTCGTAGTAGTCCTGGCGTTGCAGCCAGAACAGCGTGCCGCTGCCGGAGTCGCGCGGGGCACGGATGCCGACCTTGCCGTTGATCTGCCAGCCATCGAGGCTGCTCAGCTGCTCTTTATGGGCGCGCCACTGCTGCGGGTCGCCGTGGCCCTGCAGGGCCTCGCGGCTACCGAAGCCGGCACAGCCGGCCAGCAGGGCGATCAGGGTGAAGGTAATGCAATGGCGCAGGAACATGGCGTTAGAGAGTCTCGGATCCGGTCAGGCGCAGGAGGGTCTTGCGCAGGATGGGGCTGTCGGCCTGGGCTTCGAAGCCCTTGGCCCAGACCTGGCGGGCTTCGCCGCGCTTGCCGTTGGCCCACAGCACTTCGCCCAGGTGGGCAGCCACTTCGTGGTCGGGGAAGCTGGCAAAAGCCTTGCGCAGGTAGGTTTCAGCCTCGTCGAGGTTGCCCAGGCGGTAATTGACCCAGCCCAGGCTGTCGAGTACCGCCGGGTCGTCCGGGGTCAGCTGATGGGCCTTGTCGATCAGCGCCTTGGCTTCGCTGTAGCGGGTGGTGCGGTCGGCCAGGGTGTAGCCGAGGGCGTTCAGGGCCATGGCGTTTTCCGGCTCGCGGGTGATGATGGCACGCAGGTCTTTTTCCATCTGCGGCAGGTCGTCACGCTTTTCGGCCAGCATGGCGCGGGTGTACAGCAGGTTGAGGTCGTCCGGGTAGCGCTGGATGGCTTGTTGCAGCACCTGGCTGGCCTGGGTGTCCTTGTTGTTGTTGCTGTAGCTTTCCGATTCGATCAGGAACAGCTGGATGGCGTAGTCCGGCTGGGCTTCGCGGGCATCGGCGAGCAGGCGCGAGGCTTCGGTACCACGGCCGTTGGCAATCAGGATGTCGGCCTGGCGCAGTTGCGCCGGCAGGTAGTCGGGGCCGGGGCCGACCAGGGCGTATTCACGCAGGGCGCCTGCAGGGTCGTGGCGCTCCTCGTGGATGCGGCCCAGGTTCAGGTGTGCGGCGTCGACGTTGCTGTCGCGTTCGATCAGCTCTTGCAGGTAGCCCTCGGCTTCATCCCAGTCCTTGTTTTCCAGGCACACCAGGGCCAGCGAATAGCGCAGCTCGTCGTCCTCCGGGTATTGCTGGACCAGGCTGAGGAACTCGCCCTTGGCGTCGGCGATGCGGTCCTGTTCGACCAGAGTGCGGGCGTAGGTCAGGCGCAAGCGCTTGTCGTCGGGGTTGTCGCGAATCGCCCCGCGCAGCAGAGGCAGGGCCTCCGGGCCACGGTCCAGGGCTTGTAGCAGGCGCGCGCGCAGCAGGATCGGGGCGATTTCGCCGTTTTGCGGCGGGTGCGACTCGAGCAGCTCCAAAGCTTCTTCGGCCTTGCCGTCCTGGTTCAGCAGCAGGGCTTTGCCAAACACCAGCTGGCTATTGTCCGGGTACTTCACCAGCAGCCGCTCGAAGCTTTGCAGCAGGCCGTCGCGGGTGCTCTGGTCGGTTTCGGCGGCGGACAGGGCGAGGAAATCGAAATGGGTGTCGCCCTGGCCCTGGAGGACCTTTTCCATGTACGTCATGGAGTCGTCATAGCGGCCTGCGCGGGCCAGCTGGATGGCAGCGGCGCGCTGGGCGTCGAGGTTCTGCGGGTCGTTGCGGGCCCAGACCAGTGCGTTGTCCAGTGCCGGTTCGTCGGCGCCGAGGTATTCGGCAATGCGGTAGGCGCGCTCGGAAACCCCTGGGTCCTGGGTTTTTGCGGCCTGGTCGGTGTAGTTGGCCAGGGCGATGTCGAAGCGATTGCGCTGGCCAGCCAGCTCCGCCACCAGCAGGCTATAGAGCGTGTCCTGCTTGAACGAGCCATACACCACGGGCTTTTCCGCCTCGCTCTTGCCGGCCTCGGCGACGGGAGGCTCGGCTTTTTGCGGGGCCAGGCTCTGGCAGCCCTGGAGCAGGGCGAAGGCAAGCAGCAATGCGTATGGTTTGTTCATAGGAAGGCTTTGAGAGGACTCACCGGCGGTCGGAGCATGATGACACAAGCGCGGGGGCAAACCCACCTGCGAAGGTATGAAGCTGCGCTTCGCTTATGCAGACCGCGCTGCGCCCGCGTGGTTCGCGGCAGAGCCTGCCGCAGCCACCGAACACAGAGTCCTTGCTCTTGCTCTTGCTTCTAAGCGCGCGATAGTTCAGGCGCCGCAGATTGCGACTTCAGGAGGCCGAGCGAAGGGACTGCGGAGGGAGGTGACGGGCATGGATGCCCGTCAAGCGCTGAGGCCCCATGGATGGGGCCTGCAGCGCGTACTCCCGGGAGCAGGCCCGTAGCGAGGGAACCCCGGAGCGAAGCGGAGGGGCCGGATGATGGGAGCGGACGGTTTTTGGTTCCTTTTTGCCACGACAAAAAGGGACCCGCCGTAAGGGCGGAAAGGTGACTTGGTGCCACCATCGCGAATGAATGTCTACGATGTGAATGCCGACATCCAAAAAGCTTAAGCGATGGTTTTGATATAGCGAACAGTCCATTTACGATGGCGACGCATACTCACCTTTTCGCCCTTACGGCGAGTCACTTTTTGCCAAACGCGGCAAAAAGTAACCAAAAAACGCTGCGCTCCCATCATCCGGCCCCTGCGCTGCGCTCCGGGGTTCCCTCGCGCCGGTCTTGCTCCCGGGAGTACGCGCTGCAGGCCCCATCCATGGGGCCTCAGCGCTTGACGGGCATCCATGCCCGTCACCTCCCTCCGCAAGACCTCTGCTCGGCCTCCTGAAGTCGCGAAGATCAAGATCAAGATCAAGAGCTAGATCAAGAGCCAGATCAAGAGCCAGATCAAGAGCCAGATCAAGAGCGGGGGGGAGCTGAAATTGCCGCTGATGCTGGCCTGAATCCGGCGATAGCCGCAGCGCTATCAGCGCAATAGCGAACGGTGGTTGTCCTGAAACCTGCGAAAGAGGACAATTATCGGCTTCCCGTCACAACCAGCGACCTTGCATGGCCTTTCTTGCACTTGGTATCAACCATAAGACTGCCTCGGTAGACGTACGCGAGCGCGTGGCGTTTACCCCAGAGCAGCTGGTAGACGCCCTGCAGCAGCTCTGCCGGCTGACATCCAGCCGCGAAGCGGCAATCCTGTCGACCTGCAACCGTAGCGAGCTCTATATCGAGCAGGACCACCTGTCCGCCGATGTCGTGCTGCAATGGCTCGCCGACTACCACCGCCTCAGCCTGGACGAGTTGCGCGCCAGCGCCCACCTCCACGAAGCGCACGAGGCGGTGAAGCACATGATGCGGGTGGCCT
>NZ_OPYN01000049.1 GCF_900277125.1 Pseudomonas inefficax
ACCGCCGCCATCACCGTGCTCTGGAACTGCTCGGCATTGGCAAAGAACAGCGGCGCGTCCCAACGCAGCAGCACCAGCCCTGGAATGCGTCGGGCCTGTGGATAACGCTGCACATTATTGTAACCGCGGGTGCCATCCACCCGTCCCCGCAACGCATGGTACGGCCGCCAGCCGTCCCAAAGGAATACGATCACCGATATCGCCACGGCAATGCAAATACCGGGAATGGCCCCGAATACCGCTACGCCGACGAAGCAGGTGAACGACAGCCAGAATTCCCATTGCTGCATGCGGAAGATGCGCTTGAGGTCGGCAAACTCGAACAGGCCCAACGCTGCGGCGATCACTACCGCCGCCAGGGCGCTGTTGGGCAGGTGTTGCATCAGGTTGGGCGCGACCAGCAGCAACAGCGTTACCGCCAGCGCGCCGATGATGCCGGTGAGCTGGGTCTGCGAGCCGGCCGCTTCGGCCACGGGGGTGCGTGACGAGCTGCTGCTGATCGGGATGCCCTGGAACAGCCCCGAGGCCAGGTTGGCCACTCCCAGGCCGAACATTTCCTGGTTGGGGTTGACCGGGGTCTTCATGCGCGCGGCGTAGGAGCGTGACAGCACACTGGTATCGGCGAACGACACCAGCGCCACCGCGATGCCGCCGAGCAGCACCTCCACCAGGTCGATATCGCTGACCCAGGGGAATACGAAACTGGGCAGCCCCTGGGGCAGTTCGCCGAGCACTTTCACGCCTTGCTGGTCGAGCCCCAGCAGGCTCACCGCCAGCGTAGCCGCCACCACCGCAATGAGAATGCCCGGCAAGCGCTTGAACGGCTTGAGCAGCAGGATCAGCGCCAGGCTACCGCCACCGACCACGAAGCTTGGCCAATGGCCCTGGCCGGCGAGCAAGGCCTGGATCAGGTTCCATGTGTCCCGCAGCGGGCCCTGGCTGTCGACCGACAGGCCGAACAGTTTGGGCAACTGGCTGATCAGCACCGTGAGGGCGATGCCGTTCATGTAGCCATAGCGGATCGGCTTGGACAGCAGTTCGGTGATGAAGCCCAGGCGCAGCAAACCGGCGATCACGCAGAACGCCCCGGCCGCCAGGGCCATCATGCTGGCGATGGCGATAGCTCGCTGAGGGTCGCTGGCGGCGTATTGCACCACCACCGCCAGTATCGGCGCGGCCAGTGCCGAGTCCGGCCCCAGTACGAGGATGCGGCTGGGGCCGAACAGGGCATAGGCCAGCAGCGGGATGATGGTGGCGTACAGGCCATAGATGCCGGGTACGCCAGACGCTTCGGCATAGGCGATGCCCACCGGCACCAGCATGGTGGTGAGCACCAGGCCGGCGGCGATGTCTTTGGGTAGCCAGGCGGGTTGGTAGTGGAGCAGGGTAACCAGGCCGGGAAGCCAGCGTTGCCAGTCGAGGCGGGGTTTTTCGGGCATGGTGCGCGTCCGGGGGAGGGTGCTGAATCACAGCTTAGATGCTGAATTCCGGGGCCGCTTTGCGGCCCTTTCGCGACACAAGGCCGCTCCTGCAGGTTTGATGCGAGGTTCAGAAAATGCGCGGTACCTGTGGGAGCGGGCGTGCCCGCAAACACCGGCGCAGCCGGTGCCATGCACTGTGTTGGATTCTTCGCGGCTAAAGCCGCTCCCACAGGGGGCGCGCGCCCTGCCAAATGCCAGAAAAAACAAAACCCCTTGAGGCGCTGACCTCAAGGGGTTTGTCGGGACTGCAGGCTGGCGCTTAGACGTTGAAGCGGAAGTGCATCACGTCACCGTCCTTGACGATGTAGTCCTTGCCTTCCAGACGCCATTTGCCGGCTTCCTTGGCACCGCTTTCACCCTTGAACTGGATGAAGTCGTCATAGGCCACCACTTCAGCGCGGATGAAACCTTTTTCGAAGTCGGTGTGGATAACCCCGGCTGCCTGCGGAGCAGTGGCGCCGACGCGGACGGTCCAGG
>NZ_OPYN01000050.1 GCF_900277125.1 Pseudomonas inefficax
ACTGCGCGATGGCAACCCGCAGGTTCATGCAGTGTGAAGGGCCGGAAAAGCAGGCACGACAGCCGATGCAAGACCTGAGTGGAAGGCTCTCTGTGGGCGAAGCGTTGAAGTTACCGGGGTCAATCGGCGAGTGCGGGGCCCGATCAGGAGACGTCCTTATAATCGGGGGGGGATTATATCGATTTCGCGGGCGGAAATGGCGCCATTCGTGGTTTTTATTGCAGCGTTTGTCAGGCCGCGAGGATGCGCTGGTGCCNGCGGCGGCTTGCGCGGGCGCAAACCCGGGCGCTGGCGGGCAATTCGCGGCCCAGCCAGGCGAGCTGGATTTCGCCGATCTGGACCCAGCCGCTGCCGCTGGGCGCCTGGCTGCATTGCTTGAAGGCCAGGCATTTGCCGTCGGCATCGAGGCGGGCATAGGCGTTGTGGCGCGGGCGTTGGAATAGCAGGGTCCAGAGCGAGGCCATGGCAGCGAGTCCTGTGCGTTAGGGCTTGGCGCAAGGATAAGGGCGCGGCGATGAAACGATTGTGACAAGCGGGCCAGGCCGATGACTGGTCGATGCGTGGCTAGGTATACTGTGGGCCTTCGCCGCTTTTTCTGGAGTAACGCGCATGTTGCAACGTCTGTTGTTCGGTTTGATCGCCGTGGCCAGCCTCAACCTGGTTGGTTGTGCCCACAGCCCGCAACAACTCAACCCGCAACCCACGCTCAAGGCCCAGCTTGCCCCGGTCGGCCATGGCCAGCCGGTAGTGGTCCGGGTGGTTGACGGCCGGGCCTCGCAGTCCCTGGGAACTCGCGGTGGCATGTACCCCGAGACCAGCACCATCAGCGTTAGCGGTAACGACATCGTGCCCAAGCTGCAGGCCCAGGCCGAAGCCGCGGTACGCCTGCTCGGCTTCACCCCGACGCCGAACGCCTACAACGCGCCGCAGCTGACCGTGACCCTGGCCGAGTTGAAGTACCAGTCGCCGAAAGACAACCTGTACGTGACCGAGGCTACCATCGGTGCCACCTTCCGTGCCGACGTGTCCAATGGCGGTCGCCGCTACAGTGGCCGTTACGGTGCTTCGCTGGACCAGCGTTTCGGCATGGCGCCGAACCAGGAAACCAACACCCAGCTGGTGGGCGATGTGCTGAGCGATGCACTGACCCGCATGTTCAAGGACCCGACCATCGGTCAGGTGCTGGGGCAGTAAGGCTTCAGCTGTAAAACAAAACCCGCTGCCTGTGTTCCAGGCAGCGGGTTTTTTGTTGCCTGTGCCGGCCCTTTCGCGGGCACGCCCGCTCCCACAGGGAAATCAATGAGCCTGAGCCTGGAGATGTTGCTGTGGGAGCGGGCGTGCCCGCGAAGAGGCCGGCAAAGCCTCATGCCCTGTCAGATGAAACCTGATGACATTTTGTCGCCTGGACCGGGCGTCAGGGCGCGACTTGGGTAGAATGCCGGCCTTTGCCGTCGCTCATACCGAGGTTGCGTGATGTCCTTGCAAGTGCTCTGGGGGTTCCTGGCCGCCCACCCGACCAAGCTGATCAATCTGCTGGCGCTGCTGCTGACCTGCCCGGGCGGGTTGCTGCTGCACAGTGCGCGGCGGCGTGAGGCCGAGACCCGCGAATACATGGCGGTGGACGATGGGGTGGTGGACGCGTTCGACCTGCGGGTACCCCGGTACTTCTACATTCTCGGTTTTTCGTGCCTGGCGATGGCGTTGCTGCTGTCCTGGTTCAGTACCTGGGTTTGAGAACCCGGGGCCGCTTTGCGGCCCATCGCGACACAAGGCCGCTCCTACAGGTATGCGCGATCTCCTGTAGGAGCGGCCTTGTGTCGCGATGGGCTGCAAAGCAGCCCTAGGATCGATCAGGCAACCGGTGCCTGCTGCCTGACCTGATACTGGTTGCGCACCGGCGTCGCATACTGCAACACCAGATACGGACGCTGTTCTTCTGGGCAGGCATCCAGGCGGCGTTGCCATTCTTCCTTGGCCCGGGCCAGTTCATCGGCCGGGAATATCTTCTCGGCGCTCGGCACCTGCAGCGCCTCATCCTTGCCTTCCCACATCGCATAGGCCAGATAGTGCACCGGGAATAGC
>NZ_OPYN01000051.1 GCF_900277125.1 Pseudomonas inefficax
GGCCTGATCGCCCGCATGCCAAGTCCAGGCCCGGGCTTGGGGCAACTGGCCGAGCAGGTCGTCGGCGGGGGCGCCGGCGAGCAGCAGCGGGCGCGTGAACAGCTCTGCCTGGGGGAGCAACACTTCACTGCGCGGGTCCATGGACGACGCCTCCTGGAAAAAAGTGGCGCAGTGTAGCAGAGGCGGGCGCCGGGCTCAGCTGACCACGCGGCGTGGCTGCCCGGCGAAGAAGGCCTGGGCGTTCTCGCTGAGCTGGCCGACGATGCGCTGGCGCGACTCCACCGCACCCCAGGCACTGTGCGGGGTGATGATCAGGCGCGGGATACCGGGTTCGAGCAGCGGGTTGCCGTTGACCGGCGGCTCCACGCTCAATACGTCGGTGGCGGCTCCGCCCAGGTGGCCACTGCGCAGGGCGTCGGCCAGCGCTTGCTCATCGATCAGGCCACCGCGGGCAGTGTTGACCACTAGCGCGTGGGGCTTGAGCAGGGCCAGCTCGCGTGCCCCGAGCATGTGTCGGGTGTGCTCGTTCAGCGGGCAGTGCAGGGTCAGGGCGTCGACTTGCGGCAGCAATTCGTCCAGTGGCAACCGGTCGGCCCGTTCCGGGCGGCCTGGAATCTGCCCGCTGAGCACGCGCATGCCAAAGGCCTCGGCCAGCCTCGCCACCGCGCCCCCCAGTTCACCATGGCCGAGCAGGCCAAGGGTCTTGCCCTCCAGTTCGACGATGGGGAAGTCCAGCAGGCAGAACTGGCTGGCCTTGGCCCACTGGCCATCGGCTACCGCCTGGTTGTAGTCGCACAGGCGGGTGGCCAGGGCCAGCAGCAGGGCGAGGGTGTGCTGGGCGACGGACGGGGTGCCATAGCCCTGGCAGTTGCACACGGTGATGCCCTGAGCGCGCGCTGCCGCCAGGTCGACATTGTTGGTGCCGGTGGCGGCCACCAGGATCAGCTTCAGTTGTGGGTTGGCGGCCAGGGACGCGGCGTCGAGCATGACCTTGTTGCTGACTACCGCCACCGCGCCCTGCAGGCGTTCGGCGATCTGCTCCGGGCGGGTGGCGGCGAACAGTTCGAACTCGTCGAACTGCTGCCTCAGGGGCGAGAGGTCGAGATCGCCCAGGTCCAGGGACTGGTGATCGAGAAACACGGCGCGACGCGGGCTGGGCATGAAGGCCTCCGGGGATGGGCGGGATTTCGGTGTCGCGGCCATTCGCGGGTATTGCACCATTGCAAGGGCTGGTGCAGTACCTGTGGGAGCGGGTTTACCCGCGAATAGGCCCTCAGCGCCGCAGTGTCTAGCTCAACCTTGCCGCCCGTCAACGCCCGCCACTCATACCTTCGCCATGCAAATCATTCCTTCGGCTGATTTAGCCGTCACATTGGCGAACTACAGTAGTTCCCAGACTTGTCCGGCCCGCTTTTCAGAAAAGGGATACCCATGTTGCAGACCCGCATCATCAAGCCCGCCGAGGGCGCCTACGCCTACCCCCTGCTGATCAAGCGCCTGCTGATGTCTGGCAGCCGCTATGA
>NZ_OPYN01000052.1 GCF_900277125.1 Pseudomonas inefficax
CGTGAACTGATTTGTAACCCATGTGGGTGAGTCATACCGCCAGCGTTTTTTGGTTACTTTTTGTCGCGTTTGGCAAAAAGTGACCCGCCGTAAGGGCGGAAAGGTGACTAAGCGCCACCTTCGGAAATGAATGTTGACCTTGTTGTTGATGCCCACGCTTGAAAGCAAAGAGCAAAGAGCAAAGAGCAAAGAGCAAAGAGCAAAGAGCAAAGAGCAAAGAGCAAAGAGCAAAGAGCAAAGAGCAAAGAGCGGAAAAGTACTGGTTTTGATATCGGGCATAGTCCATTTACGATGGCGATCCATACTCACCTTTTCGCCCTTACGGCGAGTCACTTTTTGTCAAACGCGACAAAAAGTAACCAAAAAACGCTGCGCTCCCATCATCCGGCCCCTACGCTGCGCTCCGGGGTTCCCTCGCGCCGGTCTTGCTCCCGGGAGTACGCGCTGCAGGCCCCATCCATGGGGCCTCAGCGCTTGACGGGCATCCATGCCCGTCACCTCCCTCCGCAAGACCTCTGCTCGGCCTCCTGAAGTCGCGAAGATCAAGATCAAGATCAAGATCAAGATCAAGAGCCAGAACAAGAGCGGGGGGGGTGAGCTGAAATTGCCGCTGATGCTGGCCTGAATCCGGCGATAGCCGCAGCGCTATCAGCGCAATAGCGAACGGTGGTTGTCCTGAAACCTGCGAAAGAGGACAATTATCGGCTTCCCGTCACAACCAGCGACCTTGCATGGCCTTTCTTGCACTTGGTATCAACCATAAGACTGCCTCGGTAGACGTACGCGAGCGCGTGGCGTTTACCCCAGAGCAGCTGGTAGACGCCCTGCAGCAGCTCTGCCGGCTGACATCCAGCCGCGAAGCGGCAATCCTGTCGACCTGCAACCGTAGCGAGCTCTATATCGAGCAGGACCACCTGTCCGCCGATGTCGTGCTGCAATGGCTCGCCGACTACCACCGCCTCAGCCTGGACGAGTTGCGCGCCAGCGCCTACGTGCACGAAGAGCACGAGGCGGTGAAGCACATGATGCGGGTGGCCTCCGGCCTGGACTCGCTGGTGCTCGGCGAGCCGCAGATCCTCGGCCAGATGAAGTCCGCCTACGCGGTGGCGCGCGAGGCCGGCACCGTCGGCCCGTTGCTCGGGCGCCTGTTCCAGGCCACCTTCAGTGCCGCCAAGCAAGTGCGTACCGACACCGCCATCGGCGAAAACCCGGTGTCGGTGGCGTTTGCCGCGGTCAGCCTGGCCAAGCAGATCTTCAGCGACCTGGGTCGTAGCCAGGCCCTGCTGATCGGCGCCGGCGAAACCATCACCCTGGTCGCCCGCCACCTGCATGAGCAGGGCGTGCGCCGCATCGTCGTGGCCAACCGTACCCTGGAGCGGGCCAGCATCCTGGCCGAGCAGTTCGGTGCGCACGCCGTTCTGCTCGCCGATATCCCCCAGGAACTGGCCAACAGCGACATCGTTATCAGCTCCACCGCCAGCCAGCTGCCGATCCTCGGCAAGGGCGCGGTCGAAAGCGCGCTGAAGCAGCGCCGGCACAAGCCGATTTTCATGGTCGATATTGCCGTACCCCGCGATATCGAAACCGAAGTCGGCGAACTGGACGACGTCTACCTGTACACTGTCGATGACCTGCACGACGTGGTGGCGGAAAACCTCAAGAGTCGTCAGGGCGCGGCCCAGGCCGCCGAAGAGCTGGTGTCGGTAGGGGCTGAAGACTTCATGCTGCGCCTGCGCGAGCTGGCCGCGGTGGATGTGCTCAAGGCCTATCGCCAACAAAGCGAGCGCCTGCGCGACGAAGAACTGCAAAAGGCCCAGCGGCTGCTGGCCAACGGCGCCAACCCCGAAGATGTGCTTGCCCAACTGGCCCGGGGGCTGACCAACAAACTCCTGCACGCGCCCAGCGTGCAATTGAAAAGGCTCTCGGCCGAGGGCCGCCTCGATGCGCTGGCCATGGCCCAGGAACTCTTTGCCCTCAACGAGGGCTCGACGGACAAATCCCCGCAATGAAAGCGTCGCTGCTGAACAAACTGGAAATCCTCCAGGACCGCTTCGAAGAACTCACCGCATTGCTTGGTGATGCCGAGGTCATTTCCGACCAGACGCGCTTTCGCGCCTATTCCCGTGAATACGCCGAAGTCGAGCCGGTCTACTCTGCTTATAATGAGTGGCGCAAAGTCCAGGACGACCTCGAAGGCGCCCAGGCGCTGCTCAAGGACAGTGACCCGGACCTGCGTGAAATGGCCGTGGAAGAAGTACGTGAAGCCAAGGAACAACTGCTGACGCTGGAGTCGCAGCTGCAACGCATGCTGTTGCCCAAGGACCCCAACGACGGCCGCAACGTGTTCCTCGAAATCCGCGCCGGCACCGGTGGCGACGAGGCGGCGATTTTCTCCGGCGACCTGTTCCGCATGTATTCGCGTTACGCCGAAAGGCGTGGCTGGCGCCTGGAAATCCTTTCCGAGAACGAAGGCGAGCACGGCGGCTACAAGGAAATCATCGCTCGCGTCGAAGGTGAGAGCGTATACGGCAAGCTCAAGTTCGAGTCTGGCGCACACCGCGTACAGCGCGTGCCCGAGACCGAATCCCAGGGCCGTATTCACACCTCCGCATGCACCGTGGCGGTACTGCCCGAGCCGGACGAACAGGCGGCCATCGAGATCAACCCGGCCGACCTGCGCGTGGACACCTACCGCGCATCCGGTGCCGGCGGCCAGCACGTCAACAAGACCGACTCGGCGATCCGTATCACCCACTTGCCCACCGGTATCGTGGTCGAGTGCCAGGAAGAGCGCTCGCAGCACAAGAACCGTGCCCGCGCCATGTCCTGGCTGTCGGCCAAGCTCAACGACATGCAGACCAGCGCCGCGCAAAACGCCATCGCCACCGAGCGCAAGCTGCTGGTCGGTTCTGGAGACCGTTCCGAGCGCATCCGTACGTACAATTATCCACAGGGCCGGGTGACCGACCACCGCATCAACCTGACCCTGTACTCGCTGGACGACATCCTCGCCGGCGGCGTGGAGGCGGTGATCGAACCACTGCTGGCCGAATACCAGGCCGATCAACTGGCCGCCCTGGGGGACTGATGACCATCATCGCCAGCCTGCTGCGCAACGCGCAGCTGCCAGAATCGCCCACCGAGCGGCTGGATGCCGAGCTGCTGTTGGCCGCGGCCATCGGCAAGTCGCGCAGCTACCTGCACACCTGGCCCGAGCGAATCGTCAGCAGCGAAGATGCCGAGACCTATGCCGGCTACCTGCAGCGCCGCCGTGGCGGCGAGCCGGTGGCCTACATTCTCGGGCTGCAGGGCTTCTGGAAAATCGACCTGGAGGTGGCACCGCATACCCTGATCCCGCGGCCGGATACCGAGCTGCTGGTCGAAGCTGCGCTTGAGTTGCAACCCGCCACGCCGGCCAAGGTCCTTGACCTGGGCACCGGCACCGGCGCCATCGCCCTGGCCTTGGCCAGCGACCGCCCGGCCTGGCAGGTAACCGCAGTGGACCGGGTGGAGGAAGCCGCCGCCCTGGCCGAGCGCAATCGCCAGCGCCTGGGCCTGGCGAACGCACAGGTACGGCTCAGCCACTGGTTCGACAACCTGGCAGGCGAGCGTTTTGACCTGATTGTCAGCAACCCGCCCTACATCGCCGCCGCAGACCCGCACCTGGTCGCCGGTGATGTACGCTTCGAACCCAGCAGCGCGCTGGTGGCCGGCGCCGATGGCCTGGACGACCTGCGCGTAATCGCTGCCCAGGCGCCTGAGCACCTGGTGTCGGGTGGTTGGTTGCTGCTGGAACACGGCTACGATCAGGCAGCGGCGGTGCGCGCTTTGCTGGCTGAACAAGGCTTCATCGAGGTCGCCAGCCGCACGGACCTGGGCGGCCATGAACGCATTACCCTGGGGCGCCTGCCATGCTGAGTGATCAGGAACTGCTGCGTTACAGCCGGCAGGTATTGCTGGCCCAGATAGACATCGACGGCCAGTTGCGGCTCAAGCAGAGCAAGGCGCTGATCGTCGGGCTCGGTGGCCTTGGCTCGCCAGTTGCCTTGTACCTGGCCGCTGCCGGGGTGGGTGAGCTGCACCTGGCCGACTTCGATACCGTCGACCTGACCAACCTGCAACGCCAGGTGATCCACGACAGTGCCAGCGTCGGCATGAGCAAGGTCGATTCGGCCTTGCAGCGCTTGCAGGCGATCAACCCGGAGATCAGCCTGGTTGCCCATCGCCAGGCTCTGGACGAGGACTCGCTGGCAGCCGCTGTGGCAGCGGTCGACCTGGTGCTGGACTGCTCCGACAATTTCGGTACTCGCGAGGCGGTCAACGCCGCCTGTGTCGCGGCTGGCAAGCCGCTGGTCAGCGGTGCGGCGATCCGCCTGGAAGGGCAGTTGTCGGTATTCGACCCACGGCGTGACTACAGTCCTTGCTACCACTGCCTGTACGGTCATGGCAGCGAAGCCGAACTGACCTGCAGCGAAGCCGGCGTGATCGGCCCGCTGGTGGGCCTGGTGGGCAGCCTGCAGGCGCTGGAGGCGATGAAGCTGCTGGCCGGGTTCGGCGAGCCGCTGGTCGGCCGCCTGCTGTTGATCGATGCTCTTGGTACTCGTATCCGCGAATTGCGGGTCAAGCGCGACCCGGCCTGTGCGGTTTGCGGCCAGCGCGATGGCTGAGCGCTCGGCGCCGGTCGGCGTGATGGATTCCGGGGTCGGCGGCTTGTCGGTGCTCGCCGAGATCCAGCGCCTGCTGCCGAACGAGACGCTGCTGTACGTGGCCGATTGTGGCCACGTGCCCTATGGCGAGAAATCCCCCGATTACATCCGCGAGCGTCTGCGGCGCATTGCCGGGTTCTTCCATGAGCAAGGCGCCAAGGCCATGGTGCTTGCGTGTAACACCGCCACGGTGGCGGCAGTCGCCGACCTGCGCGAGTTGTATCCGCTCTGGCCGCTGGTGGGCATGGAGCCAGCGGTGAAGCCCGCTGCCGCGGCCACGCGCTCGGGCGTGGTCGGGGTGCTGGCCACCACTGGTACCCTGCAAAGCGCCAAGTTCGCCGCCTTGCTCGACCGCTTCGCCAACGATGTACAGGTCATCACCCAGCCTTGCCCGGGCCTGGTCGAGCGGATCGAGACAGGCGACCTGTTCAGCCCGGCGCTGCGTCAGTTGCTGTCGAGCTACGTGCAGCCGCTGCTGGCGGCGGGTTGCGACACGCTGATCCTCGGCTGCACTCATTACCCCTTCCTGCGCCCGTTGCTGGCCGAGATGGTGCCAGCCGATGTGGCCATCATCGACACCGGCGCCGCAGTGGCGCGTCAACTGCAGCGACTGCTGGGGGCGCATGGCCTGTTGGCCGATGGGCCGGCAGGCGATACCCGATTCTGGACCAGCGCTGACCCGCAGTCGCTAAGAAAAATCCTACCTTTGCTGTGGCATAAGTCCGACAGTGTGCAAAGCTTTCCGCTGTGAAAAAAATGTGAAAAGCACCTGAACTATCGTACCAGTGCCGCTTTCTACCGCTTTGCCTGACCTAAGGCGGACACCAATAACAGCAAAGAAGGATGTTGCTCATGAAGAAGCTGCTCGGCTTGGCGGCGGTTGCTGCCTTTACCTTGGGGCAAGCGCTGTCGGCGCAAGCTGCTGACGTTTCGTTTTCGGTGGGGCAGACCGGCGACTCGACCATGGTCTACCGGCTGGGGCTGCAATCGAACTGGGACGCGAGCTGGTGGCAGACCAGCGTGGGTCGCCTGACCGGTTATTGGGATGGGGCTTATAGCTACTGGGATGGTGACGAGACGGCCAGCAACCACAGCCTGTCGTTTGCGCCAGTGTTTGTTTATGAGTTTGCCGGGGAGTCGGTGAAGCCTTACATCGAGGCGGGGATCGGCGTTGCGGCGTTCTCCAGTACCGAGCTGGAAGACAACGAGCTGGGCTCGTCATTCCAGTTCGAAGACCGTATCGGCTTTGGATTGCGCTTTGCTGGTGGGCATGAGATTGGCGTGCGGGCGATTCACTATTCCAACGCGGGCATCAAGCAGCCCAACGATGGGGTGGAGAGCTACAGCCTGCATTACCGCATGGCGCTCTGAGCTCTCCTGGGCCGGCCTCTTCGCGGGTGAACCCGCTCCCACAAGGGGGGGCTCACATAGCTTGAGATTTATGAGGTACCTGGGGGAGCAACTGTCTTGCTCCATTACTCAGGCTACCTCATCACCTTGTAGGAGCAGCCTTGTGCTGCGAAGAAGCCATTGCTGCAGAAGAACATCTGCTGCCCTAATGCCCTCTTCGCAGCACAAGGCTGCTCCTACAGATCATGCGCATGACTTCAAGCCGATACGGTCGAGGTGGGAGCAACTGTCTTGCTCAATTTCTAAAAGCTGGCGCGATCCCTGTGGGAGCGGGCTTGCCCGCGAACACGGGCGAAGCCCGTGCCATCCATCGCGTCGTCTGTTTCGCGGGCTTGCCCGCTCCCACAGGTACTGCGCAAGTCTTGAGGGCCGCCCGGTCGGGGTGGTGGCTTGCCGGCGATATGGCCAGTACAGGCACCGAATCACTTACCTGTGTGGCAACGGCCACAAGCTACTGAGCTCCAAAGCCTCCAGCACCAGCTCAGGTTCCCTCTGTGGCCACCGCCGCAGCAGCTCTTCTGCCGCTTGCTGCGGCGTCCACGCCTCCGGTATCGCCTGCGCCGATGTCACAGGCGTCTTCAACGACTGCGGCCCCACCACGGTCAGCTCAACCCCCTGCGCCTTCAGCGCCTGACGCTGCTCGCGCATCCATTGCGGCATGTTGTTCCAGCCTGCAGTTACCTGCGTCGGTGCATGCAACTGCAACGCCGAATAACGGTTGAACACCGCCATCACCTGCGGTGAGTCACCTTTCGCCAGCAACGGCAGCGCTTTGGCCAGGCAATGCTCGCCGGCCAACTGGTTGTCAGTGACGATCGCCTCGAACAACTCGCTGTCCGCCACATCGTTCGCCAGGTAATCGCTGGTACCGGCATTGATGATCAAGCCGTCCAGCGCGCACCAGGCATGGCAAATCTGCTGGCAGGCCTGGGCCGCCTGATGTTCTTCGTGCAACTGCCAGGGCAAGCGCAACAGGTGGCTGCCATAGCGTGCAGCCAAGGCATCCAGTGCCTCGCCATGCTTGCCGCTTGCAGCTACCCGGTGTCCTTGCCGGAGCAGCCCCTCCACTAACGCCAGGCCTAGTCCATTGCCTGCTCCCGTCACCCAGATACTGCGTGCGTTGTTCAAGATGCTGCCCTCTGATCCTGCCGGCGCGGGAGGTTCTTGAATGCCTCCAGTGCGCGCTGGCGACTGCTGTCGAGATCGACGATTGGACGGTAGTAGGATTGTCTGGCAAAAAGATCGGCTGATCTTAAGGGAAGATGAATAGCTTTTTCATCCAGCCTTTGCAATTCCGGCAGCCAGTGCCGAATGAAACGCCCCTGCGGGTCAAAACGCTGCGACTGCGTAACCGGGTTGAAGATCCGGAAATAGGGCACTGCGTCGGTGCCAGTGGATGCGCTCCACTGCCAGCCGCCGTTGTTGGCGGCCAGGTCGCCGTCTATCAGGTGGCGCATGAAATGTCGCTCGCCCTTGCGCCAGTCGATCAGCAGGTTCTTGCTGAGGAACATGGCCACGATCATGCGCAGGCGGTTGTGCATCCACCCGGTATCCAGCAGTTGGCGCATGGCGGCGTCGATGATCGGGAAACCGGTCCGGCCCTGTTCCCAGGCTTCGAGGTCGGCCGGTGCGTCGCGCCAGGGCAGGGCTTCGGTCTGGGCGCGGAAGGCGCGGTGACGCGAGACCTGTGGATAACCGGCCAGGATGTGTTTGTAGAATTCGCGCCAGAGCAGCTCGTTGATCCAGGTTTGCACGCCGCTGCTGCCGCTGTCGAACTCACCTCGGTTGCTGGCCAGGGCGCCGTGCAGGCACTGGCGCGGCGAGATCACGCCTGCGGCCAGGTAGGTGGAGAGCTGGCTGGTGCCGGGCTTGGCAGGCAAGTCACGCAGCTGGTGGTAGTCGTCGATGGTTTCGTCGAGAAAACGGGCCAGCCGCGCCTGCGCTTCGGCTTCGCCGGCCGGCCAGTGGTCGCGCAGGGCTTGCTCAGGTTTTTCAAAGCCGTCCACATGCAGGGGGATCGGGTCGCTGCTGACTTGCAGCGGTGCCTGGCGTTTTACCCGGTGGGCCAGGGCGGGGAGGCCTCTGTGCAGGTGCTCCAGGCAGTTCTTCTTGAACTGGCTGAACACCTGGAAGTAGTCGCCGCTGCGGGTAAGGATGGTGCCCGGGCGGAACAACAGCTGGTCGAGATGGCTGTGGGCCTGGATGGACGACTTTTCCAGCAGCGCGCGGGTAGCGTCGTCGCGGCGTTGCTCGTTGATTCCGTACTCCTCGTTCCAGTGCACGCTTTGCACCTGATGCTGGCGGCAGACGTCGAGCACGGCCTGTGGGGCCTGGTCCCAGGTGTCGATCCTGCGGATCAGCAGGGGGATGTTCAGGCGCTCCAGCGACTGGCGCAGGTCACGCAGGTTGCGTAGCCAGAAGTCGACTTTGCAGGCGGCGTCGTCATGAGCCTGCCATTGCCCGGGGCTGACCAGCCACAGGGCGAGGGTCGGGCCGCGCTCGCTGGCGGCTGCGAGCGCGGTGTTGTCATCGATGCGCAGGTCGCTGCGCAGCCAGGTCAGGTGCATGGTGCGGTCATCTCTCCAGGCTGGCGGCCATGGGCTTGCAGCAAACGCAATGCCGCCTGTGGGGTATCGAACAGTTCGAGGTTGGGCAGGCAGAGGGCGCGCAGCCGGGCTTCGTGCAGCGCCAGCATCGGCCCGCCGGCCAGGGTCGGTACGGGCAGGCGTTGCAGCACCTTGTCATCGATTCGTGGCCCCAGGTGCAGGAGCACGGCGCGCGGCTTGAGCATGGTGACGGCGCGTTGCAGGTGCGCGCCGCCAATGGTGTGCTCCAGCACTTCGACCGGCACGCCGTTGCTGGTGAACAGCCAGGCGCACAACCACAAACCGGGGCTGAAGGTGTGTTCGCTGTCTTCGGCCAGCAAGATGGCAGGGCCTTGCAGCAGCTGGTTGTCGTGGTAGACCCGGGCCCCCAGCTTGCTGCGCAGCCAGCTGTGGAAAAACACCTGCTCCAGCCGTGCATTGAAATAGTTGCGCCAGCGCAGGTCGAGTAGGTCGAGCAGCGGCAACAGCAATTGCTCGCACAGGGTGACGGCCGGGTAAAGGGCCATGGCCTGGTTGAGCTGCTGGTCCAGGGCGCGCTGTGACAGCGTGGCGATGGCCTCGATCAGTTGGAACTGCCGGGCTTGCCAGTCGCCTTTGGGCGGTGTGCTGGCCGGTTTGTCGAGCAGCTCGCGTACCTGGCTGACGGAGGCACCGCGCTGCAGCCAGGCGAGGATCGCTTCGACGCGTTCGACTTGCTCCAGCGGATACAGGCGATGGCCCTTGGCGGTACGCTGGGGCTTGAGCAGGCCGTAGCGGCGCTCCCAAGCGCGCAGGGTGACGGGATTGACGCCCGTGCGGCGAGCCAGCTCGCCGATGGGCAGCAGGATTTCAGACGGCATTGCGCAGGCCCAGGCTCTCGGGATGCGGCTGCAGGTAGGCCTGCTGCTGCAGATACGGGTCGGGGTGCTTACGCAAATGGTGCTTGAGCAAGGTCAGCGGCACTACCAGCGGTACCACGCCTTGCTGGTATTGGCCGATGATGGTTTGCAGCTCGGCTTTGTCCTGCGGTGTGAGAGTGTCCTTGAAGTAACCGCTCAGGTGCTGCAGCACGTTGCAATGAGTGCCACGGCTGGCACAGCGGCGCAGAGCCTGCATCAGTTGGCTGAAATAGCGCGGGCCGATACTTTGCGGGTCGTCGTCCTTGCTCATGCTGCCAAGCAGGCGCCCCAGGCTGCGGTAGGCCTGCGGGTTGTTGGCCATCAGCAGGTACTTGTAGCGCGAGTGGAACCGTACCAGGGCGCCACGGCTCAGGCCTTCGGCCAGCAGGCGCTGCCAGTCGGCGTAGGCATACACGCGGCTGATGAAGTTCTCGCGCAGCACAGGGTCGTGCAGGCGGCCTTCTTCCTCAGCCGGCAGGTCCGGGCGCCGTGCGCAGAACGCCTGGGCATACACACCCCGCCCACCGTGGAAGGCCGGGTGGCCATTGTCCTGGTACACCTTGACCCGCTCCAGGCCACAGGAAGGCGATTTCTGCATGAAGATGTAGCCGCAGATATCGTCGAGCTCGGCCGCCATTTGCTCGCCATAGCTGCGCAGTGGGCCGGTCAGGTCCATGCCGGGGTTGCGGGTGCCTACCACTTCGGGCCGGCTGGGGTTGCCGACCAGGCGGATTGGGTCGCGCGGTACACCCAGGCCGATGGCCACCTCCGGGCATACCGGCAACCAGTCGAAATGTTCCTCGAGCTGCATACGGCACAAGTCGGAGGCCTTGTGGCCACCGTTATAGCGCACGCTATGCCCGGTCAGGCAGGCACTGATGGCGATACGCGGCTTGCTGTGGGCGGATGAGTCGTGCATGGGCTGTCTCCAATAAAACTTGTACGCGACTACAAAGTTGTACAGGTTTATTGCAGCACAACCCAGAAGTTATGCAAACCAGTTTTTTTGTATAGCCCTACATCATTCGAGGTGTTCGAGCAGCCGACGCGCTGCTTCCTGGCCACTGAGCCAGGCGCCTTCGACACGGCCGGACAAGCACCAGTCGCCGCAGGCGTACAAGCCTTGGTCTGCATCGGCCAGCGCACCCCATTCATGGTTGCTGCTCGGGCGGGCATACAGCCAGCGGTGAGCCAAGGCGAAAGTAGGGGCTGGCACCACGCAGCCGACCAGCTCGGCAAACTCGCCCCACAGCTGTTCGATCACTTCTTCCTTGGGCAGGTCGATGTGTTGACGGCTCCAGTCCGAGGTGGCGTGCAGTACCCAGGTATCCAGCTGCTCGTCACGCCCCGGCTTGCTGCGGTTGCGCGCCAGCCAGTCGAGCGGGTTGTCCTGCACGAAGCAGCCTTGCATCGGGGTGTCCAGCGGGGCCTGGAAGGCCAGGGCGACTGCCCATGTGGGCTCCATCTGCACACCAGCGGCCACGGCAGCGAGTTTCGGGGTAGACGCCAGCAGCGGCGTGGCCTGCGGTGCCGGCACGGCGATTACCACGCGGCTGTAGGGGCCGTGGCTGCAGCCTTCGGTGTCCTGCAGGTGCCAGTACTGCTTGCCGCGGAACACTTCGGCGATGCGGCAACCGAAGTTGACCGTCACGTCCTTGAGCAGGCCGCGGGTGATTGCACTCATGCGCGGCACGCCCACCCAGCGCGTCTGTTCGTCGGGGGACGGGCTGAGTTCACCATCGCGGTAGTTGTACAGCTGTGGCTTCCATTGCTCGGCCCAACCAGCGGCAACCCACTGCTGTACCTGCTCGACGAAGCGCCGGTCACGGGCAGTGAAATACTGGGCGCCGAGGTCCAGCGCGCCAGCTTCGCTGCGCTTGCTGGCCATGCGCCCGCCACTGCCGTGGCCTTTGTCGAACAAATGCACGGATTGCCCGGCCTTCTGCAAGGCCTGGGCGGCTGACAGACCGGCGATACCGGCCCCGATGATGGCGATAGGTACTGTCATGATGGCCTCTTCAAACCTTGCTGTAAGCAGACTACGCTGTCAGGCAAACCTGTACAATGCTAAAATTTTGTATAAGGTTATTCCGTGTTGGCAGGCAGCTTGGCCTATGTTTATCCGAGAGCGTCGGGTCAAAAAAGTGCCTTGTTGTTAAAAATAGACCACCGCCGCATTCTGCGAGGACACAGCCATGCATATATTGCTGACAGGCGGCACCGGGTTGATTGGCAAGCACCTGTGTCAGTACTGGCTCGGCCAGGGTCATCGCCTGACGGTATGGAGCCGGCGACCTGAGCAAGTGCCGAAAATTTGTGGGGCCGGCGTGCGTGGCATCGCTCGCCTGGAGCAACTGGAGCCCGATGATCAGCTGGATGCAGTGATCAACCTGGCCGGCGCGCCGATTGCCGACCGGCCTTGGACGGCGGCCCGGCGCAACCTGCTGTGGGCCAGCCGCGTCACCCTCACCGAGCAGTTGCTGGCCTGGCTGGGCAGCCGTGAGCAGCGCCCGGAAGTGCTGATTTCCGGCTCTGCGGTGGGCTGGTACGGAGACGGTGGCGAACGCGAGCTGTCCGAGGCTTCACCGCCGGTGCGCGAAGATTTCGCCAGCCAGCTGTGCATCGCCTGGGAGGAGACGGCCATGCGTTCACAGGCCCAGGGCATTCGCGTGGCGTTGGTGCGAACCGGTTTGGTGCTGGCAAGTGATGGCGGCTTTTTGTCGCGCCTGCGCATGCCGTTCAAACTGGGGCTGGGCGGGCGTCTGGGTGATGGGCGACAGTGGATGCCGTGGGTCCATATAGACGACCAGATCGCCCTGATTGATTTTCTCTTGCAGCACAAGGATGCCAGCGGTCCCTATAATGCCTGCGCCCCGGAGCCGGTGCGCAACAGCGAGTTCACCAGGCGCCTGGGCCGTGCCCTGCACCGGCCGGCGCTGCTGCCGGTGCCCGCATTGCTGCTCAAGGCCACACTGGGCGAACTGTCGACCCTGCTGCTCGGCGGCCAGCGCGCCCGCCCGGTGCGCTTGCTGGCGGCAGGCTTCACCTTCCGCTTCAACGATCTGCAATCGGCCCTGGACAACCTGTCCAGCCGCCTCTGACATAGGACGCTGCATGACCGATCACGCCCTGCTGCTGGTCAACCTGGGTTCCCCGGCCTCCACATCGGTGGCCGATGTGCGCCGCTACCTCAACCAGTTTCTGATGGATCCCTATGTGGTCGACCTGCCGTGGCCGCTTAGGCGGCTGCTGGTGTCGCTGATCCTGATCAAGCGCCCGGAGCAGTCGGCGCATGCCTATGGCTCTATCTGGTGGGAAGAGGGCTCGCCGTTGGTAGTGCTGACCCGTCGCCTGCAGGCGGCGATGGTCGAGCACTGGCCCCATGGCCCGGTGGAGATTGCCATGCGCTATGGCCAGCCGGCCTTGCCCGAAGTGCTCGAGCGGCTGGCGGCCCAGGGTGTACGCAAGGTGACCTTGGCACCGCTGTATCCACAGTTCGCCGACAGCACGGTGACCACGGTGGTGGAGCTGGCCAGGCAGACGATCAGCGAACGCGAGCTGCCGTTGCAGATGCGCGTGCTGCAACCATTCTACGAACACCCGGATTACATCGAGGCACTGGCGGCCAGCGCCAGGCCTTACCTGGAACAGGACTACGACCACCTGTTGCTGAGCTTTCATGGTTTGCCGGAGCGGCACCTGAAGAAGCTCTACCCGACCGGCAAGCATGACCTGCGCGCGGCGGATTGTTGCGAAGGTGCCAGTGCCGAGGTGCGTGCGGTGTGTTATCGCGGGCAGTGTCTGGCCACGGCCAAGGCTTTTGCGCAGAAGCTGGGCATACCGGACGGCAAGTGGTCGGTATCGTTCCAGTCACGGCTCGGGCGCGACAAGTGGATCGAACCCTACACCGAAACCCGGCTGGACGAACTGGCCAAGGCCGGAGTGAAGCGGTTGCTGGTGATGTGCCCTGCGTTCGTTGCCGATTGCATCGAGACGCTGGAAGAGATCGGCATGCGCGGCAGCGAGCAGTTTGTCGAGGCCGGCGGGCAGGAGCTGGTGCTGGTGCCTTGCCTGAATGATCACCCGGAGTGGGTGAGGGTGTTGGCCGACATGTGCGAAAAGGCCTGATTGTCAGGTTGCCTTTGCCGGCCTCTTCGCGGGTAAACCCGCTCCCACAGGTTTTGTACAATGCCTGTGGGAGCGGGTTCACCCGCGAAGAGGCCAGATCAGGTCAAAGCTGATCGTCCAGCTTCTTGTGCTTCCAGCCATCGTTACCCGGCAGGATCAGGTTCAGCGCGATAGCCACTATGGCGCACAGGGCGATGCCCTTCAGGCCCCAGTCATCCGGGCCGTCACCACTGCCGATCAGCACACCGCCGATACCGAACACCAGGGTCACCGACACGATCACCAGGTTGCGCGCTTCGGCCAGGTCGATCTTGTGGCGGATCATGGTATTCATGCCCACCGCCGCGATCGAGCCGAACAGCAGGCACAGGATGCCACCCATCACTGGTACCGGGATGCTTTGCAGCAATGCACCGAACTTGCCGATGAAGGCGAGGGTGATGGCGAAGACCGCCGCCCAGGTCATGATCTTCGGGTTGTAGTTCTTGGTCAGCATCACCGCGCCGGTGACTTCGGCATAGGTGGTGTTGGGCGGGCCGCCAAACAAGCCGGCTGCCGTGGTGGCCAGACCGTCGCCCAGCAGGGTGCGGTGCAGGCCGGGCTTTTTCAGGTAGTCGCGGCCCGTCACGCTGCCGACCGCGATCACTCCGCCGATGTGCTCGATCGCCGGTGCCAGGGCAACCGGGACGATGAACAGGATGGCCTGCCAGTTGAACGCTGGTGCGGTGAAGTTGGGCAGCTCCAGCCACGGTGCGGCGGCGATCTTGGCAGTGTCGACCACGCCAAAGGCGAACGACAGGGCAAAGCCCACCAGCACGCCAGCGATGATCGGCACCAGGCGGAAGATGCCCTTGCCGAACACGGCGACGATCAGCGTTGTCAGCAGGGCCGGCATCGAGATCATCATGGCGGTCTGGTAGGGCAGCAGCACGCTGCCGTCACCGGCCTTGCCCATCGCCATGTTGGCGGCGATCGGCGCCATGGCCAGGCCGATGGAGATGATCACCGGGCCGATCACCACCGGCGGCAGCATGCGGTCGATGAAACCGGTGCCTTTGATTTTCACCATCAGGCCCATGAAGGTGTACACGAAACCTGCGGCCATCACGCCGCCCATGGTCTCGGCCAGGCCGAACTGGCCCTTGGCGAGGATGATCGGGGTGATGAAGGCAAAGCTCGAGGCCAGGAACACGGGTACCTGGCGGCCGGTGACCAGCTGGAACAGCAGGGTGCCAATGCCGGCAGTGAACAGCGCGACGTTCGGATCAAGGCCGGTGATCAGTGGCATCAGCACCAGCGCGCCGAATGCCACGAAGAGCATCTGCGCGCCCGAAACGACCTGGCGCCAGAGCGGGTCGTTGAAGCCGTCCTGCATGGTCAGGCGTCCTTTTGCTTGGTGCCGAAGATCTTGTCACCGGCATCGCCCAGGCCCGGCACGATGTAGCCGTGTTCGTTCAGGTGCTGGTCGATCGAGGCGGTGTAGATCTGCACGTCCGGGTGGGCTTTTTCCACCACTTCGATGCCTTCTGGCGCGGCGACCAGAACCATGGCGCGGATCTCTTTGCAGCCGGCCTTCTTCAGCAGGTCGATGGTGGCGACCATCGAACCGCCGGTGGCCAGCATCGGGTCGATGATCAGCGCCAGGCGCTGGTTGATGTCCGGCGCGAGCTTTTCCAGGTAGGTGTGGGCTTCGAGGGTTTCCTCGTTGCGGGCAACACCGACAGCGCTGACCTTGGCACCCGGGATCAGGCTGAGCACGCCGTCGAGCATGCCGATGCCGGCACGCAGGATCGGCACCACGGTAATTTTCTTGCCGGCGATTTTTTCAACTTGCACCTTGCCGCACCAGCCGTCGATCTCGTAGGTTTCGAGCGGCAGGTCCTGGGTGGCTTCGTAGGTCAGGAGCGCGCCGACTTCCTGGGCAAGTTCGCGAAAATTCTTGGTGCTGATATCGGCACGGCGCATCAGGCCGAGCTTGTGGCGGATCAGCGGATGGCGGATCTCACGAGTGGGCATAGGGGGGCTCCGAAAGGCGGGCAAAAAAACCGCGCTAGATTAATCTATTCAGCCTGTGCTGTCGTCTGGTCATTCTGGACGTTAGTCCATAAATGCTTGATCTGTGACGAGCGGATGCGTACCTTTGCCCGCTTTTCCAAAATGCCCCCCCGGAGAGCGCCATGTCCGCCGATCTCGAGCATATCCGTCAAGTCATGCGTGAAGCTGACTGCCTGTACACCGAAGCCGAAGTCGAAGCGGCCATCGCCAAAGTCGGCGAGCAGATCTGCAAGGACCTGCACGACAAGAACCCGGTGGTGTTCTGCGTGATGAACGGCGGCCTGATCTTCTCCGGCAAACTGCTGACCCACCTGCAGTTCCCGCTGGAAGCCAGCTACCTGCACGCCACCCGCTACCGCAACCAGACCAGCGGCGGGGAACTGTTCTGGAAGGCCAAGCCGGAAGTATCGTTCATCGACCGTGACGTACTGATCGTCGACGACATTCTCGACGAGGGCCACACCCTCAGTGCCATCATCGAATTCTGCAAGCATGCCGGTGCGCGCTCGGTGCATACCGCGGTGCTGATCGACAAGGACCATGACCGCAAGGCCAGCCCGGAGCTCAAGGCCAACTACGTGGGCCTGCCCTGCGTCGACCGCTACATCTTCGGTTACGGCATGGACTACAAAGGCTACTGGCGCAACGCCAACGGCATCTTCGCCGTAAAGGGGCTGTGATCATGCGCCAGCCTGCGTTCATCGACCAATCGCTGTTCGCCGGGCTGGCCGCACAGGCTGCCGCCAACCCGCGCGGGCGGCAGCATCACACCTTCCATGAGATGGAAGAGCCCTGCCACCGCATGGCGGTCGGGCTGCAACCGAGCACCTATATCCCGCCGCATCGCCACCTGAGCGCCGACAAGGCTGAAACGCTGATTGCGCTCAAGGGGCGCTTCGGCCTGCTGCTCTTCGATGAGCAGGGGGCGGTGACCGACAAGCGAGTGCTGCAGGCGGGCGGCGATTGCCTGGGTGTGGACCTGGCGCCTGGAACCTTCCATGGGCTTGTGGTGCTGGAGCCGGACAGCATCCTGTTCGAGTGCAAGGCTGGGCCGTATCGGCCGGTGGGTGAAGGTGAACATGCGCACTGGGCGCCGCGCGAAGGTGAAGAAGGCGTGGCCGAGTACCAGGCCTGGATGCTCGCGCAGTTCGATTGATGTCGACTGTACTGGCTTCGTTGCCCTGTAGGAGCAGCCTTGTGCTGCGAAGGGGCCGGTATGACTAAAGATGTTCTGTGGCAATGCTGGCCTCTTCGCAGCACAAGGCTGCTCCTACAGGGCGATAGGGTCATACGCCCCAGAAACTCCATGCTAGAGTGCTCCTTCATTCAAGGAGCCTCACATGCGTGCGTTTCTTCCCCTCCTGTTGGCAGTCAGCCTGCCACTCGCCGCCGCACCGCTGCACAGCCAGTTCCTGCCACCTGACGACCAGTCACTGCGCCAGGAAGCGCCGACCGGCCAGCAATTGCTGCAAGTGACGGACTATTCGGTGGTAGTGGGTACCCAACGCCAGTCCGACCAGCAGCCGATCCCGATCACCTCGTCGTTGCAGGTGCGTCTCAAGGGCAAGCCGCTGAGCAAGGGCGCGACCATCGCCCAGGTGCTGCTGACCTTTGATGGTGAAGCGGCCAAGAGCCTGAAGAAACCCGTATACGACGAGAAAACCCGCACCCTGAGCCTGAACTACCCACTCAGCGACTACCGCGTGATCATGGACCTGCTGCGCAACGAGACGTTGTACGTGCAGTTCCTCACGTATGGCAACGGCCACATCTGGGCCGACCTGCACACCGGTACCGTACGTACGCGTTGAGGCGCCCGGCCTGCGGGGGGTACACTGCCGGCCTTGGAAATTTCGTGATGGTCCAGTTGGAGTCGGCAATGCGTAAAGACAAGAAACAGGTAATCGGTGACGAGATCAGCGACGACTACATCAAGGCGTTCCTTCAGTTCGAGCCGGCCGATGGCGTGACCTCGCCGTCGCTGCACAAGCTGGTCAAGGCGTACCGTGGCCTGCGCATCGACGATTTCGAGCGTTTTGTCGGCTTCTTCATCGAAGCCGGGCTGGACCTGGATGGCAAGGACGAGCATGGCAAGACCTTTGTCGAGCAGATCGCCGACCAGCGCAATGCGGCGGAGTACATCGAGATCATCGCCAAAGCCCGTGGTTGATTTTTAACCTGTGACGGCCCTTTCGCGGGCACGCCCGCTCCCACAGGGATGGTGCAGAGCCTGAGGGCGGCGCCGAAACCTGTGGGAGCGGGCATGCCCGCGAAGAGGCCGGCACAGGTCAATGAGCAACCAGGCACAAAAAAACGCCCCGAGGGGCGTTTTTTCGTTACCGGCCGAATCAGGCGTAATGCTTGGCCGCCGGGCTGCTTTCCACCAGGTCCAGTGCCACGTCGTTGTCGGCGCTGATCTTGTGGTACAGGGCTGCATCGGTTGCCAGGGTCTTCTCGCGAGCCGGGAAGATTTCCTTGAGCTTGGCAGCCCAGGCACCTTTGGCCTGCTCGGGGAAGCAGCGCTCGATCAGTTCCAGCATGATCGACACGGTTACCGAAGCACCCGGCGATGCGCCGAGCAGTGCAGCCAGGCTGCCGTCCTGGGCCGAGACCAGCTCGGTACCGAACTGCAGCACGCCGCCTTTCTTCGGGTCCTTCTTGATGATCTGCACGCGCTGACCAGCCACTTCCAGGCGCCAGTCTTCGGCCTTGGCCTGCGGATAGAAGCGACGCAGGGCTTCCAGGCGCTGCTCCATCGACTGCATCACTTCGCTGACCAGGTACTTGGTCAGGTCCATGTTGTCACGGGCCACGGCCAGCATCGGGCCAATGTTGCCCATGCGCACCGACAGCGGCAGGTCCATCAGCGAACCGTGCTTGAGGAACTTGGTGGTGAAGCCGGCATATGGGCCGAACAGCAGCGATTTCTTGCCATCGACCACGCGGGTATCCAGGTGCGGTACCGACATCGGTGGGGCGCCGACCGCGGCCTGGCTGTAGACCTTGGCCTGGTGCTGCTTGACGATTTCCGGGTTGTCGCAACGCAGCCACTGGCCGCTGACCGGGAAGCCGCCGAAGCCTTTGCTTTCCGGAATGCCCGACAGCTGAAGCAGCGGCAGGGCCGCGCCACCGGCGCCGAGGAAGACGAAGCGGGCGTCCACTTCACGGCTGCCGCCGCTGTTGACGTCCTTGATGCTCACGGTCCAGCCCTTGCCGTTACGGCGCAGGCCGACGACCTTCTTGCTGTACTTGACCTGGGCGTCCTGCGAGTCGCCCAGCAGCTTCAGCAGCTTGTTGGTCAGGGCGCCAAAGTTGACGTCGGTACCCTTGAGCACGCGGGTGGCGGCGATGTGCTGGTCGGCTGGGCGGCCTGGCATCATCAGCGGCATCCAGTCGTTCATCACGGCCTTGTCTTCGGTGTATTCCATGTCGGCGAAGGCATGGTGCTGCTTGAGCAGCTCATAGCGCTTCTTGAGGAAGGAAACACCCTTGTCACCCTCGACGTAGCTCAGGTGCGGGACAGGGTTGATGAAGGCACGCGCCGAGCCGAAGTTGCCTTTCTTGCTCAGGTAGGCCCAGAACTGGCGCGAAACCTCGAACTGGGTGTTGATGTGCACGGCCTTCTTGATGTCGATGCTGCCATCGGCGGCCTGGGGCGTGTAGTTAAGCTCGCACAGGCCGGCGTGGCCTGTGCCTGCGTTGTTCCAGGGGTTGGAGCTTTCCGCGGCTCCGGAGTCCATCGCCTCCACGACCTCAAGTTTCAGGGTCGGGTCGAGCTCCTTGAGCAGTACGGCCAGGGTGGCACTCATGATGCCCGCGCCTACCAGTACCACATCAACCGATTCGTTCTGCGCCATTTAACGCGTCTCCACAATCTACAGCTACCTAATTGACAGCATAGGACCTGGGTTCGCCAGGGTCGCCATGTCCGACTTTTCGCAGTTCTTGCAACTTCCGCGGACACCGCCAATCAGTCTTCGGGTTCGGGTATTGAACGCGGTTTGCCACGGGTGCGGCAATTCGACTTATGGTCAAGGTGTCGTGCGTGCGTTATGGAACGGCTCAGACACTCATACGGGATGAGCGCATTTGCCGCCTGTTCAGGGCTGTTCGGGACACATCTGCCGCTTTTGCACATGCCAGACTGTTCATTTGCTCGCCACACTCTTGTGAAGTTGTGAAAACCGTTTTTTCACGCTCTTTTGGAGACGTGAACCTCAAAAGGGGACTGCGCGATGGCAACCCGCAGGTTCATGCAGTGTGAAGGGCCGGAAAAGCAGGCACGACAGCCGATGCAAGACCTGAGTGGAAGGCTCTCTGTGGGCGAAGCGTTGAAGTTGCCGGGGTCAATCGGCGAGTGCGGGGCCCGATCAGGAGACGTCCTTATAATCGGGGGGAGATTATAGCGATGTCGCGGGCAGAAATGTCGCCATTCGTGGTTTTTATTGCAGCGTTTGTCAGGCCGCGAGGATGCGCTGGTGCCAGCGGCGGCTTGCGCGGGCGCAAACCCGGGCGCTGGCGGGGAGTTCGCGGCCCAGCCAGGCGAGCTGGATTTCGCCGATCTGGACCCAGCCGCTGCTGCTGGGCGCCTGGCTGCATTGCTTGAAGGCCAGGCATTTGCCGTCGGCATCGAGGCGGGCATAGGTGTTGTGGCGCGGGCGTTGGAAGATCAGGGTCCAGAGCGAGGCCATGGCGGCGAGTCCTGTGTGTTAGGGCTTGGCGCAAGGATAAGGGCTCGGCGATGAAACGATTGTGACAAGCGGGCTGGACCGATGACTGGTCGATGCGTGGCTAGGTATACTGTGGGCCTTCGCCGCTTTTTCTGGAGTAACGCGCATGTTGCAACGTCTGTTGTTCGGTTTGATCGCCGTGGCCAGCCTCAGCCTGGTCGGTTGTGCCCACAGCCCGCAACAACTCAACCCGCAACCCACGCTGAAGGCCCAGCTCGCCCCGGTCGGCCATGGCCAGCCGGTAGTGGTACGGGTGGTTGACGGCCGGGCCTCGCAGTCCCTGGGCACTCGCGGTGGCATGTACCCCGAGACCAGCACTATCAGCGTCAGCGGTAATGACATCGTGCCCAAGCTGCAGGCCCAGGCCGAAGCAGCCGTGCGCCTGCTCGGCTTCACCCCGACGCCGAACGCCTACAACGCGCCGCAGCTGACCGTGACCCTGGCCGAGTTGAAGTACCAGTCGCCGAAAGACAACCTGTACGTGACCGAGGCTACCATCGGTGCCACCTTCCGTGCCGACGTGTCCAATGGCGGCCGCCGCTACAGTGGCCGTTACGGCGCTTCGCTGGACCAGCGTTTCGGCATAGCGCCGAACCAGGAAACCAACACCCAGCTGGTGGGCGATGTGCTGAGCGATGCCCTGACCCGCATGTTCAAGGACCCGACCATCGGTCAGGTGCTGGGGCAGTAAGGCTTCAGCTGTAAAACAAAACCCGCTGCCTGTGTTCCAGGCAGCGGGTTTTTTGTTGCCTGTGCCCTGGATGAAATTCAATGACACTTTGTCGCCTGGACCGGGCGTCAGGGCACGACTTGGGTAGAATGCCGGCCTTTGCCGTCGCTCATACCGAGGTTGCGTGATGTCCTTGCAAGTGCTCTGGGGGTTCCTGGCCGCCCACCCGACCAAGCTGATCAATCTGCTGGCGCTGCTGCTGACCTGCCCGGGCGGGTTGCTGCTGCACAGTGCGCGGCGGCGCGAGGCCGAGACCCGCGAATACATGGCGGTGGACGATGGGGTGGTGGACGCGTTCGACCTGCGGGTACCCCGGTACTTCTACATTCTCGGTTTTTCGTGCCTGGCGATGGCGTTGCTGCTGTCCTGGTTCAGTACCTGGGTTTGAGAACCCGGGGCCGCTTTGCGGCCCATCGCGACACAAGGCCGCTCCTACAGGAGATCGCGCATACCTGTAGGAGCGGCCTTGTGTCGCGATGGGCTGCAAAGCAGCCCTAGGATCGATCAGGCAACCGGTGCCTGCAGCCTGACCTGGTACTGGTTGCGCACCGGCGTCGCATACTGCAACACCAGATACGGACGCTGCTCCTCGGGGCAGGCATCCAGGCGGCGTTGCCATTCTTCCTTGGCCCGGGCCAGTTCATCGGCCGGGAATATCTTCTCGGCGCTCGGCACCTGCAGCGCCTCATCCTTGCCTTCCCACATCGCATAGGCTAGGTAGTGCACCGGGAATAGCCGGTAGCCACCGAGGATCTGCCGGTCGATTTCCACCGCCAGCTGCTTGGTGTCCTCGTGGAACTCGGTCACCGGCGGGGCGAAGTTGATGTGCACCCGGCCCTTGTAGCCGGTAATGCCCTTGGCGATGCTGTTGTCGTCCTCGCCCGGCGCCTTCTTGTAGGTGCCGGTGGTGGCGCGGATGTACAACTCGCGGGCCTTGGCCTGGTCGCACGGGTCATACTCGTAGCTGATCGACACCGGCGTCAGGTTCAGGCTCTGGATCACCGCGCCGAACGGCTCGTCCTTGCGGCTCATGTGGAACATCTTGAGGATCGCCGAGTCGGTGCGGTCGTCACCGTCCTTGGCCCGGCCTTCGGCCTGGGCGATCCAGATCGACGTGGCGTCGTTGCGGATCGAGTGGTTGATGTAGGCCGAGAGCAGCTGGTAGGCCGCCAGTTTCTCGCGACGCCCACTGATCGAGCGGTGCACGATGAAGCTCTTGTTCAGGCGCATCATGTCGCTGACAAACGGCTTTTGCAGCAGGTTGTCGCCAATGGCGATGCGCGGCGTGGGCAGGCCGGCGTGGTACACCGCATAGTTGACGAAGGCCGGGTCCATGACGATGTCACGGTGGTTGGCCAGGAACAGGTAGGCGGTGCCGGCCTTGAGCTGCTCCACGCCCGTATAGGTGACGCCGTCGGTGGCACGGTCGATGGTCTGGTCGACGTAGTACTCGACTTTGTCCTGCAAGGTGGAGACGCAGGTGACGCCGGCGAATTCCTTGCGCAGGCGGCGGGCGATCAGCGGTTTGAGCAACCAGCCGAGAGCACCGGCCGCACGCGGGAAGCGGAAGTGGGTGAGGATATCGAGGAATGCCGGGTCGCTGAGCAGGCGTGCCAGAACGGCAGGGACCTCAGCGTCGTCGTACGGTCGGATGGCATCGAATTCGCCCATCATGCTCTCTTGTTGGAAACGGCTAGGGTAATAAGGTAGGGACGGGCTCCGAAAAACGGCTCGGACACACACAGGCCCTGTAAACAGACCGGCAATTATACGCATAAGTCACCCCGGAGGCCGCGATGCTGGAAACTGCGTTCTACGATTGCCCTTATTGTGGCGAAGAAGTCGAAACCACGGTGGACCTGTCCGGTGGCGATCAGGAATACATCGAGGACTGCCAGGTATGCTGCAACCCTATCCGCTTCGTGCTGCAGGTTCATGGCGAGGAGTGGATGCTGGATGTATTCGGTGAGAATGACTGATGCAGCGCATCTACGAACCGGAAAGCCTGCTCGAGGCTGAAATGCTGGCGGGCATGCTCGCCAGCGAGGGGGTCGAGGCGCACCTGGTCGGGCGTGACCTGGTCGGTGCTGCCGGCGAGCTGCCGCTGCAGGGCCTGCTGGGGCTTGCCGTGGCTGACGAGCAGGCCGAGTACGCACGGCAGCTGATCGATGCGTACAATGACGCCCAGCCACTGGTTGGCGACGAACCGGAGAGTTTCCCCGGTACCTTGATCTGCTAGGTTCTGAATTCGCCCATGTGTGGACGTTATGCCCTGTTTCGCTGGCCCCAGGCTCTTGCCAGTCTGCCGGGCTTTCCCGTCGGCCAGCCAGCCCAATGGAACATCTCGCCGGGGGGCTCGGTGCTGATCCAGCGCCAGCTCGACGGCCAGCTGCAATTGGCCAAGGCGCGCTGGGGGCTGACCCCGGCCTGGCTGACCGACCTTTCCCGTACCCCCGCCCATGCCCGCGCCGAGACCCTGGCCGAGCAGCCGATGTTTCGCGACGCGTTTCGCCAGCGCCGCTGCCTGATGCCGGCCAACGGCTTTTACGAATGGCGCGGTAGCGTGCGCAAGCGCCCGTACTGGCTGACCCCGGGGGAGGGCGCGTCGCTGTACTTCGCCGCCGTGTGGGAGGCCTACCCGGTGCAGGACCAGGTTTGGCTGAGTTGTGCGGTGGTGACCCAGGCGGCGATGAACCAGCGTCGACCGCTGATACTGGACGAGGCAGGGCAGGCAGCCTGGCTTGACCCGGACACGCCGGTTACCCGCTTGCACGAGCTGCTCGCCAGCCCGCCGGCGACGTTGCGTGAGCGGGCCCTGGCGAACTTCGTCAATGACCCGAAGCTGGATGCGCCGGAGTGCCTGACCCCGGCTTGATGCATTGCCTTCGTCGGCCCTTTCGCGGGTAAACCCGCTCCCACAGGTACTGCACCGAACTTGAAACCTGTGTAGTCCCTGTGGGAGCGGGTTCACCCGCGAAGAGGCCGGTGCAGGCAAATAAATTCTTCCGTGCGGCTATGGCGGCCCAGCGGCGACTCGGCCTACGATACGGCGCATGTAAAAAGGGAGTGTTTTCATGCGTAAGTCTTTTGTCGTCAGCCTGTTGAGTGCTGGCATCCTGCTAGCTGGCTGCCAGGCGGTGAATACCACCAGCGGCGGTGCTGTCGGCGTCGAGCGCCAGCAGTACATGTTCAGCATGCTCTCGACCGATGAGGTCAACCAGATGTACGCCCAGTCGTACCAGCAGACCCTGGGTGAGGCATCGAACAAAGGCGTGCTCGACAAGTCCAGCGCAGTTGCCAAGCGTGTACAGGTAATTGCCAACCGCCTGATCGCCCAGACCCCCAAGTTCCGCCCGGATGCCGCGCAATGGAACTGGGAAGTCAACGTGATCAAGAGCGACGAGCTCAACGCCAACTGCGGCCCGGGCGGCAAGATCATCGTCTACACCGGGCTGATCGATCAGCTCAAGCTCACCGATGCGGAAATTGCTGCGGTGGTGGGCCACGAGATCGCCCACGCCCTGCGTGAGCACAGCCGCGAGGCGATGTCCAAGGCGTACGGCGTGGAAATGGCGCGCCAGGGCGCCGGTGCCCTCTTTGGCCTCGGCCAGGGCAGCATGGCCATGGCCGATACGGTGGTGAACTATGCCATGACCCTGCCCAACAGCCGGGCTAACGAGAACGAAGCCGACCTGATTGGCCTTGAGCTCTCGGCGCGTGCCGGTTACGACCCGAATGCCGCGATTACCCTGTGGAACAAGATGAGCCAGGCTTCCGAAGGCGCACCGCCCGAGTTCATGAGCACTCACCCGGCGTCCCAGAGCCGCATTGCTTCGCTGCAGGCGGCGATTCCGAAGGTGATGCCGCTGTATCAGGCGGCCAAGAAGTAAGACCCGACTTCCAGATGCTTACCCTTTGTAGGAGCAGCCTTGTGCTGCGAAAGGGCCGGTAAGAGCACCACATTTCCTGGTGCCTGTACCGGCCTCTTCGCAGCGCAAGGCTGCTCCTACAGGTTCGGCGTCAGCCTGTCACCTTTAGGGTTAGCCCACCCAGCCACTGGCTTTCATCGCCGAGTACACGGCCACGATCGCCAGCACGAAGAACGCCGTGGCCGCCAGGCGACGGATCAGCGTCAGCGGCAGTTTGTCCGCAGCGAAGTTACCTGCCAGTACCACCGGCACGTTGGCAATCAGCATGCCCAGGGTGGTGCCGATAATGACCATGATCAGGTGCGGATACTGAGCCGCCAGCATCACCGTGGCGACCTGGGTCTTGTCGCCGATTTCAGCCAGGAAGAACGCGATCAGCGTGGTCAGGAACGGCCCGAAGCGGCGTGCCGGGTTCTCGTCGTCATCCATCTTGTCCGGAACCAGGGTCCACAGCGCAGTGGCGGTGAAGCTCGCAGCCAGGATCCAGTGCAGTGCCGAGTCGCTGAAGAAGCTGCCGACCCACGCGCCCACGGCACCGGCCGCGGCATGGTTGGCCAGGGTGGCGGCGATGATGCCGGCGATGATCGGCCAGGGTTTGCGGAAGCGGGCAGCGAGTATGAGCGCGAGCAATTGCGTCTTGTCGCCGATTTCGGCGAGGGCAACGATGGCGGTGGGGACCAACAGTGATTCCAGCATCAGGATTCCTACGGGGGCGGGTCGACACGGCTATGACACGTACAGCCTCCCCGCCCCGGGTAAGGTGTGCGTGTCATAGGTCTTGTCAAACCCCGAATCCGTCTATGCGGATCTCGCCATGCAGGCTGGCATGGTGGGTCGCACGCGCCATGGTCTGTGGACCAAGTATGTTGACGCGTACCGGGCGAGCTGGGCGCTCGCGGGAGACTACTCCCCTAGGACGGTGCGGATTCTGCCTAGGCAAAACGCTTTCGGCAAGCGCTGTTTTTAACCGCGTGTTGCGCGGTAGATGCGGAAGCCGTCCGCCTCGTCGCATGTCTGGCAGTTGCCCAGCGCCCCTTCGATCAGCGGCTGGTAACGCAGGAAGCTGTTGGCAACCAGGCGCATTTCGCCGCCTTTTCGCAGATGAACAGCTGATTTTTTCAGCAAGTTTTCCGATGCCTGGTAATTGGTGTGCACCCCGGTGTGGAACGGCGGGTTGCTAAGGATCAGGCTCAGCTCGGTCGGCGCCGCGTCGATGCCATCACCGCTGATCACTTCGCCTTCCAGGCCATTGGCGGCCAAGGTCAGGCGGCTGGCGGCCACGGCGAAGGCATCCACATCCAGCAGGGTTACCCGGTTTTGCGGATAACGGCGCTTTACCGTTGCACCCAGCACCCCGGCACCGCAGCCGAAGTCCAGCACATGCCCGCTCGGCAGGCCGTCGAGGTGCTTGAGCAGCAGGGCGGTACCGCGATCGAGGCGGCCATGGCTGAACACACCGGGCAGGCTGATAACCTGAAGTGGGCCGTCTTCCAGGCTGAGTTCGAAGCGTTCGGCCAGGCTTTCCAGGGGCTTGGCTTCTGGTGCGTGTTCGATGGTCACCTGCCACAGCTGGCAGTGGCGGGCGCTGTCGAGCTTGCGCGGCTTGCCAAAGGCCTGCAGCTGCTTGGCCGCGCCTTCGATGCCGCCACGTTTCTCTCCGACCACGTATAGCTCGCGGCCAGCCAGGCGCGAGGCCAGGGCGTTGAGCAGGTAGGCGGCCAGTTCGCGGGATTTGGGCAGGAACAGCACGGCGCTGTCGAACGCCACTTCAGGGGGCTCCACTGCATAGTGGCTGCGCCCGGCGAAGCGGCTTTCGAGCATGGCCTGATCGCCCGCATGCCAAGTCCAGGCCCGGGCTTGGGGCAACTGGCCGAGCAGGTCGTCGGCGGGGGCGCCGGCGAGCAGCAGCGGGCTCTGGAACAGCTCTGCCTGGCGGAGCAACACTTCACTGCGCGGGTCCATGGACGACGCCTCCTGGAAAAAAGTGGCGCAGTGTAGCAGAGGCGGGCGCCGGGCTCAGCTGACCACGCGGCGTGGCTGCCCGGCGAAGAAGGCCTGGGCGTTCTCGCTGAGCTGGCCGACGATGCGCTGGCGCGACTCCACCGCACCCCAGGCGCTGTGCGGGGTGATGATCAGGCGCGGGACGCCGGGTTCGAGCAGCGCGTTGCCGTTGACCGGCGGCTCCACGCTCAGTACGTCGGTGGCGGCTCCGCCCAGGTGGCCACTGCGCAGGGCGTCGGCCAGCGCTTGCTCGTCGATCAGGCCACCGCGGGCAGTGTTGACCACCAGCGCGTTGGGCTTGAGCAGGGCCAGCTCGCGTGCCCCGAGCATGTGTCGGGTGTGCTCGTTCAGCGGGCAGTGCAGGGTCAGGGCGTCGACTTGCGGCAGCAATTCGTCCAGTGGCAACCGGTCGGCCCGTTCCGGGCGGCCTGGGATCTGCCCGCTCAGCACGCGCATGCCAAAGGCCTCGGCTAGCCTCGCCACCGCGCCGCCCAGTTCACCATGGCCCAGCAGGCCAAGGGTCTTGCCTTCCAGTTCGACGATGGGGAAGTCCAGCAGGCAGAACTGGCTGGCCTTGGCCCATTTGCCATCGGCTACCGCCTGGTTGTAGTCGCACAGGCGGGTGGCCAGGGCCAGCAGCAGGGCGAGGGTGTGCTGGGCGACGGACGGGGTACCGTAGCCCTGGCAGTTGCACACGGTGATGCCCTGGGCGCGCGCTGCCGCCAGGTCGACATTGTTGGTGCCGGTGGCGGCCACCAGGATCAGCTTCAGTTGTGGGTTGGCGGCCAGGGACGCGGCGTCGAGCATGACCTTGTTGCTGACGACCGCCAACGCGCCCTGCAGGCGTTCGGCGACCTGCTCCGGGCGGGTGGCGGCGAACAGTTCGAACTCGTCGAACTGCTGCTTCAAGGGCGAGAGGTCGAGATCGCCCAGGTCCAGGGACTGGTGATCGAGAAACACGGCGCGACGCGGGCTGGGCATGAAGGCCTCCGGGGATGGGTATCGGTGTCGTGGCCATTCGCGGGCACGCCCGCTCCCACAGGTAGGGTGGGGGCCTGTGGGAGCGGGCGTGCCCGCGAAAGGGCCTTTGGCTCCAGCACAAATCCTGAAGCTTTCGGCGCAGTGTCTAGCCCGCGGTCGCCGCCCGTCAACGCCCGCCACTCATACCTTCGCCATGCAAATCATTCCTTCGGCTGATTTAGCCGTCACATTGGCGAACTACAGTAGTTCCCAGACTTGTCCGGCCCGCTTTTCAGAAAAGGGATACCCATGTTGCAGACCCGCATCATCAAGCCCGCCGAGGGCGCCTACGCCTACCCCCTGCTGATCAAGCGCCTGCTGATGTCTGGCAGCCGCTATGAAAAGACCCGCGAAATCGTCTACCGCGACCAGTTGCGGCTGACCTATCCCCAGCTCAACGAGCGCATCGCGCGCCTGGCCAACGTGCTGACCGAAGCCGGGGTAAAGGCTGGTGACACCGTGGCGGTGATGGACTGGGACAGCCACCGCTACCTGGAATGCATGTTCGCCATCCCGATGATCGGCGCGGTGGTGCACACCATCAACGTGCGCCTGTCGCCTGAGCAGATTCTCTACACCATGAACCACGCCGAAGACCGCGTGGTGCTGGTCAACAGCGATTTCGTCGGCTTGTACCAGGCCATTGCCGGGCAATTGACCACCGTCGACAAGACCCTGCTGCTCACCGACGGCCCGGACAAGACAGCCGAGTTGCCCAACCTGGTGGGCGAGTACGAGCAACTGCTGGCCGCTGCCAGTCCGCGTTACGACTTCCCGGACTTCGACGAGAACTCGGTGGCCACCACCTTCTACACCACCGGCACCACCGGCAACCCCAAGGGGGTGTACTTCACCCACCGGCAACTGGTGCTGCATACCCTGGCCGAAGCTTCGGTGACCGGCAGCATCGACAGCGTGCGCCTGCTGGGCAGCAACGACGTGTACATGCCCATCACCCCGATGTTCCACGTGCACGCCTGGGGTATTCCCTACGCCGCCACCATGCTTGGCATGAAGCAGGTGTATCCGGGGCGCTACGAGCCGGACATGCTGATCAAGCTGTGGCGTGAGGAAAAGGTCACTTTCTCCCATTGCGTGCCGACCATCCTGCAGATGCTGCTCAACTGCCCGACTTCCCAAGGCCAGGACTTCGGCGGCTGGAAGATCATCATCGGCGGCAGCGCACTCAACCGCTCGTTGTATCAGGCAGCCCTGGCACGCGGCATCCAGCTGACTGCCGCGTATGGCATGTCCGAGACCTGCCCGCTTATTTCTGCCGCCCACCTGAACGACGAACTGCAGGCCGGCAGTGAGGATGAGCGCGTCACCTACCGTATCAAGGCTGGCGTGCCGGTGCCGCTGGTCGAGGCGGCCATCGTCGACGGCGACGGCAACTTCCTGCCTGCCGATGGTGAAACCCAGGGCGAGCTGGTGCTGCGTGCGCCGTGGTTGACCATGGGCTATTTCAAGGAGGCGGAAAAGAGCGAGGAGCTGTGGCAGGGTGGCTGGCTGCACACCGGTGATGTCGCCACCCTCGACGGCATGGGCTACATCGACATCCGCGACCGCATCAAGGATGTGATCAAGACCGGTGGCGAGTGGATTTCCTCGCTCGACCTCGAAGACCTGGTCAGCCGCCACCCGGCCGTGCGCGAAGTGGCGGTGGTGGGGGTGGCCGACCCGCAGTGGGGCGAGCGCCCGTTTGCCCTGCTGGTGGTGCGCGAAGGCCAGGTCATCGATGCCAAGGCGCTGAAGGAACACCTCAAGCCCTTCGTCGAGCAAGGGCACATCAACAAGTGGGCAATTCCAAGCCAGATCGCCGTTGTTACTGAAATTCCCAAGACCAGTGTCGGCAAGCTCGACAAGAAACGCATCCGCCAGGACATCGTCCAGTGGCAGGCCAGCAACAGCGCATTCCTTTCCACGCTGTAATCGCCATGCGGGTCGCGTACCGCAGCACGCGACCCGCATGCTAGAGGGGTTTGGCCTTGCCAAACGGCAGAAATACGCCATCCTTTAGCACTGCCAGCGCGCAGCCTGGGCAACATTGCAGCGAGTTGGCCGCACGGAGCGCAAATCACACTTTAGAGGGATCAAGCGCCTGTGCCTTGCTGGCTATAGTCGGGGCCAGGGGATTTTCAGGAATGGGGGAAGGCGACATGCGCAAGCCGTGTCGCCGCGGGCGCAAGCCTGCAAACCGGTCGCTCGGGCCGTTCTTGAAAGGACTCACTGCCATAACAAAAAAAGTACATGGAGTAGCGTCGATGAAATCTGCAAACCTGTTCTGGCGCCGGGCCAAGTTGCCCCTGGCCGTCAGCCTTGCTTCCACGCTCGCAAGTCCTGCTTTCGCTGTCAGCTTCAACATTGGTGAAATCGAAGGCCAGTTCGACTCGTCGCTCTCCATCGGCGCCAGCTGGTCGACGGCCAACCCCAACAAGAACCTGATCGGGGTGAACAACGGCGGCAAGGGCCTGTCGCAGACATCCGACGATGGCCACCTGAACTTCAAGAAGGGCGAAACCTTCTCGAAGATCTTCAAGGGCATCCATGACCTGGAACTGAAGTACGGCGACACCGGCGTGTTCGTCCGTGGCAAGTACTGGTATGACTTCGAACTGAAGGACGAAGGCCGCGAGTTCAAGGACATCAGTGACTCCAACCGCAAGGAAGGCGCCAAATCGTCCGGTGCCGAGCTGCTCGACGCATTCGTCTACCACAACTACTCCATCGGCGATCAGCCAGGCTCGGTGCGCCTGGGCAAGCAGGTGGTGAGCTGGGGTGAAAGTACCTTCATCGGTGGCGGCATCAACTCGATCAACCCGATCGACGTGTCGGCGTTTCGCCGCCCGGGGGCCGAGATCAAGGAAGGCCTGATTCCGGTCAACATGTTCTACGTTTCGCAGAGCCTGACCGATAACCTGTCGGCGGAGGCGTTCTACCAGATCGAATGGGACCAGACGGTCGTCGACAACTGCGGCACGTTCTTCTCTCAGCCGGACATCATTGCCGACGGCTGTACCGACAACCTGCGCGTGTTGTCCAGCGGACGAACCCTGGGGCAACTACCGCCTGCCGTGCAGGGGCTGCTCGCCGCCACCGGCGTCAACTACAACGATGAAGGTGTGCTGGTGCGCCGTGGCGCCGACCGTGATGCGCGGGACAGCGGACAATTCGGCGTTGCGTTCCGCTATATGTTCGAGCCGTTGGACACCGAATTCGGCGCGTACTTCATGAACTACCACAGCCGAGCACCGATCTTCAGTGCTACAGGTGCTTCGCAGGCGGTGTTCGACAGGGTCGCCGCGCTGCCAGCACGTTTGCGTCCACTGATCGTTGCGGGTAACTCGGAGTACTTCGTCGAGTATCCAGAAGACATCCGCCTGTACGGCTTGAGCTTCTCCACCACGCTGCCTACCGGTACCGCCTGGAGCGGTGAACTCAGCTATCGCCCCAACGCGCCGGTGCAGCTGAACTCTACCGATATTCTGTTCGCTGGTGTCACACCGCTGCCCGGGTTCAATGATGCGTCCGTGCTCAAGGGCACGGCGGGGCAGGACCTGCACGGCTACCGTCGCAAAGAAATCACCCAGTTCCAGACGACCTTCACTCACTTCTTCGACCAGATCATGGGCGCCAGTCGCCTCACAGTGGTTGGTGAAGTCGGCGTTACCCATGTCGGTGGGCTGGAGAGTACCAGTAAGGCACGGTACGGCCGCGACCCGGTCTTCGGCCCTGGCGAACTGCCTAATGGCATGTGTACCGCGCTCAACCAGACCACCATCGACGGTTCTGGCCTCGGTAGCTCCACCGCCAACCTGACCCGCAACTGCGAAAACGATGGTTTCACCACCACTACTTCATGGGGTTATCGCGCTCGCGCAATCTGGGACTACAACGACGTTTTCGCTGGGGTCAACCTGAAGCCGAGTGTGGCCTGGTCGCATGACGTTTCCGGCTATTCGCCGGGTCCTGGCGCCAACTTCGAGGAAGGCCGCAAGGCCGTCAGCCTGGGCCTCGATGCCGAGTACCAGAACACCTACACGGCTAGCCTGTCGTACACCAACTTCTTCGACGGCAAGTACACCACCGTGGATGACCGTGACTTCGTCGCGCTCAGCTTCGGCGTGAACTTCTAAGCATACAGATCCAGGACGACACGACATGAACAAGACCAGAAGTCTGCTGCAAGCCGGTGTGCTGGGCCTGTCCCTGCTGGCGACCAGCGTCATGGCTGCAGTATCCGCCGACGAGGCGGCCAAGCTGGGGAGTACCCTGACCCCGATGGGCGCCGAAAAGGCCGGCAACGCCGATGGCTCGATCGGCCCGTGGGAGCCGCTGTCGAAGAGCGCGGGCAGCGCCGACGCCAAGGGTTTCCTGCCCGACCCGTACGGCAGTGACAAGCCGCTGTTCACCATCACCGCGCAGAACGCTGACCAGTACAAGGACAAGCTCTCGCCAGGCCAGCTGGCGATGCTCAAGCGCTACCCGGACACCTTCAAGATTCCGGTATTCAAGACCCATCGTGGCTCCACGGTGCCGGCCGACGTGTTCGCCGCCATCAAGGAGAACGCCACCAAGACCGCCCTGGTCGAAGGCGGCAACGGCCTGAGCAACTTCCGCACGGCTGTACCGTTCCCGATCCCCAAAAGCGGCCTGGAGGTGATCTGGAACCACATCACCCGCTACCGGGGCGGCAGCGTCAGCCGCCTGGTGACCCAGGCCACGCCGCAGCAGAACGGCTCCTTCAACCCTGTGTACTTCTCCGACCAGTTCGTCTTCCGCGACAAGATGAAGGATTACGACCCGAACAACCCGGGCAACATCCTGTTCTACTTCAAGCAGGAAGTGACCGCGCCTGCGCGCCTGGCCGGTACCGTGCTGCTGGTGCACGAAACCCTCGACCAAGTGAAGGAACCGCGCAAGGCGTGGATCTACAACGCCGGCCAGCGCCGCGTGCGCCAGGCACCGCAAGTGTCGTACGACGGCCCTGGCACCGCCGCCGACGGTTTGCGCACCTCGGACAACCTGGACATGTTCAACGGTGCGCCAGACCGCTACGACTGGAAGCTGGAAGGCAAGAAGGAGATGTACATCGCTTCCAACGCCTTCAAGCTCGACGACCCCAAGCTCAAGTACACCGACATCATCAAGGCCGGGCACATCAACCAGGACCTTTCCCGTTACGAGCTGCGCCGCGTATGGCACGTGGTCGCGACCCTCAAGCCGGGCCAGCGGCACATCTATGCCAAGCGTGACTTCTACATCGACGAGGACACCTGGCAGGCTGCGGTGATCGACCAGTACGACGGCCGTGGCCAGCTGTGGCGGGTGTCCGAGGCACATGCCCAGCCGTACTACAACGTGGAAGTGCCGTGGTACACCCTGGAGACTATCTACGACCTGCAGTCGGGCCGTTACCTGGCCCTGGGCATGAAGAACGAAGAGAAGCGCGCCTACGACTTCGGTTTCAGCGCCAGCAAGGCTGACTTCCAGCCAGCGGCACTGCGCCAGTCGGGTATTCGTTGATCTGAAAACAAGCCTCACCGTGTTATCCCCAGAGCGCCCCGGCTTGTCCGGGGCGTTTCTATTTCCTGTTCCGGCCCCTTCGCGGGCGCGCCCGCTCCCACAGGGATCGCGCCAGCCTTTAGAAATTGAGCAAGACAGTTGCTCCCACAGGTACAGCGCGAACCCCAGGCCTGCGCCAATCCCATGTGGGAGCGGGCAAGCCCGCGAAGCAAGCGACACGGTGCATGGCACCGGCTGCGCCGGTGTTCGCGGCTAAAGCCGCTCCCACAGGTACAGCGCGAGCCCAAGGCCTGCTTCAATCCCATGTGGGAGCGGGTTCACCCGCGAAGAGGCCGGAGCAGGCAATCAATCTGGTGAATACCTCAGCAAACCCCCGCCGCAGCCCTTGTCTGTCAGTCATGTTGCTTTTTGTCGCAGTCTTTTCCTCGGTAATCGCGCCCTTTACCTTCAAATTCGCAGCGTTACCCGCTAGTCTCGCAAGCATCCATACCGCCGTAGTCTTCCAACCAGAACGAGCCGGCCATGACAGATCTGTCCCGTACGCATGGATTCGCCAGCCAGGCTCTGGGCTTCCTGGACGGGCTTTTCTTCCGGCCCCCCCTGCCGGACGGCCATCTGCCCCGCCTGCGCCTGTGCCATCGGCTGCAAGCCGGCCTTGGCGGGCGGCTGTTGCTGGTCAATGCCCCGGCGGGTTTC
>NZ_OPYN01000053.1 GCF_900277125.1 Pseudomonas inefficax
GCGCCAAATCATCCGGTGCCGANCTGCTCGACGCATTCGTCTACCACAACTACTCCATCGGCGATCAGCCAGGCTCGGTGCGCCTGGGCAAGCAGGTGGTGAGCTGGGGTGAAAGTACCTTCATCGGTGGCGGCATCAACTCGATCAACCCGATCGACGTGTCGGCGTTTCGCCGCCCGGGGGCCGAGATCAAGGAAGGCCTGATTCCGGTCAACATGTTCTACATCTCGCAAAGCCTGACCGACAACCTGTCGGCGGAGGCCTTCTACCAGATCGAATGGGACCAGACGGTCGTCGACAACTGCGGCACGTTCTTCTCTCAGCCGGACATCATTGCCGACGGCTGTACCGACAACCTGCGCGTGCTCAACAGCAGCCGCACGGTGCCGGGGGCGGCGCAGCAGTTCCTTGCTACCCGGGGCGTGAACATCAACGAAGAAGGGGTGATGGTGCGCCGCGGTGCAGACCGTGACGCGCGTGACAGCGGCCAGTTTGGCGTGGCCATGCGCTACATGTTCGAGCCGCTGGACACCGAGTTTGGCGCCTACTTCATGAACTACCACAGCCGTGCGCCAATCTTCAGCGCCACCGGGGCCCCGCCTTCAGTGTTCGCCGGGTTGAGCGCCCTACCTGCGCAGCTGCGTGCATTGGCACCGCTGATCGTGGCGGGTAATTCCGAGTACTTCGTCGAATACCCCGAGGATATCCGCCTTTATGGTTTGAGCTTCTCAACCACACTGCCCACCGGGACCGCCTGGAGCGGCGAGCTCAGCTACCGCCCCAACGCACCGGTGCAACTCAATACCACGGATATTCTGTTCGCCGGGGTCCGCCCCATTGGCGGTGCGTTGAGCAACGCTTCTCTGCTGACCGGTACGCCGGGGCAGGACCTGCATGGGTATCGCCGCAAGGAGATCACCCAGTTCCAGACCACCCTCACGCATTTCTTCGACCAGGTGATGGGCGCCAGCCGCATGACCGTGGTGGGTGAACTCGGTGTCACCCATGTGGGTGGCCTGGAGAGCGCACACGATACCCGCTATGGTCGCGACCCGGTGTTCGGTCCAGGCCCGCTGCCATCCACGGGTGGGGCCAATACCTGTCAGGCACTCAATGCCAGCACCATCGCAGGCGCTGGCGCTGGTGCCTCCACCGCCAACCTGAGCCGCAACTGCGAGAACGATGGCTTTACCACCAGCACCTCCTGGGGTTACCGCGCCCGGGTCATCTGGGACTACAACGACGTCTTCGCCGGGATCAACCTGAAACCCAGCGTGGCTTGGTCGCACGACGTCTCCGGCTACTCGCCGGGCCCTGGCGCCAACTTCGAGGAAGGCCGCAAGGCCGTCAGCCTGGGCCTCGATGCCGAGTACCAGAACACCTACACGGCTAGCCTGTCGTACACCAACTTCTTCGATGGCGAGTACACCACCGTGGATGACCGTGACTTCGTCGCGCTCAGCTTCGGCGTGAACTTCTAAGCATACAGATCCAGGACGACACGACATGAACAAGACCAGAAGTCTGCTGCAAGCCGGTGTGCTGGGCCTGTCCCTGCTGGCGACCAGCGTCATGGCTGCAGTATCCGACGACGAAGCGGCCAAGCTGGGCAGTACGCTCACCCCGAGGGGCGCCGAAAAGGCCGGCAACGCCGATGGCTCGATCGGCCCGTGGGAGCCGCTGTCGAAGAGCGCGGGCAGCGCCGACGCCAAGGGTTTCCTGCCCGACCCGTACGGCAGTGACAAGCCGCTGTTCACCATCACCGCGCAGAACGCCGACCAGTACAAGGACAAGCTCTCGCCGGGCCAGCTGGCCATGCTCAAGCGCTACCCGGACACCTTCAAAATTCCGGTATTCAAGACCCATCGTGGCNCCACGG
>NZ_OPYN01000054.1 GCF_900277125.1 Pseudomonas inefficax
TTTTGCGAAGCGCTGCCCGAGCACTGGCGTAGCCTGTGGCTGGGCCTGAGCCAACGGGATGCCGACCCTGGTCGCTTCCTCGAACGCCTGCTCGAAGGCCTGCAGCAGTATTGCCCGGCGCTGGGCGGCCAAGCCATGGGCCTGCTGAAAATGCGCCAGCGCCACCAGCCGTTCGCCTTCGAGGAATGGCTCGACGGCCTGCTCGACGAGCTGGCGCTGTACCTGCAAGCCGATACTCCGTTGTTACTGGTGCTGGATGACTATCACCTGGCCCAAGGGCCAGTGCTCGACCGTTGCCTGCAGTTCTTTCTCAATCACCTGCCCCCTGGCCTGGTGCTGCTGGTCACCAGCCGTCAACGCCCGGACTGGCACCTGGCGCGCCTGCGCCTGTCGCGGCAACTGGTCGAGCTCAACGAACAGGACTTGCGCCTGACCGCCGAAGAATCGCTGGCGGTGATCGGCCGCCAACCCACAGGCCTGCGTGGCCAGGCCCTGGACAACCTGATCCAGCGCAGCGACGGTTGGGTGGCCGGGTTGCGTTTCTGGCAACTGGCGGCCAGCGAGTCCGCCGACGAACAGGCCTTGCCCCAGGCCTTGCATGGCGGTGAAGGCCTGATCCGCGACTATCTGCTGGAAGAAGTCATCGAAATGCTGCCCACCGACGTACAGGCCTTCCTGTACGAAACGGCCTGCCAGGAGCGTTTTTGCGCCCCACTGTGTGATGCCATGCGCGGCCGCCACGACAGTGCCACGATCCTGCGCTTTTTGCAGGCGCACCAGGTGTTCCTGGTGCCGCTGGACGAGCATGGCCACTGGTTCCGTTATCACCACCTGTTCTCCGACCTGCTGCGCAGCCGCCAGGCCAGCGAGCCGCTGGCCGGCCTGCAGTTGCGCGCCTGTCGCTGGTTCGAAAGCCAGGGCCTGCTGGACGAAGCGGTTGAGCAGGCGCTGCGGGCCGGTCACCTTGATGTCGCCGCCGACCTTGTGCAGAGCCTGTCCGAGGAGCAACTGCTGGCCGAACAGAACGTCGGCATGCTGCTGCGCTGGAAGATGGACCTGCCCGACAGCCTGCTGATCAGCACGCCGCGGCTGATCGTGCTGTACAGCTGGGCGTTGGGCCTGGCCTGCCAGTTGGACGCGGCCGAGGAGTTGGCAGGTTATCTCAGCCGCTTCCTGCCCGCGCCTTCGGCGACCGCGCAAAAGTCCATGCTGGCCCAGTGGCTGGCGCTGAGTGGTGTAATCGCCCGTGGCCGTGGCGACCGCGAGCGCACCCT
>NZ_OPYN01000055.1 GCF_900277125.1 Pseudomonas inefficax
GACGAGGACACCTGGCAGGCTGCGGTGATCGACCAATACGACGGCCGTGGCCAACTGTGGCGCGTGTCCGAGGCACATGCCCAGCCGTACTACAACGTGGAAGTGCCGTGGTACACCCTGGAGACTATCTACGACCTGCAGTCGGGCCGTTACCTGGCCCTGGGCATGAAGAACGAAGAGAAGCGCGCCTACGACTTCGGTTTCAGCGCCAGCAAGGCTGACTTCCAGCCAGCGGCACTGCGCCAGTCGGGTATTCGCTAAGTACCGCGTTACCCCAGAACGCCCCGGCCTGCCGGGGCGTTTCTATTTCCTGTTCCGGCCCCTTCGCGGGCGCGCCCGCTCCCACAGGAGTAGCGCAAGCCCAGACCTGCTCCATCCCTGTGGGAGCGGGCAAGCCCGCGAAGCAAGCGACACGGTGCATGGCACCGGCTGCGCCGGTGTTCGCGGCTAAAGCCGCTCCCACAGGTACAGCGCGAGCCCCAGGCCTGCGTCAATCCCATGTGGGAGCGGGCAAGCCCGCGAAGCAAGCGACACGGTGCACGGCACCGGCTGCGCCGGTGTTCGCGGCTAAAGCCGCTCTCACAGGCACAGCGCGAGCCCCAGGTCTGCGCCAATCCCATGTGGGAGCGGGCAAGCCCGCGAAGCAAGCGACACGGTGCATGGCACCGGCTGCGCCGGTGTTCGCGGCTAAAGCCGCTCTCACAGGCACAGCGCGAGCCCCAGGCCTGCGCCAATCCCATGTGGGAGCGGGCAAGCCCGCGAAGGAAGCAAGCGACACGGTGCATGGCACCGGCTGCGCCGGTGTTCGCGGCTAAAGCCGCTCCCACAGGCACAGCGCGAGCCCCAGGCCAGCGCCAATCCCATGTGGGAGCGGGCAAGCCCGCGAAGCAAGCGACACGGTGCATGGCACCGGCTGCGCCGGTGTTCGCGGCTAAAGCCGCTCCCACAGGTACAGCGCGAGCCCCAGGCTTGCGCCAATCCCATGTGGGAGCGGGCAAGCCCGCGAAGCAAGCGACACGGTGCATGGCACCGGCTGCGCCGGTGTTCGCGGCTAAAGCCGCTCCCACAGGTACAGCACGACACCGAGGCCTGTGCTAATCCCATGTGGGAGCGGGCAAGCCCGCGAAGCAAGTGACACGGTGCATGGCACCGGCTGCGCCGGTGTTCGCGGCTGAAGCCGCTCCCACAGGCACAGCACGATCCCCAGGCCTGCGCCAATCCCATGTGGGAGCGGGTTCACCCGCGAAGAGGCCGGAGTAGGCAATCAATCTGGTGAATACCTCAGCAAACCCCCGCCGCAGCCCTTGTCTGTCAGCCATGTTGCTTTTTGTCGCAGTCTTTTCCTCGGTAATCGCGCCCTTTACCTTCAAATTCGCAGCGTTACCCGCTAGTCTCGCAAGCATCCATACCGCCGTAGTCTTCCAACCAGAACGAGCCGGCCATGACAGATCTGTCCCGTACGCATGGATTCGCCAGCCAGGCTCTGGGCCTGCTGGACGGGCGTTTCTTCCGGCCGCCCCTGCCGGACGGCCATGTGCCGCGCCTTCGCCTGTGCCAGCGGCTGCAAGCCGGCCTTGGCGGGCGGCTGTTGCTGGTCAATGCCCCGGCGGGTTTCGGCAAAAGCTCCCTAGCCATCGAATTTTGCGAAGCGCTGCCCGAGCACTGGCGTAGCCTGTGGCTGGGCCTGAGCCAACGGGATGCCGACCCTGGCCGCTTCCTCGAGCGCCTGCTCGAAGGCCTGCAGCAGTATTGCCCGGCGCTGGGCGGCCAGGCCATGGGCCTGCTGAAAATGCGCCAGCGCCACCAGCCGTTCGCCTTCGAGGAATGGCTCGACGGCCTGCTCGACGAGTTGGCGCTGTATCTGCAAGCCGATACTCCTTTGTTGCTGGTGCTGGACGACTATCACCTGGCCCAAGGTCCAGTGCTCGACCGTTGCCTGCAGTTCTTCCTCAATCACTTGCCCCCTGGCCTGGTGCTGCTGGTCACCAGTCGCCAACGCCCGGACTGGCACCTGGCGCGCCTGCGCCTGTCGCGGCAACTGGTCGAGCTCAACGAACAGGACTTGCGCCTGACCGCCGAAGAATCGCTGGCGGTGATCGGTCGCCAACCCACCGGTCTGCGTGGCCAGGCCCTGGACAACCTGATCCAGCGCAGCGACGGCTGGGTGGCCGGGTTGCGTTTCTGGCAACTGGCGGCCAGCGAGTCCGCCGACGAGCAGGCCTTGCCCCAGGCCTTGCATGGCGGTGAAGGCCTGATCCGCGACTATCTGCTGGAAGAAGTCATCGACATGCTGCCCACCGACGTACAGGCCTTCCTGTACGAAACGGCCTGCCAGGAACGTTTTTGCGCCCCGCTGTGCGATGCCATGCGCGGCCGCCACGACAGTGCCACGATCCTGCGCTTTTTGCAGGCGCACCAGGTGTTCCTGGTGCCGCTGGACGAGCATGGCCACTGGTTCCGTTATCACCATCTGTTCTCCGACCTGTTGCGCAGCCGCCAGGCCAGCGAGCCGCTGGTCGGCCTGCAGCTGCGCGCCTGTCGCTGGTTCGAAAGCCAGGGCCTGCTGGACGAAGCGGTGGAGCAGGCGCTGCGGGCCGGTCATCTTGATGTTGCCGCCGACCTGGTGCAGAGCTTGTCCGAGGAGCAACTGCTGGCCGAACAGAACGTCGGCATGCTGCTGCGCTGGAAGATGGACCTGCCCGACAGCCTGCTGATCAGCACGCCGCGGCTGATCGTGCTGTATAGCTGGGCGTTGGGCCTGGCCTGCCAGTTGGACGCGGCCGAAGAGTTGGCGGGTTATCTCAGCCGCTTCCTGCCCGCGCCTTCGGCGACCGCGCAAAAGTCCATGCTGGCCCAGTGGCTGGCGCTGAGTGGTGTGATCGCCCGTGGCCGTGGCGACCGCGAGCGTACCCTGGCCTATTGCGGCGAAGCGCTGCAGAGCCTGCCGAGCAAGCGTTATGGCCAACGCCTTGTATGCCTCTCGACGCTGTCGAACCTGGCGATTGCCGATGGCGATTTCTGGCGGGCCCGCGGTTGGAACCGCGAGGCCCTGGAGCTGGCCCAGCGCGTCGGCAACCCATTGTTCGAGGCCCTGGCCCATTACGACCGGGCGCGGGTGCTGCATGCCCGTGGCGAGGTACTGCGCGCGCTGGACGAAGTGCGTCAGGGGCTGCAGCGCCTGCAAGGGCTGTCGGCGCAGCGGTTGTATGCCGTGCGCGCCCGCCTGACGCTTTACGAAGGCTACCTGCTGGTATCGCGGCTGCAGCCATCCCAAGGTCGTGCCCGCTTGCGTGCGGGGCTGGGCGAGGCGCGCGCCTGCCGTGATATCAGTGTGCTCATCGGCCACTGCGTGATCGCTACGCTCGATGGCCGGGAAGGGCACTTTGCCGAGGCCTTTGCCGAACTGGCCGAGGCCGAGCGGCTGATGCATATCTGGGATGTACCGCCGGTGTATTACCTGGCCATGATCACCCTGGTCAAATGTGAATTGTGGCTGGCCCAGGGGCGCATTGACCTGGCCGAGTCCTGGCTCCTGCGCCTGGGCCAGACTTATGGGGGCGAGCAACCGGCGGCGGCCCCGGAGTTTCACCCGCTGCTGCCGTTGCACATCGCCTTGCAGCAGGCTTTGCTGGAGCGTATCCAGTCACGTAGCGACGACGCGGTGCAACGCCTGGCCAGCCTGGTCGAGCGCGGCCAGGCCAGTGGCGGCATGATGCTCAGCGTCAGTGCCCTGTGCCAATGGCTTGGCTTGTTGCTGGGCGAAGGCCGCGAAGAGCAGGCCGCCCAGTTGTTGCCGCGGTTGCTGGAGGCAGCCCAAGGCGGCGTGCTGCAACCGTTCCAGCCTTTGCTGGAGCAGCACCCGCAGTGGCTTCATGAACAACTGCAGGCAGTTGCCGCCTGCCCGGTGCAGGCCGAGTTGCTCAAGCGCCTGCCGCCGCTGCCGAGCGCCAGCACCGGCAGCGGCGAAGCCCTGAGTGGCCGCGAGCTGGCCGTGCTCGAGCTGATTGCCCAGGGGTGTTCCAACCAGCAGATCAGCGAGCGGCTGTTCATTTCCCTGCACACGGTGAAAACCCACGCCAGCCATATCAACAGCAAGCTGGGGGTGGAGCGGCGTACCCAGGCGGTGGCAAAGGCCAAGTCCCTGGGGCTGCTGACGTAGTACTGGTCCTGCAGAGCGTAGCTCGCTGAACTGATGGCCCGTGGCCGCCAACGCTCTACCCTCATCTTTCCCGACCAGCTGCCGATACAGCTATCGGTGGCATCGCCTCGCGCGATTTTTCAATCATTCCAAGGCAGGTCGTGTTGATGCTGCAGTACGGGCAAAAGAGCTTTCTGATCGTCGACGACTTTACCGACTTTCGCACGTCGACCCGTTCCATGCTGCGCGAACTGGGCGTGCGTGACGTGGACACCGCCGACAGCGGCGAGCAGGCGCTGCGCATGTGCGCGCAAAAGCGCTATGACGTCATCCTGCAGGACTTCCACCTGGGCGACGGCAAGAAGAACGGCCAGCAGGTGCTCGAAGACCTGATTCTCGACAAGCACATCAGCCATGAGTGCATATTCATCATGGTCACTGCCGAGAGCAGCCAGGCCATTGTCCTCAGCGCCATCGAGCACGAGCCTGATGCCTACCTGACCAAGCCGTTCAACCGGGTTGGCCTGGCCCAGCGCGTCGAGAAGCTGTACCAACGCAAGACCCTGCTCAAGCCGATTCTGCAGGCCCTGGACCGCAGTCGCCCCGCCGAGGTGCTGGCGGCCTGCGCCGAGCTGTGCAAGCGCGACCCACGGCTGGCCCCGCTGTGCCTGCGCTATCGGGCCGATGCCTTGCGCAACCTCAACCGTTTCGACGAGCTGGAGAAGTTTCTCAAAGCCATCCTGGCCAGCCGCCCGCAGCCGTGGGTGTACTCGGCGTTGGGCAGCCTGATGCACAAGCGTGGCCAGAACGCCCAGGCCCAGGGCGTATACGAGCAGGCGCTCAAGGCCTTCCCGATCATGCCGGGCTTGTACGATGGCATGGCCGAGGTGCTGGTGGCCCAAGGCGAAACCAGGCGTGCGCAGAACATGCTCGAAGAAGCCGTGCGCCTGTCGCCTTTATCAGTGCGCCGGCAGTCGACGCTGGGCAAGCTGGCGTTGGAAAACGAAGACTTCGAGAGCGCTTCGAAAGCGTTCCGTCACGCGGTGACCCAGGGCCAGAGCTCACGTTACAAGGACGCAGAAAACAACCTGGGGCTGGTGCAGGCGTTGATGAACAAGAATGCCGGTTTTGGCCTGGATGCGCGCACCCGGGTCGAGATCAATGCCACGCTCAGCGAGGTAGCCAAGGAAAACCCCGAGGACCAGGGGCTGCAGGTGCGTGCCCGTATGATGAAGGCCGCCAGCCTGCAGCAGGCCGGCGACCCCGAAACAGCTGCCAAGCTGACCGAGCAGGCGATCCAGCGCCTGGACAAGATGAACCAGTTCTTCTCGGTGGATTCGGCCCTGACCGTTGCCGCGCAGTTGCAGGCGATGGGGCAGGAGGCCGCCGCCATCGGCGTGCTGAAGGGTTGTGTGGAAAGTTATGGCGACGACCCCAAGGTCATGGAGAGGGTCGGCAAGCTGACGGACGACCCCAGCGTGCTCAACGCCATAACCGAGGCGGTCACCCTCAATCGCCAGGGTGTGCGCAGTTACCAGGGGGGGCAGCTCGGCGAGGCGTTGCAGCTGTTCCGCAAGGCGCTGGGTTTGCAGCCGAAGAACATCAGCATTGCCCTCAACACTGCCCAGGCGCTGCTGCGCATTGGCGGAGACAGCCCTCAGCCCGCAATCATGCAGGAGTGCCGCGACGCCCTGACCAGCGTGGCCGGCATCCCCGCCAGCGACAACCGCTACGACCGCTACCGCAAACTGCACATCCGAGTGTTCGGCGCATGAATCAAGAAAACCAGGGGCTGGATTTTTCCACGGTGATCGCCTCCACCGTGCACGACCTGAAGAATTCCCTGTCGGCGCTGATCCAGTCCCACAACCAGTGGATGCAGCGCTTGCCCGAGGAACTGCGCGGTGGTGCCGAGCAGGGGGTGATGGAGCATGAGTTTCGCCACCTCAATGGCATGCTGGTGCAGTTGCTGGGGTTGTACAAACTGGGCGTGAACCAGTTGCCGGTGTGCCCGGACTACCACGAGCTGGACGATTTCATCGAAGCCCAGCTGGCCGCGCACGAGGAAGTGCTAAAGCACAAGGACATCCTTGCCACCTGGCGTATCGACACCGACAACCCGCTGGGCTTCTTCGACCGCGAGCTGGTCGCTTCGGTGATCGCCAACGTGATTACCAACGCCACCCGCTTTGCCGCGCATGCCTTGTTGATCACCATCGAAGAGGCAGACAACCAGTTGGCTATCTGCGTCAACGATGACGGCCCGGGTTATCCACAGCGCATGCTCGAACGGCAGGAAGAATTCATCCAGGGTATCGATTCGACCAGCGGCAGTACCGGCCTGGGCCTGTATTTTGCGGCGCGGATCGCTGCACTGCATGAAAGCGGCGGAGCGCGCGGGCGGATCGAGATATCCAATGGCGGGGCGCTTGGGGGTGGGTTGTTCAGGTTGTTCTTGCCTTGAGAGAAGCTGGCAGAGCACGCCCCGTATTGACACATCAAGCAACGCTTCCTGCTAATACAGCGGGGACGCTTCGTCGTGAGTTGTAGGAGCGATCTGATCTAAACCAAACGGGCTTTTGAGCTCTTTTCATCGGCGTTCACGCTGGTAATTATTCGGTTTTCGATGACTACCAGCAGAGCGGTTATGAAAAGATTTACTCAGGAGTTGAACCACTGCTCACCGACTGAAAGCTTGCGAGCGAATGAGCATCAGAAAAATGCAGGTTTCGGCGTAAACCGTTATGACCTTGCGTCGCTCCTCGGTCAGTGCGACTTCAATGTCCCGCAACCGAAAGACATGCGGATGTGGGACCGCATGCAACCAGTAGGTCGTGAGTTCTAAATGGACGGAGGCTCCATTTCGAATGCGGAGCTTGCATGAGAAGGCGAATCAGCAAACTCCGATACCAAATATTTCGCTCCCAAGCCCGTACCCTCACTCATGAGTTACTGTGTCGGCAGCCAGAACTACTGAGCGGAGATGTCGAGCTGGATCAAGTCCGGATAGAGCCCATAACGCACGAGGCCGTCAGCGCTAGCCTGGAATGGCTGACAAGTGGGTGTCTGTTTCCTTGGGAGGATATTGTCGACTGGAAGGATAGCGATCCCAAAGGGTTCGATCTTGCCATCTGGTTCGGAAGCGAGCTCTGTGGTCTCTGCTACGCAAGCCCTAGAAAGAGTCGCTTATGTATCAAGGTTATTCTGCTCCAAGGTAATCCCAGCAGGTCGCATCCACTCCGGGGAGAGATCGCTGGCTTGGCGCTGACATCGATAGACTTCTACGCTCGTATGTTGGGTTGTCAAGAGATTGAAATACAAGACCCTATTGAAGGCGCAAAGTCAGTTTATGAGGCGCTTGGTTTCACCTGGACCGCCAAGGGTCGGCTTGTGATCCAGGTTGATCCCTAATAACATCGATTGCGTCGATCAAGCTTTTGGAGGTAACCATGCGATCCAAAACGAGACAGGTAGAATTGCTTGCCATTGCAAGATTCGAGGCTGAAGCCAGACGTCTTGCTGGTCGAGTCTCCAGTAACCAGCTCCGGTTTCTGCAGGTCGCGAAGGCGAAGGGGGCAGAGCTTGAGCCCGCAGGCCCTCTGGCAGGAATTCCGTCCTGAATGACAGCACGTCAGGCCTTGGGATATGCAGCCTTGCTACACATTCGTATTAGTCTGAAAACCGGCCTATTGGCCGGTTTTTCGTTTGCATCAGGGGGCAACTTGCAATCTCGGCGACCTGCCTGCGCTTGAATGGATAAATAGACTCGACGCTTTTAGCGCGCTGCGCTTTCCTCATGAGAACGTCAATGACCCAACCCCCGTCTTCACTCATCCGCGAAACCTTCCCCGTAGGCCCCCTGCAGTGCAACTGCACCCTGATCGGCGACCCGCTTACCAAAAAGGCCATTGTCATCGACCCAGGCGGTGACCCGGACAAGATCCTTGCCCGTCTGCAGGCCCACGGGCTGACGCTGGTGAGCATCATCCACACTCACGCGCATTTCGATCACTTCCTTGCCTCGGGCAAGCTCAAGGAACTGACCGGCGCCACGCTGCACCTGCACAAGGACGACCAGGCGCTGTGGGACAACCTGGAGATGCAGTGCCAGATGTTCGGCGTGCCTTACACCCCGGTACCTGCGCCAGACCGCTGGCTGGGGGATGACGAGGAGCTGGCCTGCGGTTGTGGCGTGGCCTTGCATACGCCAGGCCACACGCCAGGCTCGATGAGCTTCTGGTTTGCCGACGCCAAGCTGCTGATCGCCGGCGATACCCTGTTCCGCCGTGGTATTGGCCGTACCGATCTGTGGGGTGGCGACCAGCGGGCCATCGTGCGTTCCATCAAGGAGCGGCTGTACCAGTTGGACGAGGAGGCTATCGTTGTGACTGGCCACGGGCCCGATACCCGCCTGGGCGACGAAATGCGCGAAAACCCCTTCGTGCGTGCCTGATGGCACATTGAGGCACTTTCACGGAATTTTTCGTTGCCGATGCAATCCAAGGCTGGCATAGATCCCTTTATGATCTGCCGCATTCATGAATTCAGTAGGAGCTTGTCCATGTTCACCATGCGTCGTCTGATTATCGTCGCAACCGCCGCTGCCCTGATGACCGGCTGTGCCGGCCAGAACCCTTATGACAGCCAGGGGCAGGCGCAGGGCTCCACAGGGATGAGCAAAACCGCCAAGTACGGCGGCCTGGGCGCGCTGGCCGGTGCTATCGCCGGTGCTGCCATCGACCACAACAACCGTGGCAAGGGTGCCTTGATCGGCGCTGCCGCCGTGGGTGCCGCCGCAGCCGGTTATGGCTACTACGCCGACAAGCAGGAAGCCGAGCTGCGCGCGCAGATGGCCAATACCGGTGTGGAAGTGCAGCGCCAGGGTGACCAGATCAAGCTGATCATGCCGGGCAACATCACCTTTGCCACCGACTCGGCCAACATCGCGCCAAGCTTCTACTCGCCGCTGAACAACCTGGCCGGCTCGTTCAAGCAGTTCAACCAGAACACCATCGAAGTGGTCGGCTTCACTGACAGCACTGGCAGCCGCCAGCACAACATGGACCTGTCCCAGCGCCGTGCACAGGCGGTCAGCACCTACCTGACCTCGCAGGGTGTGGATGCCTCGCGTATCACCGTACGTGGCATGGGCCCGGACCAGCCGATCGCCAGCAACGCCGACGCCAATGGCCGCGCGCAGAACCGCCGGGTGGAAGTGAACCTGAAGCCGATTCCGGGTCAGCAGTATGACCAGCAAGGTCAGGTTCAGCAGTATCCCTGATTGATCTGAGTGACCCTGTGGGAGCGGGTTCACCCGCGAACACCGGCGTAGCCGGTGCCAAACACCGCTTCGCATTCTTCGCGGGTGAACCCGCTCCCACAGGGGCTGCAAAACAGCCCCAGCTTTTAGCCTGCCACACTGGCTTGAATGGCCGTCAGGGCGATGGTATGCACGATATCGTCAACCTGAGCCCCACGTGGCAAGTCGTTCACCGGCTTGCGCAACCCTTGCAGCATCGGCCCCAGGCTGACCCCATCGGTACTGCGTTGTACCGCCTTGTGCGTCGTGTTGCCGGTGTTCAGGTCAGGGAACACGAACACCGTCGCCCGCCCGGCCACCGGGCTGTCCGGCGCCAGTTCGCGGGCAATCGCCGGGTTGGCCGCCGCGTCATACTGCAACGGCCCGTCGATCAGCAGCTCCTGCGCCGCGCCTTGTGCCAGACGGGTCGCTTCGCGCACTTTCTCGACTTCCTCGTCGCTGGCCGAATCGCTTGAATAACTGATCATCGCCACCCGTGGTGCGATGCCGAAGGCATGCGCCGATTCGGCACTCTGCCGGGCGATCTCGGCCAGTTCGACAGCATTCGGGTGCGGGTTCATCACGCAGTCGCCGTACACCAGAACCTGCTCGGGGAACAGCATGAAGAACACCGACGACACCAGGCTCGAGCCTGGTGCGGTCTTGATCAGCTGCAGGGCCGGGCGGATGGTGTTGGCGGTGGAGTGCACCAGGCCCGAGACCAGGCCGTCCACTTCGTCCAGGGCCAGCATCATGGTACCGATCACCACCGGGTCTTCCAGTTGCTGTTCGGCCATTGGTGCATTGAGGTTCTTGCTCTTGCGCAGCTCGACCATCGGCTCAACATAGCGCCGGCGAATTACCTCGGGGTCGAGAATTTCCAGGCCTGGCGGCAAGGTGATGCCTTGGGCGCGGGCCACGGCGTCGACATCCTCGGGCTTGGCCAGCAGCACGCAGCGGGCAATGCCGCGGGCCTGGCAGATGGCCGCAGCCTGCACCAGCAGCGGCTCTGCGCCCTCCGGCAGGACAATCCGCTTGTTGGCCTGCTGCGCCCGCTGGATCAGCTGGTAGCGGAATACTGCCGGCGACAGGCGCAGCTCGCGCGGGGTACCACAACGCTGGTTCAGCCAGGCGGCATCGAGGTGGCTGGCGACGAAGTCGGTGATGAATTCGGCGCGCTCGCGGTCGTCCACCGGGATTTCGCGGTTCAGCGAATTGAGCTGGTTGGCGGTGTCGTACGAGCCGGTGCTGACCGACAGGATCGGCAGGCCGGCCTGCAGGGCGCCACGGCACAAGCCCAGGATGCGAGGGTCTGGCTTGCCGTCACTGGTCAGCAGCAGGCCGGCCAGCGGTACGCCGTTGATCGCCGCCAGGCTGACGGCGAGGATGATGTCATCGCGGTCGCCCGGGGTCACCACCAAGGTACCCGAGGTAAGAAGCGGCACTGTGTTGGCCACGGTGCGCGCACAGATGATGATCTTGCTCATGCGCCGTTGTTCATAGTCACCGGCATTGAGCACCTGGGCACCGAGCAGGTCGGCCACGTCGCGGGTGCGCGGGGCGTTCAGTTCGGGCTGGTAGGGGATGCAGCCCAGCAGGCGGAAGTCGTTGCCCCGCAGCAGCGGCGAGTGCTCGCGCAGGCGGGTGGAAAAGTCCGCCATGCTTTCGTCGGTGCGCACTTTGTTGAGGATTACCCCGAGCACTTTCGGGTCGCGCGGGCCGCCGAACAACTGGGCCTGCAGTTCGACCCGGCCGGACAGCTCGCTGAGCACTTCGTTTTCCGGCGCCGATACCAGGATCACCTCCGCATCCAGGCTCTTGGCCAGGTGCAGGTTGACCCGTGCTGCATAGCTGGCGTGGCGCGTGGGCACCATGCCCTCGACCACCACCACGTCGTTGCCGATGCAGGCTTGCTGGTACAGGCGGATGATTTCTTCGAGCAACTCGTCCAGCTGGCCATCGCCAAGCATGCGCTCGACATGGGCCAGGCTAAGTGGCACAGGAGGCTTGATACCGTGGGTGCGGGCGACCAGCTCGGTGGAGCGCTCGGGGCCGGTGTCACCCGGGTGGGGCTGAGCGATCGGCTTGAAGAAGCCGACCTTCAGGCCGGCGCGCTCCAGGGTGCGCACCAGGCCCAGGCTGATGGAGGTCAGTCCGACACCGAAATCGGTCGGCGCAATGAAAAATGTCTGCATGCGTGCTTCTCGAAATAAGCGGTGCAAGAAATTAACGGCCAAGGGTAGCGCTATCGGCCCCTTGTGCGCACCAGCCACAAGCGAAAGGCTGGCCGATGCGTTGCGCGCGCTGGGCCGGGTCGAGCACCCAGGGGCGCGCCTGCCACGGCGGCTGGTGGCGCAGGTGCTGGGTGTGGCCACAGGAAAGCTCGGCCACCCAGTGGCCCTCTTCGTCTTGGTGGAAGCCGGTGATCCGACTGATGGGCCGTTGCTCGTCCGCGGTGCGTTCGCAATCGGGCGATGGCTTGGTTACACTTGTCCGCTCTACATTCTTTTGCAAAAGGTCTTGCCCCATGCTGATCGCCGCCAACAAGGCTGTCTCCATCGACTATACCCTGACCAACGACGCCGGGGAGACCATCGACAGCTCCGCCGGCGGTGCACCGCTGGTTTACCTGCACGGTGCCGGCAACATTATCCCGGGCCTGGAAAAAGCCCTGGAAGGCAAGCAGGCCGGTGACGAGCTGAACGTTTCCATCGAGCCGGAAGAGGCCTACGGCGAATACTTGGCCGAGCTGGTCAGCACCCTGAACCGCAGCCTGTTCGAAGGTGTCGACGAGCTGGAGGTGGGCATGCAGTTCCACGCTTCGGCGCCGGATGGCCAGATGCAGATCGTCACCATCCGCGACATCGACGGCGACGACGTGACCGTCGACGGCAACCATCCGCTGGCCGGTCAGCGCCTGACCTTCCAGGTCAAGGTAGTCAACGTGCGTGATGCCAGCGACGAAGAAATCGCTCACCGTCACATCCACGGTGAAGGTGGCCATCACCACTGATTTTCTGCGCTAAGCTCAGAAAGTCGCCAGGCGCTCGGGCAAGCCGATTTGCCTTCCTACGGGAGGTGGACGGCTTGGACGAGCGCCTTTTTAGTGGGCGGAATTCGCCTGCGCGGCAACCGGGAACCTGAGAGGGATTCATCATGAGTGCATTTCACGACCTGAAACTGGACGCGTTGAACGGCGGGGAACTGCCCCTCTCGCCATTCAAGGGCCAAGTGGTGCTGGTGGTCAACGTTGCCTCCAAGTGTGGCCTCACGCCGCAATACAAGGCCCTGGAGAACCTCTACCAGGTATACAAGGACAAGGGCTTCAACGTGCTTGGCCTGCCGTGCAACCAGTTTGCCGGCCAGGAGCCTGGCAGCGAAAAGGAAATCCAGGAGTTCTGCAGCCTCAACTACGGGGTGAGCTTCCCGCTGGGTGCCAAGCTGGAGGTCAACGGGCCGCAGCGCCACTCGCTGTACCGCCTGCTGGCGGGTGAGGGGGCAGAGTTCCCGGGGGACATTACCTGGAACTTCGAGAAGTTCCTGGTGGGCAAAGATGGGCGGGTGCTGGCGCGCTTTTCGCCGCGCACTGCACCGGATGATCCGGCGGTGGTGCAGGCTATCGAGAAGGCGCTGGGCTGAATAGCGCCTGACACAATATTTTCGGTGCCTGTGAGATCGAGCGCCGCCCGCGCGGCGCTTCGCAGCACAAGGCTGCTCCTACATCTGTTTCGGGCCAATAACGCCTGCACCAACGCGCGCGACCGCCTTGTTTGTCCAACACGATATCGAGGTGGACGCCAAGGGCGCGCGCGCCTTTGCCTCAGGAATAACTGGCCAGAAACAGATGTAGGA
>NZ_OPYN01000056.1 GCF_900277125.1 Pseudomonas inefficax
ACGGGGTGAGCTTCCCGCTGGGTGCCAAGCTGGAGGTCAATGGGCCGCAGCGCCACTCGCTGTACCGCCTGCTGGCGGGTGAGGGGGCAGAGTTCCCGGGGGATATTACCTGGAACTTCGAGAAGTTCCTGGTGGGCAAGGATGGGCGGGTGCTGGCGCGCTTTTCGCCGCGCACTGCACCGGATGATCCAGCGGTGGTGCAAGCTATCGAGAAGGCATTGGCCTGAGCGCCTGACGCGGTCCCCCTGTAGGAGCGGCCTTGTGTCGCGATCGGGCTGCAGAGCAGCCCCTCGATGTAGTGGCAATGCTGGTATCCGGGGGCCGCTTTGCGGCCCGATCGCGACACAAGGCCGCTCCTACACAGATCGCGTAGCACCCAGCCTCGAAGCTGATGAAGTCGCAGCCTGGTTCCGGGCTGCGTACAGATACCCCTCGAACTGCTCGACAATCGCCGGCCAGCCTTGGCGGCTGGCATGCTTTCGCGCATTCAGGCGCACCCGCCGTAACGTTTCCTCTTCCTCCAGCAACCAGCAGGCTGCATCGATGAACGCTGCCTGATCCCCCGGCATGGCCAGTGCGCCGCTATGACCATGGCGAAGGTGTTGCGCAGCGGCTGCCTCGTCAAATGCGACCACCGCCAACCCTGAGGCCATGGCTTCGAGCACCACATTGCCAAAGGTTTCGGTCAGGCTCGGAAACAGGAACAGGTCACCGCTGGCGTAGTGTTCGGCCAGTACCTCGCCACGCTGGGCGCCACAGAACACGGCATCCGGGACCTGCTGTTCGAGGGAGGCACGCTGTGGGCCATCCCCCACGATGATCAGGCGCAGGCGTTTGCGAGGAAAAGCCTTCTGCAGGGCCTGCAGGCTTGGACGCAGCAAGCCCAGGTTCTTTTCCGCCGCAAGCCGCCCGACATGCAGGACGGCGATGTCATCCGGCCCAAGCCCCCAGCTTTTCCGTAATGCAGGGCTGCGCCGGGCCGGGTTGAACAGGCAGGCATCGACCCCTCGGGCCAATAGCTCCAGGCGTTCGAAACCACGGCGTTCAAGCTCCAGACGCTGGCTGAGGCTGGGTACCAGGGTGAGCGCCGTGCGCCGGTGGAACCAGCGCAGGTAGTGGGTGAGCAGGCGCGTCAGCAGGCCCAGCCCGTACTGGCCGGAGTACTGCGGGAAGTTGGTGTGGAAGCCGCTGACCACCGCTACCCCCAGGCGCCGGGCCGCGCGCAGTGCGCTGAGCCCAAGCGGCCCCTCGGTGGCGATGTACAGCACATCCGGGCGCTGCCGACGCCAGCGACGCAACAGCTTGTGCATCGACACCTCGCCCCACTGCAAGCCCGG
>NZ_OPYN01000057.1 GCF_900277125.1 Pseudomonas inefficax
TGCGACCAGAAAGTCGGCCTGGACTACTACCGCCTCACGGCAGACCGACGCCTGCTGTTCGGCGGCGCCTGCCACTATTCCGGCCGCGACTCCAAGGACATTGCGGGCTACATGCGGCCCCAGGTATTGAAGGTGTTCCCGCAACTGGGCAACGTGCGTATCGACTACCAGTGGGGTGGCATGATCGCCATTACCGTCAACCGCTTTCCCCAGGTCGGGCGCCTCAGCCAGCACCCCAATGTGTACTATGCCCAGGGCTATTCCGGGCATGGGCTGAACGTGACGCACTGGACGGCGAAACTGCTGGCCGAAAGCATCGCGCTCGGCCACAGCAAGGGGCTGGACGTGTTCAGCGCCGTGCCACACCTGACCTTCCCCGGCGGCAAGGCACTGCGCTCGCCACTGCTGGCACTGGGGATGTTGTGGTATCGATTGCGGGAGGTGCTGGGGTGAGTTCGCCGGGAGCTTTGCGGCGCCGGTGAGACCGAGCGCCGCCCGCGCGGCGCTTCGCAGCACAAGGCTGCTCCTACATCTGTTTCGGGCCAATAACGCCTGCACCAACGCGCGCGACCGCCTTGTTTGTCCAACACGATATCGAGGTGGACGCCAAGGGCGCGCGCGCCTTTGCCTCAGGAATAACTGGCCAGAAACAGATGTAGGAGCAGCCTTGTGCTGCGAAGCGCCGCGCGGGCGGCGCTCGATCTCACAGGCGCTGCACATACTGCGTCGGACCCTCAGCCGCCCCTCCGGTTTGCCGACAGGCACTGTACAGATACCCCTCGAACTGCTCGACAATCGCCGGCCAGCCCTGGTGGCTGGCGTGCTTTCGCGCATTCAGGCGCACCCGCCGTAACGTTTCTTCTTCCTCCAGCAACCAGCAGGCTGCATCGATGAACGCTGCCTGATCCCCCGGCATGGCCAGTGCGCCGCTATGACCATGGCGAAGGTGCTGCGCAGCGGCTGCCTCGTCATATGCGACCACCGCCAACCCCGAGGCCATGGCTTCGAGCACCACATTGCCAAAGGTTTCGGTCAGGCTCGGAAACAGGAACAGGTCACCGCTGGCGTAGTGTTCGGCCAGTACCTCGCCACGCTGGGCGCCACAGAACACGGCATCCGGTAGCTGTTGTTGGAGGGAGGCACGCTGTGGGCCGTCCCCCACGACGATCAAGCGCAGGCGTTTGCGAGGAAAAGTCTTCTGCAGGGCCTGCAGGCTTGGACGCAGCAAACCCAGGTTCTTTTCCGCCGCAAGCCGCCCGACATGCAAGACGGCGATGTCATCCGGCCCAAGCCCCCAGCTTTTCCGTAATGCCGGGCTGCGCCGGGCTGGGTTGAACAGGCAGGCATCGACCCCTCGGGCCAATAGCTCCAGGCGTTCGAAGCCACGGCGTTCAAGCTCCAGGCGCTGGCTGAGGCTGGGAACCAGGGTGATTGCCGTGCGCCGATGGAACCAGCGCAGGTAGTGGGTGAGCAGGCGCGTCAGCAGGCCCAGCCCGTACTGGCCGGAGTACTGCGGGAAGTTGGTGTGGAAGCCGCTGACCACCGCTACCCCCAGGCGGCGGGCCGCGCGCAGTGCGCTGAGCCCAAGCGGCCCCTCGGTGGCAATGTACAGCACATCCGGGCGCTGCCGACGCCAGCGACGCAACAGCTTGTGCATCGACACCTCGCCCCACTGCAAGCCCGGGTAGCCAGGCAATGGCCAGCCACGGCACAGCATCAGGTTCGGGTCGTTGTGCAGCGGTGCTTCACCGGCCTGGCGCGGGCGCACCACTTCAATCTCATGGCCGCGTTGGCGCAACCCTTCGCTGAGCCGGCCAAGGGTGTTGGCCACGCCGTTGATCTCGGGCGGGAAGGTTTCGCTGACCAGGGTAATGCGTAGGGCGGGTGTATTCATGACAAAAAGTGTCCGCCTGCTGGATTGCGTCGATGTGACTGAAATGTGACATACAAATGACGCCTGATCGCCGACGCTTTTGGCCTTGTGAATTTTTCCTTGTACGGGTGCTCAAGAGGGGGCACCGGCAGCCGATGAAGATGCATCAGACGATGCGCTCCAGGAGAGCGGTGATGTTCAACAACAAGCTCAAGCAAGAAATCCGGCAGTTGCGCGAAGACCTGATGTCCATCGAACAGGTCAAGAGTAGCCTCGACAGCGAGATGCTGGTGCTGCAACTCGACCCCCAGGGGCGGATCGAGATGGTCAACGGCAACTTCGAGAGCGAGATGCTCTACCGTGCCGAACAGTTGCTTGGGCGCAACATCGAGGACATCGTCCCCGCCCATGTGAAGACGCTGGATTTCTACCAGCGCATGAAAGGCGCAATCAGCCGCGGTGAACACCTGAACGGTGCATTCCGCCTGCTGCGCGGCAATGGTCAGGAGGCCTGGTTACGGTCCATCCTGCAGCCAGTCAAGAACAGCGAGGGGCGCATCAAGTATTTCACGCTGCATTCCAGCGACCTTACCCGCACCATCGAGACCTCCCGCGAGCACGAAAGCCTGATCAAGGCGCTGATGCGCTCCACCGCCGTGATCGAATTCGCCCTGGATGGCACCGTGCTCACCGCCAACGAACGCTTCCTGGCTACCCTCGGTTACCGCCTGGAGCAGATCCGTGGCAAGCATCACCGTATGTTCTGCGAGCCGGAGGAGGCCAACTCGGCCGGCTACCAGGCATTCTGGGACAAGCTGCGCCGTGGCGAGTTCGTTGCCGAACGCTTCAAGCGTATCGATGCCCATGGCCGGGTGGTCTGGCTGGAGGCTTCGTACAACCCCATCTTCGATGCCCATGACGTGCTGTACAAGGTGGTCAAGTTCGCCACCGTCATCACCGACCAGGTCAACCAGGAACTTGCGGTGGCCGAAGCGGCAGATGTCGCCTACAACACCTCGCTGGGTACCGATGCCAGCGCTCGCAAGGCCACTGATGTGGTTACCCAGAGTGTCAGCGTGATGCGCGGGCTGGAAGCTTCGATGCAAGAGGCGGCAGAGGGCATCCAGGCGCTGGATACCCAGTCGCGGGTGATCGGTTCGATCATCAAGACCATCAGCGACATTGCCGGGCAGACCAACCTGCTGGCGCTGAACGCGGCCATCGAAGCGGCCCGCGCCGGCGAGCAGGGGCGTGGGTTTGCCGTGGTTGCCGATGAAGTGCGCCAATTGGCCTCGCGTACCAGCACCGCCACCGAAGAAATCGCCCGGGTGGTGCAGCAGAACGAACAACTGGCCCAGGCAGCTGTGGCGATCATCGACACCAGCAAGCGTCAGGCCGAGCAGGGGCTGGCACTGGCGGACGAGACAGGGAGCGTGATTGTCGAGATCCAGGACGGGGCGAAGCGGGTGGTGGATGTGGTGGGGCAGTTTTCCAGCCGGTTGGGGCAGTAGGACCAAGACCAGACACAGTCTGCTTTTTTGTAGGAGCGGCCTTGTGTCGCGAAAGGGCCGCAAAGCGGCCCCAGCAATTTGTGCATTAGTGCTGATATCCTGGGGCCGCTCTGCGGCCCTTTCGCGACACAAGGCCGCTCCCACAGAAGGCCGCGCAAGGTCCGAGAGTGATCAGTTGCGCTCCCGCACCCAGAACAACGTGGCCCCGGCCACCGCCGCCGGCATCATCAGCACGTTCACCAGCGGTATCATCAACGCCAGGTAGGTAATCCCGCCAAAGCCCAGCGACTGCCAGCGCTTCTGGCGCAGCCAGGCGAGCATGTCCTGCCAGCTCATCTTGTTGTTGTCCGCCGGGTAGTCGATGTACTGGATAGCCATCATCCATACACCGAAGATCAGCCATAGCGGCGCCGCCACCACGTTGACCACCGGGATCAGCGACAGGATGAACAGGCCGATGGCCCGCGGCAGGAAGTAGCCCAGCTTGCGCATTTCACGGCCGAAGGTACGTGGCACCATGGCCATCAGTTCGCCCCAGCTGAACGCCGGGAAGTTGTCCTGGCCACGCACCACCACCTCGACCTTTTCCGCCAGAAAGCCATTGAACGGCGCGGCTATGATGTTGGCCACCAGGGTGAAGGTGAAGAACACCATCAGCACCACCAGGGCGACGAACAGCGGCCACAGGATGTAGGTGAGGAAGCTCAGCCAGCTCGGCAAGCTCGGCATGAGGGCGTCCACCCACAGGCTGAACTGATGCCCGGCGAAGTAGATCAGGCCGCCGAACAGCAGCAGGTTGACCGCCAGTGGCAGCAGCACGAACAACCGCAGGTTCGGGCTCAGCACCAGTTTCAGGCCTTCGCGCAGGTACTGGGGGCCAGAGAGTACAGGGGCTTGCATCGAGAAACTCCGCAGAGAAGGGAAACGCGCTGACCTTACCGAGTTTGTCGCGCCGACGAAAGGCGGGCAGCGAGTGGGAAACGGGCTGTAACAAAAGCAACAAGGCTTGGCTATCGATGAAATCGCTGAATAGACGATGGCTATGAGGTGGATTGTCGAAGGATATTTCCTTAATCTTTGCGACCTCGCTACAGTGCGCTCAACTTTCTGCTTTCCGGGCCTGCGCGTTGTAGCCTTCCCCAAGTGCTGCGTGGGTCCTTTTTAATTTCCAAGCTGGCGCAGCCGGTACACGATGCCGGCCCTGCGGCCCGCTCGACAGGAGTTCGACATGTCTGAAGTACGTCATTCGCGCGTCATCATTCTCGGTTCCGGCCCTGCCGGTTACAGCGCCGCGGTATATGCCGCCCGTGCCAACCTCAAGCCGCTGCTGATCACCGGCATGCAGGCTGGCGGCCAGCTGACCACCACCACCGAAGTCGACAACTGGCCGGGCGACCCCCACGGCCTGACCGGCCCGGCGCTGATGCAGCGCATGCAGGAACACGCCGAGCGTTTCGAAACCGAAATCGTCTTCGACCACATCAACGCCGTCGACCTGGCCAACAAGCCCTTCACCCTGCAGGGTGACAGCGGCAAGTACACCTGCGACGCGCTGATCATCGCTACTGGCGCCAGCGCCCGCTACCTGGGCCTGCCGTCGGAAGAAACCTTCATGGGCAAGGGTGTTTCGGCCTGCGCCACCTGCGACGGCTTCTTCTACCGCAACAAGCCGGTTGCCGTGGTGGGCGGCGGTAATACTGCCGTTGAAGAGGCGCTGTACCTGGCCAACATCGCCAGCAAGGTGACCCTGGTACACCGTCGCGATACCTTCCGCGCCGAGAAGATCCTGGTCGACAAGCTGCACGCCCGTGTGGCCGAAGGCAAGATCGAGCTCAAGCTCAACGCCACCCTGGACGAAGTGCTGGGTGACAACATGGGCGTGACCGGTGCGCGTCTGAAGAACAACGATGGCAGCAGCGACGAAATCAAGGTTGACGGCGTGTTCATCGCCATTGGCCACACCCCGAACACCTCGCTGTTCGAAGGCCAGCTGACCCTCAAGGACGGCTACCTGGTGGTCAACGGCGGCCGTGAAGGCAATGCCACCGCCACCAACGTCGAGGGCGTGTTCGCCGCCGGTGACGTGGCTGACCACGTTTACCGCCAGGCCATTACCTCGGCCGGTGCCGGCTGCATGGCGGCGCTGGATGTCGAGCGTTACCTGGACGGGTTGGCCAACGCTTCGTTCTGATCCGAGAACGCCGGGGCTGCTTTGCAGCCCATTCGCAGCACAAGGCTGCTCCTACAGGGCGTACGTAACCCTTTGTAGGAGCAGCCTTGTGCTGCGAATGGGGCGCAAAGCGCCCCCCAAAAAAACCGGCTCAAATGGCCGGTTTTTTTGTGCTCGCAATCAGCTTACAGGCTCAACCGCATCGACAGGTCCACCGCCTTCACATCCTTGGTCATGGCACCAATCGAGATGTAGTCCACCCCAGTCTCGGCAATTACCCGCAAGGTCGCCTCGTTGACCCCGCCGCTGGCTTCCAGCTTGGCCGTGCCCGCAGTGATGCGCACTGCTTCGCGCATTTCTTCCAGGTTCAGCTCGTCGAGCATGATGATGTCGGCACCTGCGGCCAGTGCCTGGCGCAGCTCATCCAAGCTTTCCACTTCGATTTCCACTGGCTTGCCCGGCGCAATGCGGTGCGCCGCCGCCACGGCCGCCGCCACGCCGCCGCTGGCGGCAATGTGGTTTTCCTTGATCAGGAAAGCGTCGTACAGGCCGATGCGGTGGTTGTCGCAACCGCCACAGGTCACTGCATACTTCTGCGCCAGGCGCAGGCCCGGCAGGGTCTTGCGGGTGTCCAGCAGGCGCACCTGGGTGCCTTCCACCAGGTCGGCCAGGAAGCGCGCACGGGTGGCGACCCCCGACAGCATCTGCAGGAAGTTCAGTGCACTGCGCTCACCACTGAGCAGCGAACGCGCGGGGCCCTCCAGATGGAACAGCGGCTGGTTGGCCGTGGCGCGCTCGCCATCCGCCACCTGCCAGTGCACGGCCACGCGCGGGTCGAGTTGGCGGAACACGGCATCGACCCAGGCGGTGCCGGCGATCACGCAGTCTTCGCGGGTGATGATGGTCGCCTTGGCCAGGCGCTCGGCCGGGATCAGCTGCGCAGTGATATCGCCACTGCCGATGTCCTCCAACAGCGCGCGGCGCACGTTGGCTTCGATTTCAGCGGTCAGGTCGGCAAGGCGTAGGTTCGGCATGGTCGGCTCCACAAGCTAGATGCCGGCGATTATAGGGCAGGGGGCCGGTGTGTACAGTCGCCTTGGCGATGACCTTTGGTCGGCCGGTGTGAGCAAGCGGGGTAAATCAAGGTCATTAGCCAGCCAGTGAAACGGCGCTGGCAGCTGTGCGGGTTTTTACCGATAATGGTGACCAGTATTTGGCGTCATGACTTTGACGATCTTCAGCCCTTTCGGGCGAGACACCCTGCAAGGAGTACGGGATGCAAAAAGAAGGCAAGGTGGTGGCCTTGGCGGCAGCCATCGATCGAGGCGGGCGTGCGCCTCTGCCTTGCCTTCCGGTGTTGCTCCTGCAGGTGCGCGACAAGGCCGCCTTGCAGTTGCGTCAGGGCTTGCAGGGCTTGTTCGACAACGCCGACGACACCCTCTTCGAGATGGCCGACAAGGCCTTCGACCGCGCTGACCAGAACCTGTATTTCGAGGCCATGCGCGACCTGCGCCTGAAGCGCAAGAGTATCGAGCGCGGTTTTCTCGACACGTTCCATGATGCCTTTGCCCGTATCGGCCAGGTCGACCTGCTGGCGCACTTGGTCGAGCCGGGCAACCTGCGCAGCAAGGCCCAAGTGGAAAGGGCCGCCGCGATCGAAGGCATGGTCGCGCGGGTGCTGTCACGAGACGGCATTGCCCTGCAGCAATTGGGCCTGCGCTTGCAGGTACTGCTCGACCGCCCCCTGCAGGAGCAGCACAACCCGTTGGGGCCCGCGGCGCTGTGCGGTTACTTCCTCGACGCTGGCCGCAACCTTGGGGTTGGCCTGCGGGTCAAGCTGGTCCTGCTCAAACTGTTCGAGCGCTATGTGTTGCGCGATGCCGACGTGATCTATGGTGAAGCCAACCAGTTGCTGGCCGCCGCTGGCGTGCTGCCCGAGTTGCCCTCGGCACCGCGCCGACGTGCCGAAGACCGGCGAATGAGTGCACGATGTGGGCCGGCGAACCTGGGGCACGAGGTGGGCGCGGACGCGGCAGGGCAGGCTTTCTTTGCCTCGTTGCAAACACTGCTGGCCCCGATGCGTGGGCAGTTCGCGCCTCGTTTGCAGGCGGTGGCCGCTGCCCAGCCAATCAGCACCGCCGACCTGTTGCGCCTGCTTTCGCATTTGCAGCATTACGTGCCCGCTACCCATGAGGTCGACGATTTCGAGCTTGGTCAGCAGCTTGAACAATTGCTGTTGCGGGTCAGCGTGCGCAGCGGCACACGACGGCGCATCGACGTGGCTGATGAGGACATGATCAACCTGGTTGGTCTGCTGTTCGCCTTCATCCAGGGCGACGACAACCTGCCGGACAGCCTGCGTGCGCTGATCGGGCGTCTGCATATTCCGCTGCTGAAAGTGGCCCTGCTGGACAAGGGGCTGTTCAGTCGTGCCAGCCACCCGGCCCGCCGGCTGCTCAACGAGATTGCTGGTGCGGCAATTGGTTGGGAATGTGGCGGCGACGGCATGCGCGACAGCCTGCACCTGCGGGTGGAGCGTATCGTCCAGCGCCTGCTCAATGATTTTGCCGAAGATGCCAGCCTGTTCGCTGAACTGCTCGAAGACTTCCTCGCTTTCAACCAGGACGAGCGGCGGCGCAACGAGCTACTTGAACAACGCACCCGCGACGCGGAGGAAGGGCGTGCCCGAACCCTGCAGGCCCGGCAGCAGGTGCAGCACGTACTCAACCAGCGCCTGCGCGGCCGGTTATTGCCGCAGGTGGTGGTACAGATGCTGGTGCAGGCCTGGAGCCAGGTACTGCTGCTGGCCTGGCTCAAGCAGGGTGAGGCATCCCAGGCCTGGCGGGACGCCTTGCAGACGATGGACACGCTGCTGGCCAGCATCACTCCGCCGCATGAGCCGCATGCCTTGCTGCAGCAGGTGCCGGGCCTGCTCAAGGCACTGCGCCATGGCCTTGCCAGCGTGGCCCTGGACTCGGCAGCGACCCGCGAATTCTTCCTGCAACTGGAGCAGTTGCACCTGCGTGCCTGCGCAGGTGAAGCGATGCAGTCCGGTGGTGAGGGCCAGCCCCTGAGCGAGGTGCTGGTGGCCGAGGACATCGTCCTGGCGATTGCCGAAGAACCCGCTTGTGCCCCGTTGCAGTTTGCCGACGGGCAGGCTACGGCCGTGCGCCAGGTGCAGCGCCTGCGTATCGGTACCTGGGTCGAGGTGCTGGATGAGGACGAGCCGCTGCGCTGCAAACTGGTGGCGCGCATCGACAGCAGCGACCGGCTGGTGTTCGCCAACCGCACCGGCATGAAAGTGCGCGAATGGAACGGTGCCAGCCTGGCCTTGGCACTGCACCGGGGCGATGTGCGGGTGCTGGATGATGGGCTGCTGTTCGAGCGAGCGCTTGAGGCGGTGCTCGACGGGCTGCGGCGGTAGGCACAACTGTCTTGCGCAATCTGAAGCTGGCACGATCTCTGTGGGAGCGGGCGTGCCCGCGAAACAAGCGCCGCGGTGGATGGCACCGGCTGCGCCGGTGTTCGCGGGCACGCCCGCTCCCACAGCATTACAATCATTCACATGCAAACGGCATTGGCCACAGGGCATACTGATGCTCTGTTCACGGCGTTTTCAGGATCTGCCCCATGCAATTGGACCGTGCCACTGGCTGGTTCCACGGAATCGGAATCACCCACTGCCCCTCGCCGAACTTCAATGCCCGCCCCGAAGGCGAATCGATTTCCCTGCTGGTGATCCACAACATCAGCCTGCCGCCTGCCTGCTTCGGCACCGGCAAGGTCCAGCAGTTCTTCCAGAACCGCCTGGACCCCAATGAACACCCATATTTTGCCAGCATCAACCACCTGACCGTGTCAGCGCACCTGTTCGTCGAGCGTGACGGTGCGGTGACCCAGTTCGTGTCGTTGCTCGACCGCGCCTGGCACGCCGGTGTGTCGTGCTTCGACGGGCGTGAAGGCTGTAACGATTTCTCCATCGGTATCGAACTGGAAGGCACCGACGACCTGCCTTATACCGATGCCCAGTACGCGGTGCTGGAGCAACTTACCCGGCACATCCAAGGTGCCTGGCCGGCCATCGACCTGGGCCGCATACAGGGCCATAGCGACATAGCGCCACAGCGCAAGACCGACCCCGGCCCGGCCTTCGACTGGCCGCGCTACCGACAGGCGCTGCAGCAGAACGAGGACAAGGCATGAGTTTTCTGGTGTTGTTGCTGGCGCTGTGGGTCGAGAAGTTCTCGGCCTTGCGCCATCAAGTGCAGCGCGACGGGTTCTTCCTTGGCGAACTGGTACGCCTGGAGCGCAGCGGCAAGGTGCACCCGTGGTGGACGCTGGCCATCCTGGTATTGGCACCGGTAGTGCTGCTGGTGTTGCTGCTGCATGTGCTGGACCCGGTGGCGTATGGCTTGCTGGCGTTGCCGGTGCACCTGCTGGTGCTGATCTACAGCCTGGGCCGCGGCGATGCCAAGGCATCGTTGGGGCCATTCCGCGATGCCTGGCGGCGTGGTGATGACCAAGCCGCGCTGCACGTGGCAGAGCGCGACCTGGGGCTGGTTGCCGACGAGCCGCACAGCCTGTTGGTGCGGGTACAGGGCAACCTGCTGTGGCAGGTGTACCAGGGCTTTTTCGCGGTGATCTTCTGGTACTTCGTGCTGGGCCCGGGGGCCGCCCTGGCCTATCGCCTGCTGGCACTGTGTGGCGAACACAGCAAGCAACCGACGTTGAATGCCCGTGCCGAGCAGCTGAGGCACATCATGGACTGGCTGCCTGTACGGGTGCTGGCCTTGAGTTTTGCCCTGGTAGGCAACTTCCTCGCGGTTACCCGGGTAATGCTGCACGAGGTGCTCAACTGGCACATCAGCGCCGCACACCTGGTGGCGCGGGTCGGGCGCATTGCCGATGATATTCCCGAGGAAGAAGACAGCCAGCGCGGACTGGGCCGGCTGGACAGCCTGTGGGAGTTGCTGCTGCGCTGTGCGGTGCTGTGGTATGCCGGGTTTGCGCTGTGGACGGTGCTGGTCTGAAGACTGACGCATTTTCATTGTGGGAGCGGCCTTGTGTCGCGAAAGGGCCGCAAAGCGGCCCCAGCAATTCATGCGGTGGGGCTGAAAGCCCGGGGCTGCTGTGCAGCCCTTTCGCGACACAAGGCCGCTCCCACAACAATCGCGGTCACCTTGAACTTACCAGCCAAACAACTCACAAGCATTGCGGGTGCTGGCTTCAGCCAGCTCCGCGACATCCACCCCCATCACCTGCGCCAGCGCCACGGCAATTTCCGGCAGGTGCTCAGGGCTGTTCCGCACCCCTGGGTACATCGCTGGCGCCATGTCCGGCGCATCGGTCTCCAGCACCACGCTGTCCAGCGGCAACCGCGCCAGTGTCTTGCGCAGTCGTAAGGCCTGCGGCCAGGTACCCGCGCCGCCGAGCCCAAGCCGGAAGCCCAGCTTGATGTACTCGCGGGCCTCTTCATAACTGCCGGCAAATGCGTGAATCACCCCCGCCCGCGCCGGCTTGTAGCGCTTGAGCGTGGCGATCACCTGGGCATGGCTGCGGCGCACGTGCAGCAGGGCGGGCAGTTCGAAGTCGCAGGCCATCTGCAGTTGCGCTTCGAACAGCGCCTGCTGGCGTGCCTTGTCCAGGTCTTCGAGGTAATAGTCCAGGCCAAACTCGCCCACGGCACATAGCCGCGGGTCGCCGTGCAGGCGCTCCAGCCATTCGCGCAGCTGCGCCAGGTGCTCCGGGCGATGCTGGTCAAGGTAGATCGGGTGCAGGCCGAGCGCGGCGAACAGGCGCTGGTCGGCACAGGCCAGGTCCCACACCCGCTGGAAATTCGCCTGATACACCCCCAGCACCACCATCCGCTCAACCCCGCGCGACGTCGCGTTGGCCAGCAGTCGCGGGCGGTCGGCGTCGAAGTCGGGGAAGTCCAGGTGGGTGTGGGTGTCGATCAGGCGCATGTTCAGGCCGCTGTAATGCGTTGCTTGAAGGTTCGACCGACGGCATGCACGCCAGGTTCGTAGCGTTTGTCCTCGATCGCGGCCAGTGCCAGTTCCAGCGCGGTGGCGGCAATCAGGCCATGCTGCTGGGCCATGGCATTGACCGGCAGCGGCAGGAAGTCGAGCAACTGGTTGTCGCCAAAGGTACCCAGCTGCAGATGGCGCGAGTCGGCAGGGCGCGCCTGCAGGGTGTCGAACACCCCTTGCAGCAGCACGTAGGAGGTGGTCACCAAGGCATCCGGCAGGCCACCGAGATCGTCGATCAGTTGCTGCATCAGGCGCTGGCCGCACTCACGGCTGAACGCTTCGCCCTGATAGCGGCGAACCTCGCCGGCATAGCCTTGCAGGGCTTCGTCGAAGCCGCCGGCACGTGCCTGGCTGACTGACAGCTCGGGGCGTGCGCCGATCAGTGCGATACTGCGCGGGGCGGCGCTCAACAGGCTGGCGGCCAGTTGGCGGCTGGCATCGCGGTCGTCGCTGATCACCGAGCAGAAGTGCGCAGGGTCCAGGCGGCGGTCGATGGCGATCACCGGCAGGCCTTTGTCCTGCAGTTCGCGGTAGCTGTCGTCTTCCGGCGGCAGGCAGCTGGCGACGAACAGTGCGTCGCAACGGCGGGCGCGGAACAGCTGCTGCAACTGGCGCTCGCTGTCGGGCTGGTCGTCGCTGCTGGCGATCAGCAACTGGTAGCCGCGGGCGCGGGCACCTTGCTCGAGCTGCTTGGCGATGCGGGCGTAGCTGGGGTTCTCCAGATCCGGGAGAATGAAGCCCAGGGTGCGGGTATGCCGGCTGCGCAGGCCAGCGGCCTGCGGGTTGGGGGTGAAGCCGTGGGCCTCGACCACCGCGCGTACCCGCTCGACAGTACTGTTGCTGATGCGCTGCTGTTCGGCCTTGCCATTGATGACGTAGCTGGCAGTGGTCACGGACACACCGGCCAGACGGGCGATATCGCTGAGTTTCACCGAATTTTCCTTGTTATTACCGGGGCTGGCTGTGAGCCCTGACCGGGTAGTTTGACCCGGCGAGGGCGCCACGCGCAGACGACCATTGTCGCAATTGTCCGACAGGATGGGGCTTTTTCCTCGGCAGATTATCGAGTAACGTGGCCGTCTGGTCAGATTAATCGTTTCAGCTGCCGAATTTTCTGCCTCGGCTGCCATCCGTGCAAGGCTGTTGAACTGGCCGTTCATGTGTATTCCACAACAATACTCCAGTACCCGACCGGGAACTGCAAAAGGAGAAGGTCATGCTCGAGCTCGCCAAGGAGCAGATAGCCATGGGCCAGAAGGCCGCCGACAAGGCCGAGGCATTGCGCCTGCTGGCCGATCGGCTGGTCGCTGACGGCCTGGTCGCCGAGGGGTACCTGCAAGGGCTGCAGGCCCGAGAGGCACAAGGCTCCACCTTCCTTGGGCAGGGCATCGCCATCCCCCATGGCACGCCGCAGACCCGCGACCTGGTGTACGCCACCGGCGTACGCCTGTTGCAGTTTCCCGAGGGGGTGGACTGGGGCGATGGCCAGATGGTCTACCTTGCCATCGGCATCGCCGCCCGTTCCGACGAACACCTGCGCCTGCTGCAACTGCTGACCCGCGCCCTGGGCGAGACCGACCTGGCGGAGGCACTGCGCCGTGCCGGTTCCGCCGAGGCGTTGCTGAAACTGTTGCAGGGCGCGCCGCAGGAACTTGCGCTGGATGCACAGCTGGTCGGCCTGAACCTGGCGGCCGAAGACTTTGACGAACTGGCCTGGCGCGGCGCCCGCCTGTTGCAGCGCGCCGACTGCGTCGACAGCGGTTTTGCCGCCGTGCTGCAGCAGGCCGAGCCGCTGCCGCTGGGCGAGGGCCTGTGGTGGCTGCACAGCGAGCGCCAGGTGCGCCAGCCGGGCCTGGCCTTCATCACCCCGCAGCAGCCGCTGCGTTATCGCGACCAGCCGCTCAACGGCCTGTTCTGCCTGGCCAGCCTCGGTGCTGCCCACCAGGCCTTGCTCGAGCGCCTGTGCGAAGTGCTGATCGAAGGCCGCGGGCAGATGCTCTACCAGGCCACCAGCAGCCGCGCGGTACTGGAAGTGCTCGGCGGTGAAGCGCCGGCGGACTGGCCCAGTGCGCGCGTGGTGCTGGCCAACCCGCACGGTTTGCATGCCCGCCCGGCAAAGGTATTGGCGCAACTGGCCAAAGGTTTCGAGGGGGAAATCCGTGTACGCCTGGTCGACAGCGCGCAGCCGGCGGTGTCGGCAAAGAGCCTGAGCAAGCTGCTCAGTCTCGGCGCACGGCGTGGCCAGGCGCTGGAACTGGTGGCTGAGCCAGGCATTGCCGCCGATGCCTTGCCGGTGCTGCTGACCGCCATCGAGGAAGGCTTGGGCGAAGAGGTGGAGCCACTGCCGCAGACCGCGGCCGTAGCCGACGAAGTGGCCGAGGTGCTGCAAGCGCCCGGAGCCGGTAGCCGCATCCAGGGCGTGGGTGCTGCGCCGGGTATCGCCAGTGGCCCGGCGCATGTGTGTGTCGAGCGTGAGTTCGACTACCCCCTGCGCGGCGAGTCCTGCGCCCAGGAGCGGCAGAAGCTGCGTGAAGCCGTGGCGACCGTGAATGGCGAGCTGCAGGCCTTGATCCAGCGTAGCGACAAGGCCATTGGCGAAATTTTCATCACCCATCAGGAAATGCTCGCCGACCCGGCCCTGACCGACGATGTCGAGCAGCGCCTGGGCCAGGGCGAAAGCGCCGCGGCAGCGTGGATGGCAGTGGTCGAGGCGGCGGCGCGCCAGCAGGAGGCGTTGCACGATGCCTTGCTCGCCGAACGTGCTGCCGACCTGCGGGACATCGGCCGCCGCGTGCTGGCGCAGTTGTGTGGTGTGCCGGCCCAGGCTGAACCCGAGCAACCCTACGTGCTGGTGATGACCGAAGTCGGCCCGTCCGATGTCGCCCGGCTGGACCCTGGCCGCGTCGCCGGTATCGTCACCGCCCAGGGTGGCGCCACCGCCCACAGTGCCATCGTCGCCCGTGCCCTGGGCATCCCGGCGGTAGTGGGCGCGGGCGCGTCGATACTGCTGTTGGACAACGGCACGCCGTTGCTGCTCGATGGCCAGCGTGGCGTGGTCAGCGTGGCGCCGCCGGCGGATGAACTGCAACGGGCCCTGGCCGAGCGCGACCTGCGCGAGCAACGCTTGCAGGCTGCCTGGGCCAACCGCTTCGAGCCGGCGGTTACCCGCGATGGTCATGCTGTCGAGGTGTTCGCCAATATCGGCGAGAGCAACGGCATCGCCAAGGTAGTGGAGCAGGGCGCCGAAGGCGTGGGCCTGCTGCGCACCGAGCTGATTTTCATGGCCCACACCCAGGCCCCGGACGTGGCGACCCAGGAAGCCGAGTATCGCCGCGTGCTCGATGGCCTCGACGGGCGCCCGCTGGTGGTGCGCACCCTTGATGTCGGCGGTGACAAACCGCTGCCGTACTGGCCGATCGCTGCCGAAGAAAACCCGTTCCTCGGCGTGCGCGGCGTACGCCTGACCCTGCAGCGCCCGCAGCTTATGGAAGACCAGCTGCGCGCCTTGCTGCGCGCTGCCGACCAGCGCCCGCTGCGGATCATGTTCCCGATGGTCGGGCAGGTGCATGAATGGCGCGAGGCGCGCGCCATGGTCGAGCGCCTGCGCGCGGAGATCCCGGTAGCCGACCTGCAGCTGGGTATCATGGTCGAAGTGCCTTCGGCAGCGCTGCTGGCACCGCAACTGGCGCGCGAAGTGGACTTCTTCAGCATCGGCACCAATGACCTTACCCAGTACACCCTGGCCATCGACCGTGGCCACCCCAGCCTCTCGGCCCAGGCCGACGGCCTGCACCCGGCGGTGCTCAGCCTGATCGACATGACCGTGCGCGCCGCCCATGCCCATGGCAAGTGGGTGGGCGTGTGCGGCGAGCTGGCGGCCGACCCGCAGGCAGTGGCCGTGCTACTGGGCCTGGACGTGGACGAACTCAGTGTCGCCGCGCGCAGCATTGCCGAAGTCAAGGCCCTGGTTCGCCAGGCCGATTACCAGACGGCCCGCGCCCTGGCGCACGAGGCCCTGCAACAGGACAGCGCCGCAGCGGTTCGCGCGCTGGTGGAGCGTTACTGAATGGCCAAGATCCTCACCCTCACGCTAAATCCGGCGCTGGATATCACCATCGGCCTGGATACCCTGCGCCCCGGGCAGGTCAACCGCAGCCAGGAACAGCACAGCCACGCCGCGGGCAAAGGGTTGAACGTTGCCCAGGTACTTGCCGACCTGGGGCACAGCGTCACTGTTGGCGGCTTTCTCGGGCATGACAACCTGCAGCCCTTCGAGGCGCTGATCGGCTGGCGTGGTTTCGTCGACTGCTTTGTTCGCGTGCCGGGCGAAACCCGCAGCAACATCAAGCTGGTCGAGGCCGATGGCCGTGTCACCGACATCAACGGCCAAGGCCCGGAAGTCGACGAAGCGGCGCGCAGTGAATTGCTGCGCCGCCTGGTGCAGATTGCCCCGGGCCACGATGCGGTGGTGGTGGCTGGTAGCCTGCCGCGCGGGATCAGTGCCGACTGGTTCCGCCAGTTGCTCGAACAGCTCAAGGCGCAAGGGCTCAAGGTGGCCTTGGACAGCAGCGGCGAAGCCCTGCGTGTCGGCCTGCAGAGCTCGCCCTGGTTGGTCAAGCCCAATACCGAAGAGCTGGGCGAGGTGCTCGGCCTGGCTGTGGATAACCCGGCGCAGCAGCGCGCAGCTGCCGAGCGCCTGCTGGCCAGTGGCGTAGAACACGTGGTGGTGTCGGCGGGCGAACAGGGCGTGAGCTGGTTTACCCATGACCATGCCGTACATGCTTGCCCACCCAAGGTGCAGGTTGCCAGCACGGTGGGCGCAGGTGATTCGCTGGTGGCGGGCATGGTCCACGGCCTGCTGTTGGGTGAAGCCCCGGCGCAGACCTTGACCCGGGCCACCGCGATCGCTGCACAGGCTGTTACCCAGGTTGGTTTCGGCATCCGCGACCGCGAGCAACTGGCGCGTCTGGAAGCTGCCGTGCAACTGACAGAACAACAAGAGGGTTGCCGATGAACATTGCCATTGTCACTGCCTGCCCCAACGGCCAGGTGTCGAGTGTGCTGAGCGCGCGTTTGCTGTCTGCCGCTGCCCAGCGGCGGGGCTGGAGTACCAGCGTCGAAGTGCAGGATACCGGCCACCCCGAGCGGCAACTGAGCGCCGCGCAGATCGCCGAAGCCGACTGGGTGCTGGTGGTCAGCACCGGCCCGGTGGACCTGGCCCGTTTCGTCGGCAAGCGCGTGTACCAGAGCACGCCGTCCCAGGCTTTGGCCGACCGCGAAGGTTTCCTCGATGAAGCGGCTTCCAACGCCCGGCTGCTGGCCACGGTGCCAGGCCTTCCGGCCGAAGCTGGCAGCGCTGGCGCACGCATCGTCGCCGTCACGGCTTGCCCGACTGGCGTCGCGCATACATTCATGGCTGCGGAAGCTTTACAGCAGGCCGCGCAGCAACTGGGCTACCAGCTCACCGTCGAAACCCAGGGCTCGGTCGGTGCGCGCAACCCTTTGTCTGCCGAAGCCATCGCCGCAGCCGATGTAGTGCTGCTGGCTGCCGACATCGAAGTGCCCACCGCGCGGTTCGCCGGCAAGCGCATCTACCGTTGTGGCACCGGTATCGCCCTCAAGCAGGCCCGTGCCACCCTCGACAAGGCTCTGGCTGAGGCCAAGGTTGAAAACAGTGGCGATGCCGCAGCGGCGAGCACGCCAGCGAAGGGCGAGAAGACCGGGGTGTACAAGCACCTGCTCACCGGTGTGTCGTTCATGCTGCCGATGGTGGTGGCTGGCGGCCTGCTGATTGCCCTGTCGTTCGTGTTCGGTATCGAGGCTTATAAAGAACCGGGCACCTTGCCGGCCGCATTGATGCAGATCGGCGGCGAGGCTGCGTTCAAGCTGATGGTGCCACTGCTGGCGGGCTATATTGCCTGGTCCATCGCCGACCGCCCGGGGCTGGCGCCCGGCATGATCGGCGGTCTGCTGGCCAGCACCCTGGGCGCCGGTTTCATCGGCGGTATCGTCGCTGGCTTCCTCGCCGGCTACAGCGCCAAGGCCATTGCCCACTGGGCGCGCCTGCCCAGCAGCCTCGAGGCACTCAAGCCGATCCTGATCATTCCGCTGCTGGCCAGCCTGTTCACCGGCCTGGTGATGATCTACGTGGTCGGCCAGCCGGTGGCGGCAATGCTGGAAGGCCTCACGCAGTTTCTCGACAGCATGGGCACCACCAATGCAATCCTGCTGGGCCTGTTGCTGGGCGGCATGATGTGCGTCGACCTGGGCGGGCCCATCAACAAGGCTGCCTATGCCTTCTCGGTGGGGCTGTTGGCCTCGTCGAGCTATGCGCCGATGGCGGCGACCATGGCAGCCGGCATGGTGCCGCCGATTGGCCTGGGTATTGCCAGCTTCCTGGCCCGGCGCAAGTTCGCCCAGAGCGAGCGTGAAGCGGGCAAGGCGGCCCTGGCGCTGGGCTTGTGCTTCATTTCCGAAGGGGCAATCCCGTTTGCTGCCAAGGACCCGCTGCGAGTAATCCCGGCTAGCGTGGCCGGCGGGGCATTGACCGGGGCATTGTCGATGTACTTCGGTTGCAAGCTGATGGCGCCGCATGGCGGCCTGTTCGTGCTGCTGATCCCCAATGCGATCAACCATGCGCTGCTGTACCTGTTGGCGATCGTGGCGGGCAGCTTGGTGACGGCGGTGGTGTATGCGGTGATCAAGAAGAGCGAGGGGGTGGAGTTGGCGGTGGCGCCGGTGAAGGGCTAGAGATTTCAGTTGGCCTTACTGGCCTCTTCGCGGGCACGCCCGCTCCCACAGGATCACTGCAAGCTTCAGGATCATGCAGTACCTGTGGGAGCGGGCGTGCCCGCGAAGAGGCCGGAACAGGTCACCGCCGATGCTTCTGCCGCAACGGCACCAGCAGATCGCCCAGCCCGTTGTGATCGACCTCATGCATCAGCGCCAGCAACCCACCCAATTCCCCGGCCGGGAAACCCTTGCGCGCAAACCAGGCCAGGTAATCCCCCGGCAGGTCGGCAATGATTCGTCCCTGGTACTTGCCAAACGGCATGGTTCGGGTGACCAGCAGTTCGAGGGTTTCCGGTTTCATCATCGGCGCACCTGGCTGTTGAAAAGCGCCGACCATACTGCAATCTGCACGAAGGCCCAAGCGGCAATCATGCAGAACGCCGTGTTCCAGCTCCAGTCACATATTTGTATCTAATTGATTTAAAAGGATTTTATCGATGATCCTTACTTGGCATGAACGCTGCTCTCCTACAGATGACTATCACCTGCCAAGGAGTTTGTGCCATGAGCAATCCCAACAAAGATGTGATCGACGTGCTCAACGACCTGATCGAGTACAGCAAGGATGGCGAGAAAGGCTTCAAGGCCTCGGCCGATGATGTGAAAAACCCCGAACTGAAAGCGTTCTTCGTTCAGCGTGCCGGTGAGTGTGCCAATGCAGCAGGCGAGCTGCAGAGCGAGGTGCGTCGCCTGGGTGGTGACCCGGAAACCTCCACCAGCATCAGCGGTGACCTGCATCGGGGTTGGGTCAACCTCAAGGCGATGGTCACCGGCAAGGATGAGGAAGCGGTGCTGAACGAAGTGGAGCGGGGCGAGGACCACGCCCTCAAGGCGTACAAGGAAGCCCGCGAGAAACTGGTGAAGCTGGGCCGCACCGCCAGCGACCAGACCTACACCTTGGTGGAAAAACAGCTGCAAGGTGTGCAGCGCAACCATGACCAGGTCAGGGCCTTGCGCAACGCCGCGCGCGCCCGCAGCTAGTCGGCAGGCCCCTCTACCCGGTTACGGCCCTTGGCCTTGGCCCGGTAGAGCGCTTCATCCGCAGCACCCAGCACTTTCGCCAGATCGTGCTGGGTGCCTGACAGGCCGATGCCGATGCTGACCGTGACCGAGTGGGCATCATCGGCGAACGGTGCCAGCGCTTCGACACTGGCGCGGATGCGCTCGGCAAGCAGTTGCGCACCGGTCAAGTCGGTTTCCGGCAGCACTACCTGAAATTCCTCACCACCATACCGCGCAGCCAGATCGGCGGGGCGGCGGATGCATGCCTCGATGGTCTTGGCCACTTCGCGCAGGGCATGGTCGCCACCGGCATGGCCATGGCGCTGGTTGAACGCCCTGAAATGGTCCACGTCCACCATCAGCACTGCCAACGGCTTGCAATTGCGCTGGGCACGAGCCCACTCCTGTCGTAGTACCTGGTCCAGGCGTCGGCGGTTGGCCAGCCCGGTCAGGCTGTCGGTGGCGGCCAGGGTCGCCAGGCCCTGTTCGGCCTCCTGGCGGCGACGCAATTCGCGGCCCAGCAGCAGGGTCAGCCAGAGGATCCCCACACATAATCCCCCGGTGGCGACGCTGACCAGGATCGCAGTACGCCGCCAGGATTCGAATACATCTTCGGCCGAATGCACGACCAGTACGATCAGTGGCAACTGCGCGACCCGGGCGAAGGTGTACATGCGCGGTTTGCCGTTGCTGCTGGAGTGGGCGGTAAAGCTGCCGCTCTGCTCGCTGAGAATACGTTTGAAATTGGGCCGCTCGGCATAGTTGCTGCCGATTTGCGAGTCTTGCGTACGGCTGGGCTGGCGAGCCAGCAGTTGGCCGTCGGTGTTGAGCAGGTTGATGCTGCTGTCTTCGCCGATGTCCAGGCGCTGGAACAGTTCACTGAAGTACGAAAGGCGCAGCGCGCCCGCTGCCAGGCCGGCGAACTCGCCTTTGGCGTCGGAGATACGCCGGCTGAAACTGATACACCAGTCCAGGTCGCCGAGCCTGGCCTTGAACGGCGGGCCCACCAGCAGGCCGAGGTTGGCGTTGTGCAGGTGCGCCTGGAAAACCCCGGTGTCGGCGAAGTTGGCCTTGCGCGGCACGCTGCTGGTGGAATCGCCCACCACGTTGCCTTGCTTGTCCAGCCATAGCACGTCACCGCGCTTGCGGTCGACGAAGGCTTCATTGATTAGCAGGCGTTGGCGCACCGGGCCGGGGATTTCCGGCAGCTCCTTGCGCCCGACCGCCCAGATCAGGCCCTGCAGCGACTGGTCGTAGAGTTCGACGTTGCGCAGGATGTCGCTTTCGATCAGCTGGACGATATTGTTGGACGAGCGGATCGCCGACACCTCGACATTGTCGCGCTCGCGCGCCAGCAGGTAGCTGACGATGGCCACGATGGCGAGCACGGCAAGGCAACTGCCCAGGTTGAGGATCAGCTCGGGGTGCGACCTGTAGAGTGCGAAACGCGGAGATCGGGGGGTCATGCTCGCTACTGCGTGGGCAGGGCCATTCGCGGCGGCGACATTCTAGGGAAGCAGGGATTGTCGAACAAGATTTGTCCGACGGAATCGCGGTAGACCTTATTCTGGGCTAACCACAAGGCCCTGTGGGAGCGGGTTCACCCGCGAAGAAACCAACTCGGTATCTGGCACCGGCTTCGCCGGTGTTCGCGGGTGAACCCGCTCCCACAGGGGTGGTGTGTGCTTCCTTTAAACCAGGATCAGAACACGTTCAACGGGTAATCCACGATCACCCGCAGTTCATCGTTGTCGCTGTTGCTGTCGATCGACGCATAACCCTGGCTGCCACGGTGGGTGGCATAGCGCACCAGCACCGACAGGTCCTTCAGGTCACCTTCCTGGAACACGTACTTCACGTCCAGGTCGCGTTCCCAGTGCATGGCGTTCTTGCCATCGGCACGGTAGTAGTCGTAGTGGGTGGTGTCCTGGACGGCCTTGGTCAGGTCCGCCTCACCCCGCGAGTACGACAGCACCGTGCTCAGGCCAGGGATGCCCACACCAGCAAAATCATAGTTGTACTGCAGCTTCCACGAACGCTCGTTCGGTGCGTTGAAGTCCGAGTACATGCGCGAGTTGTCCAGGTAGATGCTGTCGCCCAGGTTGATGTAGTCGAACGGCGTGTTGCCGTTTACCCGTTGGTAGGCGGCGGTGACGCTGTGGAACCCGGCATTGACGGTGAAATGCACGCTGTAGGTATTGTTGTCGATCTTGCCCAGCAGGGCCTGGCCGGTGTCCTGGGTGTGATAGAAGTGCACGCCCGGGTTCAGGCTGACCAGGTCGCTGACCACGTAGGTGTAGTCGAAATCGGCGTAGTACTGGTTCCAGATGTCCTTCAGCTCGGCCGCATACAGGTTGGCGGTGATGTTCGGGGTACCGCTCCACGACGCGCCGGCCCAGTTCAGGTGCTTGCTCTTGTCATGCTCGCCCAGCGAACCGTAGTAGGTGTCGATGCGGCGGTGGCCGCTCTGGTTGTACGGCTTGGTGAAGCTCACCTGGCCGCCTTCGAGCAGCAGGCCGTCGATGCTGGTATTGGTCAGGCTCACACCACGGAAGGTCTGCGGCAGCATGCGGGTTTCGCCGCCGGCGATCACCGGGTTGGTGAGGAACAGGTCACCGGCTTTCAGCTCGGTGTCGAACGCCTTGAGCTTGACTGCGGCACCGGCGGTGGAGAACGAGTGCGGGGCAGCACCCAGTTCGTCTTCGTTCTTTTGGTGGGTTGGCAGAATGCTGGTGCCAGCATGGCCGCCGCCACCGTCGAGTTTCAGGCCCAGCATGGCGTGGGCATCCAGGCCAAAGCCGACCACGCCCGGGGTGTAGCCCGATTCGAAGCGTGCAACCGCGCCCTGGCCCCACTCGCGGGTGTCGCGCACGCCGGCGTTGTGGTTGTCGCGGTTGAAGTAGGCATTACGAAAATGCAGGTTGAAGGACGAGCCTTCGATGAAGCCATCAGCCTTGTCTTCATCTGCCTGGGCGGCGAAAGGGATCGTTGCAGTCAACGCAATGAACAGCGGGGTAAAACGAAACGCGGAAGGCACCGGTACTAGCTCCTTGGGTCTGGCGGTGGGGCAGTTTTTATTTTCGAATGTGCGTCTTTCTTATACGTGAACGTTACAGCCTGGCTGATAGTTGAAGCACATAAAAAAAGCCGCTGATCGGCAGCGGCTTTAAAAGGCTAACATATCGGCACCGGTGGTGCCCATGGTGTAGCCAAGGGAAAACGGGAGCAGCGACAGCGCTTGATCAGCTGTCGGCGTTAGCATCGACAGAAACCTTGGAAGCGGTCTGGTTTGCGTCCTTTGCGGCGTCGGCCTGCTGTGCGGCTACGGCTTCGCGGGCCTCTTGGTGGACCGCGGCGAACTCGGCATTACGGGTGACGAAAGCCTTGGATTCTTCGGCCATGGCCAGGGGCGACAACAACAGGGAAGACAGGACGAAGACGCTGGCAATACCCATACTGTTGGACATTTGAAACTACCTTCTTGCGGTGCAAGTGCTAATGAGGACAGGGGTAAAGTTAGTCCTTTCAATGCACTTGAAACAGAGCGAAGTGCGATAAGCACTGTTGCGCAAAAGGTAATTATCACTGGGAAAGCAATTGGACTTTCGCCGCAAACCTGCATGCTAGAGGGTCTACGCGGTCTTTACGTTGTGGGAGCGGCCTTGTGTCGCGAAAGGGCTGCGCAGCAGCCCCCGACAGATGCTGCCATGGCACAGAACCTGGGGCCGCTTCGCGCCCCTTTCGCGACACAAGGCCGCTCCCACATGGGCCGCGACTTCCTGTCAGGCATGGGCGGGCAGCCTGATACCAAAAGTGTTGGCCCCAGAGGCACTACGCACAAACACCTCCCCACCATGCATCAGCGCTATCGCCTTGACGATCGCCAACCCCAGCCCATGGTTACCGCCACCACTGTTGCTACGTGCCGCATCCACCCGGTAGAAGCGTTCGAACAGCAATGGCAGGTGCTCATCGTCGATCGCCGGCCCCGGGTTGCTCACGGCGATGCTGACCTGCTCCGGCCCGGCCGCGATCTGCACCTCGATCACCTGGTGCGGTGCGGTGTGCTGCACGGCGTTGTTCAGTAGGTTGATCAGCGCCCGGCGCAGCTGGGCCTTTTCGATGGGCGCTTGGGCATCGCCGCTCACGCTCACGCTGACCTGCGCGTCTTCGAGAATGTAGTCCAGGTAATCGAGGGTGGTCGCCACTTCCTCGGCCAGCGAGGCCTGGGTCAGGGCAGTGGCCTTGCTGCCCTGGTCGGCACTGGCCAGGAACAGCATGTCGTTGATGATGCTGCGCAGGCGCTCCAGTTCCTCAAGGTTCGATTGCAGCACTTCGAAGTAGTGCTCGGCGCTGCGCCCGCGGGTCAGCGCCACCTGGGTCTGGCCGATCAGATTGGTCAGTGGTGAGCGCAGTTCGTGGGCAACGTCGGCGTTGAAGGCTTCGAGCCGTGTATAGGCCTGGCTGACCCGGTCCAGTGCGGCATTGAAGGCGCCGGCGAATTGGGCCAGCTCCGGTGCCAGGTTCTCAGTCTGCAGGCGCCCGTCCAGGCGCGGTGGCGCCAGCGCCTGGGCCTCAACGGACAACGCCAGCAGCGGGCGCAGGCCGATGCGCGCCACCCAGTAGCCCAGCAGCGAGGCCAGCAGCACGCCGAGCACCGCCAGCCCGACAATCGCCACCAGCAGGCTGTGCTGGGCCTGCCAGAAGGTTTCGGTGTCGATGCCGATCAGAAAGCGCAACGGCGGGCGCTCGCCCAAGGCCGGCAGTTCGCTGACCAGCACCTTGTAAGGGTAGGGCCGGTCGGGCAGGCGCAAGTCGCGCATGCCCTGCGCACCTTCGGCGAAGGCGCGGACCAGCTCGCTGGGGTGGCCGTATTCGTAGGCCGGGTTGCTGCTGACCACCCAGAAGCGAATGCGCTTGTCCTCCTCACTGAGCAGGTTGAGCTTGTTGTTGATCTTGACCCAGTGCTCCGGTGTACCGAAGCGGTTGAGGGTGGATTCGAGCACGCTGAAACGGGCATCCAGCTCGGCTTGCGGCAGCAGGTCGAGGCTGCGGTCTACCTGGCGGTACAGCGCCGAACCGATCAGCAGGAACACGCCCAGCGCCACCAGGATGAACAGCGCCGACAGGCGCAGCGCGATGGAATTACCCCGCACGGTTTTCCAGGACATAGCCCATGCCTCGGATGGTGTGCAGCAACTTGTTGTCGAAAGGCCCATCGAGCTTGGCGCGCAGGCGCTTGATCGCCACTTCGACGACGTTGGCATCACTGTCGAAATTGATGTCCCAGACCAGCTCGGCAATCGCCGTCTTCGACAGGATTTCACCTTGCCGGCGGGCCAGCACGCTGAGCAGCGAGAACTCCTTGGCCGTCAGCTCCAGGCGCTGGCCAGCGCGTGTGGCCTTGCGCGCCATCAGGTCGATCCACAGGTCACCCACCTGCACCTGCAACGGTTCGTGGTTGCTGCTACGCCGGGTCAGGGCTTGCAGGCGGGCAACCAGTTCGAGGAAGGAAAACGGCTTGCCCAGATAGTCGTCGGCACCCTCGCGCAGGCCATGGATACGGTCTTCGACCCGTTCACGGGCGGTCAGCATGATTACCGGCGTCTGCTTGCGCGCGCGCAGGGCGCGCAGCACGCCATAACCGTCCAGGCCCGGCAGCATCACGTCCAGCACGATCACTGCGTAGTCACCTTCCAGGGCCAGGTGCAGGCCATCGATGCCGTCCCGCGCCAGGTCGACGGTAAACCCTTGCTCGCTGAGGCCGCGATGCAGGTAGTCGGCGGTTTTTTCTTCGTCTTCGATGATCAGCACACGCATGGTCTTGTCCTAACTGGCACTGGGCGCCGCCGCACGGGCGGCCTGGCGGCGGTGGAACAGGCGCTCCAGGGCCAAGTATATGACCGGGGTGGTGAACAGCGTCAGCGCCTGGCTCACCAGCAGGCCGCCAACCACGGCGATGCCCAGTGGCTGGCGCAGCTCGGAACCGGTGCCGAAGCCGAACATCAGCGGCACCGCGCCGAGCAAGGCGGCCAGGGTGGTCATGATGATCGGCCGGAAGCGCGTCAGGCAGGCCTGGTGGATCGCCTGCTCCGGGGTCAGGCCCTGGCGGCGTTGGGCTTCGAGGGCGAAGTCGATCAGCAGGATGCCGTTTTTCTTGACGATACCGATCAGCAGCACCACGCCGATCAGCCCCATGATGCTGAAGTCCTGGCCCATGGCCCACAGCAGGATCAGTGCGCCGAGGCCGGCCGAGGGCAGGGTGGAGATGATCGTCAGCGGGTGGACGAAGCTTTCGTACAGCACGCCGAGGATGATGTACACCGCCACCAGCGCAGCCAGGATCAGCCACGGCTGGCTCGACAGCGAACTCTGGAAGGCCTGGGCCGCGCCCTGGAAGTTGCCGCTGATGGAGTCGGGCATGCCCAGCTCGCGCTGGGTACGCTCGAGGATGGTCACCGCATCGCCCAGGGCCACGCCCGGGGCCAGGTTGAACGACAGGTTGGCCGCCGGGAACAGGCCATCGTGGCTAATCGACATCGGCCCGGTGCTGGGCGGCGCCACATGGGCCACTGCCGACAGCGGCACCATCTCGTTGGTCAGCGGCGAGCGCAGGTAGAAGTAGTTGAGGCTTTCGGCCTTGCCGCGCTGGCGGGCATCCAGTTCGAGGATCACCTTGTACTGGTTGGTCTCGGTCTGGAATTCGCTGATCTGCCGCTGGCCGAAGGCGTCGTACAACGCCTGGTCGACGTCGGTGGTGGTCAGGCCGAAACGTGCCGCGGCCTGGCGGTCGATATCGATGCGGGTGACGCTGGCACCCAGCTGCAAGTCGTTGGACAGGTCGCGGAATGCCGGGTTTTCGCGCAGGCGCTCCGTCAGGCGCTGGGTCCACAGGTTCAGCGCCATGCCGTCGTTGCTCTTGAGCACGTACTGGTACTGGGTGCGTGACGGGCCGGAGCTGAGGTTGATGTCCTGGCCGGCACGCATGTACAGGACGATGCCCGGAACCTGGGCCAGCTTGGGTCGCAGCCGGTCGATCAGTTCGCTGGCCGACACATCGCGTTCGCCTCGCGGCTTGAGGGCGATCCAGAAGCGGCCGTTGGCGATGGTCTGGTTGCTGCCGGTGACGCCCACCGAGTGGGAGAACGCGCGCACCGCCGGGTCGGCCTCGATAATTTTTGCCAGCGCTTGGTGCTTCTCGATCATCGACGGGTACGACACATCCGCCGCCGCCTCGCTGGTGCCGAGGATGAAGCCGGTGTCCTGCAGCGGGAAGAATCCCTTTGGTATACCCACGTACCCGGCCACCGCCAGGGCCAGGGTCAGGCCGAACATGCCGAGGGTCAGGCGCTGGTGGGCGAGGGCGCGGTCCAGGCCCTTTTCGTACCACCTGACCAGCCGCTCGCCGAAGCCGCCCTTGTGCTCTCCGGGCGGGCGGCGCATGAACAGTGCGCACAGGGTTGGCGCCAGGGTCAGCGAAACCACCACCGAAATCAGGATGGTGGCGGTGGCGGTAAGGGCGAACTCCTTGAACAGCCGGCCGACCACGCCGCCCATGAACAGCAGCGGGATGAACGCGGCGATCAGCGAGAAACTGATCGACACCACGGTGAAGCCGATTTCCCCGGCGCCCTTGAGCGCGGCAGTACGGCTGTCTTCGCCGGCCTCCAGGTGGCGGTGGATGTTCTCCACCACGACGATGGCATCGTCGACCACGAAGCCCACCGAGATGACGATGGCCACCAGGGTCAGGTTGTTCAGGCTGAAGCCGAAGATGTACATCAGCGCGCAACTGGCGATCAGCGATACGCCGAGCACGCTGGACACCACCAGGGTCGCCGACCACTGGCGCAGGAACAGCGCCATTACCCCGATCACCAGGGCCACGGCGATCATCAGGGTCAGCTCCACTTCATGCAGCGAGGCACGGATGGTCTGGGTGCGGTCTTGCAGCACCGACACTTCGACCGAGGCTGGCAGCATCTCCTGCAGCTTGGGCAGGGCAGCCAGTACCCGGTCCACGGTATCGACGATGTTGGCGCCAGGCTGGCGGAAAATCACCAGGTTCAGCCCGGGCTGGTCGCCGGACCAGGCTTTGACATAGGCGTTCTCGGCACCATTGATCACCTTGGCCACGTCCTTCAGGTGCACCGGTGCACCGTCACGGTAGGAGACGATCAGTTGGGCGTAGTCGTCGGGGTGGAACAACTGGTCGTTGGCGGCGATGGTCGACACGCTGTGTTCGCCGTACAGCGCACCCTTGGCCAGGTTCAGGCTGGTCTGCTGGATGGCCTGGCGCAAGTCGGCCAGGGTCAGGCCGATGGCGGCCAGTTTCTCGGGTTGCGCCTGCACGCGAATTGCGGGGCGCAGTTGCCCGGTGATGTTGATCAGGCCGACCCCGTCGATCTGGCTCAGCTGGCGCGCAAGCAGGGTTTCGGCGTAGTCGCTGAGGTCGTTGCCAGGCATCTGGCTGGAGCTGACCGTCAGCACCAGCACCGGGCTGTCGGCCGGGTTGACCTTGCGCCAGGTCGGCGGGTTGGGCAGGTCTTGTGGCAGGCGCGCGGTGGCGGTGTTGATGGCTGCCTGCACTTCCTGGGCAGCGGTGTCGATGTTCTTGTCGAGCGTGAACTGCAGGATCAGGTTGGTCGAGCCCAGTGCGCTGCTGCTGGTCATCTGGGTCATGCCGGGGATGGCGCTGAACTGCACTTCCAGCGGCGTGGCCACCGACGAGGCCATGGTTTCCGGGCTGGCGCCAGGCAGTTGCGCGGTCACCTGGATGGTCGGGAAGTCGGCTTCCGGCAGGGGGGCCACCGGCAGGCGCGGGAAGGCGATGGCACCCAGCAGCACTAGGGCGAAGGTCAGCAGCAGGGTGGCGATGGGGTGGTCGATGCACCAGGCCGAAACACCGTTGCGTGTGTTCATGGCTGGCCCCGGCGGTCGGCCATTTCCGAAGGCGCGGGGGCGTCGGGGGCCACCTCGACCCGTGAGCCAGGCTTGAGCCGCGACTGGCCATCGAGCACCAGGCGTTCGCCCGGCTTGACCCCGGCAATGATGTTCAGCCCGCTGTCCTGATACAGCACCTTGACCGGCACACTGGTGACCTTGTCACCGTCCAGGCGGTAGACGAAGTGCCCGTCGACGCCGCGCTGTACCACAGGCGGAGGTACCACCAGGGCGTTTTCTTCCACGGCGGTACGCAGGCGGATGGTGACCAGCTGGCCCGGCCACAGGCGGCCGTCCTTGTTGTCGAATTCGGCTTTTACCCGAACGGTGCCGGTGGTGGCGGAAATCTGGTTGTCGATCAGTGCCAGGTGGCCTTCACCGAGCAGGTTGCGTTCGCCGTCGGCATCCATGTAGGCCTGCACCAGTGCCGGGGTGGGCGCCTTCAGCAGGCTTTGCAGAGTCGGCAGCATTTGCTGCGGCAGGGCGAATTCGACGGCGATCGGGTCGATCTGGGTAACGCTGAACAGGCTGCGGGTATCGCTGGTACGCACCAGGTTGCCAGGGTCCACGTTGCGAATACCCACCCGGCCGGTCACTGGCGAGCGGACTTGGGTGTATGACAGCTGCACTTCGGCATTGGCGATGGCTGCCTGGTTGCCCTTGACTGTCGCTTGCAGGCGGTTGACCAGCGCCTGCTGCTGGTCGAGGGTCTGCTTCGAAACGCCATTGTCGGTACTCAGCAGGCGGTAGCGCTGCAGGTCGACATTGGCTACCTGGATCTGCGCCTGGCTCTGGCCGAGTTCGGCGCGGGCCTGGTCGAGGCTGGCGCGGATGGCGCGGTCGTCGAGGGTGGCCAGCAGGTCGCCTTCCTTCACCCACTGGCCTTCCTTGACCAGAACCTGGGTCAGTATCCCCTCCACTTGCGGGCGCACCTCGACGCTGTGCAGCGACAGCACCGAGCCGATGGCGCTGGCATAGCGCGGCACGTTCTGCTGGACGACACTGACCACGCGCACCGGGATGGCGGTTTGCGCGCGGGTGGCAGGTGCTGGCTGGCGCTGGCCGAACCAGATGCCCGCTACCGCCAGGACAAGGAGCGCCAGGGCGGCGAGGATGACAGGGCGGGGCGGTCGTCGCATCGGTGCGGGCACCTTGGCCAGATGGGTGGGGAGCGGTTGTCTGTATTCAAGCTTATAGCCCCCGAACCGGGTCGGCAGCGTGACTGCTGGCTGACAGTGCTGTCAGTTTTGCGCCCTTTGGTCATGCGCGGATTTCTTTTGTGGGAGCGGCCTTGCGTCGCGAAAGGGCTGCAGAGCAGCCCCAGCAATATCAGCGCCATGGCCAAAATCCCGGGGCTGCTTCGCAGCCCATCGCGACACAAGGCCGCTCCCACCCTGACCGCGTCGACCTGAAGCCATGTGTTATCCCTGTCGGGCTTGCCGGCGATAGGGTCGGTACTGCTTACCTAGAAACCGATGAAGGCGTAATACACCGGCGGCTCGTTGGTGATGCGCAAACCCAGTTCCTGCAAGCTCGCCACCATCGGCACATCCTCCACATGCAGGGTCCACTGCGCCTGGTCATCCTCCGGCTCCTGCGCCAAGGCTGCAGCAAATGCTCCCATGTCCGGCAGGTAGGCGGTAAACCCGTTGCCCTTGAGCGCACTGGTGGTCATGCCCAGCGCCTGGCACACCGCCACTTTGGCGGCGATGTCCTCGCGGTCGGCCTGGCGAGAGGCCTGCACCAGCGCCTCCAGCCCGGCATCCACCAGTTGTCTGCCGTGAATCAGCTCCGGCCCCTGCTGCCAGGCTTCCGGCGGGCAGTCCTTGCTGGCCGGCCGCAGCGGGATATGCGGGTTGATTTCCACCGGGTAGATGCGACATACCAGCGGCCGCTGGTCATAGATGGTGCACAGATCGTTGTCGTCGAGGTTGCGGCAGCGTCCGGGGTTGAACGCGGCAAAGGTCACCGAGACGCGTATTTCGCTGTCGCCGCAGGGCACGGGATATGAACGACGCAGCACATGATCACGCTGTTCTACCGGCATGCCAGGGCCGTCCGCCACGAAGGCTTCGATCAACACCACCACCTGGCCGTCGTTGTCCGCCCAGCGGCGCGCTTCGGCCAGGGTCAAGGGCACGTGGTGGCCGGTACAGCACTTGCCGCAGCCGGTGCAGGCAAAACGCAGGCTGTCGGTCACTTGACCTCCGGGCTCCATTCGCTGACGAAGGCGCGCTGGTGCTGGCGGTCGTACAGGCACAGCTCGGTACCGGTACGCTGCTGCATGTGCTTCTGGGGGTAGACGCCTTCGATCAGCAGGGCGCTCATGCCGACCTGGTCATCGAACTCGGCGGGCTTGCTGCGGGCGTGGGCATCCTTGAACTGGCTGGCGGCCAGGCAAGCCTTGAGCATCTGCTGGCGCTGTTCGTTCCAGGCCTGGCTGCTGGAGGCCTGGGCGATACCGCTGACGAGGGCGCAAGTGATCAGGATAGAGCTGAGAAACTTCATACGCGATTCCGGCAAATTACTTGCGAGGGGCGCGAATTATGCCCGACTCGACCCCGGCGGCAAGCCGGGGAGTTTGTCTCCGAATATATCAGCGCTCGGCGAACACCACGGTGCGCGCCGCCACCACCAGACAATCGGTCAGCTCCGGCGAGGAGAACTTTGTGAGGATGGCATTGGCCCCGGCCTGGGTCGCCTTTTCGCTGCTCATGGCGCTGTCCAGCGAGGTGTGCAGCAGTATGTACAGGTGCTGGAAGTCGGGGGTTTCGCGCAGGGTGCGGGTGAAGGCGTAGCCGTCCATTTCGCTCATTTCGATGTCGGAGACGATCACGTTGATTTCCTGCGCGGTGCCTTGCAGTTCCAGCAATACGTTGATGGCATCCTTGGCGCTGCGCGCGGTGTGGCATTCGATGCCGAGGTTGCGCAGGGTGTGCACCGACTGCTGCAGGGCCACCTGGCTGTCGTCCACCACCAGGATGTTGGCGGCGGCCAGCAGGCTGGCGTCTTCCTCGCTCAAGGTACCGTGAGGCTGCTCTGGCACCGGCGGGGCGATGGCATGGATGACTTTTTCGATGTCCAGCACCTGAACAAGGGTGTTGTCGACCCGGGTTACGCCGGTGATGAACGAGCGGCTGCCTGAGCCGTAGGGTGGTGGTTTGATGTCGGTGCTCAGGCAATGCACGATGCGGCTGACCGCCTGCACATGCAGGCCCTGGCGCGAGCGGCTGATCTCGGTGACGATCAGGCAGCCGCCGTCCGGGTCGGCCAGCGGCCGTTCGCCGATGGCGCGGGACAGGTCGATCACAGACAGCGGATTGCCGCGCAGGGTCGCCACGCCTTTCACGTGAGGGTGCGATTCGGGCAGCTTGGTCAGCGGCGGGCAGGGGATTATCTCGCTGACCTTGAGCAGGTTGATTGCCATCAACTTGCCGCTGCGCAGGGTGAACAGCAGCAGGGACAGCGAGTCCGCGCGGGCATTTTGCGTGGCCATGGTGACCTTCGTGGGGAACAGGGGATAACCGGTTATCGGCCTGTTTTGGTCGGGCTTTAGTCATTTTGCACCGAGCCAAGGAATGCTCTGGACCCTGTGGGAGCCACTGTCTTACTCAATTTCCAAAAGGCTGGCGCGATCCCTGTGGGAGCGGGCTTGCCCGCGAACACCGGCGCAGCCGGTGCCATGCACCGCGTTGGATTCTTCGCGGCTAAAGCCGCTCCCACAGGGTACGCGGATTGCCCACAGGTACAGCGCCGGTTTCAATCAACGCAGCCCCAGCCGACGGGCCAGACGACTAAGGTTGGCGCGGTCCAGGCCGAGTTCCCGGGCCGCCGCTGCCCAATTATCTTCGTGTCGCTGCAGGCAGGCCTCTATCACCTGGCGCTGGTAGTCGTCGACGGCTTCGCGCAGGCCCCCCTCGGGTAGCGGTGCCGTCGGCAGGGGCGCGGCAGGGGAGGGCGGGGTGCCGGGCGTTACCGTTGCGCGCAGGTCCAGGTCGATGGCCTCCAGGGTGAGGATGCGTGGCCTGTCGGAATGCTGGCCCAGCGCCTTGAGCGCCGAGCGACCGATCAGGTGTTCCAGTTCACGCACGTTGCCCGGCCAGTCATAGGCCAGCAGTGCAGCCTGGGCCTCGCTGCTCAGGCGCAAGCTGTTCAGACCCAGCCGCGAGCGGTTCTGTTCGAGAAAGTAGCCGGCCAGTAGCAACACATCGCGCCCACGTTCGCGCAACGGCGGCACGTGCAGCGGGTATACGCTGAGGCGATGGTAGAAGTCGGCGCGGAAGTTGCCAGCGCGTACTTCTGCCGCCAGGTCGCGGTTAGTCGCGGCGATCAGGCGCACATCCACCCGGTGCTCGCGGTCCGAGCCCAGGCGCTGCAACTGGCCGCTCTGCAGCACCCGCAGCAGCTTGGCCTGCACCGTCAGCGGCAGTTCACCGACCTCATCCAGGAACAGCGTGCCGCCATTGGCGAGTTCGAACTTGCCGCGGCGTTCGCCATGGGCGCCAGTGAAGGCACCGCGCACATGGCCGAACAGTTCGCTTTCGACCAAGGTGTCGGGCAGGGCGGCACAGTTGAGGCTTACCAACGGTTTGCCAGCGCGGTTACTGGCCTGATGCAGGGCTTGGGCCACCAACTCCTTGCCGACGCCGGTCTCACCGGTGATCAGCACGGTCAGGTCACTGCCACCGACCAGGCGGATTTCCTCCACCAGGCGCTTGTGCGCGGGGCTCTGGCCAATCAGCTCCTTGTCCTGGCCGCTGGCCTGGCGGTAGATCTCCGCGCGGTGGTGTTCGTCTTCCGCGCGCAGGGCCAGGTGCTCGATGCGCTCGGCCACGGTGACCGTGGCGGCGGCCAGGCTGGCGAAAGCCTGCAGGGCGCCCAGTTCCAAGCTCTGGAACTGCCCTGGGGTCAGCGCATCGAGGGTAACCAAGCCCCAAGGGCGCTCGTCGACCATCAACGGGCAACCCATGCAGTCATGTACTTCCAGGTTGGCGTGGGGGGCGTTGACCAGGCCGTCGTAAGGGTCGGGCAGCTCGGAATCGCTGGCGAAGCGGGTGGGTTCCGGGCTGCTGAGCAGAATCTGGAAGCGTGGGTGTTCGCTGACCCGGAAGCGCCGGCCCAGGGTATCGGGGCTCAGGCCGTCCACCGCCAGCGGCACTAGCCACTCGCCATCCAGGCGCAGCAGCGCGGCGGCATCGCAGGGCAGCAACCCACGCATGGCCTGTAGCAGGCGGCGATAGCGTTCCTGGTCGGGCAGGTCCCGGGAGAGGTCGCTGACCAAGGGTAGCAGGGTGGTGAGCAGGGGCTTCGTGGTCATATGGACTCCTGTGGGTCGATATGACTATACGTTGGGGTGGGTCGTTTTGACATGACCTGCGTCAACCCCCTGATTTTGCTGGAGATAAAAGTTGGCATGATTGATGTAACAGCTCGGGCAGTCATTTGAAGCCACAGGCTCAGGAGTTGTTGCAATGCTCAATGCCGAACAACGTGCAATCATCAAGGCCACTGTCCCCCTGCTGGAAAGCGGCGGCGAAGCGCTGACCACGCACTTCTACAAGATGATGCTCAGCGAGTACCCGCAAGTGCGACCGCTGTTCAACCAGGCCCACCAGGCCAGCGGTGACCAACCGCGCGCCCTGGCCAACGGCGTGCTGATGTATGCCCGCCACATCGACCAGCTGGAGCAGCTTGGCGGCCTGGTCGGCCAGATCATCAACAAGCACGTTGCCCTGCAGATTCTGCCGGAGCACTACCCGATCGTCGGCAGCTGCCTGCTGCGTGCCATCGAAGAAGTGCTGGGCAAGGAAATCGCCACCCCCGCCGTGATCGACGCCTGGGGCGCGGCCTATGGCCAGCTGGCCGACATCCTGATCGGCGCGGAAGAGAACCTTTATAAACAGAAGGAAGAAGCCGAAGGCGGCTGGCGCGGTACCCGTGAATTCCGCCTGGTACGCCGTGAGCAGGAAAGCAGCGAAATCGTTTCGTTCTATTTTGCCCCGGTGGATGGCAAGCCGGTGCTCAAGGCCGAGCCTGGCCAGTATATCGGCCTGAAGCTGGACATCGACGGCGCCGAGCAGCGCCGAAACTATTCCCTGTCGGCGCTGTGCGACGGCAAGGAATACCGCATCAGCGTCAAGCGCGAGGCGGGTGGCAAGGTCTCCAACTACCTGCACGACGTATTGGCGGTGGGCGATACCCTGCAGCTGTTCCCGCCGGCTGGCGACTTCACCCTGGCTGCGAGCGACAAGCCGCTGGTACTGATCAGCGGTGGCGTGGGTATTACCCCGACCCTGGCAATGCTGCAGGCGGCACTGCAAACCCAGCGTGAGGTGCATTTCATTCACTGCGCCCGTAACGGCGCCGTGCATGCCTTCCGCGACTGGATCGACGAGCTGGCCGAGCGTCACCCTCAGCTCAAGCGCTTCTACTGCTATGCAGAGCCGCAGGGCGGTGCCGCGGCTGATGCCGTGGGCCTGCTGAGCGAGGACCTGCTGGCCGAGTGGCTGCCGCAGGAGCGTGACGTGGATGCCTACTTCCTCGGGCCCAAGGGCTTCATGGCGGCGGTCAAGCGCCAGCTGAAGGGCCTGGGTGTGCCGGAGCAGCAGAGCCGTTACGAGTTCTTCGGGCCGGCGGCTGCGCTGGAGTGATGTAGCGCCTGCACTGGCCCTTTCGCGGGTGAACCCGCTCCCACAGGTACCCCACTGCGCCGGAGACCTGCGCGATCCCTGTGGGAGCGGGTTTACCCGCGAAAGGGCCGGCACAGGTTCATGAAACATTCATCCCAGCTGCTGGGCCCGCACCTCACGTCCCTGCCTATATAAAGGAGAGATGAAAGCGACTGTGCAGCTTTCATCTTTAATCCTCCTTTAATCACGGTATCCTTCACTCCCGGGTGTCGAGGGGCTTGCCCCTGCGCGGCACCCGGGCAGCCGCTTTTTTGCCGCCCGGCGTTGAACCGACGTCGTTGCGGCCGGTCTCAGCCACACCGGATAGCCCTGCGCAGCGCTATCACGCCGCTTCCTCGGCACGCTCAAAGGCCCTGCCCAGCGTGTAGACTTGCGCCAGGCAGGCGGATCACGCTGCCACTATCCATCGAAGGAATCGGCAATGAACGAACAAACATCGCGCCTGAATCGGGAACGGCGCTTTCTGGTACTGTTGGGCCTGATCTGCATTTCGCTGATCGGTGGCGCCCTCTACATGCAGGTGGTCCTGGGCGAGGCACCATGCCCGCTGTGCATCCTGCAACGTTATGCGCTGTTGTTCATCGCCGTGTTCGCCTTCATCGCCGCGGCGATGCCCGGGCGCCGCAGCCTGACCTTCTTCGAGGCACTGGTGGTGCTCAGCGCCATTGGCGGAATCGTTGCGGCCGGCAACCATGTGTATATACTCGCCAACCCCATGGTCAGTTGCGGCATCGACACCCTGCAGCCGATCGTGGACGACCTGCCGCTTGCCAAGCTCTGGCCGCTGGTGTTCCAGGTCGACGGCTTCTGCAGCACGCCGTACCCGCCAATCCTCGGTCTGTCGCTGGCGCAATGGGCGCTGGTGGCGTTCGTCCTGACAGCTGTCCTGGTTCCGCTCGGGATCTATCGCAACCGACGCCGGGCTTAGACAAAAGTCCCGAATTGCATGCGGTCTTTTACGCCGCATGAGAAGAGGGGAAATTCGCTCCCCGCTTGATCCAGATCAACCCAGAGGCCTTGCAGAATGCGGCTTTGGGGCCTATCAAGCGGGGTGCGACAAACTGTCGCGAAGTTGAATTTTTGAGCAGTATTGTTGCGGATTCTGTAAAGGACTGTTGCTCAATAAGTCATAGTCAAGGGTTGGCGACCTATCTACAATCGCCCCCAATTTCCGTTCGGCACTGCTTGCGAGTCGCAGGATTGAAGGAAGCCCCAGCGCTCCTTTTTGCTGACTTCGTCAAGTTTCGCCCAACGGCGATACCGGGCGGATCCCCCTCCGCGTTTTCCCGCACCAAATGGACTTGGTCTGAAGTACAGGCCTGTTGCCTACGAAACCATAAGCACCGCTAACACGCTTTGACGCCAAGGTCCTGCAGCCGGACCCGGGCAGGAGCGAGTACGGGCGCGAATTGCCGCACTTGGCAGGACGAAGTGTTGGCTACCAAAACACAAATTGCATTGAAGCAAGCTGATCTAGAGGTCGTGAGATGAGTAAAAAGCGTTACCCCAGACTGTTTGGCATATTGCCCTTTTTAGGCATGCTTTTACTCAGTGGGTGCAACTGGACCCTGCTCGACCCGAAAGGTCAGGTCGGCATTGAGCAAAAGAACCTGATCCTGATCGCTACCGGCCTGATGCTGCTGGTGGTGATTCCTGTCATTATCATGACCGTGGTTTTCGCCTGGAAGTACCGTGCTTCCAACAAGGCTGCCACCTACACCCCTGACTGGTCGCACTCGACCAAGATCGAAGCCGCGGTGTGGATCATCCCGATCCTGATCATCATCGCCCTGGGCTACTTCACCTACCACTCCACCCACAAGCTGGACCCGTACCGTCCGCTGGATTCCGATGTGAAGCCGGTGCAGATCGACGTGGTCGCGCTGGACTGGAAGTGGCTGTTCATCTACCCGGAGCAGGGCATTGCCACGGTCAACAAGATCGTCTTCCCGGCTAACACCCCGGTCAACTTCCGCGTCACTTCCGACGCCGTGATGAACTCGTTCTTCATCCCGGGCCTGGGCGGCCAGATCTACGCCATGGCCGGCATGACCACCAAGCTGCACCTGATCGCCAACGAAAACGGCGAGTTCGACGGTATCAGCGCCAACTACAGCGGTGCTGGCTTCACCGGCATGAAATTCAAGGCTACTGCCACCTCTCAGGAAGACTTCGATAAGTGGGTCGCCGAGGTCAAGCAGTCGCCGAAGAAGCTGGACAAGGCCGAATACGACGCCTTGGCCAAACCAAGCGAAAACAACCCAGTCGCGCTGTATAGCGAGGCTTCGCCTGACCAGTTCCAGCTGATCGTCGACAAGTACGAAGGCATGAACCGCGGTCGTCCGAGCCACGAAGAAGCAGGCAGCAAAGATCTGGCCACTACCAAGGGTGTGGAATCGAGTATGCAACCAGCTGCCGGTGCAGAGGAGTAAGAGATGTTCGGTAAACTAAGCCTGGAGGCGATACCCTATCACGAGCCGATAGTCATGGTGACGCTTGCCATGATCGCGCTCGGTGGTATCGCTGTCGTCGGTGCTATCACCTACTTCCGCAAGTGGTCCTACTTGTGGAGCGAGTGGTTGACGACTGTCGACCACAAGAAAATCGGGGTGATGTACATCATCGTCGCGATGGTCATGCTGCTGCGCGGCTTTGCCGACGCCATCATGATGCGTACCCAGCTGGCTGCCGCTACCGGTGGCTCCGAAGGCTACCTGCCGCCTGAACACTATGACCAGATCTTCACCGCTCACGGTGTGATCATGATCATCTTCATGGCGATGCCGTTCTTCACCGGCCTGATGAACCTGGCGGTTCCTCTGCAGATCGGTGCACGTGACGTTGCCTTCCCGTTCCTGAACTCCCTGAGCTTCTACCTGCTGCTGGCAGGCGTGCTGCTGGTCAACATCTCGCTGGGCGTTGGTGAATTCGCCAAGACCGGCTGGGTTGCCTATCCGCCGCTCGCGGGCATCCAGTACAGCCCTGGGGTGGGTGTCGACTACTACATCTGGGCGCTACAGCTATCCGGATTGGGTACGACGCTTACCGGCGTGAACTTCCTCGTCACCGTGATGAAGATGCGCGCACCTGGCATGAAGCTGATGGACATGCCGATCTTCACCTGGACCTGCACCTGGGCCAACGTGCTGATCGTGGCTTCCTTCCCGATCCTGACCGCTGCACTCGCTCTGCTGACTGTTGACCGTTATCTGGACTTCCACATTTTCACCAACGAGCTTGGTGGGAACCCGATGATGTACGTCAACCTGTTCTGGGCGTGGGGTCACCCTGAGGTGTACATCCTGATCCTGCCGGCCTTCGGTGTGTTCTCGGAAGTTACCTCCACCTTCTCCGGCAAGCGTCTGTTCGGCCACCACTCGATGATCTACGCATCGGGCGCCATCGCCGTGCTGGGCTTCGCCGTATGGCTGCACCACTTCTTCACCATGGGTGCCGGCGCCAGCGTCAACACCTTCTTCGGCCTGGCGACGATGCTGATCTCCATTCCGACCGGTGTGAAGCTGTTCAACTGGCTGTTCACCATCTACCAGGGCCGTCTGCGCTTCACCGCGCCGATCATGTGGACCCTGGGCTTCATGATCACCTTCTCCATCGGTGGCATGACTGGCGTTCTGCTGGCTGTTCCAGGTGCTGACTTCGTGCTGCACAACAGCCTGTTCGTAATTGCTCACTTCCACAACGTGATCATCGGTGGTGCTGTATTCGGCTACATCGCCGGCTTCGCCTACTGGTTCCCGAAAGCCTTCGGTTTCACCCTGAACGAGAAGTGGGGCAAGGCTGCCTTCTGGTTCTGGATCTCGGGCTTCTACGTAGCGTTCATGCCGCTGTACGCCCTGGGCTTCATGGGCATGACCCGTCGTCTGAACCACTCCGACAACCCACTGTGGGAACCCTACCTGTACGTAGCCGTTGTCGGCGCCGTGCTGATCCTGTTCGGTATCGCCTGCCAGCTGATCCAGCTGTACGTATCGGTTCGCGACCGCAACCAGAACCTGGACGTGACCGGCGACCCATGGGGCGGCCGTACCCTGGAATGGTCGACTTCGTCGCCACCTCCGTTCTACAACTTCGCCCACATGCCTGAGAAGGTTGGCCTGGATGCCTGGCACGAAGCCAAGGAAGCCGGCGTTGCCTACAAGCCTGCGGCCAAGTACGAAGCGATCCACATGCCGAGCAACACCTCTACCGGTTTGTTCATGGGCCTGTTCCTGACCGTCTTCGGCTTCGCCTTCATCTGGCACATCTGGTGGCTGGTTGGCGCGAGCCTGGTTGCAACCATCGCTGTCTTCGTTCGCCACGCTGCGCGTGACGACCAGGGCTACATGGTTCCGGCCGAAGAAGTGGCGCGCATCGAAGGCGAGCGCATGAAAGCGCTGGCCAAAGCAGGTGCTCTGCCTGCCGGCGCACGTGTCGAATCGTTTGAGCGGGTGTAATCAATGTCCAGTCAAGTAATGCACGGTGCTGCTCATGGTCACGACCATGGGCATGACGACCACCACCACGACTCGGGCCAGATGACCGTACTCGGTTTCTGGCTGTACCTGATGACCGACTGCATCCTGTTTGCGTCGCTCTTCGCCACCTACGCGGTGCTGTCCGGCAGTTTTGCCGGCGGCCCGTCGGGTCATGACATCTTCCAGCTCGATTTCGTAGCTGTTGAAACGCTGTTCCTGCTGCTGTCCTCGATCACCTTCGGCTTCGCCATGCTGAAGATGTTCGATGGCAAGAAAGCTGGCGTACTGGGCTGGTTGGCTGTGACCTTCCTGTTCGGTGCAGGCTTCATCGCGATGGAAATCTACGAGTTCCATCACCTGATCGCCGAGGGCTTCGGCCCGCAGCGCAGTGGCTTCCTGTCGGGCTTCTTTGCCCTGGTAGGTACCCACGGTCTGCACGTGACCGCCGGCCTGATCTGGATGGCAATCATGATGTACCAGATCAACAAGCACGGCATCACGCCGACCGCCAAGACCCGCATGAGCTGCCTGAGCCTGTTCTGGCACTTCCTGGACGTGGTCTGGATCTGCGTATTCACCGTCGTCTACCTGCTGGGAGTTCTGTAATGGCTAACGCACACGACACTCATCACGAAGGTAACCACGGCAGCGTCAAGTCGTACATGATCGGCTTCATCCTGTCGATCATCCTGACTGCGATCCCGTTCGGCCTGGCCATGTCGCCAAGCCTGCCGAAGAACCTGACCGTTCTGATCATTGTTGCCATGGCCGTGATCCAGGTAGTAGTGCACCTCGTGTACTTCCTGCACATGGACCGCTCGAAAGAGCAACGCAACAACGTTTCGACGTTCCTGTTCACCACTCTGGTGATCGCTCTGCTTGTCGGCCTGTCGCTGTGGATCATGTTCAGCATCCACTTCGAAATGTTGGCCAAGTGAGGTAAGACTGCATGTCCGTTAAGCACTTTATCCAAATCACCAAACCGGGGATCATTTTCGGTAACGTGCTTTCCGTGGCAGGCGGTTTCTTCCTTGCCTCGAAGGGCCATGTGGATTTCGCCCTGTTCCTGGCGGTGGTGATCGGTACTTCGCTGGTGGTCGCGTCCGGATGCGTGTTCAACAACTGCATCGACCGTGACATCGACCACAAGATGGAGCGCACCAAGAACCGCGTCATGGTCCAGGGCGGCATGTCGCTGCCCCTCGCGCTGATCTACGCCACCCTGCTCGGGGTGGCGGGTTTCAGCCTGCTGTATGTCCAGGCCAACCCGCTTTCGGCGTTCTGTGCGCTGATCGGCTTCATCGTCTACGTCGGTTTCTACAGCCTGTGGCTGAAGCGTAAATCGGTGCACGGCACCTTGGTCGGCAGCCTGTCTGGTGCCATGCCTCCGGTGATCGGCTATTGCGCCGTCAGCAACAGCTTCGACCTGGCTGCGGTTACCCTGCTGGTGATGTTCAGCCTGTGGCAGATGCCGCACAGCTTCGCCATCGCCATCTTCCGCTTCAAGGATTACAGCGCTGCCAACATTCCGGTCCTGCCGGTGGCACGTGGCATCCTCGCGGCGAAGAAGCAGATCGTGCTGTACGTGCTGGCCTTCGTGCTCGCGACCCTGATGCTTACCCTTGGCGGTTACGCCGGCCTCGGCTACCTGGCCGTGGCAGCAGCCATGGGCCTGTACTGGCTGTACATGGCCTGGGGCGGCTACAAGGCCGAGGACGACAGCAAGTGGGCCCGCAAGGTGTTCGGCTTCTCCATCCTCACCGTCACTGCCCTGAGCGTGATGATGGGCGTGGACAGCCAGACTGCTGCGGACGTGCTGATGACTTACGCACGCTGAGACTGCTGCCTGTTTCACGAAAACCCCGGCCTTTGTGCCGGGGTTTTTTTATGGGCGTTTTCCTGTGCCGGCCTCTTCGCGGGCTTGCCCGCTCCCACAGGTGCGGCGCAAGTCTCAGGACGGTGAGCAACCCTGTGGGAGCGGGCAAGCCCGCGAAGAGGCCGGCCCTGAAAACATGAGATTCAAATATTTTCAAAAAATACAGCTGAAAAGTTATATAAAAACGGGAAATTATCCTTTACAGGATTACCGTTTCGGCACTATCTTCTGACCCAGGCCGCCGCATCGGCCAACGTCGCTCGGACGGTTCCGGGCGCTTACGTACTCAGAGGAAGCCATGGCCAACCCAGGTTCGCCGCGCCGCTTTGCGCGCATCGATCGTCTCCCCCCTTACGTCTTCAACATCACTGCCGAGCTCAAGATGGCCGCCCGCCGCCGTGGCGAGGACATCATCGACCTAAGCATGGGCAACCCCGATGGCGCCACCCCGCCGCACATCGTCGAGAAGCTGGTGCAGGTCGCCCAGCGTGAAGACACCCACGGCTACTCCACCTCCCGCGGCATCCCGCGCCTGCGTCGGGCGATCTCCAACTGGTACAAAGAACGCTACGAGGTCGACATCGACCCGGAAAGCGAAGCCATCGTCACCATCGGCTCGAAGGAAGGCCTGGCGCACCTGATGCTGGCTACCCTCGACCAGGGCGACACGGTGCTGGTGCCCAACCCCAGCTACCCGATCCATATCTACGGGGCGGTGATTGCCGGTGCCCAGGTGCGTTCGGTGCCGCTGGTGCCGGGAGTGGACTTCTTCAACGAGCTCGAGCGGGCCATTCGCGAATCGATCCCCAAGCCGAAGATGATGATCCTCGGCTTCCCTTCCAACCCCACCGCTCAGTGCGTGGAGCTGGACTTCTTCGAGCGCGTGGTGGCCCTGGCGAAGCAGTACAACGTGCTGGTGGTGCATGACCTGGCCTACGCCGACATCGTCTACGACGGCTGGAAAGCCCCGTCGATCATGCAGGTGCCGGGGGCCAAGGACATTGCGGTGGAGTTCTTCACCCTGTCCAAGAGCTACAATATGGCCGGCTGGCGGATCGGTTTCATGGTCGGTAACCCCGAACTGGTAAGCGCCCTGGCGCGGATCAAGAGCTACCACGACTACGGCACCTTCACCCCGCTGCAGGTGGCCGCCATTGCTGCACTGGAAGGTGACCAACAGTGTGTGCGCGACATTGCCGAGCAATACCGCCAGCGCCGCAACCTGCTGGTGAAAGGGCTGCACGAGCTGGGCTGGATGGTCGAGAACCCCAAGGCCTCGATGTACGTGTGGGCGAAGATCCCGCCAGAGTATGCGCACCTGGGCTCGCTGGAGTTTTCCAAGAAGCTGCTGGCCGAGGCCAAGGTGTGCGTGTCGCCGGGGATCGGCTTTGGTGACTATGGTGACGACCATGTGCGCTTTGCCCTGATCGAGAACCAGGACCGTATTCGCCAGGCGATTCGCGGGATCCGGCAGATGTTCCGGGCTGATGGCCTTATCCGCAAGTAAGCCATGGGGGCCGCTTTGCGGCCCTTTCGCGACACAAGGCCGCTCCCACAGGTACAGCGCAGTTTTCAAATGCTGCGCTGTACTTGTGGGAGCGGCCTTGTGTCGCGAAAGGGCTGCAAAGCAGCCCCGACGGACTCAAAGGCTACCTTTCCGCCTGCACCCGACCCATCAGCCAACCTACCTTCAGCACTCATTTCTCACTAAAGAGATCCCCCATGAGTGTCTTCACCGCCTACTTCTGCGGCACTGGCTCCCACCGCTTCGACGACGCCAACCCCAACTTCTGGAACGGTGAACTGGTCTCGACCCTGGCCAGCAACGACCAGGGCCGCGAATTCGCCCACTGGATCGCCGTGGACGGCCCCGGCAGCGGCAACCTCCAGGATGACAACCTGTTCGTCGAGCCCGGCGGCTATTTCAACTGGACCGGCCAGCTGTTTGGCCGCGGTTGGGAAGAGAACGTCAACCATGTGCTGCAGGTGATCAAGGGTGAAAGCAGCTGGCAGCGCACCAAGCTGAGCGAGGAAGAATACCAGCGCCTGAAGGACGCTGGCGTACCCATCCCGGATGTGTCTTCTACCGCCTCCTGGTTCTGGCGTACCTACGACTACGGTGATCGGCATCCAACTCCGCAGGAATTGCAGGAGCGCATCATCAGCATGTTCCGCAAGCCACGCTTGCCGACCCAGGTGAACCTGGTGGGCTGGAGCAGGGGAGGGATCAGTTGCCACATGCTGGCTAACGCCATGGCGCAGGACCCTGTGTTGCGCGGCATACCGGTGAACATCTTTGCCATCGACCCGGTGCCGGGAGTTGGCAATGTACAGGTCGAGCGCGTAACGCTGACTGATAACGTCAAAGAGTATGTAGGCTTCTACTCGCGGGATGAGCGCTCCAAGGGTTTTGCTTGCGTGATTCCTATAGTCGCAAGCGATACGCGGATATGTGTCTACCCGATGCCAGGCCGGCATGCCACGTTGGTGGGTAACGCCTCGGCGGATGGTGCGGGCGACGGCAAGGTGTTGGTGGAGCCGGGGTTGATCGTTCGCCATTTTGCCGAGGTCTGCCTGACCCGCTGGGGTGTGCAGCTGGACAAGCGCCTGGCCTTGGGCGACAGCCAGTTGATGAAGTATCACCAGCTCATGGCGGCGGCTGACAAGCAGTATCAGGCCATGCGCAGTGCGTCCTACACTGTACTCACCGAGGGCGAAATGCACGACCGGCTGGTGCACTGCGGCGAAGCGCGTACCTACTTCAGCAAGGTGCAGGGAGGGGAGTACGACCCGAGCGCAGGTTTGGCTTTGCAGCGTTGGGATGCCGCGACTTACAAGGCCATCTGCTAGCACTAACGGGCGGCCGGATCAGCGGCAGATTTTTTTGCATTGCCCCTCTATCCAGCCGCCCCCGCTTGGATTGAAAATGGCGCCGCGGGCCAGCCCCGATAACAACAACCTTCCTCCGTGCCATCATGTCCGAATATAACCCTTGCCTTGACTGCGGCGCCTGCTGCGGGTACTTCCGTGTGTCCTTTTTCTGGGGTGAATGCCAGTCTGCCGGGGGCCTTGTGCCGGACGACCTGGTGGTACAGATCAACCCCACCCGCGTTGCCATGATCGGCACCGATGCCAAACCCTGCCGCTGCGTCAGCCTTGAGGGCGAGATCGGCAAAGAGGTGGCTTGTAGCATTTATGCCAACCGGTCCAGCCCGTGCCGCGAGTTCGAGGCGTCGTGGGAGGGTGGAGTGCATAACCCCAGTTGCGACGATGCGCGGGCCGCGTATGGGCTGCCACCGCTGACCCCGCCAGAGGCCAATGAGCCGCATTGGCCGGATGATGGGGCTGAGGTGGCCTGATCGTACTTCGCTAGCCTGTACCGGCCCTTTCGCGGGTGAACCCGCTCCCACAGGAATCGCGCCGCTTTCAAGGTTGGTGCAGTACCTATGGAGACCATGGGTACCGCCGCCATTTCAAGGCCAGCGCAGTACCTGTGGGAGCGGGTTCACCCGCGAAAGGGCCATAAGCTGTAAGAAGATTCTGAACTTGATACCAAATGCTTCAGGTTCTCTAGGATTGGGAATTATCCTACGACCTCAGTCGGATGCCGTCTGATAGGCAGGGAAGAATCACAGCGGTAATTTCGCCGTTCGCCCAAATGGCGAGCGAGTGTGAGAACTCGTTGTTGGTTGTCTTCCTGCCAGTTCATGGCAGCTGTGCGCGTGCAGGCTTCGGCCTGACCGTGGTGACTCCAACACGGGCTTCTCACCACGCGCACGGCTGCCGCCCAAATCTGTGAGAAGGATTCAGGTGGTTGCTCCTTTGAACACATTGGAGTTGATCATGAACAAACCCGTACCTGACCCACCCGTTTCAGACCTTACCTACCAAGCCGCCAAGTCCCAGGCCACTCAGGTCATGGACAACCTCTCAGGCACCATCCTCCAATACCTCGACGCCGAAGCCCCAGCCCTGCGTTCCAGCCTGCTGGAAGCGATGTCTGCCCAGACCGACCTGCTACAAGCCCTGCTAGCCCAGATGAAAGCGCTGGAGGCCAAAGCATGAGCGACCACCTGAAATCCCGCACCACCGCCGGCGTGGAAAAATTCCTCGAGCTGTACCGGGTAGAGCCGGGCGTTCCGCTGGATCTGGCATTCGACGAACTGTCGGTGCTGATCGGCTGCATCAAGCACCTGAACGAAGAGGCCGAGATGGAAGGCGACAAGATCGCCGGCAGCGCGGCGCGGATTCTGAGTGCCATGGCCAAGGCGCTGATCAATGATATGGAAGTGGGGTTGAATCGCGGCGCCTGAAAGATCCTGGGGCCGCTGTGCGGCCCATCGCGACACAAGGCCGCTCCTACAGGGGTACGCGATTCCCTGTAGGAGCGGCCTTGAACTGGCCTAATGATCCCGGACACCTCTTAAGGGCGATATGATTCGCCCAATCAGGAGGTTTCATGCAAGAACGAAAGACCTACACCCGCGAGTTCAAGCAACGTGCCGCCAGCATGGTTCTAGATGACCACTGCTCGATTCCCGACGTCTGCGCATCAATGGACGTCGGCCCTACAGCCCTGCGCCGCTGGGTTGATCAGGTACGTAAAGAGCGACAGAAGGGCCAGCCAGTAGCCGGTACCAAAGCGATCAGCGACGAACAGCGAGAGCTCCAGCAGCTGCGAGCTAAGATCAAGCGCCTGGAGACCGAGGCTGAAATCTTAAAAAAGGCTACGGCTCTCTTGATGTCGGATCCCGATCGTTTTTCCTGATCGAGGAACTGAGAGAGTCAGGCTCGTATCCGACCAGCCTCCTTTGCAGTGCGCTGAGCGTGTCCCGTAGCGCGTTTTATGACTGGCTTCGCC
>NZ_OPYN01000058.1 GCF_900277125.1 Pseudomonas inefficax
GGTGGAAAAACAGCTGCAAGGTGTGCAGCGCAACCATGACCAGGTCAGGGCCTTGCGCAACGCCGCGCGCGCCCGCAGCTAGTCGGCAGGCCCCTCTACCCGGTTACGGCCATTGGCCTTGGCCCGGTAGAGCGCTTCATCCGCAGCACCCAGCACTTTCGCCAGATCGTGCTGGGTGCCTGACAGGCCGATGCCGATGCTGACCGTGACCGAGTGGGCATCATCGGCAAACGGCGCCAGCGCCTCGACACTGCTACGAATGCGCTCGGCAAGCATTTGCGCACCGCTCAGATCGGTTTCCGGCAGCACCACCTGAAATTCCTCACCCCCATAACGCGCTGCCAAATCGGCAGGGCGGCGGATGCATGCCTCGATGGTCTTGGCCACTTCGCGCAGGGCATGGTCGCCACCGGCATGGCCATGGCGCTGGTTGAATGCCCGGAAATGGTCCACATCCACCATCAGCACTGCCAACGGCTTGCGGTTGCGCTGGGCGCGAGCCCACTCCTGTCGTAGTACCTGGTCCAGGCGTCGGCGGTTGGCCAGCCCGGTCAGGCTGTCGGTGGCGGCCAGGGTCGCCAGGCCCTGTTCGGCCTCATGGCGGCGACGCAATTCGCGGCCCAGCAGCAGGGTTAGCCAGAGGATGCCCACACAAAGTCCACCGGTGGCAACGCTGACCAGGATCGCAGTGCGCCGCCAGGATTCGAACACATCTTCGGCCGAATGCACGACCAGTACGATCAGTGGCAACTGCGCGACCCGGGCGAAGGTGTACATGCGCGGTTTGCCGTTGCTGCTGGAGCGGGCGGTAAAGCTGCCGCTCTGCTCGCTGAGAATACGTTTGAAATTGGGCCGCTCGGCATAGTTGCTGCCGATTTGCGAGTCTTGCGTACGGCTGGGCTGGCGAGCCAGCAGTTGGCCGTCGGTGTTAAGCAGGTTGATGCTGCTGTCTTCGCCAATATCCAGGCGTTGAAATAGTTCACTGAAGTACGACAGGCGCAGCGCGCCCACTGCCAGGCCGGCGAACTCGCCTTTGGCGTCGGAGATACGCCGGCTGAAACTGATGCACCAGTCCAGGTCGCCGAGCCTGGCCTTGAACGGCGGCCCCACCAGCAGACCGAGGTTGGCGTTGTGCAGGTGCGCCTCGGTGCCGGCGAAGTTGGCCTTGCGTGGCGCGCTGCTGGTGGAATCGCCAACCACGTTGCCTTGCTTGTCCAGCCACAGCACGTCACCGCGCTTACGGTCGACGAAGGCTTCATTGAACAGTAGGCGTTGGCGCACCGGGCCGGGGATTTCCGGCAGCTCCTTGCGCCCGACCGCCCAGATCAGGCCCTGCAGCGACTGGTCGTAAAGTTCGACGTTGCGCAGGATGTCGCTTTCGATCAGCTGGACGATATTGTTGGACGAGCGGATCGCAGACACCTCGACATTGTCCCGCTCGCGCGCCAGCAGGTAGCTGACGATGGCCACGATGGCGAGCACGGCAAGGCAACTGCCCAGGTTGAGGATCAGCTCGGGGTGCGACCTGTAGAGTGCGAAACGCGGAGATCGGGGGGTCATGCTCGCTACTGCGTGGGCAGGGCCATTCGCGGCGGCGACATTCTAGGGAAGCGGGGATTGTCGAACAAGATTTGTCCGACGGAATCGCGGTAGACCTTATTGTGGACTGACCACAAGGCCCTGTGGGAGCGGGCATGCCCGCGAAGCAAGCGCCGCGGTGCATGGCACCGGCTCGCCGGTGTTCGCGGGCACGCCCGCTCCCACAGGTTGGATGTCCAGCTTGCGATCCAGGATCAGAACACGTTCAACGGGTAATCCACGATCACCCGCAGTTCATCGTTGTCGCTGTTGCTGTCGATCGACGCATAACCCTGGCTGCCACGGTGGGTGGCATAGCGCACCAGCACCGACAGGTCCTTCAGGTCACCTTCCTGGAACACGTACTTCACGTCCAGGTCGCGTTCCCAGTGCATGGCGTTCTTGCCATCGGCACGGTAGTAATCGTAGTGGGTGGTGTCCTGGACGGCCTTGGTCAGATCCGCCTCACCCCGCGAGTACGACAGCACCGTGCTCAGGCCAGGGATGCCCATACCGGCGAAGTCATAGCCGTACTGCAGCTTCCACGAACGTTCGTTCGGTGCGTTGAAGTCCGAATACATGCGCGAGTTGTCCAGGTAGATGCTGTCGCCCAGGTTGATGTAGTCGAACGGCGTGTTGCCGTTGACCCGCTGGTAGGCGGCAGTGACGCTGTGGTACCCGGCGTTGACGGTGAAGTGCACGCTGTAGGTATTGTTGTCGATCTTGCCCAGCAGGGCCTGGCCGGTGTCCTGGGTGTGATAGAAGTGCACGCCCGGGTTCAGGCTGACCAGGTCGCTGACCACGTAGGTGTAGTCGAAATCGGCGTAGTACTGGTTCCAGATGTCCTTCAGCTCGGCCGCATACAGGTTGGCGGTGATGTTCGGGGTACCGCTCCACGACGCGCCGGCCCAGTTCAGGTGCTTGCTCTTGTCATGCTCGCCCAGCGAACCGTAGT
>NZ_OPYN01000059.1 GCF_900277125.1 Pseudomonas inefficax
TCAGGCAGCCGCCGTCNGGGTCGGCCAGCGGCCGTTCGCCGATGGCGCGGGACAGGTCGATGACCGACAGCGGATTGCCACGCAGGGTCGCCACGCCTTTCACGTGAGGGTGCGATTCGGGCAGCTTGGTCAGCGGCGGGCAGGGGATTATCTCGCTGACCTTGAGCAGGTTGATTGCCATCAACTTGCCGCTGCGCAGGGTGAACAGCAGCAGGGACAGCGAGTCCGCGCGGGCATTTTGCGTGGCCATGGTGACCTTCGTGGGGAACAGGGGATAACCGGTTATCGGCCTGTTTTGGTCGGGCTTTAGCGGGCGTTGGGATTCTGGGGCTGCTTTGCAGCCCATCGCGACACAAGGCCGCTCCTACAGGGGATCGCGGTCCCTTGTAGGAGCGGCCTTGTGTCGCGATGGGGCGCAAAGCGCCCCCAGGATTCCAACTCAGCGCAGCCCCAGCCGACGGGCCAGACGACTAAGGTTGGCGCGGTCCAGACCAAGTTCCCGGGCAGCCGCTGCCCAGTTATCTTCGTGTCGCTGCAGGCAGGCCTTGATCACCTGGCGCTGGTAGTCGTCGACGGCTTCGCGCAGGCCCCCCTCGGGTAGCGGTGCCGCCGGCAGGGGCGCGGCAGGGGAGGGCGGGGTGCCGGGCGTTGCCGTTGCGCGCAGGTCCAGGTCGATGGCCTCCAGGGTGAGGATGCGTGGCCTGTCGGAATGCTGGCCCAGTGCCTTGAGCGCCGAGCGACCGATCAGGTGTTCCAGTTCACGCACGTTGCCCGGCCAGTCATAGGCCAGCAGCGCAGCCTGGGCCTCGCTGCTCAGGCGCAGGCTGTTCAGGCCCAGGCGCGAGCGGTTCTGTTCGAGAAAGTAGCCAGCCAGTAACAGCACATCGCGCCCACGTTCGCGCAACGGCGGCACGTGCAGCGGGTATACGCTGAGGCGGTGGTAGAAGTCGGCGCGGAAGTTGCCAGCGCGTACCTCTGCCGCCAGGTCGCGGTTAGTCGCGGCGATCAGGCGCACATCCACCCGGTGCTCGCGGTCCGAGCCCAGGCGCTGCAACTGGCCGCTCTGCAGCACCCGCAGTAGCTTGGCCTGCACCGTCAGCGGCAGTTCACCGACCTCATCGAGGAACAGCGTGCCGCCATTGGCGAGCTCGAACTTGCCACGGCGCTCGCCATGGGCGCCAGTGAAGGCACCGCGCACATGGCCGAACAGTTCGCTTTCCACCAGGGTGTCGGGCAGGGCGGCACAGTTGAGGCTTACCAACGGTTTGCCAGCGCGGTTGCTGGCCTGGTGCAGGGCCTGGGCCACCAACTCCTTGCCGACGCCGGTCTCACCGGTGATCAGCACGGTCAGGTCACTGCCACCGACCAGGCGGATTTCCTCCACCAGGCGCTTGTGCGCGGGGCTCTGGCCAATCAGCTCCTTGTCCTGGCCGCTGGCCTGGCGGTAGATCTCTGCGCGGTGGTGTTCGTCTTCCGCGCGCAGGGCCAGATGCTCGATGCGCTCAGCCACGGTGACCGTGGCGGCTGCCAGGCTGGCGAAGGCCTGCAGGGCGCCCAGCTCAAGGCTCTGGAACTGCCCGGGGGTCAGCGCATCGAGGGTAACCAGGCCCCAAGGGCGCTCGTCGACCATCAACGGGCAACCCATGCAGTCATGTACTTCCAGGTTGGCATGGGGGGCGTTGACCAGGCCGTCGTAAGGGTCGGGCAGCTCGGAATCGCTGGCGAAGCGGGTGGGTTCCGGGCTGCTGAGCAGGATCTGGAAGCGTGGGTGTTCGCTCACCCTGAAGCGCCGGCCCAGGGTATCGGGGCTCAGGCCGTCCACCGCCAGCGGCACCAGCCACTCGCCGTCCAGGCGCATCAGCGCGGCGGCATCGCAGGGCAGCAACCCACGCATGG
>NZ_OPYN01000060.1 GCF_900277125.1 Pseudomonas inefficax
CAATACACCAGCCAGCGCTTCCAGTCCGAGCTGCTTGAGCATGGGATAACGCAGAGCATGAGCCGCAGGGGACAATGCTGGGACAACGCACCGACAGAGCGTTTCTTTGGGACGCTAAAGTCAGAATGGGTGCCGCCCAAGGGCTACAAGGAAGTTGAAGAGGCCAAGCAGGACATGACCAGCTTCTTCATGCGATACAACCGAATCAGGCTCCACAGCTACAACAACTACTTGTCGCCAATAGCTATGGAGCAGCAGGCGGCTTGATCACCGTAACTGGTGTCCGGAAATACTTGACCAGAACACCTTGTGTCGCGATGGGCTGCGCAGCAGCCCCGGGATGCCGGAACCGTGCGCATGCCGTTAAACTGTCATCTCCCCAGCAATGGACAGGAGATCCGGCGTGACCTCACCCCGCAGTTTCCCCAGTGACCTCTGCCTCGACAGCCCGCGTCTGCAATTGCGCCCCATGCGCCATGCCGATGCCGCGCAATGGCTGGCGATCATGGCCGATCCCGAGGTCATGCGCTATTGGCACCATGCCCCTTGGCAAAACCTGGCCGAAGCCGAAAGCGCCCTGGCTGCCGACCGCGAAGCCTATGCCAATGGCGACCAGCTCAAGCTCGGCATGTACCGCCGCGACAACGGCGAACTGATCGGCATGGTCCAGCTGTTCAATATCGACGATGTGTCCCGCCGTGGCGAGATCGGTTACTGCCTGGCCAGTGCAGTGCAAGGCAGGGGGTACATGGACGAAGCCTTGACCTGTTTCATCGATTACCTCGCCCATACCCTGCACATGCGCCGCCTGGAGGGCGAGATCGACCCGCGCAACCTCGGCTCGGCGCGCACCCTGGAGCGCCAAGGGTTCGTCCTCGAAGGCACTTTGCGCGCGCGCTGGTGCGTCGCCGGTGAGCTGTCTGACTCAGGCATCTACGGCCTGTTGCTGGAGCCGCCGGTTGCCTGATCGGCCTGCCACCCCATAGAAGGTTTGGAAGCGGGGCGAGGCCTGGGTTATGGTCGCAGCCTGTCCCGTTTCCCTCAGGAATCCCCTTTGCCCGTCTTCTACCTGAGCATCAGCCTGGCGCTGTACCTTTTCGCCCTGTTCTTCGACGGCGCGCTGATGAGCGGTGACCGCCACATGCCGGCCCTGCAGATGCTGCTGTACGGGCCATGGGGCATGCCCTTCGGCCTGTACCAGTGGTTCGCCAACCCGCTGCTGGCCCTGGCGATTCTGGCCCATCGACGCTTCCGGCGGCTAGCGTTGCTGGCTGGTTTGGTGGCGGTGTATCTGGCTGCCAGCAGTTTCGGAATCGACCGCTTGCCGGACAACCAGAGCTACGCGTTTCATGAGCTGACCGGCCTGGGTGCCGGTTTCTACCTGTGGCTTGCGGCGATGGTGGTGTTCTGCCTGGGGCAGGCCTGGCATTGCTGGAAGGCACGCAGCGCCGATGACATGCCCGGCTGGAGCTGGCTTGATGTGGTGCTGATTGCGGCGCTGGGTGTGGCGTTTTATGCGGCTACGCAGATGCCAGCGTTGCGCTTCGAGCCGGGCAACGTACTGATGCCGCCGGAGCCGCCGCAGACGCTTTGATATTCACCAAGGGAGCATGAACATGAGCAAGCGTTACCTGACCGGCCTGGGACTGGCCTTTGTACTGCCCTTGGCCATGGCGGAGGACTACACGCCGGGTTACCAGCAATGCATGGACCAGGCTTCGAGTACCGTGGCCATGGGTGGATGTATCAAGGCCGAGACACAAATGCAGGACCAGCGGCTGAACCGGGTTTACAAGCAACTGATTGGCAAGCTGGACGCCGCGCAGCAGAAGAGCCTGCGCGATGTGCAGCGCAAGTGGATTGCCTACCGCGATGGCAACTGCCAGTTCCAGGTGCAGGCCAGCGGCGGGACCATGGCGCAACTGGAAGGCGGGACATGCCTGATGAACATGACCCGCGACCGGGCTGCGGAGCTGGAGCGGGTGCTCAGCCCGGGGCAGTGAGTCCGCCTGATCCGGCCTCTTCGCGGGCTCGCCCGCTCCCACAGGTACTGCGCAGGTCTTGAGAGCAGCGCCGTCGGGGTGGGAGCTGGCTCGCCGGCGACGGGGCGCGAAGCGGCCCCTGTACTACTTGCGCGGTTCGCGCAGGGCCCGGGCCTTGAGATACTCGCGCACTTCCAGGGCATCCCCGGCAAACTCGATGCGTTCTGCCTTCGCGGCCCGCTGGTAGGCATACATCGGGTCGTAGTACTCGTTCAACAACCCTTCGATCCAGCCCCGATGCAGGTCCACCGCACCACTGCGCTGCTGCTCTTCCAGCGCCTCGCGCAGGATCTCCGACAAGCGCTGATAACGCTCGCCCCCCAAGCGCTTGTAGATATTGGCCATGCTCTGCAACATGCGCTCGGCAAACAACCGGCGGCCATCCTCCTCGCCATGCACGCTGACAAACTCGGCACTCAGGTTGACCACGTAGTCGCGCAGGATGCGCTCCACCCGGTTGGCGAAGCTGTCTTCCAGCCACACCAACGGGTAATGCTGCATCCCCTGATACAGCTCCAGCGGCACCGTGCAACTGCCCACGATGCGGCCTTCATCCTCCAGCACGAACTGCTCGATGCCACGGGCGCGCTTCTTCAATACGTCAATGGCCAGCTGGTTCTCGAAATCGATCTGCGCCGGCTGCGCGGTGGCGCGCTTGCCGAAGCTGGAACCGCGATGATTGGCATGGCCTTCCAGGTCCAGCACGTTATCCAGCTGGTGCAGCACGTCGGTCTTGCCGGTGCCGGTCAGGCCGCCCACCAACACGAAATCGCATTGCTCCACAGCCTGCTCGGTGGTCTCCAGCAGGAAGGTACGCATGGCCTTGTAGCCACCTTTGACGCGCGGGTACTGGATACCCGCTTCGTCGCGCAGCCAGGCCTGCACGATCTGCGAGCGCAGGCCGCCACGGAAGCAGTACAGGTAGCCTTCCGGGTGAGTCTGGGCGAACGCTGCCCAGGCCTCCAGGCGTGCCTGCTTGGTGGCGCCGCTGACCAATTGGTGGCCAAGGGCGATAGCGGCGGCCTGACCCTTCTGCTTGTAGCAGGTGCCGACCCTCTGCCGCTCCTGGTCATTCATCAGCGGCAGGTTGACGGCACCGGGAAAGGCGCCCTTGGCAAATTCGACAGGTGCACGCATGTCCATCATCGGCACGTCGTCGAGGAACAACTGGCGGAAGTCGGTGCAGTCGGGGCGCATCAGATCACCTCGACCGCGTGGCTCTGTCGCTCGACCAGCTTGCCGATCGGCGCCAGTTGCAGGCCCAGTTCGGCGGCCACCGCCAGGAACTCGGCTTCACCCTCCGGAGTAACCGCCACCAGCAGGCCGCCGCTGGTCTGTGGGTCGCACAGCAGGTGCTTCTGGTCGTCGCTCAGGGCGCCGATCTTGTGGCCGTAGCTGTCGAAGTTGCGCAGGGTGCCGCCAGGGATGCAGCCCTCGGCCAGGTAATGGTCGACGCTGGGCAGGCGCGGAACGGCGGCATGGTCCAGGTGCGCGGTAAGGCCACTGCCTTCGGCCAGTTCCACCAGGTGGCCGAGCAGGCCGAAACCGGTGACGTCGGTCATGGCCTTGACCCCGTCGAGCTTGCCGAAGCGGCTGCCGGGGGTGTTGAGGGTGCACATCCAGTCGCGGGCCAGGCCCTGGTCCTGCGGGCGCAGCTTGGCCTTTTTCTCGGCGGTGGTGAGGATGCCGATGCCAAGTGGCTTTGTCAGGTACAGGCGGCAGCCTGCGCTGGCGGTGTCGTTGCGCTTGAGGTGGCGCTTGCTGACCACACCTGTGACGGCCAGGCCGAAGATCGGCTCGGGGGCGTCGATCGAATGGCCACCGGCCAGCGGGATGCCGGCTTCGGCGCACACCGCTCGGCCACCGCGGATCACTTCGCGGGCCACTTCCGGCGGCAGCACGTTGACCGGCCAGCCGAGGATGGCAATGGCCATCAGCGGATCGCCGCCCATGGCGTAGATGTCGCTGATGGCGTTGGTGGCGGCGATGCGGCCGAAGTCGTACGGGTCATCGACGATCGGCATGAAGAAGTCGGTGGTCGAGACCACGCCGCGCTCGTCGTCCAGCGCGTACACTGCAGCGTCGTCACGCGAGGCGTTACCCACCCACAGTTTCGGGTCCAGGGCCTGGGTGCCGCTTTCAGCGAGGATCACATCCAGCACCTTGGGGGATATCTTGCAGCCACAGCCGGCACCATGGCTGTACTGGGTCAGGCGAATCGGCTCGCTCATAAGTACCTCAGCAGGTCAAATTGTCGCGCGATTGTAGCAAAGCTGGCCTTTGCGCCTGCGCCTCTTATAATTCCCGTCGTCGGCCCATAGGCCGACCTTTCCCCGCTATTGAACCGGAGAACACCCATGCTCAAACGCCCTCTGGCGCTCGCCGCCGGCCTCGTGCTGTCTTGCTGTGCCGTTGTCACCCAGGCCGCCGACACCCTGCGGGTCAGCGCCATCCCTGACGAAGCGCCGACCGAACTGCAGCGCAAGTTCAAACCGTTGGGCGAGTACCTGGCCAAACAGCTGGGCATGGAGGTGAAGTTCGTGCCGGTGGCCGATTACCCGGCAGTAGTCGAATCGCTGGCTTCCAACCGCCTGGACATGGCCTGGCTGGGGGGCTTCACCTTCGTGCAGGTGCACTTGAAGGACCCTGCCGCCACGCCGCTGGTGCAGCGTGAACAGGATGCGCAGTTCACTTCCAAGTTCATTACCGCCAACCCCGACGTGAAGAGCCTGGCCGACCTCAAGGGCAAGTCGTTTGCCTTCGGTTCCATTTCGTCCACCTCGGGCAGCCTGATGCCGCGTTACTTCATGCTCAAGCAGGACAACATCAAGCCTGAAGACTACTTCGGCCGTGTTGCCTACTCCGGCGCCCACGATGCCACCGTGGCCTGGGTGCAGGCCGGCAAGGTCGATGGCGGCGTGCTCAACGCCAGCGTGTGGCAGAAGCTGGTGGATGCCGGCAAGGTCGATACCGCCAAGGTGAAGGTGTTCGCCACCACGCCGACCTACTTCGACTACAACTGGACCGTGCGCGGCAACATGGACCCGGCGCTGAAAGAGAAGATCAAGAAAGCCTTCCTCGGCCTCGACCCGGCCAACCCGGAGCACAAGGCGATCCTCGACCTGCAGGCAGCCAGCCGTTTCATCGAGACCAAACCTGAGAACTACGTGGGCACCGAGCAGGCTGCACGCGAGGCCGGCCTGCTCAAGTGACATCGACAGTGGCTTCCAACGTGGCTATCCATCTGCACGGTGCCGGGCTGCGCCATGGCCAGGTGCGTGCACTTGATGACGTAAGCCTGAGCATCGGCCAGGGCGAACGCGTCGCCATCATCGGGCCGTCGGGAGCGGGCAAGTCCAGCTTGCTGCACCTGATGGCGACCGCCGTCCAGCCCAGCAGCGGGCGCCTGGAGCTGCTCGGCGAGCAGCCCTGGGCGTTGTCCGCCAGGGCCCGCCAGCGCCTGCGTGCGCGGGTAGGCCTGGTGCACCAGGCTCCGCCCTTGCCGCCGCGCCAGCGGGTGGTGACGGCGGTGCTGGCCGGCCGCCTGGGGCAGTGGGGCGTGCTGCGCGGTCTGCTCAATCTGCTGTACCCAAGTGATGTGCCGGGGGCGCGCCAGGCACTGGCCGAGCTGGGGCTGGCCGACAAGCTGTTCGTGCAGTGCGGGCAATTGTCCGGTGGCCAGTTGCAACGGGTGGGTATTGCCCGCGTGCTGTACCAGCGGCCGCAGGTGTTGCTGACCGATGAGCCGGTTTCGGCCATGGACCCGGTGCTGGCCGACCACAGCCTGGCCTTGCTCAACCGCCACGCTCAGGCCAATGGCGTGACCCTGGTGGCGAGCCTGCATGCCGTGGACCTGGCGCTGGCGCACTTCCCCCGGGTGATTGGTATCCGCGAAGGGCAGGTGGCGTTCGACTGCCCGGCGCAAGCGGTGACCGAGCAGCTGTTGGACGCGCTGTACGCCAACGAACAACTGGCTTCACCACCGAGCCAGGGGGCGGCCCTGACCGTGCAGATTCCGCGATGCTGAAGCTTGATGCCCGCGACCCGGCGCTGCTGCCGCGGCTGCTGCTGACCCTGCTGGCGGTGGCGGTGTTGTGGCCTGGCATCCGCTTGAGCGAACTGAACCCCGCGGTGCTGCTGAAGGCGGAGAACCGCCAGCAGATCGCCAGTTTTACCAGCGCTTTCTGGCCGCCGGCACACGATGCCGACTTCCTTTCGCTGCTGTATGAAGCCACCTTGCAGACCTTGGCCGTGGCTACGGTCGGCATGGCGTTGGCGTTGCTGCTGGCGGTCCCTGCCGGGTTACTGGCCAGCCGTGCCTTGTCGTTGCGCGCCGCCTCCCGTGGCGGTCGCGCCGGTTTGTGGTCGCGCCTGCTGCGCCTGCCGGTACGCTGGTTGCTGATTTTCCTGCGCAGTGTGCCGGAAATCGTCTGGGCGTTGTTGTTCGTGCGGGCCGTAGGGCTGGGGCCGACGGCGGGCGTGCTGGCCATTGCCATCACCTACAGTGGCATGCTCGGCAAGGTCTATGCCGAGATTTTCGAGTCGGTCGACCAGCGCCCGGCCCATGCATTGCTGCAGGCGGGTAGTGGCCGCCTGGCTGCATTTCTCTACGGCATCCTGCCCAGTGCGGTGTCCGAAGTGGTGTCCTACACCGTGTACCGCTGGGAGTGCGCGATACGCGCCTCGGTGGTGATGGGCTTTGTCGGTGCTGGTGGGCTGGGGCAGCAGATCGACCTGTCGATGCGTATGTTCGCGGGAGCGGAAGTGGCAAGCATGCTGCTGACGTTCCTGGTGCTGGTGATGCTGGCCGACCTGCTCAGCCGCTTCCTGCGTTGGAGGCTGGCATGAACCGGGTCATCAATTGGCTGGTACTGGGCGCTATCGTGGCTGCGGTGATGGCCTCGTTCGCTTACCTGGAGCTGGACTTGCAGGCGCTGGTCGGCAACGGCGGGCTGGGGCAGATGGGCGAATATGCCGGGCGTTTCCTGCACCCGGACCTGTCTGCCGGGCACTTGCGCGCGGTTGCGCACGGGGCGCTGGAAACCCTGGCCATGTCGGGCCTGGGCACCTTGCTGGCCATGCTGTTGGGCATGCTGCTGGCGCTGCCGGCCGCTGGCCGGTTCGGTTGGCCGTTGCAGGCCTGCGCGAGGTTGTTGCTGAATGCCCTGCGGGCCATCCCGGAACTGGTATGGGCCGCGCTGACGGTACTGGCGGCCGGACTTGGGCCGAATGCCGGTACTCTGGCATTGGCGCTGCATACCGCTGGCGTGCTGGGGCGGCTGTTTGCCGAGGCGCTGGAGAACGCACCGCCGGAGCCGGCGGCAGCCATCCGCTTGCAGGGTGGTAGCCAGGTTGCGGCATTCTGCTTCGGCACCTTGCCCAATCTGTGGCCGCAACTGTTGGCCTACAGCCTGTATCGGTGGGAGAACAACATCCGCATGGCCAGCGTGCTGGGTTTTGTCGGGGCTGGCGGGCTGGGCCAGATGCTGTACACCACCTTGAGCCTGTTCCAGGAGGCCCAGGCCAGTACCGTGATCATGGGGATGCTGGTGCTGGTGTTGCTGGTGGATGCATTGAGTGATGTGTTGCGCCAGCGTTATGTGCGGGCCTGACAGATAGCCGGGGCCGCCTTGCGGCCCTAACGCGACACAAGGCCGCTCCTACAGGCGAAGCGCCGCTTGGATGCTTGCGCGGTCCTTGTAGGAGCGGCCTTGTGTCGCGATAGGGCTGCAACGCAGCCCCCGAATCCCTCAGGCACCAACAACGTCCGCGCACTGCGCCTCCCGCTGCATCGACTCCAGGTTCCGCTCGATCGTCTCGCAAATGCTGTCCATCTGGATCTGGTGCTCACTGAAGCGAAACGGGCTCTGCAAATCGGTCCCGATCCGCTCGATGGCCAGCAGCATGAAGCCCACCACCGTCGATGCCAGCGGCGTGAACCAGCCCAGCGATTCCACCAGCCCCACCGGCACGATCAGGCAGAACAGGGTGATGAACAGCCGTGGAAAGTACACGTAAGGGTAGGGCAGCGGCGTATTGGCGATCCGCTCCATGCCACCCTGGGCATTGGACAGGTCGACCAGTGTCGACTCCAGCCTTGCCAGGCGAATGCTGTCCAGCCGCCCGGCCTGGTATTCCCGCGCCAGCAGCGCCGCCGACCCACTCAGAATGTCGTTGGCGAAGTTGTTCGAGCGGTTGCGTCGCTCGAATTCCGCCGGCGGGATGAACGCCATCAGTTCATCCGGGCAACGCTCACCCTTCAGGTGTGCCGCCAGGCAGTTCACATAGGCGATGTGCCGGCGCAGCAGGGTGGCCTTGACCGGGTTGAGGCCGTCACCCGGGTCATCGATCAGGGTCAGTGTCTGCCGTGCGAAGCTGCGCGAGCTGTTCACCAATGCCCCCCACAACGTGCGCGCCTCCCACCAGCGGTTGTAGGCGCTGCTGTTGCGAAAGCTCACCAGCACCACCAGCGCCGAGCCGAGCAGGGTCAATGGAATCAGCGGCAGGCTGAACTTGCTGTTGAAGAACAGCATGAAATCGATGGTAACCAGCACATCCCAGATCAGCAGCCAGAACAGCGACCAGCCGATATAGCCGATGGTTTTCACAGCCAGGCGGTACTTGCGGGTGATGATGTCTTTCACATGGGGTACCTCGAAACGCGGGGGATGCAGGATCGGACGTCGAGGGATGGGCATGGTTCGGTGTGGTTCGTCAGGGGTTGTTACTAGACATGTTCACAGAAAGCCCGAGCGTGCGGCGCTCACCCAGTAGCGACGTCTGGCAGTGACGCTTGCAGGTCACTGCCGCCGTGATCTTACGGAGATTGACGCCTAGCAGAAGCTACTGCACCGGATCACTCACCGGCTTGGCAAAGATGGCCTTGAGTTCGCTGGTCATCGGGAACTCCAGGTTCAGGCCTTTAGGCGGAATCGGCTGTTCGAACCAGCGCTGGTAGATCCCGTTGATTTCCCCTGAGCTATACAGCTCGCCCAGCGACGCGTTCACCAGGGCGAGGAACTGCGGGTCATCCTTGCGCACCATGCAGCTGTAGATTTCCCGCGATTGCTCCTCCCCGACCACCACCCAGTTGTGCGGATCACGGGCCTTGGCGCGTTCTCCGTAGAGCAGCGCATCGTCCATGTAGAACGCCGCCGCTCGGCCGGATTGCAACATCTGGAAGGCTTCACCGTGGTCCTTGGCGCTGATCACGTACATGTCCATCTTGTTATCGACGTTGTAGCTTTTCAGATAGCGTTCGTTGGTGGTGCCAGCGGTGGTTACCACGTTCTTGCCGCGCAGGTCGGTGAAACTCTTGATCCCGCTGTCTTTGGCCGTCAGCAATTGGCCTTTGACATAGATGAACCCGTAGGAAAACGCCACCTGCTTCTGTCGCTCTGCGGTAACGCCGGTCGAGCCGCACTCCAGGTCAACGGTACCGTTCTGTACCAGCGGAATGCGGGTTTGCGATGTCACCAGGTTGTACTTCACCTTGAGCTGCGGCAACGCCAGCTTCTGCCGCACGCGCTCGACGATCCTGCTCGCCAGGTCTACCGAGTAACCCATGGGTTGGCCGGAGTGGTCGCCCACGTAGGAGAACGGCACCGAAGCATCGCGATAGCCCAGGGTGATGCTGTTGGCTTTGGCGATCTTGCTTAATGTTGGGCCCAGCGCTGCTTCATCGGCATGGGCCTGAGTAGCCAGTAAAAGGGCAAGGGTGCAGCCGATCAACGTGATTTTTTGCATTGTTGTTCTCCGTTGTGGGTAAGGGGTGCAGCGACATGTCGGTAATCAAGGATATTTCCAGGCTGAGGGGTCAGGCCGCGCGGGGCGTGAAACCCTGCAGGTCGATGGAGGGGCGGCGCTGGCTGATCAGTTCACTGAGCAAGCGTGCGCTGGCGCAGGCCAGGGTGAAGCCAAGCGCACCATGGCCGAGGTTGAGCCACAGGTTGCGATAGGCCGTTGCGCCCAGCAGCGGCACGCCGCTCGGGGTGGCCGGACGCATGCCGGCCCATTCGATGGCATGGTCGTAGTCACCGGCATTGGCGAAGGTTTCGCGTGCCTGGCGTTTGAGCAGCGCCAGGCGCTTGGGGGCCAGCGACGCATCGAAGCCAACGATGTCGACCATCGCTGCCACGCGCAACTGCTCACCGATACGGGCATAGACGATCTTGCGGTCGTAATCGGTGATGCTCAGGTCCGGCGCCCGGTGTTGCGTGCCGATCGGTACTGTCAGGCTGTAACCCTTGAGCGGATACAGCGGCAGGTCGATGCCCGGCAGTGCCAGCATCGTACTGCGATGGCCGGCGGCAACCACCAGTTGCTCCACCGGCAGCACTTCGTCGCCCAGTTCGATTGCATTCACCACGCCATGCGCGTGGCGAATACCGGTCACGGCCTGGCCCAGGCGGAATTCGCAACGCCCCGACGCCCGCAAGCGCGCGGCCAGTTGCTGGCAAAAAGCGTGGCAATCACCCACTTCTTCATCCGGGGTATGGATGGCGCCGACAAAGGGCGCCTGCGCCAGGGCCGGGTCGAGGCGGGCGCAGTCTGCGTGCGACAGCACCTGTTGTTGCTGGGGGGCAGCAAGGTTCTTGCGCGCATGGTCGAAGCTGCTGGCCTGACGGAAGGTGACCAGCTTGCCATTGCGCCGCCAGTGGAAACCCTCCAGGCCATCTTCTTCACGCCAAGCCTGCAAGGTGGCCTGGCTCAACAGCGCCAAGCGCAACAGGTGGCCCGCATTGGCGCGGTTGACCGAGGAGCGGCAAGCAGCGATGAAAGCAGCCATCCAGCGCCACTGCGCAGGGTCGAAGCGCGGGCGCAATTTCAGTGGCGAGTCACCGCGCAGCATCCAGCCTATGGCTTGCAGCGGCACACCGGCGTCGGCCAACGGCGCCACGTAGCGATAGGACAACTGGCCACCGTTGGCGAAGCTGGTTTCATTGCCCAGCGCGTCGCGAGCCTCGATCAGGGTCACATCGAAGCCGTCGCGCACCAACGCATAAGCCGTTGCCAGGCCAATGACGCCGCCACCGATGATGCTTGCATGCTGAGCCATGTCAGTCCTTGAATCGTTGTTGGAACGAGCCTGAGGTTAGGGCCAGGTGACAGGTGGCGAAAAATGAATAAAGATCGCTGAGCCATAAACAAAGGTTATGGACTTGCCATGCGTCTTCGCCATATCGAGATTTTCCAGGCTATCCGCCAGACCGGCTCGGTCAGCGGTGCCGCGCAGTTGCTGCACGTTTCCCAGCCTGCGGTGACCAAGGTGCTGCAACACGCCGAGCAGCAACTGGGTTTCCCATTGTTTCTGCGAGTGCGCGGCAAGTTGCAGCCCACGCCCGAAGCGCTGGAGCTGGAGCGTGAGGTGGACAAGGTCACCGAGAGCCTGCAAGGGGTGCGACGCCTGGCGCAAAGCCTGCGCCGCAAGCCGGGCCACAGCCTGCGCATCGGTGCGACCCCGGCACTGGCCCTGTCGCTGCTGCCGCCGGCGATTCACGAGTGGGTCCAGCGTTATCCGGACATCGCCTGCGAGCTGTCCAGTGCTCACAGCCGCGAACTGGTGCAGAACCTGCTGATGCGCGAGATTGATGTTGCCCTGACCCTGCAACAACCCGATCACCCCGCGCTCAGCGCCCAGGCGCTGGCCAGCGGGGTGTTGGTGGCGTTGGCACCGGCAGGCTACTGGCCGTTGGAAGATGAAGGCAAGCCGCTGTCGTTGACGGCCTTGGCCGATGCGCCCTTGATCGGGCTGTCCAGCGCCGACCCGCTGTCGGTCCGCCTCGACAGCTACCTCAAGGCGGTCGAGCCGCCGCCACGGGTCAGCATTGCGGTGCAGACCTATTCACTGGCTCGGGCGATGGTCGAATCCGGTGCAGGGCTGGCGGTCATCGACCCGTTCACCGCGCTTGGCGCATCGCCCGCGGCCACCACCATTCGGCCCCTGGCCCCGGCGCTGCCGATCACCTTGTATGCGGTGACCCGCACTGCCGAACCGCCACCGCATACCCTGCGTGAGCTGCTTAGCCTGTTCAGCAGCCGTGCGCAGGGGCAGCTGGATCGTTGGTGCTACTGATGGACATGACAGAAAAGTTGACGCGATCCCTGTAGGAGCGGCCTTGTGTCGCGAAAGGGCCGCAACGCGGCCCCAGGATTGATGCGCAAAAATTGGAATTGCTGGGGCTGCTTTGCAGCCCTTTCGCGACACAAGGCCGCTCCTACATGGCTGGGCGCGGCCAGATCGTAGGCGAAAAAAAACCGACCATAAGGTCGGTTTTTTCCGGATCTTGGTGCCCGAGGGAGACTCAAATTCTGTGCTCTAGGCTATGAAAAATGCGGTATTGGTTAGGGTTCTTCGTATGTCTACTCACAGTTCTACTCACAATTTGCTGAGTGACCGGTCTCCTCACATTTGAGGAGACCCTATAATCCTGGTGAAACTCATGGAATTCATCACGGACGGAAATCATGGCTGAGCAGGAAAGCTGGATAAGCGCGGTACTGGGTTTTGGGGGAATGCTTGCCACCTTCGTGACGGCCGTTGCCACCATATTCTTGTGGCGGGTGACCAAACTACTTGCCAAAGAAACCACCCGGATGGCAGAAGCGTCTGATCAGCCCCATGTGGTCGCGACCCTCAGCCCAAATCGCTGGTCTCTGCGGCACTTCGACTTGGTTGTGGATAACACTGGAAATGCTACGGCCTACGACATCAAAATTCAGTTTGATCCCCCGCTTCAAAATGGAGAGGCCCGCAGGGAGGATACGAAAATTCCTTTTGAGCGCGTTAGCGTTTTGAAGCCAGGTCAGGGCTTGCGAAGCTACCTTGCCGACATCAGCGTCTTAGAGGGCAAAGCTTTCAATGTCTCGATTTCGTGGCGCCGAGGCGATAAGGAGAAGCCGAGGGAGTCCAATGTGTACACATTGACCATGGCGGATTACATGGGGACAAGCGAACTTGGACGAGACCCTCTGATCGACATGGCACGTAGCCTTCAAAAGGTGGAAAAAAGTCTAGGATCCATGGTGCGTTCAAAGCACCTGAAGGTCGATGTCTATACGTCCGCTGATCGTATGCAGGAGCGGCAAGATACGCTTGATACCCTTGAACGGATGGACGCAAGGCGATCCTCTGAAAAGCCCAGGCCGACGTTGAATGATAAATCTATACCACGAGCTGATTTGTAGAGCGTGACCGCACCTAGTCACGCTGTTTAGGTGTCCTATATGGAATTCTGGGATATATGCGAAGAATAGTGGTCGACACAAATTTTTTGGAGAGGCCGGAGCTTCGAAGCTACCTTAAAAGGAACCCGCAAAACTATGCGGTGATTGCGGATTATACAGCGATAGAGATGTATAAGTGCGGAGAGCTGACGGCACTTAGTAAGCGGGTTTCGATTATTCGTGACTATGATTCGCAAATAGGAATAATTAAAAGCACTTATCATGCCTGTGCAGTGCGTGGCCGCAGAGCTGGTTTGCAGAATCGTTTAATAGATGGCTTTCAAACATCCATTTTTCCTGAATTCATCAGGTTGCTTGACTCCGCTATAGCAGGGGATGTTCAGACCCTGGATGCGTTTGGCGAGCATGTGAAAGCTGCCAAAACCCAGATGCAGAGTCTGCTTGCGGGATCTGAAATCGTAATAAATGGTATGGTTGAGATGTACAGCAATTTCTCAACGGCAGACCTGCAAAAAATTAGGGCCGGTCGGGGAATTGATGTGGCCCTATCTGCTCGGGGTACTAGCGATATACTTGCGATGGCTTACAGTTTCTTTAGCGGTCATCCCAATGTTCGCGTCATTCCAAACGCTACTGAGCTGCCATACACCTATTTGTTTAGAGTGGCAGTTTCCGCGTACTTTTATACATTAGACAGAGCAAAAGATGGCATAGCATCAAACCTGTCACCTGCGAAGGTTCGTAATGACATGATAGACATTTACACCCTGGCCTACGGAACGCTTTTTGATGGTTTATTCTCGGGGGATGAACGAGCAAGCAGAGTGTTTCGATTAGTCAAAAAATATCTTGAAATCCGTAAAGTCGTTTGATGACTTGGTGTCCTTAGATCTAGCCTTCCTTATTAGCTTGCGCACGGCGCTATTTAGATGGAATTTTTATGAGTCAGAACTTAACTGGACTGTTCTTGGGCGCGGGCGCTTCGTTCGATGTTGGAATGCCTCTTGTTTGGGATCTGACTAAAAAAACAAAAAACTGGCTGACGCCAGAAAAATTGCGCAGATTCAATGAAGGCTGGAAAAGGCAAGGTGGTGGGGTTTCAAATTCGATTATTGAGGAATTGATAGGTGTTATGTCGAGGGAAGACTTGCATTATGAGAGTGTTCTCGGATATCTAGAGGTTCAATCTAAACGACACGGTGGTGACTCTGCAGGGTACCACACGATGTATTCGTGGATGGTGGAGATGGTTTATATGCAGCTGTATTTACAGCATGTAAATGGATCTCAATTTATTATAGATCATCTTGATCTCTATAGAGGGATAAATGCCCTTTATGAAAATAACACACCGTTATGGGTGTTTTCACTAAATCACGACTCCATTGTGGAGATGATTGCCAAAAATCTCTCTATTCCGTTGTATTCAGGTTTTACAGACGCATTGGTTGAGCTACCTCGACGGAACGCCGCAGGGGAAATAATTGGTACTCTTTTGGCTGAATCAATCTCTAAAAATGAGTTGGATAACGGATGTATGCGGTTCCCCAATCCGCCGGAGCCTGGGATATACTTGCTCAAGCTTCACGGATCTCTTGATATATTTGTCCATAATGACAATTCTGATTTGGTAAAAATTCTTCCCCAAGGTGATACACCTGAGGCTGTCATTGACTCTCTGCGGGCCGCTAACGAAGAGTTGGTTTATGTAGATCAGCGTGCGCCTGGCGGTAAAGCCAAAGTGCTAAACGAGATAGCCTACGCTGACTTTGATGGAGAAATGCAATTTCTCCGCAGAACCCTACTTTCTGGAGCTCAGAAATTTAATGAGCGGTCTTCTCAGGTTCTTCCTAAGTCGATGCTAAAGCACTTCAGAAGTAATATAAATTTCGTCCGCGAGTTGATTTGTGTTGGTTACGGATTTGGTGATCTGCACATTAATGAGATTATGAAATCTTGGTTGGAGTTTTCTGCGGATAGGACTATCAAAATCGTAAGTCCAGGCGCGAGGTCGATTCCGTCCTTTCTCTTGCATCTTGCTCCGCAGGTTGAGTTAGTTTCGAGCGGGGCTACGGAATTTTTTGATGAAATAGCGGGAATAAAGAGGTCTGAAAAAGAGTTGCTAGCGAAAAGAATTTTCCTGGCGACTCGTAGACTTGGACCTCTCAAAAGTGCGGAAGCGCTTAAGTTTTTTGAGGCGAGTGAGCGCGATAGGCATCTCGCTGCCGTCGCGGAAATGGTGTTATCGATTAAAGACGGAGAAGATCCGGAAAGCATTTTAAAGAGAACTGAAGACGTCGTAGTTTCGGAAATCGAATCGAGTCGACGTTTTTTAGAACATCTTGAATCTCTGTCCTGAGTCACACGGGGGTGTACTCAAAAGTGAGGCCACCCTACTTACCCGGGATTTGGGGTGTTTACAGGTGACTCAGGCTCACATCAAGCCTTGTCCTGCGCCACGATTGAAGCCGAGATGATAGCCCCGCCCCAGCGGCGATGGCCGATGCAGATCGGTACCGGTAGACCGCTAGCTGTAGTGTTTTTGGCACTGCCAAAGGCGTAGCTCGCCAGGTTCTCGGGCGAGCCGCTATGGCTTAGCCCGCTGGCTTGTGGGCTGAGCATCTGCAGCACTCCACCGGCCACGTTAGCAATACCAGCGCCCATCAAACCGGCAGCGAGGCCGCCCGAGGCGAACGAAGCGGCGACGATCAGAGCCGCGCCGAGAACGGTTTGCAGCAGTCCGCTACGCTTGCTGCCGTGAATGACTGGGACAAACCAGAGCTCACGTGCCCCGCCTCGATCCAGATCACCCTCACCAATATTTTTGCCATTCTTGAAGACGGCGAAGCGCAGGCCCCGGCCTTCTGCATCGGTCAGGTCCCGGGCGAAGCCTGGATAGTTTGCATCCAGCGCTTTGGCGGCCTCTTTCGCATCACCGCGCTCCAGCAAGAAGTGGTGATGCTTGCCGTACTTCTTACCCAAGAAGCCGCCCAGGCGGATCTTGGTCTTTGGTGCGTAATCAATCGCGGTTGCAGCCATTACACGGCCTCCTGTGGGATAGCCAGGTGGACGCCCAGGCGCCGGGCAAGCATCTCGCGACACTGCAACGCCTCCAGGCGGATGGCGGCTTCACGGCCAGGATCAGGGTTCCAGTTGGGCGCATAGCTGCACATGGAAGCGCGAGCGCCGCGCAGGGTGCCACGCAGCAAGTCGGCGGATATCCGCGCCTCCTCCTCGGTGAAGAACACGCCATCGAGCTTCACCCTTTGGCCGGCCTGGACATGATCGACTTCCCAAAGCAAATAGCAGGGGCCGCCTTTGTCCAGGGTGAACGTGGCCACATCACAGGCTCGTGCGAAACGCTCTTGAAAGGTGAGTGGAGCTGGTTGAATGGTCATCAGCGGTAAGCCTCCAGGTGTTAACTCGTCGGTGTTAAAGCGTTAACTTTTCGAGGTTAAAGCTGTTAACCCGGTTAACATCCGCCAGAGGGCCCTATCGCCGTCTATGTCGCTGTTTCCGTGGCTTACAGCCCCATGCACGTTCGGCATGGGTGTTAACGTCGCTTTAACATTTTTTGTTAAAGGGGGAAAAAATCTGCACGTGGGGTCGGAGGCGGTCTAGGTCAGCGAACCTTCTAGACTTTCGACCCGCCCCCCTCAGTAGTCCGGCGCTTTGTACGGCGGCGCCGACCGGATCTGTTCCAGCGCTTCTGCTGCGCTCAGGCCGCTGGCCAACAGTCGATCGATCTCTTTGCTCAACCGCTCACGCTCCTCCATCTGGCGCAGCAGGGCGCGGCTGTGGGCGATCTGGTTGAGGGCTCGTTGAACTGGCTTGGGTAGATGGGTATGGCTCATGGTCTTCTCCGGTGCGAATGAAAAGGCCCGCGAGTGCGGGCCAGTGTCGAATCACCCCACAAAGGAAAGAAGGGCTCCGACTGCTGCGGTTATGGGTTACGTGGCACTCACAGCTAACCCACGCTTACACTTACGGAGTCGGTGCGCCGGTCAGCGTCACCAGGCGGGTGGCAGTAGGAGCGAACACCGCGAGGCCGGCGCGCAGCTCTGCCAGGATGGTCACCATGTTGCGGCGGAAGTTGTCACCGTCGTGGCGGCTCGCCTCCACGGTCACTTCCTGACGGTCTAGCAACGCGGCCACGCTGGTATCGAGAATCAGCGCCTCGCCTTGCGGCATGCCGTTGGTGACGACCACAGGTGTGCCCCACAGGCTGGGTGGCGCTGGGTCGCGGGGGGTGCCAATCACATACTGGCCGTCGCCATCCTCGGCACGTTCGCTTTCAATGGCGAACCAGTCACGCGGGTTCATCACGATAACGTTTGGGTTCCAACCTTCGGCCTTGAGGTCAGTGAGGGCAGCGCCGATGCGGTCAGCCGGTTTGCCGGTGGTGATGCCGGCAGTGGTGGCCTGCTTCTTGAACCCGAGGATTTCACCGGCGCCGCCGTCGCCGTTGATGAGTTCGGCTTCCAACTTCTGGCGCACGCCCACGCTCATCAGCGTGTTGATCTGTCCCTCAAGCTGGTCATTGTCCTGCAGCACCTGGAGGCTCGCCGGAATCCAGGTGGCGATGGTGGCGATTTCCGCCCGCTCCATTTTGGTGGGCATCGACCCTTCGGCCTTCTCCTCGCCTTCCTCTTTCTGGTAAGCCGCGCCGTTGATGTAGCCGTCCAGGCGAACGAACTCGTAGGTGGCGCTGGTGACCGGCACGATCGGCAGCACATCCAGCAAGCTCAGCCGCGGCTGCGGGATGCCACGGATGCCAGCGCCATCACGCTGTGGGGCAGTTGGGTAGCTGGTCGAGCCAGTGACGCCCTTGTTGGGATTGGTGATCGCTGCACGCACGCCGACTTTGCAACTGATTTGGCCAGTGGACTTCATCCCGGCCCTGAAGCCGGTGATGCCATCAGCGGCGACGACCTGGGCGGTCACCACATTGGAGTCGGTGGAGTCGTCATTGGCGCCTCGGCGGGCGCTGACATTCACCATCTTCTGCTCGATTTCTTGAAGGCGGGCGCCGAACTCGGTTTGTTTCTCTGCAGAGGAGGATTTGAAGTCAGCGATCTGCGTGCCGATGTTCTGCAGCGTTTGATTCAGCTGGGTCATGTCCTGCTGATAGGGATCTGGCATAGGGTTCTCCGGGGTGTGTAAACGATGCCGTCTACCCTATGCGCGCACGCACACCCCGGTCAGCGGTTAACTTCGACGTCCTCAGTCGGTATCCGTCGCAAAGCGCACTATGTCGGCTATTTTGTAGAACCGCCGATTGCCACGGCGCACGAATGGCAGCGGTGAACGACCCTCTGCAGCCAGGCGGCGCAGGTAGCTGGGGGCATATCCCAATAGGTCTGCCGTGGCTGGCTCGGGCACCAGGCCACCAATCAGCGGGGTGATGCCGGCCTGGGCCAGCCGCTCGGTAACGTCCTGTTCAACGTCCACCATGATTTACATGCTCCTCTGTGATGCATCCGGGTTTTCGCTAGAGGCCCCGTGGTCTGTGGCCTGTGTCGGATTTTGTGGGATTGCGTATCTCGGGTATGTCTCGCCTGTGAGTGCGCTCAACCCAAGCCCGTCTAAATGGTCGTGCCAGCGCTCCAGTGCTTGGCGCTTGAGGGCTTCGGCGGTGGTGTGGATGTAGGTCGCGTCCATGTTGCGCAGGGCGTGGTTCACCAGCATCTCGCCCACCAGGTAATCCACACCCAGGTCCATCCAGCAGGTGCGGGCGACCTTGCGCACATCGTGGCTGGTCCACTGGCGGTCGCTCAGTTCGGCAAATACCTGGCTTGCTACCGTCGCGCTAAGGGGGCCGCGCCGGCTGGCTGGGAACAGGTAGGCGCCGTGATAGCCCTGGGCGGTTTGCTGGGCTTGATAGCGGCTCAACAGTGCACAGGCTTGGCGGGTCAGCGGCAGGGTGTGGTTCTGCTTGGTCTTGGTGTCGTCGGCGGGGATGAACCACTGGCCGGCCTGCAGATCGACGTTGCGCCACAGCGCGCTGCGCGTCTCGCCCAGGCGGGTGCCGTGACACAGCATCATCAGCGCCAGCAGGGCGTCACCGGGCCGGGTATTGCTCCAGCTCGCCAGCTTGGCCAGCAGATCGGGCAAGTCTCGCTCCCGCAGCCGTGACGACTTCGGCTTGATCCGCACTCCGACGAAATCCCCAAAGCGCAGCGAGCCCATGGGGTTCTGCTCGATCATCCCAAGCCGATGTGCCTTGCGCATGGCCACCGCCAGCACGTTGAACACCAGGCGCACGAACGACAGGGCATAGCGCTCTTGCAGTGGCCACATGAGCCGCTGATCGAGCGTGGCCTTGCTCACCTCGGCCAGTGGCAAATCATGCAGCCGTGGCGTTAGGTGGCAGGTGATGGCCGACTTCGCGCCGGCCTTGCGCTTGGCCGACAAATTGCGGTCGCGCAGCATCCGATCCAGGTACCAGTCCAGCAGCTCACCGGTACTGCTCCAGGTGCTGGTCAGCGAGGTGGCCTCGGCGTCTGCGGCGCGGCGCCCTAGGATGGCCGGCAGCGCGGTCAGCATGGCCTTGGTGGTCAAGCTGGGAAAGTCGCCGGCCTTGCCCCACTTGCCCCTGACAACAACGTGCCAGGCGCCCCGGGTGCGGTCGACGGTGGAATAGCGGAATCGCAGTTCGGGATAGCGCGGGTCACGCAATTGGCGCACCGGCTGGCCGGCCTGCTTGCGGATCTCGGCGTCAGTGAATGTGATGTGTTTGGTGGTCATGCTATGTCCTCAAACTGAGGGTGTCGGTTCACCGAACGAGGCCAGATGATCCGAATCGGACCAAATGAGCCGATTCGGCTCAGGGCGCCACTGTGTAGAAAGCAACAGACCGTGGCGTTTCCTACACAGTGGCGAACGTGGTCGGGCGATCCGGTACGGTGGGGAAATCCCTTGTTTTGCCAAAGCGCGAATTCCCGCCCACCTCGTCGAGCGCTCGCCGATTGCTCGTCTAGGTGTTCACCGAGCCTTGTCACGGTCCTACCTCCGCACCTGGCCAGCGCACACGAACGTCGGCCAGCGCTTCGTCGCGGGTGATCGGCTCACTGATCATGGTGAACGGTCGGCACCCAGGCACCAGCACCGTCCAGTTGCAGCGGCGTTCCAGACCGTCATTCGCGGCTAGTTCGGCCAGTAGTGCCAGCCGGTTAGCTTTGACGTACTTGCGCACATCGTCGGTCAGCTTTGATGCGGGGGAGATCCGCACCCGCATACCTTGCTTCTTTGCGGAAAATCCGCGTTCCAGCAGGTAGTCGAGCGCGGCCATCACAGGTCCTCCGCGTCATCATCCAGCGATGGCAAGGACGTAGCATCCGGCAGATGAACATCGAGTGGCACTGGTGCCCTTTCGTCCATTCGTGCCCTTTTTTCCCATTCGTGCCTTTGTTCTTTCTCCGGCACGAATGGGGCACCAGTGGGCACGAATGGCGCAAACGCCGAAAATGCGCCTTCGGCTTGAGGTAGGGACCAGAGGGTTCGAATCTCCTTCCCAAAGCCCTCGCGAACGGTTACGACGGATAATTTTTCGCGTGCGGTGCGAGTCTGCTTCGCGCTGTATCCGTTTTCCGTCATTAGGCTTTTGGCCTGCTTTCCTACCATCGGGCCGTCTTTGAGGATTCGCCGAAGTGCCTCTGACGGATCATCATCACTCAGGCGCGTGTCATCCTCAGTGCTCTCAACGTCGCCTAGGATCTCCCTGGCCGAACCTTCGATTAGGTCGCCCCAGGCAACGCGGGTGGTCGTAATTTCCCCGTCGATGGTGAAAGTCTCAATGGTGTATGAGACGCCACCTTCATCTGTGCCGATATTCGACTTTGCCCGCGCCAGTACACGCAGGTCTGAATCTTCCTGCTTGGCTGCCACTAACACCGTACGTGCCAGCGCCGAGAAAGCCTGAGAACCGATAACGCGGTCAGTCGGTGACGAGCCGGCGCCACCTTTGGCGAAATGAGAAATTCCCACGATGGCGCAAAGGTTCTGCTCAGCAAAGTCCACCACGCTCTGCAGCGCCCGACGCACGTCATTGGCCTTGTGCATGTCACCCTTCACAGCGCTGACGATGGGGTCGAGCATCAGAAGGGAGACGCCACCAATGTCGCTGGCTGTTTCTCGCAGCAGACCAATGTCGTTGGCCGGGTCGAATGGATCTGTGTCGCCCTGGGCGTTAGTCCGCCCCTGGATGATGTAGACCCGGCTCATGTCAGCGCCAGCAGCGGTCAAACGGGGAATTAGCGTATCGGCGGGGTCATCTTCGCTCGACCAGATCAGGGCATTTCCTGGCTCGCTGCAGCGACTTCCATCAGGCCAGCATCCGCCAGTAGTGATGGTGGCGATCAGGCCAATCAGCAGAGTCGTTTTCCCGGTGCCCCCAGCGCCGGCGAGGATGTGCAGCTTTCCTTTGGCCAGCCAACCAGGCCACAGCCAGCGGATAGGGACGGCCTTGATTGTCGACGCCTTAACCGCATTGACGCGCCATAGGGGTGTGACGTTTTCACGATTGATGGGGCTAAGTGGCTCGGTCCATTCTTGTGCGAAACGATCTGTAGTCATTTGACCCCCAGGCGCTGCTTGGCGAGGTTGAAGCGCACCAGGTCATCACCTGCCAAGCTCCCTCGCTGCTGGAGTGATTGGCCTATCCGAAACACCATGCGCTCATGTTCAATTGCAGCCTTACTTGGCCCGCGCCGAGGCTGCTTGTCGCCAGGGAACAAGTCCCGCAACTCCAGGCCAATTGCCGAGACAATCTCTTTAGTTGAGCAACCGGCCCAGCACTTGAGTAAAACAACGCCCTGCGAGGTCTCAGTAATTGCCAGAGTCGGGTGTTTGTCATCATGTGCAGGACAGCAAGCTTTCCACTTGTTGGCGCCAGCAGACTTAACTTTGTCCAATCGGTTAAGCAGTTTATCCAGGCAAGCCGATCCCATCGGCGCAAGTGCACCGTTTTGAATGTTCATGGTTAGGCTCCGGGTTTAACTTCGGATAAATGGTAAGTCGCGGCAGCGCCAGTGTCGGACAAGTTGCCGACTAGACTGCCCAGGCTTTCGAGAAGCCAGCCTATATCAGTGACCGCCGCAGGGCTCAGACCGGTTTCACCGTTCGATGCTGTACAAGCCAACAAGTGGCCTATGCCTGATATCCCATGTGCGAGCACCGACACACAGCTTTCAGTTGCCTGCTCTGTCGCTTTCAGCTGACCGGGAGTCATGTTCTTCAGCGCTTCGTGGCGTGGCAGGAGATCGCTCCAGTAGCTCATCGAACACCCCCGACTTCGTTTGCGCCGTAGCTATAGCCGATATACCGGTGCCGCCAGCAAAAGTTCTGCGAACCGAGTTTGACGTTATCGAGCTGCGCGTAAAGGTCTTTCGAGATCGGATGCTGCTGCCCAAGAGCCGGGATAATCATCGCAGTGAGGATACGTTCGAGCTTTTTGAACGCCTCCCTTGCCTGGTTTTGATGATGGCATTCGAAATCGGCGAGAACGGCCGGCTCCAGCAGGGTTTGCTCAGGACCGCGAATCATTGCTCACCCCCTTGGGCTTCCAGGGTGCGGGCTTGATCCATGTGGTGGTTGTAGCGCTTCAAGCGGACAGAGAGAGACGAGTTTGCGCGGAGGGCGCAGAGGGCTATCTTGCGGTGAGCAAGGGCGCGGATTTTGGACGGAATGAGGGCGTGCATGGGTGTAGCTCCTATACCTGTTGAGGAGCTGCCACGTTTCGTCGCCAAACGAATTAGGGTGGCAGCTGTACGCAGGTTGGCGAACCGGGGGTATAGGAACCCGGCAGACCCGAAGGTCTCCCACGCACAGCCGCCATAACGCGAATCTGCGGGCACAAAAAAAGCGCCTGCAAACGTAATAGGGGCGCTGTTGCGCCTACACCCAATCGGGTCGCCAAACCCGGTCGCTGAATTTGCAGCGACAGGCGAACGATAGCCGCGAAGCTCATCGCAAGCAACCGATTTCTTCATTCGTGCCCATTGGTGCCCCATTCGTGCCGGGCAAGAAACAAGGGCACGAATGGAAAAAAAGGGCACGAATGGGCGAAAGGGCATGAATGGGGCGACAAGGATCATCACGCCACCTCGCCACGGCTGGCTGCGATCTGCTCATCGCACCAGGTGTGAATCTCGGCCTCGATCCACACGACGCACTTCGGGCCGAGGGTGATTTGCTTGGGGAAAGCGCCAGCGGCGATACGGCGGTAAATCTCGGTGCAGGACAGGCCGGTGATCGACTCAACGTCCTGGCGCTTGATGAAGCGGCGAGCGGGCGGGGTGGTGTTGGTAAGAGTAGCCATCGTCTGCGCCTCCTTGGGCATGGTTGGATGGCTATGGATTTAATAGGTAACCAAACTAGTTTTCGATCCAAATACTGACCATCAAAATGTTCCGGAATTTATTGGAAGTGAATTTATTCCGGATCTTTTAATTAGCCAAAATCCTCCGCAGCAAAAGGTTTCAAGCCGTCGATCAACGAATTTAGGTCCGAAGCCAGTGGCTTCACGGTTTTCCGCAGACGGTCTTCGCCGAACGTATCAGCGGAGACTGCATTTGCCATCACTCGGTCTGGGATGTGGTTGTCAGTCTCCAAAGACCACAAGTAAAGGTCCAGGTAAGGCAACAAACCGTAATCACCCCACCAGTCAAATGCTGGTTTTTTCGGGGCGCTTGCACCTTTCGGGCAATTGGTTCTTTCTTTTTTCAGCCATTCTTTGAATGATTTAAGAATGGCAGCGTCCGGCGCGTTAAGGTCAACAGTAATTGCTGGGCTATGCCACTTCCCGTTAATTTTCCTATCGATTTTTATCTCGATATGTGGCGTGCGTGAGAAAAGATCGTATTTGTCTTCCCTGGAAAGCAGCTCCGTCAATGTATTGCTTTGACTTTCCTCGTCTGATTTCAAGTCGATTTCATTTTCTGGATATGCGGACAGTTCCCCATTTTCAAGATAATCCCATAGGGTTAGGGTTGAACTATCCACATCGCCATCTTCAACAGAAAATTGATCAGATATTTTTTGGCGCAGCATGTCGTATAGCGTGAGCGGCTTTATGGCTTGTTGATCGGCAAGGTCGTCACTGGAAATAGAGCGGCATGCTGAATCCCAGTAGAAGTTACCAGGCAGGTAGCAATCGATAGGGTTGTCGCGAACTTGATTGAGAACGTCCACCATGTCGAGAATGTACATGGCTTCCGTAGAACCTGATTTTCTCAGCTCTCGAAGCTTTGGTATAGCCGTTAGATAATCAAGCTTGAGCATGGGCAGCATGGGGAACATGGGGAACATGGTTGCTCGTAACTGAATGTGAAACAACCAATCTTTTGCCGAAAACTCAGACGTCGCCTTGTAGTTGTTCAAGTCGAACCAAGTCGGTAAATCTTTTACGGTGTCAATCTTAGCCATGTCTTATACCTCGTCTGAAGGTTAGGCTGATCGGCCTATGCAGATAACGTTGGCATTCGCGCATAGTGCGTCGATCGCGTCAGCCCATGCCTGCATCATCACGCGTCGTTGATCCAGATAGTGTGCATGGTTGTAGGTGTCGCGGATCGAGTCTTGATCGCCATGGGCCAGTTGCCGCTCAATCCAGTCGCGGTTGTAGCCTCGGGTGTTGAGGCTGGTGCTCAATAAATGACGGAAGCCGTGGCCGGTCTGGCGCCCCTCATAACCCATTGTCGAAAGTGCCTTGTTTACCGTGTTCTCGCTCATTGGCCTGGATCGATCATTGCGCCCAGGGAAGGCGAGGGGATAGGTGCCGGTCAGTTCATGCAGGGTACGCAGCAGGACCACGGCCTGGCGTGGTAGTGGGACGATATGAGGGCGCCGTGCCTTCATCCTTGCTGCAGGGATCGTCCAGGTAGCTGACTCCAGGTCGAACTCGTCCCAGGGCGCCAGTCGCAGCTCGCCGGGCCGCACCGCGGTCAGCAGCAGCAGGCGAATGGCGATCTTGCTGGTGATATCGCACTGGGCCGCGTCCAGTTTCTCCAGCAGCTCAGGCAACTCGCCTTCTGATACGTGCGGATGGTGGCGAGTGCGCGGGGCGTGCGCGGCTACCACGTCCAGATCGGTGGCGGGGTTGCCAGGAACCACGCCCTTGGCCAACCCGAAACGGAATATCTGGCTCAGCCACTGGCGAACCTTGCGGGCGACGTTGAATGCCTCGCGCCGCTCGATCTTGCGCACCAGGTCGACCAGCTCAGGGCGTTGCACCTCGGCAGCGGGCCGTTTGCCAATCACCGGGAAGATGTCCGACTCCAGATACTGCAGCGCTTTCGATGCGGTGGCTGGCGCCCATCGTGGCTGGTTGTAGTCGTACCATTCCCGCGCTAGCACCTCGAGCGTCAGCACCTGGGCGGCAGCAGCGGCCTTTTCCTGCTGTTTATGTGCACTTGGGTCTATGTCCTGTGCCAGCAACTTTCGCGCAGCATCCCGGCGCTCGCGGGCTTGGGCAAGTGTGACGGCGGGGTAGGCGCCCAGGCCTAGCATCTTGGCCTTGCCCTCGAATCGGTAGCGAAGGCGCCAGAGCTTCCCGCCAGCGGTCGTCACCTCAAGGCAAAGGCCCTGGGCGTCAGCGAGGCGATAGAGCTTGTCGCGGGGTTTGGCGGTGCGGATGGCGGTATCTGTGAGCGCCACGGCTATTCCCTTGCAGTGCCGAACCGCGCTGGATTGCGGTCGGTGTGTGAGTAGGATTCTGGACCGAACTCGTCCTACTCACAAATCTACTCACATACTTTGGGGCTTACAAGGGAATCACTGGGAACGATTGGCACAAAAAAACCGGCTCAGTGGCCGGTTTCTCTGGTGTTCCGGGTCTGGTAGGGACCGCTTGGAACTATGTGATGGTGCCCCGAGGGAGACTCGAACTCCCACTCCTTTCGAAAACGGATTTTGAATCCGCCGCGTCTACCAATTCCGCCATCAGGGCATGTGGCGCGCAGTATAGAGAGCCACCGCTGGTCGGTCAATCGGCTTTCATGGTCAATTTTCACACATTGGGCTAAACTTCCCGGCCCTGCCGAACCGAACATCATCATGCGCGTCGCCGATTTTTCCTTCGAACTCCCCGATTCCCTGATCGCCCGCCACCCGTTGGCCGAGCGCCATGGCAGCCGTCTGCTGGTGCTCGATGGGCCAACCGGCGCGCTGGCGCACCGGCAATTTCCCGATCTGCTCGAGTACCTGCGCCCGGGCGACCTGATGGTGTTCAACAACACCCGGGTCATCCCGGCGCGCCTGTTCGGCCAGAAAGCCTCCGGCGGCAAGCTGGAAGTGCTGGTCGAGCGTGTGCTCGATAGCCACCGGGTGCTGGCCCATGTGCGTGCCAGCAAGGCGCCGAAAGAAGGCGCGGTGATCCTCATCGATGGCGGCGGCGAGGCCGAAATGGTCGCGCGCCATGACACGCTGTTCGAGCTGCGCTTCACCGAAGAGGTGCTGCCATTGCTCGACCGTGTCGGCCATATGCCGTTGCCGCCTTACATCGACCGCCCGGACGAGGGCGCCGACCGTGAGCGCTACCAGACCGTGTACGCCGAACGCGCGGGGGCGGTCGCCGCGCCCACCGCTGGCCTGCACTTCGACGAGGCGCTGCTGGAAAAGATCGCCGCCAAAGGCGTCGAGCGCGCTTTCGTCACCTTGCACGTGGGCGCGGGCACCTTCCAGCCAGTGCGGGTCGACAAGATCGAAGACCACCACATGCATAAAGAGTGGCTCGAAGTGGGCCAGGATGTGGTCGATGCCATCGAAGCCTGCCGCGCCCGCGGCGGCCGGGTTGTCGCGGTGGGCACCACCAGCGTGCGCTCGCTGGAGAGCGCGGCGCGCGATGGCGTGCTCAAGGCCTTCAGCGGCGACACTGACATCTTCATCTACCCGGGCCGGCCGTTCCATGTGGTCGACGCGCTGGTCACCAATTTCCACCTGCCGGAGTCCACGCTGCTGATGCTGGTCTCGGCCTTCGCCGGCTACCCCGAGACCATGGCCGCCTACGCGGCAGCGGTCGAGCAGGGGTACCGCTTCTTCAGTTACGGTGATGCCATGTTCATCACCCGCAATCCGGCGCCACGCGGGCCCGAGGATCAAGCATGAGTCGCACCTGTCGAATGTCCTTCGAACTGCTGGCCACCGACGGCAAGGCCCGTCGTGGCCGCATCACCTTCCCACGTGGCACCGTGGAAACCCCGGCGTTCATGCCGGTGGGCACCTATGGCACGGTCAAGGGCATGCTGCCGCGCGACATCGAGGCCATCGGCGCCGAGATGATCCTGGGCAACACCTTCCACCTGTGGCTGCGCCCGGGCACCGAGGTGATCAAGAAGCACAACGGCCTGCACGACTTCATGCAATGGAAAGGCCCGATCCTCACCGACTCCGGTGGCTTCCAGGTGTTCAGCCTGGGCGCCATGCGCAAGATCAAGGAAGAGGGCGTGACCTTCGCCTCGCCGGTCGATGGCGCCAAGGTGTTCATGGGCCCGGAAGAGTCGATGCAGGTGCAGCGTGACCTGGGCTCGGACGTGGTGATGATCTTCGACGAGTGCACGCCGTACCCGGCCGAGCACGATGTGGCGCGCGCATCCATGCAGCTGTCACTGCGCTGGGCCCAGCGCTCGAAGAACGCCCACGCCGACAACACCGCGGCGCTGTTCGGTATCGTCCAGGGCGGCATGTACCAGGACTTGCGCATGCGTTCGCTGGAGGGCCTGGAAAACATCGGCTTCGACGGCCTGGCCATCGGTGGCCTGTCGGTGGGCGAGCCCAAGCACGAAATGATCAAGGTGCTGGATTACCTGCCGGGCCAGATGCCTGCTGACAAACCTCGTTACCTTATGGGGGTAGGCAAACCGGAAGATCTCGTTGAGGGTGTGCGCCGCGGCGTCGACATGTTCGACTGCGTGATGCCGACGCGTAACGCGCGCAACGGTCATCTGTTCGTCGATACAGGGGTGATCAAGATCCGCAATGCGTTCCATCGCCACGATGATTCGCCGCTGGATCCGACCTGTGACTGCTACACCTGCACCAACTTCTCCCGCGCCTATCTCCATCACCTGGACAAGTGCGGCGAAATGCTGAGCAGCATGCTGAATACCATCCACAACTTGCGCCATTACCAGCGCTTGATGGCCGGTTTACGCGAGGCTATTCAACAGGGTAAATTGGCCGCCTTTGTCGACGCCTTCTACGCCAAGCGCGGGCTTCCTGTGCCGCCTTTGGACTGACTGTCCGCATTCATTATTAGAAAATTACATTAGGAGTGCCCAATGAGCTTCTTGATCCCCGCCGCATACGCGGACGCTGCTGCACCTGCCGCCGGCCCAGCCGGTACCGGCTTCGAGTGGATTTTCCTGGTCGGTTTCCTGGTCATCTTCTACCTGATGATCTGGCGCCCGCAGGCCAAGCGTGCAAAAGAGCAGAAGAACCTGCTGAGCAACTTGCAGAAGGGTGACGAAGTTGTCACCAACGGCGGCATCGCCGGCAAGATCATCAAGGTTTCCGATGATTTCGTGGTACTGGAAGTTTCCGACAACGTCGAGCTGAAGTTCCAGAAGGGTGCCATCGCGGCCACCCTGCCAAAAGGTACGCTCAAGGCTATCTGAGTTACCGGTTTTTCTTTCCAGTCGGGGCGCGCAACGCGCCCCGCGTCTTGAACGGGCGGCGTGATGCTGAACAAATATCCTCTGTGGAAATATGCACTGATCGTGCTGGTACTGGTGGTCGGTTTCATTTATTCCGCTCCCAACCTCTACCCGGATGATCCGGCGGTACAGATCAGTGGTGCCAGCTCGGCGCTGCAGGTGAACCAGGCCGACCTCGACCGCGTCAGCAAGGCGCTGGGCGATGCCAACATCGCCGTCAAGGGCGCCAGCCTGGGTGAGAAGGGCAGCGGGCTGATCCGCCTGACCAATCAGGAAGACCAGCTGCCAGCCAAGGATGTAGTGCGCAAGGCACTGGGCGATGATTACGTCGTGGCCCTGAACCTGGCCCAGACTACCCCGCAATGGCTGCGCAACCTGGGCGCAAGCCCGATGAAGCTGGGCCTGGACCTGTCCGGTGGTGTGCACTTCCTGCTGGAAGTGGACATGGACAAGGCCATGAGCGCCCGCATGAAAGTCTACGAAGGCGAGGTCAAGACCTTGCTGCGCAAAGAGCGCGTCCGCTACCGCAGCCTGCCTCAGCAGGATGGCGGCATCATGCTGGGCTTCGCTGACGATGCTACCCGCGAGCAGGCACGTGCCCTGATCCGCAAGAATTTCAATGATTTCGACCTGACCACCACCGAGCGTAACGAGCTGGCGGTGCTGCGTCTGGCGCTGACCCAGGCGAAAGTCGCCGAGATCCGCGAATACTCGATCAAGCAGAACCTCACCACCGTCCGCAACCGTGTCAACGAGCTGGGCGTGGCAGAGCCGCTGGTACAGCGCCAGGGCGCCAACCGCATCGTGGTCGAGCTGCCGGGCGTGCAGGACACTGCCGAGGCCAAGCGTATCCTGGGTAAAACCGCCAACCTGGAGTTCCGCTTCGGTGCCGAACCGGGCGCGTCCAAGGCCACTACCGAGGTGTTCGAGTTCCGTGAAGGTGGCCGTTCCGCTGCGGTCGAGCGCGGCCTGATCATCACTGGCGACCAGGTAACCGACGCCCAGGCGAGCTTCGACGAACAAGGCCGTCCGCAGGTGAACATCCGTCTGGATGGTCACGGTGGCGAGCTGATGACCCGTGCTACCCGCAGCAACGTGGGCCGCAGCATGGCGGTGATCTTCATCGAGCAGAAGCCGGTTACCCGCTACGTCAAGCAGACCGTCGACGGCGTCGAGAAGGACGTTGCCGTACAGAGCTTCCAGGAAGAGAAGAAAATCATCAGCCTGGCGACCATCCAGTCGCCGCTGGGCAGCCAGTTCCGCATCACCGGCCTGAACGGCCAGGGCGAATCGTCCGAACTGGCCCTGCTGCTGCGTGCCGGTGGCCTGGCTGCGCCGATGTACTTCGCTGAAGAACGTACCATCGGCCCAAGCCTGGGTGCCGACAACATCACCAAGGGTATCGATGCGTCGCTGTGGGGCATGCTGTTCGTCTCGCTGTTCATCATCGCCATCTACCGTGCCTTCGGTGTGATCGCCACCGTCGCCCTGGCGGGCAACATGGTCCTGCTGCTGGCGCTGATGTCGCTGCTGGGCGCCACCCTGACCCTGCCGGGTATTGCCGGTATCGTCTTGACCATGGGTATGGCGGTGGACGCCAACGTGCTGATCTTCTCGCGTATTCGCGAAGAGCTGAACGCCGGCATGTCGGTGCAACGCGCCATCCACGAAGGCTTCAACCGCGCCTACACCGCGATCATCGACGCCAACCTGACCAGCCTGCTGGTCGGCGGCATCCTGTTCGCCATGGGTACCGGCCCGGTCAAGGGCTTCGCGGTCACCATGTCCCTCGGGATTTTCACCTCGATGTTCACCGCCGTCATGGTGACCCGTGCAATGGTCAACCTGACCTGCGGCGGGCGTGACATCAAGAAGCTGTGGGTTTGAGGGAGCTGCGATGAAAACCATCAACTTCATGGGCGTGCGCAATGTCGCGTTCGCCGTTACCGTGCTCCTCACCGTGCTGGCGCTGTTCAGCTGGTGGCAGAAGGGCCTGAACTTCGGCCTGGACTTCACCGGCGGTACGCTGATCGAGCTGACTTACGAGCGCCCGGCCGACCTCAAGGCGGTGCGTGCCGAGCTGGTCAATTCCGGCTTCCACGAGGCGGTGGTGCAGAGCTTCGGCGCCACCACCGACCTGCTGGTGCGCATGCCGGGCGATGACCCACAGCTGGGCAACAAGGTAGCTGAAGCCCTGCAGAAAGCCGGCGGCGACAACCCGGCCAAGGTCAAGCGTGTCGAGTTTGTCGGCCCGCAGGTGGGTGAAGAACTGCGCGACCAGGGTGGTATGGGCATGCTCCTGGCACTGGGCGGCATCCTTATCTACCTGGCCTTCCGCTTCCAGTGGAAGTTCGCCGTGGGCGCGATCGTCTCGCTGATCCACGACGTGGTGGTGACCCTGGGTATTCTGTCGTTCTTCCAGATCACCTTCGACCTGACGGTGCTGGCGGCAGTGCTGGCGATCATCGGCTACTCGCTGAACGACACCATCGTCGTGTTCGACCGGGTGCGCGAAAACTTCCGTGTCATGCGCAAGGCCTCGCTGATCGAGAACATCAACGTTTCCACTACCCAGACTCTGCTGCGGACCATCGCCACCTCGGTTTCGACCTTGCTGGCCATTGCCGCGCTGCTGTTCTTCGGTGGCGACAACCTGTTCGGCTTCTCCCTGGCCCTGTTCATCGGCGTCATGGCCGGTACCTATTCGTCGATCTACATCGCTAACGTGGTACTGATCTGGCTGAACCTGAGCAGCGAAGACCTGATCCCGCCGGCCAAGACCGACGGTGTGGACGACCGTCCGTAAAGCGTGTTCCACGCCGTTTGGCGGCCAGAAAGGCGCGAGTATTGAACTCGCGCCTTTTTTTTTACTCCAAGGCTGGGAGAAGGCGGGTCGGACCCGCGGGTTTTGATCAGGAGGTTCATGTGAACAAATCAATGCTGGTGGGTGCGGTACTGGGTGCTGTCGGTGTGACTGCCGGAGGTGCTGTCGCGACCTACAGCTTGGTCAACAAGGGGCCTGAGTATGCGCAGGTCACCGATGTGCAACCGATCAAACAACAGGTAAAAACCCCCCGTGAGGTCTGCAAGGACGTCGCTGTGACGCGGCAGGCGCCGGTCAAGGACCAGCACCAGATCGCAGGTACCGTGGTGGGCGCCATTGCCGGTGGCCTGCTGGGTAACCAGATTGGTGGTGGTAGCGGCAAGAAGATCGCCACCGTGGCCGGTGCGGTCGGTGGTGGTTATGCCGGCAACAAGGTGCAGGAGGGCATGCAGGAGCGTGACACCTACACCACCACTCAAACCCGCTGCAACACGGTCAACGACATCAGTGAGAAAGTGGTGGGCTACAACGTGAAGTACACCATTGGCGACAAGGTGGGGCAGGTGAAGATGGATCACGAGCCCGGGTCGACCATTCCAGTGGACAAGAACGGCAAGCTGATCCTGAGCGAAGCCGGGCAGTAATTTGAGTTGCCTGTGCCGGCCTCTTCGCGGGTGAACCCGCTCCCACAGTGATCGCACAATCCTGTGGGAGCGGGTTCACCCGCGAAGAGGCCGGTACAGGCAATGAAAAACTATCAGGTATAAAAAAGCACCCCGAGGGGTGCTTTTTTGTTTTCCGGCAATCCGCGCTTAGCGCTTCATGTTCTCTGGCAGGTGCGGCTGGATAGCAGTCAGCACGGCCTTGAAGCACTTGATGTTGCCCGCAACGATATGGCCCTTCTCGAGGAAGTCGTGGCCACCGTTGAAGTCGCTCACCAGGCCACCTGCTTCCTGAATCAGCAGCACGCCAGCCGCCATGTCCCATTCGGACAGGCCCGACTCCCAGAAAGCGTCGAAACGGCCGGCGGCCACGTAGGCCAGGTCCAGGCTGGCGGAGCCGGCGCGGCGGATGCCGGCGGTCTGGCCAGTCAGGGCGCGGAACATGCCCAGGTAGTTGTCCAGGTCGGCCATCTGGCTGTCACGGAACGGGAAGCCGGTACCCAGCAGGGCGCCTTCCAGGCTGGTGCGGGAGCTGACACGCAGGCGGCGGCCGTTGAGCTGGGCGCCACGGCCACGGCTGGCAGTGAATTCTTCCTGGCGAACCGGGTCGACGATCACGGCGTGCTCAAGGCGGCCACGGTATTTGCAAGCGATGCTGACCGCGAAGTGCGGGATGCCACGCAGGAAGTTGGTGGTGCCGTCCAGTGGGTCGATGATCCACAGGTAATCCTTGCCTTCTTCGCCGCTACCCGCGTGCAGGCCGGTTTCCTCGCCCTGGATGGAGTGGTTCGGGTAGGCCTTGCGCAGGGCGTTGACGATGCTCTGCTCGGCGGCGCGATCGACTTCGGAAACGTAGTCCTTGGCCTCTTTCTCATCGACCTTGATGCTATCCAGGCGTTCGATGGAGCGGAAAATCAGTTCACTGGCGCTGCGAGCGGCGCGCAGGGCGATATTCAGCATAGGCTGCATGGGCGGGTCACCTGGAGATGTTAAAGAAGAAAGCCGATCATTCTAGCAGAAAACTTTGGCGGCAGAAGTGTCACATTTGCTTTCGTGGCGTTACGTCTGTCGGTTCTGTAAGATCGAACGCCCTGATTCCTGCATCTGTGAGCACAACACCTTGCTGCAAAATATTCGTGTTGTTCTGGTCAATACCAGCCACCCCGGCAACATCGGCGGCGCTGCACGTGCCATGAAAAACATGGGCTTGTCGCGTCTGGTGCTGGTGCAGCCGAAAGAGTTCCCCGCCGTGGATGCCAGTGCCCGAGCCTCGGGTGCCGACGATGTGCTGGACAACGCCCAGGTGGTCGACAGCCTCGAGCAGGCGCTGGTCGGTTGCAACCTGGTGATGGGCACCAGCGCCCGCGAGCGGAGCATCCCCTGGCCGCTGATCGGCCCGCGCGAATGCGGGGCCAAGGCGGTGGAGCATGCCAACGGTGGCGAGGAAATCGCCCTGGTGTTCGGCCGTGAGCACGCCGGCCTGACCAACGAAGAACTGCAGCGATGTCACTTCCACGTGCACATTCCCTCCAACCCCGACTTCAGCTCGCTGAACCTGGCTGCCGCCGTGCAGGTGCTCTCTTATGAGGTGCGCATGGCCTGGCTGGCCGCCGGTGCAGCACCGGGCAAGGTCGAGAAGGTTGACGCCAGCGAGCTGGCGACCATGGACGAAATGGAGCTGTTCTACGACCACCTGGAGAAAACCCTGGTGGGTATCGGCTTCCTTGACCCCGAAAAGCCCAAGCACCTGATGCCGCGCCTGCGCCGGCTGTATGGGCGGGTGGCGGTCGAGCGTTCGGAAATGAGCATTTTGCGCGGCATCCTCACCGAGACCCAGAAAGTGGTCCGGGGCGAGCCGCATAAACGGAAGGACTGACAGATGTTCGAACGCCTGCGTGAAGATATTCAAAGCGTATTTCACCGTGACCCGGCCGCGCGCAACGCCTTCGAGGTGCTGACCTGCTACCCGGGCATGCACGCCATCTGGCTGCACCGCCTGGGCAATGCCCTGTGGAGGCGTGATTTCAAGTGGCTGGCCCGCCTGGTGTCGAACTTCGGCCGCTGGCTGACCGGCATCGAGATCCACCCCGGAGCCACCATCGGCCGGCGTTTCTTCATCGACCACGGCATGGGCATCGTCATCGGCGAAACCGCCGAGATCGGCGACGATGTCACCCTGTACCAGGGCGTGACCTTGGGCGGCACCAGCTGGAACAAAGGCAAGCGCCACCCCACCCTGGAAAACGGCGTGGTGGTAGGGGCGGGGGCCAAGGTGCTCGGGCCGTTCACCGTCGGTGCCGGGGCCAAGATCGGTTCCAATGCGGTGGTGACCAAGGCGGTGCCGGCCGGCGCCACGGCGGTCGGCATCCCTGGGCGAATCATCGTCAAGAGCGAGAACGATGAGGTCGAGGCCAAGCGCAAGGCCATGGCCGAGAAGATCGGCTTCGATGCCTATGGTGTCAGTGGCGACATGCCCGACCCGGTGGCTCGTGCCATCGGCCAGATGCTCGATCACCTGCAGGCAGTCGACGAGCGGTTGGAGGGCATGTGCGGCGCCCTGACCAAGATGGGCAGCGATTACTGCGCCAAGGAGCTGCCGGCCCTGCCGGAAGATGACTTCAACGAAGTTGCCCAGGTGGCTGAGCGCGACACGCAATCGCATTGATTGCGCCGCGCTGAAATCACGGTGACATACGGGGCGTGTGCTCACGCCCCCTGTCTGCTACAATCGCGCCCGCCTCCCCGATGCAAACCCGACTAAAGCACTAGGTCTAATAGTTGACTTAAATGCTCGGGAATCGCATACTCGCTCACATCCTGTAACTCCCGTGGTACCCAATAGCCATGCGACTGACTACCAAAGGCCGATACGCCGTGACCGCCATGCTCGACCTGGCGTTGCACGCGCAGCATGGGCCGGTGTCTTTGGCCGACATTTCCGAGCGCCAGGGCATTTCCCTCTCTTATCTGGAACAGCTGTTCGCCAAGCTGCGCCGCAGCAGCCTGGTATCCAGCGTGCGTGGTCCAGGCGGTGGCTACCAGCTGTCGCGGGGCATGGAAACCATCCAGGTGGCCCAGGTCATCGATGCGGTCAACGAATCGGTCGACGCCACCCGTTGCCAGGGGCTCGGGGACTGCCATGCCGGTGACACCTGCCTGACCCACCACCTGTGGTGCGACCTCAGCCAGCAGATCCATGAATTCCTCAGCGGTATAAGCCTGGCCGACCTCGTCATGCGCCGCGAGGTGCAGGAAGTCGCCCAGCGTCAGGACCTGCGTCGTGTCGCAGGCCGTACCGCCCAGCTGGACAAGATTGAGACGTCCGCCGTCGATTGATCCCACCGGGACGACGAGCGACGCCACCGCCTGATAGGAGAGACAAATGAAGTTGCCGATCTACCTCGATTACTCCGCGACCACCCCGGTCGACCCACGCGTGGCCCAGAAGATGGCCGACTGCCTGCTGGTCGACGGGAACTTCGGTAACCCGGCTTCGCGCTCCCACGTCTTCGGCTGGAAAGCCGAGGAAGCGGTCGAGAACGGTCGTCGCCAGGTTGCCGAGCTGATCAACGCCGATCCGCGCGAAATCGTCTGGACCAGTGGTGCCACCGAGTCCGACAACCTCGCACTCAAGGGCGTCGCGCACTTCTATCAGACCAAGGGCAAGCACATCATCACCTCCAAGATCGAGCACAAGGCGGTACTGGATACCGCTCGCCAGCTGGAGCGTGAAGGTTTCGAAGTCACCTATCTCGAGCCAGGCGAAGACGGTATCGTCACCCCGGCCATGGTCGAGGCGGCGCTGCGCGACGACACCATCCTGGTTTCGCTGATGCACGTGAACAACGAAGTCGGCTCGATCAACGATATCGCCGCCATCGGTGAACTGACCCGCTCGCGCGGCGTGCTGTTCCACGTTGATGCCGCGCAGTCGGCGGGCAAGGTCGAAATCGACTTGCAAAAGCTGAAGGTCGACCTGATGTCGTTCTCGGCGCACAAGGTCTACGGCCCGAAAGGCATCGGCGCGCTGTACGTCAGCCGCAAGCCGCGTGTACGCCTGGAAGCCATCATTCACGGCGGTGGCCATGAGCGCGGCATGCGTTCGGGCACCCTGCCGACTCACCAGATTGTCGGCATGGGCGAAGCCTTCGCCATCGCCAAGCAGGAAATGGCCGCGGAAAACGTGCGCATCAAGGCCCTGAGCGACCGCTTCTTCAAGCAGGTCTCGGACCTCGAAGAGCTGTACGTCAACGGCAGCAAGACTGCCCGCGTACCACACAACCTGAACCTGAGCTTCAACTACGTCGAAGGCGAATCGCTGCTGATGTCGCTGAAGGACATCGCCGTATCGTCCGGTTCGGCCTGCACCTCCGCGTCGCTCGAGCCGTCCTACGTATTGCGCGCCCTGGGCCGCAACGACGAGCTGGCGCACAGCTCGATCCGCTTCTCCTTCGGCCGCTTCACCACCGAGGAAGAAGTCGACTACGCCGCGCAGAAAGTCTGCGAGGCCGTGAACAAACTGCGTGAGCTGTCGCCGCTGTGGGACATGTACAAAGACGGCGTTGACATCTCCAAGATCGAGTGGGCCGCCCACTAAGCAGTCGCCGGCAAGAGCGGCTCCCTGATGAGGAAGGAATTGCACCATGGCATACAGTGAAAAGGTCATCGACCACTACGAAAACCCGCGCAACGTCGGCAAGATGAATGCCGAAGACCCGGACGTCGGTACCGGCATGGTCGGCGCCCCGGCCTGCGGTGACGTGATGCGCCTGCAGATCAAGGTCAACGAGCAGGGCGTGATCGAAGACGCCAAGTTCAAGACCTACGGCTGCGGTTCGGCCATCGCTTCCAGCTCCCTCGCCACCGAGTGGATGAAGGGCAAGACCCTGGACGAAGCCGAAACCATCAAGAACACCCAGCTGGCTGAAGAACTGGCGTTGCCGCCGGTCAAGATCCACTGCTCGGTACTCGCCGAAGATGCCATCAAGGCAGCCGTACGCGATTACAAGCAGAAGAAAGGCTTGATCTAAGCCGCCTGTTGCGAGGTAAGGAGTCCAGATGGCTATCAGCATGACAGAAGCCGCCGCCAACCATGTGCGGCGTTCCCTGGAAGGGCGCGGCAAGGGCGAAGGCATTCGCCTGGGCGTGCGCACCACCGGTTGCTCGGGCCTGGCCTACGTGCTGGAGTTCGTCGACGAGCTGGCGGACGAAGACCAGGTGTTCGAGAACCATGGCGTCAAGGTGATCATCGATCCCAAGAGCCTGGTCTACCTCGACGGCACCGAACTGGACTTCGTCAAGGAAGGGTTGAACGAAGGCTTCAAGTTCAACAACCCCAACGTGCGCGGTGAGTGTGGCTGCGGCGAAAGCTTCAACGTTTGAGGCTGGCTGTGGGTACTCCTTGTCATTTCGCATTGTTTGACCTCCAGCCAAGCTTCCGCCTGGACCTCGACAAGCTGGCCACTCGCTACCGCGAGCTGGCCCGCGAAGTTCATCCAGACCGCTTTGCCGACGCCTCCGAGCGCGAGCAGCGCGTGGCGCTGGAAAAGTCCGCGGCCCTCAACGACGCCTACCAGACCCTGCGCAGTGCGCCGCGTCGAGCCCGCTACCTGCTGGCCATCGGCGGCCACGAAGTGCCTCAGGAGGTCACGGTCCACGACCCTGACTTTCTGTTGCAGCAGATGCAGTGGCGTGAAGAGCTCGAAGAACTGCAGGACGAAGCCGACCTCGATGGCGTGGCCGTGTTCAAGAAGCGCCTGAAGGTCGCCCAGGACACGCTGAACGAGGACTTTGCCGCCTGCTGGGACGCCCCAGGCGAGCGCGAAAAGGCCGAACGCCTGATGCGCCGCATGCAGTTCCTCGACAAGCTCGCCCAAGAAGTGCGCCAACTGGAAGAGCGCCTCGACGATTAACCCGGTGCTGCCCGTGATGGCACCTAAGGTATTCAGATAAGCATGGCCCTACTGCAGATTGCCGAACCCGGTCAAAGCCCTCAGCCGCATCAGCGCCGCCTGGCGGTGGGGATCGACCTGGGTACTACCAACTCCCTGGTCGCCGCACTGCGCAGCGGCCGTAGCGAGCCCCTGCCCGACGCGCGGGGCAATGTCATTCTGCCGTCCGCGGTGCGCTACCTCGAAGGGCGCAACGAAGTGGGGCAGGCTGCACGCGATGCCGCTTCCAGCGACCCGCTGAACACCGTGCTATCGGTAAAGCGCCTGATGGGGCGCGGCCTCGCCGACGTCAAGCAACTGGGCGAGCAGCTGCCGTACCGCTTCGTTGGCGGTGAGTCGCACATGCCGTTCATCGACACCGTGCAAGGGCCGAAAAGCCCGGTGGAAGTGTCGGCCGATATCCTCAAGGTGCTGCGCGAGCGTGCCGAAGCCACCCTCGGTGGTGAGCTGGTGGGGGCGGTGATCACCGTGCCGGCCTATTTCGATGACGCCCAGCGCCAGGCCACCAAGGACGCTGCGCGCCTGGCCGGCCTGAACGTGCTGCGCCTGCTCAACGAGCCGACTGCCGCTGCCGTGGCCTATGGCCTGGACCAGAACGCCGAAGGCGTGGTGGCCATCTATGACCTGGGCGGCGGTACCTTCGATATTTCCATCCTGCGCCTCACTGCCGGCGTGTTCGAAGTGCTGGCTACCGGTGGCGATACCGCCCTGGGCGGTGACGACTTCGACCACGCCATTGCCGGCTGGATCATCGAACAGGCCGGTCTGTCGTCCGACCTCGACCCGGCCACCCAGCGCCAGTTGCTGCAAACCGCCTGCGCCGCCAAGGAAGCCCTGACCGACGCCGATGTGGTCGACGTCAGCCATGGCACCTGGCAGGGCCAGCTGAGCCGCGCCGGTTTCGAAGCGATGATCGAGCCGCTGATCGCCCGCAGCCTCAAGGCCTGCCGCCGCGCCGTGCGCGACAGTGGCGTCGAGCTGGGAGAAGTCAGCGCCGTGGTCATGGTCGGTGGTTCGACCCGTGTACCGCGAGTGCGCGAAGCGGTCGGCACGCTGTTCGGGCGCGCCCCGCTGACGTCGATCGACCCCGATCAGGTGGTGGCTATCGGTGCTGCCATCCAGGCCGACACCCTGGCCGGCAACCACCGCGAAGGCGGCGAACTGCTGTTGCTCGATGTCATCCCGCTGTCGCTTGGCCTTGAAACCATGGGCGGGCTGATGGAGAAGGTGATCCCGCGCAACACCACCATCCCGGTGGCGCGAGCCCAGGAATTCACTACCTATAAAGATGGCCAGTCGGCCATGATGATCCACGTGCTGCAGGGCGAGCGCGAGCTGATCAGCGACTGCCGCTCGCTGGCGCGCTTTGAGCTGCGTGGCATCCCGGCGATGGTCGCCGGTGCGGCTAAAATCCGCGTCACCTTCCAGGTCGATGCCGACGGCCTGCTCAGCGTCGCTGCCCGCGAGCTGGGTTCGGGCGTGGAAGCGAGCATTCAGGTCAAACCGTCCTACGGCCTGACCGACGGCGAAATCGCCCGCATGCTCAAGGACTCCTTCGAACACGCCGGTTCCGACAAGCAGGCCCGTCAGCTGCGCGAGCACCAGGTCGACGGCGAGCGCCTGCTCGAAGCGGTACAGGGCGCCCTGGACGCTGATGGCGAGCGCCTGCTCAGCAGTGACGAGCGTGATGCCATCGAATTCCAGATGCAGGAATTACGTGATTTGCTGGCCGGCACCGATGGCGCAGCCATCGAGCAACAGACCAAGCGTCTGTCGCAAGTGACCGAAGCCTTCGCCGCCCGTCGCCTTGATTCGACGGTCAAAGCCGCACTGGCCGGGCGCAACCTGAATGAGATCGAGGAGTAACCGATGCCGCTGGTGACATTCCTGCCGCACGAGAAGTTCTGCCCTGAAGGGCTGACCGTGGAAGTCGAACCCGGGACCAACATCCTGGAGCTGGCTCACGACCATCACATCGAGATGGAAAGCGCCTGTGGCGGGGTCAAGGCCTGCACCACTTGCCATTGCATCGTGCGCAAGGGCTTCGATTCGCTTGAAGAAGCCGACGAACTGGAAGAGGACATGCTGGACAAGGCCTGGGGCCTGGAGGCTCAATCGCGCCTCGGCTGCCAGGTGGTTGTCGCTGACCAGGACCTGGTCATCGAGATCCCCAAGTATTCGCTCAACCACGCCGCCGAAGCGCCGCACTGAGGTTTGCCCCATGAGCCTGAAATGGATTGATGTACTTGAGATCGCCATTCAGCTTGCAGAAAGCAAGCCGGAAGTCGATCCTCGTTATGTGAATTTCGTCGATCTGCACCGTTGGGTACTGGCCTTGCCAGAATTCAGCGACGATCCGTCACGCGGCGGTGAGAAAGTGCTCGAGGCCATCCAGGCGGCCTGGATCGAAGAAGCCGACTGAACGCGTCCTGCAGGTTAGGCAATCCCCTGGAACCCGCGTATAATTCGCGGGTTTAATTTTTCGCAACACTCATATTTCTGGAGTTTTCCATGGCTGTTCAACGTACTTTCTCCATCATCAAGCCTGACGCCGTTGCCAAGAACGTCATCGGCGAGATCACCACTCGTTTCGAGAAAGCCGGCCTGCGCGTCGTCGCTTCGAAAATGAAGCAACTGTCCAAAGCCGAAGCCGAAGGCTTCTACGCCGAGCACAAAGAGCGCGGCTTCTTCGCTGACCTGGTTGCCTTCATGACTTCCGGCCCGGTCATCGTTCAGGTTCTGGAAGGCGAAAACGCCGTTCTGGCCAACCGCGAGCTGATGGGTGCCACCAACCCTAAAGAAGCTGCTGCCGGTACCATCCGTGCTGACTTCGCCGTTTCCATCGACGAAAACGCTGTTCACGGTTCCGACTCGGAAGCTTCGGCTGCCCGCGAAATCGCTTACTTCTTCTCCGCTACCGAGCTGTGCGACCGCATTCGCTAAGCGAAGCAGGTCTTGGGTGATTCCATGAGTGACATGACTGGCAAGATCAACCTGTTGGGCCTGACCCTGCAGGAAATGGAAAAATTCTTCGAGTCGATCGGAGAGAAGCGTTTTCGTGCCGGTCAGGTCATGAAATGGATTCACCACTTTGGCGTCGACGATTTCGCCGCCATGACCAATGTCGGCAAGGCCTTGCGCGAAAAGCTCGAGGCCGTTGCCGAGATTCGGGGCCCGGAAGTGGTCAGTGAAGACATTTCCGCCGACGGTACCCGCAAGTGGGTGGTCCGCGTTGCCTCCGGCAGCTGCGTCGAAACCGTCTACATTCCTACCGACGATCGCGGCACCCTGTGCGTGTCGTCGCAAGCCGGCTGTGCCCTGGACTGCAGTTTCTGCTCCACCGGCAAGCAAGGCTTCAACAGCAACCTCACCGCCGCCGAAGTGATCGGCCAGGTGTGGCTTGCCAACAAATCCTTCGGGACCGTTCCGGCCAAGATCGACCGCGCTATCACCAACGTGGTCATGATGGGCATGGGCGAACCCCTGCTGAATTTCGACAATGTCATCGCCGCCATGAAGATCATGATGGAAGATCTGGGCTATGGCATTTCCAAGCGTCGCGTCACCCTGTCCACCTCGGGCGTGGTGCCGATGATCGACGAGCTGGCCAAGCACATCGACGTGTCGCTGGCCCTGTCCCTGCACGCACCGAACGACGAGCTGCGCAACAAGCTGGTACCGATCAACAAGAAGTACCCGCTGAAGATGCTGCTGGAATCTTGCATGGGCTACATGTCCACCCTGGGTGGCAAGCGCGTGCTGACCATCGAGTACACCCTGCTCAAGGACGTCAACGACCAGCCTGAGCATGCTGCGCAAATGATCGAGCTGCTGCGCGACGTGCCATGCAAGATCAACCTGATCCCGTTCAACCCGTTCCCGCACTCCGGCTACGAGCGGCCGAGCAACAACGCCATCCGCCGCTTCCAGGACCTGTTGCACCACGGTGGTTTCAACGTCACCACCCGTACCACCCGTGGTGAGGACATCGACGCTGCCTGTGGCCAGCTGGTCGGCCAGGTCAACGATCGCACCCGCCGCAGCGAGCGCTACATCGCTGTGCGCCAGCTGTCCGCGGACGCCGAGCTGCAAGACAGCCCCGCCAGCCACTGACCGGGACCTTTGCCCATGAGCCTGCGCGCCGCGCTGTCGATCCTTGCGCTTTCGCTGCTGGCCGGCTGCGTGTCGGGCGGCGCGAGCGACCCCCTGGCCAGCCGCCAGGGCAGGGCAGAGGCGGGGCGGGCCTACGTGCAGCTTGGGCTGGGTTATTTGCAACAGGGGTTGACCGAGCAGGCCAAGGCGCCGCTGGGTAAGGCCCTGGCCCTGGATAGCGCTGATGCCGACGCCCACGCCGCCCTGGCGCTGGTCTTCCAGGCCGAAGACGAGCCTGCGCTGGCCGAAGCGCACTTTCGCAAGGCACTGCAGGCACGCACGGACGACACGCGAATTCGCAACAATTACGGCAGTTTCCTTTATGCTCAGGGGCGATTTGCCGAGGCCGAGCAGATGTTTCGCCTGGCCAGCGCCGATACCCTGTATCCTGAGCGTTCACGCGTGTACGAGAACCTGGGCCTGACCGCCCTTAAGCTCGAGCGCCGCGACCAGGCGCACGCGTATCTGCTGAAAGCTTTGCAACTCAACCAGCGGCAACCGAAAGCGTTGCTGGAAATGGCTGAGTTGTCCTACGAAAACAGGCATTATGTGCCGGCCCGGGACTACTACGATCGTTTCAGCCAGTTGAGCGACCACGATGCCCGTAGCCTGCTGCTGGGCAGCCGCCTTGCCAGGGTATTCGACGAGCAGGGCACACTGGCCGAGCTGGGCCAGCAATTACAACGACTTTATCCCGGTACGCCGGAATATCAGCAATACCTGTCGGAGCAACGATGAAAGCCGCGCATCCCGAAGTAGCAGTAGCGCCTGGCCAGAACCCCGGTGAGCTTTTGCGTCAGGCCCGTGAGAACCGGGACTGGTCACAAGCCGAGGTGGCCCGCAAGCTCAACCTCACTGTCAGTTCGTTGAACCACGTGGAAACCGGCGCCTTCGACAAGCTGCCGGGGCATACCTTCGCCCGTGGTTATATCCGCGCCTATGCCAAGCTGATGGACCTGGATCAGGCTGCCCTGGTGGACGCATTCGACCGTTACACCGGCACCCACGCCAAAGGCAGCGATGTGCACTCGCTGGGCCGTATCGAAGAGCCGGTGCGCCTGTCGCACAATATCCTGCGCGGCGTCAGCTTGCTGCTGCTGGTGGCGGTGGTCGGCGGCGGCTTCGTCTGGTGGCAGGACCAGGGCAGCCTGCGTGGCAAGGACCTGGCCAAGATCGCCCTGGAGCATGTCGAAGTCGAAAGCGCCGACGGTACCACCCAGATTCACCCGCTCGATGAGCCTGAAGACCAGGCTGTTTCCGCTGGGCAGCAGCCCGAGAGCGCGCCGCTGCCGCTGGAGCAGGGCGCTGCCGAGCAGCCTGCCGCCACCGAACCGGCACCGGCTAGCCCGGCACCTGCCGCTACCGCTGCTGCAGTGCCGGCACCGGCCCAGCAGGCGCCTGTGTCACCGGTCGCCAGCGCCCCTGCTGTCGCGCCTGCACCGGTAGCACCGGTAGCACCGGTTGCCCCGGCCCCGGCCCCGACGGCGGCTGCACCTGCTACGCCTGTAGCGACCGTGGCCGCCACCGAGCCTGCCGCCCCGGCCGCAGTGCCGGCTGGCAGCGCCAAGGTCGCCATCCAGTTCGTCGCCGATTGCTGGACCCAGGTCACCGACGGCAACGGCAAGGTGCTGTTCAGCGCCATCAAGCGCAAGGGGGACAACCTCGAGCTGACCGGCAAGCCGCCGTTCTCGGTACGCCTGGGCTTTGCCCGTGGCGCCCAGGTCAGCTACAACGGCCAGGCCGTCGATGTTGCCCCGTTCACCAGTGGCGAGACCGCTCGCCTGAAGTTGGGACAGTAATCATGCACGGCGAATCTCCGATCAAACGTCGCGAATCCCGCAAAATCTGGGTCGGCAATGTGCCGGTGGGTGGTGATGCCCCCATCGCGGTGCAGAGCATGACCAACACCGACACCAACGATGTGGCCGCCACCGTGGCGCAAATCCAGCGCCTGGTCGATGCCGGCGTGGACATCGTGCGCGTCTCGGTACCGGACATGGACGCCGCCGAGGCGTTCGGCCGCATCAAGCAGCAGGTCAGCGTGCCGCTGGTTGCCGACATCCACTTCGACTACAAGATCGCCCTGCGTGTGGCCGAACTGGGCGTCGACTGCCTGCGTATCAACCCGGGCAACATCGGCCGTGAAGACCGTGTGCGCGCGGTGGTCGATGCCGCCCGTGACCGCGGCATCCCGATCCGTATCGGCGTCAATGCCGGCTCCCTGGAAAAGGACCTGCAGAAGAAGTACGGCGAACCGACCCCGGCGGCGCTGGTCGAGTCGGCCCTGCGTCATGTCGAGCACCTCGACCGCCTGGACTTCCAGGACTTCAAGGTCAGCGTCAAGGCCTCCGATGTGTTCATGGCCGTCGAAGCCTACCGCCTGCTGGCCAAGCAGATCGTGCAGCCGCTGCACCTGGGCATCACCGAAGCCGGTGGCTTGCGTTCGGGGACGGTGAAATCCGCTGTCGGCCTCGGTATGCTGCTGGCCGAAGGCATTGGCGATACCATTCGTATCTCGCTGGCGGCCGACCCGGTCGAAGAAGTGAAAGTCGGCTACGACATCCTCAAGTCGCTGCACCTGCGCTCGCGCGGCATCAACTTCATCGCCTGCCCGAGCTGCTCGCGGCAGAACTTCGATGTGGTCAAGACCATGAACGAGCTGGAAGGGCGCCTGGAAGACCTGCTGGTGCCGCTGGACGTGGCGGTGATCGGTTGCGTGGTCAACGGCCCGGGTGAAGCCAAGGAAGCGCATGTCGGCCTGACTGGCGGTACGCCGAACTTGATTTACATCGATGGCAAGCCGGCACAGAAACTGACCAACGACAACCTGGTCGACGAGCTGGAAAAGCTCATCCGCCAGAAAGCGGCCGAAAAGGCCGAAGCCGACGCGGCGCTGATCGTCCGTGGCTGACACACAGAATTCGTAAGGACTTTTCGTGAGCAAATCGCTGCAAGCCATCCGTGGCATGAACGACATCCTGCCAGAACAGTCGCCGCTGTGGCGCTACTTCGAAGGCACCGTGGCCGCCCTGCTGGACTCCTACGGGTACAGCCAGATCCGCACGCCGATCGTCGAGTTCACCGAGCTGTTCAAGCGCTCCATCGGTGAAGTGACCGACATCGTCGAAAAAGAGATGTACACCTTCGAGGACCGCAACGGCGATTCGCTGACCCTGCGCCCCGAAGGCACCGCCGCCTGCGTGCGTGCCGTGCTCGAGCATGGCATCACCGGCAACGGCCAGGTGCAGAAACTGTGGTACATCGGCCAGATGTTCCGCCACGAACGCCCGCAAAAGGGCCGATACCGCCAGTTCCACCAGATCGGCGTGGAAGTGTTCAACCTGGACGGCCCGGACATCGACGCCGAGCTGATCATGCTGACCTGGCGCCTGTGGGGCCTGCTGGGCATCCAGGATGCGGTCAAGCTGGAGCTCAACAGCCTGGGCACCAGCGAAGCCCGTGCACGCTACCGTGACGCGCTGGTCGAGTTCCTCTCGGCGCGCCTGGAGCAACTGGACGAAGACAGCCAGCGCCGCCTGAAGAGCAACCCGCTGCGCATCCTCGACAGCAAGGACCAGAACACCCAGGCGGTGCTGGTCGGTGCGCCGAAGCTGGAAGACTACCTGGACGAAGAGTCGCGCGTGCACTTCGAGGGCCTCAAGGCCCGCCTGGATGCTGCCGGCATCCCGTTCGTGATCAACACCAAGCTGGTGCGCGGCCTGGACTACTACAGCAAGACCGTGTTCGAGTGGGTCACCGACAAGCTCGGCGCCCAGGGCACCGTCTGCGCCGGCGGCCGTTACGACGGCCTGGTCGAGCAGATGGGCGGCAAGCCGACCCCGGGCGTCGGTTTCGCCATGGGCATCGAGCGCCTGATCCTGCTGCTGGAAACCCTGGGCAAGGTGCCCGAGTCCATCAGCCGCCAGATCGACGTCTACCTGTGCGCCTTTGGCGAACAGGCGGAGCTGGCCGGCCTGCGCCTGTCCGAAGGACTGCGCGACCGTTTGCCGGGTCTGCGCCTGGCAGTCAACGCCGGTGGTGGCAGCTTCAAGAGCCAGTTCAAGAAAGCCGACAAGAGCGGCGCGCTGTTCGCACTGATCCTCGGTGACGACGAGCTGGCCAAGCAAGAAATCGGCTTCAAGCCCCTGCGTGGTCAGGGTGAACAACAGAACATTGCCTGGGATGCTCTGGCAGAGCACCTGGAAACCGCGATCGCGCAGGCGTAACGCGGTTCAACAAGCGAATAGGCGAAAAGGAGTATTGGGGTGTCGAGTACCGATGATGAACTGGCAGGGGTCAAGGACTGGTGGAACCGCAACGGCAAGCCGCTGCTGACCGGTGCCCTGCTGGCTGGCGTGGTGGTGTTGGGCTGGAATACCTGGCACAAGTACCAGAACAATCAGTCGCAAGGTGCCTCGCAGCTGTACCAGGCCTTGCTGGAAACCAGCCTGACGCCGACCGGCCAGCCTGACGCGACCAAGGTCGCGGAACTGGCCGGCAAGCTCAAGAGCGAGTTCGGCGGTACCGCCTACGCCCAGTACGGCAGCCTGTTCGTGGCCAAGGTCGCGGTCGAGAGCGGCAAGCTCGACGACGCTGCTGCCGAGCTGAAGAGCGTGCTGGACAAGCCGGCCGATGCCACCCTGGGTGAAATTTCGCGTCAGCGCCTGGCTCGTGTGCTGGCTGCCCAGAACAAGGCCGAGGACGCTCTCAAGCTGCTCGACGGCGACGCCGAAAAAGCCTTCCTGGCCAGCCGCGAAGAGTTGAAAGGTGACCTGCTGGTGCAACTGGGCCGCGCCGACGACGCGCACAGCGCTTACGAGAAAGCCAAGGCTGCGTTGTCCGATGAGGCGGCGGTCGGTGGCCTGCAATTGAAGCTGGATGACTTGGCCAAAGGGGACGCGTAAGTGATCGGTTGGAAACATGCAGCAGTGCTGACCCTGGCCGTACTGGCCGCAGGTTGCAGCAGCAACAGCAAGAAGGAACTGCCCCCGGCCGAGCTGACCAAGTTCACCGAGGAAGTGGTGCTGAAGAAGCAGTGGAGCCGTTCGATCGGTGACGGCCAGGGCGAGACCTACAACACCCTGGTACCGGCCATCGAGAATGACCGTATCTACGCCTCCGACGTCAACGGCGAAGTCTTTGCCCTCGACCGCATCACCGGCGACGTGGTGTGGAAGCAGGACCTGGAGCTGCCGGTGTCCGGCGCTGTCGGCGTGGGCTACGGCCTGGTCATGATCGGCACCCTCAAGGGTGAAGTCATCGCGCTGGACTCCAGCACCGGTGAGGAGCGCTGGCGCTCCCGCGTGACCAGCGAAGTGCTGGCCCCGCCGGCCAACAACGGTGAGGTGGTGGTGGTGCAGACCCAGGACGATCGCCTGATCGGCCTGGATGCCGCCACTGGCGACCGCCGCTGGATCTACGAAAACACCCCGGCCGTGCTGACCCTGCGTGGCACCGGCGCGCCGATTGCCACCAACCGCCTGGCCGTCGCCGGCCTGTCCACCGGCAAGGTGGTGGCGGTGGACATCAACAACGGCGTGCCGGTGTGGGAAAGCCGCGTGGCGATTCCGCAGGGCCGTTCCGAGCTGGACCGTGTGGTCGATATCGACGGCGGCCTGCTGCTGTCGGGTGGTACCCTGTACGTCAGCACCTACCAGGGCCGCGTCGCGGGCCTGGACCTGGAAAGCGGCCGCGTGCTGTGGCAGCGTGATGCCTCCAGCTACGTGGGTGTCGCCCAGGGCTACGGCAACGTCTACGTCAGCGAAGCTTCCGGTACTGTCGAAAGCGTCGACGAGCGCTCGTCCAGCGCCCTGTGGACCAATGACACCATGGCTCGCCGCCAGCTGACCGCACCTGAAGTGTTCTCCAGCTACGTGGCGGTGGGTGATTTCGAGGGTTACCTGCACCTGCTGAGCCAGGTCGATGGCCGCTTCGTCGGCCGTGAGCGTATCGACAGTGATGGCCTGCGTGCCCGTCCACTTGTGGTCGGCGACACCATCTACGTCTTCGGCAACAGCGGCAAGCTCGAGGCACTGACCATCCGCTGAAGCTATGCTTGAAGCCTTGGCGGGCTTCAAGCCGCGGCGTAGGACACGCCGCCCGAACTCCGGCCGCTGCCTTGCAGCGGCCTTTGCATTTTCAAGAATTCAAGAGTGGAGAGCCGAATGGTTCCCGTAATCGCCCTGGTGGGCCGCCCGAACGTCGGCAAATCCACCATGTTCAACCGCCTGACCAAGACCCGCGATGCCATCGTCGGTGACCTGTCGGGCCTGACCCGTGACCGCCAGTACGGTGATGCCAGCTGGCAGGGTCGTTCCTTCATCCTGATCGACACCGGCGGTATCACCGGTGACGAAGTGGGCATGGACGAGAAAATGGCCGAGCAGTCGCTCATGGCCATCGAAGAAGCCGACTATGTGCTGTTCCTGGTCGATGCCCGCGCCGGCATGACCGCTGCCGACCAGATGATCGCCGAACACCTGCGCAAGCGGAACAAGGAAGCGATCCTGGTTGCCAACAAGATCGACAACATCGATGCTGACGTCGCCCGCGCCGAGTTCTCGCCGCTGGGCATGGGCAACGCCATTCCGGTGGCTGGTTCCCAGGGCCGTGGCATCAACGCGCTGATGGAAGCCGTGCTTGGCCACATCCCGCGTGACCAGGTCGAGGAAGCGCTGGACGCCGAAGTCGCCGAAGGCGAAGAAGCGGTGCGTATCCCGGGCCCGAGCGAGAAGGATGGCATCAAGATCGCTATCATCGGCCGTCCCAACGTCGGCAAGTCGACGCTGGTAAACCGCATGCTCGGCGAAGAGCGCGTGGTGGTGTACGACCAGCCGGGTACCACCCGCGACAGTATCTACATTCCGTTCGAGCGCGATGACGAGAAGTACACCTTCATCGACACCGCAGGTGTGCGCAAGCGCGGCAAGATCCATGAGGAAGTCGAGAAGTTCTCGGTAGTGAAGACGCTGCAGGCGATCAAGGACGCCAACGTGGTGATCTTCGTCATGGACGCCCGCGAAGGCGTGGTGGACCACGACCTGAACCTGCTGGGCTTCGCCCTGGAGGCTGGCCGTGCCATCGTCATCGCTTTGAACAAGTGGGATGGCATGCAGCCGGGCGAGCGCGACTACGTGAAGACCGAGCTGGAGCGCCGGTTGTTCTTCGTCGACTTCGCCGACATCCACTTCATCTCCGCCCTGCATGGCACTGGCGTGGGCAACCTGTACAAGTCGGTGCAGGCCGCGTTCAAGTCGGCGGTGACCCGCTGGCCGACCAGCCGCCTGACGCAGATCCTCGAAGATGCCGTGAGCGAGCACCAGCCACCGCTGGTCAACGGCCGCCGCATCAAGCTGCGCTATGCCCACCTTGGTGGTGCAAACCCGCCGCTGATCGTGATTCACGGCAACCAGACCGACAAGATTCCGAAGTCGTACTCGCGTTACCTGGAGAACACCTACCGGCGCGTGTTGAAGCTGGTCGGTACGCCGATTCGCATCGAGTACAAGGGCGGTGAGAACCCGTACGAGGGCAAGAAGAACACCCTCACCGACCGCCAGGTCAACAAGAAGCGCCGCCTGATGTCGCACCACAAGAAGGCCGAGAAGAAGCGCCGCGACAAGCGCTGATTCCGCGTCGGCTTCTTCGTGGCGGTTCGACGCCTCGATGAGCCCGCTCCCACAGGTCCCACACAGTTCTCGAATTCTGTGCAGTACCTGTGGGAGCGGGCAAGCCCGCGAAGAGGCCCTTTGATCCAGCGCAAATCCCCCTATTGTTTCAACCTTTTTCCTGACCGCTCGATCCGCTATGCTCGGACTCCACCCCGTGCCGGATACACCCCAGGAAAGAGGGCTCCATGATCCGCAGCAAACTGCCGAACGTCGGCACGACCATCTTCACCACCATGTCCCAGCTCGCCGTGCAGACAGGCGCGCTCAACCTTTCGCAAGGTTTCCCCGACTTCAACGGCCCGCAGGCGCTGCTCGATGCAGTTGGGCGGCATGTGGCCGCCGGGCATAACCAGTATTCGCCGATGACCGGCTTGCCGGCCCTGCGCCAGCAGGTGGCGGCCAAGGTCGCGCGGCTGTATGGCGCGCAGGTGGATGCCGACCAGGAAGTGACCATCACCCCTGGCGCCACCGAAGCGATCTTCTGCGCCATCCAGGCGGTGGTGCATGCTGGTGACGAGGTAATCGTCTTCGACCCTTGCTACGACAGTTACGAGCCGTCCGTGGAGCTGGCTGGTGGCCGCTGCGTGCATGTACAACTGAGCGATGGCGATTTCCGCATCGACTGGCAGAAGTTCAGCGATGCCCTCAGCCCGCGCACGCGCATGGTCATCCTCAATTCGCCGCACAACCCCAGCGGTGCGCTGATTACCCGTGACGACCTCGACCAATTGGCCCGGCTTATCGCTGACCGCGATATCTACCTGGTCAGCGATGAAGTGTATGAACACCTGGTCTACGACGGTGTACGCCATGCCAGCGTGTTGGCCCACGAGCAACTGTATCAACGCGCCTTCGTGGTCAGCTCGTTCGGCAAGACTTATCACGTCACCGGCTGGAAGACCGGCTACGTGATCGCCCCTTCGGCGCTGAGTGCCGAGCTGCGCAAGGTGCACCAGTACGTCAACTTCTGCGGTGTAACCCCGCTGCAATGCGCGCTGGCCGATTTCATGGCCGAGCACCCCGAGCATGTCGATGAGCTGCCGGCCTTCTACCAGGCCAAGCGAGACTTGTTCTGCGGCTTGCTGGAGGGCTCGCGTTTCCGTTTCTCCCGCACGGCGGGTACCTATTTCCAGCTGGTGGACTATTCGCAGATCCGCCCGGACCTGAATGATGTCGACATGTCGCTGTGGCTGACCCGTGAGCACGGCGTGGCGACCATCCCGGTGTCGGTGTTCTACCAGCAATCCATCCCCGAGCAACGCCTGGTCCGCCTGTGCTTTGCCAAACGAGAGGAGACGCTGCGTCAGGCAGCGGAAAGACTATGCGCGATCTGAGTGAACTGCCGAACCTGAAAGTGGCCCTGGTGCAGACCACCCTGGCCTGGCACGACCGCGAGGCCAACCATGCGCACTTCGAGGTGCTGCTGGAGCAGGTGGGTAATGTGGACCTGGTGATTTTGCCGGAAATGTTCACCACCGGCTTCTCGATGCAGTCCGAAAGCCTGGCCGAGCCGGAGAATGGCCCGACCTACAAATGGCTGAAGGCCCAGGCGAAGAAGTACGACACGGTGATTACCGGCAGCGTGATCATCCAGGCCGCCGATGGCAGTCACCGCAACCGCCTGCTGTGGGCCCGCCCGGACGGCGAGATTCTGCACTACGACAAGCGTCACCTGTTCCGCATGGCCGGTGAGCACAAGCATTACACCCCGGGCGAGCGCCAGGTGCAGTTCGAGCTCAAGGGCTGGCGGATTCGTCCGCTGATCTGTTACGACCTGCGCTTCCCGGTGTGGAGCCGCGATGCCCAGGACACCGACCTGTTGCTGTACACTGCCAACTGGCCGGCTGCGCGCCGCCAGCACTGGAACCGCCTGTTGCCGGCGCGGGGTATCGAGAACCTGTGCTATGTGGCGGCGGTCAACCGGGTGGGCACCGACGGCAAGGGCTTTGCCTATTCCGGCGACAGCCAGGTGCTGGACTTCCAGGGCGAGAGCCTGCTCAGTGCCGGGGAGGCCGACGGGGTGTTCACCGCGGTATTGAGTGCGGCGGAGCTGGCGGCATACCGTGCTAAATTCCCGGCCAACCTGGATGCCGATACCTTCGAATTGCACTGATAGCCAGTACCGGCCTCTTCGCGGGTAAACCCGCTCCCACAAGGTCCTCACAGATTCCGAAACCTGTGCAATACCTGTGGGAGCGGGTTTACCCGCGAAGAGGCCGGTGCGGGCCTGCATCAGTTATGAATCAGTACACATCCCGCCGATACCGCCCATCCTCGATCAGCTGCTGCACAGCGGCCTCCCCTAGGATGCCGTTGAGCGCCGCGTCCACCCCAGCCGCCATCCCTTGCAGGCTGCCGCAGACATACACACAGGCGCCTTCCGCGACCCAGCGCTTGAGTTCCCCAGCCTGCTGCAGCAACACATCCTGCACATACACCTTGTCGGCCTGATCCCGCGAAAACGCCAGGTCCAGCCGGGCCAGGTCGCCGCTGTCCAGCCAGCCTTGCAGCTCGTCACCACACAGCAGGTCATGCGCCCGGTTACGTTCGCCGTACAGCAACCAGTTACGCTGCTCGCCAGCATTCACCCGTGCCCGGAGTAGGCTGCGCAGGCCGGCCAGGCCGGTGCCGTTGCCGATCAAGATCATGGGAGCTGCGCTTTCCGGCAGGTGGAAGCTGCTATTGCGCCGCAAGCGCAGGCTCAGCATGCCATTCAGCGGCAGGTACTCAGTCAGCCAGCCGGAGCCCAGGCCCAGATTGCCGTCGGCATGGCGCTCCTGGCGCACGATCAACTCCAGCACGCCATCGCTGGCGATCGAGGCGATCGAGTACTCGCGGCTGCCGATCGGTACCAGTGCGTCGATCAGTGCTTGTGGCTGCAAGCCGATCAGGTGGTCGCGGCGGGCCGGCAACTGGCGGCCGGCCAGGGCCTGGGCGAGGGTTTCACCCAGGCCATTCACTTGCACCTTGGCCCCGGCGTCCAGCGCCATGCCATCGAGGAAGGCGTCGATCCTCGCCTGGCCGTTGAGCGGCAGGATCTCCACCAGGTCGCCGGCTTCCCAGCTGGCGGGCTGTTCCGGTCGCAGGCCCAGCAGGTACACCGGCTGGCCTTGGCTTCCTGGGTTGAGCAGTTCGCGGCGCACCAGCGACCAGTTGCCAAAGACCGGTGCCTGCCAGGCGGCCACCGGCTGTGCGCCGGTCAGTTGCGCCAGTTCCTGCTGCCACTGCTGCAGGGCGGCCTGGTCGGCATTGTCCACCTCCACCGCGCTGAACGCACTGCTGGCGCCACGCTCGCCCAGCCATGCCTGCAAGCGGCGGGCGAAGCCGCAGAAGTGCGGGTACTGGCGGTCACCGAGGGCAAGCAGGGCATAGCTGAGGTTGTTCAGCGCCCAAGGCTGGCCCAGTACTTTGCGCTCGAAGGCGCGGGCACTGTCGGGGGCTTCGCCGTCGCCGAAGGTGCTGACCACGAACAGCGCACGGCGGGCCTGACGCAGGTCGTTTTCACCCAGTTCAGCCAGGGCGCGCACTTGCACCGGCAGGCCCGCCGCCTGCAGCTGGCCGGCGCTCTGCCAGGCCAGTTGTTCGGCAAGGCCGCTCTGGCTGGCGAAGCCAATCAGCCAGCTATCGCCGCTGGCAGTGTTGTTGGCAACGTTGCCACGGGCGGCGCGTACCTGGCGCTTCTTGCGGCGGCGGTCGAGGTACAGCAGCCAGCCGGTGACGAAGAACAGCGGCATGGTCAGGCTGGCGATGGTGACGATGATGCGCCCCGGCAGGCCGAAGTATTCGCCGACATGCAGGGCGTAGACGCTCTGCAGCAGCTGGGCCTTGAAGGATTTGTCGGTGTAGCGGTCATGTCTTTTCACCTGGCCGCTGGCCGGGTCCAGCACCAGGGTGTTGAACGCACGTGGGTGGTCGGCGTTGTCCAGCAGGTAGAACAGGTTGGCCGGCTGGCCGCCTACCGGCGGCAGGCGCAGGTTGTACATGGCCAGGCTCGGGCCTGCAGCGTCCTTGAGGTTGGCCCAGATTGCGTCATAGTCGACCACCAGCGGTGGGGCGTTCTTGTCGATTTTCTGCGGCCCGTGGCGGCCACGGCCTTCACCGCGCTTCTGCTGCTGGCCGGCGGCCGGCGTGTCGGCAAGCAGCTTGTTCAAGCCTTCGCGATACCATTCGTAGGACCAGAACAGCCCGGTCAGGGCGAACAGCAGGTAGAACATCAGGCACCAGGTGCCGGCCACGGCGTGCAGGTCCCAGTTGAAGGCACGGCCTTTCTTGGCCCAGTCGAAGGTCAGCCAGGTGCGCCAGTCCAGCGCCTTGCGTGGCCAGCGCAGGTACAGGCCGGAGAGGCAGAAGAACACCAGCATCAGGGTGCAGGCACCGGTGATCTGCCGGCCGGTGTCGCCCATGGCCAGGAAGCGGTGCAGGTTGAGCATGAGGTTGAAGAAGCCTTGCCCGGCCACTTCACCCTTTAGCTCGCCGGTATAGGGGTCGGCAAAGCGCAGCTGGCCGCGGCGCTCGCCCGGTGGCGGGGTGAAGGCGACCCGTGCGGCGTTGCCTTCGCGTACATCGACCCACAGCATCGCCACCTTGTCGTGTTGCTGGGCCTCGACTCGCTGGACCAGCTCGGCCGGCCGCAGCACGCCCTCCGGGCGCACCTGGACCTTCAGGACATCGGCATTCAGCGCGCGCAGCAGTTCTTCCTGAAACGAGTACAAGGCCCCGGTGATGCCCATCAAGGCCAGCACCAGGCCAGCGGTGATGCCAAAGAACCAGTGCAATTGGAACAGCGTCTTCTTCACCACATGATCACCTTGTGTTTCTGCCGCATACCGCGCGGCGTGCATTATGCCTTGATACGCAAACGCCCCGCTCACGGGAATGAACGGGGCGGGCTAGTCAGTCAGGCTTGTGTTGTCTGTACCGGCCTCTTCGCGGGTGAACCCGCTCCCACAGAGATATCACTGGACCTGAGGCCAGTGGAGTACCTGTGGGAGCGGGTTCACCCGCGAAAGGGCCGGCACAGGCGCAGCCCATTCAACAGATCAACCCCATCCCGGCATCAGAAGTGGAAGCTGGTGGTCAACAGTGCAGTCCGCCCGGCGGCCTGGTTGGCGTAGTGCCCACTGTAGGCCTTGTCGTAGTAGACCTCGTTGGTGAGGTTCTGCACGTTCAACTGCAGGTCGATGTGCTTGGTCAGCTTGTAGCTGGCCATGGCGTCGTAGCGCCAGTACGAGTCGACCATCACGCTGTTGGTGGTGTTGCCGAACACTTCATCGACGTAGAAGGCACCGCCACCAATGGTCAGCTTCGGCGTGACGTTGTAGGTGGTCCACAGGGTCAGGCTGTGGTTCGGCGTGTTAGGCAGCTGGTTGCCATCGTTGTAACCATCGATGAACACCGTGCCGACCCGCTGCGCGCCGCCGTCGACAAGCTTGGCATCCAGGTAGGTGTAGCCGGCGAAGACTTGCCAGGCGTCGGTCAGCTTGCCGCTGGCGCTGAGCTCCAGGCCATCGACACGGGTCTTGCCAATGTTCTGGTAGGTGTTGTTATCCACTAGTACACGAGCGTCTTCCTTCTCGGTGCGGAAAATGGCTGCGGTCAACGCCAGGCGTTCGTCGAGCAGGTCCCACTTGGTACCGATTTCGTAGTTGGTGGTTTTTTCCGGCTTCAGCTCGCTGGTAGTGGTGGCCGTGACTAGCGCATTGCCGTCGGAACCTTCGCCGAGCGAGGCGCCAGGCGGGGTGGCGGAGGTGGCATAGGACACATAGATGCTGCCGTTCTCGGCAGGCTTCCAGGTCAGGCCCAGCTGGCCAGTGACGAACTCACTGGTGTCTTCGGTCTTGAAGCTTGTAGAACCGTTGGCCGCTTTGGTCTTGACCTTGGTGTCGAAGTGGTCGTAACGCAGGCCCATGGTCAACAACCAGGCCGGGTCAAGCTCCAGCGTGTCGGTGAAGTAGATGGCGCGCGTGTTGCCAGAGGTATCGGCACCGGCTTCGGTGCGGCTGATGGTGCCGTCCCACTCTTCATGCGGGTTGGGGTTCGGGAACGAGGTGCAGACGCCGGAGATCTGGCCTGTTGCGCTCGAGCAGTTGCCGGCGCCGAAACCGGTGACGTCATAACCCGTCTTCACCGAGGTTTCCCGGCTGAGTTCGATACCGGTGGAGAAGCTGTTCTTCATGCCACCTACGTAGAAATCGCCATACAGGTCGGTCTGATTGGTGGTCGTGCGGGTGTTGGCTACACGATTGTTCGGGCGACGCCAGACTTCACCGTTGAGGATGTTGCCCTTGCTGTCGTCTGGCTGGCTGTAGATGTAGTCCTGCAGCGTATTGCCATGGCGCAGGGTGTTCTTGACGGTCAGCGAATCGTTCAGGTCGTGCTCGATGCTGATGGTCGAGATATCTGCGCGGCTCTTGGAGAAATCGCGGCCGACCAGGCCGTAGTAGTTGCTGCTGCTGCCACCGCCGTGGGTCGGCTTGTCCGGGTTGGCCGAGGTACGAGCGGCCGAGCTGCCGGAGCGCAGGCTGTAGGGAATACCCGAATCCGGCAGGTCGTCGCTTTCCACGTGGTAGTAGTCAAGGCTCACGCGAGTATCGGTGCCCAGACCGAACACCAGCGAAGGCGCTACGCCCCAACGGTCGTAGTTGACCTCATCGCGGCCGGCGACGTTGCTTTGGTGGGTCATCAGGTTCAGGCGGCCGGCGACACTGTCGCTGAACTGGTAGTTGCCATCCAGGGTGTAGCGCTGGGTCTGATCGCTGCCCCAGGTCCAGGCGCCGTCAAGCGAGTTGCCAAGGTGCGCACGCTTGCTGACCATGTTGATGGTGCCACCGGCAGCGCCACGACCTGCGATTGAGGAATTCGGGCCCTTGGCCACTTCCACCGACTCGATGGCGAAGATTTCGCGGGTTTGCGAACCGGTATCGCGCACGCCGTCCAGGTACATCGAGCTCTGGCTGTCGAAGCCACGAATGAATGGGCGATCGCCGGACGGGTTGCCACCTTCGCCGGCACCCATGGTGATGCCCGGCACGGTGCGCAGTGCATCCTGCAGGGTCAGGGCACTGGTGTCCTTGATCACTTGCTGCGGGATCACGGTAATCGAGCGCGGGGTGTCTACCAGCGGCGCGGTGTACTTCTGCGAGGAGGCCTTGTCGACCTTGTAATCGGTGCTGGCCTGTTCAGCCTTGCCGTTGACACTGGTGGCATCGAGGGTGATCGCGCTGCTGGCGGCCGGGTCGGCGGCGTAGGCCGACGAGGCGCTGAGGGCAACGCCGATGGCGGAGACGATCAGGCGTGGTGAGCTCACTGCAGATGGTACGTACTGGCGCATTGCTAAGGCCTTCCCCAAGGTGTTAAGGCCGCGGATCTTAATGTAAGCAATTGTGACTCACAATTGAGAGTCGTTACCATTCGTGAAGAATTTACAATCTTTACAATTTGCCTTTACGGTTTCATCAAGCTGAAACGTCTTAAGCGGCGAACAGGGCTTGTGTAGCGCAAAAGGGAATCAATATCATTGGCGCCTTTCACTTTCCAATGGTAGTGCCGCCATGCTGCTTCACATCCCTGGCCTGTTCGACGCCGATGAACTGGCCCGTATCCGCGAGGCGCTGGAGCAGGCCGACTGGGCCGACGGCAAGGTCACGGCCGGCTACCAGTCGGCCAAGGCCAAGCACAACCTGCAGTTGGCCGAAGGCCACCCGCTGGCCAAGGAAATCGGCAGTGCGCTGATCGACCGCCTGTGGCAAAACCCGCGCTTCATGTCTGCAGCCTTGCCGCACAAGGTGTTCCCGCCGCTGATCAACTGCTACCGCGAAGGCGGCAATTTCGGCTTCCACATCGACAACGCCCTGCGCCAGCCCAAGGGCAGCCCGGAGCGAGTGCGTACCGACCTGTCCTCAACGCTGTTCCTCAGCGATCCGGACAGCTACGACGGCGGCGAGCTGGTGATCCAGGACACCTATGGTGTGCAGCAGGTCAAGCTGGCTGCCGGTGACCTGGTGCTTTACCCCGGCACCAGCCTGCACAAGGTCAACCCGGTGACCCGTGGCCAGCGTTACGCTGCGTTCTTCTGGACCCAGAGCCTGGTACGCGAGGACAGCCAGCGGGCGTTGCTGTTCGAGATGGACAATGCCATCCAGCAACTGACTGCCGATGTGCCGGATCACCCATCACTGCTGCAACTGACCGGCACCTACCACAACCTGCTGCGCCGCTGGGCCGAGGTCTGAGCCGTGTCCTATCAGTTACGGCGTGAAGAAGTGGTGGATGTGGCCGGTTTGCAGGCCATGCTGGAAGAAAGCCCTGGCAAGGCCGCCCAGGCGATCCTGGCTGCGGCGGGGCAGGGCGCGGTCGAGGCACAATTGCTGTTGGGGCAGATCCTCCTCGACGGGCGTGGCATCGAAGCGGACGCCAGCGTGGCACGGCGCTGGTTCGGCATTGCCGCCCAGGGCGGTAATGCAATGGCGCACAACATGCTGGGGCGTTGCCTGGAGCATGGCTGGGGTGGCAGTGCAGACCTTTCGCAGGCCGCCATCCACTATGCCCAGGCAGCCGATGCCGGGTTGGACTGGGGGCTCTACAACCTGGGCAACCTGTTCGCCACCGGGCGTGGGCTACCGGCCAACCAGGCACAGGCATTGATGTGTTACGAGAAGGCCGCGCACATGGGGCATGCCAAGTCGATGAACCTGTATGGGCGTTACCTGGAGCAGGGTATCGCCACGGCGCCCAGCCCGGCTCGGGCGGTGCGCTGGTATCGGCGTTCGGCCGAGGCGGGGGATTTTCGTGGCATGTTCAGCCTGGGGCTGGTGCTGGTCGAGCGTGGGCAGGTGGCGGAAGCCGCGCCTTGGCTGGAAAAAGCACGGGTAGAGGGGAACATGAATTTCCTGCGCGCGGCACTGGTGACCTTGCAGGGCGCGGGGCCGGTGTTGATGGCCTTTGCGGCGCGGTATGCCGACGAGATCGAACGGCGCGGAGCTTGAGGTCGCCTGTGCTGGCCCTTTCGCGGGTAAACCCGCTCCCACAGGGTCCTCACAGGTTCCGAAACCTGTGCAATACCTGTGGGAGCGGGTTTACCCGCGAAGAGGCCGGAACTGACAGCACACAAATGAAAACGGGGCCTTGCGGCCCCGTCGTGCATTACAGGTAGTAGGCTTTCAGCGGCGGGAAGCCGTTGAATTCCACTGCGCTGTAGCTGGTGGTGTAGGCACCGGTCGACAGCCAGTACAGGCGGTCGCCGATGGCCAGGTTCAGCGGCAGGCCATACTTGTAGTGCTCGTACATGATGTCGGCGCTGTCGCAGGTCGGGCCGGCGATGACCACTTCTTCGGTCTCGCCTTTCTTCTCGGTCCAGATCGGGAACTTGATGGACTCGTCCATGGTTTCGATCAGGCCGGAGAACTTGCCCACGTCGGTGTAGATCCAGCGCTCGACGGCGGTACGCGACTTGCGTGCGACCAGTACCACTTCGCTGACCAGGATACCGGCGTTGGCAATCAGCGAACGGCCCGGCTCGAGGATGATTTCCGGCAGGTCGTCACCGAAGTCTTCCTTCAGGAAGCGGATGATCTCTTCAGCGTAGGTTTCCAGGCTGTTGGTACGGGTGATGTAGTTGGCCGGGAAGCCGCCACCCATGTTGATCAGCTTCAGTTCGATGCCGTCTTCTTCCTTCAGGCGCTCGAAGATCACCTTGACCTTGGCGATGGCTGCGTCCCACACGCTGATGTCGCGCTGCTGCGAGCCCACGTGGAAGGAGATGCCGTAAGGCACCAGGCCCAGGTCGCGGGCGAGGATCAGCAGGTCCATGGCCATGTCGGTCTGGCAGCCGAATTTACGCGACAGCGGCCAGTCGGCGGTGGTGGAGCCTTCGGTGAGGATGCGCACGTACACTTTCGAGCCCGGGGCGGCCTTGGCGATGTTGCGCAGGTCGGCTTCCGAGTCGGTGGCGTACAGGCGCACGCCTTTCTCGTAGAAGTAGCGGATGTCCTTGGACTTCTTGATGGTGTTGCCGTAGCTGATGCGGTCGGCAGTCACGCCGCGGCCCAGCACCTTGTCCAGCTCGTAGATCGAGGCGATGTCGAAGCTCGAACCTTTCTCTTTGAGCAGGTCGATGATTTCGACGGCCGGGTTGGCCTTGACCGCGTAGTACACCTTGGCGAACTCGAAGCCCGCACGCAGGTCATCATAGGCCTGGCTGATCATCTGGGTATCGATGAGTACGAACGGGGTTTCCTGCTTGTCGGCAAACGCCTTCATCTTCTGGAAGGTGTCACGCGCGAAATAGTCTTCGACCTGGATCGACATGCTCAGGGACTCCATGGGCAAACTGAAAATTTAAGTGGCTGCAAACTGAACGTCCTCCGTATCCCCACTTTGGTTCGCCTACTCAGTACTTGAGCCGGATGGATCGTTTCCAGCATGGACGTTCGGCGCGCACTTTAGGGCGTGAAGAATGCAGAATCAACAGGTAATCCGGGCCTGATCGGCGTGGATCGACGACCAGCCATTTGAATAACCGACTCGTGTGACCGGCTGATGTTCCCCGCAGTGTTTCAAGCGTAAAAAATTGTGGAATGGACCGCGTTGGCCCCTTCGCGGGCACGCCCGCTCCCACAGGGTTTCTGCTATTGCTGTGGGAGCGGGTTTACCCGCGAAAAGGCCTCAGGTGTTCATATTTATGGCCACATTCCCTGGCACTGCCGTGCATGAAAAAGACGATAAATTTTTTGTTACCGACTGGCGGAATTGCCGTGTTTGATGAGAAACATTACTATTCGCACCCTTGTCTGCCTCCCTGATGACCCCGACCGTGTCCGGACCCAAAGGCTTCCTCGACCACTACCATGAGCTGATCGGCACCTGGACGCGCAAATTGCGCAGTCGACAGCAGGCCGAGGACCTCACCCACGATGCCTTTGTCCGGGTACTGGAAAACCCGCGCGAGCAGGTCGAACAGCCACGCGCCTACCTGCATCAGACCGCACGCAATATTGCCGTGGATGGTTTCCGTCGCGAGGACCGTCGCCAAGCCTTGGAGCTGGAAGCCTTCGACGAAGGCGTGGCCGGCCATGGTGACCCGGAGGCCTACATGCATGCCCTGGAACTGGCCGACTGCGTCGAGCGGGCGCTGGCGGAGTTGCCGCTCAATTGCCGACAAGTGTTCATCTGGCAGAAGCTCGAAGGCCTGACCCAGGCCGAGATTGCCGAGCGCATGGGGCTGAGCAAGAACATGGTCGAAAAGTATATGATCCGCACGCTCCGGCATCTGCGTGAGCACCTGGATGTGTCGGCATGATGAGTCAGGAGACCTTTTCGATGAAACAGCACGGTACCGATACCGTCCGCGAGCAGGCGGCCATGTGGTTCGCCCGGGTGCAGGATGCGCCTCGCGATGCCGGGCTGCAGGCGCAGTTGCACGCCTGGATGGAAGGTGATGCACGGCACCGTGAAGAGTACCAGCGGCTCGCTCGCCTTTGGCAGGCCGCCGGCTTCATCCCGCGCCAGCGCCTCGAAGCGCTGTGCCAGCCGGCCCCGGTACGCCAGTTGCCACGTCGGCGCTTCGTGCGCCAGGCCCTGGCTGCCAGCGTGGCCGTACTGGCGTTGGGCCTGGGCTGGGGGGGCTGGCACTACCAGCAACTGAATCACCAGGGCAGCTTGCAGACCGCCTTCAACGAACGCCGCCAGGTCGAACTGCCGGACGGTTCGCACCTTGAACTCAACGGCAGCACGCAAGTGCAGGTGGCTTTCAGCGCCGGCCAGCGGCATGTCCGGCTGATTGCGGGTGAGGTGATGTTTACCGTCGCCCACGACAGTGGCCGGCCGTTCGTGGTCGACACTGCCCAAGGGAGCGTGACTGTCACCGGGACCCGTTTCGACGTCCGCCTGGACCCGGCCAGCACCCGCGTGGCAGTGGAGCAGGGCTCGGTGCGTGTGCAGGGTAAGGGCGCCTCGCTGGCGCAACTCACGGCGGGCCAGGGCTCGCATATAGATGCACAAGGCCAGGTGGCCGCGCCCTATGCGGTGAATACCGCTGCCCTGACTGCCTGGCGCAAAGGCAGGCTGGTGTTCGACGACGCCACCCTGGCCGAGGTGGTGGCCGAGGTTTCGCGCTACCGCAGCCAGCCGCTGCGGGTCGCCCCCGGCAAAGTCGCGCAGTTGCGGCTGTCCAGCACCTTCAGTACCGACGACACCGACGCGCTGCTGCGCGCCTTGCCGAGCATCCTGCCGGTGGCCATCAAGGCCCATGAAGATGGCTCGCGCGAAATAATCGCGAAATAGATTCAGGTTTTTTTCCGTTCGTTCGTCTTCCTCGCCAGCTGCAACTGCCAAGCATTTCCATTTGCATGCGGTTGGCATTTATTCGGTATTCCAGGAAGTTCGACGACGTGAACAACAACAAGCCCTTCCCACGCTTCCGCGCCCTGGCGCTGGCCCTGGCGGTCAGCGCCGCGGCTGTCAACAGCCAGGCTGCAGAAGCCGGCAGCACCATCCAGATCCAGGCCCAACCGTTGGCATCAGCGCTGAACCAGCTCGGCCAGCAGACCAACCTGCAGCTGTTCTTCAGCCCCGAGCTGGTGGCCGGCAAGCAGGCCCCGGCGGTATCCGGCCAACTGGCGCCCGAACAGGCGCTACAGCAGTTGCTGCAAGGCAGCGGCCTGACCTACGAAATGTCCCAGGGCGCCGTGGTAGTCAAGCCGGCCCAGGCCGATGGCACCCTCACCACCGGCAGCCTGGAGCTGGCACCCACCGACATCAAGGTCGTGGGTGACTGGCTGGGCGATGCCCAGCAGAGCGTTGTGCAGAACCACCCCGGCGCGCGTACCGTAGTGCGCCGCGAGGCGATGGTGGAGAAGGGCGCAATGAACGTGCGCGACGTGCTGCGCGGTATCCCGGGCGTGCAGGTGCAGGATTCCAACGGCACCGGCGGCAGCGACCTGTCGCTGAACGTGGGCGTTCGCGGTCTGACTTCGCGCCTGTCGCCACGCTCCACGGTGCTGATCGACGGCATCCCCGCCGCTTTCGCGCCCTATGGCCAGCCGCAGCTGTCGATGGCGCCGATTTCCTCGGGCAACCTCGACAGTATCGATGTGGTGCGTGGCGCCGGCTCCGTGCGCTATGGCCCGCAGAACGTCGGCGGGGTGATCAACTTCGTTACCCGGGCGATCCCGGAGAAGGCCTCGGCCGAGCTGTCCACCACCCTGGAAACCTCCCAGCATGGTGGCTGGAAACACACCGAGTCGGCCTTCGTCGGCGGCACGGCGGACAACGGCATGGGCGTGGCGCTGCTGTACACCGGGGTGAATGGCAACGGCTACCGTGAAAGCAACAACGGCAACGACATCGACGATGTCATCCTCAAGACCCACTGGGCGCCGACCGACGTTGACGAGTTCTGGCTCAACTTCCACTACTACGACGGCCGTGCCGACATGCCCGGCGGCCTGACCCAGGCGCAGTACGACAGCAACCCGTACCAGTCGCTGCGCGACTACGACTACTTCGCCGGCCGGCGCAAGGACGTGTCGTTCAAGTGGCAGCGGCAGCTCGACGACGCTACCCAGTTCGAAGTGCTGACCTACTACACCGACAGCTTCCGCGGCAGCTCCATTGCCTCGCGCGACATGAAGACCCTGTCTTCGTACCCGCGCAACTACCACACCTTCGCCATCGAACCACGGCTGTCGCGGATCTTCTTCGCCGGCCCGACCACCCAGGAAGTCAGCGTGGGCTACCGCTACCTGAAGGAAGCGATGCGTGAGCAGTCGACCCGCCTGGCGCTGATCGACAACGTGCCCACGCCGACCCCGACCTCCGATGGCCATGTGTTCCAGGACCGAAGCGGTGGTACCGAGGCCAGCGCCTACTACATCGACGACAAGATCGACGTGGGTAACTGGACCATCACCCCGGGTATCCGCTTCGAGCACATCAACACCGACTGGCGTGACCGCCCGGTGCTCGGCGCCAACGGCAAGCCAGTGCCGGAGAAGAAGCGCAGCATCACCAGCAACGAGCCGCTACCGGCGCTTAGCGTGATGTATCACATCTCCGATGCGTGGAAGGTGTTCGCTAACTACGAGACCTCGTTCGGCAGCCTGCAGTATTTCCAGCTGGGCCAGGGTGGTACTGGCAACAGCACGGCCAATGGCCTGGAGCCGGAAAAGGCCAAGACCTACGAGATCGGTACCCGCTATGACAATGGCGGCTTTGCTGGTGAGCTGACGGCGTTCTACATCGACTTCGATGACGAACTGCAGTACATCAGCAATGATGTGGGCTGGACCAACCTCGGTGCCACCAAGCACCAGGGTATCGAGGCCTCGGTGCGCTACGACCTGGACGGGCTGGACCCGCGCCTGGAAGGGCTGTCGGTGAGCGGCGGCTATACCTATACCCGCGCTACTTATGAAGGGGACATTCCTGGCTTCAAGGGCCGTGACCTGCCGTTCTATTCACGCCAGGTGGCCACTGCCGGCGTGCGTTACGCGGTCAACCACTGGACCTGGAACCTGGATGCCTACGCCCAATCCAAGCAGCGTGCACCGGGTACCGGGATCAATGCCGATGGCAGTTTCAACGGTGACTACATCACCGAGCCGAGTGCGGATGGGCAGTTTGGCGATATCCCGGGTTATGTGACCTGGCATGCCCGCGGCGGGTATGAGTTCGGGCCGCAGATGTCCAACCTGAAGCTGGCGGCGGGGGTGAAGAACCTGTTCGACAAGCAGTACTTCACCCGCTCCAGCGACAACAATGCCGGCATCTATGTGGGTGAGCCGCGCACCTTCTATGTGCAGGCCAGTGTAGGGTTCTGAGCCGAGATCGCCGGGGCCGCTGTGCGGCCCATCGCGACACAAGGCCGCTCCCACAGGTACCGCGCCAAGCCCGAGGCTGATGCTGTACTTGTGGGAGCGGCCTTGTGTCGCGAAAGGGGCGCACAGCGCCCCCAGGGATTAAGAAACCACCGCCTCGGCCGGCGAGACAATGCAGGTCTTTGCCCCGCGCGAACGCCCCGAGCTCAGGTACGCCGCAATCGACTCCTGCGTCACCTCGCCCAAAAACACTTGCTCGGCATCCAGCACCGGCAGCCACGCCCGGTTGAACTCGTACATCCGCGACAACAGGATGCGCAAATGCTCATCATGCGCCGCCGTGGCGTTGAATGGTCGCAGGAAGTCGCCACAGGTCCCTTGCTGGCGATGCATATCGCGCCGGCGCACGTAGCCCAGCGCCTTGTTCTGCGCATCGGTCACCACCACGTAGCGGCGGTCGTGCTCGTCCAGCAGCTCCAGCGCATCGCTCACTGGCGTCTGCGGGCTCACCGATGGCGCGTTGTCCGCCGCATCCTCCGCACGCACCAGCAGCAGGCGCTTGAGGGTGCTGTCCTGGCCGACGAAGTTGCTGACGAACTCATCTGCCGGGTGCGCCAGCAAGGTGTCCGGGTGGTCCAGCTGCAACAGCTTGCCGGCACGGAAGATGGCGATCTTGTCGCCCAGCTTGATCGCTTCGTCGATGTCGTGGCTGACCATGATCACGGTCTTGTTCAAGGCCCGCTGCATCTCGAAGAACTCGTTCTGGATCATCTCGCGGTTGATCGGGTCGACCGCACCGAACGGCTCGTCCATCAGCAGCACCGGCGCTTCTGCCGCCAAGGCGCGGATCACGCCGATGCGCTGCTGCTGGCCACCGGACAGCTCGCGCGGGTAACGCTGCAGGTACTGCTTGGGCTCCAGCTTGATCATGTGCATCAGCTCGCGGGCGCGCTCATGGCACTTCTGTTTGTCCCAGCCGAGCAGGCGCGGCACCACGGTGATGTTCTCCTCGATGGTCATGTTGGGGAACAGGCCGATCTGCTGGATGACATAGCCGATATGCCGGCGCAGGGTGACTTCGTCCAGCCCGGTGGTGTCTTCGCCATTGATGAACACCTGGCCAGAAGTGGGGGTGATCAGGCGGTTGATCATTTTCAGGGTAGTGCTCTTGCCGCAGCCCGAGGGGCCAAGGAACACGCAAATTTCCCCTTCGTTGACGGTGAGGCTTACCGAGTCCACGGCTTTGACGTCCTTGCCGTTGACGTTGAAGGTTTTGCTGAGGTTCTTCAGTTCGATCATGAGCGCAGTCCTTCTGGAGTCAGGGCACGTTGCAGGGTTTGCAGGAGCAGGTCGGCGATGATCGCCAGCAGGCTGACCAGCACGGCGCCGACCAGCAGCATCGACATGTCGCTGCGGCTGATGGAGGTGAGGATGAGTACGCCCAGGCCGCCGGCGCCGATGGTAGCGGCGATGGTCATCACGCCGATGTTCATCACCACGGCGGTGCGCACGCCGGCAAGTATCACCGGCACGGCGATGGGCAGTTCGACCATGCGCAGGCGCTGGCCGAAGGTCATGCCGATGCCGCGCGCGGCTTCACGGATGCCGGGCTCGACGTTGGTCAGGGCCAGGTAGGTGTTGCGCATGATCGGCAGCAGCGAATACAGGAACACCGCGGTTATCGCGGGTAGTGGGCCAAGCCCTTGGCCGAACCTGGAGTAGAACGGCAGCAGCAGGCCGAACAGGGCGATGGACGGGATGGTCAGCAGCACGGTGGCGCTAGCCTGCAACGGGCCGGCAAATGCCGGGAAACGGGTCATGAGGATGCCCAGCGGCACCCCGACCAGAATCGCCAGGCCCACGGCGACGCCCACCAGCATGATGTGCTGCCAGGTCAGTTGCAGCACCTGGGCCCAGTCCAGGTGGTTGAAGGTTTCGATCAGGTTCATGGCTGGCCCTCGCTGTTCAGTGGGTGCTCACGCAGGAAGGTGGCGGCCACGGCAGTCGGGTTCTGGTGCTCGACATCGACCTTGGCGTTGAGCTGGCGCATGGTTGCGTCATCCAGCTGCTCGGCCAGTGGCTTGAGCAGGCCGGCCAGCTGCGGGTTGGCGTCGAGCACGGCTTTGCGCACCACCGGCGCGGCGGTGTAGTCAGGGAAGTAGTGCTTGTCGTCCTCCAGCAGCTTGAGGTCGAAGGCGTTCAGGCGGCCGTCGGTGGTGTACACCAGCCCGGCGAACACCTGGTTGTTGCGCATCGCGGTGTACACCAGGCCACCGTCCATCTGGCGGATGTTGCGGCGGTCCAGTGGCAGGCCATACATCTCGCGCAGGCCGACCAGGCCATCGGGGCGGTTGGCGAACTCGGTATCCAGCGCCACCAGGTGGGTGTGCTGGCTTTCGGCTTGCAGTACCTCGTTGAGGTCGCTGATGGTGTTGACCTGTGGATAGGCCTCGGCCACTTGTTTGGGCAGGCCCAGCGCGTAAGTGTTGCTGAACTTCGACGGGGTCAGCCAGATCAGGTCCTTCTTCGCATCCAGCGCCTTCACCCTGGCGAAGGTGGCCTCGGCACTGGGCATGCGCTCGTCGATATGGTTGTACGACACCAGCGACACGCCGGTGTATTCCCACATCAGGTCGAGCTGGCCGGTTTCCTGGGCCTGGCGCGCGATATTGCTGCCAAGGCCGGTGGTGACGCGCACGTCATAGCCATTGGCGCGCAGGTATTGGGCGGTGATTTCGGCGAGTACGGTCTGTTCGGTGAACACCCGCGCGCCGATGCGGATCAGCGGTTTGTCCGCTGCCTGGGCAAATCCTGCGAACAGCAGGGCCGCGCCCAGCAGCAAGGCGATTCTCTTGTTCATACGTTCCCTATCTTTATTGGGCCAGGCCACGTTCCAGCCAGCGCTTGCTGGAGAAACTCACCGCCGCGTCCAGCGCCAGTGCCAGCAGGGCGGTGCAGGCGGCCCCCAGCAGCAGCTGTGGCTGGTTGTTCAGGGCGATGCCGGGGAAGATCAGGCTGCCCAGGCTGTTGGCGCCAATCAGGAACGCCAGTGGTGCGGTGCCGACGTTCAGCGCCAGGGCAACGCGCACACCGCCAACGATGATCGGCACGGCGTTGGGCAATTCCACTTGCCACAATTGCTGGCGCGGGGTCATGCCTATGCCGGTGGCGGCTTCCTTGAGCGAGGCGGGGACGTTTTTCAGGCCCTCGTAGGTGTTGCGCACGATGGGCAGGAGGGAGGCGAGGAACAGCGCGAAGATCGCGGGCCCGGCGCCGATGCCCAGGATACTCAGGGCGATGGCCAGAACGGCCAGGGGAGGGATGGTGTTACCAACGTTGAAGAACTGCATGAAACGCTCGGCCTTGTCGACCCGGTGCGGTCGACTCAAGGCAATGCCGGCGGGGATGCCCACGGCCAGCGCCGCCGCCATCGAAGCCAGCACCAGTACCAGGTGCGCTTGCAGGTAGAACCCAAGATCGTCGCGATAACGGGCGATCGTGTCGATGCCGATCCAATGGACCAGCAGGGCCAGGATGACGAGCACGGCGGCCCATCCCAACAGCCCTTTTCCGTAGCGTTTAGCCACAGGCGGACTCCTTGTTTAGTCGGCGAGCACACTTCTTGGTTGCCGGCCAGTCCTGGCGGCGGGTGGTGTGTTCGCGAGTAGCAGCGTGACGCACGCCGAAGGCTGCGATCAGGCCATGAGCCGAACCCCGTCGGGCCCGAAAATGCTGATGAAACCAGCTCCCCAACCGAAGCGGGTTGCAGGGGAGTGGACGTCTCCGTGGGCGTAAAGGTTCCCATCTGGGGCGGCATTTGGCCAGCGTTAATCACTGCCCTTGTGGAAATTTGACGAGAAAAAACAGTAGGTTGATGCGCTGTAGACGTTGAAACAACTGCCCTGTGGCCATTTGTCGTGATAAAGCGATTGCCTGGCGAACTTGTGGTGTGTGGACGGGCCCTTTCGCGGGTAAACCCGCTCCCACAGTGACCGCACCGCATCCGATACCTGTGCAGTACCTGTGGGAGCGGGTTTACCCGCGAAAGGGCCGGTACAGGCACCACGCATTCCTCAGGTTTTGGTCCCGGGCCCAACTTCAGGTATGATATCGCCCCTTTTTAATCCCCCAAGTCAGGCGATTTCCCATGACCAACCAGGCCGCCGAAGTCGCGAAGCGCCGCACTTTCGCAATCATTTCCCACCCCGACGCCGGTAAGACCACCATCACCGAGAAGCTGTTGCTGATGGGCAAGGCCATTGCCGTCGCCGGTACCGTGAAGTCGCGCAAGTCCGACCGCCACGCCACCTCCGACTGGATGGAAATGGAGAAACAGCGCGGCATCTCCATCACCACCTCGGTGATGCAGTTCCCGTACCGCGAGCACATGATC